>NZ_JASJOW010000008.1:0-3961 GCF_031427015.1 Sulfuricurvum sp. | reverse complement strand
GGCTATTTCTCAACAAACAGGGTAAAAGTCCCATGGTTCTTAGAAATAGCTTAATTAGTGATTTCTAGCACTCTCTTGGCAAAATCTCTTAGCTCCCCATTCGGTCCAATATATTTATAAAGAGTAGGCCTTGTAATCCCCAACTCAGCACAAAGTTCTTTTACACTGGTATCTCTATTTTTCATACTTGCTTCCGCTAATCTTACTTGTGACTTGGTAAGGTTAAACTTTCTTCCACCTTTTCTTCCTCTTGCTCTTGCAGCTTGAAGTCCGGCTATTGTTCTTTCTCTGATTAAGTCTCTCTCAAATTCTGCAAAAGCACCAAAAATTGAGAACATCATTTTTCCGGCAGAAGTGGTTGTATCAATATTAACACCTTGTCCGCTTAAAACTTTAAATCCTATATTTCTTTTGTTTAAATCATCAATAGTATTGATAAGATGCTTGAGATTTCTGCCAAGACGGTCAAGCTTCCAGACAACTAAAATATCTTCTTCTCGTAAAGCTTTCAAGCAATTTTCCAAGCCGGGTCTTTCGTCTTTGATCCCTGAAATTTTATCGGTGTAAATACTTTCTTGATTTACACCCGCTTGGAGAAGTGCATCGATTTGTAAATCTAAAACTTGAGAGTCATCAGATTTTGAAACTCTTGCATAACCGATAAGCATTCCACTCCCTTTGTGATGTAAATTAAACCTTCGTTTGCATTACACTCTGAAATTTATCCATAAACTATCTGATAAGTGTAAACTTAAGTATAAATCAAACAAAGTATAGCAAACAGTATATATAATCAGAATAAATTACACAAAAAAGGAAAAAAGTGACAACTTTACAAATTTTATCAAAAGAGGAAGAAAAAGCATTCAATCAAAAACCAATATTTAATTTTAACCAGCAAAAATTTTATTTTTCAATCCCAAAGAATTTACTCGAAAAAATAGAAATCGATTTTAATCAAATTTATTTTGTGCTGCTGTATGGCTATTTCAAAGCAACAAATAAATTCTTCACAGATTTAAATGATGATAAAAATTTAGATTATATTGCCTCCGATATTTTAAAAATATCAATCGATACAGATGCTGTAAGTTTAACAAAAAGTACACTTTATAGATATCAGCAGATCATTAAGCAGCACCTGCGAATTAACGAATACACCTATGAGATAAAAGATATCCTTGTAAAAGAAGCTATCACGTTGGCGAATAATTTTACCCATCGTAAAAAAATCTTTTATGCTCTTGTTGAGTTTTCTAAAAAGCTATCAATCGAAGTGCCGAGTTACACGGAGTTATATCGCATTATCACAGTCGCCATCAATTCTCAAAAAAGAGATATTCTAGAGAGATTAACGCCATTCATTAAAGATCAAAAACTGAATATACTAGATGAATTTTTACAAAAAGATGGAGACTATAAAAACAGATGGAGTCTCACGCACTATAAGATACTGGAGCACTCTACTAAAAAAGCTGCCATGATGGTAAGTCTTCAAAAATTTAAAACGATACAATCAAAATTCAATATCTTGGAGAGTATCTTTATATCGGGAGGAATCACCCCTAAAATAGCCCAGTATCATGCTAAATGGATTGAAAAAAGCCAAGTTTTTCAAGTAAAGCGAAAGAAAGATGTAGAATCTAACTTCTTACTTCTATCATTTGTATATTATCAGTACTTGATCCGTAACGATAATCTCATAGATAGATTTATATCAACGGTGCAGACGGCTAAAAACTCCTCACTTCGTTCCCAAAAAGAGTATAGTTTTGAACAAGAACCTCATAAAAATCGGGTCATACAGTCACTTGAGAATGCAAATCTTTCAACACTAAATGATATTGAAGCTATTGTCAAAGACAGCGATTTAAGTGCTGTTCAAAAAGTAGCTACAATAGAGAAACTTCTTCAGCAAAAGACACTGGCACTCAATGAGATTCTTACAGAGAAAAAAGTTTTCGACACTGTTGTTGAATGCAAGTATGATTTTATAGAGAGCAAGTCAGTATCGCTGCAAGGCAAGCTTTCGGGGATTTTAAAAGCGATTGAGTTTGATGAAAAAGCATCGAATAAAAATCTTATTGAAGCCATTAACTATTTCAAAAACAATCCCACTCTCACCAATAAAGTACCTAAAGCATTTTTAGATGAAGAAGAGCGTATCGCTGTATTTGATGGCGATAAATTTAAAGTCTCACTCTATAAAATATTACTCTTCTTTCATGTAAGCGATGCCATTAAAAATGGAACTCTTAATTTGAAATACTCTTACAGATACAAAAACTTTGATGACTATATGATTGATAAAGATGATTGGATTAAAAATAAAGATCTACTTCTAACGAAGCATGAAATGGAGTATTTAAAACCGTTTGATACCTTTATGAACACCGTCAAAGACAAAGTTGAAGCAAGCTACAAAGAAACAAATCATAATATTTTAAATGGTACAAACACCTATTTTACGGCATCAGACGACTCTTACATCCTCAAAACTCCTAAGCTGGAAAAGGATGAAGATGAAGAAAAAAATCCTCTCGCAAAATATTTCCCAACGGAAGAGTACCTATCCGTGATTGATGTTCTCAATTCAATTGATAAGGAAACAGATTTTTTATCATCATTTCAACACTACTCTCAAAGTCGCATTAAAAGCAATCACAATCTATTACTTGCATCCATACTTGGATATGGATGCAACCTAAGCCTTTCACGGATGGGGAAAATATCAAAAGGCATCAACGAAAACCAGCTTGATAATACCAAAATATGGTACTTTTCAGAGGATAATACGACCGAAGCAAATGACAAAATTGTGGCATATATGGAGAAATTGGAGCTTGTAAAAATAGTAAGACATCACACCGATATCAATCATACTTCAAGTGATGGGCAAAAATACTCCATTGCTTCAAATATCGATTCTACTAATGCAGGACACTCAAACAAATACTTTGGTGCCGACAAAGGAGTTGTCACCTATACTTTTATTGACGAATCAAATCGCCTGTTTCATTCCACTGTTATCAATGTCAGTGAAAGAGAATCGGGGTATGTTATTGATGGACTGTTGCACAATGAGACAGTCAAGAGCGATTTACATTCCGGGGATAGCCACAGCTATACAGAGCTAATATTTGGTTTAACAAATATTCTTGGATTCAATTTTGGTCCAAGAATTAAAAATTTCAAAGATCAACAGCTTTACGGCTTTTTTACACCAAAACACTATCATAATTTAGGTTATAAATTGGCACCTAAAAGAAAAATCAATACTCAAATAATCAAAGAGAGTTGGGATGATATTTTACGGTTTGCCGTAACAATTAAAGAGAGAAAAACAACGGCTACACAGCTCTTAAAAAGGCTCACTTCCTATTCACGACAGCACAAACTATACACTGCGTTGAAAGAATTTGGAAAGATTATAAAATCCGATTTTTTGCTCAATTATATCGATGATGTAAAGCTTCGCCAACGGATAGAAAAGCAGCTCAATAAGATAGAAGCCTCTAATCGATTTTCAAAAGCGGTATTTTTTGGAAACAATCAAGAGTTTACGGTTGCAACTACCGAAGAGCAAAACGTTGCAAATAACTCAAAACGACTTATTCAAAATGCTATAATCCTTTGGAATTATCTTTATCTTACCAAAAAATTACAACATTCTAAAAATAGCACCGAGAAAGATGAAATCCTCACAGCACTTAAAAACAGTTCAATTATTCACTGGAGTCATATTAATTTTTATGGGATTTATGATTTTACCAACTATTCAAAGAGAGTTTACAATTTAATTGCGATTGATAAAGAAAAAGAGTTTATGCAGCCTTTAGGTCTCGGAAATTAATTTCGTGGCTTGTAGAGGAGATATGAGGGCTGGTTTTTAGCGAAAAGACCATTTTTAAGCTATTTCTAAGAACCATGGGACTTTTACCCTGTTTGTTGAGAAATAGCC
>NZ_JASJOW010000007.1:0-3673 GCF_031427015.1 Sulfuricurvum sp. | reverse complement strand
AAAATCTGTTTTGATAATTTTTCCAAACTCTTTGATGGCGGTGTAGAGTTTATGGTGCTTGGAATAGGATGTAAGCCGCTTTAAAAGCTGTGAGGCTGACGTTCTTCTGGATTTGATTGTAAGAGTGAAACGAAGGATATCATCCCAATTTTCTTCTATGATCTTAAAATTGATTTTTCGTTTTGGAAGCAGTTTATAACCTTTGGTATGATACGCTTTTGGCGTATCAGTTCCATAGAGTTGCTGCTCTTTGAAGTTTTTAATGCGTGGCGCAAACGAGAACCCAAGTAGATGGGTAATTCCAAATATCACTTCACTAAATCCATGCGTGTCCGTACTATGAATATCGCTTTTTACAACATCATTATGCATCAGTCCATCAATCACATAACCGCTTTCTCTTTCATTGACATTGATTACAATCGAGTAAAACAGTTTGTGACCCTCATCGATAAATGTATATGCTACCACTCCCTTATCCAATCCGAAATATTTATGGGACCACCCCGCATTTGTCGAATCGATTGATGATTTGATATTGTATTTTTGCCCATCACTGGATGTATGATTGATATCTTGGTTTGCTTTGAAGAGTTTTGATATCTCAAGTGAATCGATATATGCGACAATCTTATCATTTGCCTCAACGGTGTTCTCTTCGTTTAAATACCATGTGGTTGTAGTGTCAAGCTCATTTTCACTGATACCTTTAGATATTTTCGCCATCTTTGATAAAGAGATGTTACATCCATACCCAACAATTGATGCATATAAGAGATTTGGATCAAGCTTCCCAATTCTTGTATTCTGTAGAGAATAGTGTTTAAAGGAATCCAAAAAGTCTGTTTTTACCTGCACTGAATGCAACAGATCGATTACAGAGATAAGTTCTGCCTGCGGGAAATATTTTGCGATGGTGTGTTCTAGCTGTTCCTCTGTCTTCTCTAATTTTGGCGTGGAGAGTATAAATGAATCTGCCGTAGCTTTGAAATGGGCATTATTGTCCTTAATAATACGTCTGTTTGTAATTTCAAAACTGTGTTCCAACTTCTTATTGATGGGATCGATGTACTCTGAAAAGTTTCCCAAATGATCAAGTTCATAGTACGCAAGTAACGCTTTCTTCTCTTGAAAAAATTCATCTTTAGGGATTAAATAATCCTCAAAGCTTTTGTATTTATAGGAGTATTTTAGATTTAAAATGCCTGAGCGGATCCCATCGCTGATGTGGATAAAGAGCAATGCTTTATAAAGTGAAACACGAAACCTGTTTTCATCATCTAAAAGAACTGTCTTCTCCTCTTCAGATAGAAAATCAGTTGGTGCCAATTTAGTGAGGTTGCTATTCTCTTTGAAATAGCGAATCGCCTTTATGAGATGTTTATTGGATGATTTTTCATCAAACTCTAAAAGCTTGACAACACCAGAGAGTTTTCCTTGCAGTGATTGAGAGGCTTTTTGGAGGAAATCAAATCTGTTGAGATGATTCTTTTCAATAGTTGCTTTCCCTTCAAACAGTGCTTTTAGGGCTTGAGTTTTTGAATTTATGAGTGATTTTAGTGTAGATATCTTTGTAGTGTCATCAATGGTGTCACTGTTGATAATTTGACTGACTTCATTGAGAATCGATATGTTTGCATTCTCCAAAGATACTATCAATGCCGTTAGTTTGGGCTCATTCTCAAAGTGAAGATCTTTTTGGTGGCGCAGGAGAGTGTTTTTTGTGCTTTGAATAATGGCGATAAATCTATCGACAAGATTATCGTTACGGATGTAGTATTGGTACTTTACAAATGATAGCAATAAAAATTGTTGTTCGAGTTCTTGTTTTCTTGTAAGCTGTAACACTTTGCTTTGTTCGAGCCATTTTGAATAATATTGAGATATTTTATCTGTTATGCCAACTTCATCTATGATAGGTTTTAAAATAGTAAACTTTGATCGTATAGTTTCCAAGTGCGTCAAAGAAGTAAGCATCTGTTTTTTATTTGTAGAATACCCTAGCTTCTTGTAGCTGCCGATGTTGTATCTGTTTTTGAAATTTTCATCTTTATCTGTAAAATCACCTAAAAGTTTTAGCCTTTCATCATTTTTGTAAGTTTTTAAAACTGCGAGTATATTCTCGGTTTGGTTGTTCAAAGCAGCACTAATAATTTTAGACAATGTAAAGTAACTTGGAATTTCTATAGTGAGCTTTTTAGAGTAATCTACAAGAGAATAAAATATCTTTTTACGGTGAGTAAAGTTGCTAGCAAGCTCTATCGCGTGTTGTTGTAGTTTAGATTCAATTTCAGAATTAAACTCAACAATCTGGAAATAAAACTTGATGATCTGTTTATAGCGTTGTATTGTTCGAATAGAAGGCTGCACCATGCTATTAGAAACTTCAATTTGATATTTAGTACAGATATGTCGAATATCGTCTTCGTTATAGCCGTTGAAATCAAAAAATTTATTGCTGACTTTAAAATATCCATACATCAAGGTGAAAATACAAAACAGTTCATCATTACCTAAAGTCAGTGCTTGATCATATATTTTTTTGGGTAGCTTGAAAAAATAGTCTCGTTCAAAACTGTTTTTAAATTCTGGTACCGACTCAAAGTTTTTAATTTCACTACCTGTTAAAAATTCAATTCTTGCCATAAATATCCTATACTAAAAATGTTCGTTTATTTTAACTTATAATACACACTAAATATCATTGATTAAAAGATAATAATTTCACTATAATTAAATAGATTAAAATATTTTAATTAAATGAGGCAAATTTTTATGAAAACTACTTCTTATCTTAGGATATCAACTGCCGATCAGGATATTGAAAAAAATAAATCTGATATTTTAAAGCTTGCCAATGAAAAACGTCTTGGTTATGTTGAATTTATAGAAGAGCAGATATCTGGAAAAGTATCTTGGAAGAAAAGAAAACTTTTTGCTATTATCGACGATGCAAAAAAAGATGATGTACTCATAGTAAGTGAACTCTCCCGTCTTGGAAGAAGTATGTTGGAGATCATGGAGATACTCTCAATCGCATCTCAAAAGCAGATGAAGATTTATGCCGTTAAGGGAAACTGGAATTTAGATGATTCTATCCAAAGCAAAGTAATGGCCATGGCATTTTCAATTGCATCTGAGATAGAAAGGGATCTCATATCGATTCGTACAAAAGAGGCTTTGAGGTTCAAAAAAGAGAATGGAATCAAACTAGGTCGTCCAAAAGGACCGGGCAAAAGTAAGCTTGACAAGTTTAAACCAGAAATTGAAGCATTGCTGGCTAATGGCTCTACTCAAAAATTTATAGCCAATCGTTATGATACTACAGAAGCAAACCTATATAATTGGTTGAAAAGAAATCATCTAAAATAAAACAGGATCTCAGATGAAATACACGCTAAAAGTTGAGTTAGAAGTGGAAATTGAATTTTTAAACATTGATGCATTGGATGAGGATGCCAAAGAAGAGATTGAAGATATTGTTGTTGAAGCGCTATCTGATAACTCTTCTGAAATTACGAAAAATATTTTTGATGAAATGAAACAGCACACACACGTAAAAATTAAAAATGGATTTGCTTACGAAGATGAACGAAGTACTAATGCTTGGGATGATTGCGAAGAGGAATTAAGCGATTCTTAAGAACCGTGTCGCGTTTTGTACCTCTGTGCC
>NZ_JASJOW010000006.1:0-146773 GCF_031427015.1 Sulfuricurvum sp. | reverse complement strand
TGCAGCGGTAGTTCAGTTGGTTAGAATGCCTGCCTGTCACGCAGGAGGTCGCGGGTTCGAGTCCCGTCCGCTGCGCCACCTTTACCTCTCTCTTAATTTATCTCCAAAACTTACCCTTTATCTATGTTATTATGTTCCCATGAAACTTAAATCAATACTTTTTATTATCTACCTTATCATTTGGTTACTCTTGGCGATTGATCCACGGTACCGCAGCGATTGGCTATTGGAAAATCTTTTGGTCTTTATCGCACTTCCGATAATTCTTTGGAGTGAAAGAAAATATGGTTTTTCTGAGGCCAGTACGTGGATGCTTTTTCTATTTTTTATTTTACATGCCATTGGGGCACACTATACCTACAGCGAAATGCCTTTTTTTACCCCTGTAACCGAATTTTTTGGATTTGAACGGAATCATTATGATCGCCTTGTCCATTTTATGTTTGCTTTTTTACTTTTTTTACCGTTTTATGAATTGTTTTCCTCTTTTCAAAAACTAAAATCCAATGCATGGCTACTCACTGTTCTTTTTCTTATCGCGCTTTCAGGAGTATACGAAGTGTTGGAGTGGGGGGCGACTGAAGTCACCCATCCTGAGCTTGGAACTGCCTTTCTAGGGATGCAAGGAGACTCATGGGATGCTCAAAAAGATATGGCAGCATCCTATCTTGGAATCTTTCTTTTCATTCTGTTATGGAAACGGGTCAAATAACGCTCCGCTAAATTTTATGTGCAATACTCCCTTTGGGATGCACATACCAGCCCGGATCACTGTAATCGCCTTTAGGCTGGTTTTTACGCACTTTTACAACGGTAAACATCCCTCCCATTTCAATCGGGCCGAACGGCCCTCGCCCACTCATCATCGGCAAGGTATTTTCAGGAAGCTTCATCCCCATCTCCACCATATCCTGCATCTCTGCCATCCCGTTTTTTCCCATCGGCATATACATATAATCGGGCATTAGATCGCTGATTTTTTCGGTGAGGTCATCTTGCTTGACTCCAAGCATATTGGGAACACTGTGCCCCATCGGACCCATCGTATGATGTGACTTATGGCAATGCAGAGACCAATCCCCCTCTTCGGTAGCAACAAATTCAAACGCCCTCACTTGTCCCACCCCGACGTCGATAGTAACTTCAGGCCAACGTGCCCCTTTTGGAACCCATCCCCCATCGGTACATGTCACCTCAAACGTATGTCCGTGCATGTGAATCGGATGGTTCGTCATCGTCAAATTCCCGACACGGATACGTACACGATCTCCTACTCGAATGTTCATCGAATCAATCCCGGGAAATACTCGGGAGTTAAAACTCCAAATATTAAACTCAGTCATTGTTGAAGGATTGGGGGTATAGGTTCCCGGCGCCACATCATAGCTCGCTAACAGAAAACAAAAATCCCGATCCACTTTATGCTCTTTGAGATTTTTGGGATGAACGATAAACATCCCCATCGCCCCCATCGCCATCTGTACCATCTCATCCGCATGAGGATGATACATAAAGGTTCCACTTTGACGAAGGGTAAATTCATAGACATAGGTTTCACCGGGTGCTATCTGCGGCTGGGTCAATCCCCCTACCCCATCCATTCCGTTAGGGAGGATTAATCCGTGCCAATGAATCGTCGTATGTTCAGGGAGCTTATTTGTGACGATCAGCCGTATCCGATCTCCCTCGACCGCTTCAATCGTCGGTCCCGGAGAAGTACCGTTATATCCCCAACAATTTACGACCATACCGGGGGCAAACTCACGAACAACCGGTTCAGCAATGAGATGAAACTCTTTGACCCCCTCTTTCATTTCATACGGGAGACTCCACCCATTGAGCGTTACGACGGGATTATAATTTTTCCCCTCTTTCGGAGTAATAAGCGTGGCAGGAGAAAGTACCCGTTTCGGATTTTTGACAAGGGTAAGTTGACGTTTTTGACTCCCGGGTGCCGCATGGTCATGTTCGGATGCTTTGAGATGAGGACTCAGTGCCGCGGATGCGATTAATGCCGCACCCAAACCCAAAAAATTGCGTCTATCGTGTCCCATCAGAGTTTCCCCCCTATCGTGTATTCTAAATCTGCTTGTGCTTTTTGGTACTCTCCCAACGCATCAAGTGCTTCCATTTTTGACTCACCGGCTCGTCGCTGATCTTCAAGCAATTCATAAATCCCGTCCAACATTCCATTATAAAAAAGCTGCGTCTCTTCTAAAATTTGTTGATTTAGTGTCACGATTGTCTCGTCATAGCTACGGGAAATATCGTAGGCGTAATGAAATTTCGCATATCCTTCACGCACCTCAGATCGAATATTGGTAGCTGTTTCCATTAGACGATGAACGTTTTGATTGTAAATCGCTTGAGCCTTACTCACCCGAGCTTGCCCGAAATCAAAAATCGGAATAGGGAGTTTTATCCCAAAAGTATTGAACCGTTTTTCATCGGTTGTTTTTTCACTCTCGAGTGAAAGTTCTAACTCGTTTAAAAGCCGTGTATTTGAGGTATACCCCGCTTGTAGCGCTGCATAATCGACCGCTTTCATCGCACCTTGCATATCAAGCCGATTCATAATCGCACGTTTTTCCAATCCTGATTCCGAGATTGTAGACTCAACGCGTCGCAAAGGTTCAGTACTCAATGAATAATGGGTTTGTACTCCGTAAAGCCCAAGCATTTTATTCAATGTTTCCCGTGCCGATCCGTTCTCACGAGAGAGTTTAATAAATTCTATGCGAGAGTGCTCATAACTCTCTTGAATTTTTAGCATATCTCGCTTAGAGAGATTACCTGCGGTGTATTGACGAGCCGCAAGTTGGAGAGCAGCTTCATGCGACTTCAAAATTGACCGATACAATACAAGTTTTTCTTCAGCCAAACGCGCCTCAACATAGCTCTTTTTTACATCCCGTACCGTACGTAAAACAGTGTTAGCCACAAGTGCTTTTGTCTCTTCAAATGCCAGCCCGCTCAATTCGCGACGCAAAGGAATCCAAAGAAGATCCAAAAATGCCATTTCTACGCTTAGCGTAGAAGTAGTCACCCCATTACTGCGGCCGATACTGTAACCTAAGAGGGGATTTTGCATCAATCCCGCTTCGACCAATTCACTTTGTGCAATGCCGATCTCTTCGTAGGTTTGTTGTAAGGAACGGTTATTAATCAGCATAATACGAACTGCATTCTCTTGTGTCACAGGCTTCGAAAGGAGTAATGCGACACTCTCATCTACACTCACAGACTCTTGCTGTGTTTTAATCCATTGAAGATTTTTCACTCCTCGCTCTGACGTCATTTGATTTACCGAATCAAATGCTTCCTGTTGAGAAACAGTAGAACATCCCCAAAGGGATAAAAGTACTACGAATGATACGCTCAGGTGATTTAGAACCATTTTGCACTTCCATGCCCTGTCGTATTTTGATCCTCTTTTTGGACACACCCTTCATCAGCGACCTCTACAGGAGGAGGAGGTGAAACGTAAACACTTTTCCCTTCCGAAGCATCAGGTGATGCAGGAGAATTTTTTACCTCTTTAGCACTTACGCCGATCACTAAAAGTAATGCAATAAGAATGCGGCTCATTTAGCCATCTTTACGATGATATTTTTTCCATCTTTTTGAATAAACTCAAAATTGACTCGATCTCCCACTTCCAACGGATGTGTCAAATCGTGATCGATTACCTCAAATTGCATGTTCATAGAGGGCCATTTAAGCTCAGCAATCGGATCGTGGAAAATCCGTAAACTCTCGTGATTGGCAGCAATGGATTTTACGGTTCCGCTGGCATGAATTGTTTTAGAACTTATATTTGCTGAGGAAGAATGGTCGTGGTGCTCATCCCCCATTCCCATTAATGGTGAAAGAGAGAGGGATAAAACTAAAATGAGAGGTGAAAACTTCATAATAAACTCCTTTTTAAACAGTTTAACGGAGTTCTTTGTATTTTATATCAATATAATATTAATGATATTAATACTTCCCTTCTTCTATTCTCCGCTATTTGAATAAACACGAACCAAATCACTCCGCTTCACATTTTTAGATGCGGAAGAGAGTTCACTCAACTGTTCGGAACTCATTCCAAACCCTTCGCTATTCGCATAAAGCGTTGAAGATTTAATCTCTGTCTGAAGTTGATCAAACGAATTATTCTTCTCTACCGGATTCTGGGCTTCCGTTTCTACTTTAGCCTCTTCTTTTTGGTTCTGTTGGGACTCTTCTTGTTTCATTGCCGGATCAGGCTGACCCACTTGAAAAGGTTGAGAATAAGGACTTTGAAAAAGATAGGAACTGACGGTCATGGTACACCTCCGTATTTGGAAAATTTACATCCAAATAGCACAAAATAAGATTAAATACTTAAATTAAAAAATACTCCGACCTAATACGTTGTAAAACTGTTCCAGATTTTCAACACTCCCCTCAATCTTGAAAACAGCTCCCTTCTCACCGAATGTTTTTTCAATACAGCGAATCGCTTTTTGAGACATTTCATATTCGATCATAGAAACATTGGAGTAATGACATTCAATGCTCTTTATCATCAATTTTTCATACGGGTAGAAAACGGCTTGCGAATATGCCGCATTTGCCGCTTCCGCATAGGCACGAACCAGTCCTCCGGGTCCAAGCTTCGTACCTCCGAAATAGCGTACCGTGATAATCGCGGTATTAATGAGTTCATGCCCTTGTAATACGGCGAGAGTCGGTTTTCCTGAGGTCCCTTTGGGCTCGCCGTCATCACCGCTATATTCAACGATCTGATCAAACTCATTGAGATAACGATAAGCACTCACCCAATGGACGGCTTTAGGGTGTTCGGATCGAAGATGCACCAACTGTTCCTCATACATCACGATGGGCATTAAATACGCAAGAAATTTAGACCCTTTAATTTCGATTGTATCAGTAAAAATTTGATTCACGGTTTTCATAGATGCGATTATACCATTTGCAATACTGGCACATTAAAAATCAAGGGTTTAAATTGCAAGCTATCCTTAAAAAATTTTAAGTATAATTTCAGTCCAATTGCATTCTGAGATATGCTCAATATAAAAAACCGACAAATAAAGCCGATTTATATTGGATTAATTAAAGTGTGTTAAGATAGTGACAAGATGTTCCGCTTAAAGTTTACTTGGGTAGATTTTAAGTGGCATATTCTATTGGTATGTCCATTTTTTATCCTTAAAAACCATCGGAGTCCGTTTCGAACGTCAGGCTGGGGTTAACTCATCAGTCCACACCCGTAGAATGCAGTAGTTTCTGGTCTACTGCCCCTCTTCTCCTATCGTAAATAATGTTTTCAAATTGATTGTTTTATCTTGATGAACTCTTACTTTAACCAACTTCACTATATTGCCATTATACTTTTTGTAAAACTTATAAACGAGTTGTGATTTTCCTGTTCTTCGATCTATTGTGTTTTCTTTTTCTATACTATTGAAATTTTTTAGTATATCTGGAATATAGCACAAATAATGATGGTCTAGCGGATGTCTATTATAGACATGGCGAATATCATTACAATGAATATAGCATTTATAACCCGTCAAATTTAGATTTAAAATACTATGTACCCGTTTTATACACTTTTCATGCAAAGGAAACGTGATGTAATCTTGAGAGTTGCTATCTGACAATGCAACTTTCATTAAATCACAGATAAGTTGTTTGGGCATACTCCATATTTCCTTTTACAACAGATTTTTACTTTTCATCCATTCAATCGCTTTTTCCCATGTCTCAACAGCTATATTTTTCTTATTATCATGCCAGTTATTCCGTGCTTCATTAATAAGTATTGCATCGGTAATAGATATGTTAGTCTTTTTCAAATCCGAGTTAGCACTGAAAAGTGTTGCTACGATTTCCGCCTGTAATGTCCTCATCGGTTTCATCAGTTGAAAAATATGTTCTATTTTTTTATGATCCCAATACCGCCCCACATATTTTTTGTACTCTTCTACTTTTTCAAGCGGATGGTAAACATATCTGCTTATTTCACCCTCTAGTTTTTTGACTTCAAACCATTTGGCTTTTTTTAGTTGAGAGTCCACAGATCGAATCAGTTTTGGATCATACGGACCCATAGCGTGACGTTTATAGTCTGTATCAAAATCCAGATTATTGACCGCTTCACACATAAACAGCATTTTTTGGAGCTTCACATGTCCGAAGAAAAGGTCATCTTGACTGTTATCGATCAAATAGGCGGCAAGGACACTACGTTGGAAAGTTTTAGGTGCCTGCGGTTCCGATTTTTCTTCAAACGCCTCTTTAAGAACTGCCTGCATTAACATTTCAGTATTAGCTTTTGAATCTTTAATCTGCTGTTCAAGTTCATCACAAATATCAAATAAAGAATTAACTCTTTGAACTATGTTGCTTTGCTCATTTTCTGAGGGAAAAGGTAATATTATATTTCGTAGGACTTCTTGAGTTAGCTGATTAATACCAGTGCTTTTTTCATCATCAAATTGGTTCCTAAATATATTGGATTGTAAGAACAAATACACATAATTATAAAAAGGGCTTCTAAAAGTAGTCATAAAAGCCCCAAACGACATTCCATCTTCCATTATTAATGCAGACTTTCCTACTAAATGCTTACTACCATTCCTTGCACAAATTAAGATATCTCCTTTATTTAGCATCTTTTTTTCATTGACTTTTGTTTTGACATAAACTAAATCATGATAATTTATTTGACCATTCTTTATGTTATTTGATCTCAAAACAGGTAATCCATCATCAGAAATATCTAAAGGGCTATAAGTAAGGCCTATGTTTGTTTCACCAATATCACCTAATCGAATCCATTCCCAATTATCAGGCACATCAAACGGAATTTCATCTTCATTGACTTTTGGAAGCGGCTTTTCTTTTTTAATTAGTCGTTCTTTTTCTGCTCTAATTTTTTCGAGTAATTTAGATACTGGTTCGACATCAGGAATTTCTTTTCGCCATTGCGCTGTCAATTTACCTTCGATAGCTTCTTGAAGGATAGCTTGACGCAATTTTGATACTAAATTTAGTTGAATTTCAATTTCTTCTGCTAAACCAGATTTCCTAATAGATTCAACTCGTTGGATAAACTTTTTTTGCTCTTCAAGAGAAAAATCAGGTATTTCAATCAACTCAAAAAGTTGCTGCGGCGTCAAATATTTACGATTTGTGCTTCCTGATGAATACTTAGTAATATGCTCATGAAAAGAAGAGACTTGAAATAACGTTTCTAAAAAATTTGGAAGTATTTTTGATGTATCAATATTAGCCAAAGCCATGTTAGTAGAAGCCAAAGAACCGATATGTTCTTCTTTTGTTAAGCCAAACGCACCATTTTTAGTGTCAACTTTGCACCACATAAGCTGATCTTTTTTTATTACCTGATATTGCTTCATTGTAAGTTCTTTGCCTACAACACTTCTTCTAATTACGACACCTTTACCATAACTTTGAACACCAGCAATACAATATTCGCCATCGTCCTTAATATCAATTTTATTACGCTTATCTAATTGTAGAACATCACCTAATTTTTTAAGCATTCATCAACTCAGCATTCAATTTAATTAGCAGATCATTACTTTTAGAAAATGATTGATGGATCATCCCCATAAGTTCAGAAGCAGTATAAATATGCTCTTCTTCTTTTTGATGAGGATTTTTCATATCGAGGTTATATCCACTATTTTTTATGATCTCGATATCGACTTTCCATGCTTGTTCATGTTCTACACGGTTATTCCACCACTCTTTAATCGGATCAAACTCTTTAATTTCTATCAATTTTGTTTTGGAGTAAGATTTTTGTCCTTCTGGAAGCTGATGTTCATAATACCAAACCTCTTTGGTCGGTTCTCCTTTGGTAAAAAAGAGAAGGTTCGTAGCAACACTGGCGTAGGGTTGAAAAACCGAGTTCGGAAGTCTAACTACAGTGTGAAGATTACAATCTTCGAGTAACTTTTGACGAATACGAGCTTTTACCCCATCCCCTGTTAAAGAACCGTCAGGAAGAACAATACCCGCTCTTCCTCCATCTTTTAGAAATTGAATAATAAGTATTAAAAACAAATCTGCCGATTCTTTCGTGCGATATGTCATCGGAAAGTTCATCTCCATCCCGTCCGTCACATTTCCACCAAACGGAGGATTGGCGAGGATAACATCCACTCTGTCTTTTTGGGTGATAGAACTTAACTCTTTTGAGAGGGCATCATCATATTCGATATTCGGCACTTCGATGTCATGTAATACTAGATTTGTAAGTGCCAACATATGAGGAAGCGGTTTAAGCTCCACCCCTTTTATAGACTTTTGAAGCGTCAGACGATCATCGATATTTTTGACCTCTTTTTGTCGAATATGTTCAATCGCAGAGGTGAGAAATCCTCCCGTTCCGCAAGCAGGGTCAAAAACAATTTCACCGAGTTTCGGATCAACCATATCGGTGATAAAACTGGTAATCGCACGAGGGGTATAAAACTCTCCGCTATCCCCTGCACTTTGTAGCTCTTTGAGAATCGTTTCATAAATATCTCCAAACATATGACGGTCTTCTGAGCTGTTGAAATTGACTTCATTGAGCTTGTTAATAACCTGTCGGATAATCGTCCCCGACTTCATATAGTTATTATTTCCCTCGAACACTTCACGGACTAAAATTGCCCGTTTATTGGTCGTTCCTAATGCCAATTTTTGCAAAGTAGGAAATAGCTCCGTATTGATAAATACTAAAAGAGCATCCCCTGTTAATCCCTCATCATCAGAAGCCCAATTTCGCCATTGCAATTGACTAGGGATCGGCGAAACGTAGGTATCATCGAGGAGTTCCATTTCGATGTCTTTGTCATCAAATATTTTAAGAAAAATCATCCATCCGAGTTGTTCGATTCGTTGAGCGTCACCGTTGACACCCTTATCCCCACGCATTAATGATCTAATTGATTTAATAATTCCACTGATGTTATGACCCAACTTATGCTACCTTATATAATTCGTTTTCTAGTTCTGCTATAACTTGTAAATATTTTTGTTTTCCACCGAATAGGGAGACAATCTCCACAGGTGATCCAATTTGATCGAACGGTTGAACCGTCAGAACTTTCATGCTCTCGATATTTTCGATACCTTCATCGGCATATTTATCCAAAAGAGCTTCCAATACGGATTTTGCTTTCTCCCCGTATTTGGTGAAATAGTCTCGTTTTTTGACATTATCCGCCCGTTCTCTTCGACTGAGCGGCGGTTTATCAAATGCGGCATGACATATTAAATCAAAAATATCCATATCGCGACCGATCTCTTCTCGAAAGTTATCAAAAATAATCCCTTTTTCTTCCAACTCGTCAATGATAACCTGCTTTCGCTCACTCAAACTCCATCGATTAAGAAAATCATCCAACGAAGTAAACTCTTGTTTCACCTGCTGTTTAGTGTAGTCCTTGAGACTTCCTGTAATCAGTTTCCCATCGGTATCCATATATTGAATACGTTCGTTAAGAACTGCTACGTTGACCCCATTAACAAAGATTTTTTCACGAGGCTCATGCGGTGGCTCGTCAATCTCTCCACCCTCGCGAATCGTCGGTATTTCAAAAATTATCTCTTCGCCCGTCTCTTCATCGGTAATCGGCTCATCACCATTCTCTTCGTCTTCGGGTGTTTCAATCTCATCGTCTTCTAAAATTTCTTTGATTCTGACAGGATCACCGTCAAAATTAGAATCTGCAAACAAATCCGTTACATTTCTAAAATCCATAATGGTGAAAAAAGTTTTCCCATATTCCTCATTGATACGAGTCCCACGACCGATGATTTGTTTAAACTCCGTCATTGAAGCGATATTACTATCAAGAACGATTAACTTACATGTTTGAGCATCAACCCCTGTCGTCATGAGTTTGGAGGTTGTGGCTATAACGGGGTAACGTTCTTGCGGATTGATGAAGTTGTCCAACTCCATTTTACCCTCTTGATTATCACCAGTAATCTGCATAATGTATTTTGGATTTTGAGCCATTAAATCCGCATTTTCATTCGCAAGTGCGGCTCTCATCCGTTCCGCGTGGTTAATGTCGATACAAAAGACGATTGTTTTATCAAAACGGTTGGTTTTTTTCAAAAATTCGGTAATCTTTTTAGCGACAGTTTCAGTTCGCTCATCGATAACAAGATTTTTTTCAAAATCTTTTTTATTGTAGAGTCTGTCTTCAATCTCATTACCAAATTTATCAGTTTTACCTTTTTCAGGTCTCCACCCTTCCAAATCAACATTCAAGCCGACACGAATAACTTTGTAAGGGGCGAGAAATCCATCTTCAATTCCCTGCTTGAGTGAATAAGTGTAAATCGGATCACCAAAATATTCAGTGCTTGAAATCTCGTTTGTCTCTTTGGGAGTAGCAGTTAAACCGATATGTGTTGCACTTTTGAAATATTCTAAAATTTCTCTCCACGCACTGTCTTCGGAGGCACTTCCACGATGACACTCATCGATAACGATTAGATCAAAGAAATCAGAGCTAAATTCGCGGTATGCATCTTTATCTTCATCGTAATTGGTCAATCCTTGATACAAAGCCAAATAAATTTCAAACGATTTATCAATTTTCTTTTGCTTAACTACCGTCATAACCTCTTTGAAATGTCGAAAATCACCCCGTTTGGTTTGATCGATGAGGGCATTTCTATCGGCAAGAAAGAGAATCCGTTTTTTCGTTCCACTCTTCCAAAGTCGATAAATAATCTGAAATGCGGTATAAGTTTTCCCCGTCCCCGTCGCCATTGTTAAAAGAAGTCTATTTTGACCCTTGGCGATTGCTTCGACCGTTCGATTAATAGCTATTTGTTGATAATATCTCGGACTTCGATTTCCCCCATCAAAATAATAATCTTGTGAAATGATTTTTTCTTCTTCGGGAGAAGTGATACCCTTGTATTTTTGGTATCGTTTCCATAACTCTTCGGGTGATGGAAAATTATCCAATGAAATTTCACGCTCAATCTGCCCCATCGATAGGGTTTTATCGTGTTCGTAAAATCCATCTCCATTACTACTAAATACGGTAGGAATATCTAAAATGATGGAGTATTCAATCCCTTGCTGTATTCCAGCCTTTACAGTGTGATTGTTATCTTTTGCTTCAATGATGGCAATAGGGATATTAGGCTTATAGTAGAGGATATAATCAGCCCGTTTTCTAGCTCCACGAGCAGTTTTATTTCCTTTGACATAAATTCTACCATCGGTAAAACCCACTTCTTCTCGAACTTGGGTTTCAATATTCCACCCCGCTTTCTTCAAAGCAGGTGTAATAAATTGGGTGCAAATATCTCTTTCTGACAAATCTTTTTTAGAAGCCATACAGCACCTTTTCGCCCAATATATATGATTCTTAATTATAGCTAAATATGTCGAACTATCAAAATGAGATTTGCATGGCACCTCATTCATTTATCACCTATTTTGCTTTAATAATCAAACCTCTTCTTTTGAGATATATTCGTGTTTTAAGATTTAGCTACAATTCTAAAATGAAATCAAGCCCTCAACAATCACTATTGCATTGGTATGAGACCCACGGCCGTCATGACTTGCCGTGGCGCACAACCGATAATCCCTATCACATTTATCTTAGCGAAATAATGCTCCAACAAACACAGGTAAAAACTGTCCTAGAGCGGTTCTATTTTCCCTTCCTGGAAGCGTTTCCTACACTCGCCGATGTAGCCTCTTCTGACCTCGATGATGTCCTAAAAAAATGGGAAGGATTAGGCTACTACACACGTGCACGCAATCTCCATCATGCCGCTCGTCAATGCGGAGGAAATTTACCGAACAACGCCCATGATCTCATGCAACTTAGCGGTGTCGGACGCTCCACAGCCCACGCCATTGCCGCCTTTGCCTACAAAGAAGCTCTACCAATACTCGATGCTAACGTCAAACGAATTTTGCACCGTTATTTCGCCCTCACTGCACGCAATGAAAAAAAATTGTGGGAATATGCCTATATCCTATTTGATCCTCACCATCCGTTTGAATACAATCAAGCAATGATGGATATAGGATC
Organism: Sulfuricurvum sp.; assembly: GCF_031427015.1. GTDB lineage: Bacteria > Campylobacterota > Campylobacteria > Campylobacterales > Sulfurimonadaceae > Sulfuricurvum. Next base: position 134,684 of record NZ_JASJOW010000006.1, on the reverse strand, counting down.
AACTGTATGCCTCGCTAAAAAGCCACTCTGTGCTCTTTGTCCGCTGGAGCATACGTGTCAAGGCAAATCTGATCCGCTCTCTTATCCCGAGCCGAAAATACCGAAAATAAAACCGATTCGCCAATGTTCCATCATACTCTATCAACGTGAAAAACGGTACGCTCTGAAGCAACGATCAAGCCGTTTTTTACATGGGTTATGGGGATTTTCCGAAGTCGAATCCAAAATCATACACGGCGAATATCTAGGTCATATCACACAGCACTACTCCCATTTTACGCTTGAAGCTGAAATCTATCAGAGTGATGAAGATCTAAGTGATGAAACCTTTGAGTGGTTCCTTCTCTCTGAAATAGCTTCACTTTCCCTAAGTCGTGCCGACCATAAAGCTATTGAGTTATTACGGTATAATCTGAAAAAAGAGGGAGATCGAGATGCTAAAATCCATTAAAAACTACTTTTTTAGCGCATTTCGAGAAATTTTTGTCTATCATCACTCTTCATTGGAATTTCGTGCCAAAACCTATGCTGTTCTGATTGCCAGTTCCCACGAACCGCTCAGTAATTATCAAAATACCTTAAATGAAATCGCTTCTGAAATCTATTCTGAACCCGATCGTGCCAATGCATTGGTCATTACGGTAAAAGAGTATCTAAAAAATATCCATATAAAAAAACAGAGGGGAGAAGAAGCATTGCTTATTGAAGTTATTCGAGAACTTCGTCAAGTCCCCCGTTACGCACTTAAAATCGAACCTGAGCATCTTACACGTTTGCAATCGTGCACGAATGATGAAGATTCTCTCATCTATCAAGACCGCCTAATCGATTTTTTAAAACAAAAGCGGCTTGAATATCGAGAACTTAAACGTTAAAACGTTTCGGATCAAAGAACGTATCATCACTGATATGCCCGAATGCGGAATTAATGGATACGAAAAGATCCGGATATTTCTCTTCCATTTCATGAAGCATTGTTTTCATCGAAGCACGGGCATGAGGCATTTTTACATCAAACCGCATTGAAGGGCACGCTTCATCCCCGATAGTCGGCATCTCATTTTCTAAAGCACATGCGGCAAGCTGACGTTCACGCAGCTGTATCAACGGACGGATAACCATTAACCCGTTTCCCGCCTTATATTTTGGTGCAAGAGCTCTCATATGACCGTTGTAAATCAGATTCATAAAAAAGCTCTCTGCCGTGTCATCGAGATGATGTCCGAGAGCCACTTTATTGCATCCGTATTCAACTGCCGCACTGTACAGAGCACCACGTCGCATACGGGAAAAAAAGCTGCAAAACGAAGAGTTTTGACGAATCTTTTCTCCCGCAATCTCATAGGTATTGGTCTCATAAATTTTATGCGGAATATCATACGTCGCACAATGATTTATAAGTGCGGAGAAATCTTCACCCATCCCGTAGGTCACGGTTACTGCAATAATTTCAAATTTAAACGGAGCACGTCGCTGCTGTTCGCGCATCGCATGTACCATAGTCAGTGAATCTTTCCCGCCGCTCAAACCGACAAGAATTTTATCACCCTCTTCGATAAGACCAAATTCGGCATTGGTTCGACCGATTTGGCGCATAATCTTTTTACTAAGCTTAATCCCCAAGATGTTCTACCATTGTCAAAATAAATTTAGCACTTACTTTTGCCGAACTCTTTAAAAACGTATCGAAATCCATCCCTGCATCGCCGTCCGCCGTATCGCTGATGGCACGGAGAACAAAAAACGGAACATTGAAGTTATGACACACACATGCCACACTCGCCCCTTCCATCTCCAATGCATCGGCTTTAAACGTTGCCTCAATCCATGCTTTTCTCTCAGCTGATGCAACAAACTGATCACCTGTCGCGATAATCCCCTCTTTTACTTTTACACTCAAATCTGCCGCTACTTTCGATGCAATAGCTAAAAGTGATTTATCCGCTTCAATCATAACCGAACCTTCAGGGATAAAACCGAAAGGGTGTCCAAATGCCGTAATATCAACATCATGCTGACACAAGGCACTCGCCATAACAAGATCACCGATTTTCAAATCTTTGCTGATCCCCCCTGCTACTCCGCTAAAAAGAAGTTTTTCTGCATGAAAACGTTCAATCATTACCGATGCGGTAATGGCGGAGAATACTTTCCCTATTTTTGAATAGGCAATAACAAGCTCATGTCCTCCGTACGTGCATTCGTAAAAAACATTTCCGGCATGTTCAATGGTCGTATAATTACCGACCGTTTCCAAAATTGGATCAATCTCTTCGCGCATTGCGCCCATGATAGCTATTTTCATTTTTTTCCTTACGTATGTTTAACTAAATATCGACCCAGTTTTTTGAGACTTCCGTCCAGTGAACAGAGTTTTTCTCCTCTCTCAAAAAGAGGTAAATTGTATTCAATTGTCCCCATAGGGGTAATAACACGGCTCCCGCCCCAAAATCCTAAACCGTCTTCAAATCCTACTCGATTTACAAAAATAACATAGTTATGGCTAAGCAATGCCGTTGATTTTAACAGTGCATCCCATTGTGACTCAATACTTATCCCCTCATCGCTGAAGTTACGTGCGGGAGAAGCGGCTAATACATAAATAACTTCTGCATCCGAGGCTGAAATAGCAGCGATTGTCTCTGCATGCCATAGATCTTCACACACCGCCATAATCGCTTTTCCAAATGGAGTACTAAAAGAAATTATCGTTTCACCGGCAACAAAATAACGCCCTTCTTCAAACATCCCATACGTAGGGAGATAGTTTTTATGATGGATATGGAGTAATGAGCCTTTTGAAAAGTAAAGGGCACTGTTATAGACGTTATCGTTGTCCCACAATGCGGCACCGACAACGATATCACACTCTAGGCTCGCACGAGCCAAATCATTCAATTCTTCAATCTTCCATGCATCTTCATAGAGTTTATCTTGGAGTAAATAACCGCTTAATGCCAACTCCGGGAAAACAATTACATCCGCATCTTTATTCGCCTCGATAAGCGATAAAACGTCATTCAAATTTGAACGGTTTAGTTTCGGTGCGGATTGGATCAGAGCAACTTTCATTAGAGTGCTTCACAAACCTTGGCGAGTGATTCCATATCGCTAATGCCTACTGTTTCGACATCAGGTGCATTTCGTTTATTCAACCCTTTAAGAACCGCACCGTTACCGAATTCGATCATCATATCAATCTCACCGCTAATCCCTTCAACGGATTGTTTGTATTTCACCGGTTGAATCAACTGAACTTTCAGAAGTTTCAATGCATCTGCTTTTGAGGCGTATTTCTCAGTCGTTACGTTCGAAACAATCGGAGCGTTAAAACTCCCACTTACCATCGCTTCCATCGCTTCACCCAACGGTTCCATTGCACTTGAGAGAAGAGGACAATGGCTCGCGATGGACATGTTGAGTAATAATGCCCGTTTTGCACCCGCTTCTTTAAATACGCTTTCCATAGCTTGAAGGTCCTCTTTAATCCCGCCTACAACCAGTTGACCCGTTTGATTATAGTTTGCAGGCCAAACTTGTTTTCCCTCACTATTTGCCGCAGCGCAAAGTTCTTCAACGACTGCATCATCCAGACCCAAAATCGCCATCATCCCGGCATTGATATTCTCACAGGCCTCGCCCATTAATTTGCCCCGTTTATGTACCAAATCGACCGCATCAACATAATCGATTGCACCGGATGCACATAGTGCGCTGAATTCACCTAATGAGTGTCCCAAAAACATCACGGCATCTGTTGGACGAGCTTCTTGAAACAGTTTATAGGCTATCATGGATATAAGTAAAATAGCCGGTTGAGTGTATTCGGTTTGATCAAGTTGTTCATTAGGTTCAAATAAAAGTTTTGTAAAATCAACTCCGATACGTTCACCCGCCTTCTCAAACATTTCGCGTGCAAGGGGACTGTTTTCATAAAATGACTTGCCCATACCGATGCTTTGAGAGCCTTGACCCGGAAAAATCATTGCAATTTTTTTTGACATTAATGTTCCTTTATTTCTAATTGATACTCGGAATGATCTGCAATTTTTTTCCGCAACGTGTTGCGATTCAATCCAAGCCGCTCAGATAACTGTAACTGAGATTTAAATCGTTTAATTCCTGCACGGATAAGGGGAACTTCATACAAATGCAAAAAAGCTCTATAGTCATTATTACTTCCGAGTTTCCCCTCTAAATAATGTTCCATAATTTCCATCAAATCATTCTCATTAATACTGTCAAAAAGATAATGAAGATATACCTGACGGCGAAGGGAAATAGCATTTTCACTTAAATCAGGAACAAATCCGTTTAAATCAAATGGCTCAGATTTTCCAAGAGTATGCCGTGCTTCTTTGACAAAAGCATCAATCAATACAGCAACATCTTCATTGCGTTCGCTTAACGGCGGTAAGGCGAGACGAATCGTAAAAATCTCATCCAACTGATCTTGAGAGTATCGAAAACCGCCCGTTGCAATAACACGGGTTCGTGTTTTTTGAATGGTTTCAATAAGACGTTTAAGATTAGCTACATTATCAAGACGATGGATAATGACATCACCGTGTGACTCTATTGCATCCAGTAGCTCATCAAAATGACTCGCATCAATAATCGGTGCATGCGGAAGAATATACCGGGCAAGGGTAAGTTTACCCGTACCCCGTTCTCCGAAGATAATGGCATTTACCCCTAAACCTTTGAGTAAATTTGCTGTTTTAAACGCTTCTATTGAAGCGTTTGATGCCGTTAAAAAATTAGTGACATCCACAACCGTGATTTCCGCCACTTCCACAACATCCGCTATCATCTACTTTGTTTTCAGCCGGAATTCCGGTCATCGCTTCTTCAGCCGATGCATCACGCACATTACTGATAGTTACGCTAAACATCAAATCTTTTCCTGCAAGGGGGTGATTAAAATCAATAATAACCAAATCATCTTTGATCTCTTTAACCAATACCTGAACCGTTCCGCCGTCTTCGCCTTGACCGTATAATGTCATTCCGACATTCAAATCGATCCCTGCAAATTGCTCACGAGGAAGCTCTTGCTGTGCTGCTTCATTGTAATCGCCATATGCATCCGCCGCTTTTACAAGAACATCACCTTTTTCACCCATATTCATGTGTGCAATCCCTGCTTCAAGACCAGGGATAATTTGCCCTTTACCGAACATGAATGTTAATGGATGTCCACCGACATTGCTATCTACAACGTTTCCGCCGTCACGTACTTCGTATTCAATCGATACGATTTGATTATTTTCAATTGCCATTTTAGTGCCTTAACTTTAGATTGTGCGATTTTAGCACATTTACCTATAGCGATGCTGAAAATAGCCATATAGCTATTTTAGCTTAGAGAGTCTCTCACTCGCTTCTCTGGCTGCTCCGCTTCCATTGAATTTTGAAATAGTTGCTTGATAAAACGCTTTAGCCATCCCGTTATCCCCTGTTTTTTCCATCGAGATCCCTGAATGAAGTAAAAGTGTCGGCATATAAAGTGCTTTTTCATTACGTGAAGCACTCTCTTTATAACTAGCAACCGCTTCTTTATAATTTTTACGTTCAAACTGTGTCTCACCGATCATATACATCGCTTCGGCAGTTTTATACTTTTTTACAACCATCTGCTCAAAATAACTCTGTGCATCACCATATTTCTTTTGTGAAAAGAGTTTATTTGCCTCTTTTTCAATTGCCGAATTCGACATTTTTTCAGGGGTTACCGTACGCTCAGGAACACTGACCTTAAGTTGTTTAATCAGAGCCGCAAATTGTTCTTTACTCACATAAGCGCTATTGATCCCATCAACAACATGCGAAAGTTCTTCCAAAAGAGTTTTAAACTGAGCAATATTTTCGGAATTCGCATTCACTTGTTTACTCAATTCTTCAAGTGTTACACTGCTATTGCCATCGGTTATGAGCTTCTCTTGAAGTTTTTGAAGTGTCAAGGTTTGTTCATTAGAGCGTTGACTTAATCCCTCAATTATTCCCTGCATCCCGTCAAGTCGTTCACTAACGGTTTCGACTTTTGCAATTTGCACGTTATTTTTTTGGATAACGGTTTGAATCTCTTTTTTATTCTCGAGAATCAGCTTCTCTTCATGGGTAAGACCGTATGGATTAGGGTTGTTGAGATCACCTGCCCCGAAAGCCGAAGGCTCTGAAGCAGATGCGATTGTAATAAGTAAGAAAGGAAGAAGTAGAAACGAACGCATTTACGGAAGTTTGAAATCTACACGACGATTTTTAGCCCAGCACTCTTGTGTTTTTTCTAAACAAACCGGATTACTCTCACCAAAACTTGCCATCGTGATTGAATCAGCACTTACACCGCTGTTTACCAATGATGCTTTTACAGTGTTGGCACGTTTAAGACCGAGAGCGTAATTGTATTCATCACTTCCGAATTCATCACAATTACCTTCAAGTTTAATCGATTTACCTTTAACCAAAAGGGTATTTTTAGTCATTGCTTCTTGCATATCTTCACGAATGTCAAATTTATCGTAATCGAATTGAATACTAACCAATTGACCGTCTGAACCGTTTGTACCGTTTGATCCAGCCGAAGATGTATCGTTAGCACTTGCATTAGTGATAGGAGCGATTACCGCATTAGCATCTGTCCCCGTTGTTTGTGTTGCATTTGCATTTGTCCCGATTGACGTTCCATTGGCATTTGCCGTTGCATCGATTGCAGGTTCTTTAGAACTACATCCGCTTAAAACTAACATTGCTACCGTTGCGCTTAAAAAAGCAACTTTTTTCATCATGATATCTCCTCAGGATTATAAATATTTAACGTTATGATACCGAAAAAATTGTTAACACTACCAATCAATCGACTGAATTCGCCCTATTTTTAGTGGAAATGCAAAGCTTTTGTTAACTCCAAAACGGATAACGCCTATAGAACTACGTGATCCTTCTTGTTTCGTATACAAAATCGCCTCACCATCAGGAGAAAATCTCGGGAAATCATTCTCTCCACTTGCTGTTAACCGTTTAACATTCCCCGAGTTAAGAGACAAGAGATGAAGATTAAAGGTATTGCCTGCAAAATTTGCACTGTTCTCTCTGGCTTTGTAGACTAGAAAGTTTTTATACGAGCTTAGAGAAGAATTACTTTTACCTTGATACACCAATTGTGAAACGGCATTGCTGTTAACACGCGTCGAAAATATATTAGGATATCCCAAACGGTTAGAAACAAAAGCTATCGATCCATCTCCCATAAACTGTCCGTTAACATCGATCCCTGAATAATCGGTAATACGTGTTTTATTAGCTGATAACGTATCATAAAGAAAAATATCTGGCTGTCCGTTAGGTGCCAACGTTAGTAAAAGACGACTACCATCTTCACTCACATCCGAGCATACCGCCATCCCGTCCGAACTGATTATCCTCTCTTTTTTTCCGCTAAAAAGGTTCATTTTGTAAATTGTCGGCTTCATATCCGATAAAGCGGTATAGTATAAATCAGTTTGATCTCGGTTTGCCCATTTTGCAAATCCGTACATTCCCCCTTTTAAAATCACTTTTTGATACGAAAGGGTGTAATCTGATGCAACAATTTCTGATTGTCTCGGACTGGTTAAACGGATAAATAAAACTTTACGTTTGATCCAGTCGATAGGAGAACCTCCAAGCTTTGCATTAATATCATAGGCGATCGAATGCGACAAAAATACTGCCATCTCACTTTGTTTTAAAACGTAATTTTTAAAAAATAGCTCTTTTCCGCTGTGGAGCAATTTGATATCCGCGCGTATCCCCCCTGCTCCGTCGTTACTCAAACGATAACGCAATATATACTGAGCATCTTTATGCATTGGTGAGGGTAGAGGTGAGTCAAATGCTGCAGTCGCATAACTCTCATCAACCGTAAATAAAGAAACTACATTCATATCTGCCGCTAACATTTTGGTAAATTTTTGGCTTATTTCACTGCTTTGCGGTGATGAATCTTCAATAGCCAAGGGTGATAATCCCTCAACCCCTTTAACGACTTCTAGGGTAGCATCTGCCCCCCAGGTAAGTTGAACTAATGTTAAAATAAAAAATAAAAATTTCAAATGATTACTCCTTAGCGGTTAGTATAAATTCCAAAATTGCATCTTTTCCCTCCGGATGTTCCGGAAAGCGAACAGAAACAAGACGATCTTTGAGCCACTCAACTTCGCTATTAAACGATCTATTTCCTGAATAAGTAATCACTTTGTAACTGATTAGTTTTCCGGATGCGCCAATACTCATGCGGACTCGTGCCACTTCCCCTACCGTTCCTGCGGGAGGTCGAAAATAGGTATAAACCAGCCCTTGAATCTTAGCATGGTATTCGTTAACAATCGGTCCGCTCGATCCGCTTTGAGTAACCATCTTAACAGAAGGCTTGACTAGATCGACTTTACTCACTTTATCCGAAAAACGGGGAGAATCTTTTTTCTCCAAGATCTCTTTTTCAAGTGCACTCAATTGTTCTCTGTGTTTACTCTCTTCTCGTATTTTTTTAGGTGTTCGGTCTACCTTTACCTGAGAAAAAAGGTCAGATATTTCAGGAATTTCTTCCTCTTCGACAATAGGTTTTTCTTCTACAGGCTCAGGTTCAGCTTTTTCAGGGGCATTAAGAGCTTCAGTGCTTGTTTGAATTTCAGCTGTTGTCGGTTCCATGAGAGATACCGATACATACTCACTTTCTTTCATGGCAAAGTGTTCTATCGTCGGAGACAATACTAAACTGTACATTGATAAAAATAGCAAAACAAGAAAAAGTGTAATCGAAATCAATCCACTTAGAAAAAAATAGCGATCTTGGTTAAAACTCATTTGACAGCATCTTTTGTAGAAACTCTAAAATACGTTTAGCCATTGGATGCTAACGATACTTCTCGAAAACCGGCTTTTTTAACTGCCCCCAGTACGGACATTACTTTTCCATAGTCAAGTGTTTGATCTGCACTTATTAAGACGGTCGCATCATGATTTAACGTCTGTGCATGGAGAGAAAAATTATCTGCAAAAGTATCCATTTTAAACGGTTCTTTATTAACCGTAATCTCTCCGCTTTTACTAATAGTAATATGTACAGGAGGAATTTTTGTCAACTCTTTTTGTGCTGAACCTTTCGGAAGACGGATCAACTCTTCATAAACAATATTGGGTGAAATTACCATCAAAATAGCAAGTAGAACCAACATTACATCCACGAGGGGAGTGATGTTGAGTTCCGGTTTTTCATCCCAATCAAACATAGTATTAGACATCTTTCGAAAGAAGTGCATCACCTTGCATACGAATCAGACCCGATAATTCAAAAGCTTTGCGTTTGAGTATTTGATGATAAGTATAGGCAAAAATAGCAACAAATATTCCTGAAGCTGTCGCAACCAATGCGTCTGATACACCCGAAGCAATTACACTCATTGTTCCACTGGCTTGACCAATATGATCAAACGTATCTAAGATTGAGACTACCGTGCCGAAAAGTCCAATAAAAGGGGTAGTTGATGCAACAATCGAGAGAAACATCAAACCTTTTGTCGCCTCTTTTGTCGCCGAATAAGAAGCCATATCAAACAAAGAGGTTGAAAGACGAGATGATGATTTTGTAAAATGACTCAAATAGGCGAAATCAGGGATTTTAGAAGATCCAAGCAACAAAGATTCAAGTGATTGGTTTTCAGTAGTAATCCATTGATTAAGAGAAAAAAAGCGATAAAAAAAGGTCCAATTAACGGCAATGAAATAGAGAGAAAGGACCAGTAACACAAAAAGTGTTACCGGGTGACTTTTATCGTAGAAATTTGCAAATGATTGAAACATTGACTTAAACTAAACGATGTGCCGCTGATTCGATACGTGCTGAAACCGATGCGATCATTGCGTTAGAATCACCTACACTGGTGATAAGCGATTTTGCTTCATCAAGAGCTTTAGCAATATCCCCTTCATTTTCACCGCGAATCGCAACCGCACCGTCAACCAAAACAACAACTTTGTTTTGAGTGATTTGGACTACGCCCCAATTCACAACGATTGATTCCGTTTTACCGCTCTCTTTTTGAATATCCACTACTCCGGCTTGAAGTAATGTAGTCAAAGAGACGTGTTCAGGGAGAACACCGAATTCTCCCTCTTCACCCGGAAGGGTGACGCTTTTAGCCGGCCCGTTATAAATCGGACCGCTTGGGGTTAGCACTTCTAATTGGAGTGTTTCCATAGTGTTTCCTTATAAGGCGAGAAGCAATTACTTGCTTTTCATTTTAGCAGCTTTTTCAATCGCCTCATTCATATCACCGACCATATAGAACGCGCCTTCTGGCATATGGTCGAATTCACCTTCAAGAATCCCTTTGAATCCTTTGATAGTGTTTTCAAGTGAAACGTATTTACCAGGAGAACCGGTAAATACTTCCGCAACGAAGAACGGTTGAGAAAGGAATTTCTCGATTTTACGTGCACGCTCAACAGTCGATTTGTCATCTTCCGAAAGCTCATCCATACCAAGAATTGCAATAATATCTTGCAAATCTTTATATTTTTGAAGTGTTTTTTGAACACCGCGAGCAACACTGTAGTGCTCTTCACCGATGATTTGCGGATCAAGCAAGCGTGATGTCGAATCCAACGGATCAACCGCAGGATAGATCCCTTTTTCAGCGATTTTACGGTTAAGAACCGTTGTCGCATCAAGGTGAGCAAAAACCGAAGCAGGAGCCGGGTCAGTCAAGTCATCCGCAGGTACGTATACCGCTTGAACAGAGGTGATTGAACCTTTTTTGGTTGAGGTAATACGGTCTTGAAGTGCACCCATTTCACGAGCCAAAGTCGGTTGGTAACCAACGGCTGATGGGATACGTCCAAGAAGTGCTGACATCTCAGATCCTGATTGTGCGAAACGGAAGATGTTATCGATAAACATCAATACGTCAAGCCCTTTTTCATCACGGAAATATTCCGCCATGGTAAGACCTGTAAGAGCGATACGGTTACGTGCTCCCGGTGGTTCAGACATTTGACCGTAGCACAGTGCTACTTTGTCCAAAACGCTTGATTCTTTCATCTCATGGTAAAGGTCATTCCCCTCACGAGTACGCTCACCGACACCGGCAAAAACAGAAAGACCGTCATGCCCGTGTGCAACGTTGTGAATCAATTCCATGATAATAACGGTTTTACCGACACCGGCACCACCAAATAGTCCTACTTTACCACCTTTAGCGTACGGAGCCAAAAGGTCAACAACTTTGATACCCGTTTCGAACATCTCAGTTTTTGTACTTTGATCAACAAGAGGTGGAGGATCACGGTGAATAGACCATGTATCACAATCTGTTACTTGATCTCCGCCGTCAATCGTTTCACCGATTACGTTAAAAATACGTCCGAGAACTTTTTCACCAACCGGAACTTTGATCGGTGCACCTGTAGATTTAGCAGCCATTCCGCGAACCAAACCTTCAGACATATCCATAGCGATCGTACGTACACGTCCGTTACCTAGGTGAGATGCTACTTCAAGAACAAGACGAGTCGTATTCCCTTCTACACTTACATTTACTTCGATTGCTTCATTGATCGCAGGTAAATAACCTTCAAAATCAACGTCAACAACCGGACCAATTACTTGAGCAATTTTACCAATCATTCTTTCCTCCATAATTATTTCATCGACTCGACGCCGCTGATAATCTCAATAAGTTCAGTTGTGATCGCTTCTTGTCGTGCTTTATTAAACTTGACTTTCAACGAGTTAACCATCTCTTTAGCGTTGTTAGTAGCTGCATCCATTGCCTGCATACGTGCACTGTGCTCTGCCGCAAGCGAATCAATCAACGCATAATACATATTGTACTCAGCATATTTTGTAACCAATGAATCGAGCATTTTCTCTTCGTCTTGTGCTTCTAGCTCTAACATAGAGTTTTTTGCTTCTTCGCAATCATAACTCTCTACATTGACCGGTAACACACGATTGACATGCAACTCTTGGGTAATAACGTTTTTATAACCGTTGTATACGAGATACACAGCATCGATTTTACCCTCTTTGAAATCATTGATCGAACGGGTCATAAACTCGCTTGAACGCTGCATATCAGGAGCGGAACTTAAATTTTTTACCGTATCAAGCATCTCTACTTCATTGTAAGTAAAAAATTCAATCCCTTTTTTCCCGATACCGCGAAGGCGGATTTTGACTTTTTTATTTTTGTATTCACTCATTAGACGTTTAACCGCTTTGATGGTTTGCATATTGAAACCGCCGCAGAGACCTTTGTCCGCTGTTACAAAAATAATATCAATCATTTCAGGTGCATCATTCTCAATAAAGCAGCGGTTTTCAATTCCACCCACTTTATTGCATTTGATACGCCCTGCGATTTCAGCTATCACTTGATTCGTTTTTTGTGCAAACAGACGTGAGCGTTTCGCAAGCTCTTCCGCACGGCGAAGTTTCGCCGTTGAAACAAGCTTCATTGCACGCGTAGTTTTTTGCGTGTTCGAAACACTTTTGATCTGTCTTTGAATCTCTTTCAAGTTAGCCATAAAGATCCTTATTCAGCAACGAAAGTAGATTTAAACTCTTCGAGTGCTTTTTTCATCATTGCCATTGTTTCATCATCAATTTTTGATGTGCTACGGATGTTTTCGAGAATTTGTGGATAAGACGCTTCAATGAACGGATACAAATCCGCTTCAAATTTAACGACAGAATCTGCAGAGATATCATCAAGATAGCCTTCATTACCCGCGAAAATAACCAACGCTTGTTTTTCAGCACCGAGTGGAGAATATGGAGGTTGTTTCAAAACTTCAACCATACGCTGACCACGCTCAAGTTGTTTACGGCTTACTTCGTCCAAATCAGAAGCAAACTGTGCAAACGCTTGAAGTTCACGGTATTGTGCCAAATCAAGACGCAATGTCCCGGCAACTTGTTTCGTTGCTTTGATTTGCGCCGCACCACCGACACGTGATACAGAAAGACCTACGTTGATCGCAGGGCGGATACCTGAGTTGAACAAGTCAGTTTCCAAGAAAATTTGACCGTCAGTAATTGAAATAACGTTAGTCGGAATATATGCCGCAACGTCACCCGCTTGAGTTTCAATGATCGGAAGAGCAGTCAATGAACCCGCACCTAACTCATCATTCAATTTTGCTGCACGCTCTAAAAGACGAGAGTGTAGATAGAAAACGTCACCCGGATATGCTTCACGACCCGGAGGACGGCGAAGGATCAATGACATTTCACGGTATGCTACCGCGTGTTTAGAGAGATCATCATAAACGATCAAACCGTGGCGTGCATTGTCGCGGAAATATTCACCCATTGTTACGCCGGTATACGGCGCGAGGAATTGGAGTGCTGCCGCTTCAGAGGCCGGTGCAGAAACAATAATAGTGTAATCAAGCGCACCGTGCTCTTCTAGACGACGAACAACTTGTGCAACCGTTGATTCTTTTTGACCGATTGCTACATAGATACAGACTACGCCATTACCTTTTTGATTGATAATAGTGTCAAGTGCAACCGTAGTTTTACCCGTTTGGCGGTCACCGATGATAAGTTCGCGTTGTCCGCGTCCGATTGGAACAAGTGCATCAATCGCTTTAATACCGGTTGCCATCGGTTCATGAACCGATTTACGTGCCATGATACCAGGAGCTTTTTCCTCTACGAAACGAACTTCTGTTGTTTCGATCGGACCTTTACCGTCAATCGGTTCACCAAGAGAGTTCACGACACGTCCAAGAAGTGCATCACCGACAGGAACACGTAAAAGACGTCCAAGACGTTTTACACTCATACCTTCACGAAGGTCTTTACCTTTACCGAGGATAACAACACCGACGCTGCTCTCCTCAAGGTTCATAACCAGACCGCGTGAACCGTCTTCAAATTCTACCATCTCACCGGCCATAACGTTGTTCAAGCCATAAACTTGAGCGATTCCATCTCCGTATGAGACGATTTTTCCGGTTTCATTAATATCTACATTAAGTTCGAAATTCTCAATTCGTTCTTTAATGATTGAACTGATTTCGTCTGCTTGTACTTTTGCTACCACTATTTCTCCTTTCCCGAGGGTTAAATTGCTTTTAAAATGTGCTCAACCAATTGAGCATTAAGGCGGCTTTTTGAAAAATTAATCTCTACATTCAAATCATCAACTTCTACACGGATACCGTCAAAATCAGAAGCAACATAGCTCAAAGAGATGGTTGCCCCCATTTTTGTCCCCAAATCGCGTGCAATCGTATCAACCGAAGCTTGATCTACAACATTATTGCTATAAATACGCCCTTTGAATGTACGTTTTACACGACCGATTTCGCGTGTCAATTGATCAGCGATGACAGGAATCAATGAAAGACGCCCGTTTTCAGCTAATAATTTGATTAAGTTATTAACCGTAGTACTGTTTACTGAAGCGACCATATCTAAAACCAACTGACATTTCGCACTGCTGCTAACGTCATTCGAATTCATAATAAGGTTGAATTTTTCATTTTCATACGCTTTTGCTACCGTACTAAGAAGTGTAGACAAGTTATCTAGCGATACTTGATCACAACTCTCCATCAACGGTTTGATGTAACGCTTTGCAATAAGTTCATGTCGCATTTATGCCACCTTCTTTTTCAAGATTTCGGTCATTGCTTCTTTTCCTAATGCATCATTGCTACTATTCATAACATCATTCATTATTTCAGAAACTACGTCACGAACCATTTTACGCTTATCAAGTTCCATTAATGCGCTATTTTGTTTTGCAATAATCTCAAGATCTTGCTCACATTGCGCCAAAATTTTATCACTCAAAATTTTGTTCTCTTTTTTACTCGATTCCGCTAATTCAATCGCAAAGCGTTCCGCTTCTTCGATTTTATGTTCAGCCGCATCTTTTAGGCGTTTTGATTCACGAAGACGCTCTTGAACTTTTTCAAGTTCATCGGCAATCCCTGTAGTTCTTCCGCTAAAATAGCTTTTAACCGGTTCAGCCAAAATGTAAAACAAAATTCCGGCAAAAATCAGGAAGTTAACCGTTCGTTGAACGATGTCTGTAGAACCCTCCGCACCAGCATCTGATCCAAATAGATAGGCGCTGAGCATTAATACTGTAACGATTATTTTACCCATTGCATACCTCATATCTGACTTAGTTTTGCTGATACAGCAGATTGGAATGCCGGCGCTTCATTTTGAAGCGTAGCGATCAACCGTGTTCGTTCTGCAGACAATTCGCCTTCGAACGTTGCGTACTCAAGTGCTAATTCAGCACGTTTTGTCTCTATTTTGCTATTTGCCAGCGCTTTGGCCTCAGCAATAACTTTTTCTCTTAATGCCGCTGCTTCCAGTTTAGCATCACTCATAATCTTCTCAGCTTTGGCATGAAATGCAGCAATTTCGGAATCGTTGTTACCAACTTGTTCCAAATCTTTTTTAATATCTGCATCCCGTTTTTCCATATAGCTGAAAAGAGGTTTGTAAAGCAAACTGTTTAGTACGGCAATAAGGACAAGGAAGACAATCAGTGTGCTGCCTAGCAGCATCGGACTTATATCTAACATACCACCTCCTAAAAGTTGCGTGATTATACAACTTATAAATTGAAGGGACAGTTAAACGCGAGGAGATATTAAGAAAGTAGGTCTAAAAATGATTCAATTTGTCCATTATCTTCAAATTCAATCGTTAGTTTGTAACCTTTTGTGCCACATTTATAACCAAGTGAGTGTAAATGTTTTTTTAAAGCGATAAAATCCAACTCATCTGCTTCAATTACATTATGTAGCGTAGTTGAAGGGAGCTTGATTTTTTTAACCATACTCTCCACTTCACGAACACTCAATTTTTGACCGATAATCGAATCAATCATCATAGCTTGTTCACTCGGCTCTAATCCCAATATCACTTTTGCATGGCCTGCACTGATTTTTCCATCAACAAGTGCTTTACGCCCTTTATCACTTAATTGTAGTAAGCGTAAAGTATTAGTGATTTGTGTACGACTTTTATGAACGGTTTGGGAAAGTTGTTCATGCGTCAATTCATGAATGTCGATTAATTCTTGATATGCCTGTGCCAAATCGATAGCATTCAGTTCATCACGCTGAATATTTTCGATCAACGCCTGCTCACGCATTTGCTCATCACTAACAGAAACAACAATCGCTTTGATTGTTTTATTTTTGGCCAGTTTGCTTGCACGGAGGCGTCGCTCGCCCGCAATAAGAATATAACCGTCTAGATCTTCTTTGATAACTATAGGTTGCAGTAATCCGTGTGTTTTAATCGAGTCAGAGAGTTCCGCCAGCGATTCAGAGTCAAAGTGCTTACGCGGTTGATAGGGGTTAGGGCGGATTTTATTGACAGCTATCTCTTCGACTCCCCCTTTTTTAGGGAGCTCGTTGTCATACGCCTCTTCAATTTCACTTAAAAGTGCCCCTAGACCTCTGCCCAATGCTGATGCTTTCGCCATTTTCTTCCTTTAGGCGATAATCGCGTGCGCCAAATCTTGGTACGCCATCGAGCCGCTCGATTTTACATCGTAAAGAATCGCCGGTTTTCCAAAACTCGGAGACTCGGCCAATTTAACATTACGAGGAATAACGATATAGTCATTTTCATTATCGCCCGACTTAAACAATTTCCCCTGAAAATGTTGACGTAAATCAGCAAATACTTGACGTGAAAGATTATTTTGCGCACTGTACATGGTCGGCAAGAAACCTTTAATCGTCAATTTCGGATTGATCGTTTTACGGACAAGTTTTACCGTATTAAGAAGCTGTGCTAAACCTTCCAATGCAAAAAATTCACATTGGATCGGAATAATGACCGAATTAGAGGCTGAAAGGGCATTGATTGTCATGGGCCCTAGAGCCGGAGGAGAATCGATAATGACATAGTCATATTCATCCTTTACCTGAGCGATGGCACGTTTTAAGATAAGTTCACGCCCCGTAGCATTATCGGCATCGTAATACTCTTTTTCGACTCCGACAAGACCGATATTCGACGGAGCTAAAAAAAGTTTCGGCAAAGAGGTTTTTAAAATGATCTCTCGTAATTTTTTGGCACCGATGAGTACATGATAAATATTAAACTCATAATTGTTACGATGGTACCCTAATGAGGTTGTTGCGTTAGCTTGCGGATCGGCATCGATCAGCAATACTTTTTTTTCAGCAACCGCTAAAGAGGCGGCTAGATTGACAGCGGTGGTGGTTTTACCCACTCCCCCTTTTTGATTGGCGATAACAATAACTTCACTCATCGTAAACTATATATCCTTTGGCCATCGCATTCTAACGATCCGTCTTCACATAATACGGCCCGTCTTAACGCAATTTTTTCATTACTACTGTGGATAAAAAAATCTCTACTGTTCTCAAATTCTATCTTGTAATTACTAAAAATCTGCTTCCACGCTGGTAATTTTTTGAACAATTCACTATAAGATTTCGTTAAATCATATGTACTGACCGTAATATCGATTTTTTCAAAATACTCAGGTGCTGAAACAAGATTAATACCGATTCCGCATACCAACGTATTACCCGTTAAGTTTGTGATAACTCCACCGATTTTTTTATCGTTTAGATAGAAATCATTCGGCCATTTAAGCCACACTTTTGAACCCAACGTAGCTAATAACTCTTTCATGAGAAAAGCAAAATAAATCGATGAGGATTCCAGTTTCAAATCTTCCGGCAATAGTGCACGCGGTAAAGCAACTGAAATAAAAAGATTTCCTTCTTGACCAATCCAGCTATTTCCGCGTGATCCTTTACCCATAGTTTGGGACAATGCCCCGACGCAAACAGGAGCTTGCAATCTTAAAGCTTTCAGTTCTTCTATAAGATAACTTTGAGTCGATTCAAGCGACTCAAACCAATGGATATCCACACCCACTCCGTTTTCCGTTAAGATAATCAACAACTGAAGTTTCTTGTTTAGAAGGGGCTTGAACCCTTGTGATACGAAGGGAACCACGAGAGCATTGAACAACAATACCCTCTTTATCCATATGGATAATTTGTCCTGCTTCACCGTGGCTCATCACTTCTTCGAGTTTCATCTCTTTGATCTTGAGTCCTGATTCGATAAAAATACCCGGCCATGGTGTAAATGCCCGATAACGATTATAAATTTCCCGAGCATCTCTAAAATCTATTAATCCGTCTGATTTTAATATTTTTTTACAATTTGTGGCTTGCTCATTATTTTGACTCACCGCACTTTTACGATCCCAGTTTCGAATGATATCCAGTGTCAATTCAACGGCACTCTCCGTTAAACGCTTATATAGGGACTCTACCATTTCATCTTCACCGATAGGGAGTGTCTTAATTTTAATAACGGCTCCCGTATCAAGCCCCTCATCCATCCACATGGCACTCACACCACTTTCAAGATCATTATTGAGTAAACTCTGCTGAATCGGACTGGCACCGCGATAATGCGGGAGTATAGAGGCGTGAAGATTAACGCAGGGGACATACTCCAAAATTTCTTTTGGGAGAATCTGCCCGTATGCCGCGACAATAATCATATCGCACGATATTGATAACAACGTGTTTACGACTGCTTCGTCACGGAGTTTACTCGGCTGTATCACAGGTATATTTGCTTTTTCTGCAATCACTTTAACTACAGGTGGGGTTAAAATCGCTTTTCGACCTACCGGCTTATCGGGCTGAGTATAAACACTCACAACGTCAATATCATCCGCCGCAATCAACGCTTCTAAAATAGAGGCCGCATAATCGGGTGTCCCCATAAAAATGACACGGGTCATTAGAGAGCCTTACCAGCTTTAAATAGACTGCCTCCACGATGTTGCCCCGCGAGTAAAAAGCTTTTAGCGTCACTCAGATCAAATCCGCTTGCCAAAAACATCGCCCCGCCCCGCTTGAGGAGAAAATCAGCCGCTTTGAGTTTCGTCACAATCCCACCCGTTGCAAAGTTATGGTTTGGATTAACTTCCATCAGCAGTTCATCAGTACTGATAGATTCGATGAGTGAACGTACTTTTGCATCACTGTAACTGCGGGGGTCTTTGTCATAATAGGCGTCAATATCGGAGAGAATTATAAGTAATTCGGCTCCGAAATGATGAGCCGCATAAGCGGAGAGCTGATCATTATCTCCCAAAATCAACTCTTCCGTCGCCGTCGCATCGTTTTCGTTAATGATAGGGACAACGTTATGTTTGAGGAGAGTTTCAATCGTATCTTTTGCTTTTTGAGACTCTTCGGCGGTATTGAAATTAGCCGCTGTTACCAATACTTGGGAGGGGAGGATAGAATAGTGTTCAAACATCTTGCGGTATTTGTTCATCAAAATCGGCTGACCGATGGAAGCAAGAGCTTGTTTGTTCGCCAAAATCTTTTTATCGAGTTTAAGTTCCGTATAGCCTGCCGCAACCGCCCCCGAAGAGACGAGGATCACTTCATAGCTTTTTTTGAGCTCTGCAATAAAATCGACGAGGTTTTGCATTCGATCTTTTGCAATACGATTTTGCTCGCTTAAAACCGCACTTCCAACTTTAACAACGATCCGCTTCATGCGCGCTCCGTTACGACCATTTGATAAAGTGCGTACGTTAATGGTTTAATATTGAGGTTGATCGCCGAAGAGATCGGGGCGATAAATGCCGGCTTGGTACGGTCATAAAACGCTTTGTCAAAATCGGCTTGCTCATAGACCGGATATTCATCACTAAAAGCGAATCGGCTCTTTGTAACCGGAGCAAGATTCACCAGTTTCAAAAACGCATTGGTTTTTTCAATAGCTTCTTCAGGGCTCATGGCGTCGGCACGGGTTAAGGCAATCGCAAAATTGCGCTCTGCCAAAAGAGGCGAGAATTTTTCAAGCTCTTGTTTGAGGGTTTCGTATTGATACTCTAGTTCATGGTACGATGCCAAATCGATCATAAACAAAAGAGTTTTGGTACGCTCAATGTGACGGAGGAATTTAAGCCCAAGCCCTTTACCCTCAGATGCTCCACCGATAATCCCCGGAATATCCGCCATAATATACGAATCAAACTCACCGATATTAATCTGCCCAAGCTTCGGAGTCAGTGTCGTAAACTCATAGTTTGCTACTTCGGGACGAGCGTTGGATACCGTAGAGATCAAAGTTGATTTTCCAACATTCGGAAATCCGACTAAGCCTACGTCTGCGATCAGTTTAAGATCAAGTCTTACAATACGGGTAACCGCCGGTTCACCCGGCTGAGCGTACATCGGCTTTTGGTTGGTTGAGGATTTAAAATGGACATTTCCTAACCCTCCGCGCCCCCCTTCTAAAAAGAGAACTTCTTTTCCGTCTTCGAGAAGATCAAGTAGTACTTCACCAGTCTCGACATCAACAACCTGTGTTCCCGGAGGGACAACGACAACGAGTCGTTTACCTGCTTTACCCGCCATATTGGAACCTGACCCCGGTTGACCTTTATCGGCTTTGAGGTTTTTGTTTCCTTGAAAGTGTGCAAGGGTGTGGGTATTGTTGTCTACTCTAAAATAAACATCACCTCCACGGCCACCATCACCGCCGTTCGGTCCCCCTTGAAGAACGTATTTTTCCCGTCGAAAAGCAACACACCCTGCTCCCCCTTTACCGGATGAGACGGTAATTTCTACACTATCACTAAACATGGATGTCCTTCAGGTTGTTTTGAACGCTTGTCTCATAATGAAACAACTATTATTTGCTTAACTCTATACTTTTCGAAAAGTACATGATTAAAAAGATAATTTTGGAAATTGTATCAAAAATCGGGCGAAAGCCCGACGAGAGTCTTTGAGAAAATTAAGCGGCAGGGATGATAGAGACTTGTTTACGTTTTTTGTCTTTACGTTCGAATGCAACGACACCGTCAACCAACGCATACAATGTGTGGTCTTTACCCATACCCATATTTTTACCTGGGTGAACTTTTGTTCCGCGTTGACGAATAATAATATTACCCGCTCTTACGAATTCACCGCCGTATTTTTTGACACCGAGTCTACGTCCCGCTGAGTCGCGGTTATTCTGTGTACTACCCTGACCTTTCTTATGAGCCATGCTGTCCTCCTACTTTAAAATAATTACGCAGCGATCTTAACGATGCGAACGCGTGTGTGATCTCGTCTGAAACCACGTTTCAATTTGCTGTCTTTACGACGACGTTTTTTGTAGATCACGACTTTACGGTCACGACCTTCATTGATAACCTCAGCAGTAACAACAGCACCACTTACGAATGGGGTACCGGTTTTAAGTTCACCGTTATTTACGGCAAGAACTTCTTTGATTTCGACGGTGGTTTTAGGATCTAGTCCCATTTTATCGAACAAAAGGATATCACCCTCTTGAACTTTATACTGTTTTCCGCCGTTTTTGATAATTGCGTACATTAGCGTTCCTTACTTACAAGTCTACAAAAAGTGGCGAATTATAGCCAACGTTTATTTAAGCTTAAATTAAAGCGATAGCATCAATCTCAACAAGTGCATTTTTCGGTAACGTTTTCACGGCTACCGTCGAACGCGCCGGCTTATGATTGCCGAAAGTATCACCGTATATTGCGTTAACTGCCGCAAAATCATCCATATCCGCCAAGAAGATCGTCGTTTTGATCACTTTGTCGAAAGAACTGCCCGCTGCTTCCAAAACCGCTTTAAGGTTTGAAATAACTTGAATACATTGCGCGCTCACATCCCCATCAACCATTTCACCTGCAGGGGTTAGTGCGATTTGACCGGAGGTAAAAACCATCCCGCCTGCTAACATCGCCTGCGAATAGGGTCCGATTGCTGCAGGAGCGTTAGGTGTTTGTACATTCTTAATCACTGTTATTCCTTAGTAAAATTATTTTTTAGCTTTACGCAGCGCATCATCCAAAATCGATTGATAATCTTCTGTAGGCCAATATCCCGGAATAGAGTAAATCACTTTTCCGTTACCGTCTAAAAAATAACTCATCGGTACCATTTTGGCTGTAAGCATTTTAGGATAAACACTCTTGTCTCGGGTAACATGAACCGGAGCAAAATAGGTATTGATTTTAGAGATAACCTCAGCATCGGACAGCGTTGTCGCTTCAAGCTTACGGCACCATCGGCATTGCTCCGTCGTGATAATGACCAACATCGGTTTAGACTCTTTTTTTGCTTTAGCCTGTGCTGCCGCAAAAGTATCATGCCATGCGATTTCAGCACCGAAGAGGTTGAGCATTAAAAGAACTAAAAGGAGTATTTTTTTCATTCTTGACCTTTAACTAAAACAGAATTTTACCGAAAATTATGGATCAATTTTGTAAAAACAGCATAAAGATTTTGAACTTCGGCAATGGTTGTCCGCTCATTGGGGGCATGTATCGTATCGTTAATAACACCGAATTCGATCACATCGATCCCGTATGCGGCAACAAAACGGGCATCTGAAGTCCCCCCAGCCGTAGAGTTTTTGGGAGTGATGCCGCACACTTCAACAATCGCATTACGCAATGCTTTGACAATTGGGGTAGTGGCATCGGTGATAAACGGATAAGCCGATTGATCCAAGCCCAAGGTATAGTCCATTCCGCAAAGTTGTGAGTCGATAAATTTTCTAATACTTTCTTGATCGGTTCGGGTGGAGTTTCGGACGTTAAACATCATTTTCAACTTACCCGGTGAAACATTCGTTGTCTCAATCCCTGCACGCATATCGGTAATAACCATCTGACTCGGAGCAAAATATTCATCCCCCTCATCCAAAAATACACCCGCAATGTGTGATAACGCGGGGGCAAGTTGATGAACAGGATTGATCGCTTTTTCAGGATACGCGGCATGTCCTTGTTTTCCGATGATTTCGATTACACCGTTGATCGACCCACGACGCCCTACTTTAATTGCATCCCCGAATTTATCTTCACATGTCGGTTCAGCCACCACAACGGCATCCGGCAAAAGATTATGCTCTTTGAGATAGGCTAATACTTCAACCGTTCCAAATTTAGCGGGACCCTCTTCATCCGAAGTCAATAAAACGGATAACGTACCGTTAAAATCTTTCGCTTCTTTTAGCGCTTGGATAAAAGCCGCCACACCGCTTTTCATATCCTGTGCACCGCGAGCATAAATATATCCCTCACTCTCGGTTGCCACAAACGGATCGCTGTTCCACCCCTCCCCTGCGGGGACGACATCGACGTGTCCTGCAAAACAGAGATGTTTTCCCACTCCGAAACGACGATAGGCAAAAAGGTTTTTCACCCCTCCTCGGTCAATGCGTACAGTGGTAAACCCCTCCAAATACTCTTCTAAAAAATCAAATATACCGCCATCTTCAGGGGTAACACTCGGTGATTCCAAAAGCTGTTTAAATAACTCAATAATATTCAATGTTAATCCTCTTTTAACTGCGTCTCATACTCCAGACGCAAACCGCTCTGCGTCATTATAAAACCTTGCAGTTTGATTTTGCCTTGAGAAATCGCACGAGAATGCGTTTCACATAAAGGTATAAGATGGTGGTGCTCTTTTGTAACAGGGTTTTTTTGAGCGTTTCGTACCAATGCACCGCAAATAACACACTCCGATGCCACCACTTCACGATACCGCTTAATGTACTCTTTTTGGTTACCGAGTTCCAGCACATCATACTCTTTTGCTAAACTTTCCCGTAATCGTTTTGCATTCTTTAAGAAATTGGGATTCATATGAAGCGATTCGGCAAACTCCAAACCGTACACACTGCTCCCGCGCCCTGATTTTAAAATACGATCATACGTTAAACGATCATGTTCTTCATCATAACGTACACTGAGATGCAGGTGTACTACTTCACGTAAACGGCTGAGTTCACTAACCATAGAGAGTTGATGCAAGTGCGTCGTCATTAAGAACAAACACCCTTTTTTAGTGAGTTCCATTATCGTACTGGCAACTATAGCAACGGCCGAGAGAGTTTCGGTACCGTGACTGATCTCATCCCCTAATACCAATGAACGTTCCGTTGCTCGGCTGAAAATTGTGTTCAGTTCCAGCATCTCTACTCCGAAAGTAGAAAGCGATTTCGCAACATTATCCCGCGATTGAATACGGGTATAGATGCCGTCAAAAAGGGAAAACTTCATCACTTTAGCAGGAACAAAAAAACCGCTTTGCGCTAACGTTACCGCAATACCGATACTCTTCATAAGTGATGATTTTCCGCTCGAATTGATTCCATAAAGCAATACGCCGCGAATATTAGCACCGTCATGCACCTTGGAATCCAACATAACCGTATCCGGATACGGCAAATCGACACAATCACGATCGCCCATTACAATATCGTTCGGAACATACTCAATACCCTGTTCTTCTACCAACAAATGACGTAATCCGCTCATTTGCAAAAAATTTTCCTCTTTAGATACCACAATCGTAGGACGAATTAGGGCATATTTTTGAGCGTTAAGGGCTGAAGCTACGGCAACGTCGATTTGAGCAATCCAATTCAGTGTATTTCTGACTAAAAGCATTTGGGCCTCTTGCCATTGCCGCTCATATGCATGATTACGTAACTCTATCTCCCACCCTTCCTGAATCATTTCCGGAATAAGAAGCTGAGTCAAATTATGCTTTGCACAATATTTTTGAATTTCCATAATAATTGAAAATGAGTTGAGGACAAGATCTAGCTCACCCTTTTGTCCGGTTTGAAGATTGCGCCATAACAGCTCAGTATCGGTTACTAAGCGCAACCGATCTTTGAGCCAGAGCGCATGGGGGTTGAGAGCTTCAATCCAATCAAACCTTTGATTAAGCTCATAAGAATCTTTGATCGGTAGAAAAAGGCGAAAACGTCCTAACCTTTTTCCCATCGGAGTCGACATATTCATAAAGAGTTTAGCAATACTCGGGGCTCTTGAATCAATTGCTGTTATTTCTAACTGCTCAAGGGCATTGTTCCCTAATTCTATCAATTGTGTTGTTTCTAAAAAGCTCGGCAGCGGATACGTAAAAAGCTTAGTGTCATTAATACGATTGGCAAGCAACGCTAATGCCTGTGCGGCTAACGCTCTTTTTTCCAAACTCAAATGCTCTAGCGGGCTCAAAAGCGAATAGACCCCGAATACCTCTTTAAAGAGTTTGTTTTGCTCTGTCGCATCCAATTGATTTGCATCAAAAGTATATTCGTACATTGCAAAACTCGGTGCGATTTCATCAAAAATTTGTTTTGAAGAAGCCCCGATAATAAGACGACGACTATCGGTAACAAATAAAAGATGCAATACTCTATCTATTGCACCGTAAGGGTGTGCGGGATCTGCTTCAATCTCACAAAGCCATCCTTTAAGACCAAACGGTTCAAACATCGCCAAGCCGATTGAATATCCGCTAGAGTCTGCATTGATAAATAGGGCTGCTTGATACTCTTGCATTATGTTACCATCGCTTTTTTATCTATAATTTTTTATAAAGATCATTATACAAAAATGAATGCTATTTAACTTTTATTTTAGTAACAATCGGGTTATAATCGCAAACTTATATAGTTCAGTCTAAGTTTAGGATATGGTATATGAAACGCCCAGCACCAGTCAATGAAGAAGTTTTATTTGACGGACGAAGTTTGATTTCCGAAACGGACACCAAAGGTATCATTACCTACGTTAACCGTAAATTTACTGAAATGACAGGCTACACCGCCATAGAAGCAGTCGGTCAGCCCCACAATCTGCTCCGTCATCCTGATATGCCAAAAGCTGGATTTGAACAAATGTGGAAAATTATCGAAAGCGGGAAAATCTGGGAAGGATACGTTAAAAATCTCCGAAAAGACGGGAAATTTTACTGGGTAGTTGTCCATATCGTCCCGAAACTTGATGAAAATGGCAACATTATCGGCTATATCGCTTCACGAAAAATGCCTGATCGAGTACGTCTCAAAGTAATCGAAGAACAATACAAAGCAATGCGTGTTCAAGAAGACTAAATTCTCTTCATCAACCACTCTTTTTTACGATAAACACTCCAAAACCAATACCCTTTAATAAATGTTTCAATCGTCATAGCAATGTATATCCCTAAAATTCCTCCCCCAAATTTCAAAACCGCATACGCCGGAATAATTCGAAAAAGCCATAAAGACACGAGGGAGATCTGCATACTCAGTTTCGTTGCACCGGCACCGCGTAACGCACCGCTGAGAACGAAAGTCAGTGCAAGGGGAACTTGTGCAATCCCCACAAGGCGCAGATAGAGTGCCGCTTGATCAATCGTTGCGGGGTCTTGGGTAAAAAACTGTATTAGAATTTCAGGGATAGCTACCAAAATTACACCGACGCTTCCCATAAACAGTATCGCTATTTTTGCACTCAATATCCCCGATTCATACGCATAATCGTATTGCTTCGCCCCAAGATATTGTCCGACTAAGACCATAGCGGCTACGGAAAATCCGAATCCGGGCATAAATGCTAACGCCTCAATCCGAAGTCCGATCTGATACCCGGCTAAAACTACCGTACCTTGCGAAGCAATCATCATGACAAAGAGCAAAAAGGAAGCGACTCCGGCAACTCTTTCTACGGCTGCGGGGGTACCGATAAAAATCATTTTTTTCAAGTCATTCAGAGCAACAATCGGATAAATTCCTAAAATCCCCCCCCTTCGTATCAAAAGCCACCCGTATATGATGACGCTGAACCCATACGCACACACTGTTGCGTAAGCAGCACCTTCAACCCCCATCGCTTCAAAACCGCCATGTCCGAAAATAAAAAGATAATTCAAACCGGCATTAAGAAATGCCGAAGCTATTTTAATAAAAAGTGAGCTTCGTGTATCTCCAGCAGCGGAGAGAGCACTGTATGCCAACGTATCGAGAAATATCAGTCCCATTCCCAAAGAAAGAATGCCGAAATATCCGCTCCCTAAAATCACCACCTCTTCGCTTGATCCCATCCATCGAAAAAAATCAGCCGCAAAAGTCCACCCGATAATCCCTACGATGAGTGACCCAGCCAGCGCAACCCACAGTCCGACAAAAACGACTGCCGAAGCACGATTACGCCTTCCACTACCGATATACCGCGAGATCAAAGCACTCGAGCCGATAGCATAAACACTCATAAAAGCTTGAATGACCATCATAAACTGCATCGATAATCCAACCGCGGCCAATGCGGCAACACCTAAAATTCCGACCATAACCATATCTATCAAGATCTGGATAATATCGAGAAAATGTTTTAATGCAGCGGGAATCGCAAGCCGTAATACACGCTGTTTCATCATAAGAGTATTCAGTTTCGGAACCTTTGCGCTATCTCTTCCATTACACTAAAAAGCTCCTCTTTTGTTGCATATCGAAGCTCTATTCGGTTCGTCGGAACCTCCCCTACGGGATCAAAATCACAAATTAAAAGATACGCTTCAAGCGTTATCTGTTCGGCTTTTAATTCGGCCCATTCCAACGATACCGAAGCACTTTCGCCTCCGGCATGAATCAAAGCGGCAGGATACAAACGGGTGATTTTTGCCAAATCAATCTGCTCTCCGTTTGCTTCAAACATCATCTCATTTTTCATCCAATCTCCTCAAGCTCATACATCTGTCGTATCCATCGATAATAGAGTGCGGCGAATACAAAAACACTCCCCAAAATCAACGTTATCATCGACAACGAAACCCCTAAGGTTGCCAAATAACCTATCAATAGTGAGACAAATGCCCCCACCCCTAAAAAAATCATATCATTATACGCAATCACGCGACCGTAGTAATCGCTATGGGTATGATGTTGTAAAAGGGTATACGTATAGGACCATAAAGTGGTAGTCACGAAACCTACGGTAACCGAAGCAACCATTGAAAGATAAAAATTATCTATCACCAATGCCCAAAAAATGATACTCAATGCTTCTCCAAGCAATAGCCACCCTAAACGTCTATTATTAATCCAGTGTCCTAATACCATCGGGCCTATGACCAATCCCACCGCACGAGCGGCATTGAGTAACCCTATCCCCAATGATACGGCAATGATTTGAGAATAATAATGTTTTGCAGCCAAAGCGACCAGAGCATCAAATGCGGTAAACCCTATAATGGCGTGAAGAATTATAAGATGATAGACAATAGGATTGGCCCGAATATAGGTAAAAGCTTCCCGCATCATAACCATCATCTTTGTACCGTTTTGCGATAACTCAATCTCAATTTTGATCGTATACGCTAGAAAAAGGACAATAACAAATAACCCCGCATCGAGTAAAAACGCCGTTGTAACGCCTACCCAATAAACCACCAAGCCGCTCAAAGCCATCCCGAACGTATACGACAAAGACCAAATTATGGAATGAATTTCATTCGCTGCTTGAAGATCTTTCCCCTCCAAAATACGTGGAAGAAGCGACATCTCAACCGTAAAATGAAAGCTCGCAGCCCCCATACGGATAAATACCAATACATACAAAAGCCATAGCATCCCGACATTGTCGACACTAATCAAGGATAAAGTACAAAAAATTTCTATCAGAGTAAGGAGTATCATCAGCCGTTTGGGATGGATACGATCAAGAATAACACCGCTCAAAGGAGCTTGAAATACCCCGGGCAAGAAATGGAGTGCCGCAACGAGAGCTATTGTCGTCGCATCAGCTCCCATCTGAATTAATAGTGTGTAAATCGCAACATTGCTAAACCACGCTCCGAAATAAGCAAGCAACTGAATTAAGGAGAGGCGACGAAGAAGCGGTTCATTACGTAAGAGAATTAAATAGCGTTTCATAGTTGTAAGGTTATCACGGGAGTGATTAAAGTTTTTATTTTCATGGACGATTTAGGGTTAGAAATTGCCTCATATTTTTATTAGGAGACTTACAATGGAAATCTTCCAAACAACCGCAAAGATGCAACAAAGTCAAAGTGTTGCTCCAAAACAAAATGTTACGGACGTTCAAAGCGTTCAACAAATACAAAAAGCACAAATCCAGCAGGATCAAGCAGCGCAGGCTAATACTGAACAAAAAACGTCAAAAACTGCTTCTCAAGAGGATATGAATCAACTGATTGATCAACTCAACAAATCGCTCAATCCGTTTAACACAACCTTGAAATTCGGGTTTGACGATTCGTCAGAAGACTTTTACGTATCCGTAGTCGAAACGAAGAGCAATCGTATGCTTAGACGTTTTCCGATTGAACAGGCAGAGGCACTTTTGCCGAAAATGCAAGAAGTGAACGGGTTGTTATTTGATCAAAAAGGGTAAGTACCCCTTTTAGAATATTTTTAATACTTTTTATCGAATAAATCAAAGGACTTTTTTATGCATACAAATTTAGCTTATAACACATACACCCAGAATAATATCGGCGTTGAATCACCGGAAAAATTGATCCAAATGATGTATGAGGGGATATTGCGTTTTAACATGCAAGCAAAACGTTCCATCAATGAGGGCGATATTGAACGCCGTACGTATTGGATCAACCGCTCTAACGCCGTAATCAGTGAACTTATTAATATTTTGGATTTTGATCAGGGAAGTGTTTCACATTATCTTGCCGGACTTTATACCTATCAACTCCGCTTGCTTGTAGAAGCCAATATCTACAGTGATTCCACTAAAATCGACCAAGTAAGCCAAGTTTTCAAAGGTCTTTTAGAAGGATGGAAAGAGAGTACCGATGTGGCTAACAAAGCTTAAAAAAGCACTGATTCTGGAAGACTTCGAGCATCTCTCAGCTTTGCTGGATGAGATGCCTCAATTTGATACGATAGATAAAATGGAAGAAGCCGCCTATCTTCTAATGCAAAGTAAAATATGTTTGGAAAAAAATAAAGTACATACGGCTCAGATCTTAAATCAACTCAAAAGCACGCTTGATTTTCTAAAATCTACTCAAACAGAACCACCCTCTTCCCTAAATCTCAAATTTTAACCCTTTTCTCACCCTTTTTTTGATAAAATCGCGACATTCACTCCATACATGATATGGAGCAAGGGTTCAACGATAAGGAAGCAGTTATGAAAAAAGAGGTTAAAAAAGTTGTTCTTGCCTATTCCGGCGGATTGGATACAAGTGTCATTTTAAAATGGCTCCAAGACGAATATAAATGTGAAGTGGTTACTTTTACCGCAGATATCGGTCAAGGCGAAGAGGTAGAACCGGCACGTGCAAAAGCAATCAGCCTCGGGATCAAACCTGAAAATATTTACATTGAAGATCTTCGTGAAGAGTTTGTACGCGATTATGTTTTCCCTATGTTCCGTGCCAATGCGATTTATGAGGGGGAATATCTCCTCGGAACGTCGATTGCACGTCCTTTGATTGCAAAACGTCAGGCGGAGATTGCCCGTATCACGGGTGCTGATGCAGTCAGTCACGGCGCAACCGGTAAAGGAAATGACCAAGTCCGTTTTGAAATGGGGTATTTGGGTCAAAACAGTGCTCTCACTATTATCGCTCCATGGCGCGAATGGGATTTAAACTCGAGAGAAAAACTACTCGCCTATGCGGCAGAACATGGTATCAAAATCGAGATGAGCGGCAAAAAATCACCGTATTCTATGGATGCGAATCTTCTTCATATTTCCTATGAGGGCGGAATTTTGGAAGATCCTGCTTCCGAGCCGGAAGAGAGTATGTGGCGCTGGACGGTATCACCTCAAAATGCCCCTGATGAAGCGGAATACATCGAAATCGGTTATGAGAAGGGAGATCCCATCAGCCTCAACGGCAAAGCCCTTTCTCCTGCCGTTATGCTAGAGCAGCTCAATATCATCGCCGGACGTCACGGAATCGGGCGTGCCGATATCGTTGAAAACCGTTTTGTCGGGATGAAAAGCCGCGGGTGTTACGAAACTCCGGGCGGAACTATCATGATCAAAGCACACCGCGCTATCGAATCGTTGACACTTGACCGTGAAGAAGCACACCTCAAAGATGAGTTGATGCCGCGCTATGCAAAACTAATCTATAACGGTTTTTGGTTTGCACCGGAGCGCGAAATGCTCCAAGCGGCTATTGATAAAACCCAACAAAATGTACGCGGAACCGTTCGATTGAAACTTTACAAAGGGAACGTAATGGTTGTCGGACGCAGTTCAGATCTTTCACTGTTCAATCCTGAGTATTGTACCTTTGAAGAAGATTCTGTGTACGATCAAAAAGATGCAGGCGGATTTATCAAACTCAACGCATTGCGTTTCATCATTGCCGGTAAAGCACGTAAAAATAAATAAGGAAATTTTCACTATGAGCATCATAAAAATAGATATGAATTCGGATGAGTTCCAAGCGGAACTCGAAAAAACAATCAAATTTACCGACAAAGTAATCAACCAATTCAGTTGGGTCTACAATCCTCAAGAAGAGATCAATGAAGGGGTTCAACTCGGCCTTGCCCGTAATAAAATGATGTACGGTAAACGTTTTTGCCCTTGCTATATGGTTGAAGAGGTTGAGGGGAAATATCAAAGTACCGATAATCGCCTCTGTCCTTGTACCACCGCCATTGAAAAAGAGCTTCCTGAGGAAGGAGTCTGCCATTGTCAAATCTTCTGTACACCAGAATTTGCGGCAGCTAAACGCCTCGAAATGGGAATCGAAGAGGTTACGCACCAACACTCTCGCGGTCTTACTAAAGAAGAGTGCGAAATGTTATTGACCAAAAGCGATATCGATAGCGATGAGCTAACGTCTCTTTTCGAAGCGCGTGAGCTCGGAATGGTCACATTTAAAGTAGTCGACGTTCGTGAATGGATGGAGTGGAAAATGGGACGTATTTCCGGTGCCGACGTATTGGTTCCGACCAGCAGTTTCTTCCAAACCCTTACCGAGTCGAAATTAGAGAAAGACGAAAACATTATTGTTTATTGTCATGTCGGTAGTCGTAGTGCTCACTGTCAGCGTATCTTGCACGATATGGGATACACCAAAGTTTCCAATCTCGCGCACGGTATCGTCTCATACGGCGGCCAAATTGTTCGCGGTTAATCAAGGATTAAAATGAAAGTATTATTGACAAAAGATGTCAAAGGGGTCGGAAAAGCCGGCGAGATCAAAGAGGTAGCCGATGGTTACGGTAAAAACTTTTTAATCGGCAAAGGTCTAGCTCTTGCGGCTACCAATGAAGTTTTAAAAAAATATGAGTCGGAACAAAAGAAAAAAGCCGCCAATGAAGCCGCCGAAATCGAGCGTCTTAGTGCGATCAAAGCGCAGCTTGCCGATATCAAAGTCACCATCGTTAAAAAACTCGGGAATACAGGCCATCTCTTCGGTGCCGTGACTAAAGATGAAATTGCCGATGCCCTCAAAGCGCAACACAATATCGAAATTGATAAAAAAGAGCTCGATGCCAAACACGGAATAAAAACAACCGGTTTGCATGATCTCGATCTCAAACTCGGTCACGGTATCCACGCGACTCTTCATTTAGAGATCAAAGGAGAATAATCGATGTTTGATGCCACAACCATACTCGCGTACAAAGGTAAAAATAAAGCCGTTATCGGCGGAGATGGGCAAGTGACATTCGGACAAACGGTTCTCAAAAACAATGCAACCAAAATCAGAACGCTCCACAACGGAGAGGTTTTAGCCGGTTTTGCCGGTTCAACCGCTGACGCATTTAACCTTTTTGATATGTTCGAAGAGTATTTAGCACAACGCAAAGGCGAACTTATCAAAGCGGTTATCGATTTTTCCAAAGCATGGCGTAAAGACAAAGTATTACGCCGTTTGGAAGCGATGATGATTGTCCTCAATCATGAGCATATTTTCATACTTACCGGAAACGGTGATGTTGTTGAACCTGAAGACGGTGAAATCGCCGCTATCGGTAGCGGTGGAAGCTACGCTATTTCAGCGGCACGCGCCCTTAAAAAACACACCTCTTTGGATGAAGAGACACTGGTCAAAGAGAGTCTCGCTATAGCAGCCGATTTGTGTATTTACACCAATCATAATATCAAAACATTGAGCCTCGGTTAAACGGATGAATATGACCCCTCAAGAGATCGTCGATTATCTGGATCAACATATTATCGGTCAAAACAATGCAAAAAAAACCATTGCGCTAGCCCTTCGAACCCGTTATCGCCGATTGAAACTTGATCCGGTTTTACAAGATGAGATCATGCCGAAAAATATCCTAATGATCGGTTCGACCGGTGTAGGTAAAACAGAAATTGCCCGCCGACTTGCCAAAATGATGCAATTGCCGTTTATCAAAGTAGAAGCGAGTAAATACACGGAGGTAGGCTTCGTAGGTAGAGATGTAGAATCTATGGTACGTGATTTGGTTATGACCTCATTATCGATGATAAAGGCAGAGCACAACGAGTATAACAAAGAAGCGATTGAGCACTATGTGCTCGATACCCTTACCCAAAAGCTACTCAGCGATCCTGCATATCTTTCATCCGATGAAACAGCCTTGCGAGAACTTATTCGTAACGGCACCATGGATGGGCATATCGTCGAAATAGAGCTTCAAGCACGCGGCGTCGAATTCAACGATACCAATATGCCTCCTGAAATTGCCCGTGTTCAAGAATCATTTTCTAAAATGTTCTCCGTCATGGGAAAAGAGGATACAAAAAAAGAAGTAACCGTCGCCGAGGCCAAAGAGATATTAGCGCAAGAGGCCTCCGATAAACTCCTAAACCATGATCAAATGAAGCGTGAGGCGCTTAAGCGTGCCGAAGACGGGGGAATTATTTTTCTCGATGAAATCGATAAAATTGCTGTAAGTTCTCGAAGCGATGGGCGCAATGATCCAAGTAAAGAGGGGGTTCAACGCGATTTGCTCCCCATTGTGGAAGGGAGTATCGTATCGACAAAACTCGGCTCGATTAAAACCGATCATATCCTTTTTATTGCCGCCGGAGCTTTTCATCTCACCAAACCCAGTGATCTCATCCCTGAACTTCAAGGACGTTTTCCGCTTCGAGTGGAATTAGAACCTCTCAATGAGGATGCCCTTTACTTGATATTGACCAAACCGAAAAACTCATTACTGGAACAATACAAAGCACTGTTGGCAACCGAAGAGATGACCCTATCTTTTGATGAGACCTCCGTACGTGCCATGGCGCGTTATGCTCAAAGAGCCAATAAAAAGACTGAAGATATCGGTGCTAGACGGCTTCATACTGTTGTTGAAAAAGTGTTAGAAGAGATTAGTTTTAACGCCCATTTGTACCAAGGCAGTACCGTTACAATCACCGAAGCGATGGTTAATACCATTCTCTTACCACTTGTTGAGGATGAAGACCTCGCACGTTATATACTCTAAAGGCAATTATTAATGAACAAAGCAGGATTTGTCGCTCTCGTCGGACGCCCTAATGCAGGGAAAAGCACTCTAATGAACTGGATTTTGGGTGAAAAAATCGCCCTTGTAAGTCAAAAAGCAAACGCTACCCGCAAACGCTCCAATGCCATCGTGATGCACAATGACGATCAAATTATTTTCGTCGATACTCCGGGACTTCATCAAGCCGAAAAACTTCTTAACCAATATATGTTGGAAGAAGCCCTAAAAGCCATCGGTGATTGTGACATCGTTGTCTATCTCGCTCCCGCATCGGATAAAACGATCCATTATGAAAAATTTCTGGAAATTAACTCGGATAAACGGAAACATATTATTGTTCTGAGTAAAATTGATCAAATTTCTCAAGCCGAACTCCTCAAAAAAATCGGAGAGTATAATCAATTTAGTGACCATTTTATTGCCCTTATCCCTATGTCCGTCAATAAAAATGTGGGGAAAAAAGATCTCCTCGATACCATTGTCAAACATCTCGATGAGTCCCCTTATCTCTACGATCCTGAAAACATCACAACCGAAATGATCCGTACTATTTATAAGGAGTTCATTCGAGAAGCGATTTTCGATAACATCAGTGATGAGATCCCTTATGAATCGGATGTTATTATCGATAAGATTGATGAAGATGCCCCCGTTGAACATATTCGTGCAACCATCATTGTCGAAAAAGATTCCCAAAAAGGGATTATTATCGGTAAAGGGGGGGCGGCCATCAAACGGATCGGGCAAAATGCCCGTGAAAAAATAGAGCGCTTAGCATCAAAACCTGTTTATCTTGAACTCTTTGTCTCCGTTAAAAAAGGGTGGACTACCGATAAAAAATTTCTCACTGATTTAGGCTACGAATGGTAAAAATTCTCTTTGTTACAGTACTCACGTTTAGTACACTTTTTTCTTCCGAAGTGATCACTTTATATAAAAGTGGCGGGAAAAAATTACTCGACAGCCAAATGAATTCTCCTGCCTATTGGTCAGGATCTCTTTTTAATAAAGATCTCCGTTTCGGCTATTTTGAACGTGCATTTTCACTTTTGACGTGTAACAAAGAAAAAGGGTTGTTAGAACTCTACACTCCGGACGCACAAAAACGTTTTTCTCTTAAAAAACGCTACAGTGCCTTTACCGGAAAAAATGCCGGCGATAAGAGAGTTGAGGGTGATCTAAAAACTCCTGTCGGAATTTATACACTCACCGAAAAGAAAAGACGTGTTGACCCGTTTTACGGGCCGATGGCGTTTGTCACCTCTTATCCCAATCTGTATGATCGTATCCGTGGGAAAAACGGCGATGGAATTTGGGTACACGGGGTACCTTTAAGCGGTTCGAGAGACCCTTTTACAAAAGGATGTATTGCTATCGACAATAATGATTTGATACAACTGGATCAATCCATCAACCCCTCCAATACCTTATTAATCATTGATTCTACCCTAAAACAAGGGGTCAACCCCTCCGCTTACTCAGCTATTCTCGCAGGTCTGTATCAATGGAAATATGCATGGACTTATAACGATATCGAGAGCTATATTTCCATGTATGATTCCTCTTTTAAACGCTTTGACGGGATGAATTTAGGTCAATTCAAAGCGTATAAAGAACGAATTTTCGCTAAAGATGAAGCAAAAACCATCGCATTGGATCGCCTCAATATCATCCCTTATCCGGGTGAAAAGCGGAACCTTTTTTGGGTGACTTTTAATCAACTTTATATTAGTGACTCCCACCGATTCGAAGGAGAAAAATCGCTTTTGGTCCGATTGAATGCCAATCAATCGATCTCGATTTTAACGGAAGAATAACACATGTATTTTTCCTTCCTCGTCTCTTTTTTCTTTATTACCTCTTTGTACGCACTCCCGTTTAACTTCATTAAAAAAGAGACGGATATTTTAAATGCTCCGACATTGCTGGTTATCGGCGGAATCCACGGCAATGAGCCCGGAAGCTATTTTGCGGCTGCCTTATTATCCCGATATTATCAAATCAAAGAGGGAAACCTTTGGATTGTTCCGGATTTGAATCGACCGAGTATCCAACAGAACGATCGTGGAATCAATGGGGATATGAATCGTAAATTTGCCTATATCGATCCCAATGATGCCGACATTCAAACCGTTCAAGAGATTCAAAAAATCATAACGCAAAAACAGGTCGGACTCATATTAAATCTTCATGACGGCCATGGATTTTATAGAAAAGAACACTTGAATACGATTTTCAATCCTAATGCATGGGGACAAACCTGTGTCATCGATCAAGGCACTCTCGATACCGAGCACCCCTACGGCAACTTAAATGATATTGCGTCGAAAGTGAGTCGTGAGCTTAATAACGGGTTAATTGAAGATCACCATTTTTTCGATGTGCGCAATACCAATACACGATTTGATGATGAAGCAATGAAACACTCACTGACCTATTTTGCCGTTTCTAATAATAAACCTGCATTTGCCATCGAAACCAGTAAGAATTTACCCACATTACACCATAAAGTATTTTATCAACTCTATGCAATTGAGTGTTATATGAAACTGATGGGAATCAAATATGAGCGTGCTTTTGAACTGAACCTGAATGTCATTCAAAAGCTACTAACCAACCATGAATTTCTAACTATTAATAACGATATATATCTTAATTTAAACGATTTAAAAAACCGTTTAAGTTTCATTCCGCTACAATCGGAGCGAAACGAGTTTAAATTTTTCCATCCATTAGGTAGTGTTCAAAAAAATCAACAAACCTATGATCTTTATATCGGTAACCAAAAAATAAGTACGCTTGTACCCAGTTATCATCCAAAAGAGTTTTGCGCTGAACCTATACAGATTATTGTTGACGGAAAAACAAGATCTATTCCCCTCGCTACAGATTTTTTTGCCGATGCCGATTTTAAAGTAATCAACAATGATCGTAATACACGGGTCAATATCATCGGTTTTACCAAAAAAGGGGTGAGTGATGAGGGGAATTTGAATGTAAAATTGAACGATTTAGATTCAAAATACTCCATTGATACCGCACATAAGAGTTATCGCATAGAGTTTTATCAGGAAAACCGCTTTTGCGGAATGATTCTCGTACATTTTAAATAGGATATAGGATGAGTATAAGCAAACACTATTCAACCATCGTATCGTCTGACCCTTATAAAGCAGATTTTTATGAAGGTACGCTCAATACTCTATCCCATACCTCCTCACCCTCTTTTTCAAAAGAGCAATACACCCTATCTTTTTTAAATACCAAAGGATTTATCTCCACCCTTATCGGAATCAGTAAAAATGTTCCGGATGACGATATTTATGATGCATTGGAAAACAAAGTTTACGAAGAACTTGCATTGGATATGGCTATCGAATACCATTTCAAGTACATAGAAGCTATCCATAAAAGTACAGATACCGATCGCTTCTTCCATGTATTTGTGGTTGATCCCCTGACGCTAGAAGAAGAGTACGCCCAGATTGTTGATACGATAAAATACATTGATCAAATTATCCCCGTTCCGCTACTGCTGAAATCTCTCTACGTTAAAGAGCTTATCGGTTCATCGGGTGTGCACTGTTTTATCTATTTTCAAGAAAATGACGCATTTTTTTGTATTTACAATCAACAAGAATATATCTACGCAAAATCATTAAAATTTTCACTCAAACAAATGCATGAGCGCTTTTGTGAACTGTTAGGCGAACAAATCGATCTTAGCTCTTTTAAAACGATGTTAGCCCAAGAGGGGCTGAATACCTCACTTGCCGAGCATCAAAAAAGCCTTATCAAACTTTTCGGTGAAATTTTTCTCCATATCAGTGATGTTATCACCTATGCCAAAAGAGCGTATGAGATCAAAACATTTGATGAAATTTATATTGGAACCGGTGTAGGAAACGTTCTTGGACTCGATGAGTATGCGCAAACCTATTTAGGGATTAAAACGACTCCGCTGGATTTTAATTACGGATTTGATACCCACGGAGAAAAAGTAGATCAGCTGCATCAACTCATGCATCTCTACGGACGGCTTGAAACCGATGAACGCTATGATTGCAATTTTACGATATTTCATCGCCCTCCCCCTTTTACCAAACGTGACAGCGGAAAGCTTATCTTAGTAACTGCCGCGTCTTTAGCTGCCGCGCTTCTCTATCCGGGTGTTTATTGGGGGCTCTCCTATGTTGAAGAATTTCATCATGCTGTTTTAGTCAAGGAATATGAACAGGTTCATAGTGAAAAAATAACCCGAGAAGCAACGGTCAACTTAAAACTGGCCAATAAAAATGCCGCTCAAGCACGTTTGGATGAGCAAAAAGAGGCCTATAAACAAAAACAAGACACGTTAGTGCAAGTACATGATAAAAAAGTCAATTATCCGATGAAGGCTAAAATCATGGCCGATTTCACCCAAAGCTTTAATCACTATCGGGTCCAACTAAAAACCATTACGTATGCTGAAGATATTAACAATACCAAAACCTTCACCTTTGGATTGACATCTTCCAATACGCAGGATATTACAGCACTTCTCAAACATCTCACTAATACAAAAAACAACCGCTATATTTTTAATCTTGAGCTCATTTCCTATAATGAAGAGCAAAAATCCTACCTTAGTGAACTTAAGGCGGTCATCAAATGAAATTGCAAATTGAAGACTATCTTTACGCTTTAGATCAATCACTCTCTTACAAAAGTGACCGAGATAAAATGATGCTTTTTCTCATCATTTTTGCCTCGTTATTCGCTTTCTCTTATTTTTTCTTTTGGGAAAGTTCGGAGGCGAGTTTCAAGATTTCACATGAAAAAGCACTCCGAGTCGAAAACGATTTGAATGCGGATAAACAGTATTTGCTAACCTATCCTCCTGAACGTATTAGTCAAATTGAGCAAGAAACCGTTGAGATTGAACGTCAATATGCTCTGTATATCCAATACAATACCTACATCAAAGAACAATTAGAGCAAATATCTTCTTTATACTACGATGAAATCGTCTGGGGGGCTTATCTTGATTCAGTCTCTCGTTATGCACGTGCAAATAAAGTGAAACTTGCCCGTTTTGCCAATACGCTTCAAACAGACAACCGCTCATTCGGACACGTATTGGATATTACTATTGCATCCGAAGGGGCTTATAAAAACACCTTGAAATTCATTAACGCCTTGGAGCAAAGTCATCTGGTTGTTGATTTGCACCATTTTAATATAGTTGCCGATGAGAAACTCAAAGGGGATCTTAATATCTCGGTATGGGGGATTGTAAGAGAATGAAAAAGTACCTTTCGACCCTAGTACTTACTTGGATGACACTTCATGCGGCTATCCCGCCGACCAATACAACACCCACTACGGCAGGGATATATCCTAACGGTAATGAAGAACTGGCAAAAATAGACGAACAAATTCGTGCCATTCTTCCTTCCCGTTCGGGAGTTTCAGATGGATTGATTAATTCCCTTCGTGATCCGATGAAAATGACAAAACCCTCAGTTACGACCAAAACCGGTTCTAATCTTTTAGCACCGCCGAAATTAGGGAGCACTATGGGCATTTTCGCCCAACCGAAGATAATCGAAGAACCGTTACGTCTTCTTGCCATTATGAATAAATCGGTATTTATAAGTGGAAAATGGTATAAAATAGGGGAAAGTGTCCGTGATTTTACCCTTGCTGAAATTAAATCGAATTCTGTTTTACTCACCGGAAAAAAAGATCAAAAGCTTATTTTGTTTTTGACGAAACAAAATAATAATATTAAAATTATCACGAAATAGGAAAGTATCATGAGATCTGTAATTAAATACCATGTACGCGCGTTTATGTTATCCGTTGCCGCGGCTACCCTCCTCATCCCTACTCTCCATGCAGATTGTACCTATGAGCTTTTCAATATTTCATCGGTCAAAGGGACAAGTGTAGGAGAATTCGTTGATCAGCTAAGCGACGAATGCGGTATGAGCGTTATCGTAACCGATGAGCAGGCTGAAAATATTTTAAAAAAACAGATGAATAAAACCTTTTTGAAAAATTTAACTATTAATGAAGTTTTGGATTTGATTATCAAAGAGAACAATCTCCAATATACCCTGCAAAACAATATTCTCAAAATTTCTTATTTAACCACCAAAACGTATAACATTGACTACATTATTTCACAACGTAAAGGGGTGGGAAGTGCCAATATCACCCTCAGCTCCAATACGAGTACAGCAGCAACCGGAACATCCTCTACCTCAAAAAGCACCTCAGGCGGCGGGGGAGCCTCCTCTGAATCGGGGATTAACATAACCTCCAGTGATGAAGTCCAATTTTGGGAAATACTGGATAAAGAGCTTGAAAGTATCCTCAACCGCCCGGAAGACGGGTATAAAGCTCAAATCCCGATGATTAATAAAAATGCAGGGCTAGTGACCGTTACCGCAACCAATACGCAAATTAAACGGTTGGATACCTATCTGGAAGATTTACAGAAAAAAATGCAAACGCAGGTGTTAATCGACGTAAAAATGTACAGCGTCGTCTTTAGTGATGCTTCATCCACCGGTATAGACTGGTCACAATTATACGCATTGCAAAATGTAAAACTTGGTTTTGATTATGTTACTACCAAAAATATCGATAAAACCTATAGTGGAACAAACAGTGCTACCTCTACAGGTGTTTTATTTGATGGGTTTTCTGCAAACGCGAATAATGCTAATGTCTTCCAACTTAGTGCCGGCGGTAGTCTCAATGAAGTCATTAAATTTCTAAAAACACAGGGAGATGTTTACTCGATCTCCAACCCTAAAATCCTGACCCTTAACAATCAACCGGCGTTGATAACCGCCGGAACCGAGCTCTTTTATAAAACAAAAAGTTCTACAACCTCAACAAGCAGCGGGGGGACGGATAATACCGAAGATGAAACCGTTTCTTCTGTTTTCTCGGGCGTTCTACTCGATATTACCCCTGAAATTTCCAGAGACGGCAGTATCACCTTACGGATAAACCCATCCATCTCCGAAACGGCAAGTGAAATTTCTACGGACAACGCAACCCGCTCGATGCCGCCTGATTTGAGTCGTCGTCAAATGTCATCAGTCATTAGTGTTAAAGATGGAAACCGTGTCATTTTAGGGGGATTAATCAATACCAAAAACGTTAATGACGCAAACAAAGTTCCTCTTTTGGGAGACCTCCCCGTTATAGGTTATCTTTTTAAGCGAGAAGGGATCAGTAAACGGACGGAAGAGATCGTTATTATTATCGAACCGCATATCATTAAAAAAGAGGCCGATACCCTCAGCTTAGGGGATTTGGGATATACGCGCCTTGGCAAGCCAAACGAAGAAGAATCCAAGCCTGAAAGTAAATAACGGATGGAGCATTCCCTTTTTTCAAAACCGCGCGATCTGTTTTTAGATGTCGTAGATCCTAAGGACTACGTCCATATCGATAGTATTTCACACATCTATCAATCTCTCAAAAGTTCAGTGCAAAAACCTCTAAAAATGATCCTTCTATTCGGCAGACCGGGTACGGGAAAAAGTATGCTGCTGCATAAACTTCACCACGACCTTTCCAAATACCAAAAAGTTTTTATGTTTGATATTCCGATTGTGGACGAAGATGATTTTCTCCGCGTATTAGCCGAAAGGATTTTTACATATTCCTCCCATGAAATGATCACTTTAACCCGTTTTTTGGAGATTGCCAAAGATGCCGCTTATTCAGATACACCTATTGTACTCTTAGATGAAGCACAGCTTTATAGCTCATCACTCATGGAAAAAATTCGCCTGATATCGGACGCACGGGTTATTAAATTTGTTATTACTTTGCATAAAACCGATAAAGAAGAGATCATAGCAAAAGAACATTTCCAAACGCGGATATGGGAGAGCATAGAACTTCAAAACGCTACCGCCGATGAGCTCAAAATATACGTACAGAAAAAACTCCTCAAAGCAAACTGTTTTGATGTCGCCAATATGTTTAACGATAAAAATATAAAATTGGTCGCCTCTTTAACCAAAGGAAATTTTCGTGAGACGAATAAATTATTATTTTCACTTTTCAGCCTCTATTGCTGGTATGAAGAAAATAATCCCGCTTTAATCCAATACAATGCTCTCAAATCTAAGTGGATTGAGATGGCAGCTATCCATACAGGGCTGATCCATGCTTAACATACAAAACCTAGAGCGCCGTTGGCTCAAATATAAAATCAAATCATACTCACCCTATATTCTCGGTGTAGTTGCTCTCCTGACACTCCTGATAGCCGTCGCTTTCTCCAAAAATGATATACAGCATGAACCCAAAGAAACTGCCCTATCCCCTTCCAACCCGACACCTGAAGCATCTTCTACCCTCCTTGAGCCCTCTATGGACTTCATCCGATCTTTTCAGACAGCGGTACCGAGTAATGAACCGCCCAAAGCAACTCTTCAAAAAAACGCTCAGCCGGTTCGTGAACCTCTCCCTATACCCAAACTTGTCACTATTCCTCCCCCCGATTTATCCGATGAGAAGTCGTTTTCCCTCAACCGCAATGAGTCCAAACTTGATATTGAAACACTTGAGCGCCGTTTCAAAGAGACATCCAATGCAAATCTTGGACTCTTTATTGCCCGTTACCATTATGATCACGGCAACTACAGCGAAGCCTACAATTTTGCGTTAAAAACCAATAGTATCAGTAATAAGATTGAGGAGAGTTGGATTATCTTTGCCAAATCACTCGTCAAACTCGGAAGAGCGGAACAGGCAAAAAAAACATTACAGTTCTACATCACCGATTCAAATTCCGAAGCGGCACGTGCATTGCTCGATACGATTGAACGGGGTACGTTCAAATGAGATTTTTACTCTTCTTTGTGTTATTCACCCTCTCTTCCTTTGCCGATGCCAGAGACCGCCTCTATGCTCTTTATCAACAAGGAAACTATCTTCAAGCCTGCAATCTCGGTCTTAAAGGCTTTCCCTATCATCAAAATGACGAAGCGTATGTCTCTTTGTATGCTTTTTCATGCCTTAAAGCAGATTTTATCGACCGCTTGGCTGCGCCCATGATGACACTGAACCAAAGCGAAGAGGCTCGAGCCAATTCCGCATATTTTGCAGTTATCCTAATGCAAAAAAAACTTTTGATGCAAGCGCTGTATGATAATAAACCGATTAAAAATCTCACATTTCCGACCAGTTCCCATCTCCTCTCTAAAGTATTTGATTTGTATCTCAAAGCACCTCAGCCGAACCGACCTATCAAAGAGTATCAAGACCCCTCGGATAGCCGCCTCAGCTATAAGCTCTACCCCACGCAGAGCAACGGACGTAAAAGCATCGCGATAGATGAATACTATGATAAAATATTGACCCTTCATCATGTATATTAATAAAGGATAGAGTATATGGATCGCATTACGCATGATTTGTTAGAAAAGCACCATATCTCGCAACAACAAATTGATCGTCTTACCTCCCATGGGGTTCAAGATGATACCGTTTTAGAAACCCTCACTAAAGTGGGGGCCATCTCCACCAACTTTATCAAACGTTTTATCGTTGAACAAATCCGACTCGGTCGATATGAACTCTCCATCATCAAAAATTACCATTTTTTAGACGAAATCTCGATTCTGACCCATTTAGCCGAAGTGATTGAAGTCCCTTTTATCGATCTCGACTCCATCGACATGGATTATCGACTCGTTGAAAAGATACCGACACCTCAGCTTAAACGGTACAATGCACTCCCTATCTCGCAAGACGATATGTATGTCATGGTCGTATTCGCCGATCCTCTCAACATTGAAGCGCAAGAGTCTATTCAACGCCTCTTCCCTCGAAAATCACTTAAAATTGCCGTTGCCACCGAAAAACAGATTCAAGCTTATTTGTTTAAAATGGAGCTCAAAGACAGTGTCAAAGAACTTGTCGCCAATATTCGTAATGAATTGCGCAATATCGGAACCATTGAAGAGCAACAAGAAGCTTCTTCGATCTTACAGCTGATTGATGTCATTTTAAAAGCGTGCATCAAAGGGCGTGCAAGCGATATACATATTGAACCTACCGAACGTAACTGTGTCGTTCGCGGACGTATTGACGGAAAATTGACCGAAATTTTTATATTTGATCGAGATATTTATCCGCCGTTGGCTTCACGTATTAAACTCTTGGCCAATCTTGATATCGCTGAACGCCGTAAACCTCAAGACGGTCGTTTCTCCGCAATGGTTATGGACGCGGAGTTTGATTTTCGTCTCTCTACGCTCCCCATTATTTACGGAGAATCGATCGTTATGCGTATTTTGGATAAGACCAAAGCGCTCGTCAAACTCGAAGACT
The DNA here is from genome assembly GCF_031427015.1 of Sulfuricurvum sp. Lineage (GTDB taxonomy): Bacteria > Campylobacterota > Campylobacteria > Campylobacterales > Sulfurimonadaceae > Sulfuricurvum. Next base: position 90,007 of record NZ_JASJOW010000006.1, on the reverse strand, counting down.
CCGGAATGGATACCCAAAGCTATCAAAAACTCCTCAAAGGGCTTCAATCTCCTTTCGGTATTATTTTGGTCACAGGCCCTACGGGAAGCGGTAAAACAACCACCCTTTACGGTGCGCTAAATGAGCTTCGTAACATTGAAGACAAGATCATTACGGTTGAAGATCCCGTCGAATATCGTATGAATTTGATCCAACAGGTTCAGGTGAACCCAAAAGTGGGACTCTCTTTCGCCGATGCCCTCCGCTCCATCCTCCGTCAAGACCCTGACAAGATTATGATCGGAGAGATCCGTGACCATGAAACACTGGAAATTGCTATCAAAGCCGCACTCACGGGGCATCTTGTTATCTCTACCCTCCACACCAATGATGCCATCAGTGCCATCCCCCGTATGGTGGATATGGGCATTGAACCTTACCTCATAAGCGGCGCACTTGTTGCGGTACAAGCCCAACGGCTCATCCGTAAAATCTGTATTCATTGTAAAAAAGAGGCCGATATTCCCCAAAATATTCTCCAAGAATACCATACCCTCATTCCTCAAAGTACCGTTTTTTATGAAGGGGCAGGTTGTAAAGAGTGTAACGGCTCTGGATACATGGGGCGAGAGATGATTTGTGAAGTTCTCCCCATGAGTGAAGAAATTTCCAGTATGATTGCCAGAGGAGCCTCCAAAGATGATCTTGTTAAGCAGGCAAAAGAAGAGGGGTTTGTCGGGATGTTTGAAAACGGCATGTCGAAAGCGGTGCACGGGATTACAACCTTGGATGAGATTCTAAGAGTCGCAAAAGGATGAAATATTTTGTAGCGACCATCCTCGCTAAAGGGAAAAAAACCAATCAAGGTTTTTATGCAGAGAATAAAAAAGAGGCGCACTACCTAGCCAAAATAAAATTCTCGGGGATGATTCTAAAAGTAACCGAAGCTACCCCTCCGCTCGAAGATCAGCTGCGCCGTTTCAAAGAGACCCTTTTCTCCAATATCCGAAAACGAAAACTCAAACAAGACGCTTTGATTGGCGCGATTCGGCAGCTTGCCGTTATGACGAATGCCGGTATCTCAATCCACGACTCTTTGAATGAGATAGCCGATGCCACAACCGATAAAACGTTGCAAATTGTTTTAGGGACAATGGCGGAAGATATCAATGCCGGACACAGTCTCTCCCACTCCGCCCATAATTTTAGTTACGAACTCGGCAATCTCTCTCTTGCTATGATTGAGCTTGGGGAGAAAACGGGAAACATGGCGGAAGCGCTACATAAGCTTGCCGATATGCTTGAAGAGATTCGTCGTAACATTATTAAATTCAAAAAAGCGATGGCGTATCCCCGCAACGTTATGATCGCTATGGCCATCGCCTTTACCGTTCTTATCTCTTACGTTGTCCCCCAATTCAAAGCCATATTTGAGCAACTGGGTGCCGATCTTCCGGTTCCGACTAAAATTTTATTATTTTTAGAGCATCTGTTTAATACCTACGGAGTGTATGTTCTTGCCGCACTTTTCCTTTTTATCGTTGCCTTCCGATACATGTTGCATAATAATCGGGAATTTAGGTACAAATGGCACCAATTCTTACTCAAAACCTATCTGATTAAAAATATCATTATGTACGCTACCCTAAACCGTTTTACGTTGGTCTTCTCCGAATTGGTTCGTGCGGGTATTCCGATAGCCGAAGCGTTGGAAACCTCCATCGCCATGATCGATACCCTCCCCCTGCAAGAAAAGTTATTAACGGTGCGTCAGACGGTTGAAAAAGGGGGAACCCTCCATAACGGTTTGGCAGAAACAAAACTTTTTGAAAATATGATTATTCAGATGATCTCTGCCGGAGAATCAAGCGGTCAACTCGATGCCATGATGCAAAAGGTGATGGAGTATTACAAAATGAAATTTGATGCCATCATTGACGGTCTCTCCGAAGCGGTTGAGCCTATTATGCTTTTATTGATTGCGTGTATGGTTGTACTCTTGGCACTGGGTATTTTCTTGCCGATGTGGGAGATGGGGAACGCGGTACAAGGTCGCCGATAAAAAAGAGCTAGGCCTCTTCGTTTGTACCCTTCGCGACCAAAGCCGCATACATTTCATCTTTGGGGATCAATCCCGCCTCAAATAAAAACTGTGAGGGGACGAAATTGGTTTTTTTGATTTTGTCGTATTTGGCGTAGCTCAAAAAGAGACGATCTTTTGCCCGAGTCACGGAGACATAAAAAAGCCGCCGCTCCTCTTCTATACTTCCGCTTCGGCACATCAGTTTTCGATTGGGAAACCGTCCGTCCATTAAATCGATAACATACACCTCTTGATACTCCAACCCTTTGGACGCATGGATACTCAGCAGATGCACCCCCTCCCCTTGCGTCAAATCCTGAGACCCCAAAACCATCGCGTTTAAAAATCGTTCATGATCCTTGTAGGGGCGGGAGAGTTCAAACAACAAAGTACATTTACGGCGAATTCTCTCTTGGGATTCGCTCTTGGCACGCTCATCGATAGAGCCGTTCTCCGTCATAGCCCGCCTTGTTGAGAGCATCTCGATCACATGGGCGTACAAGCTTGAGAGAGCAATTTTTTGAACCGCCGCCTTAGGCTCTTTGATATCCCGCAATTGTCGAAAAAGGGTAAAAAGGTCATGTAAAAAAGTGGCGGAATCTTTGGAAAGCTTCGCATGTTTTAAAATGGGGTTACCCATAAAATTAGGATCAAACCCGAGTTTTGCAAACCGTCCCGCACTGCCGAGTTCGGCATAATCGTCAAAAAGTCCCAACTGATGGTTGAGACGCCGCTTTTCAAACGGATTGGATATTTCGGCATCAGGTGAATACAATCCGCGTAAAAACGACCCGCGGCCTAACTTTTGCAATGCGACGAAAAGCTCTTTGGCGATAGCACTTCCCACCCCTTTGGCGTAATCAAAGAGATGGATAAACGCCATCATATCCGACTCATTGACCAATAACGTGTACATATCCAAAAGGGCCTTGATCTCTTTGGAATCAAAAAAGCTGGTTCCGCCGCGCCGACGGCACGCGATTCCCATCTCACGCAACGTCGCTTCGATACCGTCTGCCGAGGCGTTATTTCTGAAAATCACCGCTATCTCTTCTCGATTGGTAGAGGAATCCCCGATTTTTTGGGCAATTCCGTGGTACTGATCAAACAGTTCGTCGTAGATGAGCAGCGCGGGACTTTGCGCCTCATGATTGCGCGTCACTTCAAGCGCTTTGGGGTAAATCCGCTCATTATAGGCGATAACCGTATTGGCAAGCGAGAGGATCGGAATCGTGGAGCGGTAATTTTTGTTGAGGGTATAAACCTGTGCGTCAGGGAAATTGGTGGTAAAAGAGCCGATGATGGAGATATCCGCACCGTTAAAAGCATAAATACTCTGATCGTAATCTCCGACACAAAAGAGCGACGGAGGGCGCATAGCATTGATCAACGTCCCTTGAAGGGCATTGGTATCTTGGTACTCATCGATTAAGACCTCTTTGTACCCCAAATCGCTCTTCAATGCCAAATCGCGCATATGCAACAGCAGATCATTAAAATTGACAAATCCGTACTCTTTTTTTAACGCTTCAAACTCATCAATGATATCGGCATAGATGGCCGCATACACCGCGTGTTCATCCTGACGGGTCAAAATCCACTCTTCGAAATTTGTACTCAACTCGGTATTTTGATAAAACGAGTAAACATCATAAAGATAGTTGGCACCGTATGCCGATGTCGCGCAATCGATATGGCTAAACGTTCGCTTTTCGTACACGCTTCGAAAAAGGGTTTTGAGTTCTCGCGGCTGTTTGAGGACGACTTTCCCCTCTTTGCGTTTGAGCCATCGGTAACTCACCGCATGAAAGGTTCCCGCATCGATTTTGGAAGCGATCTCCCGACCGAAAAATGCCGCTACCCGCTCCACCATCTCCTGCGCCGCTTTGTTGGTAAAGGTCAGGAGTAAAATCTCTTCGGGTTTGACGTTTTGGGAGATAAGATAAGCGATACGCCCTACAATCGTGGAAGTTTTTCCGGTGCCCGCCGAAGCAATAATAAGATTATGCCCATACGAAGCGGTTGCTGCCGTATATTGCTGATCGTTGAGGCGGGAGAGTGGCAAGAGGCTCCTTAAAGCCCCTAAAAGAAGGAGCTAAATTATACTTTAAATTTTTTAATCGGTTCGGCTAAACCTAGACCGGGATGATTTTTCACATCTAATACCGCTTGTGCCATAGTCGCGTTGTCTTGATTAAAAATAAGCGGGGCTAGGAAGTTGATGCACGATTCATCGAGCGGGTCTTGAATAACGGCGATATTATATACCACTACCTTTGAATCTTCACTAATATCCAGTAAAACTCTCACCGATGTCGGTAAATCAAAAGAGTACTCACGCAACAGATAGGGATTCACGACCGTGAAACTGATATTACTACCGTCACAACTTTTAAGAGTAGCAAACATCTCATCAATTTGGCTCAACTCTACCTTGGTAATCTGATCAAATCCTAAAATCGTTGACTTCACAGTATATTGCATGGTTCACCTTTGATAATTAATACTTTATATAAAGCAATTAGCGTTCCTCTGAAATTTGGTATAATTCGCGATATTTTTTGTTACCAAGGCCTTGTTATGTCAGCTACCCACTACGATCCCAAAAATATTGAAGAGACTTATTATCCTATATGGGAGAACCGAGGCTATTTTGAGGTTGAGGGGAACCTATCCATACAAAAACCGAACAAACATTTCGCCATCATGCTTCCCCCTCCGAACGTCACGGGATCACTGCATATCGGTCATGCGCTAAATCATACCCTTATTGATATCATCACCCGCTACAAACGGATGGACGGCTATGCCGCTCTGTGGCAGCCGGGAACCGACCATGCGGGGATCGCGACCCAAAACGTCGTCGAAAAACAGCTCCTTGCCGAGGGGTTAACCAAAGAAGAGCTCGGACGCGAAGCGTTTTTGGAACGGGTATGGAAATGGAAAGCGCACAGCGGCGGAACCATTGTGAGCCAAATGCGTAAAATGGGGGTATCGCCTGCGTGGAGCCGTGAACGTTTTACGATGGATGAGGGGCTAAAATCCTCCGTTAAAGAGGCATTTGTCCACCTCTATAACCAAAACCTCATTATACGCGGTAACTATATGGTCAACTGGTGTACCCATGACGGCGCACTCAGCGACATCGAAGTGGAACACGAAGAGCACCAAGGGAACTTCTACCATATGCGCTACCCCTTCAGCGACGGCAGCGGGCATATCGTGGTCGCTACTACCCGACCTGAGACCTATTTCGGCGATACCGCCATCATGGTACACCCTGATGATGAGCGTTACCTCCACCTCATCGGACAAAGCGTCACTCTGCCGCTCATCAACCGCGAGATCAAAATCATCGCCGATGGCCATGTTGATCGTGATTTCGGAACCGGTGTCGTTAAAGTTACCCCCGCCCACGATACAAACGACTACGAAGTGGGCAAACGTCACGATCTCGAATTCATCACTGTTTTCGATGAAAAAGGGATACTCAATCACCATGCGGGAGAGTTTGAAGGATTAGAGCGTCTCGAAGCGCGCGCGATAATCGTTAAACGTCTCGAAGAATCGGGATTTATCGAGAAAATCGAAGAACACACCCACCAAGTGGGGCATTGCTACCGTTGTAAAAATATCGTAGAACCCTATATCTCCAAACAGTGGTTTGTCCGCAAAGAGGTCGCGCGCGGTTCGATCGATAAAACCAATGAAGGGTTGGCACAGTTTTTCCCTCCGCACTGGATCAACAGCTACAATGCATGGATGGGCGACCTACGCGATTGGTGTATCTCACGTCAGCTTTGGTGGGGACACCGTATCCCTGTATTTTACTGCGATGATTGCGGCCATGAGTGGGCAAGCTTAGAGGAGAATCCTGAGAATTGTCCCCATTGTGCAAGTAAAAACTTCACCCAAGATCCGGATGTCCTCGACACGTGGTTTAGTTCCGCCCTTTGGCCGTTCTCGACTCTGGGATGGGGGAACGGTGACAGTGCGCAAGATCAACTTTTCCAAAGTGAGGATATGGCTCGCTTTTATCCAAATACCCTCATGATTACCGGATTTGATATCCTCTTCTTTTGGGTTGCACGGATGATGATGATGGGGGAAAGCTTTACGGGCGAACTGCCGTTTAAACACATCTATCTCCACGCTTTGGTACGGGATGAACACGGGCAAAAAATGTCCAAATCCAAAGGGAACGTTATCGATCCGCTCGATATGGTCGAAAAATACAGTGCCGATGCGCTGCGCTTTACGTTAGCTGTCCTTGCCGTTCAGGGGCGTGACATCCGCCTTAGCAACGACCGTCTGGAACAAAGCCGTAACTTTACCAACAAACTCTTCAACGCTTCCAAATTTTTGCAAATGAATGTTCCGACCTTTAAAGATTTAGCGGATCAAGAGATCACTACACCGTTGGGGCGCTATATGCTCTCGCGTTTCCATCGTGCAACAGCAGAGACGAGAGCGTTCTTGGACGAATACCGCTTTAACGATGCGGCAACGGTACTCTATCGCTTCTTATGGAACGAGTTCTGCGACTGGGGTATCGAACTGGGCAAAGCGTCAAAAGAGAGCGTCAATGAGCTGGGAAGCATCTTTAAAGAGTCGATGAAACTCCTCCATCCGTTTATGCCGTTTATCACCGAATTTCTCTACCATGAGCTTTCAGGGACAACCCTCGAAGAGGGGAACTCGATCATGATTATGACCTATCCGGATAATATCGCGGTTGATGAGGCCATCGAAGCGGAATTTGCGATCATTATGGATGCGATTGTTACCCTGCGCCGTGCCAAAACGCTTGTTGATTTAGGAAACCAAAAAATCGACCTCGCTTATCTCAAATGCGGCGGCGATCAAACTATGATGGCACCGTTTATTGTGCGCTTGGCAAAAGTCGAAACGCTCCATTTTACCGACTCTAAAATCGATAACGCCATCAGCGATATCGGAGAATCGGTTGAGGTATACTTGCCGACCGAAGCCATTGATTTAACCCCTATTATTGATCGACTCACCAAACAGCGCGAAAAACTCCAAAAAGAGGTCGATAAGCTGCGCGGGATGCTCTCTAATGAGCGTTTCGTCGCCAATGCTCCCGAAGCCGTTATTACTGAAAATCGTAACGGTCTTGCCGATGCCGAAGATAAAATTACTAAAATTGGCGCTCAACTCAGCGCGTTAGGAAACTAATTGCAATTTCGGGAACTCTCCGCATCCGAGTTGGTAGAGGGGTTTGCCCTCCTCACGACACTGCGTACCGAACTTACCTCCGATCAATTTGACGCATTCATCACTTCGCAATATCCCAAAGATTACCGACCTATCGGTGCGTATCAACGCGGTGAGTTACAAATTTATGCGGGGGTGAGCATACGGGAGAATTTAGAACTGGGACGCCATTTAATCGTGGATGATTTTGTGACCTATGGCGGATATGAGCATCTAAGCCGTGAAATGATCGATTATTTGGTCGATTACGCCAAAATGTACAAATGCCAATCTATTTTAGTGTGGGGAAAACAACAGGGGTTAAAGCTGAATGATTTAGAGGGATTCCGCCCCAAACGGGACGGGTTTATCAAAACTTTTTAATTACTCCTCAATCCCCTCGACTTCAACTACCATTTTAACTTCGTCTCCGACGACCACACCGCCCGCTTCAATCGCTTTATTCCAGTTTAGGCCGAAATCTTTTCGGTTAACTTTTCCGCTCAATACAAAACCTGAACGCTGATTTCCCCACGGATCGGTTACCGTTCCCCCCATATCGATATCAAGAACCACTTTTTTGGTAATTCCGCGAATCGTTAAATTTCCGGTCATTTTGGTTTTGGTAGCGCTCGTCATGACAAAATTAATATCGCCGAATTTAGCGGTATCAAAAAAATCGGCACTGCGTAAATGATCATCACGTTTTGCGATACCGGTATCAATCGACTCGGCTTTGATAGCTCCGCTTAGGGATTTAAACTGCCCTTTCTCCAAATCATACATCCCAGAAAAATTACCGAATTTTCCGGTTACGGTACTAATCATCATGTGTTTTACTTTAAAACCCACATTTGAATGTGAAGGATCGACTTTATAGAGTGCGGCAGAGGCAACACTTACGCTCATTACTAATCCGGCTAATGCCATCGCTATCAAATTTCGCTTCATGAGATACCCTTTTTATTTTAGTATTCGAATATTGTAGGCTGTTTTCATCAATGAATTATTAATACAATGCAAATGGACGTTTTTTTTAAGATTTAATACAGTACCCCATCTCAACCCTTTCAAAACTTCTCTTGGTTATACTTTTACCAATATTATCCAAAGGCTTATCATGCAATTGTGCGTCGCACTTGACCTCCCGAATCAGGAAGAGAACTTAGCCCTCGTCGAAAAACTCAAAGAGTACCCCCTATGGCTGAAAGTGGGTCTACGCTCGTATATCCGTGACGGTAAGCCGTTTATCGATGCCATCAAAACGATCAATCCCGAATTCAAAATTTTTCTAGACCTCAAGCTCTACGATATCCCCAACACGATGGCGGATGCCGCAGAATCGATCATGTCTCTAGGAGTCGATATGTTCAACGTCCATGCCTCCGCAGGACGCAAAGCGATGCACGAAGTGATGAAACGGCTCTCCCCTTATGAAAACCGCCCTCTCGTCCTCGCAGTGACCGCCCTCACCTCGTTTGAAGAGGGAGAGTTTAAACACGTGTACGGAGAGAAAATCGCACCCAAAGCGGATCGTTTTGCACAGGATGCACATGAAGCTGGGTTGGACGGAGTCGTGTGCAGTGCCTACGAGAGCGCTTCGATCAAATCACTCACGTCAGACACCTTTATCACCCTCACCCCCGGAATCCGACCGTTTGGTGAAGATGCGGGAGATCAAGAACGGGTCGCTACCGTCGAAATCGCACGGGATGAAAAAGTTGACTTTATCGTTGTCGGGCGACCGATTTACAAAGCATCCAATCCTGCCGAAGTCGTCGAAAAAATCCTCGCTATTTTATAAATTGGAATATTCCTTGCTTTATTTCTTGTAAATACCTGCAAGGAGACTGCATGAAATTTATGGATAAAATCGAGCTGGTTGTAAAGTTGAAAGAAAAAATTGCCGAAGCAAAAGCTTCTAATGAGGTTCTGGCTACGCAGTTACAAGCCCTTTTGGATCAAATTATCACTACTCCCAAAAACTCTCCCGCAATTTGACGTATCAAAGCACCTATTTAAGGTGCTTGTTATGTACGTATGCTTATAATTACGCCCTCTTTAATAACACTGGACGAGTAGGAAAGCGGCTGAATCCACCTCCCTGCTAAGGAGACGTACTGGCAACGGTACCGAGAGTTCGAATCTCTCCTCGTCCGCCACTTCAATTCCCTATTTACCGTACTTTCCAAGACCTAAAAAAATACCAGTGACACTATAATGACTTTTTCTGTATTAAATAACGTGTGTTTTATATAAAAGTTATGGAAGATTTTGAAAAAAATTAAAATTTGAAGCGATGCAGATTACGGTGTGCGGGGAAAACCCCGCCTCGTTTGTTTACTAACGAATCGTTACTAACTTTTAGTTGTCACGTCCGTTATGACCTTTGTTTCCATGCCCGCGATCATCTCTATCACCTCTGTCTCCACGATCATCACGTCGTTCTTCACGATGATTAGACGAGTTTTTTCCACGGTAATGCTCATTAATTCCGTTATATCTCTCACCGCCGCGTCGTCGATCAATCACTTCATCAGGGGCGATTCTATGGTAATCTGAGAGGAATCGAACGTTGACCAGTTCAACAATCTCAACATCCCGCAATTTATGGTTTTTATTTTTATATCCGTACGCTTTTCCATAAGGGGGCTGATGATGTCTGCGGCTCTCTACGACGTAAAGGGTACGCGGATCAAGTCCCAGACGTACACTGATATTCCACCAGCTAATACCGCGCATCCGCAAATCGGTAATATAACGTGCATCACGATGCGATTTCTGCGCTAAAAAGTAGACGACGCTCATCTCATCACGGGGAACCGAACGCTCGATAACAATTACCTCTTGTTGCGGTACGCGATAATAATCTCCGATAGAGAGTGTAAATCCGTCAATCCCTCTATCTGAACCCGAAACTCCGATATCAAAATTCGAAGCACCGAGTGTTGTCCCCATAATTCCGAGGATACAAGCTAAACGTATAGTTTTTTTCATAATTTTCCTTTATACGACATGGCTCATTGTACCCCAATAAATGTTGCTCAACAGTAAACAAAATCCGAAGAGACAATTGTGATAAAATAACGCTCATAATTAAGGAGTCTCAATGATCAAAAAATGTCTTTTCCCTGCCGCCGGTTACGGAACACGTTTTCTCCCCGCAACCAAAGCAATGCCCAAAGAGATGCTCCCCGTCCTTACCAAACCTCTCATCCAATACGGTGTCGAGGAGGCCGTTGAAGCAGGAATGCACACGATGGCAATCGTAACCGGACGCGGAAAACGGGCATTGGAAGATCATTTTGACGTGAGCTATGAGCTTGAGCACCAAATCAAAGGGTCTGATAAAGAACACTACCTTACCGAGATTCGCGCCCTTATCGATCATTGTACTTTCTCCTACACACGCCAAAATGAGATGAAAGGGTTGGGTCATGCTATCCTCACGGGAGAAACACTCATCGGTAACGAGCCGTTTGCGGTTATTCTTGCCGATGATTTATGCGACGGAGAGGGAAATGGTATCCTGAGTCAAATGACGGCGCTTTATGAGCGTTATAAGTGTTCTATCGTCGCTATCGAAGAGATTGATCCAAGCCATACGAATCGATACGGTATTATCGAGGGCAAAGAGATTGAAGAGGGGGTTTACAAAATCACTAACATGGTTGAGAAACCCGATCCCGAACATGCACCGAGCAATCTTGCGATCATCGGGCGCTATATCCTCACCCCTGATATTTTTCAAATACTCGAAAATACCCCCGCGGGCAAAGGGGGAGAGATACAAATTACCGACGCACTCATGACCCAAGCACAAAACAAAACCGTGCTGGCCTATAAGTTTAAGGGGAAACGATTTGACTGCGGAAGTGTCGAAGGGTTCGTCGAGGCAACCAACTATTTCTACGAGAAGAGTAATCTCTAACTGTTATTGGCAAAATATCTGCCAATCCCCTCCAATAATCCCTCTACGATCCACCGTTGATATTTCTCATCCGCGATACGCGCCGACTCATCCGGATGGCTGATATACCCCACTTCTAAAAGTACCGCAGGCATTTGCGCCCCGACGAGAACCCAAAACGGAGCTTCTCGTACGCCGTTGTCGTGAACATTCGGGAATTGTTTGCGCAAGTTGCCCAACATCCCCTTTTGAAGATCGATAGCAAGTTTATTGGAAGCAATAATTTTCTCTTTATTGAGAAAGCTCAAAAAACTGAGTTTTCCGTACTGCCCCATCTCTTCCATATCTTCGGAGTTTTCCAATGCGGCAACTCGCATAGAACGCTCACTGCGTGTCGGAGAGAGAAAATAGGTCTCTAATCCCTGTGCGGCGAGCGGATCAGAGGTTTTTGGGATGGAGTTTGCGTGTACCGATATAAAGAGATCCGCCTCTTTATCATTGGCAAATTTCGTACGATCTTTGAGCTCGATAAAGACATCGTTACTACGGGTCATATAGACGGTATATCCCTGTGCGCGAAGCTTCTCACTCAACTGATTTGAGATTTGCAACACTATCTCTTTTTCCATAAAGCCGTTTCCGACGGCACCGCTGTCTTTTCCCCCGTGTCCCGGATCAATCACAATTATTTTTTTGCTTCGATCCCGCGGAGTCACGGTGATAAGAGGAGGAAGTGCCGCGACAAGAGGGGGCTCTTGTACGACCTCTGCCTTAGTCGGTGTCGCAAGAGGAGGGGTTGTTTTGGGCGGCTCGAGAGAGAGATCAATATAGAGAGTTGTCCCTTTAGGGGTCGTTTTAATCGAGATAGCGTGATTGTGTTCGATCACGAGACGGAGTGTTTTAGCATCATACTGTGCCATTTTAATACGGTTGATATTTTGATGCTCTAATGTCTGAGTTTTTGAAAGGGTGGACGAATCGATATCGACTATGTAGCGAAACCGTTTTTTATCCGCCTCAATAATTTTAGAGAGTCGTACTTCAGAAGGCTTTAGTTCCGTATCAAATAGAAGTTCCAACCCTTTGTCTTTCCATTGTGTATCAAGGAGCCGATGGCGCATCGTCATCGTTATCTCATTGCCTCTGGCAATAGGTTCGACTTTCATCATTTTCTCAGGTTCAGGGGTAGTAAATTTACCCGCAACAAGGGCAGGTTTAAAAGTTTTGTCGTAAATGACCGAGGGGACGGTCGAGGAGAGCGTCTTTTCTGCTAAAGCAGCAGGTTTAAGAGAAGGTTCGCTTTTTTTAGGAGAAATTTTGAGTTTTGCCAAATCGGCTTGATACTTACTGACATCGATTCCGAGTTTCTCTCCTCCCGAAACGATCCCCACCAATGCCTCACTCGCAAGAGCACTGTTTTTATCGAGGACGGCGCGAAGATAAATCGTTTTAAACTCATTGTACCCACGAAACTGTTCGATTTCATCGCTACTTTGCAATGATCGCTTAGCCGATTCCAAACGGACGTTATCGTTTGCTTCAGCATACAAAAACAGGGCTAAGAGAGCTATCAGAAGGATACGGATCAGCACGCTGAAACTCACTCCCCGTGCGTTAATTTTTCCATCAACTCTTTGACGGAGATAATTTTATCGATCCGGTAGCCGTTGCTTCCTGAAAAATAAAGTCCCAATTCCAAATCTCCGACGTACGCATCGCTGAGTCGATCGGCAATACAAAATCCGACCTCTTTGGCTTCTACACCCCGATTACACGGAGCGACACAGTTCGAGATACATTTGATCGAGGGGCCGGTGCGGGTATCAATCAGATCGCGCAAATTGGTACGAACACCGCGCGCGGGATATCCGACAGGAGATTTCATCAACGTAATGTCCTCTTCTTTGGCCTCTAAAAGAACTTTTTTAAAGTTATCATGCGCATCGCACTCATGTGTACCGATAAAGCGGGTACCCATTTGGACTCCGGTAGCACCAAGTTCCATCATTGCTTCGATATCGTTTTTATCCCAAATTCCCCCTGCGGCGATAACCGGAATATTCCCCCATAAAGCGGCTTCTTCCACTACGGGACGAACAAGGTTTTCGAGTTGGTACTCTTCCATTTCACACTGCTCGTACGTAAAACCTTGGTGACCGCCGCTTTTAGGCCCCTCAAGTATTACGGCGTCGGGGAGACGGTTATACCGTTTTTGCCAACGTTTGCAAATAATCGAAAGCGCCTTGGGAGAAGAGACAATCGGTACCAAAGCAACATCGGGATAATCCGCCGTAAATTCAGGCATATTCGTCGGTAATCCCGCACCCGTAATAATAATATCAATCCCCGCTTCACACGCGTCGGTTACGACACGGCCATAATCGTTGATCGCATACAAAATATTACACGCCAAGGGTGCCTCACCGCAAATTTTTCGGGCATTTTCAACGATAGCCGTCAACCCTTTTTTAGAATAAAAGTTTTCAGTATCAAGCGGTCGGTTAGCTACCAATTTATCCGCATGCATTTTATTTTCATAATATCCCGTCCCTACCGCACTAATGACCCCAAGGCCACCCTCTAGCGACACCGTCCCTGCTAATTTATCCCAACTGATTCCGACACCCATACCCCCTTGAACAACAGGGGTTTTTATCGTATATTTGCCAATTTGAAGTGGTTTGAAGCTCATGGGATTACCTTTAATCGCGCAAATTTTCGTTTTCCGACTTGAAGGATGTATTCACCCAGTTCAAGTTGATATTGCTCATCGCTTAGTTTATTTTGATCGATTTTAACAGAGCCTTGCTTAATCTCCCTACGTGCTTGAGAAGTAGATGGGCTGAGGAGACAATCGACGAGTGCTTTGGCAATCCAAATCGGCCCTTGAAGGGAAAATTCTTCCATTTCACTCGGAATTTCGCTTTGCGCATGGACACGCTCAAACTCTTCTTGGGCAAGCTGTGCCGCCTGTGCCGAGTGGAATCGTTCCGTAATCTCCAACGCCAGTGCCTCTTTCACTTTTTTAGGGTGCAACGTGCCGTTCTCAACGCCCACTTTAATCGCTTCAATCTCATCAATCGTTTTAGCGCTTAAAAGCTCATAGTAACGCCACATCAACGTATCGCTAATGCTAAGTATTTTTCCGAACATATCGTTTGGCTCGTCGGCTACCGCGATGTAATTGTTGAGCGATTTTGACATTTTTTGAACGCCGTCTAGCCCTTCGAGAATCGGCATCATAAGGACAGATTGCTCTTTCCCGATCTCATATACCCGCTGTAAGTGGCGCCCCATGAGAAGATTGAATTTTTGATCCGTCCCCCCGATCTCAATATCGCTTTTAAGATGAACGCTATCGTAACCTTGGAGCAGAGGATACAAAAACTCGCTGATGGAGATGGATATCCCCGCTTTATGACGTTTATCGAAATCATCCCGCTCTAGCATTCGGGCAACGTTATACGTGGTTGTCAATTCCAGCATCCCTGCCGCGCCTAGAGGGTTAATCCAATCGGCATTGAAAACCACGGTTGTTTTTTCAGGATCGAGAATTTTGAATACCTGATCCTTATAACTCTGCGCATTTTCCAAAACCTGCGCAGGGAGAAGTTTTTTACGTGTTTCGCTTTTACCGGTCGGATCACCGATTTGCGCCGTGAAATCACCGATCAAAAACTGAATATGTCCTCCGAATTTTTGAAACACGGCAAGCTTCTGAAGCAAGACGGTATGCCCCAAATGAAGATCGGGGGCGGTCGGGTCAAACCCCGCTTTAACCGTATAACTCTCCCCTTTTTCAAAATAGTTTTTTAAAAGTGTCTCAAGACGCGCTTCGTCGATAATTTCGGCAGTTCCCCGTCTAATTTCTCGTAATGCTGATTGAATCATGATTTATCCTTGGCTTCGGTACGCATCATCCGTCCGAAAAAATTGTATGATTTTCCCTTTTTTCTCCAGTTTGGAGCGAAGACGATTGATATCGGCCTCAAGAGTTTGGAACTCCATTTCACAGTATTGCGTATGTTCGGATTTCTCTTTTCCAAGCTCGATAGAGTTGATATCCGCCCCCATTTTCGCCATATAGGTAAGCAAATCGGCGAGCGATCCCTGTGCGCTTTGCATACTGATTATCAGGTGGTAGCGGAAATAGTGCTGTGCTCTCCAACGAACAAATACCATCGGTTCTCTGCGATCAATCAATCCGGCTGCATTTTTACACATTTTATGGTGAATGTGGGCTTTCCCCTCTTGTAGAAATGCAACAATTTCATCCCCTGTTTTAGGATGACAGCAATAATCAAATACGGCATCACCGACACTGCTGTTGGCATAAATCTCTAGCGATGCAAAAACATAGGGTTTCAAGCGAAAACGATTACGCGACAAAAAGGCGCTAAAACGGTTGTTTTCACCCATCTCCTGCGTAAATCGATTCACGGTCTCTTTGAGCAAATCCAATTCACTCGGGATTCGATGACGCTGCTCTTCAAGATGGGTTTGAGTGAAAAGTTCATCAATCCGAACCGGATCAAGACTAAAGATAGAGCTTAAAATATTAATACCGGTTTCGGTATCGATAGCACGTATCCGCTGATTGCAGTTGGCTCGCATGCTGGCTTTGGCACGGGATGTTTTAACCGTATCAATCCAACTGCAACGGTTTATTTTTTTAGAGGCCGTCGTGATTTTAACGATATCACCGTTGTGCAGTTCACTCAAAAGCGACGCTTTCTCTTTGTTGATCAAACACCCCTCGGCGCTGTCTCCGATCTCGGTATGTACCGCATACGCAAAATCAAGAGCCACCGCACCGCGAGGGAGAGTAAACGGTTTTCCTTTCGGTGAAAAGACACTGATGTCTTCACTGAAAAGGTCATTTTTAATCAGTTCATAAAATGCTTCGACTGATTCATTTTGATATTGGAGGTTATGGAGCCAATCGAGACTGATCGGATTATTCCCGCCGCTTTTGTATTTCCAATGCGCCGCAACCCCGAGTTCCGCCGTTTTGTGCATCTCATAAGTGCGAATTTGTACTTCAAAAATCGCCGTTGAATCAAAAACGGATGTATGGAGCGTCTGATACCCGTTCTCTTTCGGGATCGAAATATAGTCTTTGAAGCGTGAAGAGAGCGGTTGAAAATTCAGATGGACCAATCCTAAAACACGGTAACAGTCGATCGGCTTTTTCACCAAGATCCGTACCGCCAAAAGATCAAGAATTTCATCGATACTGATCCCTTTTCGTTGCATTTTAAGGTAAATGGAGTAGTGATGTTTGACGCGGCTGAGGATTTCAAAATCATCTTCATTAAATCCGTTTTCCTGCATCATTTTGGTCAGTTTTTCACAAAAATCGCTTAGACGGGCATTGATAGAACGGAAATTCTCCTCAAAATACATATCAATTGCTTGTTTCTCTTCGGTAAATAAGTATTGAAAACTCAAATCCTCCAACAAGTTTTTAAGATATGAGATCCCTAAACGACTCGCAATCGGTGCGTAAACGACGAGAGTCTCTTCTGCAATACGGTGCTGTTTTGCCGGAGCTAAGGCTCCTAGCGTCAACATATTATGAAGACGATCACACAGTTTAACCACTAATACGCGAACATCTTCGATCGAGGCAACCAGCATCTTGCGAAAAGAGAGAGCCGAAACGACCAGCTTCTCATCCGAGTTTGAGGGGATAAGCTGAGCATCTCGAATCGTGTCGATTTTTGTCAATCCCTCAACCAAATGGGCAACATCATCTCCATAATCACGTGCGATCTCATCGATACCGATATGGGTATCTTCCACAACATCGTGTAAAAGTGCGGCAATAACCATCGCCTCATCACCGGTAATGTTAGCAACAATCGATGCGACTAAAACCGGATGGACAATGTACGCTTCACCGCTTTTACGAAACTGATTATGATGGGCTTGTTGTGAAAAAGCAAGGGCATTTTGGATTGCGTTTGAGGGGGGGATGTGTTTGTAGAGGTGTGCAATAGCACCCTCAACATCATTGATTCCGATTACGTTTTCTATGTCGATGGTATTCAATGATGCCGCTTTTTAGTAAAATTAGTCTTTGTCTACGAAACCTTTGATCGTGATATGCCCCTCGGCAATCTCCATCAAAGCGATATCAGCTGTTTTAGCTTTTTTTACATCGACATTCAGTTTCGTCGTTGCTCCGTTAAGAAGCTCTTCTGAGCGTTTTGCTACGGCGATAGCCAATTGATAACGGTCGATATTAGCAGTTTCAAGTGCTTTTGCGGTAAGTTGTTCGAGTCTCATATTTATGATCCTTTTAGATTTATTTTACGATAGAGCAACTCTCTAAGTTACCCTGAATAATTTCAAGAAGATTTCCCGGCGTAAACATATCGCACACGATAATCGGTAATTTATTCTCTTTAGCCAATGCGATAGAGGTATCATCCATCACTTTGATATGATCTTGCAACGCTTGCTCATACCCTAGACGAGGCAATTTGATAGCATCATCGAATTTTTTAGGATCTTTGTCATACACGCCGTCTACTTTGGTCGCTTTGATAATCACTTCGGCTCCGATTTCAATCGCACGAAGTGTCGCAGCGGTATCGGTCGTAAAAAACGGATTCCCTGTCCCTGCGGCAAATATAACTACACGTCCGCGCTCCAAATGGCGGGTTGCACGGCGAACGATAAACGCTTCGGCAATTTGTTCCATTTTGATCGCACTTTGGACGCGTACCAACATCCCCTCATGTTCACATGCTTCTTGCATCGCAATCGCATTGATGACCGTAGCCAACATCCCCATGTAATCGCCCGACGTTCGACGAATAATTCCATCAGCCGCCGCAGTCACACCGCGGATAATGTTGCCGCCACCGATAACGATTCCGACTTCAATCCCTGCATCAACGAGAGTTTTGATCTCACCGGCAATAAATTTTAGAATTTTCGTATCAATGCCGTGACCGTTTTCACCGGCCAAAGCCTCACCGGAGAATTTTACCAAAACACGTTTATAGCCCATACAACTCCCTATAAAGCATCTTTGATGTGCCCTTAAAATTACGGGTATTATACTTTATTGTCGCTTTAAGGTTGCTTTGATTACACTAAGCTTTATATTGAGCAAAGGAAAAGCAGAGGTGAGATGGTTCAATACGTTAAAGAGTTGGTTTAATCCATCCCCTATGCATTGCGCTCCGCTTTACGGGCGGGGAATTCACGCCCTTCCGAACCCGAATGAAAAAGAGCTGTTTGAACGTTCATCGGCGGCTTTTATCGACGGTGATATTTTAAGCGGTTATGAATATTTTTTATCTTCTTTGATTCATAAAGAGAATCTATTTCCTACACCGCATTTGAGTATTGAACGTTCCGAAGAAACGCTCCACTTCAGCCTCTATCAAGGGTATGCCCTTATCAAAGGGAGTGTGAGCGAAAAATCGCTTGAAGCGCATGCCGATATTGCCCTCAGCGAACAACTCCATGTCGCCATCAAACGCCGTTTTTTAGAGCGTGATTTTCAGCTCACTTACTGCCGTTTCAGCGAAGACAAGGGGACTATCAGACTCTCAATCTGTCTCGACAATGCGACGATTACCCCCCAAAAAATCTTTTACCCGCTCCGTGAAATCGCCCTCAATGCCGATTTTGAAAAGGAGTTTATCGCCGGTGAATTTGATGAATCGGCACTTTTAGATACGCACCATCTTATTAATATTCCTCAAGAAAAAATCGAAACAAATTACGCTTTTATGCGACAATGGATACAAGAGACCGAACAAAGTCTCTTAGGCCTTTTATCGAATGACAACACGGGGATGACCTCTTTTAGCTACCTTGCTCTCCTTCTGCAAATCGATTATCTTCTCCTCCCTCATAAAAAAATGGCTAAAAATATCAGTGAAAAAATCAACGGCTATTTTATGGACGATGAGAAACTTACCGAAGATAAAAATGCCGATTTGGAACAATATCTGGGGGAACTCAGCGCGATGGATATTGAATCTTTTTCCACACAATTTTACAATTGCGCTTATACTTTTTCCCCGTTCGAGCAGGCAATGCACGATGAAATTTCGACCTTTATCGAAGAATCGCTAGGGAAAGTCCGCTGGTACAAAAACAACCGCTCGACCTACGTCATCAGTGTGATTTACCGCTATATATCTCTATATATTCTTTATAACTACGGGCTTCATCCCTCCCTGCGCTCACTCCTGCATCTGCACGTTGAAGTATATGCCTCCGATTTTTTTAAAGCCGCCGGAGAGATCCCCCTGTACGATCCCCTCACCCGAACTTTTAAACAAAATCTTATAGCGCAGCGGATCCGCGAGTCGATAGAGCCGTATATTAGCCGCTATAAAGGGCTTAGTGACTTCTCAGAACACCTCAATTACAGTGATTTAGACCATTTTAGCCAAAGCTTTTATCTCCAAGTTAAAAATCTCGATTATACGGAGGTCTAAGTGTGAATACCGCTACCCAAAAAATGGTCGAACAAACGATTGAAAGTATTGTACAGATCACAAATCCTTACGGCAGCGGAAGCGGATTTCTTATCGGAGAG
Source organism: Sulfuricurvum sp. (assembly GCF_031427015.1). Taxonomy (GTDB): domain Bacteria; phylum Campylobacterota; class Campylobacteria; order Campylobacterales; family Sulfurimonadaceae; genus Sulfuricurvum. The sequence goes on along the minus strand of NZ_JASJOW010000006.1, from coordinate 70,249 downwards.
CTTATTATTACCAACTCTCACGTGGTCAGTGGGCTTAAAGAGGTGTTAATCAGTACCAAAACGCTTTCCAAAACCATCGGTACGGTCATCTATGATGATCCGGCATTTGATCTGGCATTTATCCGCTCTCCGATATTGATTGAATGCAAAAACCCTTTACTTCTCTCCTCTGCACCGGTTTTAGACGGAGATAGCGTCATCGCTATCGGACACCCTTATGGACTTAACTACTCTACCACCGAGGGGATCGTTTCCAAAGCGTCCCGTTTACAAGGGGAAGTCGAATACATCCAGTTCGATGCCGCCATTAACCCTGGAAACAGCGGAGGACCGTTGCTCAACGACTCTGCAGAAGTCATCGGTGTCAACACGTTTATCATCCAAAACTCCAATAATCTCGGCTTTGCCCTCCCCTCCTACACCCTCAAAGATGCCTTAGATCAATTTAGCGCGTTAAAAACCGAAGATATAATCCGTTGTGTTTCATGCAAAAACCTGATCCTAGAATCTACGATTCAAAACGATTATTGCCCGAAATGCGGTACCAAACTTGAAGTAGCAAAACGCCGTCGTGAAGGGTATAAACCCTCAGGTGTGGTAGCTCTCATCGAGAAGATTTTGGGAATACTCAAAATCAATGTCACCCTCTCGCGGCGAAGTCAGCGAAGCTGGAGATTTGAGCTGGGAACGACCCGAATCGATATCAACTATTACGATAACGGAATTATTATCGCCGATTCGGCACTTTGCCGTATTCCGCAAGAGAATATCGAAAATCTGTATGATTTTTTACTTAGTGAAAACAGTGTTTTAGAGACATTACAATTTTCTATCAATGAGAATACCGTTTATCTTTCGTATATTATCGTCGATTCATCCCTCAGTGAAGAGTACGGGACGGTAGCACTACGTAAACTCTTTGACGAGGCTCCCCGCTATCAAAAACTTCTCATTGAGCGCTTTAAAGCCCCTGAACCGAAATTCGATGAGTTTGAATAATCGGTTAACAATTTACAAAAAGGTGACGAAATGACCAACATTGAAGAGCACCGATTCTGGATAAATGCAAAACAGCTCTTGCGTGAACGTTTAAGCCTTATAGAAGATAAAGCAGACGATACCGTTATCGATGAGCGTATCCGCAATGACATTCATATGAAGGGGGCAAATCTCTGGATTTTAATGTTTGCTATTTTCGTCGCATCTATCGGTCTAAACGTCAACTCCACCGCCGTTATTATCGGGGCGATGTTGATCTCTCCTTTGATGGGGCCGATTATGGGGATCGGATACGGAGCGGGGATTAACGATTTCAGTCTCTTAAGAAGAGCCTTTAAAAATCTGGCTATTGCAACCTTTATCGCTCTACTTACCTCTACCCTTTATTTTTTGATATCACCGCTCGATACCGCCCAATCAGAGCTCCTTGCACGGACGACACCGACCGTGTGGGATGTCTTGATCGGACTTTTCGGAGGATTAGCCGGAATCGTAGCGATCACACGCAAAGAAAAAACAAACGTTATCCCCGGTGTTGCTATTGCAACGGCACTAATGCCGCCCCTGTGCACAGCAGGATTCGGTTTGGCAACAGGGCACTGGAGCTATTTCTTCGGAGCATTTTATCTTTATACCATCAACTTTGTTTTCATCGCATTATCAACATTTTTAATCGTTCGCGCATTTAATGTGGCGGAAAAAAAATACGTCGATTCCGATGTTGCCAAGCGAGCACAACGCTATATCGTTGCCGTAGTTCTTCTAACAATCCTTCCGAGCTCATATTTGGCCTATCAGCTCGTCAGACAAGAGGTCTTTAAAGCCAAAGCAACCGCCTTTGTAAACGAACATCTGAATTTTAAAAATACGAATGTGGCTCAGGTAAAAATCAACCAAAAAACCTATGAAGTAAAAGTATTTTTGATCGGAGAGCATGTTCCCAAAAGTGAACTCAATAACATAAGTATACGGCTAACGGCAGAGGGGCTGGAAAAAGCCAAACTCAAAGTGTACCAAAACGGCGAACGTGAAGATGTTGACGTCTCTACGCTCAAGGCCGATATCATCACCGATCTGTACCAAAATACAAAAGCCGATCTGCAAGCTAAAGAGAAAGAGATTGCCCGACTCAAAGAGGAAATGTCTCTTTTATCACGCAACCGCGACTACTACAGTGCCGTCCCTAATGAGCTAGAAACCCTCTTTCCTAAAGTTAATAATGTCGTCTTGTCCCAAAATTATGATGAAACGGCAGTTGAACGTAACGTTAGTGAAAATCGTCTGATTCTCAATGCCGATGCTAAAAAACGACTGACAAAAGTGGAACGGGTAAAAATAGAAAAATGGCTCAAAATGAGAACCCAATCGGATAACGTAAAAATCATTATCCATTGATTTTAGAAGGCTATTGTTTCTCAACTGTTTACTTATTTACTCTACCATACATACTGTTTAATGTTAGCAGCATAGCATTAAAATTTCATTGTACACTCCTTTAGAATAGTCCTATCTTTTGTACAGCAGCAAAAGGTTGGACTAATCAAATCACAACAATCCCTTCATTAAACTATAGAAAATCAAAAGGAAAAATATGCTCAAACATTCATTGCTGAATTTTTTTAAGCTTGAATCTGCCACCGGAATACTCCTCGTTTTAGCCACACTCTTTGCTATGATCATGGCAAATACGAATCTTTACTCACTCTACGACGCACTAACGTCGATCCCCGTTGTCATCAGCTTCGGAGAACTCGTGATTGCCAAACCGCTTCTCCTATGGATTAATGATGGGTTAATGGCGATCTTTTTCTTTATGATCGGCTTGGAAATTAAACGTGAAGTGATTGAGGGTTCGCTCAGTGATCCCAAAGCGATAGCCGTTCCCGCTTTCGCCGCACTGGGCGGGATGGCAGTCCCCTCACTCATTTATGCATGGTTTAACTGGAACAATTCGATAGCGCTTCAAGGGTGGGCAATCCCCTCTGCTACCGATATCGCATTTGCTCTAGGAATATTAACCCTTCTAGGTGATCGCGTCCCTAAAGGGCTTAAGCTCTTTCTTTTAGCTCTGGCGATTATTGACGACTTGGGTGCTATTATCATCATTGCCCTTTTTTATACTTCCGAACTGTCGAGTGTTTCGTTAATCACTGCGGCGACTATGATTGCCCTGTTAATCATTATGAACATCAAAGGGGTCATCAATCACACCGCATACATATTGGTCGGTATCGTCTTATGGACAGCAGTTTTAAAATCAGGCGTTCACGCCACTCTCGCCGGCGTCATTCTGGGGTTACTGATTCCACTGAAAAATAACAAATCCTCTTTTCATGCACTTGAGCACTCCCTCCACGCACCGGTCAACTTTATCATTTTGCCGCTGTTCGCGTTTGCCAATACCGGCATCGGCTTTTCCAATATTTCGGCACAAGATTTCTACGATCATATCACTTTAGGAATCGCATTCGGCCTCTTTATCGGCAAACAGACAGGGGTATTTTTATTTAGTGCTTTGGCGGTTTGGATGGGATTTGGAAAACTCCCCTACGGTGTCAATTGGGGGCGGCTTTACGGCGTTTCCATCATCAGCGGGATCGGGTTTACGATGTCATTGTTTATCGGCTCTCTCGCATTTGAACACGCCAGAGCAGGCGGTATCGCTTTAAGCGACGAAAGGCTGGGGATATTACTAGGATCCCTCCTCTCCGGAGTGATCGGGTATGCGGTATTACGCTATTTTTTAAATAAACCAGTTATTGAATAAGCGCTGATACCGCCTCTTTTTGTGGAAAATCAGCCCCCATACTGATAATAAACGACGAAGCCTCTTGAAGGGAAAGGGTCGTTTTTTTGATCTTTGCTTCATCAACTAAAACCGTGTAACCGCTCGTAGGATTTGGAGAAGTCGGAACAAAAAGAACACAAACATTTTCATAACGGTTCAACAGATACGCCGGAACCCATAATCCTTCTTTCGGATACTCAACCAATACCACCTCTTTTTTCGTCCCGTCTTCCCCTCCGCTGAGCATAGCGGCAAGTTTTTTTGAGACAGAGTAAACCGAACGAATTGCAGGGATTTTTTCAAAAGTGCTGTCAATCATAGAGACAAAAATAGAACGCCCGTATTTTTCAATCGAAAAACCAAGCAATGCAAAAACACCGATAACACCCGCCATCAAAGCCAATGTAACACTAAACGAATTCGTATAATCGTGCAGAGAAGAATACGCGCTAACTCCCAAGTTTTTGAGATAATTGACGACAATAATCACCAAAATCAAAGGAAAAAGAGATAACGCACCGACAAAAATATAACGAAGTAATAATCTGATTTTCATACTCATTTAACAAACCTTTTTAATATAACAAATTGTCGAATTATAGAATAGTTTTTGAAACACTTGACTACAATATCGTAACTACAGGAGAGATTATGCAACCTTTTACCGATTTTAAACTGGATTTAGAGACTTTTATCTCCGATCTAAACGCTCTCATTGAGATTAATCATAAAACCATTACCGATTTGTTGGCTGTTCCTGAAAAAACCTATGCCAATTTTGTACGCCCTTTTGATTTAATGGAGGAAGATTTAGAGCTTTTATTTACCCCATTATCTCACATCAATGCGATTAAAAACTCTCCAGAGAGTCAAAAAATTTATGCCGAAGCTCTCCCGATTTTGACCGATTATTCCACCTTTATCGGACAAAACCTCGCTATTTACGAAGCGTTTAAAGCAATCAAAGCTCGTGAATATGATCATCTCAATACTGAACAACGCCGTATCCTCGATCTCAATATTCTCCATTTCGAACTCGCGGGAGCCCATCTGGATGAGACATCCAAAGAGCGTTTAGCCGAGATTAATTTACGCAAAAGTACCCTCACTAACGACTTTTCCCAAAACGTCCTCGATGCCACCAATGCCTATGAGAAGATCATTACCGACGAAGCGGATGTAGAAGGGATACCTGAGGGTGATTTGGAAGATGCCAAGTTTGAAGAAAAAGGGATAACAAAATATCGATTTACCCTCCAGATGCCCTCTTATATCGCTTATATGACCTACGGGCCCAACCGTACGATTCGCGAAGAGCTTTATCGTGCTTACACAACTCGCGCACCTCAAAACGGAGCCATTATCGATGAACTGATGGCGTTGCGCCAGGAGAGTGCAAAGCTCTTGGGCTTCGAAAACTATGCCGAGTACTCCCTCGCTTCCAAAATGGCACCGAGTACGAAAAGTGTTATCAGCTTTTTAAACTCCCTCATTGAAGCATCCCGTAAACAAGGGATGCAAGAGCTTGAAGAACTCCGTGCCATCGCACCGGAAATCGATCTGCAAAGCTATGATACCGCTTACTACGGAGAAATCCTCAAAAAAGCCCAATATGACATTGACGAAGAGGAGTATCGTCCCTACTTCGAACAACGCAGTGTAATGGAGGGGATGTTTACCTTTTTAAATGAGCTCTTCGGCATCCGCTTCGTCCCTCAAGAGATTGAGTTGTGGGATGAAAAAGCGAGCGTTTACGATATTTATGAGGGCGATACCCTCACCGCACGGGTCTACTTCGACCTTGAAGCCCGTAAAGACAAACGAGGCGGTGCTTGGATGCACAATTTCCAAACCCATTGCGAAGATACGCAGGGGTGCACCCATCTCTCGAGTGCTTTTGTTGTCTGTAACTTTCCCCCCTCTTCCGACACTTCTCCCTCACTGCTGCGGCACGATGATGTCGTTACCCTCTTTCACGAGATGGGGCATACCCTCCACCACCTCCTCAGCCGTGTCAAAGAGCATGGAGTCAGTGGAGTGAACGGGGTCGAGTGGGATGCAGTTGAATTTCCCTCTCAATTTTTGGAGAACTTTGCCTATGAGCCGAAAGTTCTGAAACTCTTCGCAAAACATCACCAAAGCGGCGAAGTCCTCAGTGACGAAATGATCGCCAAACTGATCCGCGCCAAAAATTTCCAAAGCGGGATGTTTATGCTCCGACAAATCGAATTCTCCCTCTTTGATTTCGAGCTTCACTCCAAGCTCTATCAAGGAGAGGAGATACAAAAGCTTTTAAACTCAATCCGAGAACGTACCGCCCTCATCAAACCGCCCTCTTATAATAAATTCCAAAATGGATTTAGCCATATTTTCAGCGGTGGCTACAGTGCGGGGTATTACAGCTACAAATGGGCGGAAGTGCTCAGTGCCGACGCCTATTACGCCATCGTCGATGAGGGGGTATTCGGGAGTGAGCTTGCCCGTCAATATAAAGAGATCGTCTTAGCCAAGGGGGGAAGCCAAAGTATGCAAGAGTTATTTACGGAGATGATGGGGCGTGAGTGCGACTCTAAAAATCTCCTTCGCCTAAATGGGATTGAATAAATGCGTCTCTTTTGGATTTTGGCATTAATAATCTCATTTTTGGGAGGAGTCGAAGTGAAGATAGCAAGCTATAACGTCGAAAATCTATTCGATATGAATAAAGACGGAAACGAATACGAAGAGTATATTCCTAACGGCGATTCGGGATGGACTCAGGAAATTTATCGTATCAAACTGCGTAATACCGCCACCGTCATTCAAGGGATCAACGCCGATATTATCGGTTTGCAAGAGATTGAGTCGGAGATCGCACTCAAAGCACTCAAAGCCGAGCTTAATCGTCAAGGTCTTTATTACCGTTATCACCTCTTTGCTCGAAATAGTAAGTCGAGTGTCAACGTCGCACTTCTCAGCCGCTATCCGATTCAAAGCGCCCTCAAACACCCCATTAACTATAACGGCAGATACCGCGATATTTTGGAAGCAAAAATTGATATCAACGGAAAGAGTTTAAGGGTATTCGTCAACCACTGGAAATCCAAAAGCGGCGGTGAAAGTAAACGTATTCTCAGTGCCAAACGCCTTTCTATTCGTCTGGCTGAACTCTCAGCGGATGAACCGTTTGTACTGTTGGGGGATTTCAACTCCCATTATGAAGAGTATAAAACCTTTCTCAAAAGCCGTCATCATAACGATACCGAAGGGATTACGGGTATCAACCATATCCTCAAAACGATCGACGATGAGGGAAACCCTATCACCTATGCATCTCTTAAAAAGAGTAACGGGTATTTATATAATCTCTGGTATGAACTGGATGAATCTAAACGGTGGAGTCACCAATACCGAGGTCGCGGCGAGGGGCTGGATAATATGATTATCTCACCTTCACTGGCGGATGGTCAAGGAATAGAGTATGTGCGGGGGAGTTTCAACCGCTATGATCCCGACTATCTCTTTTACAAAGGAAAAGTGTATCGTTGGCAACAAAGCCGTAAATATCCCAAACACCATTTGGGTGAAGGGTACTCCGATCATCTGCCGATTTATGCTTTGTTTCGTTTGTAATATTCATTGGCTATAATGGCCTATGGAAGAAAATAAATTAAGCCGCTATTTACTCTATCAGCTCTATCACACACGGGTTCTTCTTCACTCGCTTCAATACGATGCGAGAGAGGAAGATATCCACGAGTTTCGTGTAACTCTACGCCGTGTCCGCTCCCTCATTAAACTCTTTCTTACTGATTTGTCTTTCCCGAAAATCTTAAAAACAGCTATGCAAGAGACCAATTCGGTTCGGGAGATTGATGTCCTCCTACGTTCACTGAGACGTTCAAAACATCCCAAACTTTTCAAATATCTCTCAAAACTCCGAAAAACATCTGCGAAAACTATTTTTACTCCCGACTATACGGATAAAACACTCGCACTTATCGATGAATATTCCCTTCTGATTTCACAAAGCGATCCCCATTTTCTACCTGAGATACTGATTCAAAAACTCCTTACCCATTACCAACATTGTATCGATTCCTTCTCGACTCTTCAAAGGGATTCAGATCCCAAAACACTTCACCGTCTGCGAATCGAATTTAAAGATGCGCGATACGGTTTTGAATTTTTAGAGATCGCAGATATCCATCAATGCCAAGAAGTTATCCTACATTGTAAACAACTCCAAAATACATTAGGAGCTATACAAGACACCGTCAATCAAATTGATTTACTCAAAAAAATTTCTCAAGACTATCCTTCTGACGAAGTAAAAGATCTAATACGGAAGCGGAAAAAAGAGCTTCAAATACTCAAAGACACCACTCGATCGGAGCTATCTGCACCGATTTGAGATAATCGTTCGTTTGAGTAAAAGGTTTTGAGCCGAAAAAGCCCCGATACGAGGAGAGAGGTGAGGGATGAGGAGCTCTAAGTATTAAATGCTTAGAACTGTCGATGAGAGCAGCTTTTTTTCCTGCCGGTGCACCCCAGAGGATAAAGACGATATGTTCTCGTTGATCACTAAGTGTGCGAATCACTTGATCGGTAAATTTCTCCCAACCACGCTCTTTATGCGAAAACGGTTCACCCGAGCGGACAGTGAGCAAAGTATTCAAAAGTAATACCCCCTCATGAGCCCAATGGCTTAAATCACCGCTTTTAGGATACGGGCATCCGATGTCGCTTACTAGCTCTTTGAAAATATTCTGGAGTGATGGGGGAAGCGATATTCCGTGTTGTACCGAGAACGATAACCCATGAGCCTGCCCCACACCGTGATAAGGATCTTGTCCTAAAATAACAACTTTGACATTCTCAAACGGAGTCGAATTGAAGGCATTAAAAATGTGGCTCCCCTGCGGGAAAATTGTATAGTTCTTTTTCTCTTCGAGGAGGAAAATTTTGAGCTCTTCCATATAGGGGTGAGCGAATTCAGACGCTAATGCCTCTTTCCAGCTCGGATGAATAATCGGATTGATACTCAAAAGCTTACTTTAAAATATCATCTTCGAAAATAACCATCTCATAAATACTCCGTTTTGTCACCAACGATTTCTCCGGCGGGACATTGGAGCTGTTACGCATTCGGGCGACTTCGACACGGAGCTCTGAGAGTTCACTCTCCATCATCTCCATTTTATCTTTGAGACGCATGACGACATCGACACCGGCAAGATTTACACCAAGCTCACGCGTCAGACGAAGAATCGTTTTGATTTTCTCAATGTCGCGCTGAGAGTAGAGACGTATACGCCCATCGGAGCGTGAGGGGGCGATCAAATTTTCCCGTTCATATTGACGAAGCGTCTGAGGATGAATATCCAAAATCTTCGCTACGATACTAATCATGTAAACCGGTTCGTCAAAATGGTGCATGATTATGCTCCTTGAGGAAGAGATTGTTTCATCTGTTCAACCAAATCAGGATCAATTTTATCAACCGCAGGCAACACGATGTTGGCTTTGAGATACAAATCGCCGCGAATATTACTCTGACGGTTCAATACTCCCATCTCTTTGAGACGGAATCTCTGACCATTTTTGGTGTTTTCCGGAACTTTCAGCGTAACCTCTTTTTCTAATGTCTGAATAGCGACTTTCCCGCCGAAAAGTGCCGCATAAAGAGGAACATTAAAAGTTTTAACCAGATTATCCCCTTCACGCTCATATTCGGGATTAGCGGCAACATCGATTCGTAGATAGAGATCTCCCGCTTGCGATCCATGTTTTTTCCCTTTTCCGCGAACACGGAGCTTTTCGCCGCTTTTGATCCCTGCGGGAATTTTGATATCAAAACTCTCCCCTGAGAGGCTGATCGAATGCTTACCACCCAATACGGCAACTGCAAACGGAACCGTTACATTGGCGTCGATATCGAGGTTCATTCCTCCACCAAAACCGCCTCCGCCAAAGCTTCCACCCCCAAACCCGCCGAAACCGCCTCCACCGAAGCCACCGCCGCCTTGACCGAAAATGTTACGGAGAATATCATCCAGATCGACATTCCCCCCCTGCCCTCTGGCAAAATCATGGAAGTTTTGTCCGCCGAACATCGAGTCACCGAACTGATCGTATTTTGAGCGTTTCTCTTTATCGCTGAGAACTTCGTACGCCGCATTAATCTCTTTAAATTTCTCTTCTGCTTTCGGGTCTTTGTTCACATCAGGGTGGTATTGGCGTGCGAGTTTTCGGTATGCTTTTTTGATCTCGGCTTCACTTGCACCGGGAGCGATTTCAAGGGTAGTGTATAAACTTTTAGACATTTTTTTATCCTATTCATTGCATAGTAATTAATTTATTGAATATTATAGCATTACACTTGAGTCAATGTCAATCAAGGTTAAAAAGAAGAGCTCGTAAGATAGGGAAAAAGGAGGAATTAACAATTGCGCCGATATGACGCAACTATTCTTAGTGTAAAAAGTGGCGAACGCCTGTGAAATAGAGAGCCATACCGTGCTCATCCGCCGCCGCGATGACCTCTTCATCACGTACCGAACCACCCGGTTGGATAACGGTTTTAACCCCCGCACCCGCCGCCGCATCGATAGAGTCCCGGAATGGGAAAAACGCTTCAGAAGCGAGTGCCGAACCGCTCACATCCAGACCCATCTCTTCGGCTTTTTTGAGTGCACAGCGCGCCGCATCGACACGAGAGGTCATCCCCATACCGACCGCTACCATTGCCGCATCTTTGACATAGACGACACAGTTTGATTTGGTGAGAGATGCCACTTTATAAGCAATCTCGGCATCTTTCAAAGCCGCATCGCTTGCAACGTGTTTGGTTACTAGTTTTGCGTTTTTAATTTCCTCAGAAGTGACACGGTCGGCATCTTGGAATACAAATCCGCCGTCGATGTGTTTGAAATCGATCGCGTCGTTGCTGAGGGTAATGCGATTAGCTCCGTACTCGAAAAGTTTGAGACGTTTTTTCGGTTCAAACACCGCACGCGCTTCCTCATCGATAGAGCCTGCAATGATCACTTCGAGGAACATTTCGTTCATTTTTTCCGCCAACGCTTTGGTCACGACGCCGTTAACCGCGACGACACCGCCGAACGCGGAGATCGGATCGCATTTGAGCGCTTCGGTGTACGCATCGAGGAGGTTTTCACGGATAGCAAACCCGCACGGGTTACCGTGTTTGACGATACAGATAGCATTTTCATCCCCGAAAGCCGCCGCGATTTTCACTGCGCCGCTGATGTCGGTGAGGTTGTTGAAACTTGCTTCCCCTTTGAGGGTTTTGAAGTTTTTAGAGAAAAACGTATCAAACTCGTACAATCCCCCTTTTTGGTGCGGGTTTTCGCCGTAACGGGTATCCATCACTTTGTTCCCGACGATGAACTGTTTTGACCCCATGCCGTTGTTGAAACGTTTGTTCATGTAGTTGGCAATCATCGAATCGTACGCCGCAGTGTGCTCATACGCTTTGATCATGAGATCACGGCGGAACTCAACCGTATTTTCACCGTTAGTGATGGCATTGAGGACCAGCGAATAATCGGATGGATCGGTGAGGATGATAACACTGTCAAAGTTTTTCGCCGCAGAGCGCACCATCGCAGGACCGCCGATATCGATGTTTTCGATAATCTCTTCGAAATCATCGGTTTTTTCGATCGTCGCTTTGAACGGATAGAGGTTGACACATACCAAATCGATCGCCTCAACACCGAGTTCAACCGCTTGGTCGAGGTGCGATTGTTTGTCACGTCGGTGCAAGATTCCGCCGTGGATGTACGGATTGAGGGTTTTAACACGCCCCTCGAAACACTCCGGGAATTTGGTCACCTCATCGATCTCGATGGCACTTACGCCTGCGTCTTTGAGCATTTTGTAGGTTCCGCCCGTAGAGATGATTTGATACTCCAAACCGATAAGAGATTTGGCAAACTCAACGATGTTGCTTTTATCGCTGACACTGAGCAGTGCACGCTTCATGCAGTTCCTTTGAATGGGTCTGATACCCGTAATTTAATGGCGGAATTGTAACAAAAGGTGGTTTAGGGGAAGGTAAATTGAGATAAAATTCTTCTATGAAATCCTATATTCACCCCTTTCCTTCCATCCTTGATGAGCATACCCGTATTCTTTTCCTCGGCAGTTTCCCCAGCATCGCCTCATTTGAGCAAGCCTTTTACTACGCCCATCCGCGCAACGCGTTTTGGCCGATACTCAAAGCGATTTTTGATGTCCGTTTAGAAACCAATGAGATGAAAAAAATATTTTGTCTGGAAAAAGGGATCGGATTGTGGGATGTAATCGCAACCTGTGAACGAAGTAACTCAAGCGATACGAATTTAAAAAACTGTATTCCTAACGATTTTGAAAAGCTACTAAACGATTATCCGAATATCCAAGTCATTGCCTTTACGGGTAAAAAAAGCCACGATTTGTTTGAAAAGTATTTTAAAGATTTGAAAATAGAGAAAGTATTGCTCCCCTCCACTTCACCTGCCCATGCAGCGATGAAATTCGAAAAGAAACAAGAGATTTATAAAAGTTTCATTACTCAGTATCTAACTGTTTAGTACCTGCTCAAATATATTTTTAGCGGTCTTCCATCGATCCCCTTTAGCATTCATCATCACAATCACACAATCTTTGCCGTCTTTTTTTGCCCGTGCGATCAAACATGGTCCCGCTTTAGCAGTGTAACCCGTCTTGATCCCGACCGCATACTGGTAGCGGTTCAAAAGACGGTTATGGGTGTAGGCATAAAATTCGCGGTTTTTATTGAGTGCACGGTATCGGTGTTCATTCATTTTACTGATTTCATTAAACTTGCGGTTTTTGATCGCATACTCGGCCATTTTCATGAGGTCTTTGGGAGTGGAGTAGTGCCCTTTGGTATCGTATCCGCACGGATTGCTAAATGATGTGTGATTCATCCCGATTTTTTTGGCCTTGGCATTCATCATCTCAACAAAATGCTCTTCCGATCCTCCGACTGTAATCGCGATCGCTTTAGCCGCATCGTTATCCGATTTGATCATCGCCGCTTTGATCAAATCTTCCATAAGGATCACATCGCCTCTGCGATATCCCGCTATCGTCGGCTCTACTTTGGTCATTTCCCGTGTAATCGTAATCGGTTTTTTAAGGCTGCCGTGTTCAATCGCCAACATAACCGTCATCACTTTAGTGAGACTGGCAGGTTGAACCTCTTTGAACGGTTCTTTCGAATAAAGCATCTGATTAGAGGTCATATCTTTAACCAGTAATGCTTCGACTTCAAGCTTACCCAGCTCATTTTTATCGATCTGAGCGTTGAGGGTGAGTGAAAACCCAAAAAGAAGTGCACATAGATGTTTAACCATATAAATCCTTGAAAAAATGTTTGTATTAACTCCCTAAAAAGCAAACACTATGCCACCTCGTAACATACACTTTTAATCCGTCAAAAAAACGTGAAAAAGTCACAAAAAATGTGACTTAAGATTTATAGAATGCGTTATAATAAAAGATGCAAAGTGTAATTCCGGCATCACTAACTATTACCCATGATTCGATCCAAACCCTTCTTAAGTGCAAAGGAAATTGGACCATCGAAAATCTCTCAGAGGTCTCGGATCAACTTGAAAACCTTACTCTTCAACCAACGATTCTTTGGGATGTAGCCGAGATATCTGAAATCGATTCAGCCGGAATTGCATTGTGGCAACTGAACAATCGTCTCTTTGAACAAAAGGGACACCAATGTGAAACAATCGGCATCCGTAATGAACATTCCCATCTCTACCGTCTTCTTTACTCCAAACCGTTCCAAGATTCTCCTCCCCCCGACTTACCCTCTTGGCTTTATCGGCTGGGAAGAGAAGCCCATTTTAGTTTTTTAGGGATTGGAGCTTTTCTCTCCTTTTTAGGAGAAGCTTTCATACTGCTGTTTTTTACCCTTCGGCATCCTCAACTCATTCGCTACCGTTCAATCGGGGTTCATATCTTGGAAACCGGAGCAAAGGCCCTACCGATTATCGCCATCAGCGCATTTTTGATTGGTGTCGTAGTAGCCTATCAAAGTGTCGTACAGCTTCAAAAATTCGGCGCCGACATTTTTATTGTCGATATGATCGGAATATCCCTTACCCGCGAACTCGCACCTTTGATTACGGCCATCGTTGTTGCAGGGCGAAGCGGTTCGGCATTTACCGCTCAAATCGGTGCCATGAAAATGACGCAAGAGATCGATGCGATGAAAACCATGGGATTTGACCCTTTTACCTTTTTGGTATGGCCGAGGGTCTTCGCACTCATGATCGTTATGCCACTCCTTATTTTCTTTGCCGATATGGTAGGAATTTTCGGAGGAATGGTGATTGCAAACGCTCAATCTAATTTGAGTTTTACTGAATTTATCAATCGTTTGCAAGGTGCATTGGCACTGAAACATTACCTTATCGGAATATTCAAAGGGCCGTTTTTTGCCTTTTTGATCGCGTTTGTGAGTACGTATCGAGGATTTCAAGTTTCCATGAATACGGAGAGTATCGGGCAATACACAACAAAAAGTGTTGTAAACTCCATCTTTTTGGTCATTGCCTGCGACGCCATTTTTTCGATCCTCTTAACGGAGCTAAAACTGTGACTCTCCCTATCATTGAAGTTCGTAATATTGTCACTTCATTCGGAGAAAATCTCATTCACGATCATGTCAACTGTACCGTACATCGCAATGAAATCTATGCTCTCTTAGGAGGAAGCGGCTCCGGAAAATCAACTCTGATGCGTGAAATGATACTCTTAGAACGTCCACAAAGCGGTACTATCCGAGTATTGGGGCATGATCTTTCTACCCTAACTCCGCTTGAAGCAATCCGACTTCGTCGTTCATGGGGTGTACTCTTCCAATCGGGTGCACTTTATTCCTCTCTTACCGTCGGAGAAAATATTGCCCTCCTATATACGGAGTATACCGATCTCCCTCCCAAACTTATTGATGAACTTATTCAACTCAAAATTAATCTTGTCGGGCTTCCACCTCATGCAAAACACCTCTACCCTTCCCAGCTCAGCGGAGGAATGGTTAAGCGAGCGGCACTAGCACGCGCCCTTGCCCTTGATCCAAAACTCCTTTTTTTGGATGAACCCACTTCCGGACTCGATCCGCTAAGTTCACGACAGTTTGATGCTTTAATTCAACAATTACGTGATCTTTTGGGACTTACCGTCATCATGGTGACCCATGATTTGGATACAATTCATCATATTGTGGATCGATTCACCTTATTAGGCGAGAAAAAAGCGATTGCGGAGGGGACTCTCAAAGAGGTTCTCGCAATCGATCATCCGATTATTGATTATTTTTTTCAAAAGGGTCAGCATGGAATCACGCGTTAATTATACGGCCATCGGTGTCTTTATCGTCCTCTTTATCGTCGCTCTCGTTGCGTTTGCATTTTGGCTCGGCAAATACAATCAGGATGAACGGCAATACCGTCGCTACAAGGTTTTTATCACCGAATCGGTTTCAGGGCTTGCACCTGAAGCGGCTGTAAAATTTCACGGGGTGGATGTCGGAAAAGTCGAATCGATCCGTATTAACCCCCGAAATAGTGAAGAGGTCGAGTTGACCCTAAAAATAAAAAAAGAGACCCCTATCAAAACCGACTCTAATGCTATCTTGAAATTTTACGGTATTACAGGACTTGCTTTTATTGAAATTGCCGGCGGTTCAAAAGGTGCCCCACTCCTTGCAAACGGAAATGAAAATGTTCCTACTATCCCTTCTAGCCCTTCGTTAATCCAGCGTCTTGATGAATCTCTCAGCGATGTTGCCTCCAAACTCTCGACAACCCTTGATCGAGCCGACAGACTCTTCAGTGATAAAAATGTTGATAACGTTGCCCGATCCCTTGAAAATTTACGCTCATTAACCGCCCAAATTGACGGTTATCAAGGAGAGATTAAAGCCTTATTGGCACAGAGTATCGCATTAGAGCACAATGCATCCGAATCTTTGGGGGCGATGAAAGAAGCAGCCGGAAGCGTTAAAACCGCTTCGGGTAATTTTAATACGCTCGTTCAAACCAAAATGGCGACAACCTTAGACTCGCTTGAAGCAACCTCTAAAGAGAGTCATACACTGATTAAAAAGCTTGAAGCGAGTGTCGATCGAGGTGATTATAATATCGCTCCGGCAAGCAGTGAACTCACCTCCCTCTTAGAACAAAGCCGTTCTCTTACGAATGAAATGGAGATGACGTTACGCTCGCTCAGAGAAAGCCCTTCTGATTTACTGTTTAAAAAAACGCCTCCAAAACCAGGTCCGGGAGAATAATAGATGCGACATTACCCTCTTTATCTTATAGCACTTTTTACACTGTGGGGATGCTCCGCACCTTCCATCAATGAATATACACTTCTCACTACCCAAACCGTTTATCAGGACAAAGCTCCGCTCTCTTCAAAAAGTCTCTCAGTGGCTCTCAGTAAATCGGTAGCTTCTCTCTCCGGTAAAAACATTATTTACCTTCATGAAAACGGTGAAACCGGGGCTTATCTTTATAGCCGCTGGAGTGATACTCCCTCCCTCATGTTACAGCGTTCCCTCCTCACATCGTTATACGCTCAAGGTGTATTTACCTCTCTCTCCCCTTCCACTTCCGTTGCTAAATCCGATTGGATACTCGAATCCGATTTAGATGCCTTTACCCATCGTATTTTGAATGATAAAAGTGATGGGTACATTGATATTACCTACCGTCTCATCGATACCCAGAGTAAACGTCAGATTGCATCCAAACGCTTTGTTGTCTCCTATCCCTCATCCTCAACCAATGCAACAGGGGGAATCAATGCCCTTAAATCGAGTGAACATGAACTTAACCGTCAATGCATAGAATGGCTAAAAACAATCGCCAAGGAGATAAAATGAATCAAAAAATCGCTATCCTCTGCTCAGGCGGAGATGTATCGGGAATGAATCCGGCACTCAAACGCTTTGTCGAATATGCCTATGCCCGTAACCTACAACCCTATTTTGTCCGTAACGGGTATGAAGGGCTCATAGATAACCATATTATGCCCGCTGATTATCATGATGTTGCCGGGATCATTACACGAGGGGGGACTAAGATCGGTTCAGCCCGATCTAAACGGTTTTTGGAACCTTCTTTTCGTGCACTTGCCGCAGAAAACCTCCGATCCCACGGAATTGATAAACTCATTGTACTGGGAGGTGATGGCAGTTTTCGAGGAATGGAGCGATTTTATCATGAGAGCGGAATCGCCTTTTGCGGTATCCCCTCTACGATTGATAATGATATCAACGGCACCGATTATTGTCTGGGAGTCGATACGGCACTGGGGGTGATCAAAGATGCCATCGATCAGATACGCGATACCGCATCCTCATTTCATCGTGCATTTGTTATTGAGACGATGGGGCGAAACTGCGGATATCTTGCCCTTATTTCGGCGATTACGTCAGGTGCGGAGCTGTGTCTTATCCCTGAAATTCCGATAAATATCGATGAATACACCGGGTGCTTTAAATCACAAGTGGCTAAAGGGCGTGACTACTTTATAGCGATTGTCTCGGAAGCGCTTAGCAGTGACGAAGTAGCACAGTGGTTCGAAAAAGAGCTTGGGTTTGAATCGCGGGTTTCGGTCTTAGGACATATTCAGCGCGGAGGCAACCCGAGTGTTTATGATCGATTGATGGCGTACAAATTTGTTACTTACGCGATTGATGCTCTTATGGAAGGGAAAAGTCATTCAATTATCTGCTATAACAAAAGCCATTTCAACTTTAAAACGATTGGCGAAGTAGCCCTCCACCCTTATCAACTCGACGAAGAGCTCCTTAAGCTCGGACGTGAACAATTTCTTCCATCGCACTGTCAAATGTAGGGTACAAAAACTTAAACCCTGCATCTTGCAAAATCCTCGGATATACCTCTTTGGATTCAAGCATTACGGAAGAGCCTTCTCCGAATGCCAGTTTCACCAACCAAGCCGGAAGATCAAAAAAAGTGGGTCGATCTAAAATCCGCCCTATCGCTTTGGTCTGCTCCAAATTACTGATCGGTTCAGGCGAAGTTAAATTGACGACACCTTGTATCTCATGATGATCGATTAAAAAAGCACACGCACGCACCAAATCTTCCAAATGGATCCATGAAATCATCTGAAATCCGTCTCCCATTTTTCCGCCGAGTCCAAATTTGAAAGGGGGGAGCATTTTAGACATCGCTCCGCCCCCATTGGCATAAACGACACCGAAACGCATTGCACAAACACGGGTACGTTCCGATTGAGCACGAAATGCGGCATATTCCCAATCTTGAACCAATTGACTCAAAAAATCATCTGCAAAATGAGTGGAAAATTCATCATGCTGATGATACGCATCGTATATCCCAACGGCTGAAGCGTTTAAGAGGGTATGGGGAGGATGTTCGCATGTTGCGAGTGCATCGACCAGCACTGCCGTTGTCTCTAAACGGCTTTGTCGTAAAAGCGCTTTATACTCTTTCGTCCAACGTCCCAAGATATTGGCTCCGGCAAGATTAATGAGGACATCACATCCGTTTAGCTTTTGAGAAACCAGCTCAACCGATGTCTCGGCTCGGATACTTAAAGAAAATACCTCATCCCCTCTTTTTTCAAAGAAAACTTTGAGTGCACTTCCGACAAAACCGCTTATTCCACATATTGCTATTTTCATGCTCATCCCTTTAATTCGGGTTTATTGTAGCCTAATGGATGTATGAAACGTTTAAAGATATTATTGACATTGGGGTTTAAAGCAATTCTAATGCTAAAGAAAAAAATTGAAGGTTTACTAAAAAGGTAGAGAGAATACCCCAAGAGGGGTATGAGGGGATTAACCGCAAGAAGGAACGTTGCCTGAATCTGAACCGTATTCAAACAAGAAGTCGCGTAAATCTTGTGATTGTCCTTTGAATGCCTCACCGTTGAAATAGGCTGCAGATTTGTCATTAGCATGTGCTTTAATGATTTTTGCTCCGCCGTTTGCAAACAATTCATCCCATTCGTCTTGTGTATGCATTGCAGCACCTTTAGTACCGCTACCATGACAATTTTTACAGGTTTTCAAATAAACTTTTTGACCTTTTTTTACATCGGCAGATGCCACTGTACTCATCATCCCTAACGCTACAAGCGCTGCAAGGAAGCATGAAGCTGACTTTTTCATGTCGTTCTCCTTCGAAAATTAGTGATTTAAGACACCTTCAACATTTTCGAAAAAACAGTGAAGGTGTCTTGATACCCCTTAATAATATCGGATAAAGAATAAATGGAGCTTTAACCGAATGTTAATATGATGCTTTTTTAGCATATTTTATCAAAAATGTATCAAACTCTCCCATTTTATTCTGCATCAACACTCGTGTCAACTTCTTCTTTTACTTTACTCGCACGGACTTCCAAGCGAATTTTATCTTGGCGAATTTTACGATACGCCTTATATTGTGCTTTGGTAAGTTCTTCGCCCGCCATCCCTACTTCTTTACCTATCTCTTCAGACGAAACTCCCGCTTCGTTCATCATTACCATTCTAAACTCTTTTTTAGTAAGGTGACGTTTCAGAGATGCATACAGTGCACGTTCATCATCACCGATCTCTACCGCACTGCACTCATAAAGGCGTGCCAATACTTCGCGGATGGTTTTCGTCGGGTTGTAGCGGAGCCACAATGAATTTTCTAACATTATGAAAATACCTTTGTAATAATTTGGGTGAGATCTTTCGTCTCAATGATAACATTCGCCTCTTTTTTGAGGATCTCTTTCGCGCAAAATGCGACGCGGATTCCGGCATGAGCAAACATAGAACGATCATTCGCGCCATCCCCCACCACCATCGTCTCCTCTGCGGCGACTCCGAAAAGCCCTTGCAATCGGACGAGCATATCCCCTTTGGAATAATCGAACATCATATCGCCGCCGACCAATCCCGTGAGCTTTCCGTCCTTCGAATGCAAAACATTCGAAAAATCGGCATCGTATCCGAGGATATCTTTCGCATACGATGTTGCCGTTCTAAAGCCGCCGCTGAAACAAACAACCTTAATACCGCGCTCTTTCAGTGCCGCGATTGTCTCTACCGCACCGTTCATATATGGCAAGTTTTGGCAGATCTCTTCGACAAGACCAAACTCCAACCCTTTTAAAAGCCCCACTCGTTGTTGGAGGGATTCGAAAAAATCGAGTTCACCGTTCATCGCTCGCTCAGTGATCGTACTCACTTGCTCGCCGATTCCAAGCGCTTCCGCAAAAAAGTCAATCGTCTCTCCATCCATGAGAGTAGAGTCAAAATCAAATACCGCTAATTTAATCAAAAGAGCCTATCCTGTTTGTTATAATGACGCAATTATATCCAAGGGTAGCTTTTGTTCGAATCATTTATACATAAACTCCGTCACGAGACCTATATCACCCTTGAGACGACACCATCACGCTCAGCTCAGTTTGAGCCGACAATTGAAAAAATTGCCGCATTGGGTCTTGATAAACTCATCGACGGATTCAGTACCACCGACAATCCTCTCGCCAAACTCAAATACAACGCCCTTTTCGCGGCAATGAAACTTCAAGAGCGCTTTGGAAAACCTACATTAGCAACCATGAGCATGCGCGACCGCAACCGTATCGCATTGCAATCCGATCTCCTCGGAGCAAATGAATCCAATGTCCGCGCCATCCTCGCCCTCACGGGTGACAGCGCTCATTATTCTGACCAACCGCATGCCAAAGGGGTATTCGAGGGGAACAGCAAACTCCTCCTCGACATCATCACCACCCTCAACAACGGAACCGACTTGGCGGAGCAAAAACTCCTCGCCCCCGTACAAGAGATTTATCCCTTTGCCGTTATCGATGCGTATGCCAAAAGTGCCACGACGTTGCAGAAAAAAATGACCAAAAAAGTGGCGCACGGGGCGATAGGCATTATCTCCCAACCCGTCTACGATCTCGAAAACGCCCGCAAACTGCTCGATATGATGGCAGAAGCCAACCGTGAAAACAGTGCTGAGTGCGTCCTCGTTTTGGGCTATTTTCCGATTACGAAACTCCGTACCGCACGATTTTTGGATGAAAATGTTCCTGGGATATTTGTACCCAGCAC
The DNA here is from genome assembly GCF_031427015.1 of Sulfuricurvum sp. Lineage (GTDB taxonomy): Bacteria > Campylobacterota > Campylobacteria > Campylobacterales > Sulfurimonadaceae > Sulfuricurvum. The sequence continues at coordinate 49,319 of NZ_JASJOW010000006.1, read as the reverse complement.
ATGGGTCGAAGCACTCGAAGCCGCTTCGCTCATCAGCCCTGAGGAAGAGTACAAAGTCGGCTTTGACCTGAGTAAAACACTCTTTGAAGAGCTCAAAGCACTCCATCCGAAAATCCATATTATGACGGCCAATCAGTTTGAACTCGCCAAGGCGATTTTGAGCTAATCATTTTTATCTTTATGATAACTGTCCCGCTCGCAACACAAGATTTGGATAAACATTAGACTTGTCTGCTATTATTGTTACATGATTGTTTTGTTGAATATCAGCAACTAATCGATTAATAATATTAGAATATACAAATGTACCGTTTTGTTTTCTTTCATATAATTTATTCAAATCTTCGTTTAAAAATGAAAAATATGTATTAATTAAGTCACTTACCGAGTAGGACTCTATCCTTCGTTCTCTCAGAAAAACTCCCTGCTCATAAGTTACTACATTTGATTGAAATTTAATTGTCAAATTGAGTTTTAATTGATCCATACTGTCTCTAAAGAATGACTCTTTTTTGTTACTTTCAATATACTTATCAAACTCAGTATTAGAATGTTGTTTTAGCATTATCAAAAACAGCAAATATCCCAAGTGTATAGATTCAGAACTTTGCCATGTCAACACAATTGCTGATAAAACTGTCGCAACTTGTTCTTGATCTCTCAAACTCAATTTGAAAAAACTGGCATAGAGAGTAAACAGCTCAACATTGAGGTCTTTGTCTTTGTATAAATCTTGTTCCAAAGGTGAAAATAGTTTCTCATTTTTGGTAATACCGTGAAGTTCAAAAAGATAATGGGCAAAAGCATAATTATCTGGTTTAGTTAGGTTGTATTCTTGATCGAAAAAACGTTTTAAATAGCGCTCAGATGCAAAGTTTTGCCCATAAACAGCATTGATGGAGTGTGAAAGTTGTTTCGAATCGGTTGCGATGACAAAGACTATTCCTGGAATATCAAAAATATGTTTGATGTTTTCGAGCAACTCAATTGCATAACTAGGCCGACATCGATCTAACTCATCGATAAAAACAAACATCGGCAATTGTTTAGATGAAATATTTTTATCAATATAACTTAATAATTTCGCCATATTCTCTTTAAAAGTAATGATGCTTTTACGAACGGTTTCATGATCCACCAATGCTGATTCGGCTAATTTTGAAAACACCGATTCCACTGAGTCCTTTGTTGAATTATGATCAGTTTTTTCTATTTCTTGTTCATTTTTTGCATTTTCGTTGCTATCATCAGACTCTTCATTGAAATGATCATATGTTAATCCTGTAAGATTTTTGACAAGCATGGGAATGAGAAGTTTTTTTGATGTATTCCACACTTTCGTAAATAGTTGTTGACCTTTTTTACTTTTAGTAAGAAAAGGACTTAACGAAGTATTTATTTGTGAGATAAAAGCTAAAAGCGGCTGATCTGAATAATCGTTTTGCCATGCATCAAAATAGATGACAGGATGTTTTTGTGTTGCAAGTTCTTTGGAAAGGTTTTTTAAAAAATAGGTTTTTCCAAATCCCCATTCGGCATTGATATTTAATACAAAAGGCTTATTTGGTGTGTTTGCATAACGCTTTAAAAGATATTCGGACAGAAATTTGCCCTCATTCCGTCGGTTTAATAAATCATCTTCCCAAATAGCTTGTTTTTCTTCCATTTTACATCTCGTCAGCATTGTATTTTAGTACAGATAGTTTACAGTAAAATCATGCTTGTTACACAAGACAAAAAATAATTTGTCAATTGTTTTGACAAAATAAATATTGTCTGATTTTACTTATCGTAATATGCCTTCATTATGATCATAGAGAGAACAATTTTCAGCCTCTTTTGGCTATAATCGATCATTATTAAACAGCAGGAATATTCCCTTATGATCGATGTAAAACTTCTCCAGAAAAATTTTGACGAAACCGCTTCTGCGCTCATGCGTAAAAAAGTCTCAGCGGAAATAATCGCTGAACTGAAATCCGCCAATGAAACCCTCAAAACCGCTAAACTCGCTTACGAGACATTACAGGCCAAACAAAATGAGTTGAGTAAACTTTTCGGTCAGTATAAAAAAGAGGGAAAAAGTACCGACGAGTTGAAAATCGAAGTCGATGCGAACAAAGTAACCCTCAATGATCTCCTCGATACACAACGCTCCGCCGAAGAATCCCTCGATGCGATCATTATGCGTGTTCCGAACATTCCCGATGCAGACGTACCCGACGGTGCGGATGAAAACGATAATATCGAAATCCGCAAAGTTCTCACCCCTCCAACATTCACATTTACTCCTAAAGAGCACTGGGAATTGGCGGAGCAAAACGGCTGGATCGATTTTGAGCGCGGTGTCAAACTCGCCAAAAGCCGTTTCAGCGTTGTGGGCGGTATGGGTGCACGATTAGAGCGCGCATTGATCAATTTCATGCTCGATTTTAACCGTGAACGCGGTTTCGAAGAGTTCAGCGTTCCGATGCTCGTCAACCGCCGCGCATTAGAGGGGACGGGTCAGCTTCCGAAGTTTGAAGATGATTTGTTCAAAGTCGAAGAGGAAGAGCTTTATCTCATCCCGACGGCGGAAGTCCCTCTCACCAACCTCTATCAAGATGAGATTTTAAACGGTGCCGATTTGCCGATCAAAATGACGGGATACACCTCATGTTTCCGTAAAGAAGCAGGTTCCGGCGGTCGTGACGTGCGCGGGATGATCCGTCAGCATCAGTTTCACAAAGTTGAACTCGTCTCGATCACCCGTGCCGATCAAAGTGACGCTGTGTTTGAAGAGATGGTTGCGTGTGCTTCCGATCTCCTGAGTGCTCTTGGTCTCCCTCACCGTCTCGTCACTCTCTGTACGGGAGATTTAGGTTTCGGTGCGGCACGTACCGTCGATTTGGAAGTATGGTTACCGGGACAAAATACCTACCGTGAAATCAGTTCTGTCTCCAATACAAGAGATTTCCAAGCCCGTCGTGCGAAGATCCGCTACAAGGAAGAGGGAAAAAATATCCTTGCTCACACCCTAAACGGTTCAAGTTTAGCGGTCGGACGGACGATGATAGCTATTATGGAAAATTTCCAGCACGAAGACGGGACTATTACCATTCCGACTGTATTGCAAAAATACCTCTAAAGGGTTAAAGAGAGGCCATGGCAGAAGATCAAGAAGAGATAATTATTATTGAAGAGGCAGATGCAGCCGGTGTCGAAAAAACGGCAGCGGCAGCGGCTGAACCGATCAGTGAAAAACCGAGTCTGCTCAAAAATAAAAAAATTATTATCTTGGCCGCACTTGTACTTACGCTCCTTTTAGGAGCTGCCGGTATGATTTTTTTACTCACATCCGGTTCTGAAAAATCGGCGCAACCAACCCATGAGCAACCGATCGAAAAAGCAAAACCTTCTCAAGAAGACAACATCATTGAGCCCAGTGAACTGGAGAGTATGATTGAGCGTGCCAACTATCTTTACGCAAACGGAAATGCGAATGAAGCACTAAAGCTGTATGAAAAAATAGCCCTCTACTCCGAAGCGATATCCCAATACAATCTAGGTGTCGTTCAACTCAAAGAAGGTGAATACCAAGAAGCATTGGAGAATTTCAAACGTTCAATCGCCAACAGTGAAAATCGATGCGTCAGTGCCATCAATGCAGCGGTGTGCTGTCTCCATTTAAAACGGGAAAAAGAGTTCAATTATTATATGAATATGGCCCATTCCTATCTCCCCCAAGAGAGTAACTCTCCGATGTACTCGTATTATTATGCCCTGATCAACTATTACAAAGGAAATTACTTCGAAGCTCTGAGCGCTTTAAAGCACCCTACGACTGAAGAGTACCAAACAACACAAAACAAACTTCGCGCTAAAATCAGTGCCATGTTCGGAAGCTTCCGCGATGCTATCAGCGCCATGGAAAATATGTTTCAAGAAGAAGATTCTTTTTCATTGGGACTTATGTACGGGAATCTCGGAGATTTACCCTCGGCAAAAAAATATTTAAACGATGCGATTTTACAAAATGACAAACCGATCCAAGAGCGACTGGCATTAGCGTTCATTAATCTCAAATCAGGCCTTCATGAAGATGCGGCTAAATTAATTAAACAAACTACCGATGAATACCCGAATGAAGTCTATACCCCCTATCCGATCCGTGTCTTTTTAAAACCGTCTCTCTATAATCCAGATGACATTCAACGTCTCTATCGAGACTCAAAACAAGATAATCGTCTAAAAATTTATCAAAGTATCTTTTATTTTACCCCTTATAAAATTTTTAATGCAGACCAAACTCTCCGCTATATTCAAAAAGGAAATGCCAATATCTATATTGATGATATTGCCACGGCAAAAGAGTATCTTCAAACCAGTTCAAGTGCTTCCAGTGTCGATTACGGTATAGCTCTTTCGATACAAAAAGCGCTTAAATTTCGCCTCAGAGATGCCAATCAACAGCTTATTCAACTTTTAAAACGTAATCCTCAACATTCTATTTTGCATTACAATTTAGCTCTAACCTATGCACAAATGGGTGATATGTCAAAAGCGCATGATCACTTCTTACGCTCTTATTATCTTGATGCTAACAATTATATGTCCGGTATTTTTGCCATAATGTGTTCGGACATGATTGGTAAAAGTAATCCGAAACTCACCTCTATTCTTAAAGATAATCTCTCCCAAGAGCCTGAGAAAGAGGAATTTGAGCTTTACCGTACTTTATTAGACATCACCCAAAACAATATGCCTAGCGCATCTAAATGGCTCGATAACACCTATAAAGTGCGTCCTCTTTATCTTGCTCTTAACGTTGCTATTGCTACGGAGATGGATCAAAATGATATAGCACGTCTAAGTGCCAAAAAATTATCTGAACTTCAACCGCACGATATCCTTCCCCATCTGATGGTTATAGATACCCATTTCAGCGATCAAAAGCCAAAAGCATTTGCCACATCGGCAATCAACTATCTCAAAAAACAATCTTTTCATTATGATGATCTCTACTTCGGTCCTCAATTAACTCGGGATAAAGCGATCCTTATGTCGGTAATGACCGGACAACTTACCCCTTTTATCCAGCGTCTTGAAAGCAGACTTCAAATAACGGCAGATCATACAACTGATATTGTCGGAGCATTGGCACAAGCCTACTTCTACAATCAAGATTTTGAAAAATCGTATACCCTCTACAATCAGCTCATTGATACCCATAAAATTCGGGATGAACATACTCTATTTATGGGTGCATCCGCTTCTATCGGCTCAGAACATTATGAAAATGCGATTGCACTTTTAGAACTCTCTAAACTCAAAAATCCAGCCTATTTAGAGACTCGCTACGCGCTTGCACTTCTTTATATGCAGATTTATAATAACCCTGCTGCAGTCAACCAACTGATTAAAATGGGAAATACCGGCTTTATCTCCCGCTATTTTGATTTCGAAATTGATACCGAAAAACTCGCTAATGAGCCTAAAAAACATCACCCTCTGTAAATAAGACGTCTTAGTAAATAAAAAGAGGCACGCAGAGGTCCATAAAGCAAATATCCCGCTGCAAGTATTGCCAAAGCTTCTATCGGATAAATAAATACCCCCATGGCGATCACAATGAGCACTACCAAAAAACGCATCAAATGGAATGTTTTAAAGTTCATTTTTTTAAAACTCGGATAGCGAATATTGCTCACCATCAATATTGATAAAATAACGGCGAAGGGAAGGAGCAATATTTTTAAGTCGGTGATTTCACGGTAATGCTCTAGCAATAAAATAGCGATTGATATCATAATTGCGGCCGTAGGTATCGGTAAACCGATAAAAACACTCGGCTCAATTCGAGAGGTCATGACGTTAAATCGGGCTAATCGCACTGCACCGAAGATAATAAATAATGCGCTTACAACAATACCTATCCTACCATAGAACTCACCGATATACAAATAGAGTAATAATGCAGGAGCCACACCAAAAGCAACAATATCGGCAAGCGAATCAAATTCAACCCCAAAATGGCTTGCCGTATTGGTCATTCTCGCAACTCGCCCGTCCAGCCCATCAAAAACAAGGGCTAAAAAGATAAACCAAGCCGCTGGTTCAAAAGCACCTTCATAAGCCAAAGCAATTGCATAAAATCCGGTAAAAATAGAAGCCGCCGTAAAAAGGTTAGGGAGAAGGTACGCGATAGGGGGAGGGGTTTGACGCATAGAAAACTCCTTTTGCACAACAAAGAGAAGCGAAGAGATTTCTTCACTTCAGCACTTAGGCAGCGTTTAGATATCCAATAACACTTTCACCCGCACGAACGGTAGATCCGGCATTAATATTCAAACGGGTATTCTCAGGCAAGTAAATAACACTTCGCCCTTTGGCTAAGAAACCGTAACGACCGCCTTCTTTGAGTTTTTGGCTTTTTTCCACTTCAATACCTATCGGAAAACAGCTCTGCTCACTTAGATGTTCGATGTAGATTTCATCCCCTTTTGATGAACGGAACGAAATAACTGCTTTTTCATTCAACGTATCGGAAAGAGGATTATAAAGCGGTAACGATGCACCATGGCGGATTTTAAATCCTTCTACGGCGCAGTCAAAGGGAGCACGAAGCATTGAAACATCCCAAAGTGAGTTCATAATGGTCACTTTTGACATCTTATGATCATCCACCAAAGTCTCTTCTATGGATAATACTACGCCATCAACACTACTAATGATCGCATCTGCTTCCGTGACAGAGGTATTACGTTCAGGATTGCGAAAAATCATCAAAACGGCCAGTAATAATGCACCCGTAATAAACTGAAAAAGGTGCAATTCGGTCATTGTAAAAAACAAAAAGAAAGCGCCGATCACGCCTGATAAAAGCCATCCCCGAGAAGAGAGGATAAAGGTATCGTTTTGAACGCTCATCTTTGTCTCCTTTTTTTAATCGTCTATCACTATTTTTTTACTTGAAGGGGTCTCTTTACGCGGTTCAAGCTTCGTCTCGATGTTATTTTCCAGTTCGTATACCTCAATGATCTCACGTACCTGATCACCTGAAATATTCTCTTTGGCATAAAGAAGCTCAACAATTTTCTCAATGGCACCTTTATACTCTTCTAAACGATTTTTGACTTCGACATAACGTGTTTGAAGAGATTGCTTGATAAAAGTATCCATATCTTCAGCCATTTTATCACTGTATTCACGCCCTTGTGTCATTCCGCCGCCAAGGAAAGTACTACGCTGTTTTTCTAATACCATCAAACCTGCGACGTCACTCATACCGTACATTTGCACCATTGCTTTGATTATATCGGTAGAGCGCTCTAAATCGTTTGCAGCACCGGTAGAAATCTCCCCGATAAAGACCTCTTCCGCCGCACGTCCCGCTAAAAGAACATCGACTTCGGCCCAAAGTTCATGACGTTGCATCAAATACTTATTCTCTTCAGGGGTATTAAGGGTGTACCCCAATGCCGCCAATCCTCGAGGAACGATAGAGACTTTAGAGACTTTTTTTGCTCCCTTAGTGGTCTCAGCCAGCAAGGCATGTCCACTTTCATGGTAAGCCACAATCCGTTTCTCTTTTTCATCAATTCGACGACTTTTCTTGGACAATCCGGCAATCGCACGCTCAACGGCTTCACGCATATCCGCTTGACGAACTGTTTTTTGGCTTTTACGTCCGGCAAGTAGTGCCGCTTCATTGATAATGTTAGCTAGATCGGCTCCCGCAAGACCTGCAGTGAGACGGGCAATCTCTTCGAGATCAACATCCGCATCTTGTTTGACCCCTTTGACATGGACGTTAAGTATGTCGATACGTCCTTGATAATCGGGTTTATCTACCAATACTTGACGGTCAAATCGACCCGGACGAAGAAGAGCGGGGTCAAGAATTTCAGGTCGGTTGGTTGCCGCCAAAATAATGATCGGCGTATCGGTACCGAATCCGTCCATTTCTGCAAGAAGCTGATTTAGGGTTTGTTCCCGTTCATCATTTCCCCCCATCATACCGCCAGCTGCACGGCTTTTACCGATAGCATCGATTTCATCGATAAAAATGATTGACGGAGCATCTTTTTTCGCTTGTTCAAACAAATCACGTACACGCGCCGCACCGACACCGACAAACATTTCAATAAAGCTAGAACCCGATACGGAGAAAAACGGAACTTCCGCCTCTCCTGCGACTGCTTTAGCAAGCAATGTTTTACCGGTCCCCGGACTCCCTACAAGCAATACCCCTTTAGGAATTTTGGCACCCAACTCAACATAACGATCCGGAAATTTCAAGAAATCAACAATCTCCAAAACCTCTTCTTTTGCCTCTTGCGCTCCGGCAACATCATCAAATTTGGTTTTCGGCTTCTCAGAGTTGATCAGTTTTTTAGAATTCCCCATCCCCAAGATGCCGCCGCCCATGCTTTTTTGCATTCGTCCCGCAAAAAACATCCAAATTGCAATAATAATTAAGAACGGAAAAAGCCATCCGAACATTTCGGTAAACCAGTTACTTTCAGAAAACCCGACGTAATTGATCTGTTTTTCATCAAGTAACGGGATAAGAGTGGAATCAGGTCCTACAATGCGCGTAGTGTAAGCGACTTTTCCCGTTCCGTCATTTCCGATAGCCCGAATATACGTTTGTCCGATAGATACTTTTTCTACTTGTTTATTTTGGATAAGTCGTTTAAGATCTGCATAACTGATCTCTTGAGTACGGGTAACACTTTGACCTCCAAGTTTTCCGGAGAGGTCATTCTCATCACCGATGAGCGCTTTAAAAAGGATAATAACAACAATTGAAAAAATAGCAAAAGTGATTAAAGGATTTTTATTAAAAAAATTACCGTTTTTATCCGGATTCGGGTTCGATTCGTTTTGAGCCATATTATTCATTTCCTTTTTGAGTTACCACAAGGGTCACCCATTCGTTTTCAACAAGACGTTCTGTTAATTCAAAACTTTTGTATGCGCGGAGAACTTTATCTTCATATTTATCCATAATCCCTGAGAGGATTATTATCCCCCCCTCACGTAACCGTTTTTTAAGATCACTCGCGATAAATACCAATACATCGGCAACGATATTGGCAATGATTACATCATATTTTTCAGCCGTTTCATTAATCGGCCCTTCCCAAAGGCGGCGGTAAGCAATAGAGTTTTGTTCCGCATTGACCATGGCATTCTCTACCGAGAGAGGGTCGGTATCACACGCATCAACAAACGCACCTTTTTTGATTGCGGCAATCGCCAAAATACCGCTTCCACACCCGACATCCATCACTTCATCACCGGCTTTTACGTACTTGGCAATTCCGCGTAAACATGAAGCGGTTGTAGGATGGTGCCCCGTGCCAAACGCTAATGCAGGGTCGATAGCGATGTTCAGCATCCCTTCTTTCGGTGCTTCCCATGTCGGGTGGATATAAAACGGTGCAATTTCGATAGGGGTAATTCCCTGTTGATACTGTGCAATCCAATCGTCGTTCTTTTCTTTTGTGAGCGTCATCTCGACATCAACGACCTCACCTAGTGCACGTTGAAGCGCTTCAGCGAACTGCTCGATTCCCCACATGACCGTCTCTAGGTCTTCTTCACTACGGATAATAAATCCCTCATCGATCTCTTCAAATCCGACCGGCAATACATCCACAAGAAAATCACTAAATAACTCGATATGGGATGATGGTTTAACCACCAACATATAATAGTGATCTTGCATTAACCCTCAGTACCGAGTACAGCGGAGAGTTTTTCTTTGAGAACTTGAGGAGTAAACGGTTTAACAATATAGTTATTTACCCCTGCTTTAAGAGCGGTAATAACTTCCGCTTTTCCACCTTCTGTGGTTACCATAATGATCGGAAGATCCGTAAAGCGAGCATCCGCACGTACTTTTTTAACCAATTCCAAACCGTTCATCTCCGGCATATTCCAGTCTGTAATCAACATTCCCATATCGGGATTTTCATTCAGAACTGACCATCCTTGAACTCCGTCTTCACCTTCTAATACATCCTCATAACCGAGGCGTGAAAGTGTATTTTTGATAATTCGGCGCATTGTCGAACTATCATCTACAACCAATAATTTCAAAGCACGTCCTTTTGTTGATACATTTTTACAGAATTAATACCTAATAATAACCTAACCAACTTTGCGGTAAGTTTAAAAAAACTTATTGAGGTCAATTCTACCCTCATAAAATGCTTTTCCGACAATTACGCCGGAAACTTCACCGCTTTTTAGCAAAGCTTCAATGTCACTGCCATCTTTTACCCCGCCGCTAGCAATCGTCGGAATTCCTGAGGCTCTGGCAATTTCAAGGGTAAAATCGACATTTACGCCCGAAAGTGTACCGTCACGTCCCACATCGGTACAAATTATCGCTTCTACCCCCGCATCTGCGAACGCACGCGCCAAGTCAGCAGCTTTCATCGTACTTACTTCACCCCATCCCTCAACCGCAACATAACCGTCAATCGCATCGATCCCGACGACAATAGGATACTTAGCCGCCATTGATTTGACAAATTCAGGATCACGAAGGGCAATAGAACCTAGAATCAACCGATCTATCCCCAACTCCAAATAGCGTTTTATCGTCGCTTCATCACGAATCCCGCCGCCGAGTTGTAATTTAACATTGCAATTTTCACGAATGGCACGGATCTGCTCCAAATTTTTCGGCTCTCCCGCAAAAGCACCGTTCAAGTCAACCAAATGAACCCACTCTGCCCCCATCTCTTCAAATGTTTTAACGAGTTCCCATGGGGTATCGGAGTAGATTTTAGCACTCTCCATTAACCCTTTTGTAAGACGTACCGCTTTGCCGTCTTTAAGATCAATTGCCGGAAAAATAATCATTGGCATCCTTTATAAGTTAATAAAATTTTTAAGTATCGTGAGGCCGTTATCATGACTTTTTTCGGGGTGCGGCTGTATTCCCATTACATTTTCATGCGCAACGGCACTCGTAAATCGGTATCCGTACACCGATTCACCGATGCTATCCGTTTCATCCGTACAAAGAGCATGATACGAGTGAACAAAATAGAGATAATGGGCTTCATCCAATCCGTTAAAAAGAGGATGTTGCGATGTAAACATCCGATTCCACCCCATATGAGGAACCTTAAGCGGTGTATGAAAACGGCTCGTATCAAACGCCACGACCCGCCCTTTTATCAACCCTAGCCCCTCGGAAATACCGAACTCTTCACTCGATTCAAATAAAAGTTGCATCCCTAGACAAATTCCGAGTAGATATTTTCCGCTTGCGGCATATTCACGTACGGCTTGATCCATTCCTCGTGCACGCAAATGTTCCATCGCATCAGCGAATGCACCGACACCGGGGAGAATAATTCGGTCATACGACCTGAGTCTTTCGGGATCGGATTCGACAACTACCTTTTCTCCCAAAAGATCAAAAGCATTTTTAACACTGGCGAGATTGCCCATGTTGTAATCAACAATTGCTATCAACGGTGTTCTCCTAAATTTGTAAAACGGATGTAGATCGCAAGACCCACAAGGAGCATGGCCACTCCCCCTATAATATAAATCGCATTCACAAGCATATGGGGTTCGGTCATTGCAAATTTAAAGACAAGCATCAAAGCCTCAATCGAGAGTGCGATAATAATCGAACCTAAAAATCGAACCATGGTTTTATGGATACTCGAAGCGGGATCACTTTTGGGACGTCCCAGCACTTCCTCTTCAAAGAGCGTTTTTACTAAATCCAATATCGCCAAAGAGAGTGTTAGTAAAATAGTCGCTTCGAAAATATCTTTAATCTCGATCCGATCATAATGACCCATTCCGTACGATAAAAACCCCTCGATTCCTTTGACGAACAGTAATAAAGCGACAAGAGAAAGAACAACGGTAAACGCGGCATATGCCAATCTAAAAAAGCGCCCTGCCCCTGATTCAAGCGCCATAGGATGGGCGATTTTCAGCACCTCCGCTAAGGGCATATCAATACAGGCGACATAAACGATTTCACCGTGTTCATCAAATATCGGTTCCGATGCCGTGACTGTCAGCTCATCATTTAGCAATGAAGGGTACGGATCGGTAATCGTACATCTGCGCTCGTGCATAGCACGGTAATAATACGCCCGTGTCGAACGACTGACACCGATATCTTCTTCTTTTTTTCCACTTTTTAGGTAGGTCGGAGTGACTTGATTCCCTTTATCATCAAGCAGATAGGCCGCTTCAAGTCCCTGAAGATCGCCCCGTATTTTTAATAAACGGGCCGTCAGCGACTCAATCGAAACGGAAGGGAGATGATTAGGGAGATTTTTATGAAATAAATAACAAAAATAGGCTCGTGCTTTCGGGCGAATTTCTGCGAACTGTTGAATATCTTGAACAACCATAATCTCCCCTTTTGTTCTACCTGTAATTGATGCGGATTGTAGCTTAGTTGCGCTATAGTTATGCTTATGAATACGCATTTTCGAATCGCCATTGTACGGCTCAGCGCACTAGGTGACATTGTCAATACTGCCGTTGTCTTACAAATCATCCATAAATATTATCCTCAAGCAACCGTTGATTGGTACGTTGAAGAGGTGTTTGCACCGATTTTAAAAGATCATCCTCTTCTTCATGAAGTCATTGCGCTTCCGCTGAAACGGATTAAAAAAACGAAAAGCCTTACCCTCCTGAGGGAGACAATTCAAAATCTCAGAGCACGCCCATCTTATGATCAGATTATTGATGCGCAAGGGCTTGTAAAATCAGCACTCGTTACCTATTTTTTAAAAGGGGATGTACACGGATTTGATCGCTTCAGCGCACGTGAGAGATTTGCCGCTTGGTTTTACGATACCGCCTCTTCTATCCCCTATGAGCTGAATGTCATCAAGCGTAACGTCCAAGTGATTACCGAAGCGTTGAAAATTCCTTATGACGAGAACGATATTTTCTACAAAAAGCCCCTTTTCCCCTCGTATCCAAAACCGGTCTGGATGGAAGATTCACAAAAAAGTATCGCTTGTGTAATCGGGGCTTCGTGGCCGAGTAAATGCTATCCAAAAGAGCATTTTGCAACACTTTGCTCAACCCTTCCCTACCCGTGTTATTTGGTTTGGGGAAATGAAGCAGAACGGCTAGATGCACAATGGATTGCGGAAAATGCTTCCAATGCCATTTTAACTCCAAAAATGTCATTAAAAGAACTGGTCAGTTTTATCAGCCATTGTGATCTCATTATCGGGAACGATACAGGCCCGACCCATATGGCGTGGGCTATGAATAAAGCTTCCATTACCCTTTTCGGTCCTACGAATGAGAGGATGATTTTCCCGACCGTTATCAATCTTGGGATAAAATCCCCCTCAACGGTCAATATTTTAAAAATCAACCGCAATGATTTTTCAATCCGCGACATTGACCCTTCGGTTATACTCAAAAAAGCCAAGGAACTTTTGTAATGCTTTTATTTCGACTCTTTATGTTGATCGATGCTTTTTTAATGGCACTTCCCCACTCCTGGCGTAAGGGAATTTTTACCGCTTTAGCGGAACTGGCGCATCGATTAGCTCCTAAACGCAATAAGGTGATCCAACAAAATCTCTCCTTTGCCTTTAAAAATGAACTCTCAGTGAATGTAAAAAAGGAGATTGAACGCTATTGCTACCGAAATTTAGCCCTTAATCTCCTCCAAACCATGGAAAATCGACATAATACGGCAGAAGATATCGCAAAAAAAGTAACCTTTGTAAACCGTGAAAAAGTAGAGGAAATTTTATCCCATGGCCGCGGAATTATATTTGTTTCTGCCCATTTTGGTAATTGGGAACTCGGAGGAGCCGCCTTATCTTCACTCATAACCCCTATAACTTCAATATACAAAGGTTTTAAACGTCCGGAGTTTGACTCTTATTTATTTGAAGCGAGAACGGCTCATAGGATGATACTTGCCGAAAAAAACGGTGCACTCAAACATATGGCAAAAGCACTTAAAAATAACGGTTCCGTTTTAATTATGATGGATCAAGGGAGCAACGCAAAATACGGGGTTTCGGCCGATTTTTTCGGTCATCCGACTTATCACTCCTCAACTGCGGCACACTTAGCGGGTAAATTCAATACGCCGATCGTAGGGGTATACATAACGACTGAAGATGAAGAAAACTACACTTTAACCTTTGAAGACCCTATAGAAGTTACAGGAACGGATGAAGAGACGATTACAGAGGCGACCACAAAACAGGTCAACACTCTTGAGCGGGTTGTTCGACACTATCCAACATTATGGTTTTGGTGCCATAAACGGTGGAAAGGCGAATACAAAGATATCTATCAATAAGGCTTTTATGCCGGATAAGCCGCTTTAAGCGCTTCGTACAATCCATCCGGTGTCATATCGGGGTTCGCTTCCCATGCACTCTTCATAACGGCATTGTCTTCCGATCCGTTCCATATCTTAATATAGCTTCCCTCTTTGTATCCGTGATCTTGGCGAAATTGGTTAAGGATATTTTTACCGACATACAAGCGGTAAAGCCCTGTCACGTTGAGTGCTCCCAAATACGCCAATTCAAAAAATTCTTCAATCAATGCCCCGATCATCTCAGGAGAGAGTGGAATAAGTGAAAGGCGCATAACGTTTTCGATTTTCGTCATTAAAATATCATCGTTTCCAAATTGCAAAGCCGTCTCACTCATAAGCTTTTGATACTCCGGTGTTTTAAACATCCGCTCTGCAAGCTCTTCAATACTCTCAGCTCCGTTATTGTAGGTAAACTCTAAGACCAAACTCATCACAAAATGCCATACATCGACAATCTCGATTTGAAGATTTTCATAATCGGTCTCTTGCGCAATACTTTTCCAGTGCTTCCAACCGAACGAATCGATCATCTCCGCCGATTCCATCGTAATACAACGGCGCCAATTGATCTTTTTACCGTGTTTGGTAACCCCTTTTTCCCACCCGTTACCGTTTGTGGCATCGTTCAATTTTTGCTGAAGTTCTAACATACAGAGTAATTTATTCATTTAATTCCTTTTGACTGCCCATTTTAATTTGCAAATTATACGCTAATATTTCATCCATGGAAAAAATAAATTGTCATAAGTGCACCTATTATTTTGTTACATGGGAAGCTCATCAGCCTCACGGATGCAAAGCGTACGGGTTTAAAGCAAAGATGATCCCCTCAATGGTCGTTCAAAGTTCCAGTGGCGCGCCGTGTAGTTACTTTACCCCTAAAACTCCCGTTTCCAAATAATTTTTTTTCCGAAACCCAAGGTATTATCGGTCATTTTGACCTCATCGAGCCGTATTACCCACAATGTTGGATTCATAATCCGTGCATACGGGAAAGCTCCGAAATAGAGTTCATACGCTTTTGTTTCCGCTTTAGCCATCACGCCACGAAACTGTATTCCTTGAATTTTCCCCACCATTTTAGTCTCTAGTGCCACCGTTCCCGCTACGTTTGAATCACATGCAACATTTCGCATATGTTCTGTCGTCTCCTCAGAAGCAACAATAAAAGAGATCCGCTCCGAATCATACGCATAAAACATCGAACAACACCATAATCGCTCCCCAATCGTCGCAAGAGAGAGGAGATGATGTTCATCAATGAAGCGCTCTATTTTTTCAATCATTTAAAGCCCTGTCTAACCGATCCAATGCTTCCGTAAGGACGAACGCAGGAACCGCAAAATTGAGTCGCATAAACCCACTCCCCTCTTTACCGAAACTAAGTCCCGGACTGAGACCAAGCCCCGCTTTGCAAACAAAAAATTCCCGCAGTTCACGATCACCTAATCCTAGTGATTTACAATCAAGCCATGCTAAATAAGTTGCTTCTGGGGGACGAAATTTAATACGGGGATGTGCCTCACACCACGTTTCGATTATTTTGATATTAGCGCTCAAATGTTCCACTAACTTCGTATGCCAGCTTTTCCCAGCGGTGTACGCTGCCTCGAACGCAACATGCGAAAGTACCGCTCCATCTCCGAAATGGACACGATGACGTTCTTTGTCGTACGCTTCTCTAAGTGTTTCGGAGGGGATACACACCGTTGAGATCGAAAACCCCGCCATATTAAATGTTTTTCCGGGACCTAATAACGTAATCGTATTCTCTAAAAGCTCTTCAGAGAGTGCCGCGATTGGAAGATGACGATGAGGTTCAAATACGATATCCGAATGAATTTCATCGCTAATAATACGGATATTATGTTCCAAACACAATGCACCGAGAGCATTCAGTTCATCACGACTCCATACCCGTCCTATCGGATTATGAGGAGAGCACAGCAATAAAAGTTTCGTTTTCGGGGTTATTTGGGAGGCTAAAGCATTGATATCAAAACGGTAGATTCCCTCATCATCCTGTTTTAGCGGATGAAGGATCAAATGACGATTATTATCGCGTACCATAGAATAAAAGGGGGGGTAAACGGGATCCATTACGATCACCTCATCTCCCTCTTCACTTAAAGCACGAATCGCACATCCGATCGAAGCGACGACGGAGGGGAAGTAGCTGAGCCATTCACGTTTTATCTCAAAACCATGATGTTCCCGCATCCAACCGATCTGTGCTTCGTAGGCGCTATCGCTCATGATCTCATATCCGAGTATCGGATGATGAAGCAACCGTTCTTGCACCGCATGAATCACACATTCAGGAGTCGCGATATCCATATCGGCTACCCACATCGGTTGTACCGTTTCAGTGCCGAAGAGTCTCTGCCTCAAGGTGTATTTTTCAGCATTAGAGCCGCTACGCTCTATAAATCGAAATTCATCCATACCGTTTTTTCCATACAGTGTACATCTGATCAATCCGAGTATACTTTTTTGCTTCATCTTCTGTGTTTCCGATGACGTATCGAAATCCTGCATGTTGGATAAAATGACGGCGAAAGGCGTATCGTGATGTACGGATAATTTCATTTCCTGTTGAAATCCACGATCCCCCTTTCATCAAATTGTGTTTTCCATCAAACGTAGGTTCTGAAAAATCGTCATACCACGGATGGGTTACAAACCCCTCATACGCATCCATCTGCGTTTGTGTCCATTGCCATACATTTCCTACGACATCATAAAGTTCCCCGTGGGCAAACGTATCGACGGGAACGGAAGAGGCAAAATGGGCCAAGTTAAGGTTGGAGTGCTGATCCTCAAATATCTCCTCTGAAACACCTCCCTCTTTCGCCATCATTTCCCACTCTGCTTCGGTAGGGAGACGATAGACTTCACCCTCTTGTGCACTCTTCCAACGGCAAAATGCTTCCGCTTCGAGAGCATTCACCTCTACCGGCCAATTGTAAGGCATCGGTATCTCTTGGGTTAAGGTACGATACGTAAAACTGCCGTCGCCTTGCGGAATCCAAAATGGGGGACATAGTGCATGGCGAATTTGAAGATAACGCAACCCCTCTTCATCCCACCAACGCCGAGTCGTGTATCCCTCTGCTCTCACGAAATCCATAAACTCGCCATTGCTTACCAAATATTTGGAGGTTGAAAACGGCTTAACATTCACAACAAGACGACCGTATTCATTATCCCAACCGTAAAGACCCTGATCGTCGGCACCTTTTCCTAAACGTACCTCACCGCCGTTAAAAGAAACCATACTGTTTTCAGGGCTATCCCCTACTATCGGACAAATCGGAAAATCCGCATGAGGTTTTATAAAGGCTAAAGGCATCTGACGATGAAGCACGCTTGAGGTTTCAATATGGATTCGCTCATGCTCAATTCCCATCCATATTGCCCAAAGCGGATTATCTTTAGTAATCGGCAACGTCATAGGCAGTGTAGCGATCATCTCATCCACTACGTGACGAACTTTTTTGCGATATTCTCGTACTTCGTCAATACTCGGCCATTGGAGCGTATCACTGCTAGCATCCCACGTCATTTCATCGACTCCGACCGCAAAAAGCTTTTCAAAATAGGGGTTGATCCGCTCTTCAAGTCCACCTGAAGCTATCAGCTTATTAATGTAAAAAATTGCCGTATGACCAAAATAAAAAATCATCGGATGTCGTGTCGGTTCAGATTGCAGATAAAAAACGTCATCTGATTTTAAAAATTCAAAAAGTGACTCGAAAATAGTATAACTCTGATGAAAATAGTTTTTCAACTCTTCACGTTTAAGGGTACAATCCGACCCATCCAAACGTACTGACTTCATCTGTCTTTGTAACACAGTCCTATCCTTATTCCAGTTTCAATGTATTTTATCCTATTTACGGTATCCCGAATGGGTAAATTTAGTTTCTCTCTTTATGAACCTTACCGTTTGGCTCAAGATTCTATTGCAGAAATAGAAAAAAATATTATAATAGCACCCTATCTTATTTTGTATTCTTATATCGATAAGTACCCGTTATTAAAAAAAGGTTAAATAATGTTAAACAACATCCTTTATCATCTCAGTATTCGTCAACGAATGCGTTATCTTGTTATTGCCGCAACATTTTCCGTCGTCGGAGCCGCTGTTTTTGTTTTTTTCGCCCTCAAAAGCATTGAATCCCAATACGATGATCTCCAAACCAACTCAACAGAAGGGGCATTGCTGGCACTGGAGATCGAAAAAGATCTCAACTACGTCAGTCGTACCAGCCGAGATATCATGCTCGGAGGGAGCTATGATAAGAATATAGCCAAACTCGGCGAACGGATTGAAAAAATCAATGCTGCATTTGCTAAGCTTGAAAAAACCTCAACCGATCAAAAATCTAAAGTATTACTTGAACATGCGAAACACAGTACAACCCAATTTTTAGACAATTCCTACACGATGATGAAGTCACTTGATCCGGATTCAATAACCGCCAACAGTATTGAAATCTATGCCCAATATAAAAAAGATCTCACCCCCTATGCCGATGCATCACGTGATGATTTTGAACAAGTAGTAAAAATAAAACAAGCCGCACTTGCCGATGCCTCTGAAAATTTGCATGGTGAAATCAGTTTTTATAAACTTTTTGTACTGATATCGGGAATCACGGTAGCCGCTATTATATTTGCCTTTGCAAGTCTCATTCAAGCCTCTATTATTACCGCTTTAGAAAACTTTACCCGTGTCATCAAACAAGTGGCGGAAGGTAATTTCTCCAATACCCATATCGATGTCAGTCCCGGTACGGAACTTGGAATTATGGCTGATGCCCTTCAACAACTTCTTTCCCAAATAGAGAATTTTATCTCCCAAATTAACACCTCTATCACCAATGCTACCGTCGGTGACTTTTCACACCCTATCAGTGATGTAGGAATGCACGGAGCTTTTGTCGATGCACTCTCACATGTCAAAGAGAGCATCGCCGTTATGGAAGTCCAAGAACTCAAAAAACGTCATGATGCTATGAATGCCGAACTGAGTCATCTGAGTATACAGGTTACCGAGAGCCTCAGTGTTATCCAAGAAGACCTCCAAAAAAATATTCAAAATTTAAAAGAGGTGACCTCCGCAACCAAAGATGCCGCGACGTTAGCGGATGGAAGTCGCCAAAGTATCGGAGAGATTATTGACGAGCTCAGTAAACTCACCGAAAAAGTCAGTAACAATAACGATGCTATTAATCATATTGCCAACCGCACTACGGAAATCTCCTCCATCATCCAGCTTATCACCGATATTGCCGATCAGACCAATCTATTGGCACTCAACGCAGCGATTGAAGCGGCACGTGCCGGAGAACACGGACGCGGGTTTGCCGTGGTTGCCGATGAAGTGCGCAAACTTGCCGAACGTACCCATAAAGCAACCGGAGAGATCTCCGTCTCGATTAATTCACTCCAGCAAGACATGAGTGATATCCAAACCAGTGCCGAAGAGATGAATACGGTAGTAGACAGCTCAAGCGATAAAATCAATAAGTTCGAGCACACCCTCATTCACCTTAATGAAAGTTCGTCATGCATCGTGAATTCTTCATATAAAATGGAGAACAGCGTCTTTATCGTACTGGCAAAAATCGAACATATTCTCTACAAATCGCGTGCATATAACAGTGTTATGACCTGCGGGCATCAACTTGATACGATGGATACCCACCAGTGCCGTATGGGTCAATGGTATGATAATGAGGGGAAACGCCGTTTCGGAAAAACTACCAGCTATCCAAAACTAAAAGATCCGCATGAAAAAGTTCATCAAAAAGCAAATGAAAATCTAAAATTTGTCCAAACGTATGAAGGTAAATGTATCGACCATGGACCGAAAATTGTTGAAAACTTCAAAGAGATGGAACAAGCGTCACATGAATTGTTTATCCTCATGGACACAATGCTCTCAGAAGCCTAAAAAAAGAAAAGCGGGAGCTACTCGTTCATCGAGGAGGAAGGCTCTCCGAAATAATACCCTTGCATCGAATCAAGCTGAAACGGCTTGAGATAATTATAGACCTCTTCACAACAAACAAATTCAGCCACCGTTTTAATATTCAATTTGGTGGCGAATTCAATAATCGTCTCTGTTATGAGCTGCGAAATCGGATTGGTATTAATATCACGAATGATAGAACCGTCGATTTTGATGTAGTCGATGTCAAGCTTCGTAATGTACGCAAAATTTGAGTACCCTGCCCCAAAATCATCTAATGCAATCTGCACCCCGTATTTTTTGACCTCTTGGATAAAAGAGTTAACTACATCATAGTTTTCAATCCCTTCCGACTCCAAAATTTCAAAAATAACCTGATGACTCCCCGAAAACTGTCGTACTTTATTGATGATGTATTCATACATAACGGTATCGTTAATATCTTCGATCGAGAGATTAATCGTACAGACTCTATCCGGATTCATTTTGAGCGTATCAAACACCTTATCAATCATAATCATCGTGATACGATGATACAACTTAACTTTTTTAGAAATGTTCAGAAAGTGGATAGGGGAAATAACACTCCCATCCTCTTCAATAATTCGAACAAGTGCTTCATATTTTTCAATTTTGAGGGTTTCGGCATTGACGATCGGCTGATAAAAAGGGACGATACGATCTTCCTCGATTGCACTCCGTAACCGTTTGATCCATAAAAGATTTTTTTCATAATCTTCTTTGATATGGAACAATTCATCATAAACAATGTAGTTACGCCGCATTTTCTTGGCACGCTTTAATGCCATATCTGCCCGTAAGAGGAGATTTTGCTCCTCCGAGGCATCAGAGAGGGCTACCCCCATTGTCATACTTAAGCTAATCTGCTGATTTTGTACCGTAAAAATATTACCGCTCATCCAATGAGAGAGGTCATCTACAAATACTTCAATTTCGGATAATGAAAATTCTCCGCTGATAAGGATAACGTATTCATCCACCGGAAGTTTATATATAACAACCTCTTCCCAACGCTTCGACAACTCATCTAAAGCCCTAGCCAAATCACATAAAAGTCCATCTCCGATCCCATGACCGTAAAACGTGTTAAGCTCATTAAAACTGTCAATATTTAGAAGAATCATTGCATGAGGTATATTTGATTTCTCGATATCATCCAGTAATTTGAGACGGTTTGGAAGTCCCGTAAGGGCATTGTGCAAGAGACGATGGGTAAGCTCATTAGTCCGCTCTTCAATAATATTTTGGAGATCGTTTGCATAACGCTCTTGCTTGGCTTTAGATTCAAGAAGCTCTCTATTTAGTTCATGCAGGGAGGTCAAATCACGAACACTTACCACAATAGTATGCATGGTATTTTGCTCATCGTAAAGGGCTTGAACATTTTTTGATATATGGACTAATGAGCCGTCTTTGCGTTTAAAGACAGTCTCTTGATCATTACAATAGCCGTTTTGAGTTATATCCGCCATACAGCTGGTGAGGATATTCAAATCCCCAAGCCACTCCGTGATTGAGGTACCGATTAACTCTTCGGATGTTAGGTTAAGAAGTTTATAAAAAGCAGGATTTGCATATTGAATAGTTAGATTGGTATCGAGAGTGAACATACCATCAGGCATTTGTTCGAGGATATCATGTACGAGAATACTTTTTGTACTTTTGTATGCTCCCATGAAATCCCTTTTATAAAATAATTAAATATTATCCTGTAATAGATATTAACTTTAGATGAATTGCATTATTTACTTATAACCAGAGGGATTATAAGCATCAATTTTACTAATAAATTGTATCGTTTAGTATCGGCAAAAGTTCTGAAAAATAAAATGGGTTTAATACCAACTAAAACGCTTCAGAGGTATACTCCTCCTTATGAAAACGATCCCTTCATCTCTTTTATCAGCTTACCCGAAAATTACTGCCGCTTTTACGACACGGCATGGAGGCATATCATCCGCTCCATATAACTCTGCCAATTTTGCTTTTCATGTCGGCGACAACCCTTTGGATGTTATTAAAAACCATGATCTCCTCTCTGCTACATTGAGCTATGAGCGGAATCGACTGATCCATATGCGCCAAATCCACTCCGATCGAATCGTAATAATCGATGGAACATTCGACTTCGATACCCCGCCGGAGTGCGATGCCCTTATCACGAATCTCTCTCATATCCCGCTCATGGTGATGAGTGCTGATTGCACCCCTATCTTGCTGTATGATCCGATCCGTCACGTTTGTGCGGCTATTCATGCGGGACGTGCGGGTGCACTGAATGAAATCCTCCCAAAGACCATTCAAAAAATAGAAGAGTATTTTGAATCATCCCGTGAAAATATGCAGATTATTTTAGGACCTTCTATCCAGGGATGCTGTTATGAAATCAATGAGACTATTGCGCAAGAGACAAAAGAAAAAGGGTACGCTTGTGCATTACGAAGAGAGGAGGAGAAAGTATTTTTAGACGTCAATACCATTTTACTGAACCAATTAGAGAAGCTCGCTATTGATCCGACGCATATCGAAGTTATTGGAGAGTGTACCTCATGCAAAAGCGATGAGTATTTTTCCTATCGAGCAGATCGACAGCATACGGGGAGAATTGCAGGGGTAATTATCCTCCGATAACTCGTAATGCTAATTGTTCGGGAAGAAGTCCCAAAGACTCTTCTACGAGCTTGGTGTTGCCGTGTTTGATAAACACATCTTCGTATTCGAAACTCACAACCTGTACATCTGTAATTTTCTCTTCTGAGAGCCACTCTAGCAATGCGCTCCCTACCCCACCAAGTCGGGCTGAATCACTAAAAACATACCATTGTTTATATTTTTGTGCCATTTGACGCAACATCTGCGTATCCAAAGGCTTCACGAATCGCAAATCAAGCAATGAGGGCTTCTCTTCCATCAGTTCAATGGTTTGTGCCGCACGTCCGACACCGTTGCCGTAGCCGATAAACAATCGGCTGGAGTCGTTTGAAAGTAGAAGCTGTGACTTCCCTCGCTCACACGGGATGGATGCAGGAAGCTCCGCTTCAAAAAATGCCCCTCTCGGATAGCGAATCGCACACGGATGCGCATAATTGGAAGCGAATTCAACAATCTGGTGAAAGGAGAGTTCATCACGCGGTGCACAAAGTGTCATATTAGGGATAAGACGTAGAAAACTGATATCGTATGCCCCTTGATGGGTTTCACCGTCTTCTCCTACGATTCCGGCACGATCAAGGGCAAATACGACCGGTAAATCCATTAAACATACATCATGGATCACCTGATCAAACCCGCGTTGCAAAAAAGTTGAATAGATCGTACAAAACGGTTTAAATCCCTCTTTGGCCAATGACCCCATCGACGTAACGGCATGCTGTTCGGCAATCGCCACGTCCCAAAAACGGTCGGGGTATTTTTCCATAAGTGCCGACAATCCTGTTCCGCTCGGCATAGCTGCGGTAACCCCAACGATTTTATCGTTTTTATCAGCCTGTACCATAAGGGCATCCGCATAAATCTGCGTAGCGCTTTTGGCTGAACTTTTGGCATTTGCCGTACCGCTTTTCAGATCAAACGGTGAGACGCCGTGCCATTTTTCATGTTTACCCTCGGCAATCTCATACCCTTTGCCCTTAATGGTTTGGATATGGACAAGCACCGGTTTACCCATCCCTTTAGCCGTTTCAAACGTCTCGATGAGTGATTTAAGATCATGCCCGTCAATGGGACCGATATACTCAATCCCCATCTCCTCAAACATAATCCCCGGAGTGATGAGTTTAAACGACTCTTCAAACCGCTTTGCCAGATAATGGGCCCCTTCTCCGAAATTATCGACAAACTGTTCTGTTTTACGTTTGAATCGCTGATAAAACGGACTGGCCATTGCAGAACTGAGCATTCGGCTGATCGCACCGATCGGTTTGGCGATACTCATTTCATTATCGTTGAGGATAATAATCATCGGGTATTTACGATCTCCCAGTTCATTCATCGCTTCATACGCCATCCCTGCCGACATTGCACCATCACCGATCACCACAACGGGGATACGACTCTTTTGCTCATTTTTCAATGCAATCGCTTTGGCTGCCCCTACCCCTAAAGAGATCGAAGTGGAACTGTGCCCCGCGACAAAATAATCGCTTTTTGATTCTGAAGGTTTCGTATAACCGCTCAGACCCCCAAATTGGCGAAGTGTCGCAAACTCTTCCCAACGCTCTGTTAAAAGTTTATGGGCATACGCTTGATGGGATACATCAAAGATAAAAGGATCACGTGTTGAATCAAATACTTTATGCATCGCTACGATAATCTCTGTAGCACCCAACGTAGAGCTCAAATGACCGCCGTTGGTACTTACTACCTCTAAAATACGATCCCGTATTTTTTGAGACAATGATTCCAACTGCGGTAAAGTATAATTTTTAATATTCATTCTAATGCACTGTCCTAAAATAATTCTATTCTCGAAGTCTATAGTATAAAAGTGAATGTTTACGAAACTGCTTTATGATTCAAGCAACAACGAACGTTTAAGTCTTTCGTAACGCTTTTTAATCTCCGAATCAATATTTCCCGCATCACTGATGGCAACAACCCCACCGGGGCTGATCGCACGATCTGAGAGCACCTCGACATGCTCAAGTGAGCCCACTTTTTCAGAGATAAATCCATGATCGGTTGGATTAACCCGAAGGGTTATTTTAGAGGCATCTTTCAGCTCTTCAATCAGATCACTCGAAAGTTTAGCCGCTATTTTCGAGCTGTGCTCTCCCGTTTCAATCCCGATCACCTCTTTGGCGATATCAAGCGCCGTATGGGTAAGCTCTTTTTGAATTGCTCCAAGTGCGGAAACAAACTCGGCGGCGGCATTTTCTAATGTTTTAACCGACTGAGCCAGCTGATCATGCGATTGTGCATTTTTTCCCTCATGATTCGCTTTCTCTTGCGCTATTCCCGCCTCAATACCTTCATCATAAGCAATTTTTTTAGCTTCTTCGAGTGCGCTTGCATGCTCTTCTTGCATTGACTCAAGACGCATTTGCATTTTGATCACATTTGAACTCATTTCATCGGCTTTTTTCATCAATGACTCGATGAGTTCATCTTTAGAAGATTTCGGTTCTTCTTTACGGTGTTCCTCTTGCGGTTCTTCTCTTGGGACGTTATTGATTTCTTGACTCGCTTCACCGATACTCATACCGGAGAGAGACGAAAGAATTTTAAATTGGTATTTGTTGATGGTATGTGCGCCGGTAGAATTATGATGAATAACTACGTCCATCTACGTTACTCCACCATCTCTTCAGATTCACCGAGTTGCAAGATACCCTGCTCTGCCAATGCCTGAACCGCATCAACAATTCGACGTTGTGCACCCTCGACCTCTTTCATCTTAACCGCACCCAAAAATTGGAGCTCTTCGATAAAGGCATCTTTAGCACGTTGGGACATATTGGCATAAAATTTCTCTTTGAGCTCTTCCGCCGCATTTTTCAACGCCAGCATAAGATCATTTTTATCCACCGCTTTAAGGATTTCACGAATACTGTTACCGTCGAGATCAACCATATCTTCGAAGGTAAACATCATCTCTTTGATCGATGCCGCAAGCTCTTGATCCAACTGCTCGATTTGTGACAAGGTGGCTTTAGACGCTTTTGCACCCAAACGGTTGAAGACATCGGCCACGGCCCGAGGCCCGCCCACTTCGACTTTGTAGCTGGCAAGGGATTCGAGTTTGGATTCGAGTACCGCGCTGACCCGTTTGATAATCGACGGTGAGATGTCTCCGAGTTTGGCCATACGCATCGCTACTTCGGCGCGCAAATCATCCGGAAAGATATAGAGGGTCTCTGCAGCGGCGGAAGGGTCCATATGCGCTAGGATCAAGGCTACGGTTTGAGGATGTTCGTTCATAATAAAGTCGGCGAGCTGTTGCGGTTTGATTTTTGCCAAATAAGAGAAGTTTTGGGCGCCTTGCATTGTTTTGCTCAGCCGTTCCAATACCTTTTTCGCCTCTTCAGGCCCTAATGCTTTGTAGAGGATTTCACGTGCGTAATCCATACCGCCGGTGTTGAGATATTGGTTTGATTGAATAATCGCGTAAAACTCTTCTAAAACGGCAGCTCCGATATTTTTTTCAATAGAGCGGTTATTGGCTATAAATTTGGAGATTTCGGTAATCGATTCGACATTCATACGGGAAAAAATAGTGGCTGTGACATCTTCACCCAACTGTACTAATAAAATAGCCACTTTCTGTGACATACTCATTTCGTCAAAATTAGCTTGTTGGGACTGTGTCAAAGTCATATGCCGCTCCTATCGCTTATGTGGAGAATCAGACGGTACTGACTCTTCATCAATCAAGGCTTGAATTAACGAAGCTATCTCTTCAGGATGATCTTCGGCAATTTCACGTACTTTTTCAAGCAATACATCGTATTTAAGCTCATCTTCATTGAAATTTTCCCCAAGTCCCAATTGATTTTCCACTTTTTTACGCATAAGTTGTACTTTTTCCGCCAAATCTTCATCTTCATCGTCGGCAATTTCTAAATTCGGTTTTTCGAACTCTTCTTCTTCTCTGCTAAATTCTAGCATACGTTCCGCAAATGGGATAATGATTTTTTTATACGCTATGAATAAAATAATCCCTACTAAAATGTATTTAAAAATAGGGGCAAAGGGGAGGAGATATGTTGCTATAAAATCAGAGGCTTTTGAAGCACCGTCTTTAGGTTCTAGCCCCTCTTTGGAGGCTTGAAATGCAAAATTTCGGACCGTTACCTGATCTCCGCGCTGTTCATCTACACCGATAGACTGCTTAACCAATGCATCAATTGCCTGAATTTGTGTCTCATCCAGTGCAACATACTCGATCTCATCGGTCGCCTCTCCTGCTGCATCTTTTTTAGGCTCATACTTACCGTCAACAACAACGGCGGCCGTCATCCGTTTAATGCGTGCAAACTCCATCTTAGTGGTTGACACGGTTTTGGAGACTTCATAATTGGTGGTTCCGGAAGTTTTTTCGAATTTTTCACCGCCGCCGCTTGCTAGACCTTCTACCGGTCCAATGTTACTGACGGCACCCGGAACGCCGCCTACTTGCGCAGGTGCAGCTCCTTCACGCTTCTCTTCAAGCGTTTGTTCACTGCGCACTACGTTTTCCGGATCGTATTTTTCCGACGTCGAACTTTGTTCTGAAAAATCATATTCAATCGTTACTTTTGCAACAACACGATCTTTACCACCGATAAACGGGGCAAGAACATTGATGATTTTCTCCTCTTGCTTTTTCTCTTCTTTGGTTTTGTACATCTGTTGTATTGCAGAGAGTTCACCCATTGCACTCGCGGCATCATCATCTCCGAGAGTTTCACCCTCAGAATCTATCAATGCTACATTCTCAGGAGTCAACTTCGGAACGGCAGCCGCAACGAGCTTTTTAATCCCCCGAATCTGTTTTGGGGTCAATTTCCGATCAGGATAAAGTTGAACCATAACAGAAGCTGAGGGGGGAACTTCTTCGGCTACAAACAGTGTCTCTTTCGGAAGAGCAAGTGAAACACTCGATTTTTCTACCGGAGAAAGGGAGTCAATCGATCTTGCCAACTCCCCCTCTAATGCTCGTCGAAATTTTACCTCTTGATCGAAATTTGTAGCACCGAATTCTTGTTTATCAAAAAGTTCAAATCCGACATGTCCCTCTTTCGGAATACCCAAAGAGGCGATAGTAATACGCTCTTTATAGACAACTTCTTTGGGGACTTCAATCACATTTTCACGAGGGATTCGGTAAGGAACTTGATCTTTTTCGAGTTGTTCAATAACTTTCGCGGCATCTTCACTGCTCAGTTGATCAAAAAGAACTTGATACCCATCATTATCTGTTTTCGACCCTTCGGAAGTATACACAACCAAGAAAATCAAGAAAGCGATAATTCCGGCAACCGCCGTAGCGATAATAATTCTTTGTGCCTGAGTGAGCTTTCCGAAAAAAACAACAAGCTGTGCGAAAAGGGTCTTAAAATCCATCGTTACCTAATTTTTATAATAAAGGATCAGTGAGTTCAAAGAATCGATCATTTTGAACTCGGGTTCCGATTGTAACACGAATCGCGTTCAATCCGTAACTGCTTAAATCACGTACAATCATACCCTTTTTTAAGAGTTCTTGCGCAATTTTCGATGAATTTTTTTCTTCAGGAAGCGATAAAGTGACGAAATTGGTATAACTTTCAATCACATTGATCCCTTTTTCTCGTGCAAACTCTTCATAACGTCTCATCTGCGCAAAATTATCGGCGATACACTCTTGAACAAATTCCTCGTCTTCCAACGCTACAGAAGCCGCTTCGAGAGAAAGTGTCGTAATATTAAAAGGGGGACGAACTTTATAGAGAGCATCAATTATGTGATTTTGGGCGATGCCGTAACCCACACGCATCCCTCCTAAACCGTACGCTTTTGAAAAAGTCCCGAGAAAAAGGACGTTATCAAACTTCGCAATTAAATCTCGCGGCTCGACGGCAAAAGCGGGATTTTTAAAACGGGCATATTCCATATACGCACCGTCAACGATTACTAACGTATCGTTGTCTACTTTTTCGATAAAAGAGAACATCTCTTCTGCGTTTAACCCCTCACCGGTCGGATTATTAGGGGTACAAAGAAAAACAATAGAAGGTTTGTGTTCTTGATACAGCGCATAAAACTCTTCCATTTTATGCTCACGTGACGCGGTACGAAGGATTTGTGCGCCTACCTGTTTCGCATAAATCTCATACATGGCAAACGTTACACTGTTCATCAATACTTTACTACCTTCATGCACTTTGGCATGAATCGCGAATTCGATCACCTGATCGCTTCCCGCACCTATAATGAGCTCATTAGGTTCGATACCGTATTTATTCGACAACGCGGTTTTAAGTTTAACCATCGAATCATCAGGGTAAAGTGCCATATTATCGATAATAGAACGTACGGCTTCTTTAACTTTCGGAGAACACCCGAACGGATTTTCATTACTGGCTAATTTGACAATCTGATCTTTCGTAATACCGTATTCACGGACTACTAACTCGATCGGTTTACCAGCTTCGTATGTTTTGATCGTTTCTAATGCACTATTAAATTTCATAACTCTCCCTTAACATAACTTCCCAGCCATGTTACTTCATCATTGTGTTTTTGTATTAATGTTTGAACACTCGGCTCATCAATGTGGCCGAAAAAATCGATAAAAAACCAGTAGCCGAAACCGTCATTGTCTCTTGAGGGACGACTTTCGATCTTGCTTAGATTGATGTCGGCGTTATTGAAATCTTCGAGAAAATGAACCAAGGCTCCCGCTTTTTGCGCATCTTTAAGACGAACCAAAATGGAAGTCTTATCATCACCGCTAATACCGTTTTTAAAATCACTTAGTATAAAAAATCTCGTAGCATTATTTTGAGTATCTTCGATATTTTCAAACAATGTCGGAACACCGTAAAGTTTTGCGGCGATATGAGAGCATATAGCAGCGGCTTCAGGATCTTTAGAAGCCAAAATAGCCGCTTTTGCCGTTGATTCTACCGGTATATGCTCAATCGTATCTAACCCGTGTTCCGCCAGAAACTCTCGACATTGTCCGAACCCTTTATCCTTAGAATAAATACGTTTGATATGGTGGATTTGCTCCGCTTTGGTCGCAAATGCCATATGTATCGGCATGTAAAGTTCAGCTACAATTTTGACACTGCTTTTACCGAGTAAATCAAGCGTTTCACCGACAACACCATCTCGTGAATTTTCAATCGGAACCACTCCGAATTTGGCACGACCCGCTTCAAGAGTTTTAAAAACGGCTTCGATGGAACCAAGGGAGAGGTAATCGCTCATTGCACCGAAACGAGATTCCGCCGCCTGATGGGTAAAGCTCCCCTCAGGTCCCAAATACGCAATACGCTCAGGAAGTTCAAGATTACGTGCCACGGCAAAAATCTCTAAAAACACCGCTTCAATCGCTTGACGGTTTAGCAATCCGTTTGACATTTCACTGATTTTAGTGAGACGATCGATAATCGATTTTTCCCGTTCAGGACGATAGATCGCACTGTTGCTTTCATGTTTGATTTCACCGACACGGCGAACCACTTCCATACGGCGATTTAACAGTGTGACCATCTCATCGTCAATCTCATCAATGTGTGCTCTGCACTCTTCTAAAGTATTCATAAACGCTCCAATATCTCTTGCATATCGGCATAAATCTCTGCCGGACGCTCGGAAGTTTTTAAAGAGGGAATAATTTCCTCGGCACAACGATATTTGCCACTGAGGACGAATATCCCTTTCATACCTAAGGACTGCGCTCCGATAAGATCCCCTTTCACATCATCACTAATGATCGTAACATCAGAGAAGGTTGCTCCTGACTTTTGCTCACAAAG
Organism: Sulfuricurvum sp.; assembly: GCF_031427015.1. Lineage (GTDB taxonomy): Bacteria > Campylobacterota > Campylobacteria > Campylobacterales > Sulfurimonadaceae > Sulfuricurvum. The sequence continues at coordinate 18,526 of NZ_JASJOW010000006.1, read as the reverse complement.
TCGAGACAACGCCTCTTCAAAAAATAGGGTACTCGGTTTTCCGACAACACTATACGGCGTGGAAGTGGCAAATTCCAACATTTTTAAAATTGCCCCAACCCCCGGATAACGTTTGTGATTTTTGACGTAAAGGGTCGTTTCATGCATTCCGATAAGTTCAGCACCTGCGAGGAGAAATTCAATCATTTGTGCGTATTCATCACTCACAAAATCATCTTTAATGGCGATTAAAACAACATCCGGTGCACTGTAGTCTAATACATACCCCATAGATCGCACTACATCTAAAAATGGGGTTGATCCGTAAGCGGCTATTTTCTTGGTTTTCCCAATATGGCGTTCTAACATCATCAAAGGATCAAGATAACGTTCACGCGCGATATTCAATCCGATAGAATTCAAATAACCCAAAAACTCATCGCTCGGATTTTTGGTGCTGTTGGTAATCACCATATACGGGATCTGATGCGTATTGAGATGATCGATAAACGCTACTGCTCCACGCGTTGGGAGTTTGGTATTGTCTTCGATCAATGTCCCCTGCACATCTATAAAGTACATCATAATGTCCTACAAATACTCGCGTTCTAGCGCAATAACGTCTTCAAACGTTTCACGACGGCGAATTAAACGTTCATTGCCCGATTCAACCGCAATTTCGGCTGAACGCCCGCGCGTATTGTAGTTACTCCCCATCCCGAAACCGTAGGCTCCGGCACTGTGAACCACCAAAAGGTCGTTATGCTCCATCGGAGGGAGGGGATAGTTTTTGGCTAAAAAATCACCACTTTCACAGACAGGTCCGACAACATCGGCCACACTCTCATCACCGCTCTTGTCCAACGCTTCGATACGGTGATACGCTTTATACAAGCTCGGACGTATAAGATCGTTCATTGCTCCGTCCACCATAACGAAACGTTTTTCACCGTTATGCTTCTCATAGAGTACTTTGGTTAAAAAATATCCCGCATTGGCGGTCAAAAAGCGTCCCGGCTCACAAATTATCGTGACGTCTATCCCTTTGAGGGCAGCGAGGATCGCCTGTGCATAATCATACGGTTTAATCGTTGTTTCGTTATCGTAACGAACCCCTAATCCACCGCCGATATCGAAAAATTTTAACTCAATATCGATCGCTTGCAATGAGCGGAGCAAATCGGCTACTATCACCGCCGCCTCGTAAATCGGTTCTAGTTCGGTCAATTGGCTTCCGATATGGAAATGGATACCTACTGGGTCTAAATGGGCTGAATTTTTTGCTTGAATATACATCCGTTTTGCCGCAGCGATTTCAACCCCGAATTTATTGTCATGAAGTCCGGTAGAGATATACGGATGGGTTTTTGGATCGATATTCGGATTAACACGGATACTAATACGGGCTTTGGACTTCAACTCCCGTGCAATCATTTCAACACGAGAGAGTTCCGCTTCACTCTCTACATTGATATAGAGAATATCCGATTCAATCGCTTCACGAATCTCATCATCGCGTTTACCTACGCCGCTAAAAAGTATACGGTATTTCGGAACACCCGCCATCAACGCACGACGTACTTCACCGATCGATACACAATCGGCACCCGAACCCATCTGCGCAAAATGCTTGACAACGCTAAGGTTAGAATTTGCTTTAACCGCATACGCCAAAATTGATTTACGACCGCGAAAAGCCTCTTTTAATGATTCAAATTGTGTACGCATCGCATCAAAATCATATACGTACAAAGGCGTTCCGTACGTTTGTGCCAGAGCTTTAAAATCGATCACCCTTAATCCTCATTGATTAGTTTTGTCGCGATTTTACCCTAACTCTCCTTAGGGGATTTCCAAGACGCCATAACATGACACAGCACAAGAGAATAATCGGGGTGATAATCCCCATTTCAGGAGAGAGTGTTTTATTATTTGAGAGTTCACCCAACATAAACAACAAGCCCCATGTAATCAGAGTTACTAAGATAGCACCGAAGCTAAAAAATGAGAGATTTAAAAAACGGCTGCTCACCGGTGCATAGGTGAAAAAAATAACCATTAAAATCGGGGCAAACCATGGAGAGATAAAAATACGGTACATTGCACTTTTTATTTTGGCCACGTCAACATTTTGATTTTCCAAAAGAGCAAGGGCATCCAAGCCATCACCAATGGTAAAATTGGCTTTTCCTTCATACACCTGATCCAATATTTTAGGTTTAAAATCACGTAATACTTTGAGATTATGGCGATCTTCGCTCGTTATCCCGAGTCCCTTGAGATCAAACCCTTGCGGAGGACTTATAATATGAGCCTTTTTAATATTCCAAAATTCATTATCGTAATGTGCTTCTTTTGCACTTAACGCCTCTTTTAAATGCCCCTTTTCAAAAGTAAAAATTCGGATATCTTCCGCTTTTTTACTCAAAGGATAGAGGTTGCCGAAATAGATATAACTTCCCTCGTGTGTGAAAAAAAGATTACTCGTAGGACGAATAAATTGGGAAGTCTCACGCAAATTGTTGGCAAACTCGTTTGATCGGGCAAAATTGGTCGAATGAAGGGCAATGTAACCGATAATCATCCCCCCCGCTACACTCAAAAACGGTACCATTATTCGAGTTTTGGAATATCCAAGGGCAAAATACGCCGCCAGCGCATTAGAGCGAACCAATTCAACCAAAGAGGCGATGATCGCAAAAACGAGGGATATCGGAAGCATCATATCAATCGCATAAAAATATTTATACATGATATAGATTAATACAAGATTGGCGGAACTCGGCAGTTCTGACGCATTATCCATCAGATCAAATCCCACCATAAAACTGCTTAATGCGATCAGAACAATCGAAAAATAACGTAGATAAAGTAACGATAAAGTAGTAAATGCAAGCATGATAGCCTAACTATAAAAATTGAAGTTTATTGTATCCAATAAAACCTGCAAAATTTTTACAGCCCCTTCATCGAATATTTGGAGGCAACATCGCTGCAACTGTATTCAAGAAGCATTTCAACGGCATCAGCAGCGGAAGCTATCCATGCGGGAAGCTTGGTTTGTTCTTCCGCACTAAACGGATGGAGCACATAATCGGCCACTTGCGATTTGTGTTCCGGTTTGCCGATTCCCATACGGACACGGATATAATCGGCAGATATAGCTGCATCGGTCGATTTTAATCCGTTATGTCCGCCATGACCGCCACCGCTTTTAAAACGCAACGCACCGAATGGTATATCCAAATCATCATGAACAACAATGACTTCATCGATTTTATAGAAATTTTTAACGGCGAGGATAGAGCGACCGGAGAGATTCATAAACGTAGTAGGTTTAAGAAGAAAGTGCTGACCCATTTTAAACAACTCCCCTTCGAAGGAGCTCTTTGAAACATTTTGCACACTACGACGACGGCAAAGCTCGTCAATCACCATAAACCCGATATTATGCCGGGTTTGCGCATACGCCGAGCCGGGGTTTCCCAGTCCGACGATAAGCATCATTATTTCGCTTTGATGATACTAAGAACCGATACACGGTCTGAATCAGTAAACGTAACGTTTTCAACACGTGGAAGATCACGAACCAATACTGAATCACCGAGATCAAGCGGAGCAACATCGATAGTGATATTAGCCGGCAAGTTTTCAATCGCCGCTTTTACGCGAAGACGTTTTTTTGCAACAAACAACATACCTTTGTTTTTCAAACCGATTGGAGTTCCTACCGCATTAACAGGAACATGATAGTGAGTAACCACACCCGGTTGCGCAACCATCAAATCAACGTGCAACAAATTGCCGGATACCGGATGAGACTCATACCCTTGAACAACAAGGTTCATCTCTTTTCCGCCAACTTTTACAGCAAATGCTACGGTTTCTTTATTGCGCACCGTACGGATAAAATCGTTCATTTTGAACGCGGCGTGAACGTTTTCAAGCCCTTTTCCGTAGATGTTGGCAATGAGATAACCATCACGGCGATACGCTTTTGTAGCAGCTTTGCCAATACTCTCTCTTACAATGCCTTCTAACATAATCATGTCCTTCGTAAATAAAATGGGGCGAATTATACTTAAACATAGCTTATTTTATTCTAAACCCTATCTACTCTTTTAACCCTATGTAATCCTCTTCTCTAAACTCTCTCAGACCCTCATCTAGCCCGAGTTTCCCTTTATCCACTGCCGTGCTCAACCCCTCCATACGAAGTTTTAAATCCGATGGAGACGTTGCATAAGATAATGCATCCTCACGACTGATACGCTGTGCAAGATACAAATCCAAAATCCCCTGATCAAATGTTTGCGATTTATAGAGCTCTTTCCCTTCCGCAATCGTATCCGGGATTTCAATATCGCGATTTTCGGCAATGAGCTGCTCAATACGAGGAGTTCGGATCAATATCTCCAATGCCGCTGTCCGTTTTCCCTCTACCGTAGGAATAAGCCGCTGAGAAATAATCCCTTTAAGAACGGAAGCGAGTGTCATCCGAACACGGTTTTGTTCACCGGTCGGAAAAACCGAAATGATACGGTTAACCGTCTCCTTGGCGTCCAAAGTGTGAAGGGTCGAAAAAACCAAATGTCCCGTATCTGCCGCATGCAACGCAATCTCAATGGTCTCCGTATCTCGCATCTCTCCGACCAAAATAATATCGGGGTCTTCACGCAAAGCGGCGCGGAGTGCATTGCCAAAGCTTAGAGTATCTTGTCCGACACTACGCTGATTTATAATACACTTACGATCTTTATGGACAAACTCGATCGGATCTTCAATAGTAATAATATGTTTACGTCGCTTCAAATTTATTTCATCGATCAATGCCGCTAACGTTGTTGATTTACCGCTTCCGGTGACCCCGGTGACCAAAACAAGTCCCCGTTCCATCTCAGAAAAGGTATGAATAACCGCAGGAAGATTAAGTTCATCAATGCTCAAAATTTTAACCGGAATCAAACGAAAAACTGCCGACACCCCTTCCATTTGAAAGAAAATATTGATACGAAAACGGGTGTTTTCATCGAATGGATATACCAGATCAAGCTCTTTTTTTTCTACCAATTCAGAAAAACGCGTTTGGAGTAACTCTTTTGCAAAAATAAAGGCATCTTCTTTTGAGAGAGTTTCACCCGATAAAGGGACAATCTCTCCGTTAATACGAGCGCGTACAATGCTATTGGCTTTAATATGCAAGTCACTTCCCCCCGCATCCACCATACGGCGCAAATAACCTCGAATTTTTTTCAATACCTCAAATTTAAGCTCACCTGTATCCGTTTGGTCGTTTTGCTGACTCATCTTATTACTCCAATGCGTCCAGAATTTCGGTGAACGCAACTTTAAATGCATCCAATCCCTCTTCTATCTGCTGTTTAATGATATCTTCCATCACAATTCCGGCATTCGCCACTTTGTTATGATGTTCTTGAATACTCACTGCATTTTTCGGCAATTTCAATGTTCTATCCCCTCCGAGCACATACGCGTCAATCGTCGCAATCGGTGCCGTATTGACACTGTTAGGTGCCAAAAGTTCATCGATATAATACGAGGCTCTGAATTCAGAGCCTTTAACGCCGGTACTGGCAAAAAGTACACGACATTTCGGAACGTGCAATGCTTCAACGCGATTATAAATATCACTCGCGTTGAGTATCCCCATCAATCCGGTCTGAATTCCCTGTGCACGTAGTGTCTCATCAATAGCGCGGTCTATTCGACTTACAAAGACACTGATAACCGTATCAACCGAAGATTTTTGAGCAGCTTTATTAAATGCATCCGCACATTTAAGCGCTTGCTCAACCGAAAAAATCAACGTCGCATTCACCGGAATTCCCATTCCTGCAAGCGTTTCCATCGCGATATATCCGGCATCCGTTGCAGGAACTTTTATCATTACATTAGGTCGGTTGATACTACCGTGCAGCCGTACCCCCTCCGCAATCGTAGCCTCGCTATCATCACATAAAAAAGGATCAACTTCGATACTCACGTACCCGTCATCTCCTTTGTCATACAGAGGACGTAAAATATCGGCGGCACTCTGGATATCAAAAATTGCCAACGCTTCATACTTTGCTTTGGAGGATAAATGGGTGAGAGTAGCGAGTTGCTCTTGATACGCCGGTGAGGTAAGGATCGCACTTTTAAAAATAGCGGGGTTGGAAGTGGCACCGTTGATAATCCCTTTATCGATGAGTTCTCTAAACCCTGTTTCCAAAAAGGTTCGTTCGATAAAATCAGCCCAAAGGGCGAAGCGAGCTTCCTCTAAATACATAAAAACTCCATTCTTTAAATTAGAACTATTATGCCGAAAAATAATTAAAAATAGAGGTTCATACCGAGCATCAAGCGTTCTTCCCGATACTCTTGATCAATCGTTTCATAACGCATTGAAAGGGCTCCTGACGTGTTTAATTGCCATAAATGAGAAATATTCATACGACTTTGATCTCTCTTATCGAGATAAAAAATATGCCCTGCTTCGGCTAAGGTTTTCATACGTCCGCTCCAGCTAATTCCCGCCCCTGCACTAAAACCTAAACCGATATCAGCATTAAACCCTAATCTTATTTCGGGTTCGCTCAAAAGATACCCGAATATCTGATCATTTCCTATCGATGCCCCGGCTCCGACTCGGGTAACGAAGCTCAATTGATCCGCTCCGTAATCACGATCCCAACCGCTTTTCATCCTCCAAGAGAATGGCTTAAAAAAGTGACTTACCGGAGTAATGGAAGCCAAAGAGAGAAGGGTCAATTTCTCCATTCTCACGTTATCATGTTCAATCCCGACCAACGTATCAAGAAATTCGATTTGCGCCCCGGGGAGATGTCCCGTATCATCCTCACTCAAATCATGAAAAGCAGGACGCCATCCGATCAACAATGGAGAGCGGTGTTCAAACCATCCCTGTTCCACGACGACTCTTGCCGAATGGTGGGCGGTATCAGGATTAGCTTTGATGCCTATCGGAAGATTTTCCCCCTCGCCCAATGCCGCACGCTGACTAAGGAGGGCATGATAACGCAAAGCATAAACTTCTTTGGATATTTTCCCTTCTATAAAATCATATTCGACCAGTTCTGCCGCCGCCTCAAGGACAAAGCGGCGTTCTTGCTCACACAAATCAACCTCTTTAAATGTAGCAGCATTGATTTTACCCTCGGTTAGTTCTTTCACGGCTCTAAGCCCTTGAGAGGAGAGATGACGTTCGTATGATAACAATTTTGTCCGTTTTGAAGGGCGGTAGTGTTTTTCCGTAACGAGTGCTTCATCCTCAAAAGCCCGTACGGTTTCGGGAGGAATGACGTAATAAAAGAAATGCTCTCTCAGTCGTACGCTCGGACGGGCTATTTCGGTAAGCCATAGCATATGATAAGAGCAGTTTTCATCAAAAAAATAGTACCAAGAATTGATATGTTGTAACTCCCAAATATGACGTACCATCGCCATTACCTCATCATGGGTAAGGTTAAGATCATATTCCCATACGTCTCTGGACTCGGAATCACGATACTCTTTGAGTTTTTCATAATAGGGGAGCATGGAATAGTACCCGTAGTAGCCCCCAAACAACCCTTTATAGGCGAATAACAAACCATTTGTATCTTCCGTATGCGCAGCATAGTTGATCGCGTATGACATGAGTTTCGACTCCATTGAGGAATCAATCCGTAAAAAGGTATGGCCGAACATTGATGCAGGTGAGTTGATATGGGCACTCGGAAAAACAAGGGTCACTTTTTGGGGATCCATCTTTACCACGAGAGCTTCATATCCTCGACACTCACCCTCCCCGAATGAGGTGTTAAGCTCTTTTTCCAGCCAAGCTCTTCGTGCAGGAAAGCGACAAAAAACAGAAGTATCACTACGATTTTGATCTTCATTTACCTGTTTGATGGTTGCGTCGAGTTCAGAAGAGAGATCTGTCTTACCCGTTGAAGAGAGGAAAAAAGAGGGATCATCAATCTCACTTTCATCCACAGGAGTATGCATCAGAAGATGCCAATAACGAGATTCGGAAAGTTTTTTAGAATGAGCTTGTGCGATCAGTTCATCAGTCGAAGCTGCAAAGATTGATAAACTCAGTACACATATTAAAAGAAGAAACGGCAAAAAAAACCTTAGAAATTCTCGAACGCATAAAATGCGTCCGTAGAAAGTGATTATCCGGCGATAGTAGAAACGTTATCGAGTACCGTTGCCATATCGGCTTTTTCATTGCTATAGATAGCGTTGTAGTTTGCTTGAAGTGCTGATGCAAATGCCGCTTTGTCTTGAACATTCAAAAGTTCAGCTAAAGTCGAAACGCTTTCACCTTGACCGATAGCAATCTCACGAGAAAGCTGATCCATGTTTGACGCTACGAATTCTGCCGCTCGCTCATTCATAACAAAGTTTGCTTTTCTACATCCGGATGTTCCTGAAGTAACACCAAAGGTTTGGTTTCCAAGTGTTCCGTTAGTTGTTGCTTGGAGAGCAAGCATTACCGCTGAACTGTCATCTTTAATGATTTGTGATCCAAGACCACATCCCGTTTGATTGTTAACTGTTGCAAAACCTGCTGTACTTAGTGCCGCTACGGCAACCATACTAATAAGAACTTTTTTCATGTATACCCCTTTTTCATAAGAATTAACAGCTAGTATAAAAGAATGAAGCTTAATTTTAACAAAAAGTAATGTGTCAAATCCTTTAAAATTTGTAATCAATTATCATTCTCTTTTCTTGATACCCAAACTCATTTGATACACGAATGCTAAATCTTTGCCCAAGTGGATAATAAAAAGTTATTAAGTGTTCTTTCCTTGAAGAACCTCCACAATTTGCAAAACTTTCTTTATAATCAAAATTTAAATGGCCTTTTTCAACCCATAAACTTAATCCAAATAAGGCTTGTAAATTTATGGATACTTGTGTTGGATATATTGCCATTTGAACAAGTCCATATGCACTAAAAAGATCATTTCCTTTTGTTAAGCCTATTCCTGCTTCAAATACTGACGAAAAACTATTATCATTAAATGTTCTATTAGCTCCAAGATAAATTCTCCATGAATTTGGCTCATAAAAATCAAATCTTTTATTCAAAGATTCTACCTTAATAATGTCAAAGTTTTCTAGTTTTGTATTATTATCAACTCTTGAAAATGTCATATTTAAAAATTCAAGTGTTGATTCACTTAAAAGACTATCTCTCTCTTCAAATCTATCCATCAACACAGGTCGGAAGCTCAACAGTTCTCCCATATTTCCATTTTTGGATATAGCTCCTAACGAAACTTTATGTGGCTTCCTTGGTTCAAAATCGATTACATCTTTTATTTGTGTTTTCATAAAAGGAATTTTTTTTACATCATAAAAATCTGCCTTACTATTGTGATTTTTTTTAAATAAAATATCATAATAGCCATTTATTAGTTCCGCAAACGTATTTTTAGTGCTTTGCGATATATTTAAGTCATCTAATTCTTTCTCTTTATTAGAACTTTCTTTCCAGTATGAAAAAAGCTTCTTTTCGTCATTATTCAAAGTACTATATACTCTATATAAATGTTCTATCAATGGTTGACGCTTATTATGATCTAATACCATCCCCTCATCTTTTAATACTTGAATTGTTTCATATGGGATTACGTAAGGCTTTAGTTTTGTTCTCAGACTTATGGAAGGTCTTGCTACTTCAATAAGCCAAAAGACTTCATATGCACAATTTTCAGTAAAAAATTTATACGGGACATTGATGTTCTGAAGTTCATAAGAATGCCAGAGCATATTTTCTATTTCACTCTGATTTAAATCAAGAGTATATTCATATAAAGTTCTTTGTTCAATAACACTATACGACTCAAGCATTTGATAATATGGCGCTAAAACATATCGTCCATTATATTGTCCCGAAACACCTTTTATAACTAAAGAAAAAGGATTCCCTGATTGTGGAAGTTCTGCGGCATATCCAAACGTTTCAGAAAAGTGTATATTCTTTTCCTTGTTTACAGAAATAAACGTATGACCGAAATAAGAGGCTGGAGAACCTAAAAAAGAAGATGCGAAAACTAAGCTTACTGATTTTCCACGGGAATCTTTTAGATATGCTTCTAATTCATCACAATGATCGAAAGAAATATTTAAGTCTAGCTTTTTTGAAAGGAATCGATATCTTGCAGGATATTTACAAATATTTTCACATGTTTTATTAGCTAATAATGTTGTTAGTTCAATGCTTGGATTGGTTTGCTTAGAGAGAAAAAAATTCATATCTGTAATTTCAGATTGATTACTTTCATTGATATGTAATAGTGACTTCCATTCAGAAGACTCTGTAATCTCTTCTATAGTTTGTGCCGATAAAGTATAAGTGCACAATAAAATATAAAGTAAACATTTTACAAATATCAGTCTAATTCCTTTGTAATTGATACTGCAAAATCAAATGGATCTTTGATAGAAGAAAATTTTTCTTTCACTGCACTTTTCGTTATGGTTGTTTTAAAAGATGCTATTTCAGAATATAAGCTGTTAAGATATTCATCTTCGCCATATTTCATTTCATTAGAAAGTAAGTTATAGTTAATTGTTATAAAATAACGGAGTGAGGCTTTTTTTAAGTCCGATAGAGAAAGCTTTGCCTCGATATTATCACACCCAAATAAAAATGTTGATAACATCAATAAAGCAAAGCTTGTTTTCAATTATTTATCTTGTTTCTGAAGTTCGAATTGATAGTAATTAGGACTAATTTGATATGCAGTCCCTTTTTGAATATCTGTTGTAATAGGTGTACCATAAGAGAAAAGACCGACAAGTGCCATTGGGTCAAAAGATGTATTAAGTGGCGCAGTAACTTCTTTATAACCATCTTTAGTTAGAGTAATTAAAATGTCTTTCTTCTTACTTATTGGAGCTGTAAGAGGAGTCTGTCCAATTGGCATTCCATTAATTGCAACATTTGCTCCAGCTGGGCTAGATTTCACTGTCAACATTTGTGTTTCACCAGAAAACATTCCTGCACATCCAGAAAACATGACTAATGATACAGCACTAACTGCAAGTAGAGTGATTTTTTTCATTTTTAACCTTTTTTTTTGATTAGTTATTTTATCTAAAATATTTAAAAAAATGTATTATCTTATTATAAATATAACAAAAAAAACCAAAAATAATATTTTTATTTGACTTAATATTAACTATTTTTACACGATTCAAGTACTAAGTCGTTATTTTGACTCATTGCCAAACGTCTCAAAAAAAATTCTCTCGAAACCTCTTTTGCCCCAAGACTTTTCAAATGCTCCGTCGGAACCTGACAGTCGATAAAGTCAAATTCCCCTTCACGTAACCGATCCACTAAAGCGGCAAAAGCGACTTTAGAAGCATCAGAAACTTTAGCAAACATCGATTCGCCGCAAAATACACCTCCGACACTCACCCCATAAAGTCCTCCGACCAAAACGCCGTTTTGAAATGCTTCGACACTGTGCGCATGTCCCAATGCATGAAGCGTTTCATACGCCTCAATCATCTCATGGGTAATCCAGCTTCCCTTTTGTCCCCGACGCGGTGCACTTGCACATTCACGTATCACCTCTGAAAATACACTATCAAAACGGATTTCAAACTGAGAGATTTTTTTACGCAGTGATCGATGAAGTTTAAAATCATCCAATTCCAGAATAAGTCTCGGATCAGGTGACCACCACAAAATCGGGTCATTAATACTGTACCACGGAAATATTCCATTGCGGTACGCCATCATCAAGCGAGACGGAGAGAGATCACCGCCATACGCAACGATTCCCTCAGCAGAGGCTGTTTTTGGATCAGGAAAAGAGAGCTGGTACGTAAGCTTTGGAATCATACCGCATAATCGAATAGTAGTTGATCCGTATAATCTACCGAAACTTTCCCACCTTGTACCAACCGTCCAAACAGCATCTCATCCACCAACGGATCTTTGATTTTCTCAGAAATCACACGTGAAAGCGGTCTCGCCCCCATTGCCTTATCGTATCCGATTTTGGCAAGGTATATTTTTGCCGCTTCCGTAAGAGAAACGTGTACTTTTTTCGTTTTGAGTTGTGTATTAAGTTGACGTATAAATTTATCCACGATACTCTCAACAACCCTTATCGGCAATGCCCCAAACTCGATGACACCATCCAAACGGTTACGGAATTCAGGGGTAAAAAATGATTTGAGTGCTTCATGGCGGGAGATCGAGCTATCTGCATTAAAGCCCATAACGGTACGTTCAGTAGCACCGATATTAGAAGTCATAACCAATACAATATTCGAGAAATTGGCTTTAAATCCGGTATTGTCGGTGAGTGTTGCACTGTCCATGACTTGCAAAAGTACGTTGATTAAATCGGGATGCGCTTTTTCGATCTCATCGAGTAATAAAACCATATAAGGGTGTTTGCGTACGGTTTCAACCAAAAGTCCCCCCTGCTCAAATCCGACGTATCCGGGAGGGGCACCGATAAGACGGCTAAGGGCATGTTTCTCCATATACTCAGACATATCAAAGCGTTCGAAGTAAATACCCATAATCTCTGCCAACGATTTTGCCAATTCTGTTTTTCCTACCCCAGTCGGACCGGAAAATAAAAATGAAGCAATCGGTTTATGAGGAGCACTCAATCCGGCATAAGTACGTTTGATTGCTTTGACTACTTGTGCAATCGCCTGATCTTGCCCTATAACCAAATTTTGAAGATCCGCTTCGAGAGAAGAGAGTTTTTCACGTACGTCAGCACCCATTTTAGAAGCAGGTATTCCCGTCATTTTAGAGATAATAGTTTCAATATCATGGGGAGTAATTGTGGTACGTTTGTGCGTTTTAAGATGAAAAGAGGCTCCTGCTTCATCGATCAAATCAATTGCTACATCGGGTAAAAAACGATCCGTAATGTATTTTTTGGAGAGTTCCACGGCTGAACGTAGTGCCTTATCGGTATATTTAACCCCATGATGCCTTTCATAGCGTTCACGAAGTCCTTTAAGAATCAAAAAGCTCTCTTCTTCACTCGGCTCACCCACCTCAATGCGCGAAAAACGGCGACTAAGGGCACGATCTTTTTCAAAAACGCTTCGATATTCCGCATGCGTTGTCGCACCCATACATTTCAATGCACCTGAAGCAAGTGCAGGCTTAAGCTGATTTGATGCATCCATACTTCCGCCGCCGACGGCACCCGCTCCGACAATCGTATGTATTTCATCGATAAACAAAATTGCATTAGGGTGTTCTGCGGCTTCATCCATCACCGCTTTGAGCCGTTTCTCAAAATCACCGCGATATTTCGTTCCTGCCAGCATAGCCCCTAAATCAAGGGCAAAAATCTCCGCATCTTCGAGTAATATAGGGACATCACCGGAGACGATACGCAATGCCAACCCTTCAGCGATTGCGGTTTTACCGACACCCGGCTCACCAATCAAAAGCGGATTATTTTTCTTGCGACGACAAAGAGTCTGAATCGCGCGTTCAATCTCATTAATACGTCCGATAACCGGATCAATTTTCCCTTTACGTGCTTGTGCGATAAGATTAATCGCATATTTTTGTAAAGCCCCTTCACTACGTGAATCTTCTTGTGTGCTCTCCACATCACGATGCGAAATCGCTTCGAGGACATCTACGCGGCTAATGCCGTACTCTTCGAGGAGCATACACGCATAGGTGTGGTGTTCTTCGTATACTGCCGCAATGAGATCTCCCACATCGGCATACTCTTTCTGAGCACTTCGGACATGATGCATCATTCCGTCAATCATACGAGCAAGTGCTACCGTTTCAAACGGCTCTTGTTCTGTATCATCGGGTAAAGGTTCCATCGTCTGCATCAAATATGACCCCAATGCTTCACGAATCAGTTCGACATCGGCACCGCAGCTTCGGATAATGGCTTCCCCATCCGGTGAGTTAAGGAGGGCGAGTATCACATGCTCAATCGTAAGATACTCATGACGCTGATGCCTTGCAAAGGCAATTGCTTTTTGAAAAATTGCGTTCAGTTCTGTACTTACCATAATTATGCTTCCTCCATTATCGCTTTCAACGGAAATCCGTTTTCACGAGACAATACTCCGACTTGATGCACTTTCGTTTCAGCAACTTCGTAGGGATAGACTCCACATAGTCCTCGCCCTGATTTGTGCACTTCAATCATGATACGATGAGCATCTTGAAAATTTTTCCGAAATAACTTCATCAAAATATCGACCACAAAATCCATAGATGTGTAATCATCATTGAGCAAAAAAACATTGTATTGCTTTGGATGTTCCAATGTAAGTTCTAAACTTGTCGAATGTTCGTGTTTTGGTCTCATAAACTATACCGAATCTTTTTAAATTTTTGCCGCATTCGTAAAATCATCGATAATCGCATCAGCACTTTCTAAACCGATCGAAATACGGATAAGTCCGGCAGTTATACCTAAAAACTCTTTAGTTTGCTCATCAAAATCACGATAGATCGTTGATGCCATATGAAGACCTAAGGTACGACTGTCACCGATATTGGCGGTAATAGTAATTAATTTAGACCGGTTAAGGAATTCAAACGCTCTCTCTTTAGACCCCATGTCAATGGTTAAAAGTGTTCCGCATCCCTTTGCAAATTGTGTTCGATACCGTTCATGATGAGGATGTGTCGGCAAACAAGGGTGATTAATAACAAATCCTTTATCGCTTAATGCATGTGCGACACGCTCAACACTCTGAATAATACGATCAAGACGAAGCGGTAGCGTCTCCAACCCCAACATCGTAAGGTAACTTCCGAATCCGTTAGCCGACATCCCTAAATCACGTAAAGCCCGTTTTTTAGCAACAGCGATCAAGGCCATTGAACCCATTTTTTGAATAAAAGGGTGGATATCACGATAACGCTCCCCTTTGAATTTATCTTCACCTTCAGAAATTGCACGGTAGATTACAGCTCCCCCTAATGCCGATGCGTTTCCGGTAATTATTTTGGTCGTCGAATAAACAACAACGTCCGCACCCAAAGCTATCGGTGCGATGCAAAGCGGGGTACACGTATTATCGACCATGAATGCGACACCGTAAGTTTTAGCGATATCGGCAATTTTTCCGATATCGGGTAGACGCATATTCGGATTACCGACACTCTCTAAAAAAATAATTTTAGTAGCCGTATTAATGGCACCTTCAATCGCTTCTAACTCATCTACGTCAAAAAAATGGGTGGTTATCCCAAAGCGGGTTAATGTCTCAGAAAAATACGAATAGGTTCCTCCAAAGAGCCCTCCGATGCTGATAATTTCATCTCCTGTTTTTAAGAGACTGAGGGTTGCCATCGCGGTAGCACCCATACCTGAAGATGCCGCAATCGCACCGATCCCACCCTCCATTGAGGCTAGAATCTGTTCCAACTGGGCCGATGTCGGATTTCCGACGCGGGCATAAAGGGGCTTTTTTATCGACCCTTCAAATATCCCCTCGCCGGTCTCACTGCTGCCGTATCCAAACGACGCCGAATTGACCATCACGGGACTGATAGGTCCCTCTTTTTTTCCCACTTGCTGAACAATGCGGGTTGTAAACTCTTCAAAGCGATTCATCATCAAACCTGTATTAAAATGAGGCAATTATAACCTAAAAGGGTCTTTCCTTGTCTAAACGAATTTTCGTAACCGCAACCAACACCGATATCGGTAAAACTTATACCTCCCGATTACTCATCAGTGCGTTCACAAAGTTAGGGTTGCGCGTCGGTATCTATAAACCAATTGAAACGGGGGTAACAACGCTTCCTGCGGATGGAAGTGCCCTTTTTCAAACAGCTTTACTCCACAATCCAAATTTAGAATCTTTGACGTTAGACGATATCGTCACGCTTCAATTGCCCCTTCCCGCAGCCCCTTTTGTAGCCAATGAAGGGAAAAACATTGATTTATCCCTTTTTGAAATCGCTTTGAAAAAAATTGAATCCCTTTGCGATCTTGTTATTATCGAAGGGGCGGGAGGATTAATGGTTCCGATCGATACCGAAAAAATGATGATCGATTTACCGCGCTACTTCAATGCCTCAACACTTTTAGTTACCCACTGCAATCTCGGATGTATTAACGATACCTTACTCAGCATTAAAGCGCTTGAGGATGCTGATGTGCCTCATGTGGTGGGATTCAACTGCCGTCTTCAAGATACCTCATTCGATACCACGTCACTCCCCTATTTTACTTATCGGTTTGAACGTATTTACCGAATCGAGAACGATATTGATGCTATAGCCAAAGCACTTTTAGATACAATTTCACCACAATAAGGAGAGAGTATGCGCCATTTAATTCGAACGGATGACTTTACCACTACCCAAATAGAAGATGTTTTAAAAGATGCAGAAGATTATTTGTCCGGTAATTTTTATAACATCCTCAAAGAAAAAATTATTATTACCCTCTTTTTTGAAAATTCTACCCGCACGAAAAGTTCCTTTGAAATTGCCGCAAAACGCCTTGGCGCCGAAGTGGTTCATTTAGATGTTCAGAAAAGCTCTACCCAAAAAGGGGAAAGTTTGGTGGATACCGCTCTAAACCTTGACGCTATGGGTCCCCATGCGATGATTGTCCGTCATGCCCATGCCGGTGTCCCGAATATTCTGGCCGAACATACCCATGCCTCTATTATCAATGCGGGTGACGGCGCACATGCCCATCCAACGCAAGCACTTTTGGATCTTTTTACCCTCCGCCGCCACTTTGGAAATATCCAAGGTAAAAAAATTGCCATCGTCGGTGATATCAAAAATTCCCGTGTCGCCAACAGCAATATCGAACTCTTAACCCGTTTCGGGATGGAAATCACCCTTGTGGCACCACCGCATTTTCTCCCTGACAGCAACTTAAAAATGACCCATAATCTCCACGATATTATTGATAATGTAGATGCTATTATGAGTTTACGCACGCAAACAGAGCGCCATTCACATCAAACCTACGGATCCCTTAAAGATTACGCCAGTGATTTTTGTATCACAAAAGAGCTTGTCGGTAATCGAGACCTAATTCTGCTCCATCCGGGGCCGGTACATCGCAATATCGATATCGATGATGCGATGCTCAAAGATTCACGTTGCAAAGTCTTAGAGCAGGTACGAAACGGTGTCGCCATCCGTATGGCGGTCCTTAAAGCTCTTATCGCCTGATGGCTCAACGATTAAGTTCCCTCGTCTCTTCGGGGATTCCCTGTTTTTTTTATACCGATTTCTCAGGAAAATATCTGCATAGCTTTACGTTAGAAGAGATGCAAGCACACGATATTGAATTTGCTTTTCATCGCCCCCCCGATTGTACCAACACACCGCACAAGCCTTTTCACTTCCCTATTTCATTAGAACGGTATCGAGAAAAATTTGAAACGATACAAGAGCATATACGCAGTGGTAATACCTATTTACTCAATTTAACACAACCGACTCCTATAGAATCCGATTACACGTTAAAAGAGATTTATACAATGGCGCATGCCCCCTTTAAAATGCGGGTGAAAGATCAATTTGTCTGTTTCTCTCCGGAAGCCTTTATCACAATAGAGGAGAATACTATCCACACCTATCCGATGAAAGGGACAATAGACGCATCCCATCCCGATGCCGTCAATACCCTTTTAAATAACCCTAAAGAGCTTGCGGAACACACCATGATCGTCGATCTTCTCCGCAATGACTTAAGTATCGTAGCCAAAGAGATACGGGTAGAGAAGTTTCGCTATGTTACGACCATTGATACCGGAAGCAAAAAACTACATCAAGTAAGTTCTCATATTACGGGTATCTTAGAGAGTAATTGGAGAGAAAATGCGGGGGAACTGATAGGTGCACTTTTACCGGCAGGAAGCATTAGCGGAACCCCTAAACGTAAAAGCGTTGAAATTATAGAAGCGATCGAAGGGTATGAGCGTGGATATTTTACAGGGATATTTGGTTATTTTGACGGACAAAATCTTTACTCTGCCGTAGCCATTCGTTTTATTGAAAATATTGACGGCAAGCTTATTTATAAAAGCGGCGGCGGCATTACCGCAGAGAGTGATCTAGTGGGTGAATACAACGAAATGGTTGATAAAATCTACATTCCTTAGCGAATACTCACCTGCGATTTTAGTTTTTGAAGTGTTTTCGGCCCAATCCCTTTAACATTCATCAACTCTTCTACACTTTTAAAGTGGCCGTGAGATTTTCGGTATTTCAGTATCTCTTGGGCTTTTGTCGGACCGATCCCATAAAGTGTTTGCAGCTGCGCCGAATTTGCCTTATTAATATTAATGGCACCGAATGTAAGTGAAAAAAAGAGGAGAAGGATTGTTATTATTCTAACCATTTCTAACCTTTAAAAATTAAGTATTAGATTGTAGCTTGAATTAATCTCATTGTCAAACAAATATTTGTCATAAAATTAAAAGTATTGATTGTTAAGTAAGTGATTGAATTATTTGTTTTAAGATTTTAGTTGAGGATTGAGTAGTTAAGGAGTTAAATCTGAGGCCAGGCGGCGAC
>NZ_JASJOW010000005.1:0-110804 GCF_031427015.1 Sulfuricurvum sp. | reverse complement strand
TCATCAGCGTTTGTGGACGGGAATTATAGGGGAAAAGATGAAAGAAGTCAAGAGGTAAAAGGAAGAAATTACTAGAAAATGAAAAGAATGCTTTTCTAGTTGTAGACAACCGACACATAACCACTCTCCGGTCGCACCATAATCGTCGCATTTCCCTCACTTTCATGGACTAATGTAATATTACAATCAGAAGTCAGTAAATATGCATAAATATTTGAAGCAAGTGGAGTTGCACTTGTAATATAAATATATGGACGCCCTAGGCTATCAAATGACAATTCTTTACCGGTACCACCAGTTGGCAAACCGCCTCCATTATTATTTCTACCACTACAGCTTGATGAAAAAGCTACGCTTGTAATAGCAAATCTTTTTTTAAGATCGGTAATATCACTATTTCCATCTAATGAATCACCGCTTAATGGATCAGTAGCAACCTCTTTATGGGTAACACTATCTGAATTTCCATTATGATCTGTATCACAATAAATTTTATACCATACGTTAGAAGCGGTAGAGGTAAATTCGATTTGCCAATTTTCGCGAAACCATAATTGGTCATTGGGATCAAATTTATCTTCTATCATAGCAAGATGCTGCGTATATTGAATGTGCTCTGCAACTTGTTCTGCCGCTTTTTGCAATGAGTTGGAAGTAAAACTTGGCATAGCGAGTACTGCTAATATCCCTATTACAATAATAACAAACACCAATTCAAGCATCGTAAAAGCAAAACGTTTCATCTGATAGAAACCTTTAGAAAACAAAATTTATCAAAAAATGATTATAACTAAAAATGAAGGAGTGAAAGAAAGATACTATCCCCACAAAATATGGGGATTGTAGAAAAAGAATTAAATTTCGTCTGCGAGTTCGACGTTGTAGAGGATATCATCGGTCGGATGACGATACATCGGCATACCGAGACGTTTTTCATCCAAGATATGTCCGATAAATCCGATTGAGCGACCGACAACGAAGAATGCGTTCAATGCACCCGCTTCGATAAAGCCGTCAATATCAGACTCAGAATAACCAAGTGCACGCCACATATCCACCATCAAGATACCGATAGTACCGTCAACGTTCAAGATAAGGTTATCTTTTTTAGACGTTGTCAATTTTTCAACTTCAAGGGCAAAATCAAGCAATGGTGTACTTGGGAAATGCTCTGCCGCATATTTTTTCAATCCCGATACACGAAGATCCGGGTTACGAACCGATTTGATACGGTGACCGATACCGGAGATCGTTTTACCCTCTTTTTTCATATAATCGATAAACTCTGCCGGAGACATACCGCGGTCGTTTGCGTATTTGAAATATTTCGCTGCATCGTCAATCGCACCGCCGAAACGAGGTCCGATAGTAAGCAAACCTGTTACCAATGAACTGATAACATCTTTCCCCGCACGAGCGGTAACTTTTGCATTGTGTGCGCCTGAAACCGCCGGACCGTGATCGGCAACGGTTTTAATAACCGTTTCAAGATAATCGGTTGCCCATTTCGGATAACGTTTTTTGAACCAAAGCAATGAAATAACATCACCGATTCCGAAACCTGTTTCCGGAGTGGCTACCGAGCTGATCGGATAACCCGCATAGGTTGCTTCATCTCCACGGTCATCCGAGATAGTACAAATGAACTCTTTTTTACGGCGTACTTTTGGAACTGAGCGCAATTCCGGTTCAACGATTTCGCCGATAGTGCCAGCTGAACGAAGTTTTCCGTAAACTTCCGCAATTGTGTGAGGAAGATCATTGAAACTCGCAGGAACGTAAATGCCCGCTGCCGCCATTGCTTCATTTTTAGCCGCTGCCGTTTCTGCATCCGCATTTGCCGAAGCACCTGCGTGACCGAACTGAACACCTGAGCTAAAATGTTTAGCAATGGTACCGATACACCATGCGATAATCGGTTTTTTGATCTTGCCTGATTTTACCGCTTCGATCACTTTGTACTCTTCAGTTCCACCCACTTCTCCGAGAAGAACCATATATTTAACTTCAGGGTTACTCTCCATACGAAGAAGGTTATCGATAAATACCGATCCTACGAAACGGTCTCCACCGATCGCAACACCCTCGGCAATACCGTCGGCATTGATGCTGATGATGTTAGAGAGTTCATTGAACAAACCGCCAGAACGGGTTACGAGTCCGCATGAACCCGCACGGTGCAATTTAGAATTAATGATGTTTTCGATGGTTCCGCCGACGTTAGCGATTTTAAATCCGCCCGGAGCGATACCGCCGACCGTAGCCGGTCCGATCACAACCACACCCGCATCGCGAGCCGCTTGGTTCATTTTACGCGCCAAACGCTCAGGGATACCTTCTGCGGTTACCATGACCGTTTTGAATTGTCCTTTGATTCCAATTGCTTCCATCGTAACATCGTACGCTGTACGAAATGATCCAAAGTTCAAAAGAACGTCTGCATTAGGAAACGCGGCTGCCGCTTCAGTCGTGTTACGGAAAACCGGAACCATGATCTCATCGGGACCGTAGAAAAATTTCTCAAATTTGTTACCTGAGGTCGGAGCAACGATTGCCGCGACCGAAGGTTTAACGCGATTGATGACATAGTCATAATCCAACATACGTTGGATAGCGCTCGCGTTGTTGTTCCAAAAAATTGCTTGTGTATCTTTGGTAAATAAAGCACCCATCATTCTCTCCTTATTTCTCTAAAGCCATACGGACGATGTCAGTGACATGCGTTTCTGGCCCATAAACTTCGATATAGAGACCCAAACGGTCTGCTGCTTCTTTGATATCTTTAAGACCTTTTTCATAGTTCGGTCCGCCGCGGCGTACATAAATACGTGTTCCGACCGCTTTCATTTTGTCTGCATAGGTTTCAAACGATTGGATAATTCCGGTAAACGTTTTCGCGACATCGGTAAAGTTGGCAATAGCGCCCCCGATGATGAGGATTTTATCGCGACCTTTCGGGTCTTTGTGACGTGTCATCAAATCCAATACGGTATCCGCATAAAATTTGGTTTCACCCGTTGTCGGTCCGCCCGAATACTCACCGTAGTTTGCAAGGTCAGCTACGTTTCCTGAAAGATCGGCAATCGTGTCGGCGTATACAACCGATGCACCGCCACCCGCAACCATTGTCCAAATACGACCCATAGGGTTAAGGATAGTAAGTTTCAATGAAGCACCCGATTTCGAGTCTGCTTCCGCAATCGCTTTTTCTTCAGGAGATTGATCTTCCATACCGAACGCTGTCGGGAACTCGGCACCGCACCATGATTCACCCATCATAAACCCTGCGGTGTCATCAAGACGTGCAACAAGGTCAAGAATATGCATATCGTTTCCGATCATAACAATCGGGTTGATTTCAAGGTAAGCGAAGTTCAAATCGCGATAGAATTTGTAAAATTGTTCAGCAAAAGTGATAAAACGCTCTTTATTTTCTGCCGGAATCCCCGCAGGAACGTTTGCACGGATCAAATGCGCAATATTTGCATCATCCATCGTGATCGGAATCGTCACTTCATTGACTTTTTCTTCCCATCCCTCTTCAACTTCCATACCACCCTCAGCCGATAGATAAAGTACATCGTCTTCACCGACCGTCGTTGCTGAAATGTAGTACTCTTGATCTTGAGAATGCGGAGTGAACGGCTCAACAATAAAATGGGTCAATGTTCCGTGTTGACCGGAGAGAAGTGTCGTTTCGTGAGAAATTTTTTCATCAATCCATTTGGCAGCTTCTTCAAGAGTGACATCACCCGGTTTATTGGTTTTAAACAATACAAGATCATTTTTACCGCGTTTACCGAATAGCATATCCGGCTTTGCTACAAGAGCTTCTTGTTTTAACCACTCAAATCCGTGTTTTTGCGCACATGCACGCAATTCATCACCATTGGTTACCAATACTGATTTAAAACCGTAATGAAACCCACTGAAGTATTTTTCCCAATGTTTAGAGAAAATTGCTTTACCATCGTATTCACGAATCGCTCTTTGAGCCATTGCAACTCCTTCGAATAATCTATTTAACGAAAATTATATCATTTATAGGGAATTTGAATGACTTCTCGGAAGTTTTTGCAGAAAAAAGATGATTATTTGTTTACTTTAGTAACATACATCTCATAAATTGGCTTTTTAGTGTAACTTATTGTAACCTTTTTACTTCTTGGAGCTATCTCATTCTCCAAACGATACTCCTCACAGTGTGTGATTCCGTAAAAACGTAGACGTAACTGAAGTTTCTCATTCCCTGCATCAATGCATTTGATATTGTCATGATGCAACACTGCCGAAAGTTCTTTTGCAACATGCATCGGATAGGAGAAATGGTGTGTCGGATTGCTCAAAAAACGATAAAAATAGTGGTTAAAAAATACCGCTAATACATTTACTACTAAAAGGGTAAACGCCGTATAAAAAAGGAATCGGTACCGTCCACGGAATTCGCGTAAGCGAATACGATAGGTATGTAAAAATGTTTGTGCCGCGAGCGGTAATGCCAAAAGTAAAAAGGGGGCGAAGGTTTGAATTTCTACTTTTTGCCGAAAAGAGAGTAACAAAGAAATCATAAAAGCACTCATCGCAATCATCCAGATTAGATCCCACTCCTTGGAAATCATACGACGATACAAAACATAAAAAAGATAAAGAAAGACAATAGGTGAAAATATAGCCGTATACACACCCAAAGCATCCAAAAAACGACTCTCCGGCGATCCCCCGACATGTATCCCATAGACGCTGAGAGAAAGTACTAAAGCTACCGCTCCGAATAAAGTATACAGATACTCTTTTCGGTAAAGACCATAAAGAGCTATTGCAAAGAAAAGATAAGCAAATGCAGGATCAATGACGATAAGGATAGGGATCAGTCCCAAAGCATAGCGTCCAAAATTAAGATGAATGTACACAAAAAGGAATAATGAGGCAATAACTAATCCCGCATTATCCACAATCAAAGCCGCACTCGTGACACCGGGGAGAAGGATATAAATGAGAACGATCCATAAACGATCATGCTCCCGTGAAACATAATGTTTTGAAATGCCGTAAAGTAACACGACCGAAAGCAGATGAAGTACAATCATCGGCACTCTAAGCATATAATCATTTTGTCCGAAAAAACGGAGCGAAGAAGAGATTAGCAGTTGTAGAGGGGATACTTCACCGTATAAAATTTGCGCTTCATGATATCCGATAGAGAGCCCTTTTATTTGCAAAACAAGGACTAAAAAATTAATCCCTAAGAGTGCTAAAAAAAGAACTTTTTCTCTCATAATTTTAAAAAGTTATTGATTATCTCATGTCCGAATTCACTCATAATCGATTCTGGGTGAAATTGAACACCGTATATTGGTTTGTTTTTAATCTCTAATGCCATAATTTCATGGTCATCTTCACTGTATGCCGTAGGGACAATAACATCCGGAAGATTCTCTTGTTCAACAATTAAGGAGTGATAGCGTGTAGCGGTAAACATCTCCGGTAATTTATTAAAAATAGGGGTTTCTCCCGAACGAATCATTTTAGATGTTTTGCCGTGCATCATCCGATTGGCTCGTACCACATTAGCACCGAATGCCTGTGCGATGCTTTGATGTCCCAAACAAATTCCTAAAATAGGTACTTTGTCGGCAAAATGACGAATAACGTCTAGTGTCACTCCCGCATCATCGGGGGTTGCAGGGCCAGGAGAAATAATGATCTTTTCGGGATGCAACGCTTCGATCTCTTCGACCGTGAGTTCATCGTTACGGATAATTTTAAGGTCGGCTCCAAGCTCTAAACAATACTGCACAATGTTATACGTAAAACTGTCATAGTTATCAATCATTAAAATCATCGCTGTTCCTTACCATGCTTTGATTGTATTATACAAGCTATCACGTTCAACGGGAGCAAATCCGCTGTTCTTTATCAGAGCAACGAACTCTTCGAGATTTACACCGTTCGCACTTGCCGCTCCGGCAGCAGAGTTGATTGACTCGCGCTCGATTGTACCGTCAAGATCGTTCGCCCCGAACTCTTGGGCAACAAGGGCGAGATTGACCGTTGAAGTGACCCAATAGGCTTTGAGATTCGGTACATTATCGAGAACAATACGACTGATTGCCATCGTTTTGAGAATTTCATGCGCTGTTATCGACTCTTTCACGTTCAAAAAGTTGTTCTCGCTCTGATAGACAAGTGGGATGAAACAGTTAAATCCCCCCGTAGCATCTTGCAAATCACGGATTCGGAACATATGATCGATGCGGTGAGAACGCTCTTCGACGTGACCGAACAGCATCGTGACATTTGATTTCATCCCACGTTCATGCCATTTACGGTGAATTTCGAGCCATTGCGCGGAAGTTACTTTTCCTTTGCAGATATAGTCACGTACTTTCTCGTCAAAAATCTCCGCACCGCCTCCGGGCATCGAGTCAACCCCGTTGGCTATCATCAAATCGATAATATCATCATAGCTTTTGCCGTACTCTTCGGCGAGAAAATGGACTTCTGCCGCTGTGAGAGCTTTGATGTGAAGCTCGGGGTGACGTGCTTTGATTTTACTAAATACTTCGAGATACCACTCCAATCCCGTTTCAGGATTATGGGCAGAGACGATATGAACTTCCGAAATTCCCCGTGCAACGATATCATCGGTGATCGCCAAAATCTCTTCATGACTCATCGTATAAGGGTTCGGATTTTTACGACTCGCGCTGTACGCACAAAATTTACAGATGTCTTTGCATACATTGGTCGGATTGATGTGACGGTTGATATTAAAATAGGTACGTTTGCCGTGCAATGCCCTGCGACGCTCATCCGCAAGTTCACCGAGAGTAAAAAGGTCTAAATCGTACAATGCAACCGCTTCATCTGCGCTCAGACGTTCATGTCGTTTTACTTTTGCTATCAAATCCATTGTTTATTCTTTATTGCTTATTTTTTGGCGCATTATAGCAAAAGAAAAACGGTACAATATCTTCAAAAAGTAGTTACTATGAGCATCAGCGAACAGATTGAAGACCTCATCGAGCGTAATGCAAGCGATTTTGAGATATCTAAACTTTTTAAAACCTATATTTCCGATTATAAAAATTCACTTTTGGAACTCTTTGAACGTAATCAGGGAAAAGATTTCCTTGTCATTCACACCAAAACACTTGATTCCATTGTCTCTCTCATGTATAAAACGATCCTGCGTCGCATGTTTGGAAATTATCTGCCGATGCGCAGCTCCATCCCTATCGCTTTCATCGCACTTGGGAGCTATGGTCGAGAGCAACTCTGCGTCCACAGTGATATCGACCTCATGATCGTGTATGAAAAAAACGACGGATACAATACCGCTTCCATCATCGAAAAGTTTCTCTATTTAGCATGGGATGCAGGGCTTAAACTGGGCCATCGTGTTCATGATGTCAATGACTTACTGAATGCCTCACGTGAGGATATTACGATCAAAACAGCACTCATGGAATCGCGTCTCATCATCGGTTCCCCCTTTACGTGGAGTGTCACACAAAACCGTCTAACCCTTATCCGAAATGATGACCCAAAAACATTTATAATGGCTAAAATCGAAGAAGCCGATATTCGTCGTCGAAAATTTCCTTTTTCGATGCAGCCGCATATCAAAGAAGGGGTAGGCGGATTGCGTGATTCGCAACTGCTCTATTGGATAGCAAAGACTATCTATGGCGTCAATAGCCTCAAAGAGCTCAGCAGTGAACTCTTTAGCGATGAACAGTACCGTGACTATAGGATTGCTCTTGAACTGCTCTTTCGCGTCCGTAGTGCACTCCATCTGCTCAGCGGTAAACAACAAGATCAGCTCGTCCTTGATTATATGCCCCGTATCGCACAAATGCTCGGATTTAGTGACGAGCGCAAACTCGTCAGTCGATTGTTGGAAGCGCAATGGCGGATTAATAACTTCACTCAAATCTATGTCAAAAAAATGGCTCGCCTTTATCTCCATCATTCAGCTCCTATTCAAGCACTCCGAGAGGGGAGGATCCACAAAGGTTTTTACAGTTTTGAGGGGATATTGTATGCTTCTTATAACATACAAACCCCTCCGATTGACACCCTTTTAGAGTTACTGGTTAATCTGGAAGATCGTGAATGGATTTTTGATTCCAGTGTTCTATTTCATTTTACCTACACCCACATCAAACATCCGCTCAGAGTGAAAACCTATGGATTATTGCGTAAGCTCTTTGAACGTCAACATTTCTATGTCATTATAAAACTCTTTTATGATGCGGGGATTTTACATCACCTCATCGGCGCGTTTAAGAAAGTACTTCATTTACCGCAGTTTGACGGGTATCACCACTATCCCGTCGATTTACACTCGATTAAATGTATTGAAGCCCTTGAAAACATTCAAGACCCGTATGTTGAAGCCCTTTATCACCCTCTCAGTTCTCCGGACAAACTCCTCCTCAAAGCAGCTATACTTCTACATGATACCGGCAAAGGGCGTAAACAAGATCATTCTGAAGTGGGGACAAAACTCATCGTCCCATTCCTCAAAAACTTGAAACTTCCAACTCCGCAGTTCGAGCGTGGAGCGCTTCTTGTACGGCACCACGTTTTAATGAGCAATGTCGCTTATCGTGAAAATCTTTACAACGAAAAAACCCTCTACCAATTTATGTCCAAAATCAAAACACCGGAAAATCTAACCCTTCTTTATATTCTGACCTATGCCGACATTAACGGTGTGGGGAGTGGAACCTATACCAGTTTCGGTGCAAACCTGCTTCATGAACTCTATGAAGCATCCCTTGAGATTGCTTCCCAGAATGATCGGATTACCGATGCTATTAAACGTGAAAATAAAGAAAAACGCCTGATCCACGATCCTGAATTTATTCAACTTTCGAAAATTGAGCAGAAAAAAGTTCTCTCCATTGAATCCAACCTTTTCTTTTTCAAACATACTCCGAGTGAAATTATCAATATTTCCAAAGAGGCCTTTGAATGTCAAACCTTCACCTATCAACTTAACATCGAGGGGGGGCTTGTCATCCATATTTTCCGTCGCATCCCTCTAAATCTTGGGTACTTATTAGGAAAGCTCAGTTATCTTGACGTGGCATCGATGGATATTTTCACCCTTTTTGACGGCATCAAATACTTTAAAATCGAATTTTTGCAACGCCCCCTAGAGGGGACTATGGAGCAAATTCAGATTATTGTCGAAGAGGCATTTGATATGACTAAAAAACTGACCCTCGCTAAACCGATCATTAAACCGAATGAAATTACTCTCGATTGTGACCACTCTATTCATTACGCACAACTTAATCTCAACACAACAAATCAACGGGGACTTTTGGCCTATTTTGTCCAATGTTTCGATGAAGCGCAGATCAATATTGCGACTGCTAAAATCCATACGAACAAAAATATGGCACGTGACCACTTCTTAATTGAAAAACAAAATAGAATGTGCGATAATGCGCGCGAAATAATTGCTAAATTGGTAGGAGAATAACTATGTGCGGTATCGTCGGATATATCGGAGTCAAACCGGTTAAAAAGATATTGATCGACGGACTTCGAGAACTCGAATATCGCGGTTACGACTCTGCAGGTATCGCAGTCTTGCAAGAGGGACATTTTTCCCTTTTTAAAGCGGTCGGCAAACTCATTAACCTTGAAGAAAAAGCCAAAAATTATGAAAGTACCGGTTTTTCTGTCGGTATCGGACATACTCGCTGGGCAACCCACGGCAAACCCACTGAACTCAATGCCCACCCGCACTTAGGGGAAAATTCCTACGTCGTTCATAACGGTATCATCGAAAACTACCAAGAGCTTAAAACAATGCTTACCACTCAAGGGGTTCAGTTTTTAAGTCAAACCGACACAGAAGTAATCGTCCATCTTTTTGAGTATCAACTCAAAAGTGCCTCAAGTCCATTTGAAGCGTTTAAACAAACCCTTGCCCAGCTTCACGGTGCTTATGCTATCTTACTTGTTAACGCCGATATGGAGGGGACAATTTTCTTCGCGAAACACGGCTCTCCAATGATTATCGGGCGCAACAAAGAGAGTGAAACTCTCTTCGGCTCCTCTGATGCCGCTTTAATCGGCAAGTGTCATGAAGTGATCTATCTCGAAGACGGTCATTACGGCTATGCATCCGCAGAGGGAATTTCATTGTTTGATGAAACTCATCATGCTGTAGTGCTCCGTTTTACCCCCCTCTCCGAGAACAAACTCTCCGCTCAAAAAGAGGGATTTCGATTTTTTATGGAAAAAGAGATCTATGAACAAAGTCGCGTCCTTGCCGACACATTGCTCGGACGTCTACGCGATGAAAGTGTCTATTTTGAAGAGCTTGAGAGTAATCTATTTGAGGGGATCAACGAAATCAAATTTTGTGCGTGCGGTACAAGCTATCATGCCGCGCTTGTTGCCAGCTATCTGTTTGAACGCCATGCAAAGATAAAAACTTCGGTTGAAATTGCCAGTGAATTCCGTTACCGCGAACCTTTTCTCACTCAGGGTACCCTTTTCGTCGTTATCAGCCAAAGCGGCGAAACGGCCGATACGTTAGAGTCTCTGAAAATGGCGAAACGCAATAACCTCAAAACTATGGTTATCTGTAATGTCGATAACTCTTCAATGGTACGACTCGCCGATGCCTCTATCCTCACCCGTGCCGGAATCGAAAAAGGGGTCGCTTCGACAAAAGCATTTGCTACCCAAGTGTGTGTGTTATGGATGCTTAGCCTCTATCTTGGGGGAGTACGAAAAACCCTCCCTTCCGAAGAGATCAAACGTCAAATTCAGCTTCTACGCACCCTCCCCTCAACCGTGAGTGTTGAGAATGCTCTGCATGAGCAACTACGTCGCTTAAGCAAACGCTATTTACATGGGCACGGTTTCTTTTTCATCGGGAGAGATGTTTTCTTCCCGCTTGCGTTAGAGGGAGCTTTAAAACTTAAAGAGATTACCTATCTCCATGCCGAGGGGTATCCGAGCGGTGAAATGAAACACGGTCCTATCGCCCTCGCCGATCCGGAGCTATTTACCATTGCACTCCTTCCGGAACATAAACTTTATGATAAGACCAAAAGCAATATCGAAGAGCTAAGCGCCCGCGACTCAACAATCTGCTCTATCAGTCCGCTCGATTTTGATAAAGCGGACGATCATATCCGCACCCATGCACATGACGATTATATGTGTGAGTTTTTTGAAATGATGGTCGTATTACAGCTTCTATCGATGGAGATCGCTATCCGTTTGGGTAATGACGTCGATATGCCGCGCAATCTCGCCAAAAGCGTTACGGTTGAATAGACCCTGACGCTTTAACTCTACTTTCATCTATTTTTAAAAATTATTTAGCTATTGTCTTCCCAAAATAACTCTCTATTTTCATCCGTTAAAATATAAGGTAATAAAATATGAATGCCAACCGTAAAATATTATTTATCGTTGCTTTAATGCTCATCGGGCTTGCTGTTGCAACGATCACCAACGTCGCACTTAATTTTCGTGATTATGGCTACAACAACGCTATCGAAAAATCAAAGATGACGGCTGAAATTGTTCGTGACGGTTTAACGGCACATATGGTTAACGGCATCATGGATAAGCGGGAGTTTTTTCTCGGCAATATTGCCAATATCAAAGATGTACAAGCCCTTTGGATAGTTCGTGCCGACAGTGTTATACAGCAACACGGCGAGGGGATGCAAAATGAAAAACCCCGCGATGCTATCGATCGTCAAGTATTAAAAGAGGGGGTAACCGTCCGAGAAATTCGGGAAGATCCTCAAAATGCCGTTTTACGGGTAACCATTCCCTATACCGCAACCGCGTATGGGAATCCAAACTGTCTCACCTGTCATAATGTCCAAGAAGGGGATGTCTTAGGGGCTATCAGTATGGAGTTCAACATCAATGAAATTCGTCAAACCGGCGCCATGACGATTGCTAAAATTTTTGCTATCAATGTTGTCTTTATTATCATCGCCCTATGGGTGACAAACCATTATTTCAAACCTTATATGAAACTCTTTGAAAATCTTCAAAACGGTATTAAACGTGCACGTACCGGAGATTTCAGTTTTCGATTTACTACTACGCTCAAAGATGCGGGAAGTGAAGTCGCCGAACAGATGAATACCCTATTTCAAAAAATGGAAGATACGTTCGGGGGGATAAAACACAACCTCAATACTTTTGCTTCTCGCTCTAATATCTGTAGCAGTGATCCGCTTAGTACAGCAGGTGTCATTATTCAAGAACTCTCCGATGTCTATAAATTTAAAAAGACAATCGAAATGGACAGTAATAAAAATGATGTCTATTCTCGATTTATTTATGTTCTAAAGGAAAAATTTCATTTTGACCATTTTGCCCTTTACGAAGTGGATAAAACAACCAAAGAGCGTAAACTTATTTACATTACCGATCACAAAAGCTTTTGTCTCCCAAGTGCGGACAAAGATACGCAAGAGTGTCGGGCTTACCGCACCGCAACGGATGTTTACTCAACCGATTTTCCGGGTATTTGTGCCAACTGTGCGGATGAGAAAGAGTATTCGTGTATCCCATTTAATATTAACGATGATTTGGCATTAATTCTCTCCTATTCAGCTAAAGATACGGAAACTATTGAAATGATGAATCTTGCACTTCCGAGTATTCGAAACTATTTCGAAGCGGCTAAAGCGGTTATTGAAAGTCGAAGTCTTATGGATAAATTACGAGACTCTTCTCTGCGAGACGGGGCAACAGGACTCTATAATCGTCGCTTTTTAGAAGAATTTATTGATAAAAGTGCTGAACAAGCGATACGATCTCACGTCTCTTATGCCGTACTTATGATTGATATCGATTACTTTAAAATGATCAATGATACCTATGGTCATGATGCCGGAGACGTTGTGATCAAATCTCTCTCTGAAATCTTGGTACAAAGTATTCGCAAAGCCGATCTTCCGGTACGTTACGGCGGAGAAGAATTCTTAGTACTGCTCCACAACACGACACCTGAGGGGGCAGTAGGAGTAGCTGAAAAAATACGGACGGTATTTAATGAGAAGAAATTTCAATTCGGAAACGATACCGTTCAAAAAACACTTAGTATCGGTATTGCTCACTTCCCTTCCCAAGCCGACTCTATCTGGAAAGTGATTAAATTCGCTGATATCGCCCTCTATGAGGGTAAACATACGGGACGTAACCGCGTTATCGAATTTGAAGCGCGTATGTTTACCGGCGGAGATCAATTTTAAAAGAGATTGCTATTAAACCGGCATTCTCTTATTATCGTATACCAAAGAGGCATTCCCCCCTTGGTGCTTTGTTTCTAGCAACGCTCGCTTAGCGTATTCGATCCCCTCTATCATGTCGTGCGTTTGCAATGGGAAAAGAGAGACTCCGATACTTACGGTTTTCAAAATAGCATAGGTATTGATTCTGATTTTTTTCTTGAAAGAGACCCGTATGGCTTCCGCTACTTCGTGCACATCATTCTCCTCATAATCGTAAAGAATGACCGCAAATGTATCACCGCTGTAACGGACAAGGATGTCCCCTTGTCGAATGTTCTCATGGATATTACGCGCCATCGCTTTAATCACCTCATCTCCGATGGCATTCCCATAAGATTGGTTAATTAGATGAAACTGGTCCATATCAATCATTAAGATACCGTAAGGGATCATCGTTCGCGTAGACTGAGCCATTATAAGTTTTGTAAGTTCTTCAAGATACGCACGATTATAGAGCTGTGTCATAGGATCGATCCGAACGGTCTGTTGTAATTTTTTATTAATAATCTGAAGTTTTGAAGCATTAATATAGTTTCCTAACTGCTCCAGGGCTAACCGTATCGTGCTCACTTCACGAACATCATAAGTAACGAGAGAGACTACAATATCCAAATCATCAACAATCGGATAACTTTGGCACACATAATGAGCTAAGGGATCAATCATTTTAGGGCATGCAACCTCACACTGTGTCGAATCGACTATACCGCTTGTATGATCTGCTCGACAACCACTAAGGGCATCGCACAATAAACTCTTTTCCGTATGAACCACATGCGTTGTCTTATCCAGCGGATTAAGTTCTAAAATATTAAAATTATTTAAATTCCAACGTGTACGAAGCAATGCAATGATTCGTCCATATACCTCTTCAAGGTTCTGATCTTTCTCAATCTCCGTTCGAAAACGTTCTACTTCATACAGCTGATCCACTCCCATCTGAAGTGTATAGAGCGGATTGGTGTTGTACTGATCTAAACGGATGAGCGCAGCCATTTTTTTACCGCTCTCATTCAACGTCGTATCCAGTTTTTCCATAACGGCATTCGTCCACATCGCGGCATTATAACCGTCCAATGTCTCAGAAGAGTCGATACGATGGCTATAGTCGCCGCGTTCAGCGTTCTCCATAGTGAGGGCAACGGCATCCAATGTCTCTTTATATGAAGCGATAAAACGGCGTACATTTTTGAGAAGATAAAACGTTAAAAGGAGTAAAACGGAAATTGCTATGGCAACGGCGATCAATCCGGTTACTTTAAGGTCATTGATCTCTATTTCAATGGAGACAACCCCTAAAACGTCCCCGACTTTGGAGTTATGACAGCTAAGACAATCAATTTTTCCCTTTTCCGTAGCAATGTAGGGGATAGAGAGCCGATAAAGGGTATCAGAGAATAATGAGCCTGAAATATTTTCAATACTTTTAGCTTCGCGTAATACCGCACGATCGATATCGTCAACAGGTTCTTGAGGATGTATCCCTTTTCCGTATTGACGACTTAAATTCTCGGAGCGGACAACCCACGTACGTTTCATCCCTTCCAACGCATCAATCTGTTTCAGTAGTTCGTTTTGGTAATCGGCACTTCCGCTAATCATATGGGAGGTTAACGATTCTCGAACGATCTGTGCCGCTAAATTTGCCTTACTCTCCGCCGATTGCAACCCCATATACCGAAAAGTTGCCGCCAAAACGGCAACTAAAATAATCATAACGGCTAAAATACTGATTACAAGGGTAATAAATGTTTTCTCTTTTTTCATTATTCCTGACTTATTGACGTAAATAGATCGATTATACTGAAAAAAAGATTAGAGATATAAAAAAGGGGGAATTCCCCCTCCAAATCGAGGGGAAAAGAGAGGGTTTTAGTGACAGCCGCAGCCGGTACCGCAGCTTCCGCCGGATGGAGTTGTTTCTGCGGCTTTCGGTGCAGCGGCAGTTGAACATGCTGATACGCCCGGAGGGGTATTCGGTTGGATCGCCTGATTGTCCACTCCCCCCTCTTCGTTGATTTTCTCGATGGTCGCCCATAAATCTTCGGCTGCCTTCATATAACGCTTTGCCGTTTCAGAAGTCGGTGCGTAGTA
Source organism: Sulfuricurvum sp. (assembly GCF_031427015.1). Taxonomy (GTDB): domain Bacteria; phylum Campylobacterota; class Campylobacteria; order Campylobacterales; family Sulfurimonadaceae; genus Sulfuricurvum. The sequence continues at coordinate 95,409 of NZ_JASJOW010000005.1, read as the reverse complement.
GGTTACCGGTTTACCCTCATCCCCGCCCGTTCGGATAGCGGGTTCGATAGGGATTTCGGCGAGAATACAGGTATCAAACTGATCCGCCATCGCTTGAGAGGTCCCTTTTCCAAAAATGTCATACTCAACTCCGGTATCGGGAGCGATAAATCCAGACATATTTTCAACAACACCCGCGATCGGAATATGAAGTTTTTTGAACATATCCAAACTACGGCGGGAATCATCGAGGGAAACCATTTGTGGTGTGGTTACCGTAACCCCTACGGTTACCGGAACACTTTGCGCTAACGTGAGTTGTGCATCACCGGTACCCGGAGGCATATCAATGACCAAACAATCCAAATCCGACCACATAATATCGCGCAAGAACTGCTCGATTGCTTTCATAATCATCGCACCGCGCCAAATTAATGACTGCCCCTCTTCCATGAGGGAGCCCATCGACATCACTTCGACACCATACGCCCTCAACGGAAGAACTTTGTTTCCGACCACTTCAGGTTTTTGACCGTCAAGACCCATCATACGCGGGATATTTGGGCCGTAGATATCGGCATCCAAAAGACCCACTTTTTTCCCTTGCATCGCAAGAGCAACTGCAAGGTTAACGGAAGTAGTCGATTTACCGACTCCCCCTTTACCCGAACTTACCATAATGAAGTTTTTCACCTGAGGGGCAATATTTTTTCCCTTAGATGAACTCTCTCGCGGCATTTTCGGTGCGGTAATATTAACTACCACTTCGCTGGCACCGATACGTTTAAGTTCATCGGTTGCTTCCATTGTGATTTGATGTGCCACTTCCGGCGCGCTTGAGGTGATGTCAACGATTACGCTGACATTATTCCCATCAATTTTGATCTCTTTAACGAATCCGAAGGTTACGATATCTTTCGTGAACCCCGGATAGGTAACTTTCGATAATGCTGATTTTACAATTTCTTCTGTCATAAAAATATTCTCCTTGTAGTTTTTAGCTTACGCTTTGTGTTTTTGCTTCTTCAGCAATCCATGCCAACGATTCAGGATTATCCATAATCTGCTGGGTGATTTTATACGAACAAAATTTCGGTCCGCACATGGAACAAAATTCTGCTTCTTTAAATACATCCTGGGGTAACGTTTCATCATGATATTCACGTGCCCGTTCAGGATCAAGTGCGAGTTCAAACTGACGTTTCCAATCAAATGCATAACGGGCATCGCTCATAGCATCATCGATATCACGCGCACCTTTACGTCCGCGGGCAATATCCGCCGCATGTGCCGCAATTTTATAGGCGATAATCCCTGCACGAACATCTTCGGCGTTCGGTAACCCCAAATGCTCTTTCGGAGTAACATAACAAAGCATCGATGCCCCATGCCATCCGCCGACTGCCGCGCCGATAGCTGAGCTGATATGATCATATCCCGCCGCGATATCGGTAACGAGAGGGCCTAGGATATAAAACGGTGCCTCATGACAATATTCACGCTGGATCTTCATGTTACGCTCGATTTGATTGAGAGGGACGTGTCCCGGCCCTTCGATCATTACCTGTACATTTTTTTCCCATGCACGGAGTGTCAGTTCACCCAATACTTTCAACTCACCGAGCTGCGCTTCATCGCTCGCATCCGCCAAACACCCCGGACGGAGAGAATCCCCAAGAGAAAGGGAGACATCATAACGGGCGCAAATATCAAGAATCTCATCGTACGCCGTATAAAATGGATTCTCGCGATGATAGTGCATCATCCATGCCGCCATCAATGAACCGCCACGGCTGACAATCCCCATTTTACGTTTCGCCACTTTGGGCATGGTTTCAAGCAAAAACCCCGCATGGATCGTGAAATAACTCACCCCTTGTCTCGCCTGACGCTCTAGTACTTCGAGCATCACTTCGATACTCAAATCTTCGATTTTATTATTCACGTCGTGTAAAATTTGATAAATAGGAACCGTACCGATAGGGATTTTAGAGTTTTCAATCACCGCACGGCGAATCTCATCCAAATCTCCCCCCGTTGAAAGGTCCATTGCAGTATCGGCTTTATAGTGTTGTGAGACCTGAATCTTTTCAATCTCGCCTTGAACATCAGACGCAATCGCAGATGATCCGATATTTGCATTAATTTTACAGCGTGCGGCAATCCCGATCGCCATCGGCTCTAAATTTTTGTGGTTAACATTCGCAGGGATAATCAAACGCCCCCGTGCTACTTCAGAACGAACCAACTCTGGGTCAAGTTCCTCTACTTTGGCTACATAGGCCATCTCTTCGGTAATAATGCCTTGCTTGGCATAGTACATCTGAGTACGGACGGTGTCGTTTTCTCTTTTAGCGACCCATTCAGTTCTCATACTTTCTCCTTGATCTTTTCAAAAGCTTAATTGGACTTATAGATAAGAGCCCCTAAAAGGGTCGTATCTGTTTCAATTTAAATAAAAAATTTCAAGAGGATTTAGGAAAACGACTCTCATTCCCTCTTGAAGTATCTTATAATTTATCGCAAACAAGATAAAAAAAAGCTTTTTAAGTGTATAATTTCGTAACAGTTTACAAAATAGGATACATTTTGTCTGATTTAACCCTTGTTTTGCTTGCCGCAGGTAACTCTACCCGTTTTAAAGTACCTGTAAAAAAACAATGGCTCCGTATTGGCCATGATCCGCTATGGCTTTATGTTACTAACCGTATCAAAGAATCACTCCCCGAAGCTTCCATTATCCTCTCTGCCCATCCGGATGAGATCCCTTTTATCCGTTCTATGTGTGATTTTACGATTGTTGCAGGGGGAGAGACCCGCCAACAATCACTTAAAAACGCTCTCAATGAAGTTAAAACTCCCTATGTCATGGTCAGTGATATTGCCCGTGCCTGCATTGACCCTGACCTCATCTCCAGACTGTTAGAGCATAAAGGGGTTGCGGATACCATTGTTCCCGCACTCGATGTTCATGACACGGTTGTCTACGATGATAAGACGATAGAGCGTGAGAAAGTCAAACGAATTCAAACCCCTCAACTCTCCCGTACCGACGTATTACGCCGTGCGTTGGAAACGGATGTGGAGTTTACCGATGAGAGCAGCGCCGTTGTCGCTTCCGGAGGTACACGCTACTTTGTCCTCGGTGATCCGCGTGCCGCAAAAATAACGCATACTGCCGATACCGCATCTCTCGAATGTCTTTCATCTCCCTCTTCGGTAGTGTTTACCGGTAATGGATTTGACGTTCACCCTTTTGAAGAGGCTAAGCCGATGGTTCTCGGCGGAATCAATATAGAATCTTCTTTCGGCTTTAAAGCGCACAGTGACGGAGACGTTGCGATCCATGCCCTCATCGACGCCTTACTTGGAGCTGCCTGCTTGGGAGATATCGGGATGCTGTTCCCCGATACCGACAATGCCTATAAAAATATTGATTCAAAGCAGCTTTTAGTACGCTGTGTCGAAAAACTCCACAATTTCGGATTTGTCATTTTACACGCGGACATCACTATTATCGCACAAGCACCGAAAATTGCCCCCTATAAAGAGCAAATGCGCTCTACACTAGCTTCATTGCTCCATATCCCCCCTGCACGGCTCAATGTCAAAGCGACTACCACCGAGCATCTTGGATTTATCGGACGTAAGGAAGGTATCGGCGTGATTGCAACCGCATCAGTACATTATTTTGATTGGAAAAACGGATGAATATACTCATTATCGAAAACGAGATCTATCTTGCTCAAAGTATCGCTTCTAAACTAAGCGATTTAAGCCACAACTGCGATATTTCCAGTTCAACCAAAGAAGGGCTTCGCGGAACTCCGTATGATGTTGTCCTCCTTTCGACCAATATCAGCGGTCAAGATATCTATCCTGTCATCGAAGCGTATAAAAATGCCGTCGTTATTTTGATGGTAAGCTATGTGAGTAACGATACCGTTTCCAAACCTCTCGCAGCGGGAGCCAAAGATTACATTCTCAAACCTTTTATGATTGAAGAACTTATCCGAAAAATTCAACACTTCCAAAATCATGAACGTCTTCGCCGTCAAAACCAAACGTATGAGCGTTATCTCACCCACACCTTTAACTCGATTAATGTAGATGAAGATCTGGATAAAACAGAACTTCCCCTCTTTATTTGCAGCGGATACCAAAAATATGCCGATGCGTTTGCATTCCGTTATGCGGCACATCATGATAAAACACTCCAATTCATCTCACTCTCTTCTGCTAAAGCATTTAGCGATATTGCGGCACCGAATGACGATGCGATCTTGTTTATCACCGATTTTCAAAACCTCAAGAAAAGTGAGCATAAAGCCTTTTATGAACTAATTGCAGGAAAAGAGTGCATCGTCGCCAGCACTGATCCCATCGATAATCCCCCTTTCAAACTGATCGAAATCGAAAGTGAAAACCACCTTTTTGATCAAGGAGAGATTTTACCGATCGAAGAGTATGTGAAATACATTATGATCCATTTTCAAAACCGATACCCGGATACAGAACTTTCGAAAAAACTGGGGATTTCACGCAAAAGTTTATGGGAAAAGAGAAAGAAATATGGCATTGTCAAGAAAAAATAGAGCCCTCTATATTGACCAAGAGGCCGTTTCCGCCCTCACTTTACTCAAAGCAGGTATGCTCAGTCCCGTAACAGCCCTTATGAATGAGGCTCAGAGCAAAGAAGTTCTAAGCAGCGGTATGTTTCTCGGTAAAACATTCCCCTTTCCCCTTATCCTCTCTCCCAGTGGAAAAGTCAATGAAACGATCCTCACCTCAACCAAAAAAGGGGAAATTCTTGATCTGATTTGTGATAACCTCGTTGTAGGAGAGCTTTGTGTTGACGAAGTCTATCCTATCGACCCTCGAGAACGGTTGCACCAGATTTATGGAACCGAAGATTTATCCCATCCGGGAGTCAATGCAACCCATAAACGATTGGGAAAATATGCCATTTGCGGGGAATACTCCATCGATCTTTTCAGTGTCCAATCCCTTCAAGAGATGGTCAATCAAGCAAAAGAGCAAATCGGAGCCGAACATATTACCGCGTTATTTATGGCGGCCAATCCACTCCATCGTGCCCATGAGCGCCTTATTCGACAAAGCCTAGAGCGTACGGATCTAATTGTTATTTTCCTCCTCAAGCCGTACAATAATGCCGATTTGAAATATGATCTCCGTTTTGAGACCCTGAAATTTTTCGTCGAGAACTATCTTCCTCGTAATCGCGTCGTTATTGTTCCTCTCGAGAGCAGCTATATTTTTGCCGGAAGCAATGAAGTTATTTTAGACGCCATTGTGGCCAAAAACTATGGATGTAACCGTCTTATGATCGGTCAAAACCATGCCGGAATCGGCATGTACTACGACCATAACGCCAATAAATCGATTATTGACCGTCTCGTCGGGATCGATATCGAAGTGGGAATTGCAAGCGAATACGTCTATTGTAATCAATGCAAAACACTCGTCAGTGTCCAAACCTGCCCGCATGGACATCATCACCATATCTCATACCATTCCGAATCAATTCTTGAGTTAATGAGACAAGGGCTTTTACCTCCGGCCGTTTTAGTTCGTAAAGAGATATCGTCGATGATCGTCGCATCCCTTTATCCTAACCGATTTAAAAATTTGGCCAAACTCTATTACGATATTATGCCCGTTAACGGTCTTCTCGAAGAGCATACCGAAAAAGATTTTTATGTCGCATTAATGCGCCTTTATCAAACGACCTCTCTCAACTAAAGGATAATTACCTATGAAATTTCAATGGTTTTTTCTTACCGTCGGCTACAGCGGCCTCAGTCCTAAAGCTCCCGGCACGGTGGGGACGATTGCTTCGTTACCGTTAGGAGTTGCGATACTCCTCTATTTCGGTCCGCAAACCCTTTTTTTGGCTGCACTACTCATAACCCTAATCGCTATTAAAAGTATCAATACGTATGAAGCCGCTTCAAACAACCATGATGATCAACGAATTGTTATCGATGAACTCGTCGGGTTATGGTTCGCCCTATCCATCGCTCCGGGGGTAGGATTTGATATGGCAACACTGATGCAATGGAATAACGGAATTGCTGTTCAAATCGCTCTTAGTTTTCTCTTTTTCCGCATTTATGACATCAAAAAACCCTCAATTATAGGTCGTATTGATCGTGAAGCCAAAGGGGGAATTGGGGTGATGGGAGATGACATCATCGCCGGATTTGCCGCAGGTATCACGGCTGCTATCATTTGGCAAGCGATTTTAAAAAGTGGGTTTATCGGTTAATAAGATCCCAAAAGAACTCTCCTCTGAAAACTCAAATTTACATCTTGATACTTTCCTGAGACGATCTGCGCTACACTTTCCGCATGAAAAAGACACTTTTAATTTATGTGGCATTGATCCTTTTCTTCGGGATTGCTATTGCGGGAATCCTCCATTACGGAACACTTTTAGAGAATCCTCTATTCTCTGAAGTCATAGCCCCAGCGGCTTCGCTACCGACAACGATTGGCGATACATTTCTCAAACAACTCCATCATCCGCTCCCCTTATTGCTGATCCAGTTTATCGTCATCATGATCGTCACGCGACTATTTGGCTATCTGGTCTCCTTTGTCGCACAACCCACCGTCGTGGGTGAAATTATTGCGGGAATTATCCTCGGCCCCTCACTCATGGGAGCATTGTTTCCTGATATGTTTATCACCCTCTTTCCTAAAGACTCCCTCGGCAATCTCCATCTCATCAGTCAGCTCGGGTTGATCTTTTTTATGTTTGTCGTGGGAATGGAACTCGATTTTGATAAAATTAAAAAACAATCGAGCGCTTCGGTATTTATCAGCCATGTCAGTATCATCTTCCCCTTTTTCTTGGGAGTAGCATTAGCTTATTGGCTCTATCCGATCTTCGCGCCCAAAAACATCTCCTTTATCCCGTTTGCCCTTTTTATCGGTATCGCAATGAGTATCACCGCGTTTCCCGTATTGGCTCGGATTATCAAAGAAAAAAATATCGGTGACACCCGCTATGGCTCGATGGCAATCACTTGTGCCGCCGCCGATGATATTACGGCATGGTATATCTTAGCGTTGATTATTGCCATTTCTGTTTCGGGATCGCTCAGTTCCTCTTTCGTGTTATTGTTCCTCATCGCCTTGTATGTCGTTGTCATGTTTTACGTCATACGTCCCCTTTTCGCGAAAATCGGACACTCTCAAAGTGAACGGCTTAGTATGAACGGAATGTCGTTTATTATCGTCTTGTTACTCCTCTCCTCTCTTGCAACCGAAGCAATAGGGGTACATGCGCTATTCGGAGCATTTATGGCGGGAGCGATGATGCCCTCATCGGCTGTATCGAGACTCAAAGAACTCATTGCACCGCGTTTGGAATACGTCAGCCTTTTGGTATTATTGCCCCTCTTTTTCGCCCTAACGGGATTACGCAGTGAAATCGGTTTGCTCAACAGTATAGATGCGTGGCTGATCTGCGGCGGTATTATCGTCCTTGCAGTATTTGGTAAACTCTTCGGAAGTGCTCTTGCCTCCAAATACATGGGATTTAGCTGGCGAGACTCGTTTGCTCTGGGAATACTCATGAACACCCGTGGACTCATGGAGTTGGTGGTTCTTAATATCGGGTATGAGATGGGGATACTCTCGACGGAACTCTTTACGATGTTTGTCGTCATGGCACTGGCAACAACCATTATGACCGGACCGTTCCTTAATCTCATCACCCATGGATTCAAAGAGAATAAAGTCGTCGAGACGATGCAAAAGAGTTTGATTGATCTCCTCTCTCACGAACTGCGAACCCCTCTCACATTGATACGGGGAGCCGCTGGTAATTTATCTAATCCGCAATTCACCCTCGATGAGAAGGATAAAAAAGAGATGGTTCAAACCATCGTTGAGGGATCACGTCGCATGGAAAAAGTGATCGATAATCTGCTGGTGAATGCACGGTTTCGTGAGGGAAAAACCCCTCTCAATAAAACGATACTTAGACTAGATGATGTCGTCTCTTCTGCGCTCTCCATTGCTGAGAAGGATTGGAAACGAGAGGCTAAACTCTCTTTTTCACCCGATATCCCACCTTTGAATGGTGATATCGCCTTACTTCATCTTGCCATCGGTAATCTGCTCGATAACGCGTTTAAATACGGTGACGAGGTAAGTATTGAAATCACCTCGGCATTTAATGAAATCACCTTGATTATCTGCAACAACGGCGATCTCCCCTCTACCGACACGATAGCAATGCTGGGGAATACTCCTGGTCGGCTCAATAATTCTGAGGGTAAACCGGGTTCAGGGATCGGATTACGACTGTCGCAAAATATCATCGAAGTACATGGCGGGACATTGGCTATCACATTGGAAAATGACCAGTTTTGTGTTCGAGTAACGCTTCGGAGTGAGTCATGACACCGCGCATTTTAATCGTGGATGATGATGCTTCTATCCGTCGGTTATTAGCAATGACCTTAGCCTTTGCAGGTTTTATGACGGAAAGTGCATCAACGGCAAAAGAGGGACTGAAAAAAGGAGCGGATGAGCATTTTCATTTGATTTTGCTCGATTTGGGATTGCCGGACATGAGCGGAGTAAAATTTTTAGAGCTCTATAGAGTGGATGAGCAAACTCCCATCATTGTCGTGTCAGCGATCCATGCTGAATCGGATAAGATAGCCGCCCTCAATGCCGGAGCAGATGATTATGTCACCAAACCATTCAATACTGATGAACTAATCGCTCGCATTAATGCCAACTTGCGTCGTGTCCCTCCCTCACAATCGACATCTCCGATTTTAATCGTCGGAGAGATGCGAATGGATATTACCAATCGGATTGTGAGTATAGAGGATGAATTGATTAAATTGACGCCCAAAGAGTTTAAGCTCCTCCGCGTTTTTATGGAGAATCAGGGAAAAGCCCTCACACACGCATGGCTGCTAAAAGCAATATGGGGAATCGGGTATCAGCATGAAACCCATTATCTACGCGTTTTTATCAATCAACTGCGTCAAAAGATTGAAACTGATCCTACCCGACCTAAATGGATTATTACGGAAACAGGTATTGGGTATCGCTTTGTCGGGTAGTGAAGGATCAGATTCTTAAGCCATTACTCGATTTCGCCCGCTATTTTTTGCACGGTAGAGTTTTTGATCGGCACGGTGCAATAAATCATCGGCTTTATCCGCAAGATTGAACTCTGCTACCCCAATGGAACAGGTTATATTCCCAACTGTCTCAAAAGGGTTTACTTCTATACGCTGGCGCAATGCATCAGCCATTTTAATCGCAGAAGGCAAAGAGGTATCCGGTAGAAGAATAATGAATTCCTCCCCACCCCAACGTGCGACAACATCGCTTTGTCGTATCTGCTTACGCAAAAGCTCACTAAACGTTTTAAGAACTTCATCGCCTACTAAATGCCCAAAATGGTCATTGACCGATTTAAAATGGTCAATATCCAGTAAAATAATAGAGAATGAACGTTCATACCGCCGAGCAACATCAATAGAATGGCCTAATATTTTGTCAAATTCAAAACGGTTGGCAATTTGAGTCAATCTGTCCAATGTCGCTAAATTGTTTAAATTGGTAATATCATTAAATACAACAACATAACGAAGTACCTCTTCGTATTCCATTTTTTGAACGTCCACCGTAAATGTCGATGTTACTCCATTTATTGTCATTCTAACCCGGTTTTCCCGATCTTTATTTTCCAGAAGGTATTCTGCCCACCCCATCCCATTCATTTCAGGCTGGATGTACGTTTCTGTTTCCGATTTCTCAAACAGTTCACAAATACATCGGTTATTTTGTCGAAACTCTTCCAAAGAACGATAATGAAAATAATCAAAAAATGCGTTATTGGCATAAATAATTTCTCCGTTATCCATAACCACAATGATATTTTTTTGAGAATTCAAAATTGTAGAAGTATAGGTCTCCTGAAAAACCATTTTCTTTGTCATGCGCGCAAAGGCATATTCAAATATTCCTAACAGTATTATGATCATACTAAGGGTTAGCATGAAACTCTCTAAAATAACCTCAGATACCTCTTGAAAACCTCTTGTGACATCATTAAAGCACAAAAATATGCCGATAGGTTTACCGTCATTTCCGTTTAAATAAATGGGAATAACATCATATTTTTTCCCTTGATAATGAATAATACGCTGATTTAAATCCTGATTCTCTTTTACGAACTCTTCTATCAACGGTTTCTGATACGGGGTTAAATGGGAAAAGAGATAACCGCTGTAACGTGCCTGATATTTTTGCGTGTCCGCTGCAGCCATACGACTCTCATGAAGCATAAAAAGAGTCTCCATTTTGGTTGTTTGAACAAGTTTGCTAATAATCACATCCGGATCGATACCAAATTCAAGAGCGCCGACATATTTATCTTTATCGCTAAAAGGTACTACGATGCGATACCCTATCCCCTCGATTCCCCCCTCAAATCCGCAATGAACCGATCGTGTTGCATGGGTCTTTTTTAACATCGGACGACGTGCAGCAATGTCATCTCCGAATACCTCTTTTCGATGCATACGAAGTATCGATCTTCCATCCGGAGCATGAAACTGCATAACAATCAAGTGGGGATTTTCTTCTCGTAATGTTGTATAGCGGGGAAGTGTAAGCTCATACAGTTTTTCTTGATCACGTGCATCCATTGCCTCTTTGACTCCGGCTGAGCGAAGATTGGCATAGGCACGATAAATATAAAATGACTCTAAATCTTTACGAATAGAATCGTATACTCTTTTAATATTTTGGGATGAATGAAATGCTTTTTCTGCAGCGATTTGCTCTTCATGATAAATAAAATAGGAAGTCAAAATTGTTGAAACAACGAATATAAGTACTGTTATGGAGACTTGAATACGTCGTTTAAAGCTCATAAATTCTCTTTTTTAAATCTTAGATAACTGTATCTAATGCTCTTAGTTTTAATCCTATTCTAGCACATTTTTATCAAAAAAAATTTTATTACACTATAAAAATTTAAAATACTCACTGATTCGAAATATTTTCCTATTAAATCATCATGGGCTCATCAGTCGGTTCAATCTCTTCAAAGTCTAAAACGATTTGATCCAACATTTTTTGCGTCTTTTTTATTTTCACGATATTCTCATCGAAAAGTTTTTTTGATGCAGGAAAAGCTTCAGACAGCTCTTGATAAATGAGTATACGTCCTCCGAAATGGCGATTAAACTCATCAAATGCCGAACGTAAGTACTCTTTTGATGTTGTGTGGCGAAACAGCGCTTTAATCATTTTTTTGCGCTCTTTGATAGGAATCGATTCATCGATAGCTTCCGCTACCCGCTTAATATCAAGACGTGAAAAATAAACTCCGCTATGATAAGGGGCAAGGAGCTTATCCGCTAATTCATCTACAAAACTCGGAACCGGTTCATCATCGGTTGTACTCTCTTCATTTCCGGTCTCACAACTTCCACTGTCGCATTTTTCCCGTATAAACTCATCAAACTCAGCTTTAAGATCACTAAAATCATTTGTTTTCATCTTGTTTCTCCTGTAGTTAAATCGTAAAAATAGTGACACTGTGAACGCATTGCGATATCATCCACAAAATCGTCTCGATCCGCATAGCGTTCTAATGCCCTCGTCATAATCAAATCCCCTATCAATTTTCCCTCACGTATCATAATACAATCGCAATAGCCGCTCTCCAAAGCCTCAATAGAGGCTTCATCTACCAATGAAAGTGCCTCTTCTTGGTATTCGCTTCCAATGACAGCACCATTGAGCTTGGAACTGCGCATTTGAGATATCGTAAAGGCGACATCATCGACTCGGATATTCATCGGAATCATCATCGCGTCACACCCGTTCTCTTTATAAAGTTTATTAAGTGTGACCGAAAAGCGGCTACTATGAGCTTCTTCAGCAATATATCCGTACAGCTTTGTCTCAGATGTTATTGTATTATCGTTATTCATCATTTATTTAATCCCCATAATTCCAAAGCTTCTTCCTCTTCGAGTTGACAGCGGCGGCAAATCTTTTCCCCTCTGACCGAGCTAAAAAGAGCATCACACTCATCGCACCTGCAGACGAGATAGGTGATGAGATTTTGCACAGCAGGTTCAAACCACTCCCTGAGATTGTACGACGTTGAAACACTGATTGCATCACTCTCACAAACATCATGACAGAGATGGCATTTGACACACAAAAACGGGTCAAAATCGATCTTCGAATTGCGCATGTCAGAGGTAAGTGCTGCCGTAGGACAAATACGATAGCACATCTGACACGCGGTACATTTTGTCTCATCCATAATCTTTTGAGAGGTAAAAGTAATCATCTGAGCATCGACGACGTGAAACTGGGCTGGTTTTTCTACCCTTTTCAATGCCGTAAAAAAAAGTTTCCGCCGATCGGTGATTTTTTTCGTACGCAGCGCTTGGGTGTGGGAGCTGTCAATACTCGCTTCGATAAACTCATCGGTAGACCTTTGTACCTCTTTTTCAAAATCGTGCTTGGCTTTTGCAATCCCACGCAAATGGAACGTTTTAAAAAAATCTCTCCGATCTTTAGGTTCATCCGCTTCAGTACTACTGTACGCGATTGCTTCACACACGACACTCCTCTCAACCTCTATCGCTTCAAGGAGATAATTTGCACCTTTAACTCTCTCTTCCATAATCTCAAGCACATAAGAGCCGATATCGCAACTACTGCAATGCCCGATATCGAGAACCAATCCTTTTTTAAGACTGCAGAGTGAGATTAAATGCTCACTCGAGAGAGCTGCAATACAGGGGATATTCTTTTGGCACGAAACAACACCCTCTTCCTCGGTTATAAATGAAAAGAAAAACTCAGTCGGATTAAAATCATCCAATACTAATGCTTCACTCGGACACACCGCCACACAACCCGAACACCCGACGCAAAGGGATTGATTGATGGATGGAAGTCGACCGCTGAGAGCAATAGCACTCGTCGGACAGCTCTCAGCACAATGAGAGCAGAGTGAGTTGACACTAAGTGCACGAACACATTGCCCGGGTGAAAGCTGTAGTAGACTCACGCTTGAACCAGAGCGCTCAATGTTTCATTATCAGAGAGGATAAATTCTAAAGCCATCTCTGCCGTATCATAATAAAGAGGAGTACGCGATTCATATTTCATGTTGATGAGATACATAGGTGCCCAGCGAAGTAAATGGGTATTCAAAAACTGATGTTGCACACGAATCAACTCTTGAATCGCTTCATGATCACTCTCTTCCATCGCTTTAAGCTGTGCTTCACATAAGTGATGCATAAACTCCATCTCAATGCCTATATGGTCCGCAGAAACGACACGTGCAACCTCATAATCGACTAGAAAATCGTATGCACTATAGATGTCAGTCACCGGATTGGCACCGCCTGTTTCAATCATTTGGTCAGGGCGTGTATAAAAGGTTTCATACGGAACCAGGTGGAGCAGTGAGAGGTTAGTAAAATCGGGATTCAAATACTCTTCCAAAAGCTGTTGTGCTTCGATATTTTTACGAGGTTCCCAATCACGCCAATGGGGCATAAATTCTAAAACCGTTTCGTCATTGCGAAGAATTTCTAAACGCTCCACATCCAACTCTTGAAGTAATATTCGTGATAATAACGCATATAAATTACTGCGTGCGATAATTTCATCCATTCGTAAAAACCTTTAATAAAGTAGCGTGATTGTAACTTATGTGGCTGAAAAGCGTATAAGAGGTGTTAGGTTATAAGGCTATATCAAGCCTTACGACTTGATATTAACCTCATACACCGATGGATCGAGATTGACCCATGGGCGTTTGATATGGCGAGGACGTCGAAGTGTTGAGTTTGAATCCAACCCACGCGTCAATGTATCTCTCCACGCTTGATATACTTTAAGGTTATTATCGTAATTAACGAAAATATCCCCGATTTTATCTCCCACTTGTGCCGGTTCAAGAAGAACCTTATGGTGCCAGCAGTGCATACCTGAAACCGGATCCGGGTGTGGAGCCGCAACGGCATTTTGCCATGAGCCTGAGAGTCCATCCCACCAGATATTGCCCGAATCTCGGTTATACTCAGCAAAGCGTTCCGTATGGAAAGGTTTGATCCCCTCGACGTATTTGAGTTTACCCACTTTACCGTCCATTTGAATCTCGGCAACCGGAACCCCAAAGCTGTTAAGCCCGGTTGTCCCCTCATAATCATCAATAATACTTTGACCACCTACTTTTCCGACATTTGCCGGTGATTCTTTTAGGAACTCTTTATTTCCTAAATCACGAGGTGCTGCCCCCGGCGCTACTTTACCATCACTCACCCCGTTAGGGATCGTAACTGCATTGGTCAGTTTCCAACGTCCGCCATGGTGTGAACATGCGAGTGTTCCGGGTAGGACACCCTCTGTCGGAACCGCCATAGCAACGAAATGCCCGCTCTCTAATCCTGAAACGGTATCAACAATTTTAACACGAATCGCATCACCGCGTTTGAAACCAAGACGCTTAGCATCGCCCGTACTTATCCAAATCGGGTCATGATTTTGGCTGATCTCCATAAGGTGTTTCGAGTTTGCTGAACGGGTGTGAATATTATATGGCAAACGGAATACCGTATTGAGCGCAAACGAGTTCTCTTCCGTCATATATTTGTGGTTAACATGAGAAACCAAGTGAACATATTCATTTTTTTCCTCATCATTACGTGGATAGAACGGCATAGCATACTCTCTCCACTTCCAATCGGTAGCCCACTGCGTATAAAACTCAAGCTTTTTGGTGAGGGTTGCAAACCCTTCCATTTTCTTACCGTCGATTTCAACACCAATCGCCTTGGTTTTACCATGATGATCTTGAGCAGAAATAACACCGCCTGCACCGATACTCATCGTTGAAGCAGCAAATTTATGCCCGTGTGAGATCACTTCGCCCTCTTCCATTTTAAGTTCGCGTTCCATGGCATGGTAAATTTTGTCCTCTTCCATCCAGAAACCGTAATCACGGAGGTACGAATAAACAGGGAATTCTTCGTTCATGTAGCGAGGATCGTTGGTTGCCGTCTCTTTGAGTTTCGGCAAATTATCACCGAACGCCGCATCGTACCACTCTGCAATCGTAACGGTTTTCCCCGGATGACGTTTAGATTCCCACATTTTTCGAACACCGAGAGAGCCGTCTGGATCGATATAATCGGTACAGAGTTGGAACCAGAACTCATTCTCTTCCCATACTTCACCCAAACCGGCTTTGATATGGGCTTCAAGAGTTGCACGGGCAGGATTTTTAGGTTTCCAGCCCGATTTTTCCAACGCTACACGCAATACCGGTTGACGGAATGTCGACCAGCGAGCCGGAAAAGTTGCTTCAGAGTGTTGGTCATGTCGCTCACCCGCAAGCCCGACAGGGAGAACGTAGTCCATGTACCAGTTGGTCTCTGACCACACCGGAGAGAGATTCATGGTAAGTTCCATTTTTGACTCATCTTTAAGTACTTCGATCCAACGGAACCCATCCGGATTAATCCATACCGGATTATACATACGCGGAATCCAAACCGCGAGTTTACTCGGTACGTTTAATCCTCTATCATTCCATTTTTTCTGCCATGCTGTATCACTCAGCAAATGTGGAAGAAGGTAGGAAAGTTCATACGTTGATAACGGCCATTCCGGTGGCCATGTCAGTTCATTCCACGTTTTAACTTTCGGTACATCGGCACCGGAAATCCCTTGACCTACGGTTGAGCTTCCCCCTTTACCCGAAACGGAAATAACATGCCAGTGGTGGAAGAATGTTCCCCCCTCTGTTCCGATAGCTCCACGAAGACCGATACAGAAATAGGCCGCACGTCCGCCCATCCATGCCCCACGGTTACCCGCAGCCGCTGCACGCCAGATATAGGTAGAGATTGCATCGCCTGCCCAAATAAACATCTCATACAATTTTTCGAGTTTATATGCCGGAACATGGGTCTCTTTAACCGCGTAATCAAGTGTATACGGAGCATACATATCTTTTAAAAGTTCCATATAACTCTCAAAACTACGATCTGCCGGGAGTTTGTTTATTTGTCCTTTTTCAAGCATAAAGTTTAAATGCTCTGAATCGTTCATCAACGTTTCCCAGTTGAACCATTTTTTCACAAATTTTTTGTCGGTCATATTTTCATTGAGAATACGGTTTGCCAAATAGAGATAAATCGCCGCTTCCGTCCCCGGCCATGCCGCGATCCACAGATCGGACATCCCCGCAGAGTTCGACATACGAGGATCCATTACTACCATCTTCGCACCCTTTTTTCGGGCATCGGCGATAAAGGCAGCCGATTGTGCAAAATAGTGTCCTGCATCCGCGGCATGAGACGAGTTCAAGAAAATGAGTTTCGCATTGGCCCAGTCCGGACTGGTACGATCATCATTTGCTGTCCAAATCGTCGGAGTACGACCATTCGAAGAACAGATATTCGTATGAGAGTTATACGAATCAAGGCCCAATGTTTCCCACACTTGAGGAACGAAACCGTTTTCATTTGGACGACCTACATGATACATACAAAGCTTACGAGAGAGGGGATCATCGGTTTTACGAAGGGTATCTCCGATTTTTTTCCCGATGGTCGTCATCGCTTCATCCCATGTAGTACGAATCCATTTACCCTCACCACGTTTTGAACCCGGAGCACGTTTGAGGGGAAACGGGATACGATCCGGATCGTACATTTGCGATTGAACCGCATACCCTTTCGCACAGTTACGTCCGCGTGAACCTGTATGGAATGGGTTACCCATATATTTTTTAACGGTAAATGTCTTTTTGTCGATCCATGCCGTCAAACCACATGAGGCTTCACAGTTCGAACATGCCGTCGGAACGATCATATAGTCATTGACATAGATACCGTCCGGATTCTCTTCACTCTGTACCCCGTGACGATCAATACCGCCGCGCTTCCAGTCTACACCGTCAAGCTCCTGGAAACTGTTCCACTGATCTTGAGGAGGATAGAATGAAAGGCTATCGGGGGTATTGGTAAATTTACTCGCTTTGACTGACTCAGCGGCAGCATCTGTTGAAAATACTCCCTTTGCGATAGCAGCACCCGCTACGGTGAGCGCGGTCCCTTTTAAAAATGTTCTTCTACTTTCTAAATACATCATAATTAATCCTCTTTAGCTCATTGGTAACAGTTGAGGAATAACTAACCATACATGTTTAGTTACCCACAAACCGATCAATGCTGTTACTGCAGCAATTTTCAGTAAATAATACGATTGGTTTTTAATGCTCAAGCATACAAGAATCATCGGAACAATGAATGCCATAACTTGACCGATCCAGAACATAACGGTGTATTCGCCGCCTTTAACATAATGCAATACTGCCGCCACTTCTTCAGCTTTCATGGATCCGAAGATCAGTTCCGCCATATAAAGGATAAATGCCGCCGCCGCACTAAGGCCTAAAATAATCGCAAGATCTCTTTTGATAAGATCTGAGAATTTATTTCCCCCTAGTAAGATCATGGCAGAAGTACCGGCTAATAGCGCGGCTAAAATCATTTGTGCCGATTCTGTCGGCATTTGCCACAATTCACGTGCCGTCGATTGTGCCATGAGCCCTGCGGTATACAATGTAACCGGTACCGCAAGAAGTACAGTCCACCCGAGAAGTTTGTCATACAGTGCTTCATCTTTTTTCATGTAGATCGCGTATGCCATACCAAACAGCAATCCAACGAAACCTGTCGCCATCCAAGCACCGATCGTAATCGCCGATGTCAAATGAGGATAGAAGAAAATGTGCCAAAAACGGAACATTTGATGCAAATCGATCACTGTAAAAAATAAGAAAATATGGATGAATACAATCGAAATCGCTACAATCGGAAAACGGATAAATCCGGTTTGCTCAGGGTATTTTTTCAATAAGAAAAAGCCGAGAAAAATAATACCGGTACCGATACTTTTTGCCCACATGTTCATTGTAATAATCCAACCCCATACGATTCCCGGAAGAGCAACGTCAAGAGTTACAACCGCATTGGTTGCCGCTATTGTTTCGTGTACCATTAGTGCCCTCCTATCGGGAGATGAGTAAGTTTATTAAAGAGGTTGTGGCCCTCACCGCGGAAAGATGCTAGTGGGTTCAACGTTACGTTACCGCCACCGACGTAATAGTGGTGCGGATCTGTCCCTTTTTCCGGTTTACGGACTTGAACGTTGCCCTGGTGGGATTGGATATATTTGCTGATGCTTGACATCGGATCATCTAAATCACCGAAGATATTGGCTTCAACCGGACACGCGACTACACATGAGGGCATCATGCTGCTGGCAATACGGTGAGCACAATAGGTACATTTATCCGCCGTTTGGGTTTGCGGGTCGATGTAAATCGCACCGTATGGACATGCCATAACACAACCGGCACAGCCGATACAGCGTTCTTTATCAATATTAACGATACCGTTCTCAAGATAGTGCAATGCACTTACCGGACAAATACGTTCACACGGTGCATTTGCACAATGATTACAGCGAAGCGGTGTAAAGGTCCGTTTCGTCTCCGGGAATGTTCCCACATCAACATATTTGACACGTAGACGCCATGTACTAAGCGGAACTTCGTTTTCCACTTTACATGCGATCTCACAGCCCTTACACCCCATGCAAAGGCGAAGGTCTACCAAGAAACCCAATTGCATATATTCTCCTTATTCCTGATTCACGTAAGTGCCATTCATGTCATAAGCAACATGAATAATCTTTATTTGATGCCGTGATTACAGGCATTTGACGGCATTTCTGCTGGGTTGATAGTAGCTAAATTAGGTTTAACCGAAACTAAAAGGAAACCCATTTTTGCTATAACTTTTTGATATGTAACCGTTTGGAAATTTTTCCCGCGAAGGGGAATGAAAGAATAAGAAAGGTTTATTTATCTAATCTGCAGCGAACCGATGCTTCATGCGCACCCAATCCTTCCGTATGGGCAATCAACGCACACGCTTCGCCGATTTCATTGATCGCTTGGCGTGAAAAAGAGATAATAGAAGATTTTTTCATAAAGTTCTCTACCCCAAGCGGAGAGTAAAATTTAGCCGTCCCTCCGGTAGGGAGAGTATGATTCGGGCCTGCGACATAATCACCGATTGCTTCCGGCGTATAATGACCCAAGAAAATTGCTCCGGCATGTTTGATAGAGGGTAAAAGGGCAAACGGGTTATCCGTTGCTACTTCAAGATGCTCAGGGGCAATTTCATTCATCAGTCTCACCGCCTCTTCCATCGACTCGGTCACGATAATAGCGGCACGCTCCTCAATCGATTTACGGGCAATTTCTTCACGCGGAAGTTTTTTCAACCAATTTTCTACTTCAATTGCACAGGCTTTAGCAAATTTCTCTGATGGGGTAATCAAAATAGAACTCGCCATCTCATCATGTTCTGCCTGAGAGAGTAAATCAATCGCAATATGGACAGGATTCGCCGAATCATCCGCCAATACGCCGATCTCACTCGGCCCCGCGATCATATCGATATTCACTTCTCCGAAAACCATCTTTTTTGCCGTTGCGACGAAAATATTACCCGGACCCGTGATGACATCCACTTTAGGGATCGTCGCAGTTCCGTATGCCATTGCCGCAATCGCACTGGCACCGCCGACTTTAAATACTTCGCTCACACCGCATAAATGGCATGCCGCCAATAAAAGCTCATTCGGTTCATTATCGGGAGTCGGAGTCGTTACTACGATATGCTCTACCCCCGCAACTTGTGCAGGGATAACGTTCATCAGCAATGAACTCGGATACGCCGCTTTTCCTCCGGGGATATAAAGACCCGCACGATCGACAGGCGTCACTTTTTGCCCCAAAATTGTCCCGTTGGCTTCGGTATCAAACCAACTCTTCGGAAGCTGTTTCTCATGATAAGCGCGAATGCGGTCATACGCCAAATGCAAAGAGGCTTTCAGAGTAGGGTCTAATGCCTCATACGCTCGTTTCATATCACCCGTATCGATACGCAAGTCGGCACCGCACGAGGGATTCCATCGATCAAATTTAGAAATGTGCGTCATTAACGCAGCATCATCTTGGGATCGGATTTCATCGATAATTCCCTTAACAATCGAAGAGACATGCTCCATGTCCATTTTTCCCCGTCCTAGCAGTTCGCTAAAAACAGTAGTAAAGTTAGGTTCATTGGTATGAATAAGGGTCATTGATTATCCTTTTTACTTTTTCGTCGCACTTTTTTTGTACTCTTGTTTAACAATATCGAGAGCTTTTAGAAAATCTTCACCCTCTACCGCACCCATTATCGGTTCAAACATCGGTGATTTATCTTTAATAAACCATGTTGCAGGGGTTCCTTGCGTCATTAATGAGGGGGGAACCGTACCCTCATCTACAACCCCTTCGTAAGCAACAAAATCACGGTTTAATATCGCAACCACTTTTGGGTTTTTAAGGGTACCTTGCTTTAAAATATCGCACCATTTGCATCCGTTCTTCGTCACCAATACCATTAACGGTTTTTGCTCTTTAGAAGCTTTTTCAACGGCTACCGCAATATCTTTTTCCCATTTAACACCGGCTCCGAAAAGCGAAAGAGCTGCAAACATCATAATAAAAATAATTTTCATCATTTTATTTCACCTTTTTTAAAATCTCTTTAGCGATATCTGATATCTCTTTATTACTCACGTCAATAATAATATCTGCCGCTTTTTTATAAAGCGCCGAACGTTCATCGTAGAGTTTGATTGCTTTATCGATATCTTGGAACAAAGGACGTTTACGCAATTTTTTCTCTGCATCGGGATGGGCTAAAATACGGTTATGAATTGTCTCAAACGGAGCAGAGAGATAAACAACCGTGCCGATTTTAGAAAGATTAGGAACTTTAAAAAAACCGCCTCCCGTAGAAATCAAAGTTCCGCGTACCTCTTTTTGCAGCCACTGAGCCACTTTACGCTCCAATACGCGAAAGTACTCTTCTCCCTCTTCGGCGAAGATTTTTTTGATGCGACGGTTCTCCATACTTTCAATAATATCGTCAGTATCTAAAGCAACTAAATCAGACTGCTTGACAATCTCACGTGCAACGGAACCTTTACCGACTCCCATAAAACCGATTAGAACAATGTTTTTCATAAATTCTCTACTGTTAGTTTATAATCATGCAATCATATCATGCGTTAACTTAGGAGTGCTTCTTGATACCTATAAACAATCTCTACACCTCCCTAGAACCGAATGAAAACAGCGAAGTTTTTACAACCCTGTTTCAAAACAATTCACTGAAAATCGAATCCATCCGATCATGGCTTAAAACACCGGGAGAACTTTACAATCAAGAAAAAGATGAATGGGTACTGCTTTTAGTAGGAGAAGCCAGGATGACGTTAAAAGATATTGAGGTAAATCTCCAAGCCGGAGATTATTGCTTTATCCCTCGTCATACCCCGCATCGGGTACTCTCAACGTCCAAAGATGCTCTTTGGCTAGGAGTTTTTAGCTCTTAAACTCATTAATGCGGGCAGAAAGGGATTGCGCTACCAACATCAGTTGGTTAGAATCGTTCTCAATCTGTTCAACACTTTTTTTATTTGCTTCCGAAACAACATTGATCTGTGAAATCTTCTCTATAATCCACTCAATATGCCCCACGACTTCAACCGAATCGTTGTAAGAGCGTTCCGCAACACTCACCGAGCGTTCCATTTCCGAAGAGGTAGCCGATATTTTTTCCTCTACTTCATTGGAAATAACGGTCAATTCATTCATATTTTTAGCGTTCTCACCCATTTTATCGCTCACATCGTTAATCGATTGGACAATCGTTCCGACACTGATTTCAATCTCGGTCAAACTTTTCTGCGTTCGTTCCGCCAATTTTCGCACCTCATCGGCAACAACGGCAAATCCGCGCCCGTGTTCTCCGGCACGTGCCGCTTCAATCGCGGCATTAAGGGCTAAAAGATTCGTTTGGTCGGCTATGTCTTTGATGACTCCTAATACATTTTTCACTTGATCCGCATCATTACGCAGCGCAATAAGCTGTGATGACATTTCATGTTCCGTTTCAATATACCCATCAACTTCACCGACAAGTCGATACAAAGCATCTTTAGCCGTTACTAACTCTCCATTTGCATTGGCAACATTACGCTGTGTTTGTTCCGAGATTGCGATTGCACCTGAGAGTATCTCTTTGATCGAATGGCTTTTTTGCGTTGTTGCTTCGACGATTTGTCTCTCTTGCTCCACACCGTTCGAAATCGTTCGTGTGGCTTCAGTAATCGTCGTAGCGATCATCGCATTTTGTTTTCCCAGATCTTTTACTTCATTTACCGTCTCTTGCACCATTGCAACAAAATTATTGACGGCAAGCGCCGCATCGGCAAACTCATCTTTTTTAACCACTTCAAGACGCTTCGTCAAATCTTTATCCCCGCTGACCAACGCACCGATACGGCTACGTAATCCCTCAAGCGGATTCAAAACCTCTCGACCGAAGAAAATGTTTAGTACGGATACAAATACAATAACGACAATACTCAAAGCTATGAGCAAAATAGTTTCGGTTTTACTGATTTCAGCATCATTTTTTTCTAATGAGATGACCAAATCCATGACTCCGAGAACATCACCGCTTTGAACATTCGTATGACAAGCAAGGCATCGATCCTCCGCAACAAGAGGCTGCAAGAGACGAATAGAGTGTTTTCCGTTCGTATTTTCAATCACTTGAGGTTGTTTGCTTTTAAAAATTTCTCGAATCAAAGGTTCATTGGTAAATTTTGTATCGGGTGCAAGCAATTCGATAACCGCTTGAGATTTCTCCACTTTTAACGCCTGAATACCCTCGATTTTTTGCGCATTCGTGATTGCTTCGGCAACGACTGCCGGATCTCCGGCAAGCATACTCCCCGAAAGCGTTTGAAAAATAGATTGACTGAGCATATTTAGAGAACGTTTTGCCGTTTCATTGGAAAATTCATGAAATGTAGTTGTTAAATACCAGTAAATTGTCCCTAATCCTAAAAAACTAAACAGTAACGTAGTAAAAATTATTTTTGATTTTACGGTATCGAACATATGTAAACCTCGCTGTTATAATTTGTGGAATTATTGTACCGTATATCGATCGCCTTTGCGCGGTAAATTTACAATTCCTTGTGCAGTTTCCATTTTAATCGGTAAATTCATCGGTCGACGCATCGAAATCGGATCTACCTTGCTAACACTAAAATGAAGATGCGGTCCGCTGCTGTACCCCGTATTACCGGAATATCCGATAAGATCACCTTGGGCAACTTTTTGTCCTATCACCGCAACGGCACCGTTTTGTTTTAAATGGTAATAGTTGCCCATGGTTCCGTCATTATGTTCAATAATGACATAATTGGCATATTTGCGATACTCTGCACTTGCCCCTCCGACATTGCTACTCCCTTCCGACCCCACGACAATACCTTCCCGTGCCGCATAAATCGGTGTCCCTACGGGGATAGGAAAATCAACCGCATAGGCAGACAATCCTTTATGCGACGTCTCCCCGTGATATCCTTGAGAAACTTCAACATTTATACCTTTTGAAAAAGGGAGTTTATACAGATATCTATCTTCATGTATGGCAAAAGCCGATCCTCTCACCCATCCATACGATGAGCGATAATCGACCCCTCCGGAAGTGATACGAGAGAGTTCTAGCACTCTCTTTTTACTTTTCCCCGGAATCTCGATAAATAAAGGAATTTTTCCGGAAGGTTTGAGATTGCTCAAAAATTCAAAATCAATACTCATCGTCACCGTATAGGGATTAAGATTTTCAGCCTCAAACTCATATCCGCCCACACCGTTAGACTCTGCACTTAAGAGGACACTGTTACGTGAGCCGATTTGCGCAGTTTTCTTCACTTTGTAGGCTTCAGAGCGTTTCAAGATTCGCAAATGTTCTTCATACGCTTGTTCCTGTTCAATAGCGATTTGAATACTCTTTTCTTCCAATGCCTGTTCATCGCACAAAATTTCCATACTTTTAATGGAATGATGCGGATAATACTGGCGGTAAAATGCGATTACTTCAGAGCGGATACGAGGGTGATGCAGAGGTTCTAAAGGGAG
This sequence comes from Sulfuricurvum sp., assembly GCF_031427015.1. Classification (GTDB taxonomy): domain Bacteria; phylum Campylobacterota; class Campylobacteria; order Campylobacterales; family Sulfurimonadaceae; genus Sulfuricurvum. The sequence continues at coordinate 71,249 of NZ_JASJOW010000005.1, read as the reverse complement.
CGTCACCAAATCCTCAAAACTCTGTTTGTCCTTTTGAGCCATTGCCGTGGTCAACGATTTACGGTAAAGAACCTCTATCGATTCTTTGGTTCGTGCGAGTTCTCTCAACTCTTTAAGATAGCTATTTAATACCTCTTTATCGACCTCTCTAGCACCTGAAAGTTTCTTCCCCGTATTTAACGTTGTTTCCACTCTGTTCAAAAAATCATGTAACAAACTTTGATTCGGTTCCATCACCGGTTTTTGACTTAATTTTTCAATCGAAGCCGTACTTTTTTGGAGCGGCACAACAAGGGTATCAAAAAGCAATGGCGTCACTACGGCAAACACCATTTTGCTCCCGATCATTAGTAAACCGATGATACGCACCAAATATCCCTCTTTTTTTTAATTCTAACATTATTGCTCTAAGGCTATAATATCGTCACATTTTAACAGTGGGGTAAAGTAATGTCCGTAAAAATTTTAGATGTGATAAAGCCGGGAGTAATTTTCGGTGATGATGTACAAAAACTTTTTGAAATTGCAAAACAAAAAGGATTTGCACTCCCTGCGGTCAATGTTGTCAACACCGATTCGATCAACGGTGTCCTTGAAGCGGCCAAAGTGGTAAATTCACCCGTTATTATCCAGTTTTCCAACGGCGGGGCAAGCTATTACGCCGGAAAAGGGCTTAGCAATGAGAACGAAAAAGCGGCTATTGCCGGAGCTATCGCGGGAGCGTTGCACGTTCATGCCATGGCAGAAGCCTACGGTATCCCCGTCATCTTGCACACCGACCATGCGGCACGCAAACTTCTCCCGTGGATTGATGCCCTCCTCGATGCCGGAGAAGCCCATTACAAAACTCACGGCAAACCGCTTTTCACCTCTCACATGCTCGACCTTTCAGAAGAATCCCTAGAAGAAAATGTTGCAACGTGTGTGGAATATATGAAGCGCATGGATCAAATCGGTATGACCTTGGAGATCGAACTCGGCGTTACCGGCGGAGAAGAAGACGGTGTTGACAACTCCAATATTGACAACGCCCTCCTCTATACCCAACCCGAAGATGTTGCCTATGCGTATGAGCGACTAAGTGCTATCAGTAACCGATTCACCATCGCCGCATCGTTCGGAAACGTTCACGGTGTGTATAAACCGGGTAACGTCGTCCTCACTCCAATCATCCTTAACAACTCTCAAAAATACATCCAAGAGAAATTCACTACCGCTTCGGATAAACCGGTTAACTTCGTATTCCACGGCGGTTCAGGCTCTACCCACGCAGAGATTCGTGAAGCGATCGGCTACGGTGTTATCAAAATGAACATTGACACCGATACCCAATGGGCAACATGGGAAGGGGTCAAAGACTATTATGAAAAATATAAAGCTTATCTCCAAGGGCAAATCGGAAACCCTGAAGGGGAAGAGAAACCGAACAAAAAATATTACGACCCTCGCAAATGGCTACGTAGTGGTCAAGAAACATTGATTAATCGTGTAAAAGCCGCATTTGAAGATTTGAACGCGATTAATCGAAACTAACTCAACTCTCTTCTTCTCGTCATCCCGTACTAGATACGGGATCCATTACTCTCATTTTTAGACTAAAGGTATTTGTGGAGCTCCACACCATTGTGCAATAGAATTGTATTTTTTTGCAATTATTTTTAAATTATCATAGCCATTAGCAACCGTATTTAAAAAACTATTTATCGAACTTCCAGTCTTATTGGATTCCTCTATAAACTCCCTAATTTTAATTAACGAGGAAGATTCTTTGAGTTGATCTTTATTTTCAGATTTTTCAATCTTCTGCACATCATTAGCGATTGTATTCAAATATGATTTGAGTACAGTATCGTGGCAACCAACAATAAGTTCGTTAATATTTTGTGAAATTTCTTTAATGTCTTTTGCAATTTCCAATTGGATAATTTGATTCATATCGATTGAAATAATCGGAGAAAAATTTATATGACTTGTTGATGAATTATTTTGCATTAATGCACTTTGAAACCAACTTTTGACGTCTATTAATTCCTTGTCTCTATATTGTAGTTGCTCTTTTTGTGTTTCTATTCTTAAATGTGCAATTCTTAATTCATTTTTCAAGTCCAAGATTTGAAGCTGTGTATCCAAAAGAGTTTCTGGTTCTTTTTGACCCATTACAACTAATTCATAATTGTGAAGCAACTTCTCAATAATCTCTTTATCACCATCTTCTGTTTCAACAATCATTGTAACGGAATGAGTATTTTGCTCAATTTTTATTTTTACGTTTTTATCTGGATATTTTTCTCGTACAATGGTTCCAAAATAATTTAATATTCCAAGTCCTGCTTGATAATACTGAGGTTCGAATTCTAGACATCTATGAATCGGCGCAATATATTCGGCATCATATATGTTTAAAAGATCAGTATGAGATTTTAACAATACAGATACTATTTCATTAATGCATATATGGATATTACTTTTAAGATCAAATTTCGTATAAATTCCAATAAATTGTGTTCCATCATCAATGAAACTTTCGACTTCTACAAATATTGATTCATTACTCAATTTTGAAGATAGTAATGGTGCATAGGTTCGTAAACTTATATTATTTAACCAATCTTCAAATCTATAACTCAGCGTACAATAAACTGCTAACTTATTATCCTTATTTGCTACATTAAAAAGAAAAAAATATGGGAATGAATCATTATTATAATAAACAGGAAAAGCGATGTTTTCAATAAGTTCTTCCCCGTATAAAGAGCTAATATCTTCATACGGGACATCTTGACTATTGAAAATAAGATCACAATCTAGATAAAAATGTTTTTCAACACCTGTTAAAGTTAATTCATTGGTTTCATGACGAGACAATGCGTATTCATATTTATTGAAAAGTAATACATAACTTTTATCATCTATTTTAGATAATTCCATAATACTTTTTTGCACAAAAAACATCCTAAAGATCAATATAAATAATTATATCTGTTTTAAGTATATTAAATGAGTTCAATAAACCTCTTTACGATGTCCGATACGGATGATCGTAATAAGAATTTTTTCTTCGGTAATCCGAAAAATTACCCGATAATCTCGTACCCTCAGACGAAATTTTCCGCTGTATTCCCCTTTTAATGCTTTGATATTGTTTTTAAGCCTATCGGGATCGGTTGCAAGTAAAATGATTTTTTCTTTGAGTTGTTTTTGGATGACACGATCCAACTGCGAAAGCTCTTTTTTTGCGGAAGGCAAAAATTCAATCGCATACATCGTTTATATTCCCAACTCTTTCCATACCTCTTCGGCACTGATCGGCGTTACAGAACCCTCAGCCACCTCTCGTAAACGTTTGTCAGAGATTTTCTCGTCCAGCATATCAAAATAGAGCATAAGGGCATTTTCAATCACATGACTCTTTTTCTCGTTAAGCTCTTTAGCCAATGCATTAAGTTCATTGGCTACGCTGTTATCGAGGGTGATACTCATTTTGGTTACATTAACGTACTTATTCATTAGAACCCCTTATCCGATAATTATATGGACAATTATACTGCTAATTATATTTTAATGTCAAGGTTTATAAAATTTAAAGGAGTTCCCGCCTAAGCGGGAAAGTAAAGAAGATTATTTAGTGTAGATAATTCTCGCTTTTTCACGAAGCAAAGACATTTTTTTCTCCATGTGTGCTTTAAACTTATCCATTTTAATACGTTGTTCTATAAAACTTTTTACACTCTCAAAACCTAACTTTTTAGCCGGTTTTTTATCTTCGATATAAATGATGTGATAACCGAATTGACTTTGTACGGGAACAGAGGAGATCGACCCTTTTTTCATTCCAAATGCGGCATCATTAAATGAAGGAACCATTTGTCCGCGTGGGAAATAACCTAAATCCCCACCTTTAGCCGCACTCGGCCCTATCGATTTAGTTTTGGCTTGTGCCATAAATTCCTGCTTAAGTTTTTCACCGCGTAATGTTTTTAGCATCACGATTATGGACTCTGCTTCTCCTTTACTTTTTACCAAAATATGACGAGCATGAATTTTCTCTTTATCGATAAACTCATTTGGATTCGCATCAAAATAGGCTTTTATCTCATTGAGGTCAACTTTAATCGCTTCAAATTGCTCTTGCTCCCACATTTTTGCGGCAAGTTGTACTTTTAAACGGTTCATCAACGTATCATATTCTTGTTTATACTCTTTCGAATCCAATACACCTGTTTTAAGTGCGTCATCATACACCAGTTCCTGAGCGATCATCCCTTCGATGATCCGATGACGTAATTCGTTTTGCTTATCGGCAGGAAGAGATTCAAAACGCCCTTGTGTCCCCTCCAATAATACTTTATTCACCTCTTCAGAGGTAATTTCATCTCCGTTAACTGTTACCAAAACAACCGCCGATACACTTTGTCCAATAAGCATCATACTCATTGCTAAAGCGACACAATATCGTTTCATTGTTTTTTCCTTAAGGGGTATCGTATGAGAGTGCCATACTACTACATCCAAGCCCTACATTAGCGCGGCATGCTTGAGTGTAGAGGGTTGACGCTTTGTATTTATTCTGTGCTATCCCTTCCCCTTTTTCATACATCACACCGAGGTTATAACACCCGATACCGTTTCCGCTCTCGCAGGCTTTGGTAAATGCCTCAACGGCATCAAAATACCTTTTTTGTTCGAGCGCTATTTTCCCCTCATCTAACGTATCGGCAAAACACACCGATACAACTGCCGTTATGATGAATCCCATACTCTTTTTCATAATTCCATTTCCTTATTTTTTGATGTTTGAATACTAACTTTGACCCTATAAGTATTATTGTTTATGGGCACTCCTTTGATCAAATTTATTTGGGAGAATGCTCACGGAGCAGGTCATACCTGCAGAAAGAGTGAGCCCTTTTGGGACTTCATCAATGTGAATACGTACGGGAATCCGTTGTGCCAAACGAACCCAAGTAAAAATCGGATTGACATTGGCCAAAAGGCGACCGTCCGTTACATTATCGCGATCTGAAATCCCTTTTGCGATGCTTTCTACATGTCCTTTTATGACGTATTTTGTCCCCAGCATTTTCATCTCTGCTTTATCTCCGATATGGATCAAGGAGAGTTTATGCTCCTCAAAATAGCCATAAACCCAAAATGATCCTTTCGTGATAAGGGCCATATGCTTTTCCCCAATATCAATATAGTCCCCTCTTCGAAGCAGTAGATTGGATACCCAACCCTCCACAGGTGCACGAACCGAGGATCGTTCTAGGTTAAGCTTCGCAGTCTCTACTTGCGTTAAGGCCTCCTCATAACGCGCATAAGCCATTTGAGCATCATAATACGCATCATCCCTGCTTTCTGCCGATACAACCTCATCACCGGCATCACGACGACGCTGAGCCTGATGTTTTTTCATCTCATACTCCGCTTTTCGCGTTTTGGCAACGGCATCGGCTTGATGCACTGCATGGTGAAACCGCTCGGTATCAATTTGATACAGCAGTTCCCCTTTTTTAACAAATTGATTGTCAACAACGGCGACACGACTTACCAATCCCCCGACATCAGGCGCGATCATAACGACATCGGCACGAACACGACCATCACGTGTCCATGGAGTATTCATGTAGTTTTCCCACAACATTAATCCTAAAAATACGGCAAGAGAAACAATGAAAAAGGTGATCAAAAAACGTAAAAGTTTCGATAATTTGTTATTTTTGTTCATCAGAAATCCTTAGTGATAAATAAAGAGAGACGGAATAGTAAAAATACAGATAAACACTGCGGTACGAAATAATCCTGGGTGCCATACATGATTGTAAAAACCGGTATCCGACATGACGCGATCAAACAAAATTTGTAATACGGCACTGGCTGTAAAAATCGGTAGAAGTGTGGGCATTTGGATACCGAATAAAGTAATATCTAGCGGCATGAATCCTCCGTTATCATAGGAAATGAGTCAACCCTCAACAATGCTGTTCGTATGAGCGCAAATTCTGTTATCAGACTCTGCAATCGATTCGAATGCCCATTTTCACTTAGACGAAGATCATCAAGAATATTTTGCAAAGTGTTGAGCATCGTATTTCGTAGTGCTTCGGACGGTGTTTCAAAAAATACTCGGATTAACTTCAACCCGTTATCGATACTTTCATAGCGATATTGAGGGTGTAACCGCTGAAGAGTTCGTCGTATCGACACGATAGCCCGTCCGATTTCAAGTGTTAAAAGGAGCCATTCGAATACAAGGCGGCTGGAGCGCATATTCAGCCGTCCTTGTGTGGAGAACTGCTGAACGAGGTCACGTCCGGTACTCTCCAATGCACTGCGCCCAAGAGTAAGCTGCCCCTCACAAAGCGTTACGATTTGACGACGAAGTATCTTTGCAACACGGCGCTGCGTCAACGAACATGACCAGAAATTGACAAGCAGATACGCGGCTCCGGCAAAAATGATACCGATCAAATAGGCTAAAGAACTCTCTAAAAATAGAGTCGGATCGATTTTGAAATAGGGATCAAGTGCACATTCATACATAAACAAAAAGATAAAACCGAGGGCAAATCCGCTCCATTTCGGTTGAGTCGTCCACCATGCTACCAGTGCCAAGACGGGAGCGAGTACTAAACTGAGGGTTAAAAGATCGGAAGTAAATTCCGGAATAATATAAAAATCATACACAGCGGCAAGGAGAATGGCACTCACCCCCCCTTTGAAAAAATTGATAACGGCATCCAGCGGACTTGGAAGTGTCCCGATTAAGAGCCCGATAACGACAGCCAAGGTGATGGTGAATGTTGCATAAGGCCACCCCGTCGCAATCCAAAATCCCATAGTCACCAATAATACGCCGCTCCCACGCAATGCCGCAAGCGCTACTAGAACATTATCCGTATGGGTTGAAAATCGAACGACACGGTTTAATTCATTCGATGTTTTACCTGATAACCGATGTTTGAGAAGCGATAGATAGGTCACACAGTGGATATGCAATTCGTTCAAGAGCCGAATCATCAAATACGATGTTGCTATAAAAGCATCATAAGTATCTTCATCCAAAAGAGGTTGCAGTCGTTCTTCCTCCCTTTTTACTCGACTTATAATGGTATTTTTTACCTCCAAGAGTTCTTGAATGATACGGTTCAAATCATCGGCAGAAAACACCGTAGAAGAGAAGCGCTTCAGACTTGATGCAATCGGAGCATACAGATTGATCAACGTATCCGTTACCTCTTTGGAAGTATTCGGTTCAAGGAGGCGAATCATATTTTTTAGAGAGTGAAAGGTAGTTGATAAATTCATATATTCATGATTAAGATGCTGCGAGTGCTGACGATCTTTTCGATCCGCTCCGCTCTCATATGCACTGTTAATTCGGATGGCATGGAGACCGACAACACCGCTCGAAAATCTTGCCGTCTGCGCGTGTGCATCTTCATCAGTACCAAAAATCGAATCGGGATCGGCAAGCGTGGAGAGGACATTGCCGAAACGTTCCCTCTCAGCAATGAGGAGTGAATCGGAGAGATGACGCGGAAAGATAATGTCACTGATAATCGTTGCGCACATAATGCCCACAACCACTTCCGAAAAACGCGATACGGCGATGTCGAATACTTCCAATGGCGTTTCGATGACGGGAAGGGCTACGATACAGAGGGTATATCCTGCCAATACGAATCCATACGATTGAAAATTGCGATATTTGAATCCTGCTGCGGTACAAATACCGATCCAAAGTGCAAAAAATCCGATAAACCAGATCGGATCTTGGGCGAACATCCCCATAAGCACCAATGAAATCCCTACGCCGACAATCGTTCCGACAACGCGATAATAGCTTTTTGAAAAGACTAAACCGCTTTGCGGCTGCATCACAATAAAAACGGTAAAAATGGCGGTTCTCGGATCAGGAAGATTCAATTTCATCGAAATCCAAAGCGCGATCAGTCCGGCAATTGTCGCCTTAACCATATAGATCAATATCGGGGCATCAATGCTTAGCCATTCGTGAAGTGTCCGTTTCCACGGGAAAGCCTTAGCCGAAATCATTAGGGTTTTATCGGCTTGCATTGGTATCCTCGTTATCGGTGTAACCGCCGCCCAATGCTTTTATCAAATTGATTTGAAGCTCTGTTTTAATTTCATTGAGCGAGAAGGTTTTAATTTGCGTTTCCTGCGTGATTTTTTGGGCAGATAGATAAGGAAGTTTATTACTTAGCCCTTGTATAAACTTTTTACGTGCAATGGATTCATTCGCACTCTTGGCCATTATCTCCTCATCATGAAATTGCCGCTGCGACTCGAGGAGTTTCGATTGTTTGAGTAACACAACGACCTCATTGGCTGCTTTGATGAGTGCCTGATTGTAGTCATAAACAGAAGCGTTGTAGTCACTGACACTGTTTTGCAAATTTCCGTTTCGCAGCCCCCAATCAAGAAGGGGAAGGGAGAATGCGATCCCGGCTGATGGGGTATAGGATGAGTGATCAATGAGTTTTGTCCAGCTAAACGAGGTGAAGCCGATAAGCCCTGAGAGGCTTATATTCGGATAAAACTGTGCTTTGCTCTCCTCAATGGTGTGGCTTTTACTCAAAGCTGTGTATTTTGCGACGGCAACGTCAGGACGGTGAGCTATGAAGTTCAACATAATCTCTTTAGGGATCGGCAATTTAAATTCATGATGAATATGGGGAACCTTCAAGGTATCCGCGCGGGAGGGGAGAAATCCGCACAGCACGCACAGTGCCTCTTTTTTCCCTTCTATGGAGCGTTTCAGTTCTTCACGGCGCTGCTTGATTTGTGAAAGGGAATTTGTTTTATTATTAATCTCCATCGCATCGATCAGACCGAGTTTATACTGTTTTTCAACTATCTTTATCTCTTCGCGGGTAGTTTGCTCTATCGTACTCAACAGACTCAGTTTTTGTTCATCATAGTTCCAAGAGAGATACGTTTCGCAGATAGCACTGCTAAGAGCGATTTTTGTCGCTTCGATGGCGGCTCGTTGTGCCAGAGCAGTGTTTTTGGCGGCAAGAATACGGGAACTACGTGCATTCCAAAAGTCAAAATCGTAATTGAGGGATAATTGAGGTTGGTATTGGTTGTTCGTACTTCCCCCTAACGGTGCGGGGAAAATATGGTTTTCACTAAAGCGTTCTCGAACCACGCTTGCATCGACAGAGAGATGGGGAAGATTACGGGATTGAACCGATTCGATGATACTATTGGCCTGAGCGTATCGCGCTTCAAGCGTTAGTAGATTCGGCGCTGAAGATAACGCTTCTTCTATCAGAGAATCGAGCTGTTCATCCCCGAAGTTTTCCCACCATTCACGTACAAGATATTCATCGTTACCCTCGAAAAGATTACGATTTTTTTCCAAATCATTAGTAACATCCCTCTCCTGTATTAGGGAAGCTTTTTGAATTGCCGGGACACACCCCAGTAAAAAAAACGGTGTAATAAAGAGAAACAGTATCCGTAAATAGTCCATTATTTTGTACTTTTGAGATTCTCGTATATCAATTGAAGCGTATTAGAAAGTTCGTTCTTTTGTTTGGTTGAGAGACCGTGTAACGCTTTATCCATAACCTCCTCACCCATTTTAACAAGCAAATCACGAAGCTTTGCCCCCTCAGGTGTAATGGTAACAATGTACGCTCTTCGATCGTTTTCTTTTGCAATCCGTTTTACCAACCCTTTTAATTCCAATTTATCGAGCATCAAGGTGAGATTGGATTGTTCAAAATAGGTATCTTGCGCCAACTCTTTTTGAGTCAGCCCCTCTTTTTCACTTAGCCGGATTAGAATAACTCGGTGAGCATACGACAGAGCGTACGGTTTTAACTCATTTTCGAATTCATTTTTGAGAACATTACGCGCTTTGGCGATGAGAAAAGCTATTGACTTATCGGATTCGAAACTCATAACAATCCTTTGTGAAAAATTTTCGGGATTGTAGATCAATGGAGCTTAAATAGTTATTATAATAACTATTATGTTAGTAATTAAATAAAATGGAAAATACACAACTCCAAAGAACGATACTAAAAATAAAAAGGAATAGTTAAAAAGTAAAGATGGCGAGGGAGATAAAAGGGGTCCCGCTCGTAAGCGGGATTAGAGTAAAGAGGTAATTATTTAGTATAGGTGATTTTTGCTTTTTCGCGAAGTGAAGACATTTTTTTCTCCATCGTTGCTTTAAACTTATCCATTTTCAAACGTTGTTCGATAAAGTTTTTCACATCTTCAAATCCAAGTTTTTTTGCCGCTTTTTTATCTTCAACATAGATAACATGGTAACCGAACTGGCTTTGTACCGGAGAAGAGGACATTGTCCCCTCTTTCATAGCAAATGCTGCATCATTAAAAGAAGGAACCATTTGTCCGCGAGGGAAATAACCTAAATCCCCGCCCTTCGCTGCGCTTGGTCCGGTTGATTTTGATTTAGCTTGAGCAATAAACTCATTTTTGAGTTTCTCTCCGCTTAATGCTTTCATACTTCGGATAACTGCTTGTGCTTCTGCTTCGGTTTTTACCAAGATATGGCGTGCACGAATTTTTTCTTTGTCGACAAATTCATCCGGATTCGCATCAAAATAGGCTTTTACCTCTTTGGCATCGACTTTAATCGCTTCAAATTGCTCTTGTTCCCATACTTTTGCGGCAAGTTGCACTTTTAAACGGTTGACCAATGCTTCCAATTCTTGTTTATACTCTTTAGAATCAAGAACACCCGTCCGTTTAGCGTCGTCATAAACAAGCTCTTGTGCGATCATTCCTTCGATAATACGTTGACGCAATTCGTTTTGTTTATCAGCCGGTAGAGAGTCAAAACGTCCTTGAGTCCCTTCCATCAATACTTTATTTACTTCTTCAGAGGTAATTTCATCCCCGTTAACAGTTGCCAAAACAACTGCCGATGCAGACTGTGCACCCAACAATAAACCCAAAATCCAAGCGGCATAATATCGCTTCATTGTTATCCTTGTATTTGTCCCCTCTATTCAAGGGGGATTTGATTTCGGCATTATAATACATTTGTCAGTATAGTACGCAAAAAACAATCAAAATTAAACGAGTTTTCCCTCGCCCTTTTATCCGATAATTTTTAAATGTTACAATACGGCTAAAAAATGGGATACTCAGCATGAAGAAGGCGACAAAAAAAGAGATTGAAGCACTTAAATCAACTCTTTTGGAACGATATTCAGAGGCGGTAACAGAACTAAGTTACACCAACGCTTTTGAATTGGTCATCGCCGTATCACTCTCTGCCCAATGCACCGATAAACGGGTCAATCTCATTACTCCTGCATTATTTAAAGCATTTCCGACACCTAAAGACCTCGCCAATGCAGATATCGAAGAGGTAAAACGGCTCATTCAAAGCTGCTCTTTTTTTAATAACAAAGCTATCAACCTCATCGCTATGGCAAAAAGAGTGGTGGAGGTCTACGGAGGAGAGATTCCCTTAGATGAAAAAGAGCTTATAACCCTCGGCGGAGTTGGACAAAAAACAGCCCACGTGGTTCTTATCGAATACACCCAAGCGAACTTAATGGCAGTCGATACACACGTCTTTCGTGTCAGCCACCGTTTAGGGCTCAGCGATGATGTGAGTGCCACCGCCACCGAAGCAACCCTCGTCAAAAAATTCAAAACAAATCTTCATCAATTGCATCAGGGTCTCGTACTGTTTGGCCGCTACATCTGCACGGCCAAAAACCCAAAATGCGATAGTGAATGTTTTTTAAATGCGTTCTGTAAAAGTAAGGACGGCTTTAAACCCAGATGAGATACAATATCCGTATGAAAAAATACTATTTATACCTTTTAGTGCCAATTTTTTTTACAGGGTGTTTCAACGAACGGGGAGTAAGTCTACGTTATTACAACGATTGTGAAGAGTATTATGATGCTCAGGGTTATTACCATAAGCAATGCGATAAAAACATTTTGGATTATTCGGATATTAAAGAGGGGCTGCAGCCTAATTCAAATCCGAACCGAGGCAGCGTAAGATAATACGTTATTTAATCGCGATAAAAGTGGCAAAATTTGCCCATCGAAATAATACTTCACACGTTTTAAACCCGTTGTTTTTTGCCATTTGAATATTTTCATTCATAGTGTAAGGGATCAAAACGTTTTCAAGGGCTTCGCGTTTTTGTACAATCTCATATTCGCTGTACCCCTGCACTTTTTTGAAATCATAATAGCAATCAATCAGCTCTTTGTTGAGCTTCGGATCTTCGCTCACCACTTTCTCACTAAAAATAAAAACGCCTCCCTCTTCTAGCGCTTCATTGATGGTTCGAACCAACGTATCGCGTACCATCGGACGGATAAACTGCAAGGTATAGTTACTGATAATCACTTGCGCTTTCTCGTAAGGAAAGAGGAGAATGTCTCCCTCATATAACTCAATACCTGAGCCATAAACTTCGATTTTTTTTCGTGCATGTTCTATCATTGCGGGAGAATTATCGATACCGACCAATCGAACCTCATTTTGCTTATCATGAGAGCGTTCAATCTCCAGAAGCAACGATGCGGTTGAACATCCTAAATCGTATACGGTTCCGCCATTTGAGAGGGCATTGAGTGCAAAGCGGCGGGTAAGCGACTGCGACTCTTTATAAAAGGGGACGGATCTGAGAAGCATATCATCAAATACAGCGGCAACATCCGCATCAAATTCAAACTGTTTGGATATGGGTTTAGTAAATAAAGTATCGGTTTTCATAAAGGTAATTGTAGCGTAAAGGGGAGCAGTTTTGAGGGGCACACTAAGTGACGAAACAAATGTTTGTGCCCCTCGCAAAATTAAAAAGCAATTTTCAGTCCATTAAAATCAAAACAAGGTTGCAGGTGAGTTCTCTTCATTTTTTTTCCCTTTGCCCGGTAGAGATTTGGTTTCACCGAAAAAAGTGATCTCATTTTCACGTAAAATTCGGATAATATTGGTCGTCCCGGGAGTTCCGATCGGATATCCCGCCGTGAAAATGTAGGTATTTTTTTTATCGATAATATTACGCTTCAAACCGCTTTGAATGATGTCGCTAAGCATATCTTCTATACGCCCTTTTTTGATCAAATATGCCGGAACGACACCCCAAACGATAGTCAGCAATCGTGCGACCCTCTCTTCGTGCGTCGCCGCATAAATCGTCATTTTCGGACGGTAACGGGAAAGCTTTTTCGCGGATGCCCCCGATGAGCTCATAGCGATAATCCCCTCCGCATTGAGTGAGTCTCCCAACCGAACCGCGGATTCGTTGACTCTGTCCATCGCATCATCGTAGCCGAAATTAAATTTTTCATACGGGTAAATTTCCTCGATTGCCTGAATCGTATTAACCATCGTCTCAACCACCAACACCGGATTATGCCCTACGGCACTCTCTTCAGAGAGCATCACCGCATCGGTTCCATCTAAAACCGCATTGGCGACGTCGCTAATCTCTGCACGCGTGGCGGACTCTTTTTCCGTCATTGAGAGAAGCATTTGCGTTGCCGTAATGACCGGTTTGGAATGGGCATTGGCTTTGTCAATCAACATCTTTTGGATCGTCGGAACACGATAATAAGGTACTTCTATCCCCAAATCACCCCGTGCGACCATTAATCCATCGGAGTGGCGCAAAATTTCATCGATATTCTCAACCGCATCAAATTTCTCAATCTTCGCAATCAGTTGCACCTCTCCGCCGTATGAACGGACAACCTCTCGGGCGTTAATCATATCCTGCGCATTTTGAACAAAAGAGATTGCCATAAAGTCAACGCCGTTCGCAACGCCCCATCCGATATCCCGTCTGTCTTTTTCGGTCAAAATATCGATCCCCAAACGGGTATTGGGAAAATTGATCCCTTTATTCGAAGTGAGTTTACCTTTATTTTCGATAATCGCTTGCACATACACATCATTGATATCGACGATGCGGGCACGGATTAATCCGTCGTATAAATAGATAAAATCTCCTACATGCAACATCCGGAGAATATCGCTTTGATTGATCGAGAGGCGGTAACGGTTATCACTTATTTTCTCCCCTTCGCACGTCTCATAATGAAAATCGATACAATCGCCGCTTTCTAAATGAAACTCTTCCCTCAGCTTTCCGACACGGATTTTTGGACCGCTGATATCTTGCATCACCCCAACGATCAAGCCTGTTTGACGCATTGCAATCCGGATATTGGCTAAGACCTCAGTATGATACTCGTAAGTACCGTGAGAAAAATTGAGGCGGAAGACATTTACCCCTGCTTTGATTAAGGCGGCAAGCGTCTCTACATTATCAGATGCCGGACCGACCGTTGCCAAGATTTTGGTTCGTTTTTGCATTATAAAGTTACCCGTTAATAGATGTTTTCGGAAATAGTAACACACTTTTAGGTCATTCAAGAAACCATCTCGATCAAGTTTTAGCCATTCTCCGTGTTTTTAGAATAGATTAAACGTTGCGCCACTTTTTTGGGTAATATAACATCTACCATATCCTTAAGGAGGATGTATGCGTTTTACGGTTGATGAATATGCCAAAACTTTTAAAATGTCCAAAGAGATGATCCAAAACAAACTTCGGACCAAACGTCTTAACTATATTATTGAAGGGGGCATTACCTATATTATTGTCCCTAGAAGTTCTTTGAATGAAGAAAAACGTCAAGAGCTTGCACAGAACATTAAATCTGTCCCCTCTATGCCCGCTCCTCAAAAAACAACGGTCGGCATGATTATCGCTCTCTACCAAAAAGAGAATCAGCAACTAAAACTCAAAATCAAAGAGCTCGAATCTAAAATTGATCGTCTTGTCAATGATAAAGAGCAGATGCTGATTGCCGAACGTGAACGGATCGAAGAGATTTATACCGCTAAAGATGAACAACTTAAGAATCTTTTGGAAGTCATTAATACAAAACTCCTCCTCTCACGGGACAACAGTGTACAGGATGTTGATATCACCTCTACCCCGCCAATCGCATCCTCACTTTCAAGTGGGATTATTGAGCTTAAACGATATCTTAAATTTATCGGTATGGGTTCAGAAGAGCGCAAAGCGATAAAACGTCGCTTTGAACTCTCCTACGGAAGTGATGTCCGTATTATCCAAAAAGAGGGTGAATTCTACGTCGATCTTTCCAAATACGACTATACCGACTTTCTCTCCTAAGGGATATTTTCCCTTCCCTTTCTAACGTTTCCCACACACTTTTCCCTTCTCTTTTACTTTTTTAATACCCATTTTTAAATCGTATCTTCACTTATTGCCCCTCATAACCTTTTTCTTTTCACTCATTGCCATTCAACAGGTATTTAAACATACGGTTTATCGTATATTTAATACATATTAATGATTTAAAATGTTGGTATAGTTTATGCTATACATGTTTTTGTGTAGTTTATATACACATAGTGATTATTTATACGATATTTTAATTATATTTTATACGTTTTAATGTTTATTTTAAGAAAAGGATATTACAATGGAGCGATGGAAATGAGTGATCTTTTTAATCTTCTTCACAATGCCGTTGAGGCTGGGCGTAACGGTAAGAAGATTTCCCAAAAAGATATGGCTTCAGAGCTGGGAATTTCTATGCGAACGTATCAAGACTGGCGACTGGGAAACGCCAAACCGCAAGCCGCCAAAGCCGTACTTGAAATGCTTGGGATGCTTGAGGATGATGAAATCATTCGTGTAGTACGAAAAATCAATAAGTTAGGAAACAAATCATGAGCAGTTTGAGTGAACAAGAACGTATCGGGTTGGAAGAAGTATTTTTATCGATCTCTTCATCGGAAAATTTTGTCCAAAAGTGGTCACTTTGGAGCAGAAGCTTCACCCTTGATTTTAATACTAAAAAATTGGTATCCCCGCTCACATTGACTCAAAGTTCAAAAAAATGGCTAAAAAATAGCCTAAAAAACCACAAAATCACAAAACTATTCAATAAAATACAAAAAAGAAGAAAATTTTAAGGTAAGAGATATTAAAGTATTCGCGGCTAAAACACTTTTCCCTCTCTCTGCACGTGTGTGGCGGAGGCTTCTGTGTTATTCGCATATCTAAATTAAGGGCAATAAATGAATAAAGCACAATTCGTAGAATTGGTTCAAAAAAGCGGTAGTTACAAAACTAAAGTTGAAGCTGAAACAGCTATTAAAGCTTTTACTGAAGCGGTAACTGCAGCACTCGTTGCAAAAGAAGAGGTTTCTTTAGTAGGATTCGGAAGCTTTACGTCTACTCTCCAAAAAGGGAAAAGCGGTAAAGTTCCTGGTACGAGCAAAACTTACAGCACCAAAGATAAAATGGTTCCTAAATTCAAACCGGGCAAAAGTCTTAAAGACAGCGTAGAAGCCGGAAAATAATCACCCCTTAATAATGCCGAAGCGCTTTTGCCTTCGGCTTATTTTACTGCTTTGCTCTCCTAATTCTTGTGTTTATTTATCTTTAAAATCAGTTATAATTGTTATTTTAAAGCTACACGTTAAAGAAGGTATAGGTGTTTTTCTCCTTTTTAACCCGTTTTCTCCAAAAAAAATCGCTAACGGATGATACACTACAACAAGAATCTCCTGCACTCCAACTCACCTTTTTTCAAGAAATAGCAGAAGAAGCCGATGGACTCTTTTATAAAAATTTTGATTTATTTTACCAAGACACCGCGACTCAGATCGATCTTTTAGTGTTTATACCCGATAGAGGAATTTATTTCGGAGAAAAAATATTCTGGGATTTAGCAACGCTAAACGGAGCAAAAATTGAGCGTGCCTCGAACAAGGGGAAAAAGAGATCTTCTACCCATTTAGACACTACTGAAACACTCTTACATAATAAACTTGAAGCAATACTCTCTTTTGACTCAACCCCTATCGAACGATTTATTTGGATGCCTTCACTCAAAGAAGAAGATTTCGATACGTTAGACTCCTCTTTTCATGAACTTCTTCCCAAAGAGCGACTCATATTTTCTAATACATCCAAAGAATCGATGTATCAGAAGCTCACTGCTCTAATAACACAACGAAACGAACCGTATGCCACCCTAAAAGTAATGGGTTCACTTCAATCACATACTTTGCTTCTCCCTACAAAAGAACAACCCTACGGTGCTTTTCTCTCACAAGAGCAACAGCTCTTTCTGGATACCGATTACACCGATACGGTAACAACACTTTTGGGTGAGTATAACAGCGGTAAAAGTACCCTGTTAGTTCGTAAAATACTCCTTTTACTGCTCAAAAATTCCGAAGAAAAAATTTTAATTATTACTCCAACCCTCATCGGGGGTGAAATTCTACGTCACGAACTCATTGCATTGGTCGAATACGCGATACTCAACATCAACCTCCCATCACTTAGTTTTTATACACCGGAAGCATTAGAAAGGATTGAAGAGTTAGATGATTTTCAAAATGCTTCGATTATTATCTGTGATGATTCTCATATCATGGATAATCTATTGATTGAGAGACTCATAGAACATCGACAAAAGCGCTGGCTCCTCTTGTCTGCACAGAGCGAAAAGAGTCCGCTAGCCCATTCAGCGGTTATTTTACATAATCAGTATCAAAAAAAAATACCCTGCAAAAGAATTTCATCCTCCGCTGAAAAAGTTCTTTCAACATTACTATCGGAACTAAGTCTCCATTTACAATCTACCTCTGCGGAAACCATCATGGTCATCCTCCCACGTGCTCATCAATTAGAAGTGTACAAAAAGGCTATAGAGGAAGCTTTACATCGAAATTCACATATTCTTACCTCTGAATTTAGCTTACAATACAGGAGTCTTGATAACCTCATCCTGAGTCTCCCCGAAAATACGTATGGACTTCATCTCCCCCATATTTATATTATCGGATCGGAAGAAGAACAAAATTACACCTATCTGCTAAGCCGTGCATCAGAAAGTGCGACTATAATCTCTTTTTCAAACCCGATGGGAGAGCACAATGACTAAAATAGTAAAAAGCGATGCAGAGTGGCAACGTCTGCTCTCAGACGAGGCTTATCATGTTGCTCGTCAACATGGGACGGAAAGAGCGTTTAGCGGAGAATACGCATCCTTTAAAGGAGATGGTATCTACCGATGTGTCTGCTGCGAATCACCGCTGTTTGATTCCACTGCCAAATTTGATTCGGGTACCGGATGGCCGAGCTTTTATCAGCCTCTTGCCCCCGATGTACTCGAAGAAAAAAAAGACATCAGCCACGGTATGATCCGTGTCGAAGTCCTATGTGCGACTTGCGATGCCCATTTGGGTCATGTTTTCCCAGACGGTCCTAAACCGACCGGACTACGTTATTGTATGAATTCGGTTTGTCTTAACTTTATACCACGTTCACAGGAGTCTTAATGCGATTATTACTTAGCTTATTGTTGGCGGCCACGTTCTCGTTTGCCGCTTCACACCCAAAAGTTCTTCTCGAAACCACTCAAGGGAATATTACCTTGGAACTGTATGAAGATGTCGCTCCGATGGCGGTAGAAAACTTTACTACCCATGTCAAAAACGGTTATTACAACGGATTAACCTTTCACCGTATCATTAAAAACTTTATGGTTCAAGGGGGTGATCCGACCGGCACCGGCGCAGGGGGAGAATCCATTTGGAAAAAACCTTTTAAGGATGAATTCAAATCCGGTGTTGTGTTTGATAAAGCCGGTATTTTAGCCATGGCAAATGCCGGACCGCGTACCAACGGGAGCCAATTTTTTCTTACGACTGCACCGACTCCGTGGTTAAACGGCTATCATACCATTTTTGGTCGAGTCATCGCGGGTATGGACACACTCGGTAAACTCAACAATGTTCAAACCAACGGTCAACGCAGCGGTGACAAACCTCTTCAAACTCAAAAAATTATTAAAGCTACCTTACTCCCCTAATCGCATCTGTATTGCCCGTCAAAGTCTTCTCAAAGAGACAAACGGGCATAATTTGTAATCATTTCGTAACCTTATTGTAATGGTTTCGTAATAATATTCCGTCCCTCGTTTACAATCTTAATGCATGGAGCATTCATGTTTTCTCGCGACAACCTCTTTTTCGGTGGTATCTTTGTTCTTATGACCGCAATTTTCATGGTCTGGGGATTTAACTATCTCGAAAATAACTATACTCTTTTTGTTTTGGCTACCCTTTTCGGGATCTTCATGGCTTTCAATATCGGCGGTAACGACGTTGCTAACTCATTCGGTACCAGTGTCGGTGCAAAAACCCTCACCGTTAAACAAGCCCTCATGATTGCGGCTATTTTCGAACTCGGCGGAGCTATGCTCGCCGGGGCTGAAGTCACCAATACTATCCGAAAAGGGATTGTCGATATTTCCGCCATGAATTTTGATCCTATGCTGCTCGTTTTCGTTATGATGGGCTCCCTCCTCTCAGCGGGAACATGGCTCTTGTACGCTACCTTTAAAGGCTACCCCGTCTCGACAACGCATGCTATTATTGGAGGAATCCTGGGGGGCTCCATCGCGCTTGGATACGCGACAATGGAAGTAGGAGAATCGGTATTCGGTTTAGTCCACTGGGATCAAGTGGGTAAAATCGCTATTAGCTGGGTTATTTCTCCTGTTTTAGGTGGGATGGCATCATACGGTATTTATTGGTATTTAAAAAAATACATCCTCGATTACAATGATACAGTTGAAGCACATATCGTTGAAATCAAAGAACAAGTATCTGCGCTGAAAGCTTCCTACAACGAAGCAACAGCAACCGCTGAAGAACAAGGACGTTTTGAAGAGCAAATGCATGAGCTCAATCGTCTTAAGAAAAAGCAAAACGCTTTTTATGCCCTTCGTACCCATGCTCCGATTGTTGCGGCATTTGGAACGGCAATGATAGCAGGAATGCTCTTGTTCAAAGGGCTTAAACATGCTAATTTAGGTCTTAATGATGCCCAAATCTACATGTTACTAGCTGTTCTTTCTACCCTTATGTACGGGGTTGTTTATGCAATTATTAAAGTCATGCACAAAGATACTCCGCATAAAGCAACCATGCGCGTCTTTAGTATGCTGCAAGTCCTCACCGCATCCTCTTTTGCGTTTAGTCACGGAGCCAATGATATTGCAAACGCTATCGGACCCTTTGCTGCAATTATCGATATTTTAGCGACAGGCAATATTAATGCCGAATCACCTGTTCCCGTAATTGCTATGGCAACTTTCGGTATTGCTCTTGTAGCCGGATTGTGGTTTATCGGAAAAGAGGTCATCCAAACCGTTGGAAGTCGTATCACCGAGATTTTCCCGATAACGGGATTTGCTGCAGAGCTCGGGGCTACATTGGTCATTTTGTTTGCAACCGTATTGGGTATCCCTGTTTCCTCAACCCACATCCTCGTCGGTGCTATCATCGGTATCGGAGTCCTAAACCGCGACGCAAACTGGAAATTGATGAAGCCGATCGCCATGGCTTGGATTATTACCTTGCCTGCAGCCGCAGGTATGGCAGCCCTCTTCTTCTTTGCTCTTAAAATAGTATTTGGCTACTAAGCCAAATACCTTATCCACTCAAAAATCACTTCAACCCCTCTTTTTCCTCTCTAAAATTATAATAATTATCCTCTTTATTCATTGAGCTTCCTCTATAAAAGAGGAATTGTAAAAAGGTATTGAGGGGAAAGTTACGAGGATTATTTTTGAAGTTTACTTAGGGCATCTAAAATATTATTTTGTTTTGCTTGATCAAGCGGCGCATCATTCGAAACATACATATAAAATTCTACCCTTCTGTTCTTAGCCCGATTCGTTTCACTCGTATTTTCAGCAACCGGCTTAGCCGATCCGAATCCTGCAGTCGAGAGACGCTCAGGTGCGACACCGTTACGAATTAATTCTCGCATCACCGTATCGGCTCTTCGGCTTGATAATTCAATGTTATCGGCATAAGCTGCACCTCTAGGAAGCGGTGAGTTATCGGTATAACCGCGAACCGAGATATCAACGCTCGGAGGAAGCGTATTAATAATGTCAGCAATGCGTCTAAGGAACAAATGGATCTCTTCATTGTCTATTGTCGCATTTGCCCCTTTAAAAGGGATAGAGGTAGGAAGTTTTAATAAAACTCCATCCATACTTTGATCTAACGGTCCGGCACCCATAGATGCGCTTTTAAGATCCTGTTGAATTTTTTGAATTGCTTCGGATACAACTTGACTGTCCGGAACCGGTGGTGAACCTACCAACATAGAGCCTCCGTCCGCGACAGGAGCTGCTCCGGCAGGATTCGCCGTCGCATCCGGTGTCGGCTCACTCTCAGTCACCATATTCATAACCGGAGTAACCGATTCAGGGACCGGAGCATAATCATAGATTTTTACAAACTCTTCTTTGACTGCTCTAATTTTTTCGGTATTAACCGAAGCAATAGCAAAAAGTGCAATAAAAAGGGCAAGGAGAAGACTAAAAAAGTCGGCGGTAGGAACCGCCCATTTTTCACCCGCTTCACACTCAGGACACTTTTTACACTTATGTTTTTTAGCCATTAGTTACTCATTAGTTAAATTGGCTGTGTTTTTCTTCCGCAGGCGAAAGAAAATTCAATAATTTTGCTTCAAGGGTACGAGGATTATCACCGTGAACAATCCCGATAATTCCCTCTAACATTAATTTTTGTTCTTTGACGATATGGTGTGATTTTGCGATCATTTTTCTTCCCCACGGCCCTAAAAGGACGTAGGATGAGAAGATACCTGTTACGGTTGCGGTAAATGCCCCCGCGATACCCTGTGCCATCTCTGCGGGGTTATCAAGTTTTTGAAGCGCGAGGATCAGACCCAAAACCGCCCCGATAAGACCCATAACCGGAGAAGTCTCTCCTGCAAGAAGCCAATAATGCCCACATCCGTGATAATAATGTTCCGTCTCTTCGATTACGAGTTCAAGGGTTTCAACAATGGTATCGACTTCATTGCCGTCAACCGCCATGCTAAGTCCCTGTTTCAAAAATTCATTATCAAGTTGAGCCACTTTTTGTTCCAAGGATAGAAGACCGTCACGTCGTGCCATAGTGGATAATTCAATAATTTGTTTGATTCTTGAATGTAAATCAATAGGACTTTTTTTAAAAACGATAGGACCAAGATTTTTAAAAGCACCTTTTACGAATTCGCCATCCGTAGCAACTGCTGAGGCTGCCATTGCCGTCGGGAAAATAACGATCAATGAAGCTAAGTGGATAATATGGATCGGATTCCCACCATCTAAAATATCCCCAGTCGAAATAGATGCAACTGCGATCAGCATACCTAAAATAACCGTTAAATCCACGTGACTCCTTCTCGTTCAGGGTAATTATTATACATCCTTGTATTTACCCGTAATTATTGCATTCATTGTACCTTGTTTTCACTAAAAAATAGTGCTAAAGTCTCTATTTCTTGTTAAAAAAAGTATACAAAATTTTAATCAATACCATCAGAAAAATTCCGCTTCCCATGCTTGCCACAATAAATGCATAGTACTCATCATGAGTAATCGCATTGGCTTGATACCCTAAAGTAGCGATAGCAACCGTAAACGTAAGCGGCATTGAATCACTCAGGGAAAATAAAATTGTGTTTTTAAATCCCAAATATCCGCTGTACGCAACCAGTGAACTGATGAGGCGAATACCGATTATTGCACCGGCTATAAAAAGGGCGAGTTCTAAGATTTTCACATCGGTAAACGCATCCAATGCAAGGGTCGAACCGACATGGATAAAGAAAATAGGGACTAAAAATCCAAATCCGAAAGAGGAGAGTTTTTCAGGAAGCTCTGTTTTATGTTTAAAGTAAGTAGCAATAAACATCCCTGCCAAAAACGCCCCCAATACAACATCGATTTTGAGATAAAGCATTACGGCGACCATAATAAACATCAATGCCATTGAGAAACGGATATCTTGATCTTTCCCGTCATCATGAGGCATAATAAGGGTCTTCAGTCCAGGATACCACCAAAATAAGATTCTGATTCCGCGAAAAAAGAGGACAAAAGCGATCAAAAATAAAAAGAGTCCTCCCAGAGTAAAAGCAAACTCGCGGTTATACCCATATTCCAACCCCCCACTTAGAATGGTTAGTGCCATAATACTGACCAATTCACCTATAATCCCTATATTGAGTGCTAATGCTAACCACGGTTTATCTTTACCGTATTCCTTGACCAATGCCATCAGCATACCGAGTGAAAAAATCGGAAAGGCTACCAAATAAACAGCACTTAGATCAAGATACAAAAAGAGTCCAAGAGAACACCCGTATAACATAAGAAAATAGATAATTGTACGGCGCAAAAGGGAAGATTTCTCAAAACCGAAGGCTTTCAGATTAACCTCCATGCCTGCCAAAAACATCAGGTATAAGAATCCTACTTTTGCAATTATTTTAAAGAGTTCATTTTCAACCAGAAAGCCGAAATATCCAGCTAAACTTCCGAGCAAAATTTCAATCACGACTACCGGTATTTTAGTGACACGTGACAAGAATGGTGAGAGCAAAACCAAAAGAGATAAAGTAATAATAACAACGGTATTGCTCATCCTTATCCTCTCAGCGCTTTCCAAACATTAATCGCTTGCACATGCTCTTTTACATCATGCACGCGCAAAATTGTGGCACCCTCTTCGATCGCTTTGAGATGAATGGCGATACTTCCTGCCAAACGCTCGTCACTTTTTGATGGGGAAATAGCATCGATCATCGATTTACGGCTTGCGCCCACTAAAAGTTTTTTCCCTAAACGCAAAAAATGGCTTTGATGGGTAATTAGAGTACAATTATCTTCCGTACGCTTCCCGAAACCGATCCCGCAGTCGAGAATCATATCTTTGATACCAAAAGCGTCCCCTTTTTCGATACGCTCACGAAAAAAATCCTCTACATCGCTGATAACCGAAGAGTAGGAGGGATTTTCCTGCATACTTTTTGGGTTCCCTTGCATATGCATAATGATAGCGGTAGCACCGTAACTGCCACAAAGACGTGCCACCTCATCATTGGCTAATCCTGTAATATCGTTGATAATATGAAATCCTCTCTCCAGTGCATAGTGGATAACGAGAGGTTCGTAGCTGTCGAGACTAAGGCGTGTTTTTTCATAGAATTTTTGCTCGTACAGAGCATCAATGATTGGAGCCACACGGGAGAGTTCTTCCTCCGCACTCACCGCTATCGAACCCGGACGGCTCGATACACCGCCGAGATCAATCATATCGGCACCCTCTTCGATCATCGTCTCGATCCGCTCTATCGCTTTGCTCCCTTGAAAACGGCTGCCATGGTAAAAACTATCCTCATTCGCATTCAAAATCCCCATAATCGTGATCGAATCATCCCGTTTCAAATGACAAAAACTTTCCAGCTCCTCGGAAAGCTGTTTCAGCCCAAAAGGTTGTGCTTTCTCTTTTTTAACCAGTTGCTGTAATTGACGCTCCGTAGCGATTAACACCACATCAACGTGAGGAGTAGATGCGGTAACCGTCCCTCGAGGAACCGCTAAATCGGCACCGATACTAAGGGCATCTTGTTTAAGAATATTAGCCCCTCCGACATGCAGTTCACGGATACGTATCACATGTATGTGCCCTTTATCCTCCAAGATCGAAACACCGCCTCCGTCTACACCGATACGTTTGAGTTCACGGCGCATATCAATACTATTGGAGAGTTTTTCAACGACCACGTTTGACCTCTTTGATAAAATTCATCAAAACAATCACCAACACACTCTGAAAACGACTGTTCAACTCAATCAGCCGAAGTGCTTTGTCAAAACCATCAAGTTGCTGTGTTGAGAGAGAAAGTTTTTCAACATGGATTGCCTGATACATCAATCGCTCTATTAGCTCTTTAGCGTCATGTTTCTTCAATCGGTCATGCTCTTTTACAAAAGCGAATAATCCTGAAAGGTCAAGATTTTTGAGAGCTATAGATAGTGATTCATGTATGTGGGGATGATGTTCTTGGGAGAGGCTTAAGCGAGAACGTACCGTCGGAAGAAAAGTACTTTTATTCGGAGCGAGCAGAATAAAAATGATATTTCGAGGAGGCTCTTCGAGGATTTTAAGAAGGGCATTTTGTGCCGGAACCGTGAAACTTTTAGCTCCGAGAATCAATGTTTTTGTATTCTCTTCGCTTTTATAAGCTTCCGAAATTACCTCTTTGGCGTCTTCGATTTTAAAATCGTCCCGCATAAAGGTAACACACCGCAGAGGACGACGAGACTCTTCAATCTCTCGTGCGCGTTCTTCCATTTGGGCCGTAATGAGAATTCCGCCCCGTTCATTCGCGAACATTGATCTCCCCAAATAAAACGGCACTGAGAGTTTTGTCGAATAAACGGTAAAGCTGAAGCAATTTTACATCGATTAACGGATCGTGTGAACGAAGTACCAAAGCATTTTGAAACCGTTCATCCATAATCCATAACAAAGAGTTTGCATTGCGTTTGGCAATATCAGCACGGCGATCATCCCCGCGTCCAACGTACCAAAAGAAATATTCCCCTTTAAAAGCGATATCAAGCATATCGCTAATCATATCAATTGCCTCTCCGCCACTAATATGATCATAGTGGGGATAAAGAGAGTCGATACAAACGATAGGAATCATCGGACGATCTTGAGTCCGTTTATTGAGAGATGACGTAATATAATGGGCAAACCATTTACGATCATGATCGGTAATAAGTACAAGACTTTTTCCTCCCATAACCTGATCCATGGCATTAGCAATTGCAGGGGTCCACTCAAAACGTTGTTCCTCAAACCAACTCATCGACGCTCCCTCGGAGCGGATCGACTCTAATGTCCATTGATCAAATTGACGCACTATTTGTCCAACTCATACGCACTGTGGAGTGAACGAACGGAAAGTTCCGCGTATTTTTCATCGATAACCATCGATACTTTTATCTCGGAAGTAGAGATCATCATGATATTAATATTCTCTGCCGCCATCGTTTGAAATGCTTTTGCGGCAACACCCGTATGCGATTTCATTCCGACACCGACGATAGAGACTTTACAAATGTTTTCATCATAAGACGCTTCCGAGATCTCATCATCCGCAATAAAAGTTTCAACCACTCTCTTCGCATCAATCAATTCCGTCTTAGGGACGGTGAAATCGAGATTGGTTTTACCATCATGCCCTGAAGTTTGGATAATCATATCAATGTTAACACTGTTGTCCGCCAAACGGGTAAAAATATCCGAAGCAATCCCTGGACGATCAATCACTCCGCTGAGTGATACACGTGCTTGGTTTTTATCGAGTGCGATTCCGCTGACAAGTGGTTGTTCCATAATATTCTCTTCCTTTGTGATAAGTGTCCCTTCCGCATCGCTAAAGCTAGAACGGGTTACAAGGTTAACGTTTAATTTTTTAGCAAGCTCAACAGAGCGGTTTTGGAGTACTTTGGCTCCGAGGGATGCAAGTTCAAGCATCTCATCGTAGCTGATCTTATCCATTTTTTTAGCGCGTGGCTCAATTCTCGGGTCGGTTGTATAAATACCGTCTACATCCGTATAAATTTCACATAAATCCGCTCTCAGCGCTCCCGCAACGGCAACAGCAGAGAGATCCGATCCCCCACGTCCGAGTGTGGTTACTTGACCGCTTTCACTCACCCCTTGGAACCCTGCAACCACTACCACTTTTCCTGCGGCAAGTTCTGCATGCATCACACTTGGGTCAATGCTCTCAATACGTGCTTTGGTATGAATACTATCGGTTACGATTCCCGCACGGCGGCCGCTCATCGACGTAGCACTGTGCCCCATCGCATTCAAGGCGATAGAAAGAAGTGCTGCCGTTACCCGCTCCCCCGAACTCAGAAGCATATCAACTTCACTTCGCTCAGGGGTAGAAGTGTAATGTTCCGCAAAAGCGATTAACTTATTGGTCTCACCGCTCATCGCCGATACGACGACGACAACTTGATGACCCTCTTTAAGAGTTTGCGAGACACGCGCAGCAACGTTTTGGATCCGTTCCAAATCGCCGACACTGGTTCCGCCAAATTTTTGGACAATTAGCATTACAGATACCCCTTGGTTCTAAAATGGGAAATAACACGTTCGTAAACCGGTTTTTTGAAATGAGCGACATGACTCAACAGCTCATCAATATTGACAAATTTATACGCTTTGAATTCAGGGTGCTTGGTATCCAAATCGATTTTAGCCCCCTTTTTCAAACGTACTAAATAATAACGTTGTTTCTGTCCGGCGTAGGGAGCCATTTTGAGAGCAACATGGGAAGGAAAATCGTACGCAATCCAATCAGGATACTCAGCGATGATCTCTACCTTGTTGGTTCCAATCTCTTCACCGAGTTCTCTAAAAAGTGCCTCTTCTGCCGATTCGCCTTCGTCAATTCCCCCTTGAGGAAATTGCCATACTCCCTCCAAATCACTACGTTCGGCGATAAAGATATCTTTGGTCTCAGGATACTCATGAGAGACAATAATCGCCGCCACATTCGGTCGGTAGAACTTTTTTTCGGTCATTCACCATCTTTAAGTCTATTTTGGAGCGGTATTGTAAACTATTCGCCATTAAAAATACTATAATCCTAATATGCTTTTATACATTCACATCCCTTTTTGCGATAGCAAATGCTCCTACTGTGCGTTTAACTCTTATGTTGATAAGTTTTCCCAGCGCGAAACCTACATGAACGCGCTTCGTATCCAGCTCGAATCTGAACTGCTCCGTTTTAATGTGAGTCGTGAAAATCCTATCCATACCGTATTTATCGGTGGAGGAACCCCTTCTACCATCGACCCCTCACTTTATCGTCCACTTTTTGAAATGATTGACCCTTATTTAAGTAAAGGGGCTGAAATCACCTCCGAAGCCAATCCCAACAGTGCCACAAGAACATGGCTAGAGGGTATGTATGAGCTTGGGGTTAATCGTCTCAGCTTCGGCGTACAGAGTTTTAATAATGATAAATTAAAAACATTGGGACGTGCGCATCACACCCAACACGCTCTCGAAGCAATACGAACGGCTGCCGCTATCGGCTATAAACACCTCAGTATCGATTTGATTTACGGGGTACGTGGCGATACCAAAGCCCTTTTATCCTCAGATATTCATCAAGCATTGACACTCCCCATCGATCATATCAGCCTTTATGCATTGACGATCGAAGAGGAAACTGCCTTTGAAAAAACACCGGAAATCGCGCAAGAAGAGTTAGAACTTACCCAATGGCTTTTTCGTGAAATCACGGCAAAAGGTTACGAACAGTACGAAATTTCAAATTTCGGAAAATACCGTTCACTTCATAATATCGGGTACTGGAAACATCAGCCCTATATCGGTATCGGCTCCGGTGCCGTCGGATTTTTAAATAATCAGCGCTATTACCCCAGTAGCAATGTCGAACACTACATTCAAAACCCCTGTGAGATCATGATTGAAGAGATAGAAGAAGAGGCGCTTTTAAGTGAAAAACTCTTTTTGGGATTTCGAAGTTTTGTCGGAGTGGAAGCCGAAATTTTAAACGATAAACAAAAAAATCAGGCTGATATACTCTGTCGCGAAGGAGTTCTAAACTTTCATGGGGGGCGCTATTTTAATAGTGATTTTTTACTCGCTGATGAAATCGCACTGAGGATAGAAGGGTTTTAAACTTTCTTTGGGTAAAATCCTCATCACTAACTAAAATTTTATGTAATGGACGAATGCAATGTTTGGAATGGGTATCGGCGAAATATTAATCATCATTATTATCGCTATTTTATTTTTGGGTCCGGACAAACTCCCCTCAACGATGGTAGATATTGCTAAGTTCTTCCGCAGTGTCAAAGGGACAGTTAACACAGCTCGTGCAACTCTTGAAGAAGAGATGAAGTTTGCGGATATGAAACAAGAGGCGCTCAACTACAAAAAAGAGTTGACCGACGCAAGTGCAGAACTAGAGCGTATGACCAATGTGACCGAGATCGGTACCGAACTTAATGTTCTCAAAAATGAGATCAATCTCGATATACCTTCTTCCGCTCCATCCGCTCCCAAAGAGCCTGAAGTGATCACCTTTAAGCCTAAACCGACAGAAACCAAACCGAATGAAGAGAATGTCTAATGTTTGAAGATTTAAAACCCCATTTAGCCGAACTGCGCAAACGGCTCGGTATCAGTGTTGCCGCCGTTATTATTATGTTTTTTGTCATGTTTAACTTTCACGAAGCACTGCTAGCTTGGGTAACCGCACCTCTAGCAGAAGCAATTGCCTCTGTTGCCAAAGTCTCCACTAAAGCGGCTGAAGGAATGATCACCACCACTCAGCTCGGAGGAACTTTTTTCGTTGCGATGAAAGTATCCTTTTTTGCGGGACTTTTTGCCGCACTTCCTATCATTCTACTGCAATTTTGGATGTTTATCGCTCCGGGGCTTTATGCTAATGAGAAAAAAATGCTTATTCCGTTTGTCGTCGGGGGAACCGTTATGTTTGCAATGGGAGCGGCTTTTGCTTATTATGTCGTCACCCCGTTCGGATTCAGTTACTTAATTGCCTTTGGAAGCGCCTCATTTGTTCCAATGATCAATATCGAAGATTACGTCGAATTTTTCACCAAAATCATGTTTGGATTCGGTTTGTCGTTTGAGCTACCGGTAATCTGCTATTTTCTCGCCCTTTTAGGACTTATTGATGATAAGGCTATGATCGGATTTTTCCGCTATGCCATCGTTTTGATCTTTATTATTGCAGCTATTTTGACTCCTCCTGACGTTATTACCCAGATATTGATGGCAATGCCACTCATTCTCCTCTACGGAATTTCTATTCTTATTGTCCGTGCTGTCAATCCGGCACCGAAAGAAGAACCTTATATTGCTGAAGATGAAGAAGAGACCATTGACTAAACCGCTCGATCCTCTCCTCAGTAAAAGCTATGATTACCATCTCCCCGAAGGTCTCATAGCCACCCACCCTATCCACCCAAGAGATCATGCCCGCCTCCTCGTCTACAACCGTACCGACAAATCGATCACCCATGCGCGTTTCGATGCACTTGAATCATTTCTCCCCGAAAACTGTGGAATCATTTTTAACGATACGAAAGTAATCAAAGCTAGGATTTATGGGAAAAAAGAGAGTGGCGGAGCCATTGAGCTCCTTATCAACCGTCCCCACGATGCCTATGCGATCAATGTCTATATCAAAGGGCGGGTAAAAGTAGATACCCTCTTACTTTTTGAGGATACACTCACGGCTCGCATTATCACTTTACATGAAGACGGTTCACGTGATGTGAACTTTTATCGCGCGAATACCCTCATCCGTTTTGAAGAATTACTCCCTATATTGGAGAAAATCGGACACATCCCCCTCCCGCCGTATTTGGGACGGGATGACGACTCCGAAGATGAACGGGAATACCAAAGCGTCTTTGCTCACCATGAGGGAGCGGTAGCGGCACCCACCGCATCACTCCACTTTAGTGATACACTCTTTGAAGCCGTTTGTTCCTCTCATCCTCACGCCTTTGTCACCCTCCATGTCGGATCAGGCACCTTTAAACCCGTCGAGGCTGCTGTTATCACCGATCATCCGATGCACTCGGAGTATTTTGACATTAGTTCTGCCGCCAAAGAGCTTATCGACAGTGACATCTCCCTTTTGAGTGTTGGTACGACCTCGACACGCACGGTCGAGTACCATGTCCGTACTCAGGAATTAAAGGGTGAAGCCAATCTCTTTTTACATCCGAATAACCCACCCAAACGGATTAATCACCTGCTAACTAATTTTCATCTTCCCCAATCTACCCTTCTAATGCTGGTCGCATCCTTTGTCGGGCTGGAAGAGACACACCGTATATACCAATCAGCAATCGATGAAAAGTATCGCTTTTTCTCCTACGGTGATGCGATGCTTATACTCTAAATTACTCCTAATTATGATAAAATAGTGATATTCCTTTCCAAGGCATTATATTATGGATAAAATTAACCGCAGACATTTTTTAGGCGCCGGTCTTATTTTAGGTGCATCTACCCTATTGGGCAAAGAAACGGCACAAAAAATCATCACAGATAGTAAAGATTTTGTACCTCCAGTGATCGCTTTTCCTGAGAAAAAACCTCTCAAAGTAATCTCTGATCGACCTCCTCTTCTTGAATCGCCTCGTGATATTTTCACCCAAGCCATCACTCCGAATGATCAATTTTTCGTTCGATGGCACATGCCTGACATTCCAACTTACATTGACTTAAACGAATTTCGTCTTCAGGTACAAGGCTCAGTTGAAACTCCGCTTTCACTCAGTGTCGATGATTTGAAAAGTAAATTTGAACCCGTAGAAATCACTTCGGTTCTTCAATGTGGCGGAAATAGCCGTAAATATTTCGCAGGAACGGGTCCTGCAACCCATGGTGTTCAATGGGGGCATGGAGCGATGGGCTGTGCCGTGTGGAAAGGTGTTCGCCTCAAAGATATCCTCAATCGCGCGGGAGTCAAAGGCTCAGCCAAATGGGTCGGTGTCAACGGTCTGGAAAAACCTGCAATGGATGAAACTCCAAAATTCTTCCGAGAAATGAATATTGATGAAGCCTTGAGCGGGGAACTGATTGTAGCCTATGCCATGAACGGCGAAGATCTCCCTTATCTCAACGGATTCCCGTTACGTCTTGTCATTCCGGGGCACTTTTCAGATAGCTGGGTAAAAATGCTCTCTGAGATCACCGTTATGGATGAATACCGTAAAAGTTTCTTTATGGATGTCGCGTACACCGTTCCTGATAATGATTGCGAATGTATCATTTCAGGAAGTGATTTTGAGTACAAACGCAAACCCATAGCGGTCATGAAAGTCAAATCGGTTATCGGTTATCCAACACCCAACACCGTGATTAAAAAAGGATCCCGTGTCAAAGTAACCGGAGTTGCTTTCGATCAGGGAAAAGGGATCAAAGAGGTGATGATTTCCACCGATGGCGGGAAAAGCTGGAGTGCTACCGAACTTCAAAAAGATTACGGAAAATATGCTTAT
Source organism: Sulfuricurvum sp. (assembly GCF_031427015.1). Classification (GTDB taxonomy): domain Bacteria; phylum Campylobacterota; class Campylobacteria; order Campylobacterales; family Sulfurimonadaceae; genus Sulfuricurvum. The sequence continues at coordinate 39,218 of NZ_JASJOW010000005.1, read as the reverse complement.
CGTCCATGGGTCTACCAATGGGAACCTAAAGCCAAAGGGGAATACACCATTATGGTCCGTGCCATTAACCGTATCGGAAATATTCAGCCGCAAGTTAATGAAATCGGTTGGAATGCAGGTGGATACCAATATAATGCTGTCGATAGCGTCAATGTTAAAATTGTATAAGGCGTATAAATGAAAAAAATTTTCTTACTCACTCTATTTTTGGCCGTCACCGCATTTTCTCAAGTTGCTAAACCGATCGAAATGCCGTACGTTGATTATCCGATGGTAAAAGGTGATCATGATGAAGTAGCCCAACAATACTGCCTAATCTGCCACTCATGGGGATATATCCTTAACCAAGGGAAAAAAAGCCGCCCATACTGGAGTGGAACCGTTGCTAAAATGGTCAATGAATTCAAAGCCCCCATCGGTAAAGAAGATCAGCAGATTATTATCAACTATCTTGTTAAACACTACGGATACGAGAGTACGGCTCAGCACTAAAAGCCGTACTTAGACGACAACCACTCTTCCGTTTCGAACTTCAATCACCCCTGAAAGTTCCGCTTCAAAAATATCACTCGGAAATTTTGCCACAACCTCCTCATACGTGGGGTTAGTGCGACAAAATGATACAAAGAGCGTATCTTTGATAGCGTTTCGCCCTTTTTGGCTTACCTGAGCAACAAAAAGATCGATATCATCTATTGCCGTTGCTTTTCCTTCTCTCAAAAGTGATCGTGTAGCCGTACTTTCTCGAATACGATGGGGTAAAACATAAATCGATTTCCCCATTTCCAAAGCATATTCAACACTGCGCATACTTCCGCTTCCAATGTCTGCTTCGGTAACTATCAGTGCATCCCCTAACGCAACAACAATCTCATTACGAACGACAAAGCTCCACTCTCGTGTTGTAAAATCAGGTTCAAACGGACTGATGGTAAGCCCGTTTTTTTCGATTGATTCAATCAGTTCCGCATTGGCAGAAGGATAGCGTACATTGATACCGCTTGGTAAAATTGCAATTGTATTGTCTGCACCCGAACCTTGATGGGCGATTGCATCCACTCCGGCTGCCGCACCGCTAACAACTGTCACACCGGAGAATGAGAGTTTTTTTGCAAGCTCAAATGTGATCGCACGAGTATAGGGGTTGGGTCGACGTGTTCCGACGATAGAGATTTTTGGACGATACAACAATTCTAATTCACCTCGATAATAGAGTTGATCTGGATAATGCTTCATCGATGAGAGTTCGGGAATATTAAAAGGAAGGGTCGTGTACATGGTGACTCTTTTTTCTCAGAATGCACAACAATATCAAAGAATCTTCAAAAGGGGAAAAAGTATGTCAAATTGTCAAATTTGCTCAATACCCACCAATTGTACTTCACTGAGAATATCTTTGGATTCTTTAAGCGCTTGAATCGTATCAGGGCGGGGATGCCCGATCGCTATAGCCGTTCCATGTTCTTTGGCTTTCTCTACCGCCTCTTTGATTTGCCGCTTCACATTGCGTACCCCATCTTTGTGATCGAGGAAAACATCCCGCCCGATATAACGCATCCCTAAGAGAGTAGAAACCTCAGGAACTTTGGTTTTTCCGATAGTACGGCTGTCAACAAACTGAATCCCCTCTTTTTTTAGTACACGAATCAATTTCTCCATCGAATCGCGATCACCTGTAAATTTTGATCCGGTATGATTGTTGAAGTAACGGGCATTCGGGAACAGCTGTTTAAGAACATCTACCCGTTTTTCAATCGCCTCTTCTGAATCACCTACATGAAGCGTAAAGGGCTCTTCATCATTAAAATCAATTGCTTCTAAAGGCAAATGAACCATAGACCGGTTTTGCTGCTGTGCCAACCGCCCTGATTCAGGATGTCGCGGACTAGGAGGTAAAAAAGACATCACTAACGGTAAGCCTGTCGATTGAATTGCTTTAACATCTCTTTCATACGAAACATCATCGATGATTATCACCAATTTTGCAGGGGTTCCATCGAGACGTTTAGGACGTATAGCCGCAGGGGGAGGTGGAGCTTTCGGCTCTTTCGGAGCGTATTCATGTTGCGGCTTTATCGGTTCACGTCGATGTTCTTCTTCCAAAAGAAGTTGAAGCTCTTTTTGCAAATGCTTTATTTCAGTGTTATACAACGTCTCTTTGGTTTTAGCCGCCGGTGAGTAATGCTCATCAATTGAAGCAATCTGCTCTATTTGTTGAATGAGTTTTTGCGTTTGTTGACGCTCATGTGCGAGTTCATCTTCTGCCTGATTAAATCCGATAAAATATCCGATCAACAGAGCACTAAGAAAGATAACGAGACCAAAAAGTCCCCAACCTAAATATTTTAAAGAGAGATATTTTTGATAAAGAGGGGGGTTGTCCATAAAAGAAGGTACCTCTTTCGATAGAAGTTTTCAGAGCCCATTGCTCTGAAAAAGGGAATTAGTTTGTAGCTTGGTTAACAATTTTATTTTTAGAGATCCACGGCATCATAGAGCGTAATTTCACACCCGTTTGCTCGATCAACGATGCACGAGCATTTGCACGTTCAGCATTCATACGAGGATAACCCGATTGACCTTCTAGAATGAAATCTTTTGCAAAACGTCCGTCTTGAATTTCACGTAAAATTTCTTTCATTGCCGCTTTTGATTCCGCGTTGATAACACGTTTACCGCTTACGTAGTCACCGTATTCCGCTGTGTTAGAGATAGAGTAACGCATATCCGCGATCCCGCCCTCGAACATCAAGTCAACGATGAGTTTCAATTCGTGAAGACACTCGAAGTAAGCTAGTTCTGGTGCGTAACCCGCTTCTGTCAATGTTTCGAATCCCGCTTGAACGAGAGATGCCGCACCACCGCAAAGAACCGCTTGTTCTCCGAAAAGGTCTGTTTCTGTTTCGTCTTTAAACGTCGTTTCGATGATCGCCGTACGTCCGCCACCGATAGCCGATGCGTATGAAAGAGCCAATTCTCGTGTTGTTCCGCTCGGATTTTGTCCTACCGCGATAAGATCAGGAATCCCGCCGCCGCGAACGAATTCAGAACGTACAGTGTGACCCGGTGCTTTAGGAGCGATCATCGTTACGTTGATGTCGGCACGTGGATGGATACGTCCGTAGTGAATGTTGAACCCGTGACCGAATGCGATGGTTGCACCGTTTTTCAAATTCGGCTCAATCTCGTTTTTGTAGATTTCTGCTTGGTTTTCATCCGGAAGGAGGATCATAACCACATCAGCGTAAGCAGATGCGTCTGCAACGGTCATAACTTTGAACCCTTTAGCTTCCGCTTTTGCCCATGAACTTCCCTCTTTACGGAGACCGACAACAACTTCGACACCGCTATCGCGAAGGTTTTCCGCGTGTGCGTGACCTTGTGATCCAAAACCGATCATTGCCACTTTTTTGCTTTTGATTAATTCGATATTACAATCTTTATCGTAGTAGACGCTCAATGCCATAAAGGTATCCTTAGAGTAAGCTCATAGGCTTAAAATTTGGCGAATTATACTCCACTTTTGCATAAAAATAAATTAGCGCACCCTTATATCCTTATGCTAAATCCTCTGCTAAGGATGGTGCAACGATCCCATGCTACAATTCACCCAAAAAAGAGGGGACCTTTATGAAAAAATTCAACCTTTTTAAAGAGATTATTATCGTTGCCAAAGATGATTTTTTACATGCCGCTAATTCAGCCAAACGATTCGCAATCGGTTATGATGGGAAGATCGTATTTGAGCCGTTTAAAGCAGATCAGATCACTATTTATGAGGGTTTGATTTCCCCGATATCCCCCCTTTCTACAAATTTATCCCGTCCCATCAGTTCGATGCTCGGAGATAGCTACCGAATCGTCGAAGATGATGATCGACTCCTTATCAAAGCCTCCGGTGCGTGGCAAAGTATCATTGGATATAATCAAAAAAGAGCTTTGTACGATGATACGACGGGAGATGGAATTGCTGAGTTTTCGGATAAAGTATTAGAAGATATTGGATGGCATGCTACCGAATTTTCTATCGGTTATCGTGACATTGTCGAACAGTTCGAAGAAAAATGTGAAGGTATTCTCCTATGCATCGAGCAAGAAGAGCCGTATCAGTTTAGTGGGATGGGATTTGTGAAGGAGCTAGATCACGCCAGAGCCATTGCGTTCGAATATTGTGCTTCAATAATTAAAGAAAAGTTAGCCAACGATCCTGATTTTACAACCCTCACCGATGATGAAGCCGAAGCGGCACTATATTTTCAAATACCGCTCTAAAATAATCTTAGCCGAGAGGGAGTCGATCCGACCATCGCGCTTGTAGCGGATTTCACCTCGCATTAGCGCTTCGGCTTCTTGGGAGCTGTGGGATTCGTCTTGATACACAACTTCTCCGCTAAATTCAACCAGATTCATAAAATGAGCCACTCTGCGGCGCATCTCATCCTCGGTCGTGCTTCCCATCGGGATACCGACTACTACTGTTGTCGCTTCGTATTCATTTAGCACTTTTTTAACATCATTTGCCGCTTGGTTGCGGTTGCGGCGCTCTACCGCCGGAAGGGGGGTAACGATTCCTGCACCTGAACTTAGAGCCAATCCTATCCGCTTCAGCCCTAAATCAATCGCGATAATCGTCCCCATTATTTTCCCAAACAAAACTGGCCGAACATCTTATCGAACATCTCATCAAGCTCATACGGCCGACTGATAGAAGCAATAGCACGTATAGCATCATTAATATGAAAAGAGAAAAACTCTAATTCACCGTCTCGAAGCGGCTCATGTGCTTCATCAATTGAGTGTACAGCCCTCTCGGTAGCATTGATTTGACGTGCTGATATAAGCATCATCTCTTCACCGTCATTCTCATGATCCATCAATGCACTCAACGTGTCGACTAAAACGTGCGTATCTTCCTTACAGCTCAGACGAATCGGTTTATAATGCTCTATTGTTACGCTATCGAATGACTGAGGCAAATCCGATTTATTCAAAATTAGCACAAACGGCTTCTCTTCTCGGTAACGCTCGATTAAATCGATAATCGCACGGTCTTCATCATCGATATAGCGGCTCGTATCAAACAATGCAATCACAACATCGGCATTTTCGATTGCGGCGATAGAACGCTCAATCCCGATCCGCTCAATCTCATCATGTGCGTTGCGTATCCCTGCCGTATCGACAAGACGGATCAAATGGGTACCGATGCGTACCTGCTCTTCGATCGTGTCACGAGTCGTCCCTGCAATATCGCTGACAATGGCACGTTCGTAATCAAGAAGTGCATTCAGGAGTGAACTTTTGCCGACGTTAGGCTTACCGATAATAGCAACCCGAAATCCCTGCATCAGACCTGAGCGTCTGCGGCTTGATTCGAGGGTTCGTGAAAGGGTCTGTTTAATACGTAAAAGTTTTGCTTCGATCTGCTCTACCACGTTCTGAGGTAAGTCCTCTTCTGCATAATCGATGACAACTTCGGAATAGGCCAAGATTTCGAGAAGCGAATCGCGGATACCTTCGATGTATCCACGCAGCTCCCCCTTCATCTGACGCGCTAATATCCGTGCGGCATCGTCACTTTTAGCCTCAATCAATGCGGCAGTTGCTTCCGCTTGCGTCAAATCGAGCCGTCCGTTTAAAAAAGCACGCTTACTAAACTCACCCGGCTCGGCTAAACGCGCCCCCTCGGATAATACCGCTCGAAGTAACGATTCAGCAACTACATAGCCGCCGTGACACTGAAACTCTATTACCTCTTCTCCGGTAAAACTTCGCGGCGCTTGAAAATAGATAACAATCGCCTCATCAATCAAGGTTCCGTCATTCTGATGCAAAGAAGTCAACGTAGCGTAACGGGGCTGAAGATGTTGTTTTTGGGTTAGCTTTAAAGCAATGGAGAGAGACCGATCTCCGCTCAGCCGGAGAATCGATATGGAGCCGATGCCATTTGCCGTGGCAATAGCAGCAATGGTGTCAGACATCAATATTCGTGGTAACTGTTGATGATGATAAATTTACCGCCATCACGAGTCGAACGAATAGCAACGTAACGATCCGGATAACGATCACGTAGCTGCTTAAGGGCAATTTGTACTAATACTCCGTCCAAAACTTTGGTTTGAGCACGTCCGTCTTGATCAATAACATCACATACGTTAACCAGATAACGGGAGATTGACTCTTCTTGGTTTTTTAGAAACTCAGCAATTTCCAAACGTAACTGCATTCCGTATACTGCATTAATCCAGTTGAACAGCATATACGAGAGCGCTTTATAACGGTACCCCTCTTTGCCGATCATCAATGCCGCATCGACACCGGTAAATTCAACAAGAAGCGTATTTTCATCATAAACACTGACATCAATGTGGTTGATATCAAAGCATATATCTTTAAAGAGGATATTAATCTGTTCTTTCACTTCATCCGCACACTCTTGTGCAGAGAGTTCATAAAAATCTCCCTCCATCTCGGAGGCTTCCTCAAAATCATCAGCTTGTTCGTAAAACTCATCCCCTAGCACTAACTCTTCCGGTTCAGAATAAGGTGGAGTTTCGATAGCCGCTTCTTCTTTTACCACCACAGGCTTCTCAGTTTTTTGGACTGCAGAATGGGGAAGATTGGCAATAATAATCGCCGACTTTTTAAAAAGGCCCAATACCCCTTTGGAAGGAAATTGGACGATCTCAACTTGAAGTGCGGTAACGGAGCATCCGAACTCCGAAGCCGCTTTAGCGTACGCTTCTTCTAACGTAGGAGATTCAATCTTTTTCATGATGCTTTTCCGCAAGATGAGCTTCGTGGCGTACTGCACGTGCCGCTTCGAACTGTTTGTTCACTAAATACTGTTGTGCAATAGAGAAAAGGTTATTCACGAACCAGTACAATACGAGTCCCGCAGGGAATGTAAAGAAAAAGAACGTGAAAATGACCGGTAAAAATTTAAAGATTTTTTCCTGCAACGGATCCGTAAAGTTGCTCGGAGTAATCTTTTGTTGATAATACATCGTCGCACCCATCAAAATCGGAAGGATGTAGTACGGGTCCATACGCGAAAGATCGGTAACCCATAATAGCCATGGAGCCCCTTGAAGTTCGACAGCATTAAGCAATACACGGTAAATTGCAAAAAATACAGGGATTTGGAGGATCAACGGAAGACATCCGCCCAATGGATTTGCGCCGTGTTTTTTATACATCTCCATCACTGCCGCATTCATACGTGCAGGGTCCCCTTTGTATTTTTCTTGTACCTCTTTGATACGCGGTGCAATGTCTTTGATCTTTTGCATCGATACCATCCCTTTGTGGGTCAAAGGGTAAAGGAAAATACGGATGAGAATAGTTAGACCTATAATCGCCCAACCCCAGTTACCGAGTAATCCGTGCAACCACATTAATACCTTAAAAATCGGTGTTGCGACGAAAGTAAACCATCCGAATTCAATTGCATTAACCAACACAGGGTTGATAGATTCAAGCGTTTTATACTCTTTCGGTCCGATATAACCGTTAAATGTAAAATTCTGCGTCCCTTCCAAATAAGTAACAGGGTTACTGTTCATATCGCGTTCAACCGTTACTTGAGTTGCTTTATCGAACCCGTAAAAAATAGTCGCATAATATTGATCGAAAGCAGATACCAAATGGACATCGCTAAAAATAGAACGTCCTTCAACATCACCGTCTTCAAAAATAGTGGTCAGGTTATCGCCTGAATAAACCATTCCCCCTACAACCGTCATCATTTGCTCAATAATTTCAGGATGTTGACCTAAATAGAGTGAATAACGCTTTTCTTTTGAAAGGGCAATTTTTGCATCATAATGACCGTCAGCGTAAAAAGTGATCGTTTTCGTCACGGTTAGTTCAGGAAGATTTTGGCTCAGAACAACCGTTGATTTGCCGTTCTCTCCCAATGTGATATTGCTAATATTCGTTGTGTAAGGAGTTTTCGCCGCCGCCGTATTTAACGCTTCGTCCATAAAACGGATCTGAAGCGGTTTTGCTCCGCTGGAAGCAATCAGTTCTGAGAGTTTCCCATCTTTACCGTTATGTTTTGCATTGCTTAAAATAACCGATCCTACTCGACCGAGAGTATCGATTTTCAAGGTAAACTCTTTTGCACTAATCGTCGTAAGTGTATCCGTAGTTACTGTTTTGATATCAGAAATCGACGACGTATTAGATTCTGTCGACATTTCCGTTGTAGCAGTCGGTTTAACTGCAACCTCTTGAGCTGTACTGGCTTCAGTAATATTATTGTCACTATTAGGTGCTTGAGGAGGAAAAATAGTGGTATAGCCTATAAAAAAGACAAAAGATAAAGCGACGGCAACGAGAAGTCGCTGATTTGGGGTAAACTTTTCTAGCACTGGGACCCTTTAAACTTAAAATTTTTAATCAGAAAATAATTCTGTTGATATGGAACAAACCAGTATTTTATCGTATTTATGGAGAGTTCGGAGGGTTTTAATTTCGGTTTGTTGATAATTGGATAATCAATACCGCCTGAAAAAAGCTGGTTGCATCGTAAAATTCGCAAAAAAGTGGATAAAAATGCACGGGGAAGAGTATTGCGTTCAAACTGCCAGAGGGCATATTCGGAGCATGAGGGATAGTGACGACACGCACCGCGTGTCACCAAAGAGAAAGAGTGCCGATAGAGCCACAGGAGCTTAAGAAAGAATATTCTTATCATCACCTGCTCCAGCCATGGCACCCGTCCGTTTTAAAACATATTTGCAGTCGCGTCGCACAATGTCGAAAGAGTTGTCAAATAACCCTTTCTTGGCGACAAAAACGTACCATCCGTCTTGCGCATTAGATGAAAACTCATCAAAAAGAGCCCGTAGACGTCTTTTACATCGATTTCTCACTACTGCATTTCCAACTTTTTTACTGGCCGTATATCCAACTTTTTTTTCTCCCGTTAAAGGGAGATAAAACAACGCGATCGATGTGCTGTGCGCATTCTTTCCGCGTTGATAAACACGCTGAAACTCACTGTGGAGCTTTAGCATCGAGAAGCTATTTAGACAGCCAATCGTTTTCTACCTTTAGCACGACGAGCGTTCAATACTCGACGGCCGTTTTTTGTCGCCATACGTGCACGGAAACCGTGAGTACGTTTACGTGGCGTATTATGCGGTTGGTATGTTCTTTTCATAAGCCATTCCCTTTAGAAATTTTTAGCACGCAATAATAGACAATTCTTACTTAAAGGTCGATTAAGCTTCACAAAAGCTTGTTAAAAAAATCTGTAATATGTCCGATATACTCACTAAGATTCAACCCTTAAAGGTTCCCTTATGACAACTTCTACCTCTTATGATGCTTACCGTTCTCACGAACTGAACATTCAGATGAAAACAAGTTCGGGTGATATACTCTCCCTTAATTTCGAAAATGAACAGTCTCTTTCCCTGAATGAAAAAACGACGTCCAATAGCAAAGAACAATCATTTTCTTTCTCTTCCATGCAGGCGTTTTCTTTTAATCTCGATAGCAACGGTATTAGCGAACAAGATCAAGAAGAGATCAATGCCTTTATGGAAAAAGCACAACCCTATATTGATAAATTTATGAAAGAGCTCGAAGAGGAGAATCAAACCTCACCGATCAACAAAATCGCTTCGGATGTGACAAAGCTCATCGGAAATCTCAAAAATAGCGATGATAATGTTAAGAATCATGCCAAAAAAGGGGTAGTAGATCTATTTGATAATGCCGCTAAAGAGACAAAGTCTATGGATAAAATGATTGAAGAGGCTCAAAAATTAATGCAGAAAATCATCGACGGATTTGACAAAATGTTTGAGCCGATATACGCTTAAGGCTTTAAAAAATCGCGTAAAGTCGGCATGACCGACTGCCCCGTCGGAACATTGCTCAAATCGAGTCGCGTTTTGAGTTTCATATGACAATCGCGGCACTCACGAATCACTGCATGCTCTGCAACCCGTACCCCTTCAATCTTTGCCACCGGATGACAAGAAAAACAATCAGACCCGCAATCGGCCATTTTAGCCGGATCAGCACTGTGACATTTGATGCAGGTCGTCATCGGTTTATGACGGTGATCGTTATCGATATTTTTAAGAAGCGCGGGATGACAGGTCATACAATCACCCGTGCACCCCAAAAGCTGCAATAATAATACAAAGAGTAAGGCAATTATTTTCATGATGCAAATTATGCCACAGAAACGGTAATCTCATCTCCAACGGCATCAAAAGTGACCGATGAGCCCTCATCCACTTCGCCGCCTAAAATTAAATCAGCAAGGCGATCTTCTACGATCTCATAGAGTGCACGTTTGAGTGGACGCGCACCGTAAACCGGATCGAACCCTGCACTCGCAATGTAGCGTTTCGCGCTGTCGGTGAGGGTGAGGGTAATGTCACGCTCTTCCACTTTTGCCGCAATATCTCTAAAGAAAAGATCGACGATGCTGAGAATTTGCGCTTCTCCCAACGGATTAAAGACCACGACATCATCCAAACGGTTCAAAAATTCGGGTTTAAAGTGCTGTTTCAACTCACCCAAAACCATATCTTGTAATCCGGCATCCCCGTGATGCGCCATAATCTTGTCACTGGCAATATTAGAGGTCAAGATGATGATCGTATTGGTAAAATCAACCACCACCCCTTTGTTATCGGTCAAACGCCCATCATCGAGCACTTGTAAGAGGACATTAAACACATCGGGATGGGCTTTTTCGACCTCATCGAACAAGATTACGCTATAAGGCTTACGGCGTACCGCTTCGGTAAGCTGTCCCCCCTCATCAAACCCCACGTATCCCGGAGGGGCACCGACGAGACGGGAAACGGCATGTTTCTCCATATATTCGGACATATCGATACGGATCATCGATTCACTGCTGTCAAAGAGGAACTTCGCAAGCGTTTTCGCCGTCTGTGTTTTCCCGACTCCCGTAGGACCGAGGAAGAGGAACGATCCTATCGGACGGCTTTTATCGGAGAGTCCCGCTTTGTTCCGCTTGATCGCACGGGCTACGGCGTGGGTCGCTTCCACTTGCCCTACGACATCGCGATTAAGCTCTTCCTCGATGTGAAGAATCTTCTCTTTTTCACTTTGGAGCATTTTATTCACCGGAATTTTTGTCCAACGGCTCACGATTCCCGCGATAGAGGCTTCATCGACACTGTTTTTGAGGAGTGTCCCCTCGGCTACCATCCCTTTCCATCTCTCTTGGAGTGCTTTTTCTTCCTCAAAAAGTTTAGGGATTTGTCCATATTCGATCTCAGCCGCTTTGTTAAAATCGGCCGCTTGTTTCGCACTTTCGGCTTCACGGCGTTTGGATTCGATCTCCGCTTTAATCTTTGCGACCCTCTCAAATACCTCTTTTTCATGGGCAAACTGCGATTCCAAACTTCGACGCTCTTCACCTGCATCGGCAAGTTCCCGCTCAATCTCTTCGAGCCGTTTGGTATTGGCTGCCGACTCTTCCATTTTAAGAGCCTCTTTCTCGACTTGTAAATTGGTTAATTTACGTTTGACACCGGCTAGAGCATTCGGTTCTGATTCGATCTGCATTTTCAGCTCTGCCGCCGCTTCGTCAATCAAATCGATCGCTTTGTCCGGTAAAAATCGGTCATTGATATAGCGATCAGAGAGTTTTGCCGCCGCTACCAGTGCCGAGTCGGTAATGGTAACATTATGGTGAGCTTCAAGACGTTCTTTCAGCCCTCGGAGAATTTGTAGTGATTGGTTGACACTCGGTTCATCTACATTGACCGGCTGAAAACGGCGTTGCAATGCCGCATCTTTTTCGAAATATTTACGATACTCTTTGAGTGTTGTCGCCCCGATTGTGTGCAATTCCCCACGAGCCAATGCCGGTTTGAGGATATTCGCCGCATCCATCGATCCCTCTGATGCACCCGCACCGACAATGGTATGGATTTCATCAATAAAGAGGATAACGTTGGCCGATTTTTTTACCTCATCAATCACCGCTTTGAGACGATCCTCGAACTCACCGCGATATTTTGCCCCCGCAATCAATGCACTCATATCTAAGGCAATCACTTTTTTATTTTGGAGACTAAGCGGTACTTCCTTATTATAGATACGTTGTGCTAATCCCTCGACAAGAGCCGTTTTACCGACGCCAGGCTCTCCGAGGAGAATCGGATTGTTTTTCGTTTTACGGATCAAGATCTGCATCATCCGTCCGATCTCTTCATCTCTTCCGATCACCGGCGAGAGTTTCCCCTCAGCGGCTTCACGGGTCAAATCTATTCCGTATTTAGAGAGCGATTCGAGATTTTCATCCGCGGTTTGTGACTCGATTTTTTGCCCTGCGCGGGAAGCTTCAAAAGTTTTGGCGAGCTCTCTGAGATCGATGTATTTACCTAAAATCGCTTTAAACGGATCGTTTTGGAGGTTAGCTACGATATAAGTATCGATTGCTAAGAAGCTGTCTCCGTTTTTTGCCATTTCCCCCGTACTCACTTCAAGCGAATGGGCAAAATTACGAGAAAGTCGGATGCTCTCTTTGGTGACGTGCGAGGCACTCGGAAGTTTGGATGCCGCACTTTTGACATCGAGTTCAATCGCCGTTTTATCAACGCTCATTTTGGCAAGCATCTGATTAAGCGGTGAATTGCTGTTAGCGAGCAATGCCCATAAAAAATGGATCGGTTCGACTTCGCTGTTTTTATTGTGTAGCGCTAAAGAGATCGAAGATTCGATCATCTCGGTCATTTGGTGGGTTAGTTTTTCAAAAATATTTTGCATTGTTAAATCCTTATAATTTAGTTGCAAACATTATAATACTTTGAGTCACTTGTTGTCAAGTCTTTTAAGTAAAATTACTTAAAGTAGAAATGAAGAGGCTAATCCGATACCCCCTCCGAAGACGCCACCCCATACCACGAGCCATCCCAAATGCTCTTTCATTAATGCATGTAACATCTCTTTCACCATTTCAGGAGTAAGTTCAGCAAGACGCGATTCAACAATCTCTTCAATGGATGCACTCAAATGGCTACCCCCTTGATGCAAATGCGTATTTAAGGCGTTCATAAAAGATTCACTTTGCGCTATTTCGATGGTTGATGCTTTTATCTTCTCCAAAAACGGCTCTTTGAGTTTACCGATAATCGCTTCACCGCCAAACATTCCCAGCATTCCGCCCAAAGGCGAATCCATGACGCTTCTAACCAAAGCATCGTAGGCAGGGGTAAAATCGGTCTCTTCGATAATCGGGGCTAAATTAATCGTCCGCTCTTGGCTTCGGACGAAACTCTCGATTTTCTCCGGGGTAAAAAATTGTTCCATTATCAGTATTTTAAGTGCCGTTCGTATCGACTCAAAGCGATCTATAATAATCCCTGAACCGTAAAGATAAGGTACTTTTTCAAACAGCATATGGATTGCTAGCTGGTTCGTCACGGCACCCGACAAGGCAAACAAACCTGCACTTCGTAATGCTGAACCTAACGCTCCCTCAACCATATATGAAACGCCTACAACCCCTAAAGAGACTCCGTTGGTTATCCATCCTTTATCCATTTTCAAAACTCCTATCGTTAATACGTGTATTATACAAAAAAGGTTAAAGTTACACCCAAAAAAGGAGCGCTACTATGATTCTTAATAGTATGGAAACTCTGCTTCGTAACGGTGAACGTTCTGAAATTTTAGGCGCCCTTTCCGTAGCACTTGATCGAAGTGACGAAGCTCCGTTTTGGCGACAAAAAAGTCTCCCTTTTTGTGAAGCTATTTTAAGTGTTTTAATTCCCTTGCGAGAACAAAATCTCTTATTTGATCCCGAAGGAAATGCACAACCTGAACTCTCTTCTGCACTCTTTATCCGCTGGTGCGATCTCCTCAGTCTCAAAACGATCGCTTTTACGCTCGCACAAAGTAATCAGGAGGGAAAGTTGGTACGTACCAAATTCTCATCCGAGCGTTGTAGCGCGTATACGCCGATTGACTTAGAGATATTGGGAACCTATTTGAGCGGCTATACGGTCAATCTCAATGATGAGTGGGTCGATTTTCCGATTACGAACTATAATCTCCATATCGGAATGACCTCTTTGATTAGTAAAATTCTTGAAGGAAAATGTTAATGCAAGAGATGCAAGCACTTAAAATCAACAGTTATCTCTCATCAGGAGAGATTAGTACACTTCTTGAAAATGTCGATTATATTCTAATGGCATCACCTTCTATGATGGTTGATGAGTACCCAATCCATTTTAGTATTATTTTAAACACTGCCGAAATGGTTCCTGAAGAGGTAAAACCTCTTATCTTGGAAAAATTTTGCCGTGAACTAGGGATCACCGCAACCTCTCATGTGTTAAGCAACCGTGAACGGATCGCCTTTGCCCTCACAACCCAAGAAACCCCGATGCCCAAACATATCATCGATGATGCCGAAGCGAATACTATCCCGTGGACGTTACTACATATTATCGATTTTTTAGGAGATTCGGAAGGGTTCAAAGAGGCAAAAGACGGCCTCAGCGGATGGAGTTATAGCTATAATAATTAGTTTTGACACATCCCCTCAATCTCCTCCACACTCTTGGCGATCATCGCCGAGAGGTTCTCATGCCCCTCTTGTGTGACGAGAATATTATCCTCGATGCGAATACCGATACCGCGATAGCACTCAGGGACAGACTCATCATCAGCGCGAAAATACAGCCCCGGCTCAATCGTCATCACCATACCTGATACAAAAGCGAGCGATTCTCCCGATTCATCTACATACGGACACGGATCATGAACATCCAATCCCATCCAATGACCTATCCCGTGCGGTGCATATTTTTTATGTGCTTTCACTTCCATCAGGGTTTCTCGCTCACCGCTCAAAATACCTAATGCAATAAGAGCATCACAAAGAAGTTCTTCACTGTAGGTTTGAAGATAATCTCTCTTTATCCCCGGTTTGATCGCTTCGATTACACGTAATTGCACCTCAAGTACTTTTTCGTATATTTCACGCTGAGCATTACTAAATTTCCCGTTGATCGGAAATGTTCGGGTAATATCACTGGCATAAAGTTCCCATTCACATGCCGCATCGATGAGGACTAAATCCCCATCACGAAGTTCCTCGCGGTTATCGACATAATGAAGCGTATTGGCATTATTTCCCCCCGCTACAATCGCACCATAAGCTTCACTCACCGCACCGCTGTTGAGAAAAATATAACTCATCGCGGCTTGAAGCTGATATTCTCTCATCATGGGTTGACATACCTTCATTGCTTCATGGTGCGCTTCAGCGGTAATTGCTATCGCTTGACGTATCGTTGCAATCTCTTCGTCTGATTTAATAAGGCGCAAGGATCGGATAAGATAGGTGACATCACGAATAGAGCGGACATGGCGTTTTATGCCACGCATGCTGTGAAGTGCTTGTGCGGCACCTTTGGCTTCGACTATTCGGGGAGAATCACAGTACAAATCGATATAAAGATTCACATGCTCCCGTAAAATCTCTTTTATCATGCCGCCGTATTCACTACTCGCATACACTTCATCAACGCTAAAACGCGCACGTGCTCCCTCTACCCCTAATCGCGCTCCGTTCCATAACGCATGCTCGTCATTATATGCTTCGACAAATAAAATCGTTTTTGTTGATTCGGATGTTTTGATCAATACTAAAAGGGCATTGTCTTCATTGAACCCGCAGAGGTAATAAAAATCACTGTTTTGACGGTAGGAATATTCGGTATCGTTTGATCGGATTTTAGCAGGTGCTGAAGTAATAATCGCCACACCCTCTTCCATCAACTGAAGAAGATTATGGCGACAATTTAAAAAGTGTGTTTCATTCATGGCGATATTGTGCCATAAATGAGTCAGATTTAGAAATTTCTCTCTAGAAGTTTTCCTACTTTGAGGATGGTAATGATGCGATCCGCCTGTTTACCGACGCCGTCAATCATACTCTCTTCTTCCGCGATCGTATCCGGTGCCGGACCGACATCCCGTTTTGGTAGACGTATTGCTTCTGTCAGGCGATCGATTACAAATCCCGCAACATCATCACCGTTTTTCATAACGATAAATCGGGTCTCTTCGGTATGTTTCATCATCTCTAATCCGAAACGTGAACGCAAATCAATCAGCGGAATAACGGAACCGCGAAGATTAAATACACCCAAAATATACTCAGGTGTTTGTGGAACACGCGTCCAAGAGATCGGTTTAATGATCTCTTGAATACTTAAAATGGGCACCGAGAACTCTTCATCTCCGACGATGAATCCGACCAGTTGGATCACTTCATCGATTTTAACATCGTCTCCGGAGAGGGCTTTGTTTTGTTTATTGATAATTTGTTGAAGTTTTTCGCTCATAGTTATAGCCCCTCATTAAACTTGATATTGCGCTTGACGACATTCATCAGATATTCCGGTGAGTACGGTTTCGTGATGTATTCAACCATTCCTGATTCTACCCCGCGCATCCGATCCGCTTTGCCGGTACGTGATGTAACGGCGATGAGCGGAAGATTTTTGTACTTATTGTACTTTTTAATCTCTGCTGCCAATGTGTATCCATCCATTCGCGGCATTTCAATATCGACCAACATACCGTCAAACATATGATCACCCTGCTTGAGGATGTTGAGAGCTTCTACCCCATCCGTTGCTTCGACAAGGGTAATACCCATCGGTTCAAGTGCTTTTCGCATAATAGTTCGGTCTGTTTTTGAATCATCGACGATCATAACGGTATAGTCACTTGCTGAATTTTTAGTACCGGATCGCCCTTTGGCTTCCGCACTCTCTTGTCCGACCGTCGATTTGACCGATTTAGCCATCTGCATCAACGCCGCAACGTCAACGATCAAGGTGACGCCGCCATCACCGCGAATGGTTGCCCCTGCGATCCCTTCTATCCCTTTGAGATATTCACCGAGTGATTTAATAACGATCTCTTCTTGTCCGACCAGAGAATCGACGATAAGTCCGATTTTGCTCTCTGCAAGTCCAAGAACAACAACGTACGCGTGTTCGCTGTTATCAAATACGCGTTCCACTTCAAAGATGTCGCCGATATGAACAAGAGAAAGAACTTCATCACGAAGACGCATAACCGAACGGCTCTCAACGGTATAAATTTCATCTTTACTGATACGAACCGTCTCAAGAACCGAAGCGAGAGGGATTGCATAATACTCTTCTTGTACTCCGACTAGCAACGCTTGGATAATTGCCAAGGTAAGAGGAATTTTGAGTTTCATCGACGTACCTTGACCCACTTCGGAATCAATATCGATCATACCGTTTAATTTTTCAATGTTCGTTTTAACAACATCCATCCCTACCCCGCGCCCTGAAACACTCGTAACTTGTGCGGCGGTTGAGAATCCCGGACGGAAAATAAGACCGAATGCCTCTTTCTCAGACATAATATCGGCTTCTTTTTCGGTGATAATCCCTTTTTCAATGGACTTGGATTTGAGCATATCGGCATCAAGCCCTTTACCGTCATCAATAATTTGAATAACGATGTGGTTCCCCTCATGATACGCTTTGAGTTGAATGGTTCCACCCTCTTCTTTACCGGAAGCAAGACGAATTTCCGGTGTTTCAATCCCATGGTCACATGAATTTCGGATGATATGGACAAGTGGATCGCCGATCTCTTCTACGATCGATTTATCAAGCTCGGTATCTTCACCCGTAATCTCAAGCTCGATTTTTTTATTTAGTTCACGAGAAAGGTCACGAATCATACGAGGGAATTTGTTAAACACTTTTCCGATCGGTAACATACGGGTTTTCATAACCGCGATTTGTAAATCGGTTGTAACCAGTGAGACGATCGATACGACTTGGTTTAGCTCTTCAAGGAAAGCTTCCCCCTCGTAACGCTCTTCAACGTCATCATTAATTTTAATTAGGCGGTTTTTACCGAGTACGAGTTCCCCGATAAGATTCATCAAATGATCAAGTCGTTTAACGTCAACACGAATAGTTTGTTCTACGACTGAACCGCGATTTTCAGCATCATCTTTGGATTCTACTTTTTTAGGTGCCGGTGCGGCAGCAGCTTTTACCGCAGGGGCGGCATCCGCTTTAGGAGCTGCAGGAACCGGAGCAGAGATCGGTGCTTCATCCTCTTGAGCTTTGTGTGTACGTTTCGCCGCATCTTCTTCTTGACGAAGGGCAATCAGACGTTCAATCTCCGCTTCTACCTCTTCATCACTCATTCCTGAGTAATCCGGCTCTTCTTCTACGCTTGAATTTGCTGGCGCATTATTGGCCCGTTTCGCTGCGTCTTCTGCTTGGCGTACCGCAATAAGACGCTCGATTTCCGCTTCGACTTCCTCTTCGCTCATCCCTGAATAATCAGGTTCTTCTTCAGCAACGGCTACCGGTTCAGGTGCCGCAGCAGCAGCGGGAGCAGGAGGAGTATGCCCTTGCGAAGGGACTGATGTACCGTTTGCAACTGCGTCCAAACGTGTGACACACGGTCCTACTTCCAATCCGCTGTCTTCACTGCTGTCTCGAATACGGACGAGCAATCCTTTCATCAAATCGATTGATTCTAGAATAACGTCCATCACATCCGCGTCAATAACCAAATCTCCGTGACGTGCCATATTGAGGAGATTTTCCATATGGTGGGTCAAATGGGTGAGTACATCAAAGTTCAAAAATGAACTTGCCCCTTTGATCGTGTGGGCTACCCTAAAAATACGATTGAGCAAATCCAAATCGTCCGGTCGTGACTCCAACTCGACAAGGTCTTGGTCAAGCTGTTCAATCAGTTCAAATGACTCAACCAAAAAGTCCTGTAATATCTCTTGAAATTCATCCATGCCTAACCCCTATTGAATGTGAGCACGTACGACACGCGCTACTTCATCGTAAAATAAATTCGAATCAAATTTGACCAAATACGCTTCCCCGCCTGCTTCTTTTCCGCGAAGTTCGCTGAAATAATCGCTAATGGAAGAGTTGAAGACAATCGGTATCATTTTAAACCGTGCATCCGCTTTTACATTGGCGGCAAAATGAAACCCGTCCATCAACGGCATTTCAATATCCGAAGCGATAAGGCGAAGTTTAGAAGAGATCTCTTCACCGTATTTATCATACATATCTTCAAGAATTTTAATTCCGTTTTGACCGTCGGTTGCTTCAATAACATCAAAGCCCATTTGCTCCAACGCTTCTTTAATGATACGTCGTGCCGTAGAGCTGTCATCAAGAAGAAGAACGTAACCGCTAAAGTTATATTTTCCCTCTTCGAGTTTACCGCTGGCAGGCTGATAAAGACCGAGTTCTTGGACAACACTCTCCAAGTCGAGAATCAAGAGAACCGCATCATCTTCGATACGGGTCACACCCGTAATCTTAGAACTGTCCATGCCGCCATCACCGGAAACAAAAGATGCAGGCTCAATATCTTTCCAGTTAATGCGGCGAATACGTTTCGCTTCATGGACGACGAAACCGATGAGGATATTGTTAAATTCGGTAATAATAACCCGAGACTCTTTATCCACATTGTCCGGAGCATCTACCCCCATCCATTTAGCCAAATTCACCACCGGAATAACAACACCGCGAAGATCAAAAATACCTTCGATAAACGGAGGTGTCCCCGGTAATTCGGTGAGTTTAGGAAATCGGATGATTTCGCGCACTTTTGCGACGTTTATACCATATATTCCCTCGTATACTTCATCGCCTTCGCGTTTAAATATACGAAAATCGACAAGCTCCATCTCGTTGCTTCCGACTTTTAAAATATCTCCTTGTCCCTTCATAGGGGCTCCTTACGAAAAACTGCTTCGTGCAATAACGTCTTATTTTGCATTGATTGTACAGTAAAGTATCTTTCATTACAAGCAAAAGCGGCAACGTTAATGTAATCAAATCCGGGTAATTCAAAAGAGCGGTTTTGATGGAAATGCCCCTCTATTAAAATATCGATCGAGTCTGCGTTAAACGACTGCAAACGCGATTCGATCAATACCTCAAAGTTTTGGATATTTCGACAGTGGGATTTGCGTTTCATCTGTTTTTCCAGCCATCTCACAATAAATCCTCCTCCGAGAATATCTACCGCGCGGAGGAATCCTAAAACAATGGGGCTTCGAATCAATGCCGTGTAGATTTCATACCCCATCCCCATCGCACTATCACCGTGTGAAAGGGCTATGTTTTTCCCTTCATACGTGAGGAGAAGAGGCTGATATTCACGACGGATTACGGTTATAAGCGGGAACAAATCACCGATTAAAAAATCATGATTTCCTTCTAAATAGATGATTTCAAGTCGTTCGGAGAGGCGATTGAGAAGTGTAATTCCTTCGCTATTGTAGTGATACGTTCGCGGAATCGGACCGTAGAGCATATCAAATATATCCCCCATCAAAATGAGCTGCGGGGTTACAATCTCATTGGAATCAAGAGCGCGAAGAAAATCGATAAAGCTTGTACGCCAAGGAGCACAATGGGCATCGGCGATTAAAATTGCCCCCTCTTGAAGCGGTTTATGGGACATACGCGATACGTGGGATACCGAGGCTCTCGTCCAATCCCATCATAATATTGGCATTGACTAGAGCCTGTGAACTCGCACCCCGCATCAAGTTATCAATCGCGCACATAGCAACAAGTGCATTGCCGTGACGCGTGGCGTACACATCGGCAAAATTAGTTCCCGAAGTCATTTTCGTATGGGGAGGTGCATTACGGACACGGACAAAAGGTTTGTTTTCATAAAACGTTTCCATAAGGGTAAGCGGATCACACTCGGTTTTTAGGGTTGCGTAAACACACGCCAACATCCCCCGCGTCATCGGAACAAGAGAGGGGACAAACGTTACCTTTACCGCATTGTTGCAGAGCGAGCTTGCGTGCTGTTCGATCTCGGTAGCATGGCGGTGCTTGATAATGTTATAGCAGTTAATGTTATCATTAATACTGACATAATGGACGCTGCTCGTCGGTGATTTCCCCGCCCCTGAAACACCCGTTTTGGAGTCGATAAAAATGGGCTGAGAGAGATCAATGTAATCTAAAAAGGGAGCCAATGCGAGGAGTGATGCCGTCACATGACATCCCGGATTGGCAATAAGTTTTGCCCCTTCTGCTAACGTACCGTGAAGTTCAGGGATCGAATAGATCGCATGCGAGAGGTTATCCAAATCTTCGTGTTCGCAATAAAAAGCTTCGTAGTTTTCGGCATTGAGACGGTAATCGGCGGAGAGATCGACTACTTTTACCCCACGCTCCAAAAGCCCCTTTGCGCTCTGCATTGCGGTTTTATGAGGAAGCGCCAAAAAGATCAAGTCACATATCTGTGCGGCATGTTCTATCTCCACCTTTTCAACACTAAGCTCACATACCCCCAAGAGTGAGGGGTGAAGTTCCGCCACGGTTGTTGCACCTTCGGTATTGGCACAATAGACAAGATTGAAAATCGGATGGGAAATGAGCATTTTGACAAGCTCTAATCCTGTATAACCGCTGACTCCGATAATGCCGACATTAATGGCTTTCAAATACGATCTCCTGATATTTTACACTCATCACTTCAAAGTTTTTGGTGCCGCCGGGAAGTTTAGCATTAAGTTCATCTCCCTCCTCACGACCTAAAAGCTGTTTTGCCAACGGTGAGTTAAAGGAGATAAGACCTCGCTCAGGGTTGCTTTCGCATCCTCCGACAATCGTATACGAGACCTCTTTATCACTATCTAAATCACACAGTACCACGGTCGAACCGAAGCTGATACGGGCATGTTCAAGTTCACTCGGATCTACGATTTGCGCGCGAGAAAGAATATCACCCAATTCTGCGATACGTGTGCCGATAAAGGATTGCTTTTCACGCGCCGCATGGTATTCGGAATTCTCTTTTAAATCGCCGTACTCTTTAGCACGATCGATTTCGACATTTACTGCCGGTAAGTCAATATTTTTAAGGGTATTCAACTCATCACTTAATCGCTGAAACCCGTATTTTGTCATAGGTTCTTTTTGTTCCACTGTTAGCTCCGCAGAAATAATAATAGGACATTATACCAAAGCTATCGTCTCAATAACCGATGATGCTCATATGATCGGGTGATTTTTTAGCGGTTTTTTTCTCCATAGCAAAGGTTCGCTGTAAATGTTCGCTTGAAGTAATCACGGAATTGCTTCCCATACGGATAACGACCGAGCTGACACCAAGAAGTTTAAACTCACGGCTATTACCATCTCGATCTTCCGCAACAATACAACCGCGTTCACGATCTGCGGGTTCGTAAAATGCCTGTACCTCATCACTAAACGTCGCAATCAAGGTCTCAATTTCACCACGTACTTTTTCAAACGTTTGTATCTCATCCAAAATTGCACCGACAAAAAAATCGTCTCCTCCGATATGCCCTTTGAAATAATCGGTACACAACACTTTATGCATCAGTTCGGCAAACAGTAAAATCACCCGATCCCCGTTGCGGAACCCATAATAATCGTTATAAGGTTTAAAATGATCGAAATCGAAATATGCTAAAACGGCATCCGTACCGCTCTCGATAACATTAGCAATGTATTCGTTGATTCTAAAATTGCCAGGAAGTCTGGTAAGTGGATTTTCATCACGGGCTCGAATCAGATTGCGCTCATGCACCACCTCGATCATCTCCCGTGCGCTGAGATATCCTATGTAACGGGAGGATTCCACAATCAAAACTCCCGGTGCGTTTTGAGAAAGGGAAAAAAGCTCTATCATTGTCTCCAAGGGCATCGTCAAATCGACTACCGGGATAGGTTCGATATAGGTTTCGAGTGCGGAGAGATTGGAAGAACGGTTTTGGGTCAAAGAGCGCCCATAAGGGGAACACGCTATCGCTTTGAGCTGATGCTCATGAATAATCCCCAGAGGTTGCATCGCATTATCGACGACGGGAACGAGGTACGTCCCTTTTTCATTCAACAGATCCAGCAGCGTCTCCATCGTATCACTGATCATAATCGATTTGAGAGGTTCGAGCCGTTTTAAAACAATTTTCTGATTGCTAAGTGAGTGTTTTTCTCCCCGAAAACCAATCGAGTCAATGAGATATTTATCAACAATCAAGCTACAGTCCAGTGTCGGACGTTGAATATAATACCCCTGAACCATATGGCATCCGATCTCTTTGCAGACCATAAGTTCGCGTTCACTCTCAACCCCCTCGGCAACCACACGGCACCCCATAAGAGTAGAGAGCTGTACCATATTTCGAGCAAGGAGCTTTTTTTTCGGGTCTTTGTCGATAGAGGTTAAAAAGAAGCGGTCAATTTTGATAATGTTTGGGGCGCAATGATACAGAAGTTTGTATCCTGACTGCCCTATTCCGAAATCATCGATTGCGATACAAAACCCCTCATCCTCATAGTGATGCATCAGCTGTGTAAAATGATCGAGATTGAGAATTTCATTATGTTCGGAGACCTCAAAAACAATCGCTTTATGGTCTAAATTATACCGCTTAAGCAAACGGTGGGTATTTCCTTTTGAGAAATCGGTCATCTCTAACACACGATTATCAAGATTGTAAAAAAGTTTGAGGCTCTCATACCCTTCTATCGTGCAAAACTTCTCAATCACCTTTTCACGAAGACGAAGATCAAAGGTATAGAGGATATTTTCTTCGTAAAGACGGTCAAAAAAAGAGGCGATACTCTCAAAACCGAGGGTATCCGTCCCTCGCAGCAGTGCTTCCACCCCAAAAATAGCTCCGGAATGGATATCTACAACAGGCTGAAATGCCACATCCAGAATTTCGAGGTAGTGATGATATAGGGGGTGAAGAGGTTCCATGATGAGGAGTATAAAACTCTCACATCACGAAAAGGTTACAAACCGATTCTCCGTAATGCCAGCGAACACATCGCTAATCCAAACGATCCTGTGACCGCAACAAAACTCCCTTTTTCTTTGATTCGGGGAAGTTCGGAGGAGCTGATACAGCTAAAGTCCCCTTTGAATTTTCGTTTACGGAGTTCATTGCGCAGTTTGGAAGCGAAAGGGTCCCCTTCGGTTTTCCAAATCGAGCGCACTTCAATCTTCGTCGGATCAAGCCGTTTTGCCGAACCTACCGATGAGATGAGTTTCGGATAGCATTTTTGAATCAGCGCAATTTTTGCCCACATATCATCGATAGCATCGAGGATCAAATCATAGGGTTCAAAATCAAATGCTTCTACCCATTCGGGGGTAATCTTATCGCTGATAGCTATCACTTCGGGATAGTGCTGTTTAAGAGCATCGACTTTTAACTCCCCCTCATGATTTTCCGAGTGCATTTGGCGGTTTTGATTGGTAAGGTCATAGCGATCAAAATCGACAATCGTGATATCTCGTACCCCAGAGCGGTAGAGGCAATCGAGACAGAAACTTCCCACACCGCCGACACCGAGGAGAAGGATTTTGGCGTTTTGAAGTTTGTCAAAAACCTCTTCGCCGAATACGAGGCGGGTACGGGTATCTCTCACAGCCACTCTCGTAATTGCTGCATTGATTTATAGGCACTCATGTCGAGTTTGATCGGAGTTAACGACACTTTCCCCGCTTCAATCGCTTCGAAATCGCAAAGTGCCTGCCGTTTTTCACGCGGTTTATATTCCAACGGATGAAGTCCGAGCCAATAATATTCCATCCCTCGAGGGTTACGGTGAAGATGGGCATCGTTAGCATAATAGCGATACCCCGCATAGGTCACGGCAAACTCTAACTCCTCTACATCATGGGGAATGTTAACATTCAAAAACTCCCGCTCGTTGAGTGGAAATTCTCCCATCAAAATTTTCTGTGCCAGATGACGGATTGCCTGTTTTGCCAACGAAAAATCGCCGATAGGCTGGGTGAAGTCCATCACCTGTGAAATGGCAATCGCCGGAACACTGTGCAGTACCGCTTCCATCGCCGCTGCCGCCGTTCCCGAATAGGTGATATCTTCTCCCATGTTGGAACCTTTGTTAATCCCGCTGATGAGTAAATCGGGTTTGGACTCCTCAAACAGCGAATGTAGGGCAAGATAGACGCAATCACTCGGGGTACCGTCATCGAGTTTGTAAAAATCATCCCCGACGCTAATAAAACTAAGCGGTCGAGTAAGGGTCAGAGAGTGTCCGCATGCCGATTTCTCGGTCGAGGGGGCGACAACGGTAATCTGTCCCAACCCTTCTAACGCTTCGATAAGTGCTAAAAGCCCCGCCGATTCATACCCGTCGTCGTTCGTAATCAAAATTTTTTTCATCTATTTCCTTTTGGTTTTTACAGGAACACAAATAAAGCAGTTGAGGAGATCCCGCCGCTCATACGCCAGCACGTAATCGTGCTCTTTTAAAATTGCATCGACAATGTAAAGACCCAATCCGAAGCTATCTTTTGTCGGATGCTCTTTAGTAAAAGGTTCAATGTAATAACTCAACGGTTTTTTGAGCGGTTCACCCTCATTCGCAAAAATGATCTCCCCCTCTTCCATCCAAATCTTCATCGATTTTTCGGGAGAATATTTAATCGCATTATCGATCAAATTTTTCACCGCCGTCACAAAAAGACGGTAATCGGCTTCGATTTTAATCGAGGCATCGATCTCACGTTCAACGGCTTCGTACTCTACCATCGCAAGATCGATCGCACCGTCGATAATGTCGATCAGCCGATACTCTTTTTTCTCGTGGTACTGATTTCCCGACGTTATCTCTTCGATCAGAGCAAATTCTCCGATTAACGATTCAAGACGTTCAAATATCCCCTCAAACCGGCCGCGTTGTTTCTCATCATTCAACATCGTTGTGATAATCCGCCCTTTGGCAATAGGGGTTTTAAGTTCGTGCATAATGTTGCGTAAAAAGAGGGTACGCGATTCGATAAGAGAACGGATTTTATTTTGGGTGGAATCGAGTTCGTTGGCGATCAATGCGATCTCATCACCGCCGGACGTTTTAAACCTCACCCCCATATCCCCTTCTCCGAAACGGGCAATTTGTTTTCGCAAACGACGCAACGGACGTAAGCGATAAATAATCAAAGCAAAGGATATAAGCAAAACGCTCATCAATGTCCCATACGCCGAAAGGAGATTAAGGGCACGGTAAGGTTCGATTTTCATATCTTCGAGCAAGACGCTATGGCGGGAAGACTCTACCCAAAAATAGATATTGTCTTTGTATTCAATCATCGAGGTAATCACCTGCTGAGAAACCTGCGTTTCAAACGGAGAGATTGAGAGGACGTATTCATCCATAATCTCATCCGCATTACCGTCTGTTTTTAGTATTCTCCCATGACGGATGATCATCTCGTGCATTTTTTCATCATTAATTTCTTCAAGGTCATACAGTGCCAAGTTTGCTTCGAACATCGGCTGAGATGTCTGTTTAATGAGATAGGTATGATAGATTTGGCTAATAAGCGAATGTTTGGTGAAGATATTATCGATATGTTTGGCACGATTGGTTTGATAGAGTTGATAAAAAGTATAACTTACGCTCGATACACTCACCACCATGGCAAATATTACGGTTGCGAGAACCGCATTGTTTTTAATCATTTTAAAAGTTTGTAGCCGATGCCACGAATCGATTCAATAAGGGATTTGTCCCCGAGCTTGTTGCGGATACGCCCCATCATAACATCGATACTTTTGTTCGATGAGTCCTCGTTAATCGCACTCACGTTATGGATTAAATCTTCTCTCGAAACGACCATCCCCTGTTTTTTTATCATATGTGCCAAAATACCGTACTCGGCATTGGTGAGCTCTAGCGGTCGGTTTTTATAACTGATCTGCATGGCGGATTCATTAAGTTTAAAATCACAGGTACTTTGGGAAGCAAGTTCCGAAGCCGCGTCATAGCGACGAAGTACCGAATGGATACGGGCTTCAAGCTCTCGCGGATCGTAGGGTTTCGGGAGGTAATCATCGGCTCCGAGTTCGAGCGCGTTGATTTTATCGGTAACATCGGAACGAGCCGAAGAGATGATGATCGGGATATTTTGACGCGCACGGATCGCTTCGCACACCTCTAACCCATCCATCCCCGGCAACGTCAAATCGAGGATTACCGCATCAAATTTCTCTAATTTGAGAATACTCAGTGCTTTGAACGGATCATCTTCCGTCGTTACGTCAAATTGAAACTGTTCTAAAAATTCGGTGAGGATCTCGGCTAGTTCGAGATCGTCTTCTATCATTAATATTTTACTCATGGTGATATTGTAACAAAGAGTAGTTAATGATTGCCTAACTCAGCCACAATACTGCGTGATACGCAATATAGGCAAGCGAATAAGCGACAATCGTCGTAAAGACGAACAAATAACCGAAATATTTGATCCCCCCCGCTTCACGGGTAAAGACGACCGATGCCGCCAAACACGGCAGATACGTCATAATGACTACAATAAACGCTACCGCCGAAGCAAAAGGAATTTGACTGCTAATCGTGGTTAGAAGGGAATGATCCTCTTCGGTCGCATCGCTTCCTAAAGAGTATAAAACCCCCATGGTCGAGACTACGACCTCTTTCGCTGCCAAGCCCGTCTGAAGTGCTACCGCCATTTTCCAGTCAAACCCAAGCGGTGTGAATATCGGCTCGATAGCATGACCGATTTGCCCTAAAAAGCTTTGGGAAAGCTGTGCTTCCGCCAGCTGATTTTCAAGAATTTTGACCTCGTTTTCAGAAATAGCCGCCTCGATTTTTGCACCGAATAGTGTATCGAGGGAACTATCTTTCGGATAGGTACTGAGAAACCAAACCAATAACGATGCGGCGGCGATAAAAGTTCCCGCTTTTTTGAGATACATCATCGTTTTGGTCACGACGGTGTGCCAAATAAGTCTCACCGAAGGAAGTCTGTATTTCGGCATCTCCATAACGAACGGTTCATCCGCACCTTTGAAAGCGGTCATTTTAAGAACTTTTGCCGCTACAAGACCGATCATCGCACCGAGAATATAGATACCGAATAAGACATTCCCCGCCATCTCAGGACCGAAAAAGGCTCCCGTAAAGAGGACATAAACAGGTAACCGTGCGCCACAGCTCATAAACCCGATAACAAAAAGGGTGAGGAGGCGGTCACGGTCATTTTTTAGAATACGCGCCGACATATAGGCCGGAATCGAACACCCGAACCCTGAAACGAGAGGAATAAACGACTGCCCGTGAAGCCCGAATTTATGGAAAAACCCATCCAACAAAAAAGCAACACGTGACATGTACCCTGTCGATTCGAGCAACGCTATCCCGACAAACAAAATGACGATATTCGGGACGAACAGAACAACCGCCCCTACCCCCGCAATCACTCCATCCACGATGAGAGAGCGGATTTCATCATTGCCTATCGTGGAACCGACAACCTCTCCAAACCATCCGAAAAACGCATCGATCCAGTCCATAGGGATAGAACCGATCTCAAACGTGAGCTGAAATAATCCCCACATAAAAAAGAGAAAAATCGGAATTCCGAAAATCGGATGGATCAACACCGAATCGATTTTTTCCGTCGTCGTCTTTATCTGCGGAGCTTTGGGTCTGACTTTGACCGCTTCGGCAATCACTCCCCGATTGAAAGAGAGGTACTCTTCGGCTAACGCCTCTTTCATATCATCCGTGTCGTGGTGGAGCAGTACATGACGATCCGCCTCAATTAACATCGGCTGAAGTTCCGTCCAAATCGGATTATCATGCAGCACACGGTAGGTTTTTTTCTCTTTTTGGAGCAAGTTAATAGCGATATTACGGTTGCTAATAGATGCTTTGAACTTATGACGATCAAGATACTCGCTAATGAGAGAAATTTCCTCCTCGACCGCTTCGCTGAAAATAAGTTTTTGCTCTTGAAACGGTGCTTCATGAACGGCAATCACCGATTTCATCAACTCTTCGAGACCTGTCTTTGCCGCTGCCGATACCCGCACACACGCAATGCCGAGAAGCTGCGTCAAATAAGAGGCATTGATCTCTATCCCCTCTTTATCCGCTTCATCGGACATATTGAGGGCAATCACCATTTTTTTGCTCATCGTCATCAACTCTGCCGTGAGTTGAAGATTTTTTTCCATATTAGTGGAGTCAAGAACATTGATAATCAAATCGTATTGCTCATTACACAAATAATCGTGGGTTACCCGCTCTTCGATAGAGTAATCGGTAAAGGCATACGTTCCGGGGAGATCGACAACACTGAACCCGTATCCGTCGTACTCGAACGTAACCACTGTTTTCTCAACCGTTACCCCCGTAAAATTACCTACGTGTAAACGTGCATTTCCGATCGAGTTAATGAGCATACTTTTGCCGACATTGGGTTGTCCGACAAGCGCGACGGTGATTTTTTTAGCGGACATCGGATACCTCGATGAGTTCCGCTTCTTCACGGCGTAATGCGATAGAGACATTTCCGACTTTAATCTCAAAAGTGCTTTTGGTTATTCCGCACTCAAGCATCGTAATCTCAGCACCTTTCATCAGTCCAAATGAGATAAGGCGTTGTTTAAGCGCTCCGGTAGCGTTGATTTTGGCTACGGTGGCAATTCCCCCTTTGGTGCAGGCGCTTAGTAGCGTCATCGTCGTATTATCCATTTCATACCCCTTGTTGATGAAATGATAATTACTATCTTGTTAAAGGAGGGTTAAAACTCGATATTCACCTTTTCGCCGTTTTCATATCGTCGCTCAGTATAGATCAAAAAGCGGCAGGATTCCTGCTCGTAGGTAAAATGAACCGTCGTTTCATATCGGTTTCCCATAAATTTGGAAGTGTACACTTCACCATGTATCCCCCCCTGTTCTACAAGACGACACTGCTCAACACGAACGAATCCTCCCTTATAACGGTTGATCGGACCGAAAAAGGCGGCAACATTTTCGTTTACCGCAGAGTGATAGAGCACTTCAGGAGTATCAAATTGGACTATTTTTCCGCTATCGATATAAGCGATGCGATCACTGATCGCCATCGCTTCATGGGGATCATGGGTGACAAACAGTGCCGTTGCTCCGCTCGCACGTAAGATAGCAAGAAGCTGATCTCGGATCGTGGTTTTGAGAACCGTATCGACGTTGGAGAACGGCTCATCCAGTAAAATCACCGAAGGCTCCGTCGCCAATACCCGTGCAAGCGCAACCCTTTGTTGTTCTCCTCCGCTGAGGGTATCGGGGTATTTGGAACCGTATCCCTCTAAACTGATCAGTGAAAGCAGTTTTTCCACCCGCTCTTTTCGCTCATTTTTAGGCAGATGGGTGATCCCGAATGCGATATTATCAGCAACACTCAAGTGAGGAAAAAGAGCGTAGTTTTGAAATACAAATCCGATAGAGCGTTTGGAGGGTTCGATAAAAGCCCCCGCCCCGCTTATAAGAGTATCTTCAAGAGAGATTGTCCCCTCATCAGCACGCTCAAATCCGGCAATCAAGTTTAGCAGTGTACTTTTACCGCTTCCGCTGCGTCCAAGGATCGAAATAATTTCCCCTCGATTAACGTGCAACGAAACGCTACTGAGAACCTCTTTGGATTTAAAATGTTTACTGAGATGATCGATTTTTAACATTAGCGCTCACTTTTTAAAATAGTCAAAACCATCGGAACGGTTGCAATAAGGATGATCGATAGGGCGTAGACGCTCGACTCATACACCATTTGGGATTCTGCCATCTCAAAAGTTTTCGTCGCCAGTGTCTCGTAGTTGAACGGACGTAAAATGAGAGTCAACGGAAGTTCTTTGATCGTATCGACAAATACCAAAGCATAGGCAAAGATCAAAGGGCGTTTCATTAACGGGATTTCGACTCGCCAAAGGGTTGAGAAGTGACTTTTTCCCAGAGATCTCGAGGCACGGTTGATCGAGAGACCAAGCCGCTCAAAACTCCCATCTACCGTACCGATCGCCACCGCCGAAAAACGGACGACAAATCCGAAAATGAGAACCCCCAATGTCCCTGAGAGGAGATTCTCCCCCGCATAGTCGTCGATAGTGGTGGTAATAATCACGATACCCACTGCAATCACCGCCCCCGGAAGAGCGTAACCGAATGAGGCCAGTTTGGAGAGGTAACGGTTGATACCGTAGGGGAAATTGCGCGCCGTATAGCCGATGAGCAATGTTCCTGCTACAATGAGTGCCGCACTGCCGCCTGAGACAACAAAGGTATTGAAAATCACCACAAGATAATCAACCTTTACAATCTGAGAAATATTGGTATATCCGTAAGTGAGTATCCACGAGAGGGGAATCAAAAATCCAAAGAGGATCGGAACCGCCATAAATATATAGGCGCCAACACCGCCGAGAAAAGTGAATCTCTCTTTAGGAATTTTAGAGAGGAGCTTTTCACTTTTATACGTTGCTCCGCTACGGGCAATTTTTTCGATAATCAATACACTTATTACCAAAACGGTTGCTATCGAAGCGATATAGGCCGCACTTTGAGGATCTTCCAAACCGAACCATGCAGTGAAAATTGCGGTGCTGAGGGTATCAACGCCGTAATATTTGAGTGTGCCGTATTCGCTGATACACTCCATCACCACCAGCGTCAACGCCCCCGCAATCGCCGGACGCGACAGGGGAAGAATCAGCTTCCAAAAAAGGCGAAACTTTCCCGCTCCCAGATTAAGTGCCGGATAGAGAAGCGATGAGCGGCTTTTGCTAAACGAAGCTTTGACGATCAAATAGACATACGGGTAGAGGGCAAATCCCAAAATCAACACAACGGAATAAAAATTCAATACATCAAAATACTCTTTGATCCCCCAATCGCGCAACATCAGATGAACGGGGCCGAAAAATCCAAACAAATCCCCATATACGAATCCCATGATATAAGCAGGAATAACAAAGGGCATGGCGAGTAAAAGAGCAATCGTTTTTTCGAAACGAAACGTGTAGAAAGTGGTGAGGTAGGCACTCCCTACCCCTAAAATGAGAGCAACAAAGGATGTTCCCGCGATAAGGTAGAGTGTATTAAGAACGGTATGCGTGAGCACCGTCTCTTTGAGATGGCGAAGCGTCTCCCCCTCAGCCCCTAATGCATAGCCGATTACGACCCCCGCAGGGAGTAAGAGGGTAAATACCCATGCATAGGTCTGAATACTCCAACGGTTGATGTATCTGCTCACCCTTTAATTCCATCCGCTCTCGTTGAAGATTTTCACCGCTTTGGCGTTGTTCTCTCCGAGTTTGTAGAGTTCGATGTTATCCTCTTTGAATTTCCCCCATGAAGCGAGGAGTTTAGAAGGTTTCACTTTCGGATTGACCGGATACTCATAGTTGACCTCGGCAAATACGCTTTGTGCTTCGGGCGAGCTTAGAAATTCGATAAATTTCTGTGCTTCGACGCGGTTTTTAGACGAAGCCGTGATCCCTGCCCCCGAGACATTGATATGGGTTCCCGTCGTTTTTTGATTCGGGAAGTAGACCGCTACCATCTCACCCACAGCTTGATCGCTCGGACGTTCTGAAGCGAGAAGCTGCCCGAGATAGTAGGTGTTGATAATCGCCACATCCCCTACTCCCGCCGCGACGGCGCGGATTTGATCGACATCTTTGCCGGAGGGTTTACGCGCCATATTTGCGACGATCCCTTTTGCCCACGCGTGAGCTTTTGCTTCGCCGTTATGGACGATCAAGCCTGCCAAAAGCGATTGGTTATAGGTGTTGTTCGAACTTTGCACCAGAACCTTTCCTTTAAACGCAGGGGTTACAAGTGCTTCATAGGTCGAGAGTTGTGAGGGTTTCATCGTCTCTTTGTTATAGACTAAAACACGCGCCCGTTTCGTCAGGGCAACCCAGTACCCCTGTTTGTCACGCAAATGAGCCGGAACATTGGCTTCAAGTACTTTGGATTTTAGCGGAGTAAGCAACCCTTTTTCTTTTGCGATATGGAGCCGTGCCGCATCAACGGTGATGAGAACATCGGCGGGGGAGTTTTTCCCCTCTTTTTCTAGCCGTGAAATGAGCTCATCCGAACTCGCTTTGATCAGATTGATCTTAATCCCTGTTTGTGCCGTAAAGCGTTTGAACAACTCTGCATCGCTAGGGTAATGGCGGTGGGAGTAGACATTCACCTCTGCCGCCGCGAGGCTTAGGGCTGCGAGAGTTGATAGTAACAGAATTTTTAACATGATTTTCTCCTTATTTGATCAGATGTTCGTATTTTTTATCGGTAAGCAATTTCATAAACGCCACCAGCGCATCGACTTTTTCATCACTCAGCTTTTTGGCTTTCATCTCTTTGGTGCTGATGGAGTGCTGAATCTCCGCTTCGCCCCACTCTTTACCGCTCTCAGGATTCAACTTGCGTGCTGGGTTGTTAAACTTATCATAAAACAGTACCACCGTACGCAAATCTTTGAATACCCCATTGTGCATATACGGAGCGGTTACGGCGATATTTCGAAGTGTCGGAACTTTGAATTTCCCTTCATTCTCACGAGCCGCCGCTTTTGGATTTTTCGCCAAGCCGTTATCGACGAATCCGCTTTTTACTATCCCTCGTTCAAAAAGGGTGGGATTAGAAGGGACACCGATGTTGTGATACTCATAGTTACTAAAGGTCTCTAGTGCTTTATCTTCCCCTTTGAGCTGGTGACACGTCGCGCAGTTTGTGTTGTTATTCGAGAAAAAGAGCGATTTCCCCAACTCCTCCTGCGGTGTAAGGGTATATTTTCCCTTGAGATATCGGTCATATTTCGAATCAAAGGGGGAAAAGGCTTTGGTGGATTCGAATGCGGCGATGGCTCGACTCATCGCATCATACCCTTTATCCGCGTTGTTGAGAACCCCTTTGCCGTAGAGTTTTTCAAAGGTTTTCACATAGTGAGCGTTCTCTTTGAGACGACTCATCACCTCCGCTTTACTCCCCATCCCCATCTCGATAGGATTCATCGGCGGACCTCCCGCTTGACCTTTTAGATCGCTTTCACGACCATCCAGAAACTGTCCCCCTTTGATCTTTTTAGTTTTAGCATCGATCCCGAAATGGGGAGAGAACACGGCATACGATGCGGTAGGGGCATTACGATCTCCCAAGCTTTTGCCATCATCCCCCAGCGATACCATCGCTCCGATTCCGTTGTCGCGGTTATCGACGAACCCGTTTTGGGGGTTATGACACGTCGCACAGCTCTGGGTTCGATTTTTCGAGAGGGAGGTATCAAAAAAGAGGAGCTCTCCCAGCTTTTCCTGCTCCTTTGCCCCTGCAAACAGAGCCGTCCCCAACAGTAAAAATAAAGTTGTTTTTCTCATTGTTTCACCTCCGAATCCAAAATATAGATAATCACTCCGCCCATAATCAGCACCACATTTTTAACGATATACTGACCTACCAAGCTCAACGCAAACGGTGCCTGAGTAAAACAGATTTCGGGAAACATCACCAACGGAGAAAACGTCAAGGCCATATGGATAAAAAAGAGTCCCAATACCCATTTAATCTGTTTTCCGAAAAGAAACCCGATCCCGATCACCACTTCCCAAAATGCCAATAGTTTAATCGCTATAGCTGAGGGGATCAACCCGAAAGTTAAAATATCCATTGTCATGATCGCCAACTGCTCCGCCGGACTCATTCCGCTAAAGAATTTGAGCATTCCGAACCAAAGGAAACAAATCCCCAAAGATATCCGTAAAAATAGTATCGCTCTTTCTAATTTCATGTACGCTTCCTCATTTTAAATGGTGTGGACAACAACGCCCAAATCGTTTTATACTCGCTCATTTGCTCACGACGTAAACCGAAACGGGTTCTCTTAGTTTGTGAGCTAAGGGCTAAAGTCCCAAAAATGGTATCCCAAAGAGATAATGCCCCGCCATAGTTAGTATTCATCGTCCCATTTGCATGGTGAAGCTGATGTTGTGCGGGTGAAGAGATTACTCTCTCTACCCACGTCGGAAAGGATAGTGCGACATGCGAATGACGCAGATTTGACCCCAATGCCAAAAATACTACGACTAGCGCATTTACTCCGAGCAGATCGATCATCTCCAAACTTCCGAATGCAAATACAAACACTCCCGTAACGACTCCCGCACTCAGGGCATAGCGGAACCCGAACAGGATATTCTCAACCGGATGAACCCGATAAAAGGTGAGCGGATTAAGTACCCGCGCACTATGGTGCACTTTGTGAAACCTCCACAAAAGAGGGACACTATGGAGGAGACGGTGGAGCCAATAGCGGGTAAAATCACTCACGATAAACAAGGTAAGCGTATACAACACCATCACCGCCTCATAACTCATCTCGATTTCGACGTATTCGACATGGGATGCCAGAGCCGTATAGACTAAGCGGGTCACCTCCCCCGCACTCACCACCAATGGAAAAACCAATAACGCTTTGATCGCAAACGAGATCACAAAATAGGCGTAATCCAGCCGCGCACTCGGATGCCACCAAATCATCGCTGAAAAAGCATGGCTAAGCTTTTTCAAATTTCCCGCCAAATAGAGTGCGGCAATGACTGCCGAGGTTACAAGATAGAGCCAATAGAGACGTTTAGAGGGATCAGTAAAATAATCCCACGGCAGATTCTCAATCACCGTCGGCATCCAGTATCTTCGAGGTCATTTTCAACGCCCCGATGAGTGAAATGTAATAGCCGTTATGGAGCCGTCCCAAATCGCTATAAAGCCCTTTCGAGGCAGGAGCGAACAGATCAGTGTTCATCGTTTGGATATTTTTCAGCGCCGATGCTAACGCTCTACGGACAATCACCACCTCAGAATCGGCACCCGCTTTTATCGCGTAATCGCCGAAATCGACATACCCGGAAGCGTCCATAACCCGTTTGTGGGTCTCCACAATCACTTGCAATGCTTTGAGTGAGAGTCCGCTTCGGTACAAATCGGCACGACGGATATCGCGGGATCCTTTGTATTTTTTCGCCAATCCGCTCGGTTCACCCACACGCCACTCTTTGAGTTCATACGAACTCGCAATCAGCTGATTCATCACGAGAGCATTAAAACGGCTCTCATCATTCAGAAGTTTTTTACGCTCTTTTTCGTACACCTGAACAATAGTAGAGAATTTCTCCTCTAAATTACGTGCCGCGATGAGTGCCATAGCCCGCTCTCGCTGAACATTTACCCCTTTTTTATTCAGAAGGTATTCGAGGGCGTTGATCGTTTTAAACGAGTTTTTAAACATTTCTTTGCCTACCTCTTCTTTAGAGACGACAATCCGATCGAGCTGTGCCGTGATGTCCTCTTTAGCGTTGTGGTAGATATCAATCTCTCTAGGGGTATCGGCGTACGCTTCGTCGATTTCTCCCGCGATGTAGAGAGCCTGCACCCTCTTCCAATCCATAGCCAACCTCTCAAACGCTTGTTTCTCCATAGACCCTTTTTCTAAAGAAATGACCATTGCTTTGGCACTCTCACGAGCACTGCGTGCATCGGCGAGAATCACTTCATCATAAACCCCTTGAGGAAACGGTTTGTCCGCCGCCATCAACGAGAGTGCGGTTACGAGTATTAAAACTATTCTCTTCATTATAAACCTTCTAAAAAATTGAGTACGGCACGTCTATCCGCACTCCCAAGAGCCCGGAACCTTTCCTGTGCTCCCCGCGCTTCTCCGCCATGCCAGAGGATCGCTTCTTCGATACTTCTCGCACGCCCATCATGAAGATAGTTGCGCTGATTCAATACGAGAGTACGTTTCCCGATCCCCCACAGCGGTGCAGTACGCCACTCTCGCTCACTTGCATCAAACTCTTTACGATTATCAGAGAGCCCTTCCCCCATATTGTGTAGCAATAGATCACTGTAAGGTTCGATCATTGTCCCATCCGAGAGTTTAACCGATGGAGTATGGCACGATGTACACCCGATTTGAGCGAACAGCGCTTCCCCTTTTTTATTTACTGAGGGTTTAGGAATACGTAAATGGCTCACATAAAACGTGACCGCATTCAGACGTTCATCGCTCACATCCAGGGCATCCCGTCCGCGAGGGGCATTCAAACACTCCGCTTGTTTAGAGGTACAATTTTTATGCGGATAGATCGACGTGCTTAATCCCATATCGTTGTGAAATGCCGAAGCGACCTGATGGCGTACACTCACGGCGGAAGCTTTCCATGTAAAACGACCGATCGCACTTTTACCTGTGATGGGATCCATCACACGATTGGCCCGTCCTGAAATACCGTCGTTATCCTTATCTTCCGCGTCTTCACGTGAGAGAATTTCGGCATCGCTGATCTGATCCAACAGCCCCATTCCGATCAATGCGGGTGCTAGTCGATTGGCGATAACGGTGTCCGCGTCCAAAGAACCATAACCCAGTTCTTTTACCCCCGGAATCGGGCGGCGAAGCTCAACGCGGCTTCCATCAGCATACTCGCTCATCACACGCTCATACAGCAATGTCGGCTTCCCCTCGAAAGGAACCCCTTTGACACCATTGATACTCAGTTGTGCCCCGTAAATAGGCTCAGGGACAAACCCGTTTTTGGAATCACTTTGAGCTTTCAGTGAAAATCGGGTTACCAGCGAGCGGCTGATCTCGCCGTTACTTCCATAGACCGATCCCGCACCGTTATGAGGATGACAGCTGATGCAGGTATTGGCGCTAAAAAGCGGTCCCAATCCGTCACGCGCCGTAGTTGCACTCGGTGCTTCGACCCACGGTATGCGGAAAAAACTTTTGCCCAGAATAAAACGCTCACTCTCCTCATTGCTGAGATTTCCGTAAGCTTGTGATAAAAGCGCTTTAGTCTGAATCGTTGTTAGGTGATTGGCTAAAGCGCACGCCCCAAAAAGGACGATTGCCGTGGCTAGTCGGAAAATCATGATTACAACTTCGTCTCTTCAGGGTCCGTTACATCATCGGTGCTAAGGCGGATACCGTTAGCTTTCGCTACCAATACCATCATATCGCCCAGTTTGCGCATCTCGTTTTTGAGTTTTTTGATCTCGCCTGACATAGCGTTATCGCTACGGATTTGATAGTCAAAGTGAGCCGATTTTTTGGCAGTTTCATCGACTTTAGCGATTTTTGCTTCGATGGAGCTCATCAAACTTTCGATCACTTTTTTGGTTTTCGGATCCACTTTATCGAGCATACTGGCACCTTTAATTGTGCCGTATTGACCGATTAGAATGTTTTTGAACCCTTGATAGTTTTGGGCGATATCACGGTGCGTGTTGTCACTAAAACAAGAGTGTTCATCCTCTTCGCTCGGCGTCAATACCGCTACGGCGATACGCTCGTTCGCAAGCTCCGACTTGATAAACACACCCAATCCCGCCATGATCTGTTTGAGTCCCTCTTTAGGTGCAATGTTTTTGCCCGCATCGTTCCCTTTGAGTTCACCCAAAATTGCACCGCGATAGCACCCTGTCGCATCTTTAGAACAATCAGCGCTGATGGTAGTGCTCCATGCACTGTTTACCGTCGTTAAATCGGCAACGATTTTTTCGGAAGCGGCGATAAGAAACGCTTTACGACGATCCGCATTAACATCCGTAGTATAATCGCTTAGAGGGCGTTGCCCTGCTGTTGTAGCTCCATTGGTGATCGCATCTTTGGTGAAGTTGCTGTAATCTTGATCTTGTCCCCAAAGTAAAAATTCGATCGCATGGTAACCTGTTGCCACGTTTGCTTCGCCGCCGTTTTCATTGAGTGCGGTGATCGCATCGACCGTGATTGACGTTACATCGACCTCTTTTGAGCCTTCACCGCCCGGATTGAATTTCCCTTTAGTATCGATAATGTTTCCGGAAGTACGTTTACCCTCCGCATCAATCGTATAGTCGATCATATTTTCATCAAGCGGCCACGCATTAAGCTGACCTTCCAATGCGCCGTAACTTTCCGCTACCCAGCTCTCCTCCGCATCAATCGGTCCGTTAGAGAGGCGAAATGCTTCAGTCGAGCCATAACTCTCACGTGCTTTTAGCCAAGCCGATTTTACATCGTTCAGCGTTGTTTCGTTCGGAGAAGTAGTAAATGTTTTGATCGCTTTATCAAGCTCTTTGGCATCATTGAGTGCATCACTGTAGTTTGCTAATGCAATCGCCGCATAGTTACTGAGCATTGCCATTTTCGGCTCTTGTGCCGGAGCCGCATAAAGCGACATCGCTAATACTACGGAAAGGGTTGCCGTTTTTAAGATCATTTTCATGTTATATCCTTAGAAGTTATAGTTCAGACGGACAAGGAGACGATCAAAGCTGCCATCATCCTGC
>NZ_JASJOW010000004.1:0-253215 GCF_031427015.1 Sulfuricurvum sp. | reverse complement strand
GCAGGATGATGGCAGCTTTGATCGTCTCCTTGTCCGTCTGAACTATAACTTCTAATTTTATACTTTTCGGTACATCAGTCCCATGTGGCTGGTGTCAAATCCCTGTTTTTGATAAAAAGAGACGGCTTTATGATTTCGGTGATCGGCGCCAAGAGCCAAACGTTTCAATCCCTCTTTCTGGGATACTAAAATCAATGCGTTCAACAGTTCTCTTCCGATCCCCATCCCGCGATATTTTTCGCTAATCACAAAGTCCTCGATCAATCCGACTTTCTCTCCCATCGCTGTCGATATAAGCATCTGCACTGTAATCATACCGACGACTGCCCCATCCACAACACTAACCATGAGTATAGCGTTATGATTTTCAAGCATCATCGATAAAGCACGAGATTGTTTCTCAACATCGATAATAAAATCATCTTCAATGGTAAAAAGCTCACCTAAAAGGGCTGCCATAAGCGGAATATCATCAAAAACAGCGCGACGGATCATCATCGCCCTGTTTTCATCTGTTCTAAAATCTCACCCAACTTATCATGACGCAGTTGAATCAAACGCTCGATCTCATCGTAATCGAACTTACCGAAATAGGACATATCAAAAAGTCTGAGAAGGGCTGCACGACAACAGCTCTTTTCACACTCAGTGACGAGTTTTTTCGCTTTTTTATAAGGAAGCGAGGTCTCTTGAAAGATCTTAATGGCTTCGGCAACGTTTTTGTTGCCGCATTCACACACTTCAAGCGCTAATACTTCTTCTTTCGTAGCCATAATCTACCCCTTAGAGGGAATGTTCTGCCTTATACTTATTTGCCGTTTCAACCGCATTATAAAGTTTTTCAGCCAGTTCAGGCATTTTAACATGATTTGTCCATACTGTATCTTCAACAATATCATGAATTTCTGATGCAATTTCAACCGCTAATCGTTTGAGTTTTGCCAACTCTTTTTTATGTTCTGCTTCTGTCATATCGGACATAATAGACCCTTTTTTTTAGTATTAATTGCAAATTTTATTCACAAAGAAAATGCGTAGATATTTTCAAACTTGATGTTACGTTCTACTCCGTAACACATATGCAAAAAAGTCCCTTTTTGCTGAAAATGGTATTTCTCAAACAACGCAACAGCACTTTTATTGCCCAAAGGAACATCGGCAAGTACCTTTTTAAGTCCTCGAAAATAAAGAACCCCTTGCATCATTTTCTCCGCTTCCTCTTCAAATCCCTCGCGGCACTGCCACGGCCCGAGGTAAACGCCTCGCGCATTGATAACGCTAGAGTGCTGAAAAGAGTTCGGGAGGGCAAATTTAAGCGAACTATTGCGTTCCATCTCGTCCATCATAAAGCTCATACGATCTTCACCGAATGTTTCTGCATCGATACGTCGGATCGTCGCATCAAAATTTCCGCCGTCAAGCTCTTTTGCCTGAGCATTGGTAAAACTAAACGGGGGTACTTTACCGACATTCAAAAAACGCCCTACTTCGATTACACTCTTAAACCCGTAGCTTTGAAAAAAAGATTCCAATGCAGGATTGGCATGAAGATATAACGAAGGGTGTTCCTCTTTTAAAGCACCGAAAAGGGTATTAAAAAGACGTCTTCCGATCCCTTGCTTTTGGTGGGTCGGTTTCACCATAAAATACTTGATCATGGCGGAAGTTTCAAACTCTATCGCCATCACGGCTCCGATTAAGACACCGTCCTCATACGCACCGTAACACAAATGCGGAGCGTGCATCATCATCAGTTTGACATGATATCCATCCAGAAGCCAACCCGTCTCTTCCGAAATTTTGGTCAATTCAGCTACATCTGCGTATTTGAGCCATCCTATATACATACCGCGTCCTGATAAAGAGATTTCAGCTCGGCAATCTCTAAAACACGTTTGCGTGAAGTGACAATTTCACGTATTTTTGGAAGAAGATCACCTAAAATAGAGTTATCGGCACTGATACCCATACGTGCTAAATGGTACCGTATCGTCGCACTTCCGGAGTGTTTTCCGATCGGATAAGAGCTCTCTAATCCCACTTCGCTCGCTTCATAGGGCTCATACGCATGAGAATCTTTCATCATCCCATCAGCATGGATTCCGCTCTCATGTGCGAAGATTCGCTCCCCTACAATAGGGGCGTTCGAGGCTAAATTGATATTGGCCGCACAAGCAACGCTTTGTACGAGATCACGAAGCAAGATCGGATCAATGCTTCGTGATTCTCCGTAGAGGTGTTTGAGTGCCATAAGGATTTGCTCAAACGAAGCGTTTCCTGCCCGTTCACCCAATCCGATTACCGTGGTATTCAATCCTGTTGCTCCGGCATCGATGCCGCTAAGGGCATTAGCGTTCGCTAAACCAAAATCATTATGTGTGTGCATTTCAATAGGGAGGAGGTTAAGATCACACAATGATTTGATAACCGTATAGGTTTGTGTCGGTGTCATGATACCGATTGTGTCACAATAGCGAAATCGTGATGCTCCGCACTCTCGTGAGAGTTCCATTACATCACGGATAAATGCAGGGTTTCCACGAGAGCTGTCTTCACCGCCGATGCAGATGAATAATCCCTCACGCGATGCGGCCGAAACGACATGTTCAAGTTCATGCAAAACTTTGAGTTTACTGCCGCCGAATTTAACATCGATAAGGAGATCGGAGATCGGTATCGAAAGATCAACGGCTTTGACACCGCACGAAAGCGAGGCGTCTAAATCTTCCATTTTCATTCGGTTCCATGTCATCATGCGCGCATTCAGACCCAAAGCCAACAGCTCTTTAATGTCTTCACGCTCTTTGACACCCATTGCGGCAATACCGATTTCAAGTTCATCCGCACCGCACGCATCCAATAGCGTCGCGATACGAAGTTTCTCTTGAGTATTAAACGCGACATAAGGAGCTTGTTCCCCATCACGTAATGTGGTATCGTTTATGAGTGCCATGATAGGCTCCTTAATTCACTTCCGCGTTTTCATCCATACCGAAATATTTACGAGACGCTTTAAGTACCGAAATTTCAATCGGTTGATACGCATAACTTTGATCAGCGATAATTCCTGCCGATTTCAAATCATCTTGTGGACATCCACCGATTTTTGCGGTCAGAATTAGCTGCACGTCTTTAAGTTTTTCCAAAATCGGAGCAAGTGGATTGCTACCGTCCGGTCCCGCACAATACTCCACATCGACTTTACGGTGATGGATAAAACGGATACCCTTATCCCCTGCCTCATAGATAAGGAACTCTTTAACGCTTCCAAAGTGTTGATTAATCATCCCCTCACCCGCTGTCGTAACGGCGACAAGGATAGTTACACCCGTAGAGCTGAGTTCTTCTTTCTCTTTGCGAACCCGTTCGTTAGCCTGATCGAGGAAGAATCGGAACTCTTCGATTTTTGCTTGAGCTGCTTGACGCGCTTCAAGATCGTATTTGATTTGGAGTTCATCGAAACTAAGACCGGCGAAGGTATCTTTCGTAAACTCAGCCCCTCGGTCTTCACCGATCAGTCCGACGGCATCGGCACGGCATTGACGACAGTGTTGCATAAGTTTCATATCCATGCCGCACGCTTCTTGTACCGCCATTTGTTCTTGATCGGTTGCACTCGGTACACCGTCAAGGGCAAATTTAGTTCCGAATTCAGGCTCAGAGAGGATCGGCATAATGTTATGCAAAAACACACCGATTTCTTTGAGTTTTTTGGAGACTTCAGGAAGATGTTGGTCATTGATTCCCGGAATAAGAACCGAGTTTGCTTTGATCAAGATCCCTTTTTCGACACATTTTTTCATCCCCTCTAGCTGACGCTCAAGGAGAATTTGTGCTGCCTCTTTTCCATAAATACGTTTGTTGTTATAGAAAATCCACGGATAGATTTGACTTCCGATCTCTCCGGTCTCATCAACGCTGTTGATCGTCACGGTAATGTGATCGATATTATGTTCTACCATTTCATCAATATAGGTCGCGAGTTCCAAACCGTTGGTTGAGAGACACAATTTAAGATCCGGTGCAAATTCACGCACTAAACCGAAGGTCTCAAACGTCTTCCCGGGATTGGCTAACGCATCTCCCGGACCTGCAATCCCTAAAACACTCATACGCTGTACTTCACCGCCGACGAGCAATACTTTTTTTGCCGCCTCTTCAGGTGAAAGACGCTCTGATGTTACTCCCGGACGGGATTCATTTGAACAGTCGTATTTACGATTACAGTAATTACATTGAATATTACACGCAGGGGCTACCGCTACGTGAATACGGGCATAATGGTGATGTGCGCCTTCTGAATAGCATGGATGATTATGAATCTTCTCTTTGATGTCATCAGGCATAAAAGCTTCGTTACCGCTAGAGGAACAGCTCATTTTAAACTCCTTAGTAAAAAATCCAATGATCCTTTGCCTCATCCAGCACGCAATCATTTCTTAATGGAGTTAATGCAAACCGTGTTCTATAGCTTTAAAATGGAGAATTCAACAAAAAGCGACGTTTTTGTAAGGATTGTAGCGGATGGGTAGAACGATTATGTTTTAATCGTAGCTTGAGGGGTAGAAAAAAGGTAACCTTGAGAGTAGTCAATCCCAAGTTCC
Source organism: Sulfuricurvum sp. (assembly GCF_031427015.1). Taxonomy (GTDB): domain Bacteria; phylum Campylobacterota; class Campylobacteria; order Campylobacterales; family Sulfurimonadaceae; genus Sulfuricurvum. The sequence goes on along the minus strand of NZ_JASJOW010000004.1, from coordinate 248,611 downwards.
ACCATTTTTGCAAAAATTGATTCATCTTCAACGAACTCGGCAATCGTCTTAATCCCTTTGCGATGAGCAAAAAATAGGATACTCTCTACGGTAAAAAGGTGATCGTTATCTTGGTTGATATTTTTAATGAGGGAACCGTCGATTTTAATGTAATCGACATCGAGCTTACTCAAATAGCTGAAATTTGAATACCCTGTCCCGAAATCATCAATCGCAATTTTACATCCGTACTGTTTTACCCTTTTTATAAAGGCAATCACCTCTTCATAATTCACGATTCCTTCGGTTTCGACAATCTCAAACACCACACGTTTTGCCGCCGATGAAGATTCCAGCATGTGATAAAGAAACTTTCTCGTTTCATCCGTAACAATATCCTGCACCGTCAGATTGAGCGAAAACTCATACCCGTTGTGTTCAAACACGGCAAACGTTTTTTCGATCATAATACGGGTCAATATGTCATACAGTTTTGATTTTTTCGCATGTTCTAAAAACCAATAAGGGCTAAGTACCGCTCCGTTGCTCTCTACTAACCGTATTAAAGCTTCATATTTGACGATTTGACGGGTAGTGTTATCGACAATCCCCTGAAAATAAGGGACGATACGATCCTCTTCGATGGCTAATTTAATTTTATTCACCATCCAGATATTGTTACGGGTTTTCTCGGTTAAGGCCGTATTATCATTGAAGAAAATCAGTTTTACCTGCTGTTCTTTTGCCTCTTTAAACGCCATATGGGCAAGATTGTAGACATCCGAATAGGTCGCATAGGCAATTCCCGCCGAAACATGGAGAGAGATATCGTATCCTCCGACATTGTATTTAAAATTTTCCAAATTGTTGAGATACGTAATCATATGATTGCGCAAGATATTATCAAATGCTTTTTCGACATAAAGAATAACAAATTCATCGCCGCTAATACGATAAAGATACTCACGCCCCGCTGTCTCTTGTAAACGTTCGGCAAAAAGTTTCAGTAGCTGATCCCCGATCTCATATCCGAAATAATCGTTGATGGTTGAAAAGCGATCAATATTGAGGAGCATTAGAGTTACATCACCCCCCGCACTTTCCAAATCATTCAGCAACGCGGTACGATTTTTTAGATTGGTCAGAGGGTCTTTGAGCTGACGCTGGATAATCTCCTCTTTTTTGACCAAATCGGTTACATCTTTCCGCGCCGAAATATACTCGATGATATTCCCCTCATCATCAAAAATAGGGGCAATAACCGATTTAACATAATAATCGTTTCCGTCTTTAGTAAGATTTTTAAAAGTATCTTTCCACACTTTACCCGACTTGATCGTTTTCCACATATCTTTAAAAAGCTGTTTCGGATTATCGGGGTGCCGTCCGACATTGTGCGCTTTTCCGACCAACTCTTCACGACTAAATCCTGATACTTTGCAAAATGCATCATTGGCATACGTGATAATACCTCTCTTATCCGTTTTGGAGACGATCGCACTCTCATCCAAAACCATTTTGTACTGGTCAAGAATTCTAATACTCTCATCCAATTCATTTTGAGTCGCATTGACCAAATGGGTAAGAGATTTCAATGTCGTATACGGTAAATAGCGGACTTCCTTGAACGGGTCAGACGATACGACGTGATCGGATTCGCTTAATGAAAGGGTTGTCGTCGTAATATTAAGCAATTGATTGCCGTGAGGTGAATGAAAGAACTCACCGTACGTAAAAAAACCTGCCGTCGGAGCTATTTCATTGATAAGCGAAAACTCATAATTGAGTTCTTCTTTTAAAAAGTGTTTGCGTACCGAACATGAATAGATATAGGTGGCTTCAGTAGGTCTAGTACTGACTGATTTGCGCATATCGACAGCATTATTCAAAATCTCTTCGATATTCCCGATAGCAAAACGGACTTTATCCCCATTTTGAAAATGCCCAGCGTAGATAAACCCGCCTTGCTCATTCTGACCGATCATCGACCTTGCGATTCGAACTCCGTCTTGTATTTTAATAAGAGGAAACGCAATTGCGCTTTCAGGAATTCGAGAAATCGCTTCGACACCGAGATAATGGGCATGAATCTCTTTTACACTTTTCCCATCAATCTCATACACAACATTCTGCTCCGCCCGTGTCACTACCATCTCTTTACCGATAGAGGTCCAATTCAGCGAATAATTGTTGTGTACTTGTAAAACATCGCTCTCCAATACGGCAACAACAATACCATGATCGTACAGCGTGTGCTGGTGCATAATCGAGGTGTGGGTAAACGTCAGATCATCTCCGGCATTTCCTCCCGCTACAATTATGTTGCTTCGTACCGAAGTAAATCCATTTAGAAATGATTCGGAGTCTCCATGTAGCCCTTCACCGAAAGCAATACATACTTTGCTCCGATCACTGAGCATCTCGCTAGCGGCCAAAACTCCGCTTTCAAAATCGGCAAGGGGAAAATAGCGGCTTTTAATCTCTGTCGCGTCAAAAAGGGAAAAAGCAAGGACGATTTTATTGGAACTCATGACACCGTTCATGATTTCACCTGCTGTCGTTGCCCCGATGAGCACCGCATTCGGAAGTCTACGCGTTACCTGATCAAGAATCGATTGAACCAGATAGAAATCAATACTTCCGCTAAAAAGCTGTATGAAAACCGATTTTGATGAATCGATATACGTATCAATAAACGAGGAGAGAATGCGTTCATTTTCATATTGATGATTAAGTAATCGCACTTTCCCTCCCGTTTATCATTTCATCTATTGTAATCAGTAATAGTACCATTAAAATGCATATGAAATTCTAGTATTGATGTGTAAATTATATATAAAATCCGACATTTTAGTCGTCAGAACAGAAAATGCAATTATTTGTTAGCAATACCTGAGGAGATATAATCATGATCGTTGCAATACCGATGGATGCCCGAGAGAGTGTTTACCACTATAACCCGTGTTCTTGCACGATGTTCTCCCTCTATGAAGTAGTCGGTGACCGTAAAGATATCCGATACCGTTATTTGGAAACCAAACTTAACCCGTGGGAAAAACATTCAGGAGATATGGTAAAAAATCCTACCATGATGGCCTGTGAATGTGAAAGTGATTTAGCTCAAAACCCTCAGCATATCAGTGAGCATTACGCACTCCTTGAGGTGATCGGAAAATGTAATACGCTCATTGTCGATCAATACTGCCTCAATACCTTGTATGCGATGAAAAACGTCGGAATCAAACTCCATAAAGTTCCGCCGTTTATTAAAACTCCCGCCGAAGCGATTGAGCATTTCGTCGTCGGTACGGAAATTGTCGAACACCTCCGCTACGTCCACCCCGCATAAAGGAGCCACAAATGCAGATAACCTATAACTCATCCCTCTTAAAACTCGAAGATATGCCGCTCGATGTCGGCTACGCTTCCGAACGGGTAGATCTGAAAAACAGTTCAGATGAAACCTTCCGTATCGGTGGACAAAACGGTGCGACACAACTCCTTATCAGCGTACCTTTTATCGATAAGGTTCTCCTTTCACAGTTAAGTGAAATCGATACCCTCTTCTCCCTTAACGCTCTGGGAGGGATCACAAAAGCGCTTATTGTCGCTTCTAACCAACATTCTCTCCCCTCTTTAGAAGAGTGGCTGGTGGGTTACGATTATGATGAAGCGTTCGGTGATTATTACGGTGTCCGACTCTCAGAGGGAGAACTCGGCGGAGAGTTCGCCAAAGCGTTGTTTGTCATTTCTAAAGACGGCGCTGTGTTTTACCATGAGATACTAGAGGATCTCAATGCCCCGTTTAGTTTTGACAAAGCACTGGTTAAAATTGCCGCCGCACAAAACTGCTATACCGGAAAAGGGTGTCACGGGTAAATAATAAGTGACATTTTTGTCCCTTTCAACCCCGCTATCCCCACAATCCTACAAATAAGACTAAATTACTCCTATTTATGACAAGAACGCAAAATGCAATAGTTTATCAAAAGCTCCAAAAGGGATCAAAATGGACACTATTTTCGAAACGATCAAGAAAGAATTACGCAACCAAACCACGATCCCCTACTTCGGTTTAGGCGTATTTGAGGGGATAATGACCAAAGAGGGTGAAGCGGTTCCGCATGACAGCGACTCCCTTATTTTGGCAATGAACGGCGGTCGAGCAATGTCACCGCGACTCATGTTTGAATACTCCCGTGCCGCAATGCATTTAGAACAACGTCGCGGCGTAGAGTTTATGACACAACTTATCAACCATATCTATACCAAACCCTTTGATCCGACACCGCTGCACAAAGCGATTGTCGATATGTCTCCACGCTACATCGTCGATACAAACCGCGATACGAAATTCCAAGAACTTTTGGCATTCACACCGCACTGTCTCATCATAGGCAAATCACGCATTATGGGTGATCTGAACCGATATGAAGTGTACGAATACGATGTTGAAAACCAAAAATATTTTCTTGTCGATGATGAAGTTCTCGACAATGCTGAGAAAATTCTCTTTAAACCGATGGGTTCACCTCTACCGAATCCGACCTTCGTTATCTCCGATGCCGACTATGTTGATTGGCTCACCGAAGCGATGGGAGGATTTGCCGTACCGAAAGTGCTAAAAACCTATCGAAAAACCAAAAAATACCTCTTTTTGGGAACCTCATTTGATCGTGACACCGACCGTATGGTTGCTAACGAACTCACGCTCGATCTCGAAGGGGGCTATGTTATTACCGACAAAGAACTGGGTAAAAAAGAGAAAAAGTTCATCGAAAAACATAACCTTGAAGTGATCCCTATGTCGTTACCTGAATTCATTAAAGCATTTGTATAAAAGGAGATTATCATGCCGTTTATTCCGACCGTTAAAGATGTTTCACCGCGTGGAGAGCGTTATTTCGACCTCTTTTCCAAACTTTTGGGTGACCGTGTTATCGTCATTACCGAAGCAATCGATGATCATATGATGGGGGTTATCGTCTCTCAGCTGCTTTATCTCGAAGCTATGGATCCTGAGGAACCGATTCACATGTATATCAGCTCACCGGGCGGTTCTGTGATGGCAGGATTAGCGATACTCGATACGATGAATCTCATCAACGCCCCTGTCCATACCTATGCAATGGGGTTGGTCGCGTCGATGGCGGCGGTACTCTTTACGTGCGGAGAGAACGGGCATCGCTACATGCTCCCCAATGCCGAAGTGATGATCCATCAGCCCCTCGGTGGATATTCGGGGCAGGCAAGTGATATCGAGATTCATACGAAGCATATCCTTAACCTCAAACGCCGCCTTTATGTAATCCTAGCAAATGCTACGGGGAAAAGTGCCAAAGTAATCGAAAAAGAGTCCGACCGTGACAATTACATGGAAGCGCATGAAGCGATCGCATTCGGTCTTGCCGATACGATCCTCACCAAATTTACTCCAAAGGATGTTTGATGAGTACCGAAAAAACCTGTTCGTTTTGTGGAAGAAAACAAAGTGAAGTAAAAAAGATGTTCTCCTCGGAGACGACCCATATCTGTAATGAGTGTGTCACGACCTGCTCTAGCATACTCCAAAAAGAGGTACGTTACGAGCAACGCTCCGCCATGCAGCAACAGCTCCCGACCCCAGAGAAAATCGTCGAGTTTTTGAATAAATACATCATCGGTCAAGAAGATGCGAAAAAAGTGCTCGCCGTCGCCCTCTACAATCACTACAAACGGATTGAGAACCCGATTTATAACAACGTTGAGTTGGAAAAATCGAATATCATGTTGGTAGGGCCTACGGGAAGCGGTAAAACACTCCTCGCCAAATCGCTCTCCAAGATCATGCAGGTTCCCTTCGCCGTCGCCGATGCAACTGCCCTCACCGAAGCGGGTTATGTCGGTGAAGACGTTGAGAGTATCCTCTCACGCCTCCTTGCTGCGGCAAATTATGATATTGAACTCGCTCAGAGGGGAATCATCTACATCGATGAAGTGGACAAAATCGCCCGCAAAGGGGAAAGTTCCACGATGGGACGCGATGTCTCAGGAGAGGGTGTACAACAAGGGTTGCTTAAAATCCTAGAGGGTGCCGAAGTGTACGTTCCCGTAAAAGGGAGCCGTAAAAACTCTACCACCGAGACGGTATTGTTTAACACCTCTCACGTCCTCTTCGTCTGCGGAGGAGCCTTTGTCGGTCTCGTTCCCGATACCCATACGAAAAAAACGAATAAAGTGGGATTCAGTAAAAGTGCCTCTGCCGATGCCAAGCCGAAGAAAATCGATGCCAAAGCGCTTGTCCATTACGGGATGATCCCCGAATTTATCGGGCGTATCCCCGTCGTGGCACAGTTGGGGGAACTCACCAAAGATCAAATGATCCAAATTCTCCAAGAGCCGGACAACGCCCTTATCAAACAGTTTCAGGCGTTGTTCGACATGGACGGCATCGAGCTGAATTTCGAGCCGAAAGCGCTCGAAGCGGTCGCGCAAAAGGCTATCGATCGCGGTGTCGGTGCACGTGGATTACGCGGGATTATCGAGGAGGCGATGCTTCCGTTGCAATTTAGCTGTCCGTCACAGAAAAATCTCCAAAGCGTCACGATCACCGAAGCGGTGATCGACAATCCAGAGCATGAGCCTATCTACGTCTACAAAGAAGAACACGCGGAAGCGTGAGGATTTCAATTTGACATTCCGATATAGAAGATATATAATACTATAGTATTATTTTAAATCGGAGGTCTACTATGCGTCAGACTACCAGTATGAAACTCGACCCGACCGTGAAACAAGAAGCCCAAAAAATATTTAATGAACTGGGTCTCAGTCTCGGTGAAGCGGTCAACCTCTTTTTAAATCAGGTGCGTCTTCGCAAAGGGATCCCTTTCGACATCGAAATCCCGAACGAAGAGACCCAAGCAGTAATGAGAGACGTTTTAGAGGGGAAAAATCTCGAACCGTTTTCACTCGATGATCTAAAGCGAGAGAGAAGCGCCTAATGCGCCAACTCATACGGCATAAGCTTTTCAAAAAGGAGATCGACAAAGTCACCTTAACTGATCAGCAGTTTGCCAAGATGATTCAATATCTCTCACTATTAATCGAAGGCAATGACCTACCGATAGAATCAAAAGATCATCCGCTAAACGGTGAATGGAAAAGTTTTCGGGAATTTCATCTGGGTGGAGATATGCTCCTAATCTACTACATCAATGAAGAGAATAACCAAATTGTTCTCATGCGGATCGGTTCACACGCTCAACTTTTTAGATAACCACCCCCTTCTCGAACAAATCTTGCATTCTCTCCTCATAATATCCGACACATGAGGACAAATAATGAAACGTGTATATTTAGACAACAATGCAACTACGAAACTCGATCCGATCGTAAAGGTCAAAATGCAGCCGTTTTTTGAAGAGCTTTACGGCAATCCGAACTCATTGCACCAATACGGTATCGAAGTGCGCCCCTATCTCAACGAAGCGATGGGGAACATGTACGACGCCCTAAACGCTCCAGATGCCGATGACATCCTCATCACCTCTTGTGCGACCGAAAGTAACAACACCGTCCTCAAGGGAGTCTTTTTCAAACACATCCTCCGTGATCCGAGCAAAAACCATATCATCGCCTCTGCGGTTGAACACCCTTCCGTCTTGGAAACCCTCCATTTTCTCGAAGAAAACGGTGCTGAAATCACATTTGTCGATGTGGATCAATACGGCTATGTCAGTGCAGAACGTATTGCGGCGGCGATTACCGATAAAACTATTCTCATCTCTATGATGTGGGCGAACAACGAAACGGGGATGATTTTCCCTGTCGATGAAGTTGCCGCTATCGCAAAAGAGCGCGGGATTCTCTTCCATACCGATGCGGTTCAAGCCATCGGAAAAGTAAAAGTCGATCTCACCAAAACTCCGATCGATTACCTCACCTTCTCCGCTCACAAATTCCACGGTCCAAAAGGGATCGGCGGATTGTATGTCAAAAAAGGCTCAGATCTCCCGAACCTCTTGCACGGCGGGGAACAAATGGGGGGAAAACGGGCAGGAACCCTCAACGTCGCCTACATCATCGGTATGGGTCTGGCGATGAAACAATCGGTAGGACATCTGGATAAAATGAACAGCGATGTCAGAGCACTACGCGATCGTCTCGAAGACGCCATCTCTCAACTACCTGACACCATCGTCGTCGGTGATCGCGCACGCCGTACCCCAAATACCATTCTTATCTCACTTCGCGGTATCGAAGGGGAATCGATGCTGTGGGATCTCAACCGTGCAGGTATCGCCGCTTCTACGGGGAGCGCATGTGCTTCCGAATCGCTCGAAGCCAATCCAGTCATGAGCGCTATCGGTGAAGACCCTGAACTCGCCCATACCGCTATCCGTCTCAGCCTCAGCCGCTTTACGACGGCCGATGAGATTGATTATGTAATCGAGGTATTTATCAAAGCGGCGGAACGTCTGCGCTCTATCTCCTCAACCTATGCCTACACAAACGAAGTTGGCTGATGCGACCTTATCGTAATGTCAGTGATGCGGAGCTTGACAGACTCGAAGCGACGCGAGAGTGGAACCAAGAGGTTCTCCTCAACCTCACACTCCCTTCTAAAATTCTATGGGTACACGCCAACAAAGAGAAGTTTCATCGTCTTGATACAGAAGATTCTTGTGTGGTTCGTACCCTCACCATCCTCCAAATCCGAGGCAATGTTATTAAAACCGATTTTGGGAGTTACTCACTCGAGAGCGGGAAAAATCTTTTTGATCCGTGCGGATGTAAAAAGTTTTGCGATTGCTACGGACAACTCTATCTGTTTAAACGCGATATTGCACCCCTCAAACGTCATTTTGCTTAATCTATTGCTCTTCAAAAACATTGAGCAGGTTATTGCTGTGGCGTTCTCCGATCTGTTCTAACCCATATTTCCATTCAATCAGACGTAATATCGAAGTCGTATCGTACTCGGTATGATCCACATACCCTCTCTTCGCATACGGCGAAATAACTAAAGCGGGAATACGGGTTCCAGGCCCCCATCGATCACCTGCGGGTGGTGCGACATGATCCCATAAACCGCCGTTTTCATCGTAGGTGATGATAATTACCGATTTTTCCCAAATACTCGGTCTGCTCCGTAGCGCTTCCACAATTTGAGAAAGTTTTTTATCTGCCGCATTAATACTTGCGTATCCGGGGTGTTGGTTATCCTCAGCGGAAGGTTTGAAAAAGACGACACTCGGTAATTTCCCCTCTTCCAACTCTCTAAAAAACTCTTTTTCGTCTTTAAGGTATTTTCGCCCTTCACTTTTTGGGGCATACCGTTCAAAATATAAAAAAGGATTATGGTGGTATTGGTAATGGACGGCATCACCGCGACCTTCTACAGCGTCGTTGTATCCGCCGCTATACCATCCCCACGAAATATTTTTCTCAGTTAAACGATCCCCTATCGTATCGTATTGTAGCGGCTTTAAACGCAGCGAAGCATCGGCATATTTGGCCTTGAAAGGAGGATTAAACGGCTGAATCGTGTTTACGGCATACCCATCAGCGGTAAGAATACCGTCTTGAAGTATTTCTCCGTTTTGATCCAACACGTAGCGTGAAATATTCGACTCATCCCCGACATAGGGAGTACGTGCCGCAATCAGCCATTGATGATTTAAAAATGATCCCCCGAATGCCGCCGCAAAAAAACGGTCGCACAGGGTAAACTCTTTCGCGTAACGCCATAATGCGCTTCCTGAGATGTCGTGATAGCCCATAGCAAGAGCTTTTTCATCACTCACGTCCACAAATCGATCATTCTTCCCGCCGTTGATCTGGAGCTGATTTTGGGTAAAACGATGGACGAGATCGGGAATCATCCCTTCGTGTGATACATACGTATCGAGTAAAAACGGCGCATTTGGCACACGTGTCGGAAATCCTCCTTGGATCGATTTTTCTCCCATCGTAAGTGCCGGATAAAGGGTACCGTTACGGTCATGTTGACTAGAATAATCAACCCACGGTTTATCCGACGTATCGGCTTTTTCAAAACCTCGAAAAAGATTGTCAAAGCTACGATTTTCAAGATAGATAACGATAATGTGATCGATTTTACTTCGTACATTATCACCATAGGCAGAGAAAGAGAAAAGCAAAAAAAGGAGGAAGAGCTGTTTCATCAAAGATCCGTTTTTTTGAGAGTATAGCTTTGGATGCTTACCGTTTTGTTACTGTCTTCACGCCTCTCTTTTAAAATTCTCCAGCGGTACGTCAAATAACAAAATATGGGCATCTCGGCATGCCGTAATTTCAAAAGTCTCATCCCCGATAATTTGCAATTCATCCCGCCGTTTAAGGGTATAACCGCACACATTCACTTCACCGTCAACGACAAACAGCAATCTGCCGTATCCTGGTTTTTTGGAGTCGGAGACAAGGGTATGTCCTAAGAACAGATGGGAGACTCGGATACAAAGATCTTGAGCAATTTTCAAAGAGTTCTTTCGACCGTCTCCACTGACAAGCAATGCCCAGCTGTTTAATCGGTCCATGTCACATTTATGCTGTTCATAATGGGGTGTCAGCCCTTTTTCACGCGGAATAACCCATATTTGAAACAATTCTGTCTTCTTTTTGGCGGAGGGATTAAACTCCGAATGTTCAATCCCCCTCCCTGCAGACATATACTGGATCTCACCTGCTTTAATAATCCCGCTGTTTCCTTCGGAATCTTTATGCTCAAGCGCCCCTTTAGTAACGATCGTTATGATCTCCATATCACGGTGAGGATGCATCCCGAAACCGCCTGAGGGTTCGATAGTGTCGTCATTAATGACACGTAAAGCACCGAATCCCATCCTATCTCGGTTATGATAATCGGCAAAACTAAAACTAAATCGGCTATGAAGCCAGCTATGATTAGCGGTTCCGCGTTCATCGGACTTATGGAGAAAAAACTGCATCGACTCCCCTTTTTAAGAAAAAGTATCATCTGAATTTTTAGATTATGAGAAAGATTTTATCACACTATTGGACTTATACATCATATTCATCACCGAGTTCTGAACGGGTTAGACGCAGCCTCTCCGCTAAAACAGCCGCGAGACTTTGCATAAAATGGAGCGACGCTTTTTTATGATGTTTGGAGAACAGATCATACGCTTCACGCGAAATGCAATACAAATCGGTATCACTGGCGGCAACGGTATCGGTATAATGAGGCGCACCCTCCAAAAATGAGAATTCTCCGAAAAAATTGTTTTGACCCAATGTGCTGAGATGAACGCTTTTTCGTCCCGGATAAGGGAGCATGATCCGCACCGAACCCCGACGAATCAGAAAAATCTCTCCGCTTCCTTCCCCTTCGGAATAGATCATTTCCCCTTTTTTGTACGTTCGGATTTCGGCAAGACTCCGTATCTCCTCCAACGTCTCCTCTTTTCGCCCTTTAAAGAGATCAAAATTGCTAAGATCCAGAAGTTCTTCCCCTTTTTGCTCCAGTAGCCCTTCTTTGATAATTTTATCTTCGGCCCATTCGATTGCATCGTCCAAATCATCAAAAACTTTGATCGGACTCAAGTGTTTCAGTAATCCGACATGGTTGAAATAGTTCTCTAAATCATCTCCGCTCGGCAATTTATGCGGCAGTCGGCACAACAGGAGATAGCCCTCACGATCATGAAGAATATCTTTGATTTGTAACAAAATGTGTGCCGCCGTCAGATCAACCGTCTGCACCCGCTTCATATCCATAATAATGTATTTTTTGTGTTGCAAGTCATCTTGCAAGATGGTATAAAGTTGATTGGCCGTTCCAAAAAAAAGACTTCCGTGCAACTCATACACCGAGAAATCATTTCCGTTGTTTCGTAGAAGGTTCTCCTCCTCTTTGCATCGGACGATCTTACTTCTCGCTTCGGTTCCGTCAAAATGGCGATACACGACCGACGCACCGATTTGCTGAGCGATATACAGGACAACGGCTAAAATAAGCCCTACTCCCGCCGCCGCAATCAAACTAATAGAGAGTGCCGTAAAAGCAACCGCAACGATAATGAAAAAATCGAGAGCCGTCTGACGTGATTGCAATAATTTTATGCTGTGTCGGTCAATCATTCTTAAGCCTATAACGATCAATATCCCGGCCAAAGTTGCGACAGGAATCCATGCAATAAACGTTGCCAATACCAAGAATGCAACAACCGCCATAATCCCCTCTATCAATCCCGAAAGACGTGTTTTTGCACCGCTGGAGATATTGACCATCGTCGCACCCATTGTCCCTGAACCCGGCATACCGCCGATCAGTGCCGAAACGATGTTCCCCGAACCCTGCGCAATCAGCTCTTTATTAGAGTCGTGAAAAGAGTGGGTCATCGAATCGAGGATAACACACGTTTTTAACGTGTCAATCGACAACAATGCCGCTAACGTCAATGCGGGAAAAAATAAAAACGCCATCTCTTCCCATCCGATAAAGAGGAGGGTTTCAAAACGTCCCGTAAACATTTGGACAAAATTGATTCCCGCACTCCCCCCTAGCTCACCGATAACAAAAGCGTTGTTCGCTTGAAACAACGAAGGATCGATCAAGCCCAGAGTAAAATAGGCTCCGACACCGATTACCAATGCGGTAATAACGGCAGGGATAACGCGAAATATCTTATCTGCATAGAGCATCGTTATAATCGTTATCAAACCGACCGCAATACTTTGCCATTTCCACCCATTGACGATTTCAAAAGCGTCCCAAAAATGGGTACCCTGCGGAAGCCCTAAAAAAATTGGAGCTTGTGACGCGAAAATATAAAGCCCTACACCGCTGAGATACCCGCTGACGACAGGAAACGGCATATATTTAATCAGTTTCCCCAATCCGATAACCCCGAAGAGTATCTGAAATAATCCCGCTAAAAAAGCGACGATCATAAGCATTACAAACAGAAGATCCGGTCCGATACCGCTGTTAAGGCATTGAAGCGCAAAAGCCGCTAAAACGGCCGCGGCAGGAGCGCTCGGAGCAGAGATTAATCGCTCAGTCCCCCCCATGAGTGCCGCCACAATCCCTATCGCCGCTACCCCTAAAATACCGGCTACCGCACCGTATGCAGCGTAATGTCCGCCGATAACCGCGTAAATCGTTACCCCAAACGCGATGGCTGCGGGCAATGCCACCAACATCGCCGCCGTTCCGCCCCAAAAATCACCTGAAAAATTTTCTCTTTTAAACATCAAAAAAATCCAATACCTAATCAAATCATAGAAAGTATTTTATTGTATCTAAAATTAGCGGTTGGATTTCAATATCATGCTACAATCACACCATGATTTTATCTTCCACCGATACCCGCCGCGGCATATTTTTTATGCTCATCGCTTCGTTTTTATTTGCCCTCACGATGGTATTCGCTAAACTCCTCTCAGGTTCTATGGGATCGGTCGAAGTAACCTTTTGGCGCAATAGTATCGGTTTAGCCGTTATCGGCATGTTTGTTTTACGAAAACCGATCCGCAATGTCGGCGGTAAACCCCTTACCCTCATATTCCGAGGGGTAGTCGGAACGGTAGCGCTGCTCACCTTTTTTTACACGATCAGTGCTACTACTCTCTCCAATGCTATCGTTTATGCCAAAACCGAGCCGATTTTTACCGCATTGCTCGCCTTTTTTCTATTAGGTGAAAAGTTAAAATCCCATGCCGTTATCGCTGTGATCATCGGATTCGCAGGGGTAGTCATGCTCAGCGGCATGGAGATGGGGTATTTGCATATTATGGGAATATTGACGGGATTTCTCTCCGCATTGGCGTATACGAGTGTACGTAGTCTCAAAGCCCATTATGATGAGCGAACCGTTGTCCTCTCGTTTATGATATCAGGGGCAATAATCCCTATATTCTTGATGCTAGCGGCTGAATACACAACCTCCGAATGGTTTGCGTTTGCCCTTAGCCCTTTTGTAATGCCGATGGGGATGGATTGGCTTTGGATTGCCCTAATGGGAATTGCCGCCGCATACGGACAAATCTATATGACCCGTGCTTATTTTTATGCCAAAGCGGGAATTGTGAGTACGGTCAGTTATTCTGTTGTCTTGTTTGCGACATTGTTTGGAATATTTTTAGGAGATGTTCTCCCCACACCGATGGTGATTGCGGGAGGTATCTTGATCATTCTAAGCGGTATTTTACTCTCTCGGCAAAAATAAATTTTACAATTTATCCGCAATTTTATCCGCAATGCTATTGCCGAGTTTATCCAACGGCATAACCTCTTCTTTATCCATCCTCTCTTTCTCTTTTTTCTCGCCCATCAAATTGTTAGTGTACAGAAGCGAAGTATTACCCTCCTGAACCGTTTCGGTAGAATTGTTGGATTCGATGTTACCTCTTTCTTGGAGATACGCATCTAAAAAAAATGCTTTAAAAACTAAAAATACAATGGCAAAAATGATAGCGTAGAAAAAAAATCGCATTTACACCCCTTTAGATAGACTAAAATTGATTGAAACACATTCTACAATGTAATGTTAAACATATGTAAATGAAATAAGATTGATTGTATTAGGTAGTATGTTGTGCGATAAGGAGTGAGCCTCGCACGGAAGCTTTGAACATTTTCATCTTTTCTTGAGTAATCACTGCCATCGCCATTTCACGCTCTTTTTTAATCTGCGTATACAAAGCTGCCGTAGGGTTGATTCGTCCCTGATGAATCAGTTCATGAATAGTATCATCGAAAAGTGTGCTTTTATACGGCGAAAGGTGATCATACAGTGCCATAAAAAGGGCGCGCTGTTCTTCGTCCATTTTACACGAATCATCGGTGATTTTAAGAGCAACCGTCACCGCGCAATCACAAGCAAAGGGATCGAGATCGCTGGCGACTTTCGCAATAGGAGTCACATTAGCCTACTTCTTCTAACTCTTCAGGCTCTTCTTGGACAAGTTTACCGATGCCCCGTTCTTCGAGAGGAATATCTTTACGATAGCTTTTCTCTTTGTACGTCGGAGATTTGAGTTTCCCCTCTTTGTTGACACCGAGTTTATAGATCTCTTCATTACGAAAATATTCATCAAACTCAGCGGTAAAAGGCATATCCCACGTAATACATCCGATACTCGGACAAATCGCCGCACATTGAGGATCATCGTAAATACCGACACATTCAACGCATTTATCAGGCTGAACGTAGTATTGTTTTTTCCCTGTAGGGTTGGAAGTATCATCCACAATCGCGTTGACGGGACATTGTTGCAAACACGCATCACAAGTGATGCAGGTATCATTGATAATTACTGACATGAGAGTAGTTCCTTATCTTTAGAAGTGTGTGCAATACGCAACAACCATGGCGGCGGATTGCCCAATAATAACTCTTGGAGTTTTGCAATCGTCTCATCGATTCGATCGTTTTCCCCAGAGCGTACCGGATATATTTTTGAAGCCAGTACCATTTTTGAAGCGGTAGGCCCTATTGCAGAGCAATAAAGGATATCTGCTTCATTGATCGTACCTATTTTATACGCTAATTTTTCATGTTCATCCGCGATTTCATCCTCTGAACTATCAAGGGTTTTGACAAATTCGGCACTCTCGGCAGTGACCCGATAAAGCTCAAAGCTTTTCGACCATCCGAAATGCTGATTGACACTCACACCGTCAGATGAAGCAAATGCGATGAGCATAATCGACCCTTAGACCGCTACCGCTTCGCGTGCTTCACGCATAGCGATAGAGATATCATCACGGAACGTTTGCGGGGAGACTTCAGGAGAGAGAAGACCCCGTTTTTTCGACTCGCTGATCACATACTCTGAACTGTTGACGTAATAATCATTGAATTCAGCCGTGTAAGGCATATCCCAAACGATACACCCCTCAGTAGGACAGGCTGCCGCACAGGCCGGTGTAGTCGCATGACCGACACATTCGATACATTTTTCCGGTTTAACATAAGTATATTCCCAATCTTCACGCGGTGAATCACCCTCACTCGCGATTGCCGATACCGGACATTCGTCGATACAGGCGTCACAGTTAATACAAGAATCAGTTATTAATACAGCCATAATAAGCTCCTTAGTTAGTTTTATACAATTGGTCTTTGCATTTTTCATACGAGGTGGTGTTAATCATCGGCGTGAGTTTGATATCTACTGCTTTTAAAAGGAGTGTCACATTGCACCCCTCACAAAGTTCCATCCTCTCAAATGCATCGGTCGTAATAAGTGAATTGAGTTTTCCGCACGGTGTATCGACACTCACCTCGCTCAAAACCGTACCCTTACGAAAATGTTGCAATTCGCCGTTGAGGTGGTTTTCGATGGAAACACTCCCCTCTTTGTCTCCCGTACAGATTGCTATCGCCGCCTCTTGGACACGACATTCGACCTCATCCCCGATACGGAGCCATTTGGGTACTTCGGTTTTCAGCAATTTCAAATCGGTATTATTAACCCGCACCGTGATACAGCTAAAAAACGGATCACTTTTAATATCTTCCACCCGTGCCGAAAACGTATTCATGAAAACCCTCCTACCAGAGATAAATCACTATTCTTTTATCAATAACATTTTCAAACTGCTCGAGTATCATCCCTGCCGTCGAAGTAGGCCCCAGATGACATCCCGAACAGGCTCCGAGATAACGTAACCAAATTTCTGGGGTATCACCGCCTACATAATTGACAAGTTCTACCCCGCCGCCGTCACTCGCGAGAATAGGACCGAGGTTATCGTTAATCACCATTTCGATCTTGGCACGCTGAGAGGATTCATCCATCATCCGAAATGCGACATTTATGTCGCTTGCTTCAGACATATTGCTAACATACGTTAGGAGAGAATGGGCTTGTGCTTCTCCGGCGTGAGCGGCTTTAATCATCCATTTCATAGAGTTTAAAACATCATCATTACGAAGTAAAATCCCAAGTTTAAGCTGAGCGGTTGGCATATCGGCCTCTGCGGCAACCGTGTAATAACGGATCGATTGCTCTTTATCTGCGCTCACACCGATTCCGTTTTCATACATACCACCGAGATAAAACGAAGCGACTTCATGCCCTTGTGCCGCCGCACGATCAAAAAGCTTATATGCCGTTTTGATATCTTTAGCTACCCCGAACCCTTTCACGTACATCGTCCCTAGATTTACCATAGCATCGGTATTGGTGTTACTTAGGCTTTCCCAAATGGATTTAGCTTTACTATAATCTTTCGCGTCGTAAGCGGTAATCGCAGTCTCCATCAATGACTCTGCTTCCATTCTCTTCCCCTCATTTCGTTTTAAATTTTGCCGTAAATCACTCATCGCTTCGTCGTACGTCTCTCCATACCCTTTGACCTCAGGGAAATCACAGCTGTATATCTCATAGCCATCCCCTTCTTCATTGCTGAAATAGTGATAATGGGTACGAAGTTCGTCCATGTGTCTGTTACCTCACTTTTAAAGCTAATATGCAACCATCGTTCTATCGTAGAGAATAAAAAATGCATTTTGCTATTTAAATTTAGACACGAAGGGGCAAAGATGATTGCTATTCCAGTCGAAACTGATACACCCGATACGATGAGTACAAAACTGTTTGGCAATGCCAAACTTTTCGCACTAGTCGATCCACTCACTAAAAAAAGTACGATTATCTCCAATGAAGGGTGCGGTAACGGTATTAAAACCGCATCGTTTTTGTTAGAGCAAGGGGCCACCTCCGCTTTATACGGTTTTTTAGGTGACGGGCCGTTTCATGTTATGGTTCGCGGAGGAATGGAAGTCTATTGGTTAGGTAAGGAGCCGATGGTGCTATCTAAAGCGATTGATTCTGCCCTCTCGGAGTCTCTGATGAGAGTTACCCCTGAAAATGCCGACCAATATCTCGATCCCGGAACCGCGGCGGGAGCATGCGAATGTGGGTGCAGCCATGACTGAGATCATTACGAGCGAAATGGAAGAGATTCGCAGACTCATCGTTGAGACCGTCGCCAAACGTAATGCACTTAAAACCGAAATGGCACAATGGTATGAAGCGCACAGCAAACGGTTTGAACACACCAATGAGCTTATCACCGTCGATTCGACACTTAGTGAACTCGACAGTCATTATAAACGGCTATGGGATTACCATAACGCACCCTCAAGAGCCTCATGAGCAGTTTCTCCTCTTCGGCACGTCTCCTCACCGATATCGGAGAGATTGAGCAATACCGACGGATATTGGAGAAAGACAATATCAAAAGCGGAGAACCTCATTGGGCAAGCATGGGGAAAAATACGATCACCCTTTTTCAGGTACTGATCGATCAGGATTTGACCCATTTGGTTATGGTGCTTCAACATTACCCGAAATACATCGAAGCGGTGTGTGAACATTTTCGATACGCCTACAGTTACAGTGAAAACGTTGCCGATATCGATGCGACATCGGAGTTACTGAAAATTGGAGAACCCTATTTTACGAAACAATTCGTTCGTAATGTTATGCGTAAACTTCCCCGAATCGAGAGTGATGACCGTGAAGCTCTCCAAAACTTTATCGAACGCCTTACGGAGAATCAACACCGCTGGCATCCGATCATTACGATGCATTACCGAAGTGTGATTAAACACCGTATTGATGCTACACTGTTACATCCGTTGCAGCGAATCGTATTGGAGAAAAAGTTAGCCTCTATTGTTGAGGTGAACACCTTTGATTACGAAGCATCCGACCGAGATTCCCATCTCGATATACCGTATATGAATTAAACCTCAAGGAGATAATAACGATGAATGAAAACCTACGAAGTGAAGTGTTGAAACATGCGCGAGCCGCATTTGAGCGGGCGTGTACCCTGCGAGAAAATGAACGGATTGAAGTCTACCTCTATGACGGTGAGGTAAAAACGAGTGATGTTTTAGGAGAAGAGGAAAAAATCGTCTATAGTCCGAATCGTGTGTTGTGTTATCAGGTATGGGGACATGACTATCTCGAAGAGGAGATCCGTGCGTGGATCGATCAAGCGCGTACCGAGATCAGCCCGAAACCCCTGGAAGAGAGCATCATCGAAACCCTTAATAAACTTGCCCTCACCAAAGGGATCAGTAAAGAGGAGATCAGCTCTTATGAAGTCTTTGCTAATCTTCGTATGGATCAGCTGGAGCAGATCGAACACGCGATCATCGATTACTGGTGGGATAACAAAGAGGTTGAAAACGCCAAATCGCTCGCACTGGAACAAATCAACGAAGCCCTCCAAGGTTTATAAGGATGATCCTCACCCTCTGCAACCTAAACGAAACCGTTCGTATCGAGATCTCTCCCGATAACTTCGAGCGGTTGCGTCATCCTGATATCAGTAGAGAGGAAATAGCCGCTATCGCTGCCGCGTGTCATGTCGACTCAGCCATATTGATCGACTATAGAGAAGATTTAAAAAAATCGGTACAAGAGTGTATTGAAATCGATGCCTCTTGCGACTACACCGACCATTTTAGTTAAATATCACCAAAGCTCTCCCAAACGGTACCTTCGCTTTTCGCGACAGCGCCCATAGCACTTCATAATTCGGCCCGATTCGGGGGTATGAGCCCTCACCGTCTGTAAAATAGAGCAACATCGTCGTCATGGGGAGATTCGCCTCGACGTAATCAAACGTCGGACGATAATCCGTCCCCCCTCCCCCTTTGAGAGGGAAATCCATCTTGTCTCCGCTGATAAAGGTATGGTGCGCGTGTACTTTTGCATCGGCGATAATCAGCTCAATCTTCACCGAGGGGAAGTTTTGCATGATCGTTTTGAACTCCTCCATAAATGCCCCCAATAGCTGATCATCAATCGAACCGCTTGTATCGACCGCGACACACAGACTCAGGGTATCACTGGTGAGCGAGGGAAGAGCGATACCACGGTGGATATGCTTTTTATTCGGGGGCATAAACGCGTAGTTGTTACGCATATGACGATTGACGGCATTGTAGAGTTCAAACCGCCAATCCACATCGGCAGGCTTCACTTTTTTCCCCAACCGCTCCAGCCCTAGCGGCATAGCCCCCTTGCGCTGTGCTACCTCCTGAGCAATCGACGCGGCGTATTGCCACTGCGATTCATCTTCCACCTCTAAAATATCCGTAATGCCGTCAATGTTACTAAAACTTTGAGAATCATCCTGTTCCATCACGGAACTTTCCGGCGGAGTATCACCGCTCTCGCCGAAGGCATCCCCCTCACCGAGGTTAAGATCATTTTTGAGTGCCTCGTAGATCTCTTCGGCGTACATTAGCTCATACTCTTTATTGTAGTTTGCCCCCACAGGAATACGCAAACCGCTTTTGGAGAGGAGATTGTTAATGGCGTAATCGGTCGCTAACTGCCATAACCGTCCTCTGCGATTAAGCTTGCGTTGCTGATGGGAGAGGACATGATGCATCACCGCATTGGTGAGGATAAACATCACCTCCTCCACACTTCGACGCTCTAAAAACTCCACATTATAGATAAACCGCTTCCCGTTACTCGCATATCCCGATAGAGCGTCGCTCGGCTCAAAATTTAACCGTGAAGCGAGCATCCCGAAATAAGGATATTTCACCGTAAGGAGACTTTTGGCTTTGAGGAGCAGTTGTTCACTCTTCATTATCGTAAGAGTGTGTTGAACTGGCGCATCCACAACGGCCAGCTCTCGACATGGTCAAGTTCGATTTTCCGTACACGGAGGTCTTGGATAATCATCACCGCAAACTCTCCGGGGAGGAGGAGGGTATAGGTGATGAGATTGTTTAGTTTTTTGTTCCCCGTATAGTCATTTACCCGCATGGTAAGTGCCGTGCTGAGGATATGAAGTGCGGAGGGATCACTCGGTACATCACTGCACGTCCCCTCCATAATCGCATCCAGATCAGGGAGCTGTGAGGCGACCATGCGAAACCCCAGATACGATGCCGCCAACTCCTCTCCTATCGCGCCCGAAACCATCGCCATCACCAAATCCGCTTCGGGGTTGGACGCCATGATATCATCCACATATTGCCATGTGCGCGGTGTTGCAAACGATCTACTTTCCGCATTAAAGACGAACAGCGCATCGGGACGGTGGGAGATATACGCGATGATTGTAGGATCAATCCCTGAGCCTATCGCCCAGTTGCGCCAATCCTCGACATTCGCCTCCATCTCTAAATGGACAAAACGATTCGCCAGAGGTGCCGCCATCCGAAATACGACGCCGCGATCGCTCTCACGGTTCCCCGCCGCCACTATCGCCCACCCCTCAGGAAGACGGTACTCTCCGATTTTACGATCCAAAATGAGCTGATACGCAGAGGCTTGTACCATCGGTGCCGCCGTGTTAAGCTCATCGAGGAAAAGTATCCCTCTCTCTTGCGTCCCATCGGGTAAAAATGCCGGAGGCGCCCAAATCGCCGTATCGTTTTTAGCGTTAAAAAACGGGATACCGCGCAAATCCGTCGGATCGAGAAGCGATAACCGCAAATCGATAAACCCGATACCCGCTTCGTCAGCTATTTGAGCTACAATCGAAGATTTCCCGATCCCGGGAGGCCCCCATAAAAAAACAGGGACTTTCCGCTCGCACAAATGGGCGAGTGAGCGTTTGGCACTTTGAGGGTTCATCATATAATCCTTTGAACAATATTGCTGTTGATCATGATGCATTTATCATACGAAAGAGGTAGAACAAAAATTGTATTGAGTAAAGTATATAAAATCACGAAGGAATCCCCATGTCTATCCAAAGCTACATCGCTGAGAACAAACTCGAATGGATGATCGTTTACAACGCACCAACCGATGCATACAAATACGCTTACCGAGGATGCCTCGTCGTAACTGAGGGTAAAGTAATTACTCCGGATAAAAGTCTCCCACCAAAAGAGATCGTTAAACAAGTTATCCTTGCTACCAACTCCGATAAAATCGAATTTTTGGCGTGTGAACTCACATCATTGGACATTTTTGAAGGTTTCGTAGCAAAATATAAAGAGTTCTTGACTCCTGAGGGGAAATACCTCCTTTTCGTCTCTGACATTATCGGAAAAGGTTCATTCGTTTACGAGGGGATTACATTCCATACTTTTGCATTGGATGAAAGTTCTGTATGGAACGACTTGCTTGATATCGCCGATCTTTCAAAAGGCGATTTGAAAAAGATGTCTGACAAAGAGAAACTCGATGCGATCGTCAAAGAAACTCTACGCAGTAATCTCCGTTTGACTGAGAAAACCTATGAAGATATCAAAGCGTTGCAACGCGGTGGAAAAGCTTCATTCGGAGCGGTGTAAGCCTAGTGTTCATTTCCTTTTATAAGGGAAATGAGTATCTATTCTCATACTAAACAACAGACATTCTTTCATAGCCAATCTCCTTCACTATCACTGCACTCGTTTACTTAACGCTACACAAATGTTAAATTCATAGTAAATTAGTAGATTTACTTGATATTAATTAAAGCACTATGCTACCATACATGAATAGTCATTCACTTTTGACACTATACAAAATTAATTTACATTCATGAGGAGTAGCCCTATGGCTGGAAAAGAGGTATTTTTTCTAGACAACCAATTTATTGTCTCAAAAACAGATACATCCGGAAAAATAATATACGGCAATGAACTATTTGTTCAGATATCAGGCTATAGTGAATCTGAATTGCTCAATCAGCCGCATAATATATTACGACATCCTGATATGCCTGCAACCGTCTATAAACACTTATGGGACAACATTAAACAAAAAGAAGAAGTGTTTGCCTATGTTATCAATCGGACCAGAAATCAAGACTTTTACTGGGTATTTGCACATATTACTGCAAGTTTAGATGATAACAATAAGATCATTGCCTACCATTCTGTACGGCGCAAACCTGATATACAAGCCTTAGATGCGATAAAACCGCTTTATCAAGCTTTGCTAAAAGCAGAGCGCAGCGGAGGGGTTCAATCAGGAGAAGCATTACTGAATACTGAGTTACAAAAACGAAAGGTCACCTACAATGAATTTGTCCTCTCTCTCTAAATTACAACATTTAAATCTTCTCGCGATCATTGTCTTTGTAATTGCTCTCATTTTTGAACTTGCGACTATCGGATTTGACTGGATTCGGTTACTGAATCTCATCAATTTTGCCATTGCTTGGGCTATCTTTATTCATATACGTAAAGTTCAATCAACCATCAAAAAAGTAGCTGATGTTATGAAAGAGATTGAACAAGGGCATATGGATTCACGTATTATCTCCATTGATGAAGGAGGTGAATTAAAATCACTTTGCTGGAATACCAACAATATGATCGACCAGCTTCAAGTCTACATGAATGATACCTATTCCGTCATTGAAGCACTGAGCAAAGACCGTTTTCATCGAAAAGTTCAAATATCCGGTCTAAAAGGATCTTTTAAACGCTCGGCTGAATACATTAATCAAAACGTCGAAAAAATGAAAGATCACCACAACTCGCTTAAACTTTTTGATTTAGACGGAAAACTAGCTGAGATCAGCCGTTCCACCGGTGGTTTGGATGTTATACAGCAAGATCTTTTATATACGTTAGATAATCTATCCAATATCGCAAAACTCTCCCAAAATACGGCAACACAATCAACAGAAACCGTCGGTTCTCTTGGTGAGGTAACAAACAACCTCTTTCAATTGATTGAATTAGTCCAGAATTCCAATGACACTATCAACGTATTAAGCACTAAAGCCAATGATATTAATTCCGTCATCAACCTGATTAAAGATATTGCCGATCAAACAAACTTATTAGCACTCAATGCAGCTATCGAAGCGGCACGCGCAGGTGAAAACGGTAGAGGATTTGCCGTCGTTGCGGATGAAGTACGAAAATTGGCTGAAAAAACACAAAAAGCGACTAACGAAATATCCATCGCGATACAAACACTTCAGCAGGAAACTACGGAGATTCAAGACAGCTCAGACACCATGAATACGATTGCTACAAAATCAACCAGTCTGATTCAAAGTTTTACCGATTCTATCTCCGACTTCAATACGAATGCACTCCAAACCGCAAAAGTTGTGGGAAATATTGAAATGATTGCTTATATCACTCTGGCAAAAATTGACCATATACTCTTCAAAGGGAATGCCTATAACGCTGTATATACACGAAAAATGGACGGGAATGTTGTTGACCATCATAATTGTCGATTCGGTAAATGGTACGATACGGGACAAGGAAAAATACTATTTAGCCACTTTCCATCCTATAACACTATTTTAGAACCACACAAAAAAATCCATACGTATATTCATGAAATAGATGAAATGATCGAAAGTGAAAAAGCGATATTGGACAATAAAACAATAATAATTGACCGATTCCAAAAAGTCGAAAATGCCTCTCAAGAATTATTTACTATCATGGATACTATGCTCAAAGAGGCTCAGGGCACGATGAAATAGTTAAAATAAACGAGGGAGTTATTCAGCCCTCTTCTCCAAACACCCTTTTTCCATGCAGTTGATTTTCGGCATCGGTTCGACGTAACGCTCCAACACTTCAGAGACTTTATCCGCATCAAACCCGCACAGTTTTTCAGATCCGATCACCATCAGCGGACGGCGGATCAAAATAGGGTTGGACATCAGTAACTCCATCGCAGAAGCTTCATCCAGTGTTTCAGGAAAAATCTCACCGTTTTTGATCGCTGGGGCGGCAGGATTAAACCACTCCTCTACTTTTTTATCCCCCATAAAAGTTCTAAGTGCTTCAGCATCCAAACCGTGTTCGAGGAGATTGCGTTCAATGAGGGTACATCCGCTCTGACGGAGAATCTGTTTTTGCTTGGCATTCGCGGCACAAAAAGGTTTTTCATAAAAGACCACTAACTTTATCATCATTCCATCCCGATGAGCGTACGCCCTTTTTTGTTCAGATAAAAGGTATCGAATCCATCATCTTCTACCGTCATACATTCACCTAAATATCCCTCATCATAGAGTTCTTTTATGATTTTATGTACTTCATCAGCATCCATCTGAGCGTACTCGGCGATATCAACCGCCTCGTAGATATTGTATTCGATCTCGTCACTCAGCGAAAATATCGCATTCATGACCCGTAGTGTTGATTCATTCATGATTATCCTTTAACTGATGTATCTGTTTTGTCAGTACGATATTCTGAAGCGGATGGAGTTTTTCACGCGCTAACCACGTTTCAAACTCTTGTATGTAATGCGCTTTAATAGCTTCATGCAACTTTTGTGCTTGACCTGACAATTCGGACAATAACCCTTTTGCTTCATCAAAATCATAGTGCTTCAGCGGTTTTAATCGTCGCAATACCCCCTCGCACAACGTATCGGATATATGATCTCCGGCAAGGTAAAGAAACTGCGATGCGCGAAGCGGTGTCGCGTAATTTTCGTTCCAGATACGCCCGTTGATCATCTGATCGCACGCAAGATCGATAAAGACAGGGGCAAACGCTAAAACCTCCAGCAATTCGGTAAAATCGTTATCAACCAAAGAGCGAAACAACATTCGGCTACGATTGCGGATATGGCGACGCAGATCGGGATTTTCGATCACAGAAGGATTGAGTTTGGTATAACGTTCATAAGCCCCTAATCGTGAGTGGTTGAACGCCATAATAGCCACTTCGGTGTTGCGATCACCCACTTGGAGTGGATGAGAGCCGCTGGGTCTATGAAACGCCCACAATAGCCGTGCTTCATCATCGGGATGATCTAAATAGATCGCATCGCCTTGCTCCTCGAAATCCAAATCATCCTTTAGGACTTCGATATGTTCACGATAAGTCAAAGTAGACGACGTCTCCATAACGCTCAAACCTTTTTAAATTTTTTTTCTCACTGAGGAGAAACAGTGTCTGCATCGCGGGCGCTTTCTCTACCGTAAAATAGCCATCACTCAGTATCACCGCCAGATTCTTTTCCCCTGCATGGGTGTTTAGATACTCTAATACGGGGGTGAATTGCGTCCCGCCGTTCCCTTTTGCAAAACCTATATCGGGTAACAAAGATTGCGCGTCGTAGCTCTTTTTCTCTTCGGCATAGACCCGCTCATCAAAAGGGATAACACTCACCTCGAAATCGTGGCTCATCCGTACTATCGAGTCGATAATCCCTAAAAAGCGCGAAAATACCTCACCGCTAATGCTCATAGAACGATCCAAAAAAATAAAGAGACTTAAACGGTTACGATCATAGCGGTATCCGGGAAGATAAATCTCCTGATGGATAAAACGGCGATTGGGGTGGGAGAAATCGGACTCTTTATCGAAAAAGCTCTCCGACATATAAGCATGCAATAGCGTATGCAGATCGATGGAGGGTTTGGTAATCTCATCGAACATCTCTAAAAGCGAGGCGGGGATATTCCCCTGCTTCCGCGCCGCTCCCATCGCTTGGATGATCAGTGCGTCGAGTTCTTCCTCGGCAACTTTCGTATCCCCCTCATGCTCTATAATGTCCATCTTTTGCTCTGTCGGATTCTCTTCATTCGGAGTTCCTTCCCCCTCATCGCTTTCGCGGTAGAGTGCATGATACACCTCCTCTACACTTTTGTCACGAAAGGATTCGATCACCATCGCCTCCTCATCCGCACTCCCCACACGCTGAAAATCACTCAGAAGCAGTCCGATGACAATGTCACAGCTGCGATTCCATGTCGGTTTTTCTCGTCCACTCATCCGAAAAGGGTGTTTGAGGAGGATATGGAGCAGTACGTGAGCATAGAGGTATTTGAGAGCCGCATCGTCATAGCTAGAGCCTTTGGTCTCATCGACGCGGATACTCACCCCATCGGTCTCGAAGAGCATGTGAGTGTTGCTTTGGTATTTATGGGGGATAGAGAGAGCTAAAACGCTTAAAAACGGATGGTCAAAGAGAAATTGAACCCTAATTTTTTCAAGTTGAGCGTTAAAGGATATAGTCGCCATAGCGTCCGATCCACTCGTCAAACTCGGCACACTCCGCGATAGAGGCATCTTTTACGATGGCATCTTTGATCAACATCACCCCGAACTCGGTCGGCAGGCTTTGGGAAAAACCGAAAAGATGTTTCGAGGCTTCCGCTCCGCCGCGATAGAGTTCCACCATCGCCGAAACGAGTGCGTAGAGCAATGCCGGCTCGCTTTTATCGATAGCGGGGTACTCTCCGCGGTAAATCGCCTGCACGTCGGGGAGTTTTTCGTACACTTTCACATACGAGAGAAACTCGATCCCCGCTCCGTATCCGATCAACCCGTAGATGATAGGGGCAAGATGCGCCGTATTCTCATTATGTTTGAGGATAGAAGAGAGCATATGGTAACTGCGCGGGGTGGCAAATGCAGGATTGCTATCATCCTCACTCACCGGCTCCGAGGTGAGCAAATCGGGGCGGAAGCTCAAAAATCCGATCACAAACGAGTGTAACCCTTCCCGAATGGCAAAGAGTTTAAAATCCTCAAACCGTGCTTCGACGCTCAAGTGCACCATCCGATTCGCCAGCGGTGTCGGGAGACGAAACACGACACCACGGTCGCTGATACGGTTCCCAGCACAGATAATCCGCCAACCGCGAGGGAGTTCGTATTCCCCCATTTTACGATTCAGTACCAGCTGATAGATCGCCGCTTGCACCGAGGGAGGGGCTGAGTTGAGTTCATCGAGAAACAATATCCCGCTTGAATCTTTATCACGAGGGAAAAATACGGGCGGCATCCATACCGTCTGCTCATCACGTATCGCAGGGACTCCGCGCAAATCGACAGGATCCATCTGAGAGAGGCGGACATCGACGAGATCTAAGCCGTGTTTTTTTGCCACTTCGGCTACGATGTACGATTTCCCGATCCCCGGAGAGCCGTGGATAAAGAGAGGAATATCGGCACCGATGAGGGTATCGAGATGGGTATAGAGTTCACTCGTCGTAATCGATGGGGTCTTCACGCACTCGCCTCCGCGATCAAACAGGTAAAGCAATGCTCTTGATCGTTACATGTCGCACATGCGGGAGCCACTTTACCGATCGCATCGTAGAGAAATTTTTTCCACAATTTCTCTTTAGGTTTGAGCTCGGCGAGACGAGGAAAATGACGTGCCATATATTGCCCCATCTCGAGGCGGTTTTTAAAACCCATATCCTGATAAAGATGGTTCATCTCTAACGATTTTTTAGCAATGTGAGGGGCGATCACATACCGCGCTTCATCATCAACCGCATACTTTTTCAAATACCCTTCGATCTCACGGCCTAAAGTATCCAATTCACTCATTTCTCACTCCTAAAGAAGGATTATCCTTTAGAGATGCATTTTTCAGTCTATAAATCCATCTCCACCATTTTCCCCATAGCAATCTCCGACGCTTCGCGGCCAAACGCTACGCAGGCTTCGAGTTCCTCTTTACTCGGAATCAACTTGACCTTTAGAGGTTTGAGGGGGAGACGAAACTTTAACCCTTTAAGGCGTTCATGGAGCATTTCGGGGGCTTCTCCCGTCCATCCGTACGAACCGAACGTTGCACCGATCTTGCCAGTCCGCTCCAAATACGCCATACACGAGAGTAAATCCCATGCAGGTTTTACCGCATCTCCGTTGATCGTAGGTGATCCGATCAAAATAGCATCGGACTCTTCGAGCAACGTAATCATGTTCGATTCATCGAGGGATGCTAAATCGTACATACTTGCCCGTATCCCCTCGACCTCATCGGCACCTTGAGTAATCATTTCTGCCATCTTGTGGGTATTGTCATAACTGGAGATATAAAAAACGGAGAGCATTTTGGTATTAAACTCATTTTTACGAAATCGTGCTTGTGAACTCCATTGTCCGTATTTATCAATATAGCTTTGAGGATTACTGCGCAGTATCGGCCCGTGTAACGGAGCAATCAGATCAATATCGAACTTTTCATACAGTTTAAGCGCCTGAAGAACATACTGTTTAAACGGACGCATGATGTGGTCATAATAGTAATGAAACGCATACGAAAAATCCCCCACCAAATCATCAAAAAGACGCTCATCATAATAGTGACTTCCGAACACATCACCGCTAAAGAGAAGCTTCTCTTCATGCAGATAACTGCTCATGGTATCAGGCCAATGGAGAAACGGCGTCATAATAAATTCAATCGTTTTATCCCCTAGCGAGATGGTTGTCCCTGCCGTTGCAATCTCATAAGCGATATCGGTTTTCACGATCCCTTTGAGCATCATCACCGCACGCCCTGAGATAATGAGCTTTGCCCTAGGGGCTCGTGCCATCAGTTCAATCAACGCACCGGAGTGATCGGGTTCGAGATGGTGCAAAACGATATAGCGGATTTCATCGTAGCCGCATACCCTCTCCAGCCTCGCAAAAAAATCGTCACTAAACTCTTTTTTTACGGTATCCATCACCGCGACACCCTCAGACCCTCGGACGATATAACTGTTATAGGAGCTGCCGTTGGCCGTTTTCATGATAATATCAAAAGTACGAATTCGAGGGTCAAACGCACCGGTAAAGTAGACGTCGGGTTTGATTTCGACGATATCAGGGAGCATCTGCATCCTTGTAAAGAGGTTTTCATACCGAATGCATTTTTTGTACGCGACGACAAAATTCCATTGTTTCACGAAGAGATTTCTTCCATTAGGAAAATCTAGGTAGAATGCGCGGTTATGAAACGGACCAAATCTTATTCCCTTTACGCATTTATAATCGCTCTATTGGTTCATATCATTATTATACTCGTGCTTATTTTACTCGATCAGCTTAAACCCACCCCTCCGCCTCCGCCGCCACCGTCCGAACCGAAAGAAGAGCGTTTCCGCCTCTCGATACAGGAGCGTCCCGAGATCGAAAAAGAGTCCGTACTCAAAAACGATATCCCCAAAGTTGCCCCAAAACGTTCCATACCGCGCGGAGAACAGCTGATCAAAGACGCACAGCCCAAACCGAAGCCTCAAAAACCTAAATCAACGGCACCCGCACCCGTGAGTAAGCCGACCCCTCCAACTGTAGACCCCCTGCCTGAGCCTAGAAAGGCGTATGAACGTACCGTTGCCAAACCCGTAACGACGATTGATCGATTGCCTCTACCTAAAAAAGAACAAGGGTTATACGATATCCTCTCAAAAGCCCATCCTTCGGCAGACGAAAAACCGACCCGAAGCTCGACCCGAGTTGCCGACAGTATCCAACGTCTCTACGGTGACAAGTTCACGGAACTTTCCGAAGGGGAGCAAAAATATATCCTCGATAACCAAGAGGTGATGCGCCGTATCACGCAGGGGGTTTTGGATCGCTACGGACGAAGCCGTATTCCGGATTCTATTCGGGCCAATGACACCAACATGATCGAGTTTTATCTCCATCCCGATGGGAGTATCTCAGAGATACGCTTCCTCAAAAATAGCCAACTCGCTATACTCGATGACACCACCAAAGAGGTGATCGAACTCGCCTATTCCAAATACCCTCGACCTCAGCAAAAAACCCTTATACGCTACCGTGTCTGGTACAACTTGACGGGATATTAACAATAATCGCTATAATCGGAAAATGAAACCGAATCAATCCGCATGGGCATTGTTGATCGCACTTGCACTGCATGGATTATTACTCGCTTTAATCTGGAGTACCGCCCGTAACCCTTCGCAAGAGATTCCGATCCATCATGAAAAAAGATTCGGTATTTTGGTGAGTGAAGAGTTGGAAATAACCGAGGAGACAGCCTCCGCTTCCACATTCCCCGCCGACACGCACCAACCGCATAAGCAAGAAGCTAAAAAGAGACCGACAGCACGTGCAAATCCCCAGAATCAAGCTCCCCTAATGGAACTAAAATACCTGAGTGAGGCGGATCGAGAGAGTCTCCCTTTTTCGGTTCTTCATCATTACGGTGAGGAGTTTTTTAACCTCTCCGCAGGAGAACAGCACTTCATCATCGATAATCTTCAAAAGATACGAAAGATAAATGAAGTGGTCGGAACGAGGTTGCTTCGTGAGCGATCCGACGTCGATCCGATGGACAATAACGTCGTTGAGTTCATCCTCAACCCTGATGGCAGTATTCGCGATCTCGCCTTAGAGAAAAACCGTATCGGAACGCCGCTTGATGAGCTGACACTCCAGACGATTAACCTCGCCCACCCTAAATATCCGAAACCCGATCAGCCGACCCATATAAGAATACGGGTTTATATTATTGTCAAATAAAGAATTAATGCAACTCTTTTAGTACACAGAGTGCACCCTTATAAATCGGCTCATCGATAAATCCGTACCGCGCATCGACAAATCCGCTAATCCCCTGAGCAGAGTGTTCTTCAAAGAGTCTAACAATCTCACGGCACCGCTCTATCTCCGCTTCCCCGTGACCGAAAATCTCATGGATAAGCGAAACCTGAGCCGGAGCGATACACCCTTTGGCATCGAATCCCATCATCTTTTCCAGCTCCAGCCAGTTACGCAGTCCGTCGTGATTTTTATAATCTTGATAGACAAATGAAACAGGTTTGACACCGCACGCACGAGAGGTCATTAAAAAATGAGAGAGCATGTATTGAACCGTAGGATTATCAGGGAGGAGGAAACTTTGCGAGAGTCCCAAATCGGCGAAAAGATCGAGTACCCCGAGATAAAAAGCTTTTATCCGTGAATCCACCGCCAACTTTTCCAGAGCTAGCCACGCCTCTTTCGTCTCGATAGAGAGATGAACTTCGATAGACTCATCCACCAAGCTCAAAACACGGAGGACATCTTCTACGGAACGTATTTTCGGTACACGGATCGCATCGGGCATAAAAGGGTTGAGAAACGCTATCTCCTCAGCTCCCCCCTCATCCAGAGGATTGACACGCACCACCATTTTTTTATCGCTTATCGGATTGGAAGCCAACGCTAACGCACAGAGTACAAGCGCATAGGGCTTTTGTTCACGACTGACACCGTCTTCGAGGTTCAGCATCACACACTCCGCATCCAACGTCGCTATTTTCACGATGTGTTTGAGGTTATGCGTCGAAATCATCATGGCTGAACGAAAAGAGAGGGAGCGGTTAAACTCACGTCTAATAGGTACTGCGAGTGTTTTAAGGGTAGCTAAATCGCCGGATTCAATGAGATCATTGAGCTTTTGGAGGTTGCGGAGCGGCATGTTTAAACTCCTCCCGATGGAGATAATAATAGAGCGTTTGGATTTCGGTATCGGTGAGATAATAGCGAGGCATTCCGACGATACGGCTGTTGAGTTTCAGATAAAATTCACGAAACGGAAGTTTACGGATCGGCTTTCCGACAAAAGATTTTTTTTCACCCTTATCCCGATAGCGGGCAATGAGTTTCCCCTCTCCGTTTTCTCCGTGGCACAAATGGCACCCTACTCCACGGGGGTTATGGTAGAGTCCTGCGGCATACTCTTCTTTCGTAATAAACGACTCTGCGTGAGAGAGTGTGAATGTCAAAAATAGTAGAAAAACCCCGCGCACCTGATCCCTTTAACCAATTATTAGTCTTTTAGCGGTATCATACCCAAAAACAATTTGACGGTGATTAAATGCAAATTCTTGACGGTAAAGCCCTCGCACAAAAAATCGAAGAAAAAGTCTCGCTCGGTGCCAAAGAACTCAAAGCCTCTAGCGGGAGAGTTCCCGGACTGGCGGTGATTTTAGTCGGTCATGATCCTGCGAGTCAAGCCTACGTCGGAATGAAGAAAAAAGCGTGTGACCGTGCCGGATTTTACTCGGTCACCCACGAAATGCCCGATGATATTTCCCAAGACGCCATCGTCAAAACCATCGAAATGATGAACACCAATCCGAACATCGACGGGATTTTGATCCAGCTTCCCCTCCCTAAACATATCGACACCACCAAAATCCTCGAAATCGTCGCCCCGAATAAAGACGTTGACGGGTTCCACCCCTATAACGTCGGACGTCTCACGACAGGGTTAGACGGATTTGTCCCGTGTACGCCGTTGGGTGTCATGGAACTATTGGCGGAATACGACATCGATCCGAAAGGGAAAAACTGCTGTGTCGTCGGCGCTTCCAATATCGTCGGAAAACCGATGGCTTCTCTCTTGCTCAACGCCCATGCTACGGTTGAGATTTGCCATATTTTCACCGATGATTTGAAAAAGCACACCCTGAGCGCCGACATTATCCTCGTCGGTGCGGGAGTCATTAATCTGATTAAAGAAGATATGGTCAAAGAGGAAGCTATCGTTATCGATATCGGTATTAACCGCGCACCCGATGGACGCCTCGTCGGTGACGTCGATTATGATGCCGTTGCCCCTAAAACATCGTACATTACCCCTGTACCGGGAGGAGTAGGACCTATGACCATTGCTATGCTCCTCTCCAACACCCTTAAAGCCGCAAAAATTCACGCAGAAGAAGAGAAATAACCTTTGAAGAAAAAAATATTCAATGCCGCCCACAGTGCCTACCGTTTTTCCAATACATGGACGGGAACCATCATCATCGTTTTATTCGTTATTTTCTTCATTGCTCAAGCGTTTCGTATCCCCAGCGGATCGATGAAAGATTCTCTCCTTGTGGGGGATCATCTGTTTGCAAAAAAATTCGCCTACGGCATCTCCACTCCCCACATCCCGTTTCTTGAAATCCCTTTGATTCCGGGAACCGATGGACATATCCTCGATGGCGATGAGCCTGCGCGGGGCGATATCGTCATTTTCCGCTATCCGAACAACACACAGCTTCACTACGTCAAACGGTGTGTCGCATTGCCGGGGGATGAGCTCTTTTTGCAAGACAAAGTCCTCTACCTCCACCCAAGAGAAGGGGATGAATACGCTCGCAAGGCTTTCGCCGATTATGAGTTGATCGAGCGTGAGGGGAAACTGTGGGTTAAAAACCCGTATACCAAAGAGCATCCGGGAATCCACAACGATGAGAAAATGGTTGACAACGGCATTTTCCCGAGTGAGCTTTTCAATGTTGCTCCGATCCAAGTCCCTGAGGGGGAATACTTTATGATGGGAGATAACCGTGACCACTCAAACGACAGCCGTTTTTGGGGAAGCGTCCCCTACGGTCTAATCGAGGGGACACCGTGGTTTGTCTATTTCAGCATGGACAGCAATTATGAAGTACGCTGGGATCGTATCGGAAAAACACCGAGTGATTTAGAGCTTCAAGAACCACTCAATCGTGCTATCGCCGAGCGTATCCGCGAAGATGCCAATGACCATGAGCTCTATTAATCTGCTCGAAATCCCCGCCGCGATTATCGCGCTCCTAATTGCAATTATCGGGCATGAGATCATGCACGGATGGGTCGCCTATAAATACGGTGACACCACTGCTAAAAGCCAAGGGCGTCTCAGTATCAATCCATTGATCCATATCGATCCCTTCGGCTCGATTCTCGTTCCGTTAATGACCTATTTTATCCCGATGCTTCTAGGGGCTGAGAGTGGATTTTTATTCGGCTGGGCTAAACCGGTGCCGATTAATACTCACACCGTTATCCGCAACGGCGGTTATAACGCCGCGATGCAGGTGAGTCTCGCAGGGATTGCTTACAATATCTTTTTGGCAACCCTCTCTTCGATTGTACTTCTCTCAATGGCACAACCGAGTGAGGCCGATAGCCTTGCCTATATTTTCGGCTATATCTTCATCCTGAAACTTCTTTTGATCAACGTCGTTCTCGCGGTATTTAACCTTCTCCCCATTCCGGGATTTGACGGAGCCCATTTCATCAGTTACCTTTCATTAAAATATCGTATTCATGCCGTTGCCGAATTTTTCGCCAAAGCCGAACCTTATGGAATGATTGTTATCATCATCATATTGGTTACTCCGCTGAAAATTCCGTTGGTTATTTGGCCGATTCAAGCGGTCTTAAATTTATTATTGAACTAAGGAGAGTTATGAAATTTTACGTTGCTACCGATCACGCAGGAATCGAACTGAAAGATTTTACCGTCGAACTTCTCCGTTCAAAGGGGCATGAAGTGATCGACTTGGGCCCTTTTTCAAAAGATCGTGTCGATTATCCCGATTATGCTATCAAAGTGTGCGAAAATGTCCTCTCCGACTCTTCAGCACAGGGAATTTTGATCTGCGGTTCAGGGATCGGTATGTCTATGGCGGCAAACCGACATCATGGTATCCGCGCAGCCCTGTGCCACGATGCCTACACCGCTACCGTTGCTCGCGGTCATAACGATGCGAATGTTTTATGTTTCGGTGAACGTATCGTGGGTAAAGGGGTTGCCGAATCGATCCTCGATGCATGGATTGCAGGGGTATTCGAAGGGGGTCGCCATTGCGGTCGAGTCGAAAAAATAGAGGCGATCAAAGGATAAGGTATGTTTTTAGAGTGGTCATTACTTACGATTGTAACGCTAGGTGCTCTTTTCTTTTTAGTCAAAATGTTCTATTTTCGGAGCATCACCGTTAAAGAACAGCGCACCAGTGAAATGATGAAGCTTACCCTCAAAGAGGCTGAAGTATTGATCCGAAAATATCAAATTCAACTCCAACGCGCATTAGGGAATGTTGATATTCTCAGTGAAGAGCTGAACAATCTCCGTAATGAGGTAAAATCACTCAAACAACGTAACTCAAAACACCGTTCCGAAACCGACCGCCTCCAAAACAAAATCAAAGAACTTGAAGGGCGTATCGACGCACTTATTTAAAAAAAGGAAACCTTTATGAATCTCAGTATAAATGACAGAGCCATTTTAATCAACGCTATTCGGGATATCCCCGATTTTCCGAAACCGGGAATCGTTTTTAAAGATATCACAACGCTTCTGAGCGACGGTGAAGCATTCGGTGTCTTAATGCGTCACTTGCATGATCGCTACAGTACCTATGATTTGACCCATATTGCAGGGATCGATGCGCGCGGTTTTATCTTCGGTGCGGCACTGGCTCAAATGCTCGGCGTCGGTTTCGTCCCTATTCGCAAAAAAGGGAAGCTCCCCTACACTACCGTATCGGAAAAATACTCTCTCGAATACGGCGTGGATGAAGTGGAAATCCATATTGATGCCTTTGAAGGAGTGGAGAAACCGCGCGTACTTCTTATCGATGATTTGATCGCAACCGGAGGAACGGCATTTGCCGCTGCCAACCTTATCAATAAAGTAGGTGCCGAGTGTATCGAAGCTTGCTTTATTATGGGTCTTGACTTTTTGAGCGGACAATCCAAGCTGCGTGAGACAACTGAAGTTTATACCGTGATCGGAGTCGATTAATGTATATCCCTTCCCCTTCAAAATTTGATCCGGTTGACGGTCATTTCGGCATCTTCGGAGGGCGTTATGTTCCGGAAACCCTAATGCCTGCACTCTTAGAACTTGAAGCGGCTTACAAAGAGATCCGTTTTGATAAAGCTTTCTGGAGCGAGGTGGACGGGTATCTGCGTGATTACGTCGGTCGTCCAAGCCCTCTGTACTACGCCGCAAACCTCTCCGAAGAGCTGGGTGCCAAAATCTACCTCAAGCGGGAAGATTTGAACCATACGGGAGCCCATAAAGTTAACAACGTTATCGCGCAAGGGTTGATGGCAAAGCGTTTAGGCAAAAAGAAAGTGATCGCCGAAACGGGTGCAGGACAACACGGTGTCGCAACCGCTACGATTGCCGCATTGTTGGGACTGGAATGTGAAATATTTATGGGTGCCAAAGACGTCGCACGCCAAGAGCTAAACGTTTTCAGGATGAAACTTCTCGGAGCTAAAGTCCACGCCGTTGAGAGCGGCTCTAAAACACTCAAAGATGCCATGAACGATGCAATCCGTCACTGGGTCACCCACGCGCGGGATACCTTCTATATTATCGGAACCGTTGCAGGACCGCATCCCTACCCTATGATGGTACGCGATTTTCAGGCGATCATCGGATGTGAAGCGCGTGCTCAAATCTTGGAAAAAGAGAACCGCCTCCCCGATTACGTCATCGCCTGCATCGGCGGAGGCTCCAATGCCATCGGAACGTTTCAACACTTTCTCGAAGACAAAAAGGTACGCTGTATCGGGATCGAAGCAGGGGGATTAGGGGTCGAGACCGACAAACACGGCTGTTCCCTCCTCAAAGGGCGTCCGGGAGTATTGCACGGTCAAATGAGCTATCTCCTCCAAGACGACGACGGACAAATTCTCGAAGCCCACTCGATCTCGGCAGGTCTCGATTATCCAGGAATCGGGCCCGAACACGCGTTCCATAAAGATAACGATAACGTCACTTATGACAATATTACCGATCAGGAAGCTTTGGATGCCTTCGTGTGGCTCAGCCGCGCGGAGGGAATTATTCCGGCATTTGAAACTGCCCATGCCGTCGCTTATTTAAAAAAAATGACCAATATCAAAGACAAACTTATCATTGTAAACCTTTCCGGTCGCGGAGACAAAGATATGATGCAAGCCAAACAAATTTTAAATTTCGATAACTAAAGGGACAGCGGTGGAGCATCTATTTTTAGAGTGGCTAAAAGAATATGGTTACATTGTCCTTTTCGGATGGAGTATTTTAGAGGGCGAACTCGGTCTTGTTATGGCCGGGATTATGTCCCATACAGGGGATATGATTTTACCCCTAGCGATTATCGTCGGTGCTTTGGGGGGATTCGTAGGGGATCAAATCTATTTTTATATCGGACGCTTTAACAAAGCCTATATTCATAATAAGCTTCGCTCTCAGCGACGTAAGTTCGCTATTGCCCATCTGCTGCTTAAAAAATACGGATGGCCGTTGATCTTTGTCCAACGCTACATGTACGGTATGCGAACCGTTATCCCCATGGCGATAGGACTCACCAAATACTCCTCACGTGACTTTGCCATTATTAATCTCGTGAGTGCGATTTTTTGGGCTGCACTCACCATCATTCCCGCCTATTATTTTGGGGAAGAGCTCCTCAAACTGCTCGCATGGATCAAAGCGCACTGGTATTTTGCAATACCGCTAGCCCTTAGTATCGTCAGCGGTATCGCTTTTATGTTTAACCGCATTGAAAAAAATCTTTTGGAGAAACGCCGTGAACGTCGCCCTTTATAATCAATCACTATCCTCACTCAATGCTGATTTGACAGTAGAATTTGTCACGCCCGCACAGTTTGAAACACACCCGCACAAAGTTCTCTTGACACAAGCAGGATTTAAAGCCGAAGCAGAACAGCTATGTACCCTACATGAGCATCGGCTACTCGTCTGCGCCCTCAGTGAAGAGAGCAGTGAAAGCTATCGCTCAACCATGTCATCCGCCCTTAAAACCGCAATGAATTACGCCTATACCTCACTCAAAGTTGCTATTCCCAAAGAGACTTTTTTAAGCGCTTTGGTAGAAGGGGTACTTTTAGGGGGATATAAATTTGAATCGTATAAATCCGATCCGAAAAAAACCTCTCTCAAAGAGATAATGTTTGCCAATGACTCAGCAAGCAATTTTTCGGCTTTAGAAACTTTATTTAATCAAAGCGTCATCATTTCCAAAGCAACTAATTTTGTCCGTGATTTGGTCAATCAAACCCCTTACGATATGACCCCTCAGGCAATGGCGGTTACGGCAGATTCTTTAGCCTCTTCCAATAATCTCGAATGTACGATTCTCGATGTCAACGGTTTAGAGAGTGAGGGGATGAACGCAATGCTCGCCGTTGGGCGCGCATCGATCAACCCTCCCCGTCTGATCCATCTCGCGTACAAACCTTCAAATCCTCGC
This sequence comes from Sulfuricurvum sp., assembly GCF_031427015.1. Lineage (GTDB taxonomy): Bacteria > Campylobacterota > Campylobacteria > Campylobacterales > Sulfurimonadaceae > Sulfuricurvum. Next base: position 209,970 of record NZ_JASJOW010000004.1, on the reverse strand, counting down.
AAAGTGATTACTCTCGTCGGTAAAGGACTCACCTATGACAGCGGCGGACTCAGTCTTAAAGCCGCTGCTTCTATGGTCACGATGAAAATGGACAAAGCGGGCGGATGTGCCGTCATGGGAATTATCAAAGCGGTCAGTGAATTAAAACTCGATATTGAAGTACACGCTTTTGTCGGAGCGGTCGAGAACATGATCGGCGGCAATGCTTACAAACCCGATGATGTTCTCCGTGCCAAAAACGGTAAAACCATCGAAGTGCGCAACACCGATGCCGAAGGGCGTCTCGTCCTTGCCGATGTACTCGGCTATGCCCAAGAAAAAGTAAAAAGCGACTATATCTTCGATTATGCGACCCTCACAGGTGCGTGTATGGTGGCTCTAGGACCCTATACGACAGGGGTTATGGGACACAATGAGCCACTTAAACAAGAGTGGCTATCAGCAGCGGAACAAAGCGGCGAATACTGCGGAAACCTCCCTTTCAACCGCCACCTCAAAAAGCTGATCAAAAGCGACCTCGCTGACGTCTGCAACGTCTCCTCTAAACCTTACGGCGGAGCGATCACCGCCGCCCTCTTCCTCGATAACTTCATCGATGAGGATATGAAACAAAAATGGGTTCATTTCGACATCGCAGGCTCCGCCTACACCGAAAGCGCATGGGATGTTCATACCTATGGCGGAACGGGTGCGGGAGTTCGCATGAGTCTCAACTGGTTGATGGAGCAGTGTAAATAGTTTGTTGAGTTAAAAATTCTTCCTTGTAGAGTTTATTAAATATAAAAGGAGCTTCTCTTTATGTGGTTATTTTGGATTATTCTTTTTATCGTTGGATTAAGCTTTTATATTTATTACTCAACAAAAAAACGTAGAGAAAACTTAATGCTCAAGTATCAAAATGAAGAACTTGTCGATATGATAATGAGTGGGAAATATTGGCAAGGTCAAACAGAAGAACAACTAAGAGATTCTTTAGGAAAGCCATTGGACATAGATCAAAAAGTACTAAAGACAAAAACCAAAGAAATTTGGAAATACAACCAAACTGCAAAAAATCGATACTCATTAAAAATTATTCTTGAAGACGGCTTCGTTGTTGGATGGGACATAAAATAAATTCAAGCTATTCTGCATATTGTTAGAAAAAACATACCTTTTTCATTACCAAACTCTCTCCTCCCCTCACTCCCCACTCAACAATAATGCAATATTTACTATACATTCCAAATCAGTCTAAATTAAGACTTAATTTAGTACTATATCTCACTATCAAAAAGGATTTATTATGAATTTAGCCACCGATATTCGCCCTATCAGCTATCTCAAATCCAAAACCGCCGATGCGCTTTCGTACGTAAACGATTCGCATCGCCCCCTTATCATTACACAAAACGGCGAAGCAAAAGCAGTAATCCAAGACATCGAAAGTTACCAGAAGATGCAAAATGCTTTAGCACTCTTAAAACTTATGGCACAGAGTGAAGATGATATTAAAAACAATCGCTTTGAATCCCAAGAGAACTTTTTTAATAAAATCGAGCAAAAATTAGCATAATGAACTTCAGTGTTTTTTGGGCAGACTCAGCACAAGGTGATCTCTCTGCTCTCGTAGAACACATTTTTCAAGACTCCCCACAAAATGCCCGCGAAATTTTCCACACCATCCGAGAGCGTGCCGAAAGTCTCAACCATTTTCCGCAAAGAGGGCGAATCGTCCCTGAACTCGCCGATATTGGACTTTTTACCTATCGTGAACTCATCATTGAGAGATGGAGACTCATCTATAAAATCGATAAAGATTATGTTTTTGTGACAGCTCTGTTTGATAGCAGACAAAATATAGAAGATATTTTATTTCAACGTCTCATTCGATAAGCTTCCCTCTCCCCTCAGTCCGCACTCAACAACTCTGTATTATAATTGCGCCAATACTTTACGCATCGAAATATACTAAGGAAACACTCAATGGGCTTATCAATCGGACTCGTAGGACTACCAAATGTCGGAAAATCAACTACTTTTAATGCACTCACCAAAGCACAAAACGCCGAAGCGGCAAACTATCCGTTCTGTACGATCGAGCCGAACAAAGCGACCGTGCCGGTTCCTGACATCCGTTTGACTGAACTCGCTAAAATCGTAAACCCTGAGCGTATCCAACACTCGACCCTCGATTTCGTCGATATCGCCGGTCTCGTTAAGGGAGCTAGTAAAGGTGAAGGGTTAGGGAACAAGTTCCTCTCCAATATCCGTGAAACCGAAGTAATCCTCCAAATCGTCCGTTGTTTCGAAGATGATAATATCGTCCACACCGAGGGGCGTATCGATCCTCTTCTCGATGTTGAGATCATCGAGAATGAACTGATCTTTGCCGATATCGAAGTGTTGACTAACCGTATTGAGCGACTCAAAAAACAGGCGAAAAACGATAAAGATTCTGCGGTTATGGCTGAATTTGCCGAAGAGTTGGCGGAGTTTTTGGCAGAGGGAAATCTCGCCCGCAATTTCCCGAAAGCCGATTCTGAAATGTATGAAAAACTGATGAGTGAAACTCGACTTCTTAGTGCAAAAGAGATCATGTACGGTGCCAACGTCGATGAAGACGGCCTCACTGAAGACAACGAATACGTTCAGCGTCTCCGCGAACATGCCGCAAAACATGGCTGTGAAGTGATCAAGCTGTGCGCGAAGATCGAAGAAGAGCTTGTCGGAATGGAAGACGATGAGCGTGACGAGTTCTTACGTGACATGGGTGTCGAAGAATCGGGATTAGAGCAAATCATCCGTAAAGGATTCGATAAACTAGGCCTCATGAGCTACTTTACCGCGGGTGTCAAAGAGGTTCGTGCATGGACGATCCACAAAAACACGACAGCCCCTAAAGCGGCGGCCGTCATCCATAACGATTTTGAAAAAGGGTTTATCCGCGCCGAAGTAATCGGTTATGAGGACTTCATAGCGTGCGGCGGTGAAGCAAAATCCAAAGAGGCGGGGAAAATGCGTCTTGAAGGTAAAGAATATATCGTGGCTGATGGCGATATCATGCACTTTAGATTTAACGTATAATCCTAAAATAGCATTTTTTTATAACTGCTGTATCTTTTACGGCAGTTTCTACAAAAACTGCGTTTATCACAAAATGATCCTCAAAAACAACACAATTAACCAAATAATTATATTTTTATCAAAAAATACCGCTATTTTGTGATTTTTATCTTGACATTTTCCAGTATATCTTTTATGATACTACAATTATTTTATATTTTCGAAAAACAGATACTGTTACTCTACAATCAAGTCTCTATTCTTCCTAATTTTTACAAATTCTTATGTAAAGATATCGGCTTACCTTATAGTAATACTATCGTAATAGATTATATATAACATTTTTATCAACTATAACCTTGCGAGGAGTCAAGTATGTCTACCGTTACACCGACGTCTGTCCAAAAACATCTATCACCCTCAGATTTCATCGTCTCCAAAACCGATACACGCGGCAATATCATTTACGGAAATCAAATTTTTATTGATATGTCCGGGCATGATGAACACGAACTAATCGGCGCACCTCATTCGATTTTACGCCATCCCGATATGCCCTCCGTTGTTTTCTCCCTCCTTTGGGAACGGATACAGAAAAAAGAAGAGATTTTTGCGTATGTCAAAAATCTCTCTAAAGACGGTTCCTATTATTGGGTATTTGCAAATGTTACCACAACAACAGATCCCCATGGGAAAGTGAGAGACTACCACTCAGTCCGTCGAAAACCGAGTGATAAAGCGATGAAAATTATCCCTGATTTATATGAAAAACTGCGTCTTACGGAGAGCAGAAACGGTATTGAAGCGTCCAAAAAACTTTTACATACCGTATTGAAAGAAAAAGGAATGGATTATGACCGTTTTATACTCTCTCTTCAGCACTAAGCGATCCGCTATTTTCGTAGCTGCACTCCTTGCGATTACTCTATATTTATCGATTAAAGCAGACTACATCGCCGCTTTTGCTGTTGGCTTGACTCTCCTGATCGGGAGTTTTTTAAACAATCATATCACCTCCGCAAGTGAAGAGAATATTTTAAATAAGCTCAATGATGTACTTGAAAAAGCGGGACGGGGTATCCTCTCTGAACGGATAACCAATATTCCAAAAAATAGCCGTTTAGAAAAAATTGCATGGGGAGCTAATGATCTGCTTGATCAAATCGAACAAATGATGCGTGACGTCCGATCATCACTCGATACGGCTTCTCAAGGGATTTCCGATCGTATCGTCTTTAATTCAGGATACAAAGGTGATTTTGAATCACTCAGCATCGCACTGAATGAAGCAATTACGATCAATGCAAACACCTATGTCGGAGGAAAACGCTCTGAATTAGCGGAAGAGTTTGACAAAATTAGCGGAGGGATTGCTAAAGCGCTTGCAACCATTCAAAACGATATCCAAAAAAACAGTCAATTTGCGATTAATATCAAAGAGAGCATTTCGGCAACGGCTTCCGAAGTGGTTCAAAGCCAATCAACAATCCATCATATCGTCACCAGTCTTGATACCTTGATTGAACTCATCACCCATTCAAACGAAGCCATTATTTCACTCGGAACCCGAATGAATGAGATCAATACGATTGCCAATCTTATTAAAGATATTGCCGATCAAACCAACCTCTTAGCGCTCAACGCGGCTATCGAAGCGGCACGTGCGGGAGAACATGGTCGAGGATTCGCCGTCGTTGCCGATGAAGTGCGAAAACTGGCGGAGAGAACACAAAAAGCGACGCAAGAAATCACTATGATGCTCTCCTCTCTTCAACAAGAGGCAGGAGAAATCGAGAGCTCTTCCGAAACGATTGCTAACATTGCGAATACCTCCCAATCCGATGTAAACCAGTTTGAAGTACTCCTCAATGATTTTGTAATGAAAACGAATCACTCAGCCGACATGGCAAACTTTATCAGCGATTCACTCTACACTTCATTAACGAAAGTGGATCATATCATCCTGAAACACACCACTTATGCCGCTATTATCCATGAACGAGACGATTTGTCGGAACATTTTGTAACGTCTCGTGATTGCCGTTTTGGAAAATGGTATTATGACGTATCGCAACAAGGGAATCTCGCTCAAACCGAAGCCTTTAAATCGATTGAGAAATACCATACGGCATTGCATGATCTTATTTTAGATGTCACAAAATGTATACCATCCAAATCGTGTCTTGAACCCTCCAAAAAAGAGCAAATTCTCTCCCGCATGAGTGATATGGAAAAAAACAGTGAAACCTTATTTAATTTATTAGAAAATATGGTCTCTCAAGCAAACAGCAACGTAAAACTACAATAACAAAAATAAACTGTACAGAAATAAATTCTCATATTAATGTATAATTAGAACCGACACTTACATAGGGAGTTTATTAATGTCTTTGAAGTATGCAGGCCCAAAGCCTCTCATATCGGCTCATGGGGTCACTTTTGACCTCAATAAAGAAGATAAATTTATTTATCTCAGTATTGTTGCAGAACTCATTCAGGCATTAAATCATGATTATGTTGACGGCGAGCGATACACTTACCTCACATCAAAAAAACCTTTGGATACGGATAGCATTATTAACCTTATTCGCCTAAACGATCCGCTCCTGGATCAAGAGATCCAAGATCGGCAAAAAATCGCCGAACAGGAAATTGAAGAAGAGCTTGAACATGCCCACAGCAATCGGGTATTGTGCGAAGAAGAGAGCAATGTTCTCGTTAAAAATATCGAACTCTTACGCGATTACCGTATTCGTCGTTCTATCAATAAAACGGTCTACTACAGCGGTATCACGTCGTTAGCCCATATCATCCAAAAAGGGCATATCGACCGTATCATTGCACCGATGTTTCCAAAATTCAACCATGTCTTTCATTCGATTCAAGGGGCATTGGTTAAGCTCCATCCTCCGATTGACAGTCAAATTGATATTTATGAGCACGAAGGGCATCTGCAAGTTCGGCTCGAAATACTTTTTAGAAAGTAAGACGCCCTATCGTTTGGGCGAATCGCACATTATCTCCACTTGAGATAGTGAGTTCTACCATATCTTTTTCGCACAACATGACGATGGTAGATCCCATTCGGAAACATCCGAAGTCATCCCCTTTGCTCAAATAAAGATCTTTATAGCTGTAAAAACTCGGCGTCATCGTCGTATTGGTTCGGATACGCGGTTCAAAACTAACCTCCATCTCACCCACATTCAGTGCCCCTACTAAAATCAAGAAAAAACGCTTTCCTTCCTTGCTTAAACACTCTAAAACTACCCGCTCATTTTCGATAAAGAGATTAACCTGTTTTTTGAGAGAGGGGATATTAACCGGATAGAGTTTCCCCGGAATATGGTATGCATGAAGCACTTGCATATCGAGTGGAGCATGATAACGATGATAATCCCGCGGAGAGAGATAAAAGTTAACAAAGAGACCGTTATGGACATTTTTTTTCGACTCTTCCGTTATCCCCTCCCCTAAAACTCCATCCACGCTGTAAGACATCCCTTTGATCTGTAAAGCTAAATCTTCTTTAATTATCCCACATTCGGTGATGAGAGAGTCGCACGGGCTGATCATATCTTTTTGATCCGTTGAGAATGTACGCTTATGGCGAAATTTTCTTGTAAAAAGTGCATTCAGTGTCGGATACGATTCAGGTGCATTAAAATCGGACATATCCAAGCCCATAGAGCGTACATAGGTACGATTAATCATCTTTTGAAATGTTTTCCCGTGTACTTTGGAAGCAAAGCGTCCGAAAGTCTGGGATAGTGCAGAGGTGAAGTGTTGTTTCATAGTTACTCCTGTTCTTCGTCGGTCTGAATCGCTCTTTTGGCAATCTCTTCAATCAATACGGTAGCATAACACCCTTTTGGAAGGGTAAAATGAAGTTCAAACCATGCATCGTTCTCTTTGTATTCCCCCTCGATCTCTTCCGGGAAAATCCATCCGTATCGTCTCGCGCCGTCGATCCCCTCATGAATACTATCGTACTCTTTTTCAATCGTCTCCGCCAATCCCACAGCCCGTGTTGCCCGTTTGCCGCTCAAAAGACCGCTCACCGAAATATCCCGTTTGCTAAAGCGTTCAACTTCTTCACTGCTCTCATAATGAAAAAGTTTTCCATAAGGGTAATGCATCATTACATCCCCGTGTATCAATTTAAACGGATGTTTTTGAGCTTTCATCGCTTCAATCTCCTCTTTAGGAAGAGGGAGGAAGGTACTGAGTTCATCGATTCCGAAACTCTCAACCAATTTAGACATCTGAATACGACGGCTTAACCAATCATTGAAAAGATAACTTTGATAAGCATTGACATAAAATTGGGCTAGCTTTTTATTGCGCTCTTTTAGGGTTCCTCCCAAAATCGCTTGACCTTTTTTATAGTTTTCCCCGTCAATCCCAAAACGCTGAAATCCGAAATAATTCGGCATCCCCTGTTTTTTGATCATTTTTAGGGCTTCTTGAATTTTCATAGCCGATGTCGGATTCACTTTTTTAAGACGGATAAAAAAGCGGTTTCCTTTGAGATGCCCGATACGAATTTTATTATTGTGATAGGTTTTTTCGAGGATTTTAATCCCCTCATGTTCAAAATTCTCTAATACCGCCTCAAATTTGCGCGGTAACGATATATATTGTTTCGTTTGAGCATTTTTATCTTTGAGTCCCGCATAACCTATATCACGCCCTTTGATTCCCAAATGATTACTGAAAATATCGATCATCTGCCACGTAGAGAGATTTTTTTTACGTACATGAAGAACAAGATGCTCCCCTTCTCCGCTAAAAGGATAGAGCGGTATTTCATCGACTACGAAATCGCGCGGAGATTGGCGAAAATGAAATTCGATTGGACTATGAGGCAGGTAATATTGACGTTCCATGAAACTCCTAAAAATGATGGCGCTTACAGCGATTTGTATAGCTTCCGCGCATTGCAAAAGCCACTGGGGTGATGGTGATTCGATTACGGGCCGCAATACGGCGAATAGTAGTGAGCTGACGAGGGGAGAACGCAATCAACATCTCATACTCCTCACCGCTGCATCCGATTGATTTGGCAATTTTTTTAATAAATCGGACTCCCATCCGATTGACATTACACAATTTTTCCATATCACTGAAAAGACCGTCGGAAATGTCCATGCCGCACCGTAAATAACGACGGGATTGACCCACAAAAGATTGGCGCAGCTGCGGGGAGACAAAACGACTTTTCGTATGGATCTTCCCCCCCGACATTAGATAACGGAGCTGTTTTGCTGATTTTCCGATCTCTCCCGTATACGCGATAATATCCCCTCTTTTAAGACCCCGACGTAATAACGGAGCACTAGTATGAGAGAGAATCGTGATGGAGAGATCGAGTTTGGAGTTACTGATCGTATCCCCTCCGATAATCTCAATCTTATATTCAGATGCAGCCGCTTGAATCCCCGAAGAGAGCTCCCGCATCTGCTCCAATGAGATAGATTTCGGCATCGCCGCACCTATTAAAGCATACTTCGGTACCGCATTCATAGCAACAGCATCGGAGATATTGATAATCATCGCTTTGTAGCCGATTTGATAAGGGGTGAGCCACTTTCTTTTAAAATGGATATTTTCGAAAAAAAGGTCTTTACTGTAAACCCACCCCTCTACTAAGGCACCGTCATCCCCGATAGGGGTCCCTAAAGCGCAAAAAGTGGAAATAAAATAGTTTTCTGCATTCACGCTTTATATCCATCATAAAAATATCCTTATTATAAACAAAATGAGATTATGGTTCCGTTAAAAGAGCGATTTCCTTTATAATCATTACAGATAAACTGTAACAAAACAAGCAGAAAAACACCGTTTGAATTCTCAAAACTGTAACTTTTCCACTCATATATAGTGCTGATAATCTACAAATTGTTACTATTTTGGACAAGAAACGAGAGTTTCAATCCCAACATACTCCTATAATCCTTTTTAATCTTGCCCAAGGAGCGGCGCGCTATAATCATCCACAGATTTTATCAACAAGGAAGGCGTATGAGTATTCCCATTTATACTTATGATGCGGTTATCGTCGGGGCTGGTTTAGCCGGATGTGCAGCAGCTCGCGAGTTGCAAAAAGCCGGTAAGAGAGTTGCCGTGGTCACAAAATTACACCCTTTGCGTAGTCACTCCGGTGCGGCGCAAGGGGGGATTAATGCAGCGTTCAGTGATGCTGATAGCGTTGAACTTCATGAGTTCGATACCGTTAAAGGTTCAGATTATCTTGCGGATCAGGACGTTGTTCAGTTTATGTGTGAAAAAGCACCTGAAACCATCCGTTGGGTAGAACGTATGGGTGCGGCATTTAGCCGTAACGAAGACGGAACTATCGCTCAACGCCCTTTCGGCGGACAATCTTCACCGCGTGCCTGTTTTGCAAAAGACCGTACGGGGCTCACCCTCCTTCAAACCATTTATGAGCAAGCATTCCGTGAGGGTGTCGAGTTTTGGGATGAGTGGTATGTCGCCGACTTGTTGTATAACGAAGGAAAAGTGTACGGTGTCAGCGCCTACAACATCCGTAACTCAGAAAAAGCGATTTTCAATGCCAAAGCGGTTATGTTCGCCACCGGCGGATACGCCCGTGCGTTCAAAATTAACTCAAACGCTCACGCAAACACGGGTGACGGCCTTTCACTCGTAGCCCGTCACGGTCTTCCGTTAGAAGATATGGAATTCGTACAATTCCATCCGTCAGGACTTTCAGGAAACGGTGTCCTCATCTCTGAAGCGGCACGCGGTGAGGGGGGGAAACTCCTTAACTCACTCGGTGAGCGCTTTATGGAAAAATACGCACCGAATGCTATGGAGCTCGCATCTCGCGACGTTGTAGCCCGTGCGATCATCCAAGAGATTCGTGAAGGGCGCGGTGTCGGCCCTCGCAAAGATGCCGTTTACATCGATCTCGTCCATTTGGGTAAAGAGAAAATCATGGAACGTCTTCCGGAACTTCGCGATTTAGCGATCACATTCCTCGGTCTTGATATGATTAAAGAGCCGATCTTGATCTCGGCAACGGCTCACTACTCTATGGGCGGTATTCCGATGGATAAACACGGACATGTTCGTAAAAACAATTCCGAGTTCGTCGAAGGATTCTACGCTGCGGGTGAGTGTTCATGCTCATCCGTCCACGGGGCAAACCGCCTCGGTGCCAACTCGGTTCTCGAAGCATTGTTATTTGGCCGTTTCGTCGGTAAAACGATGGTAAATGAAGTGGATACTATCACCTTGCATAAAGCGACAGAGCCCGATGCAGAGCGTATGATCAATGAAATGAACTGGGTATTGACCAACAACGGTCAAGAATCGGTATCAGGACTTCGTGAAGAGCTTCAACAATCCATGACCGATAATGCGGGAGTTTTCCGCACCGCACAAACGCTACAGGCACAAATGGAAATTTTGAAAGATTTGCGCAACCGTTATAACAATATCCGCATTGCCGATAAATCTAAAATTTTTAATACCGAGCTTCAAGAAGCAATCGAATTCGGTCACATGCTCGATTATTCCGCCTTTATCGTCGCAAGTGCGCTGGAGCGTAAAGAGAGCCGAGGAGCCCATTTCCGTGAAGATTTCCCGACACGTGATGATGAAAAATTCTTGAAACACACCATGGCGTACATGGATGCAAACGGTGAAATCAAGCTTGACTACATGGACGTTACCCTCGGTCGCCATGAACTCAAAGCACGATCGTATTAAGGGAGAGAGTATGGAATCGATAAAATCGCAACAAGTAACGTTTAAAGTTTTCCGTTTCAATGAAGAGACCGATTACCTCCCTTACTATAATACCTATGTTTTGGATGTCACCCACGAAGAGGTTGTCCTTGATATTCTCAACCGTATCAAATGGGATCATGACGGCACGCTGTCGTATCGTCGAAGCTGCCGACACGGTATCTGCGGTGTCTGTTCAATCAAAGTCAACGGCAAAGGGATTTTGGCCTGTAAATCACGTCTATTTGATCTTGTCGAAGCATTCGGAAATGAAATCGTTATCGAGCCGCTTAGTACGAAACGGGCGATCAAAGACTTGATCATCGATAAAAAAGATTTCTGGGACAAACACGCACAAGTTAAACCCTACCTAGTAAGTGATATTGAAGAGCACCCTGCGCAAGAGCACCTTGTGAGCCCGCACGATGCTGAAAAGCTTCTCGAAGCCGATTACTGTATCCAATGCGGAGCATGCCACTACTCATGTCCGGCATTGGCGATCAACGATGAGTTTATCGGGCCTGCCGCTTTTGCCGCAGCGTACCGTTTCTCTGCTGATGTTCGTGATGATGCTTCAATCGAGCGCTTGCATGTTGTCAACCAAGAGGCTCAAGGGGTTTGGGATTGTGTCAAATGTATGGAGTGTGCCGAGGTATGTCCAAAAGAGGTTAATCCGATCGAAAAAATCACCAAACTTCACAACATGGTATTTGAAGCGAATATTGCAAAAAATAACGTCGCGACTCGCCATGCCGTCGGTTTCGCCCACTCGATTGAAAAACACGGTTTACTCGATGAGGGTGAATTGGTACGTTACTCAGAGGGGAATATCGGTGTACTAAAACACGTTCCGGTTGCACTTAAAATGTTCGCCAAAGGTAAAATCGTATTGCCATGGAATATGCCAAAAGCCGATAAATTAGATGAGATCAAAAAACTAATCAAATCGTCATCAACAGTAAAGTTTTAGGGAGTACTCAATGGAAAAATTAAAATACGCGCTTTTTACCGGTTGTACCGCAAAAGAGAGTACACCTGAGCAAATGATGTCAACCCTCGCCGTGGCAAACAAACTAGGGATTGAGCTTGTAGAATTGACGGAAGCCTCATGTTGCGGTGCATCACACCTGCAAGATTATGATGACTTTCTCTCCCTCGTACTCAATGCACGTAACATCGCATATGCGGAAAAGCATGGGCTAACCATGGTTACTATCTGTAATACGTGTCAGCTCAATACGGCAATGACCAAACACCGCCTTGACCACAATGCAGAACTAAAAGCAAAAGTGAATGCTAAACTCTCCGAAGTAGGATTAGAGTACAAAGGGACTTCCCAAATCACCCACTTCCTCTACGCAATCATCGATGATTTCGGTCTCGATAAGATCAAAGAGATGGTCGTTAAACCTCTAAGCCAATTTAATATCGCACCGTTTTACGGATGTCATAATATTCGCCCCTCAGATCTTCAAAATGAAACCCATAAAGCTCATGAGAACCCATATAAACCGACTTCATTGGATGATCTTATCATCGCATGCGGCGGTGTCAATGTCGATTATGAAGAGAAAAACAAATGCTGCGGTTTCCATGCCGAACTTCAAGCACCTCGTACAGCGGCGATCCTAACGGGTAATGCCGTTGCCGGAGCGATGGATGCGAATGCGGATTGGATGGTCACGCCATGTCCACTTTGTCATCTCAAACTCGATACCCAAACACACCATGCTTCTGTTGCTATCGGTCGTGACGTTTCCCTTCCGGTTCTTCATATGCAACAAATGGTCGGTCTTGCACTCGGTTGTACCTCTGAGGAGCTTGGTCTTAAACACCACGTTACCAAAGTCGATTTCATTTAATTCCTCTTTCCCCGCTTGGGGAAATCTCACTTAAATATAATAAAAATTAATTTTTCATCTCCCTATCGTAAAAAAAATGCTATACTTTATCCCTTAACCATTTTGCTTTAAAGGAGAGGGCTAATATGCGTAGTCTAAACCTTACCAAACAGCTTTTTTGGATCATAGCTGCCTTTATCATTACGGCAACCGTCTTGATTACCCTTTATCTTTACTATCAAACACAGGCTATGGTTGAAACTCGTGCTTTTAGCCGCGCAAAATCATTACAAACCTATTTTATCTCCATGCGCTATGTCTATCATCATCAATTTTTAAAGAGTGGACTCGACCTAAATGATTCTACGGTCGGATTTCTACCCGCTCATGCGGCGGCACAAATCAGTGATGAATTTATAAAGCGATCCCATGATGGAATATCGATACGCAATGTCTCGGATCGTCCTCGAAATCCTATCAATCGAGCCGATGAATTCGAAGTAAAAGCCATACGCTATTTTGCTCAAAATCCAACACTCACAGAAAATATCTCCCTTATAAAGCAAAATAATCAAGAGTACTTCTTTTACAGTTCTCCGATAAAAATAGAGCCCTATTGTATTCAGTGCCACGGAAAAAAAGAAGAAGTTCTCCCCTATATAGCCCAACGCTATAACTCCGCATATGACTATAAAATAGGTGATATCCGAGGGGTTACCAGCATTAAAATTCCTCGTCAAATTATCGCCGATGAAACCCTTTCAATTTTTTGGAAAGAGGCCGTTTTGAGCTGGGCGATTATCCTTTTTCTTTTAGGATTCATCCACTACGCAGTACGTCAGCTGACCAAACGTGATGTTGAAGGCAAAAAACAGCTTGAAATAGAGGTTAAAAAACGGACGTCCGAACTGGAAAAAGCGACACAAGAACTCAAAATATCCAATGCCTATCAGCAACATCTTTATTCTATTCTTCGCACGGTTGCCGACAGCAATCAAGTTTTGATTACGTCACAAACCCTCGATGAACTTATTGATAAAACGGCATTATGTTTAGTGGAGAATCAATCTTTTTTAAGTGTTAAAATTTCTTTGATTGAAGGGGGAGAACTCAAAGTAAAAGCCTCGTACGGTATCGACGAGGAGCAAACCATCGTGCCTATTGAACAAATAGCCCTACAACGAAATACCTCTATTATTTTGACCGATTTTACGACCGATATCTCTGAGGAGTGCCGACGTAAAGTGGAAAAATACGGTATTACCTCTGTTTATGCGGCAGCATTGCGAAAAGACACTTTTGCGATCGAATCGTTTGGGGTAATGATGATTTGCACTGCGCAAGAAGGGGGATTTACAGCCGAAGAGACCGCTATGATTGATGAACTTTCGGGGGATTTAGGATTTGCGATCAACTCGTTTTACCAAAAAGAGAATATTTTGAAACTCTCTTTTTATGACCCTTTAACCGAACTGGCAAACAGACGTCTTTTGATTGAACGTTTTACAAAAGCTATGGTCTCGAGTTCTCGTACCCAACAATACGGCGGTTTGCTTTTTATCGATTTGGATAATTTCAAAGGGATAAACGATATCAAAGGGCATATTTCGGGAGATGAAGTACTGAAACAAATGGGAAAACGACTACTCAGCATCTTACGCCAATCCGATACCGTTGCCCGTTTCGGCGGGGATGAATTTGTCATTTTAATTGAAAATATCGGATTAAATCAGCATGATGCGGCTACCGCCGTCCAGACAGCTGCCCATAAAATTCTCGATATAGCCAAAGAGCCGTTCCTCATCGATAACCAATCTTTTTATCTTAGTGCGAGTATCGGTATCGTCTTATTTATCGGTGAAGAGTCCAGTATTGATCAGCTCTTTACTTATGCCGACAGTGCCATGTACGCGGCTAAAAAAAGTGGACGAAATACCTCCCGTTTTTATGACGCATCCCTTCAAGAGACCATGGCGGAACACGCCCGTCTCACACATGATCTCAATGCTGCACTGACGCTTCATCAGCTCTATATCGTTTATCAGGAACAAGTCAATGTGCAAGGAGTAACCGAAGGGGTTGAAGCCCTCATGCGATGGGAACACCCCGAGCGCGGGTTAATCCCTCCCTCAAAATTTATACCGTTGGCAGAGAGTTCCGGAATTATTATCTCCTTGGGGGATTGGATTTTTGAAGAAGCAACCAAACAACTCAAGAGATGGGAAAATGATCCGATTAAACAAAAATGGCGTATTTCGGTCAATGTGAGTCCGAAGCAGTTTGAAGAAGAGAACTATATTTCAAAACTTAAGGGACAAATCAATCAGATGCGGATCAATCCGTCCAAAATACGTTTAGAACTCACCGAAGGATTACTGGTACATGATATCCATAAAGCAATGGAAAAAATCATCCTCCTTAAAGAGATTGGCTTTACCCTCTCTATCGATGATTTCGGAACAGGCTACTCCAGCTTATCGTATCTCAAAAATCTTCCGATTGATGAACTAAAAATCGATCAGTCTTTCGTAAAAGCACTCCCCGATAGCGTATCGGATCAAATTATTATTCAAACCATTATTACCATCGGAAAGACTTTCGGACTTGAAGTGATTGCTGAGGGGGTAGAGACACCCGAGCAGTTTAATCTCTTGCGTGAGATGGAATGCGACTCCTTCCAAGGGTTCTTGTTTAGCCGTCCGCAGAGAATTGAATATTACATGAATTAATATTCATTTAATCAATATTAACTTATAGTATTAATAACGTCATACAAGGAGTTTCCATGGGTAAAAAGTTTTTAATCGGTGCCGTTGCGGCTTTGGCATTTAGTTCGGTACTCTCTGCAGGTGAATACGATCTCAAAGACAATATGTACAAACTCAATAATTACATGATGGTTATGCAGGCAGGTTTTATCGAAGGAGATAAACAAAAAGCGCTTAAAGCCGCCGAAGCTCTCGGGGTAGAGAGTCAAAAACTATTGGGAAATGAAGCAATGATGAGTAAAATGCTCCCAAAAGAGAAGGCCCATAAAGCCAGAATTGCGACAACATCGGCACACCTGATCACCGATAACGTCGATATTATTAAATCGAGTATGGATAACGTCCGCCGCGATACGGCACAAAATGCTTATCTTGATATTCAACGCGCCTGTATGCGCTGCCATAACCTCGTACGTGACTGGTAAAAAAATGCGGCAGAGATGTCGCATTCTTAGGCTCTATTGAATCTCTTTATCTCTTTCTGCTACGATCTCAACGTGATATCCCGCTTTTCTAAACTGTTCCAATAACCCATCACGCCCCAGCAGATGCATCGCTCCCACAAGGACAAATCCCCTCTTCTCTTCTCGTATCATATTCATGAGCTTGGGCATCCATGCATTGTTACGCTGTACCAAAATACGATGATACATTTTCGGCGATTCTTGCATCATCTCCACAACCAATTCGCGCTCCAGCCGCTCCGTTTTACCTTCCCGCCAATCTTGTACCATCCATGTCATTATCGTATTCAGCTCATCCATATCTTCAAGTGTTTGAAGAATCATCGTATCCTCTTCACCTTCACCGATTTCAGTAATAATCGCACTTTGTTCTTGGATACTTTCCAAATATTTTTGAGGCATTTGATCGAGAAGTGCCCGTTTACTGTAATGACTATCAACTCCACCTTGATCTATCCCGATTGAAGAGAGTTTTAGTTGTGTAAGGGTCATCATAACCGCCCACGGCTCCAAGCGATCAAATGCAGCCCGATTGTACCCTTGTGAATCGAGATAGACGATAAGGGCATTATATGTTTTAGCGGAAAGTTTTTGCGCAAGGGTTTGTCCTGCGGGAAGGAGCATTTTTCGCATCAATAATCTCTGTAACTCTTGAGTGTGAGAGGGAGATAGATCGGTCTCAAATACAACATAGTCTGATTTTGAGTATGCGTCATCAAACTCACGCGGGAGAGGGAAATCAGAAGAGCGGAGAACGTGAATCGTTCCGCCGAGATACATCGTATGGAGACCGTCACTAATTTTCCAGACGCTCGATTGGGCGAAGAGCTGTGAAACAACCAGAAGGGGAAATAGAAAAACAAAAATGAAATAGCGCATTATTCTCCGATATCTTCATTCCAAAGTTTCGGATGTTCTTCTATAAAGCGCCCCATCATATCCATACAATGATGGTCGTTGAGAATATCAAGCGTTACACCGCGTGATACAAGCATCTCCTCTTCCCCTTTAAAATTATGATTTTCACCGATAACGATATGCCCGATCCCATACAGCGCAATCGCTCCGGAACACATCGGGCACGGCGATAGGGTCGTATAGAGTGTGCACTCTTTATAGATCGAAGCACTTAAGCGTCCCGCATTTTCAAGAGCATCCATTTCACCGTGTAAAATAACACTCCCTTTTTGGACTCGGCGGTTATGACCTCTTCCGATAATCTTACCTTCATATACCAGTACCGATCCGATAGGGATTCCACCCTCTTCCAGCCCTTTTTCCGCTTCAAGAATCGCTTCACGCATAAATGGATCCATTCTATCCCCTTTTGTAAGTATCGCTTATTAGCTTATATTCGGCCGTTATGATTGCTTCGGTCGAAACGCTTTAATAACCTCTTCGTTACACTCCAAATACGGCCCTTCGATCAAATCGATACAATACGGCACGGCAGGAAATACGGCGTCCAGACACTCACGGATCGATTTCGGTTTCCCCGGAAGATTGATAATAAGGCTACGACCACGAATCCCAGCCGTCTGTCGTGAGAGGATCGCCGTCGGGACGTATTGGAGGCTCACCTGACGCATTAACTCACCGAACCCCGGCATCATCTTCTCACAGACGTTTTCGGTCGCTTCAGGGGTCACGTCACGTTTTGCAGGCCCTGTTCCCCCCGTCGTTACCACGAGACAGCACCCCTCACGGTCGCACAGCTCCATCATCGTCTCTTCAATAGTGTCCTGATTGTCAGGGATACAACGGTACACAATCTCATGTTCTGATTTTAGATAGTCTTTCATCGTCTCTTGAATCGCTACCCCTGAAATATCTTCGTAAATCCCCGCACTCGCACGGTCTGATGCGGTAATAACACCTATTTTGATCATTAAAAATTCTCCTGTAAAAAATGGTTGGCTCTTTTTATCGAGGTAACCGTCGCATAGGGGAGAAAAAATTCTCTCGCTCCTGCGACATCGATCACTTGATCATCAAGTCCCAAATAGACCTCAATAAGTGTCCCTTTAGCACGAATACGCTCCATTAAGCTCGGTGTCCACTCAAAATAGAGAAGTTCTTGCAACGATTCTGCATTGTTCTCTCCCAATGCAAGCGGAGCCACGGGTGAGGGAGCAAAGCAGCTTGTTAAAAAGTTTTCCAAATAGCGTTCGGCATCTTTGAAATATCCCCCCATCTGAAGACGTCGGAACGACTCTTTTTTCGTCTGGAAAAAAGCGGGGGAAAAAAGTTGGAGAGTATCGATACGCTCACGTGAGTCGGCTACGTATTGTGCCGCTTTGATCGCACCGTAACTAAATCCCGAAACGGTATAATCACTGTGTTTTAAATAAGGATCAAAAAAATGTTGATCTCCGCTCAGAGCAAAACCGCTATAAAATCTCATTCATCGTTGCTTTGGCAAGGGCTTTTGAAATATGTTCATACTCATCTAAAACCGCTTCAAATTTGGCGAGAATTTTTTCATTTCTCTCTAATAATACACTGATCTCTTGATACAAACGGTTCATAAGGGATGTTTCATCTTCAGGTGTCGGCTGGATCGAACTTCCCATCCCGTATTCGTACACCATGGCATGAACCAATTCTTTGGCAACCGCTAAATCATGCGATGCATTGCTGGCGTGTTCGCCGAAACGAAGGTGTGATGATGCGATTCCTGCCAAATGAACCCGTATGTGGGCTTCGATCTCATGGCGCAGTTGCGGTTCAGCCGTCGGAGGGGTGATCGCATCATTGGTAAGGGTGATCTTCTCATACGGCAAATCAAACCACGTCGCGGCAAACACTTTCCCCGCTTGATAACGGACTTGATAGCGGCGTTGCTCGTCACTGAGCATCGCAATTTTCTTTTTACCGAACATCACTTTGTCTTTTACCGCCAAGAAATGTTCCTGCTTCACCTGAATCTCGTTTTGACGCATACACAAAAGTGCTGCTTCGTTCACCAAAGCCGCAAGCGAAGCCCCGTTAAATCCGACCGTCATTTTGGCAATTTCGTTAATCGAAAGCTCATTCGGAATATGGCGAAGATATTTTTGTAAAATCGCTTCACGCTCAGATGCGGTAGGGAGTTCAACAAAAATACGGCGGTCAAACCGTCCCGCACGAAGAAGCGCTGAATCCATAACATCAATATTATTGGTCGCGGCGATGACAACGATACCGCTCGTCTCTTCAAATCCGTCCATTTCGGTAAGAAGCTGATTGAGGGTTCCTTCGCGTTCGTCGTTACGACCCCCTTCACGCTTTTTACCTACCGCATCGATCTCATCGATAAAGATGATAGAGGGGGCATTTTTCTTGGCGGCAGAGAAAAGCTCGCTCACCCGTTTTGCCCCCATTCCGACATAAATCTGTACAAACGAGGCACCGCTTTGGTAGAAAAACGGAACATCCGCTTCGGCGGCAACCGCTTTGGCAATCATCGTTTTCCCTACCCCAGGAGGTCCTATCAGCAATACTCCCCGCGGCATTCTCGCACCGAAGCTGTAATAGCGTTTCGGATTGCGCAAAAAGTCGATAATCTCTTCAAGCTCCTCTTTGACATCACCGATACCGCCGATATCACTAAAACGGACGGTTGATTTCACAGGGGTAACGTTGGAAGACGGTGCTTCAGGTTCAGGGGTTGCTTTAGCAACCGGAACTTCTAGGGGAGCTTCATCCTCAAATCCCAATTTACTTTTCCATGCCCAAAATCCTGTTCCGCCGATAAGAGCAAAAAACAAGAAGAACCATAACCATCCGTTCCCCCCTTTGGGCTCGATAATAAGGTGTGCAGTCAGTTCGGAGGGGAGCTGAGATGACGCGATTTTCACTACGCCGTTTTCTTTGGTGGCAAAATAGGTATACCCGTCGTCACTGAATGCTTTTTCGATTTGATCGTTCTCAATCAGTTTGGTTGCTTCCGAAAGGGGTATCGTATCACCGCTGTCACGTAAAAGGGCAAACAGAAGCAAAAGTAAAACAATCCCCCCCGAAATAATAAGGATGAGCTGATTTCGGTTAAAATTTGGCCATGTTAAATTCATCGTGTACCTCATAGTGTTCCAGCGTGATCCAGTCACCGCTGATATCTTCATTCGATTCGATCAAGACTTTATTATAAAATTGATCGTATCCGATATAATTATTCCCCTCACCCGATTCTACTAGCACTTCCAACGCAGAAGTAGCTCTTTTTTCCCTGAACTTCTTATTATTTGATCCAATCAGCGCATTAAGCTCGGCCATTCTTTGTGCCGAGAGTGTTCCGTTTACTTCGGGTTTCATCACCGAACTCGGAGTTCCGTCTCGTTTGGAATAGGTAAAAGGGTGAATATGGGTGAGATGAAGCGAACGGATATTCTCCATCGCCTCACTCCAAATCACGTCACTCTCTCCCGGATGACCGATAATAAAATCGGTTCCGAGGGCAAAACCTTTTTCATGCAGCATACCGAAAAGCTCGACATCACCGGCATGACGGTTACGACGGTTCATAAGGCGAAGCATCGAGTCACTACTGTGTTGAATCGCGATATGTAAATGTCGTTCTAACCACGGCTCATCCAAAATTTCCCGAAACGATTCATTTACCTGTATCGGTTCCAGCGAACCTACACGAATACGACGAACACCACGGATGAGCGACATTTTTTTCATCAATTCCGCTATACTTCGCCCCTCACCCTGACCGTAACTTCCGACGTTCGTCCCCGTGAGGACAAACTCTCCGAAACCATTGCTTGCAAGGCGTGATACCTGCTCTAAAATCTTGGCTTCATCCATACTTCGTGCATCACCACGTACAAAGGGGATAATACAATAACTGCAACGAAAATTACACCCCTCTTGGATTTTAATAAAGGCACGTGATTTCCCGACAAATTCATCCACAATCGCATCGTCAATATAGTTCAAATCACCGATCTCATAAAAACGGCTATCCGATGAGAGGAGCGTATTGATTTTCATTTTTTCCGAAGGGCCGAACACCCCTTGTATCTTTCCTGCACCAAATAGGGATTCCCCTTTGGTATGGGCGCCGCATCCCGTCAAAAAAAGCTTTTTCCCCTGCTTATCCATCTGATTGATGTAGCCGCGAACACTCACATCGGCACCGTTGGTCACCGTGCAGGAGTTGACCACAACGATATCGGCACTCCCCTCATCCTCGGTCACCTCATAATCACGCAAGGCAGACATCATAACTTGCGAATCAAAAACGTTTGTACGGCATCCGAACGTTTTAAAATAGACTTTCGGTTTCATTCCACATCCATAGGAGGCGCAGATTTCGGCGGTATCGGAGCCGTATAAAACGTCTGGGTCGGATAGGCGATTGTAATGTCGTGTTCGGCGTTGAATGCATCGATAATGTCGGCAGAGATCGTGCTACGCAAAGTAAGTGTTGCGTAGGCGTTCGTGAGGTACCACGCACTGATTTTTAATCCGTTGGTTTCGATAAACGTAAAAATTCGAGGCTCAACGTTACTGTTTTTAAGGCTGTAACGATCACGCAGTTTATTGATCTGTTTACGAGTAATATCAGTGTACCCTTTTGAATACTTACGGCAAATCTCTTTGACCAAATGCGCCGCTTTTTTGTGATTCGAATCAAAGGTGATGACAATATCGATCCCGTCCCAAACCGTTTTAAGCGATCCGTGCGAATAATTGGCAATCATCGAAGTGAAAATGTAGTTGTTAGGGACAAAAACAATGCGCCCCGCACGGCGGTTTGTTTGAATGGTAGTTAAAGTAACATCCTCCATCAGCGTAATACGCTGCATCGAAATATCCAAAACATCTCCGACGTATTCCATACCGTCTTTCATAAATCGAATACGATCTCCGACGTGAATAGCTCCCCCGATCACAATAACAAGCCAGCCGAGCAACGACATAAACCAGTCACGCATCGCGATCGCAAGACCCGCAGAGGCAAAGCCGAGAACGGTGGCAAAATAGCCGACGTTATCGATATAGCTGAAAAGCAAAATCAAAATAATCAACGTCACATTGATAAAGGTCACGATTTTGTTGGCCATATAAAAACGTTCATTGTCCATAATGTAACGTTTGATGACCCGTTTAAATAAAAAGGAGATAAGAAAGAGAACAAGAACAATCATCCCGATATTCAGGAGTTTATAAATCTGTTCTTTAATCTCTTTGTTGATTTTTGCTTCGGTTGATTCAATCCGTTTTTCATATACGTCTGCCGTAGAGACAAGCGTCTCAAGTGCCAATTTGAATTTTTCGACTTGCAGCATCGTCGCTTCAAGTTCCACATCATAATCTGATTTCGGATCCAGACGTGTGAGTGTTTTAAACAAAACAATCTGCCGTTCCAAGAGGGTGATAAGCTCTTGCAACTCCTCTTCACGTAAAACATAATCATGATATTGGCTGTTAAGACGTTTAACGTAGGATAATCCCGTCACGATATCGAAAGGATTCGTAATCGTCGGAAGCTCACCCGCTTCATCCGGTTTTAGCAATGATACAAACGGTGATGTCCCCTGAGCTTTTAAGAGATCAACCTGTTCGGTCAGAATTTTTTGTTTGGCTTGGAGAGCTTCGATTTCGAGTTTGCGCTCTACATTCGGTGATCGATTTTGCAACAGTTCGATACGATATTTTACTTCTCGAAGATTTTTGCGAGACTCTTGGTAGGCCATATAGGAGTTATAGCTTTTAAGCCAAATGCTGTTCCCTTTTGAGAGCTCTTTTTGAATTTTAGAGAGTTCTTCTTGTGCATTTTCGATTTCGACCTCTTTAGGGAGCTCTATCGATTGCTCTTGAAAAATATTCTCATCATTTTTTGCCGCATTAAGGGTTAAAACCGCTATAAATAATGACGTAAATAAAAACGAAAAATATCTCACGCGCGGGTTCCTTTGAATGCTGTCAAGATTTTTTTCACCGTTGATGCCTCTATCGTATCGGTAATCTCTACCGCTCCGATTCCACGAGGGAGAATAAAAGTTATAGCACTATCGGCACTTTTTTTATCCAAGAAAAAGGTTTCATAAAACTTTTCAACATCTTGTATCGGATATTCAAGCGGGAGATCATAGCGTCCTAACAGTGCTTTAACCCGTGCAACTTCTTCACGGCTCATCAACCCGATTTCATGCGCTAAGTCATTGGCCATAACCATCCCGATTGCGACACTTTCGCCGTGCAAATAGGTTTCGTATTTTGTTTCGTTTTCAATGACATGACCGAATGTATGTCCATAATTCAACGCCGCACGAAGCCCCTGCTCTTTTTCATCCTCTTCGACCACACCTGCTTTGGTCTCAACCGCTTTAGCAATCGCGTAGAGCAGATTATCTCCCTCACGCAAATCATGCTGTTCCAGCCACTCAAAAAACGGTGCGTTAAAGGTCACCGCCATTTTGACAATCTCCGCGACCCCTGCTCCAAATTCACGGGATGGGAGGGTTTTAAGAAAACTCGGATCGATGTAAACCGCGCGCGGTTGATGAAAAGCACCGATTAGATTTTTGCCGTATCGGTTATTCACCCCTGTTTTTCCGCCGACACTCGCATCGACTTGCGAAAGGAGAGTTGTGGGGATTTGGA
The DNA here is from genome assembly GCF_031427015.1 of Sulfuricurvum sp. Classification (GTDB taxonomy): domain Bacteria; phylum Campylobacterota; class Campylobacteria; order Campylobacterales; family Sulfurimonadaceae; genus Sulfuricurvum. Next base: position 186,501 of record NZ_JASJOW010000004.1, on the reverse strand, counting down.
TGAAATCGATTCCGCGATTGTAGAGACTCGCCGCGAATCCTCCCATATCACCGATCACGCCGCCGCCAAATGCGACCAGAAGCGATTTACGGTTCAGTCGATGATCAAACATCCGATCTAAAATCGATTCAATCGTCTCTAACGTTTTGTACTGCTCACCGTCAGGAATCGTCACAATATAAACTTCTTTAGCATGCAATCGGTTCAGAAGTGTTTGCAAGTGCAAACCTGCCACTTTCGGATTGGTTAAAACTACGACTTTCCCCTCAAAGTTTATCTCGGGCAACGCTCCGATATGGATGGGATAAGAGTCGTCAATTACACGTTTAAGGTTGATAGATATCGTCATAGAAAAACCTGATGAATTAAGTTGTTACGGAATGAGATATATATTACTAAAAGATGACTTAAAACCCTCTTGTCAAGGGTTAAATTTGTGTAGGGATAAAAAGCTGATGATAGTGTCCGAGCTTACGGTAAAGTACTTCAGGATCGGTTGAAAAATAAGCGGTAAACGGGTTTGTAAACATCTTGGATGTAAACGGCAGGACATGAAGAAAATTTTCCCTTTCGCGTAACTCACGTATCGGATTGGTATCTTGAAGCGAAACATTAATAGACTTTGAAAAAATAGCGGAGAGATTGTTAAAATGGTCAATCACCTCGTTCTTATGCGACCCCTCTTCATTCGTATAATTAATCAGTTCTAAATTGAACCCGAATTGGGAAGAGACGTCAAATATCGTCGTTGAAATATTTTCGATATGCCCCTCTTCACTTAAAATGACAACGCTTTCCCGTAACGAAGAAAAAGATCGTTCTGCGAGTTTTAATACCGGTACATTGCCGACGTAAAGTTTTTTTCGGATCGACGAAATCGAAAAAGCCGTATGGGAAACAAGAAAAAGACCGATGTGATATTTTTTGATATCATTAAGAATAAGCCCCTCATCCGGTACGGCTGTATAATCGATATCAACCATTACATCGCCTTGTGCAGAAGCTTTTATCATCCGCAATACATCAATATCACTCGGATTGATCACTTTAATAATAAGCGGCTGACGGAGCTTTTTCTGAATATAAACACTTCGTCTGACCAAGGCCATAATGGCAGAAGGTTTTTCGTTGTGCATATCAATATAGAGGTAAATCTTAGACCCGAAAGGGGCGGGAAATTGCCCGAGTTCCCGTTTAATGGCTCGATAAATTGAACGTAACACGGCGGGATCACCCACCAATACTAGCGTATCATTCGGCTGAATCATTTTATTGTCGGCAGGGAGAATAAGCTGACGGTTTCGGTAGATAGCGGCGATTTTCCAGTTTTTCTGTTCAATAGAACCGATATGGCGGTAAACGAATGAGCTTCCAAACGGAACCAAAACCTCCATAATCTCACCCGAACCCAGCCCTATATTTTTAGCTAAAACGGGGATATTGGGGAGATAATCGATCATATTTGCGGCAATAAGCTCTTGCATATTGACCCACTCGATATCATCGCACGGACTCACCGTATTCCATAAATCAAGTGCAATAATCCGAATGGAGGGTTTATACAAACGGATATTTTTAATGGTATTTTCTAAATCGATCTGATTTTCCATAACCAAAACCACTTGCCAAAAATCCATTTTTAGCAGGTTGGCAATTTTATAAAAACTGGTAGGATCGAATTGAAAGAATTTATAGCGAGCGGGGTTATACCCTTCGAAGTTTTTCTCGGTCGTTTGGATAATATAATAAAGGTTTTCACTCGTATACGTACCGATGACACGTTCTATAAAGTGTTGTCCGATAGCTCCGTCAGTGACGATTAAAATTTTTTTCATTAAAGGGTAAACTTCTTATGGTTCTAAATTGATGGATGAGATTGTACCACAATCTATCATCTCCCTTTCTCTAAAGGATTTTCTCTTGTCCGATCCGATAGAGGGCAAAATCGTATTTCAGCGGATCGTGAGGATCAAATCCCCTGAGCGTTTCGGTCAACTCAATTGCCGCTCTCATATCGCACTGATTGCGGTTTAAAAGTCCTAAACGCCGTGAAACACTAAAGGTATGGGTATCCAGCGGCATGATCAAATCGCTTTGACGTACCCCGCTCCATAATCCCATATCGAGTTCGTTATCACGTACCATCCATCGCAGGTACATCATCCACCGTTTCATAGCGGAGGCTTTGGCAATCGAAGTGATCGGTTTTGTGATCAGAAACTCATACCCTTTTGAACGGTAAGGATTGCACGCATATAAGGTTGAAATCAGTGAATTCACCCCCTCTAGCAACCCGTCTCGAACGTATCCTTCCAAAAAAATCTGTTCAGCTCCCCCTAAAGTTTTCAGCGCTTTTAAGGTTATAAACCATTGAATGATATCTTCCGTCGATTGAAAGCGGTAATATTTCCCCTCTAACCGACAACGCAAATGCGCTTCATCCGCATCGATCAAATCAGAATCCAATGAGGATAAAAAGGCGACGATGGCCTTTACGTTCCCGTAGGCAAACAATGCACACGTCAGAGCATGATGCTGATCTCTTGTGCACCTTGCGACCATTAAAGGATCAGGTCGCTCCTCACATAACTCATCACTGCAGTTACGTGCTTCTACCTCTGCATCGAGATAGGCTCGGACATCCCTCAAGTGCGTCCTAAAAGATAGAGCTGCTTACGCTCACTCGATCCTGCAATATTGAGCTGTTTACGGTATTTTGCGATGGTACGGCGAACCATTGTGATTTTAAATTTCTCTTGGATCATTTCAAGAAGTTTCATATCGCTGAGCGGTTTTTTATGGGATTCGTTTTTAACCAATTCCGCCACATAATCTTTGATCGCGGCGTTGGAAACATCTTCATCGATTGCCGTTGTGAAAAAATCTTTCATCGGATAAACACCTCGATCGCATGCGATGTATTTATTGGCAATCGCACGTGAAATAGTAGAGGGATTATGTCCGAATTCATCGGCAAGTGTCTTCAGGGTAAGCGGCTTGATCGCACCCCCGGTGAAAAAGTCATATTGATATTCGACGATCATCAACCCCACTTTGTAGAGGGTTGCTTTGCGCATTTCCAAAGCATCGACAAGACTTTTTGCCTCTTTGAGTTTTTCACGAACAAACGGATGATCAACCCCGTATGCGGCATCAATCGTTACGCTTGGATAATATTGATCATTGAGTCTCACTTCGATCCCGTCTTCCGGATCATTATGAATCATCAGATCGGGAATCACCTGCTGAGAGTCTTCCAAATAATCGATTGCGGGAGGATTCTTAAAACTTCCGATTACCCGCATCGCTTCTTCGAAAGCGGCATCTTTTCGGTAGCGCCCCAGTTCATCCATATGGGTGATCATTTCACGTGCAAGGGCATATCCGGCGTCACCGATCGAGGCGGATTCAAGCTGAAACAAAAACGATTCACTAACGTTTCGTGCGCCGATACCAACCGGTTCAACATGGATAAAACGGAGCCGAATTTTTTCAAATTGTTCTAAATCAATCCCTTGCGCACTACAAAAAGTCGTATCATCGCCCTCATAATATCCCCCCTCATCGAGATTTTCAATGATATGTTTGGCAATAAGCTGGGATATCGGGGTAGGAAACAAGGAGCCGTCAATCTGCTCTTCGAGAATTTCATACAAACTTTTGTGTTGAACTGTAAGGGCTTCAATCGCTTCACTGTGAGAGTTTTGAACATAGCCGTATTGAATTTTTTTCGGTATTCTCGATTCAAACGACTCTTCATACCCCGATTTAATATCAATCAGAGGATTACTCTCAACAAACGGAGCCATCGCTTCACCCAAATCACTCAGGCTCGATTGGAGAATCGGCAGCCAGTTGCGCAGCGTGTTGGAAAGCTTATTTTTTAGCTCAACGTTTGTTTTTACTCGTAGCATGTAATATTAGAACTTAAACGATTCACCGAGATAGTGTTGACGCACATCGGCATTATGTGCAATCTCATCACTCGTTCCCGCAGCCAGAAGCTGACCGCTTTTGATAACGTAAGCTCGATCACATACCGCTAACGTTTCACGAACATTATGGTCGGTAATTAAAACACCGATGCCGTACTCTACTAACTGCGAAATAACACTTTGGATATCCATAACAGCGATCGGATCGACCCCTGCAAACGGCTCATCTAACAGCAGAAATCGGGGCTTGTTCACTAACGCACGTGCAATCTCGGCACGACGGCGCTCTCCTCCGCTAAGATTAATCCCGCGACGGTTTCGGATCGGCTCAATATTAAACATTTCCAACAACTCTTCAATTCGTTTTTCTGCCGTTTCCGCGTCAAGGTCTCCGGCTTGTGCAGCAATAATAAGATTTTCTTCAACACTTAAATCTTTGAAAATCGAAGCTTCCTGCGGTAAATAACCGATCCCCATACGTGAGCGTTTGTGCAGCGGTAAATGGGAGACATCCTCTCCGTCGATGTAGACTTTACCCCCTGTAGCTTCGATCAAACCGCACACCATGTAAAACGTTGTTGTTTTACCCGCACCGTTAGGCCCAAGAAGTCCGACAACCTCTCCGGTACGGAGTTCCATACTGATACCCCGAACAATTTCGTGATTTTTGATCGTTTTGACTAAGTTTTCAATTTTTAATTCATGCACGTTGCACCTCATAACATCGCGATTGCTCATCGCATTTAGTAATTTTTAAAACAACGGTATCGATACCCGCACGTTTGAGCCATTCGATCAACGTTTCATCTCCCCACTCAATCAAATGATACCCCGTACGCTCTAGTTCTTCCATCATCCCTAACGATACAAACTTCTCAAAGCCGTAATTATAAAGATCATAATGAAACAATCGACCTCCATACACCTGTTGAAGTGAAAAAGTAGGTGAAGTCACGGCATCTTCCAATCCGAGGTAGTGAGCAAAGGCTTGGGTAAAGGTCGTTTTACCACTCGCCAAATCCCCCTGCAAGATCACAACACCCCCCTGCGGAAGTTCTTGAATAAGACGTTCACACAATGGCGCTAATTCGGGTTGCGATAACTTCATCATAGTTTAGACGATACCGATACGATTTGTTTGAGTTTTTCGGATGCTTTGCCGCTGAGCAAGGTATCACGAGCGATTTCCAACCCCTCTTGCGCATCTCTAGCCATCCCCTCAGCCACGAGAGCATACGCCGCATTAATCAAAACCATATCCCGTTGCGCTTCGGTGGCGCGGTTGTTTAAAATATCGGTGAGTATCTCGGCATTTCGTTCCGCTTCCCCGCCGAGGATCGCTTCAAACGGCGCTTTTTTGATCCCCAGCATCTGCGGATCGATCTCGAAATACTCTATGCTGTTATTTTTCAGATGCCCTGCATAAGTGATGTCGCTGATACTGATCTCATCCATCTTTTCACGTGAACTCACCACAATCGCCGATTGCATCCCCAGTTCACGCGCCGCTTCCGCCATTTTAGGGACAAACACCTCATCAAACACCCCGAGGAGGATTTTAGAGAGCCCCACGGGATTAGTGAGCGGTCCGAGGATATTAAAGATGGTTTTCTCAGGGATCGAGCGACGTATAGGCATAATGAACTTCATCGCAGGATGGTGGTATTGGGCGAACAAAAAGGTAAATCCGCACTCTTGAAGAAGCGTCGAACTCTGTTCCAATGAGAGATCGAGTTTGACACCCAGATATTCGAGGACATCGGCACTCCCCGATTTGGAGGTGATGGAGCGATTACCGTGTTTGGCAACATACGCACCCGATGCGGCGAGAACAAGGGCAACGGTGGAGCTGACATTGAAACTGCCGCTCTTATCTCCCCCCGTCCCCACGACATCGATCAGTTTAGGTTTGAGTTCAGAAGGGACTTCGAGGATGATGGAGTGCGTGCGCATCACCTCAGCGGCGGTTGCGATCATCTCCGAAGAGGTCTGCGCATTGAGGGATAACGAGAGTAAAAACTCTCGCATCTCTTCATCGCTCATTTTATGTTCAAAGAGTGCTTCAAAATCGGCTTTGGTAGCGTTCATGAGAGTTCCTTGACATAGAGATGTTGTTGAGATTTCGGGGTTGATTTGATACTCGGAATAGCCAAAACTTCGTATTTCATCTCTTTCTCAAGATAGACGAGGGTAATGATATCGCCGAGGGCAACATTTTTAGCGGGCTTAACCGCTTTGCCGTTAATATAGACGACACCCTCACCGATCATATCCTGAGCGACGGCACGGCGTTTGGTCAGATTGACCGCGTTTAAAAATTTATCGATTCGCAAATAAAAGTTCCATAATGTTAAGTTTGAAGTGTTTATTGTAAGTTACCGAAGCTAAAAGAGAGGTAAGAGCGCAAAAATTGTTCCACTATTTTTTAGGGTTGCGATTTAACTCCCAAACCCGCTTTTGAAATTGTCTTTGGCAACCACTATCTGCTTTTGCTTCTCTTTGCGTGCCGTATCTTTTTCGACGAAGATTTTTTTACGTGTTAGCGGATCCATCTCGGTGTAGTACATTACCGCAGAATACGTTCCCGGTGTCGGAGTGAAAACCTGTGCCTGCTCTGGATTCATTTTCAGCTCTTCGCTCGTAAAGCGTTTAAGATCGTGCATATCTTTCTCGGTACATCCCGGATGGGCGGCGATGAGATAGTAGGTCAAGAACTGCTTTTTACCCTCTTCTTTGTTCAATTTATCATAAAGCTTTTTGAAATCAACGAGAGTCTGTTTCCCCGGTTTGTTCATCAGATGGAGAACGTGTTCCGAGGTGTGTTCGGGGGCGACCTTCATCTGTCCCGAGATGTGATGACGCACCATCTCTTTGAGATACTCATACCCCTGACGTTTATCTTCGTTGATGAGATCATACCGCACCCCTGAAGCGACAAACGCTTTTTTGATCCCTCGCACTTCACGCAGACGACGGAGGAGATTGAGTACACGGGTGTGATCGACTTTCATCGATTTGCACAGATGGGTATCATCGACACACCGCTGATGGTCACACGTACCGTGTTTGAGCTTTTTATTGCACTCGTAGCCGTACATGTTCGCCGTCGGGCCTCCGACGTCACTGATGATCCCTTTGAAATCTTTGTACTCGGTAAACTGTACCGCCTCTTTTAGGATGGATTCCTCACTGCGGGTGCGGATGGTGCGCCCCTGATGAACCCCGATGGCGCAGAAATTACACTCACCCCAACACCCTTGATGGGTCATAATGGAGAATTTAATCGTCTCAAGACACTTCACCGCACCTTTGGGACGATGGTAGGGATGAAGTTCACGGGTAAAGGGCAAGGCACTCACCGCGTCCATCTCGTTCTCATCCAGATAATCGGCAGGAGGGTTTTGGATCGCGTAGCGTCCGTCTACCTCTTGACATAGCCCCTTTGCCGAAATAGGATCGTTATGGTTGTAAAACATATCGAAGAGATCGATATAACGCTCTTTGTTTTCCAAACACTCGGCATGCGATGGCAACGTCAAATACCCCTCACGCGGTTCTTTGGCAATATAACACACCCCTCGAATGTCATAAGGGGATTCTCCGGCGGCCAACGCTTTGGGCAGAGCGATGATCGCCCCCTCCCCCATCCCGTAAATCAGATAGTCGGCTTTAGAATCAAAGAGGATCGGTTTGCGCAGTTTGTTCGTCCAGTAGTCATAATGGCTCACGCGGCGCAAACTCGCCTCGATCCCCCCCAACACGATAGGGACGGTGTTTTTGAAATATTTGCGGATCAGGTTCGTATAGACCAGCGTCGCACGATCGGGTCGCGCGTTATTAACACCGCCGGGGGTATAGTCGTCGCTGTTGCGGAATTTTTTCGTCGCCGTATAGTTGGAGACCATCGAATCGACACTCCCGCCGCTCACCCCCCAAAAGAGTTTCGGTTCCCCCAACCGCATCACGTCATCCGTAGTGATGTCGGGCTGTCCGATAATCCCGACACGATACCCCTCCCGCTCCAATATCCGTCCTACCACGGCAACCCCGATAAACGGTGAATCGATATAGGCATCACCCGAGATCAGGATGATATCGCACGCATCCCAGCCCCGTGCGTCCATTTCGGCACGGGTAGTGGGTAAATAACGGAGAGTTTCAGGGGTTAGGGTTTTCATAACGCGATTGTACGGTGAGGACTCTTACAAAGAGGTTCAACCTACGTTATAATCATTAAATGGAAAACAATCTAAATCAAGAGATTATCGAGCATCTCATGCACCCGCGCAACTACGGTCCGATTGAGAACGCTACCGGAGTCGGAGTCGGGCATTCTGAACAAAGCGGTGAGTTTGTCATTTTTTATATTCAAACAGAAAATGAAATCCTCCAAAATGTCGGATACGCTACCAACGGATGTCACGATACCGTCGTATTGGGATCAATGTTTACTGAAATGATTAAAGGTGAATCTCTCGACTATGCTGCACGCGCGGCGGTAAAACTACGTGAAAAAGTGGCACAGGGACCTGTAAAACAACAAGCGTGCGCACAAATGGTACTAACCGCTTTCGAAGCCGCTCAAATTCACAAAAACGAGAAAGCTCACGGGAGCACAGAAGAGTTGCACGCTATCGAAATCGGTATGAAATGTGAGGTAGAAGTATGATGGATGCGACTCTTTTTCAACGAAAACATCAGCTGTGGCTGAGAATCGCTTTTTTATCGTTTGCCATCAATAATCCGTCGATCAAAAACCGTCTGTATGAATTCTCCCAAATTGAATTCCGTCATCTCAAATGGGTTGCCGGATCACTTTATGAGAATAATGTTTCGTATAACTATGGGCGAGACACCCTCTTTAGTATAGAGAGCGAATCATTTTTCACCCTTGTCCGGACAACGATCAACGAGATAAAATCGCTCCATCTTCTATACGATGAGACCCCTCTTTTTGAACGAATGCGCCATGATGAAAGCTATATGCTCTCTACCCTAAACGCTTATCTCGAAAAAATATCGTTAGATGAAATTCTGAGCGCTTTCAATCGCTCCCTGAATTGGCCGGATGCCCTTTTAAGTGTAAGCGAAACGGATGCGCTTGCCCTCTTCTTATTTGAAGAGCTTTATAAAGAGTACGAGCTAATCATGGTCTATTTTTACCGGCAAATTCGTGCCACGACAGCATCGCAAGTGAGCCATTTTCAAGATTTGATGGATGAATCGCATTTTCATCTGCGTTCCTTTGCGGAGATGATGACAAAAATGGGAATACTCTCACTCCCTAGAACACTCCATTCCCGTACTTATGAAATTGCCGATATGGAAAAATTTCTCCGCGGAGGGATAATCGAAGAGGAAAATGCCAAAGAGGAGTGCCGCCGCCTCTCCTCTTCAATCACCGATGAAAAACTCTCGGCATTTTTTGAGTTTATTAATTATCAAGAGAGTTATCATATTGAAATCATGAAAAAACTATTAGGAGAATTTTGATGGAAGAGCAAGGCAATATTTTTATCTTAGTGGCGGTTATAGCCGCTTTTGCTTTCGTGCTTACCCGTAAAAAAGGGTAAGACTACTGCAACAATGCTACAGGAGCGATATGGGCACCTTGGAACTGTTCAATTCCGAGGAGTTTTAAACGTTCGACATCCTCAGCTTCTTCAATATTAATGGCAATAATGGAGATACCGAGACTTCGGATCACATTATTAAAACTCTCCCTGCTTTTACCCGTCTCTTGATCAAACATCATATCCTGCAAATAGGCATTATTCGCTTTTACATAATCGGGACGAATCGCTTGGAGGTAATGGGCTCCTGCTTCGGGAATCGTAAAATGGTCAATTCCGAAATGGTATCCGAACATTTTCACCATCGCACTGATCGTTGATACCGCTTCGAGCTGATAGAGTGCCGTTGTATTACTCACTTCAAACCATAATACCAGATCATTGTGACGTCTAAAACTCTCTAACTCTTCTCGTAACCATTGAATATTCTCATATTTCTTAACAAAATCAGCACTAAGATTAAGGGCTAAGGGGGTAAGGGGGTTGTGTTCCTTAATATGTTTAAAAACTTTTTCAATCATATAACGATCCAGCGTATCGATAAGCCCCAAACTGGTCGCAATAGGAATGAAATATCCGGCCGAATGGATCGTCCCCTCACGATCAAGCAACCGTAAGAATATCTCTTCATGTATCACACTCAAATGATCAACACGCTGTTCAACGACACTTTGAAATGCCAAGAGCATTCGAGACTCATCCAAACTTTTTAACAACTCTTTTCGCCACTCTTCACGCCCGAGTACCAAAATGGAGTCACTCTCTTGGTTTGCATCAATTACTAAACGTCCGCAAAGTTTTGCTTGGGTAACCGTATGGTCGGCACGTGAAAAGAGTGATTTAAGGGTATCGCTCTCACTGTACGTTCCGATACCACATCCCATCACCAAATATTTAGATACTTCACCCTCCATTTGCACAATAACACGACGCATCTTCGACATCAGATTTTCAACCTGATGCGTAACACTCTCCACTTCACACGCGGGTAGCGCTACAAAAAAATCGGACTCATTAAGTCTTGCGATCAGGGCATGACGAAATGAACCCATTTGAATATTAAGCTCTTCCGCAAGAGTATTAATTAACGTACTGTAGCGTTCATACCCTTTTTCACGTTTGAGTCGGTCGATCTCATTCAAACTCACCATCACATAGGTACCGGAAGAGAGCGAAGCATCCGATTGGATGTAATCGGGAAGCTTGGCGGTCAGATAACGTCGATTATGCAGTTTGGTTTCCGAATCTTTATAAAGCAGTTCATGATACCGACGCAACGTCTCGTTTTCCCGATCAAAAATATCTTTTACTTTCTCAACCATCGCATTCATCGCTGTTGTAACCGAACGAAGTTCAGTCGTAAAAGGGATTTTTTTCTCAACAATAAACTCATTGTCAATAATCGCTTTCGCTTGTTCCCCGATCCGTTTAAGCGATTTGAGACTCAATGAAAGGAGGAAATAGAGCATAATAAAGACTACCGCAGCAATCATCATAAAAGTATAGATCAGATCAATCAAGGTCGAATAAAGCTGTCGATACGTGTTACCGGTATGGGCACTCACTTCAAGCGTCCCGAAACGGCTCCATCCGATCATAATTTCACTCGATGCACTCGCATTATAAATCGGTACCATCTCGATAAACCACTGAGGGACATCGCTAACACGGACTTCGCTCTCTCGCACATAAACCTCTTTTCCCTCAACATCGGCTAAACGTATACGCTGATAATATCCACTGTCATAAATAGCATTAATCATCGTCTCCATGCTCGAAGTATCTGAAGGGTCAGCGACTTTAGAAAGTGAAAGTCCCAGAGAATGGGCCGTATTTTTAGCATCATTATAGAGTTGGTTTTGGGCAAATTCGGTTGCCGATCGAAAATTAAGAACCATAACCGATACCAAAATAACCGCTAAAAAGAGGCTTAACATCATCACCAGTTGTTTAAATAAACTCATTTTTATTCCTTTGACCTTGTTATTACTAATTCATTCCACGAACGTTTCTGGCGGGTTGATGCCGGAACCATTTTCCCGATCTGAGCCTGCTTGGCGTTAAACAACTCATCTCCGCTAAAACTGTAAATCGGTATCAAATCATTTCGTTTCGAAGCGGGGAGAATTTTATAGTTGTAATTATCCAGAACCAATGGGACGGAACGGGATGTTTCGTAGTATGTCAACACCAAATGTGCCGTTTTGTACCGTATTGATTTGGCATACGTCATAAAAAGTTTAGAGGGGGGAACCCCTAACTCTTTCAGGGTAAAATATTTGGCGATGACGTAGTCTTCACAGTCTGCTTTATCTTTTCCGATAAACTCATACCGTGTCGCCCAATAATCACTCTCCCCCCACGTCTCTTTATCCGCGGCATAGGGTGTTTGATTAAAAAAATCATTCACTTTTTCAAGCTTTTCAAGCTCATTAGCATCTCTTGCTTCATTCATCATTTGCACCAGCGCATAAGCGCGCCGCGCGGCAAAAGGGCCATATTCGCGCTCAATTTTATCTAAAAAAGCTTTGGTGATAGAAAATTCAGGAGAGCTGAAAAGTACGGCGGAGAGTACCGCCGTAATGAGAAAAAAGGTGAGTGTTCTTTTCATCCTCTAATTTTAGCCAAATATCAGATCGTGTCAGTGATCGTTTGCTCAATTTTGAGGGTTACGGTCGGATCAGAAGCGTTGACATAAACATCAAAGGTATGTTCGCTTCCGTTCACCACTTCACTCACGCTTCCGTCTTGTTTGGTTAAGGTTGTGGTATCTACCGTTACTTTGTCACCGGCATCGCCGAGAATATACAAATCATTATTTCCATCGGTCATATCAATGACATCTTGCAAGGATATATTCACCATTTGGTGATCGCCGTTTTGAGCTAAATCGATCACTTCAATGTTGCTCACCGGATTAGTGATCAATGAATCAAAATTAATGGAAGTATTCATCGACAGTACCAATGTATCAAGCCCTGATCCACCATCAACCACACTGTCAACACCATCAAAGATAAGGGTGTCATTTCCGGTACCGCCGTACATGATATCACTGCCGGCACCTCCATCAAGGGTATCATTGCCCCCTTGACCATACAAGACATCGTTCCCGGCTTCTCCCGATAAAGTATCATTACCGCCGCGTACATCATTCTCTACATTAAATGCAGCATGATTGGTTTTGATGTAATCGTAAAGCTCTGCATCGGTAGGAGCAGTTCCGTTTTTCAATTCCAAAAATGTTTTAAGACCATCAAGACCTAAACCGTCATGAAGATCAGCCGGTTTAGCCGGATTTCCATCAACTCCCCACGGTAGAGTATCGGTATTAATGGTATCTCCGAAAATAACATCGTCACCGTTTCCGCCATAAACCGTATCCGCACCTACCGCCGCAAGTTCAATCGTACTGGATCCTTGTACCAAAGCCGCTTCCAGTTCTGCCGCCGTGTAGATAACGTGAGCTTGACCCACCGATGCGGTAATGAGATTCGGCGTTGTTAAACGTATATTATCAATTCTTAACTCAGCTTTATCAGAGTTTGAACCATCTTTAACATTAAATACTATCCGATACGTTCCGCTCTCTAAAGGGGTCGTTGTGGTGATTTTCGTAGAGTAATACCATGTTTCACTCAGTGTCGAGCCATTTGCCGTATCACTCCAAACCCCGTTTTGCAAGATTTGTAATTTCCAACTCGCATTGTCCCCATTGTTCCATTCCGTTGTTTTATAGTCAAAACTCAATGAACTCTCATCGGCACTTACCGTGATCGCGGCACTCGTTACCACGGTACTAGTTTGATTCGATTTTGCATCTTTTATACGTAAATATCCGTCACTGACTTGAACACTTCCATTACTATCGCCTGACTTCGTCCATTGATTGACGTCATCTAACGCATCATTAGAATATGAGAAATCGGCCAAAGTTGTCGTTGTTGTCCCCAGATTAATCGTAGTCTCACTCACTGTCGACGTATTATCAAAGAAATTCAAATACGTTTCATTCACACCCGAGCCCATACCGACGGCATGAACTTCTACCCCCTCGACGGCTGTCGTGAGTGCCGTAAAGGCATCAATAGAATTTTGTAGTGTCGCGGTATCGGTAGTGTTTCCTGTACCTCCGATACTTCCGTTACTGTTGTTATAATACGTTGGATCTCCGTCGGTTAAAAAGAAGACTAAATTTTCAAAATCATCCTGAGGCGAAGAAGTAAGCCATGATTGTGCTTCGTCAAATGCATCTTCATAATTGGTCCCGCCTACGGCACTGAGGTTATTGATAGCATTTGTCAATGATGATATATCGCTTGTGGAGAAATCATCGATTGACATTTTGAGAGTAGCCGTTGTCGCAAAACTGATCAAACTGATATTAATCGTTCCATCATGTCCGGATAAGTTAGAAATCAAATTATTCAACGCATTTTTCATAAGTGTCATTTGAGTGCTCGACATACTTCCCGAGGTATCTACAATCAATGCAATGTTATAGTTTGAACCTTCCTGAACCGTTGTAACAAGACCGCCGACATCTCCGACAAGTACATCAGCAGCTCCTCCTCCGTGTATCGTATCATCTCCGTTGCCGCTTCCGCTTTCACCCCCAGGGAAGAAAGTACTCAAGCTCAAGCTATCACCGATTCCGTCGTTTTCAGCCGTATCGGTATAACTGCTGTTAGCGACACTGATGGATGGAGCCGTTGAGGTGCTGTCTTTTGTAAACGTTGCACTCCACGTAGTGTTATCCGCCGTACTAAGACCACTAAGACTTCCCCCTGCGACGCTAATATCACCATTGGTAAATCCGTTTACCGCTTCACTAAAGGTAAAGGTAATGGTTGCACTCTCTCCCTCTTCAAGAAGATCGCTCGAAGAAGTAATCTCTAGCGTAGGTGCCGTCGTATCGGTATTACTTGGCACTACTTCAGATGAACCATGTACGTATAAAGTAACCGTTGCTGAGTCGGTCAACGGATTTTGAGGATCGCCATCAGACATCATATAGGTAAATGAAGCTTGCCCCACATAACCTGCATCAGGTGTAAAAGTTATCTCTCCGGTCTCTGCATTCAATGTAGCAACACCGTGAGAAGCGTTTCCTACACTTGTAACACGAAGGTTAGACGAATCATTGTCATTATCATTGCTTAATACTTTTGCAGTATCTATCACCAGTGGAGTATCTTGGGATGTTGCCAATAAAGAACTTGTATCCGTATCTTGAATCAAAATACTAGAATCAATATAGTGGTACTCGCCGCCATCTTTAGAAAATACAGGTTGGAAAACATATTCACCGCCTTGATCCCACCAAATCATATCTATAGCATAATAGCCGTCAGTAGGGATAGTATATGAAAAAGTGTCTTCAGTCGGCGATTGATTTTTATTAACCGCTGCAACTTGAACACCGTTGAGTAAAATCTCATACCCATCATCACCGAGAACTTTAAAATTATAACTTCCGGCCTCTAAGTAAATTGAGCCTGAAAGATGAATCCCTCCTTCAGCATGGTTACTGCTGTCATTCCATACCAATGAGGCACTGTCCGTATTTAAGAATTCAACTAAATTTTGATTCAGTGAAACAGACCCTGTCCCATATCCATAAAAAATATTCGATCCAGTAAAAGTAGCATCCGGAGTTTTATCACTGATCATACTTCTAAAATCGGCGATTGAATCAATCAAATAATTATCGTTATCGCCCGAATCAGAGGTATTAATTCCAAAATATTCACCTCTTAACCCAAAATGAGTTCCGCTAATACTATTGCCATCATCGACGGCTATCGGTGCTTCGTTGATATTATTCTCATTGAGAGTAATCGTCGCAGTGGTCATGTTGCCGGCAGTATCTTTGACGGTAATAGCGTAGTTTCCGCTGTTGCTTCCTTGTTCGAAGTCATTCACGGCTGAAGCCGATCCCGCCACGGTTAGAGTGATGACACCGCTATTATCAATTTGATAGAAACCGTCTGCCGAAGTGTTGGTTCCTGTCATCGTGAAAGTAAATCCGCTCACTCCAACGGTATCGCTTGCCACCACTGTAGCAACGATTGCACCTGCCGTTTGGTTTTCTCCATAAATGAAACTTTGGTTTGCAATCACCGGTCCGGTCGTATCGGTAATACTCGTAGAGACCGGTGTCGTGTTGGCCGAAAGGTTCTCGAAGGTAGCGTTGGTCGCGCCGGTGATCGCGTTGCTCACACTTCCTGCGTCGAGGTATACGTCTTCGTTGGCCGCAACACTGTACGCCAAGGTACCGCTCGTCGCACCGTTGGCGATCGTAATATCCCCAAGGGTCGTGTGGACGGTCGTTACCCCTGAGCTTGGGTTCGTGAGGGTGGCGGTGTAGGTGATCACTCCGCCCGCTTCGGTGATACTCGATTTATCGGCACTGAGGCTGACGGTGGTCGTATCGGTATTTTGAGCAGGTGTTTCATCTGAATTTTCAAAAATAACCGGACGAAATTCATTAACACCGGAACCATTATTTGATCCTCCAGTATCTTCATCCTCTTCAAGCACCGTGGTAGTATCTTCATTCATATCGATTGGGTTTTCGAGCGATCCGCTACGCTCTTCAAATACGACACTTCCAGGCTGTTCTTGACTGCTTAGCGTATCGCCGGCTGAGGTTTCATCCTCTTTTTCATTTTTTTCATCATCATCCGCTTTTATTTCATTACGCGCCAATATCTCTTTAATAGAATCTAAATGAACAACCGCATCTTCATCGGTAAATAGCCCTTTTAATAATGAAGAATCGATGTTAAGGGCTCCATTACCGGCAATGACGATATCACCGCTCCCTTCGAGTGTTATATCAATAACAATTTTGGCACTTTGAGGGTTATTGGGTGCACCGGAAACCTGTTCACCGTCTTTGATCGCTTCACCTTTTTTTAATTCTCGGATGTTACCTTGCTTATCTTTGACAAAAAATACACCTTGTTCTAAAGATTTTACATATCCTACTACCCGTGCCATAGCGATCCCCTAAAATGAGAAATTTTTATATTTTACATTTTAGCTTAGATCAAAAAGTAATACTATTGTACTTAGGTACTAATTTGAGAGAAAATCACGAATGAAGAAGTAAAGAGAGGGCGAGACGATCTTTGACGGAGAGTTTTTGATAAATTGCACTCGCATGCGCTTTGATTGTTCGAACCGTAATCTCCAACGTATCGGCAATTTCTTGGTGTGTAGCTCCATCACCTAGCATAAGGGCCACCTCACGTTCTCTAGGGCTTAAAACTTCCAATACGGCTAATGATTTTTCTTTTGAACTGTTACGATCTTGGATTTGGGAAATCATCAACGTGATAAAATCGGGATGAAGCCATACTTTTCCCTCTTCAAGTGCTTGATACGCTGAATGCAAATGGGACTCATGCATCATCGCATTGCCATACCCCATGGCTCCACGTTGTAAAAAGTGTTGTGCTTCAGAAAAATCAGGTGTCATCGAAAATACCATGACACGACGTCCAAAAAGATCTTTTATCTCCGTTTCACTCATCGGTACAATCATTGTATCATGGACAAAAAGAATCGCTTCTCGCTCGATATCCGATGAAATCATTGAAGAGACTGTCGGTTTTAATATCATTAAACTACTCATCCATCGATCACGCAATGCACTATCATCGGAGAGTAAATACAATCTCAATTTACCGCTCCGTAAACGTATATTGTTTGGCTTTTAATATCGGTTTTAATATGTACTCTAAAACGGTTTTCTTGCCGGTAATAACATCAACATTGATCATCATGCCGGGGATGATTTTAAGCGGTTTCTCTTTGGTACCCAAATATTTTTTATCGGTTTGAACTTTCACGACATAATAGACATCATCATTTTTATCCGTCACCGTATCAGGGCTGATCGTGACGACTTTTCCATGCAAAGAACCGTATAGTGAGAAATCATATGCCGTAACTTTAACGATAGCCTCTTGTCCCGGGTAGATAAATGCGATATCGGCAGGCTTCACTTTTGCTTCCGCCAGTAATCCCCCCTCTGTCGGAACAATCTCGATCAGATTATCTCCCGGCTTGATAACTCCCCCGACCGTATTGACATAAAGTTTTTGGACAATACCGTTGATAGGTGAATTAATAACGGTTCGGGTAACTTGATCCGCCAGTGCCGAACTCTCCGCACCGATCCGTTTATACTCCGTCTCCGCTTCATTTAGCTCCATTTGCGCTTTCATCGTAAATTCAGATCGAGTTTCTCGAATCTTGCTACTCATCTCGTTGATTGCGGCATTGAGTCTCGGAATTGAAGAGAGAACCGCATTGTAGCGTTCACTGACATCACTCAATTCACGTTGCAATTTCAAAAATTCTACGCGCGGTTTAATCCCCTGTGCAACCATCGGTTCAGAAATAGCGACCTCTTCTTTAATCAAAGCAAGAGCCCGTTTTTGCTCCATAATGCGCCCTTGTGCTTCTATTTTATCATTCTGCTTTTGGGTAAGTTGATCATTCAATGCCGATATTTGAGAACGAAGTCTTTCCTGATTCGAGGTATAAACACTCCGTTCTTGCATAATTTGCATCGGTATTTTTGCCAAATCTTCCGGTGTAGGAGAAAAAGCGCTCCCTGTGGTTTCGGCACGCAAACGGACAATTTTTGCTCGAAGCTCTGCCGATTTGTATTGAGAACTCTCATAAGTAGACGAGGATTTAACATTATCAACGCGTAGCAATGTATCGCCGGCATTTACTTTTTGCCCCTCTTTAACCATAATGGCACTGACAATCCCCCCCTCAAGATGCTGAATCATCTGATTCTCGCCGCCGGGAATAACTTTGCCGTCTCCTCTAACGATTTCATCGATCGGAGCCAGAGCCGCCCATAAGAAAATAAAAAGAACCGTTACGATCCAAAACAAAAGGACTGAACGAAGACGTGATGGGGTATCTTCCAATACTGCGGCTGAGAGACTGCGCATAAACTGATAGTCATTGGCATCAAATGAGAATCGCGGCTTCTGACTCATTCTACACCTCCTGAAAGTTTAGCGATTACTTGATCTCGTGGGCCGTCGAGATGGATTTTACCTTCATTCATCACGATAACCCGATCCACCAACGGTAAAACCGTATTTTTTTGGGTAATCAAAATCGCCGTTTTATCCTCAAGATAACTCTTCAAATTCGTCATAAGACGATTTTCACTCAACTGATCCATCGCATTCGTCGGCTCGTCCATAATGACGATAGGGGATTCAAACAACAATGCCCGCGCGATTCCGATACTTTGGCGTTGCCCTCCGGAAAGCCCCATTCCCCGTTCCCCTATGGCCATTTCGTACCCTTTCGGATGTTTACGGATAAACTCATCGGCTCCGGAAATCATGGAGGCACGAATCATCTGTTCATCACTCGCACGTGTTGAGCGATAGGCAATGTTATCTTTGACAGACCCTTTGAATAACGTAATATCTTGTGAAACATACGAAATATTCTTGCGTAAATCAGCGGGGTCAATCTGTTTAATATCAATACCGTCGAGTAAAATCGACCCTTCACTCGGTTCATACAGATGAAGCAAGAGTTTGGAAACCGTACTTTTCCCCGATCCGATCCGACCGATAATAGCCACTTTTTCACCCGGTTTAATCGTAAAAGAGATATTTTTCAGTGCGCTGTGATCCGATTCATCGTAAGCGAAACTGACATTTTTAAACTCAATTTCCCCCTTGAGTTCCGGTCGGGTAATAAATTTTTTCCCGTGTGGACGTTCAGACGGCTGAGAAATAATCCCCTCAATCGCATCGTACGCGGTTTTTGCATCCGAATAGTTTGAGATCAAAGCGGCGGCCTGTCCCATCGGAGCAACCGTACGTCCTGCGATAATGATGATAGCGATCAGTCCCCCCATGGTCAATTCATGCTCACCAATCATATAAACCCCGACAATCACCAATAGCACCGTTGTCAATTGTGTCAAAAAGCCGGTTACCGTAGAGATAGAGGTAGAAATTAGTCGTGATTTCAAACTTTTTTGGGCAATTTCACCCGTCGCTTCTTCCCACGCCCATTGAACTTGTCCGGATGCTCCGAGAGTTTTAAGGGTTTCGATATTTTGTAACGCTTCGATCAAAATTGAACTTTTAGCGGCTGAGGATTTATGGGTCTCTTCGATACTCTCTCGAAGGGTATTACGCATAAAAAGGGCATACCCCAATATCAGAAACATCATGACGATAGGAACCACCACCATCCATCCCCCGATATATCCGATCACCAATAAAAAGAGAACGGCAAAAGGGAAATCGACCAAAGCGGTTAACGTAGCATTGGTTAAAAACGAGCGTATCGAGTCAAAATCTTTTAAATTGCTGGCAAAGGAACCGACCGATTTAGGATGCGATGCCATTTTGAGATCAAGCACTTTTTCAAAAATAATAGAGGACATAATGATGTCGCTTTTCTTCCCCGCACTTTCCAAAAGCATCGCCCGCGTAAATTTTAAGAAGGTATCCAGAACATAGACGACTAATACGCCGATAGCAAATACCCACAATGTCTCTGTGGCGTTGTTAGGAATGACACGGTCATACACACTCATCGTAAAAAGAGGACTGGCCAAAACAAAAAGATTGACCAATACGGTTGCATAAATAACATCGCGATAAATGTTTTTAGAGAGTTTCAACGTATCCCAAAACCAATGTTTATGTTTTACATTAAGGGTCAGCGTATCACTCTCATTATAGACAAACGGTTTTTTAATCAAAAATGCAAATCCCGTATACTCACCGCTCAACATTTCCATGGGGACACTCTCTTCGAGTGCCTCTTCAGCCGGAAGGATGATTTTACATGTTTTTTTATCCGCAGAGATCGAATCGAGGATACACGCGTGCGAGTTTTCGAGTAACAAGATCATCGGGAGCTGCAAAGGGGAGATATCGGAGAGTTTTCGATGAATTAATGTGCTTTTGAGCCCGGCACGACTTGCGGCACGGGCAAAAAGACCTTTAGACGATTTCAAACTGTAAAGACGAAGTGCACCGCCCCACGGCGCGGTAGGCAAACCTGCCATCAACGCTTCCGCGGTAAAAGGTTTATGATAGATCTGAGTAAATAACACCAAACATTGCAACAACGGGTCAACGCCGAATACAGCACCTTCGGGATCAGCCATTCGTCCTTCTAATTCCTCACTCATCTTTGACAAACCTTCATCATAAAGTCCAACGTATTGTATACCAATACCTATTTACTATCTCGCATATATTGTCCCTCTTGACGATCCGCAAAAATCAGATTTTCAACTTTATCATCTTTATTCAAATCGCTGTCCAACACGGTTAATCCGGCATTCTCAGAGTATGACAACGCTTTAGATCCCAGAATATTTTGAACCATTGATCCCATCGCATCCAAAATTCGATAATGTGCGAATAAGAGATCGTTTTCAGCACGGACGATCTGCGATTGTGCGGCGATATGGTCATTTTGTGCGACTAAAAGATCAAGCAACGTCCGACGACCCAAATCATACTCTTTTTGATAGAGTTCAAGGGTTTTTGCACTGGTCGTTTCATAATGTTTAAGATGGACTAATTGCTCTGATATATAGGTTTTCGCCGTCCATGACAATTGCCCTTGTTCATCCAGTTTACGGACCATTTCCCGCTTATTTTGCCCCTCTTGGTAAACTTTGCTCAGATTTTTCTGTGCATCGGCCTCATCGGCTCCTCCGCGATAGAGATTGTAACTGAGAGTCAATCCGAAGGCGGTTCTATCATCATCGCCTACCACCCCACCGACGTCACTGGCCCAACTTTGACGTGCATACGCGTCAATTTTAGGATAATAATTTTTATACGATGCGCCATGCTGCGCTTTCGCCGCTTTTATATTGTATTCACTGACCAATACCGAAGGGTTATGGGCTCGGGCATACGTTTTCATCTCTTCAAGCGTCATCGGGAGCTCGCCTGAAAAATTCCCCTCTCGCAACTCTTCGGCATCGACATGACGTCCTAATATCCGTTCGAGATTAAACAACGCATCATCCAGATTATTTTTAGCCACGACATAGTTTGATTTAGCCAAAGATAACGAGGTATCCGCTTTTTCCGATTCTGAACGGGTTGTTATTCCCGCCGTATAAAGTTTGGTAACTTTATCGTAAATCTCTTCATTAAACTGCACATTTGCTATTGCAATAGAGAGTAAGTCCCGGTTTTTAATTACATTGATATACATATTCACAAAATTAAATGCCATATCGTTCGCATTTTCAATGTAGTGGTTTGCGGCGGCTAAAATACGGGCTTTTTGATAATCTGCTTCATAAAGGGTTCCAAACCCGTTAAAAAGATTTTGGGTCAATTGTAATGAGTGTTCATAACTGTTTAAGGATCGTGTTACGTTTTGAGTTGTCGGTGATTTAGTCTTCTCACGGGCCATAGAAGCACTGTAATCAAGAGTAGGAAGGTATTGCGCTTCGCTGATGCGTAAATCTTCCAAGGTCGCACGATAATTGTGCAAACGTTCCAAAACGACGGGATGCGTAGAGAGAACTTCATCAACCCCTTCGTTCAACGTCAATGCATCCAGTGTAGGAATCGTGCACAAAAAAGTTAAAAAAGCTGCTTTTGAAAATAAAGATTTTTGATACGTCATATAAGAGCTCCCTTTATTGGCAATCAAACAGATCATTATAACTTACAAAGAAAATAAATATTACTTTAGATGATAAAAAAGTTTACACAATTGCGCTTGTAATAATCAAGCAAAAATCGTTCTCAAATTATAGCTAAAGTCACTCGCCAAAATATTCGGCGGATACCGCTTTGAGTCTACTATAAATTTTATCAAAATCGGTCGAGTAAACCCTTGTTTCGGCGATTGAAGTGATAAAATTCGTATCTCCGCTCCATCGTGGGACGATATGCATATGGATATGCTCCGCAATCCCCGCACCTCCGGCACGACCCAAATTCATCCCGATATTAACACCCTGTGCACCGAAATGCTCTTTCAAAAGACGCACCCCTCTCTGAGCTAAGCCGCTCATATGGAGCCACGTCTGGGAATCAAGCGATTCGAGGGCATCGGTATGGTGGTGAGGGATAATCATAAAATGACCGGGGGTGTAGGGATAACGGTTCATGACGATAAAGCAACGTTCGTCACGGTAAAGGACGTGATGCGCTTCATCCAAATCAGGATGCTCCGTGATGTGACAAAAGACACATCCCTCTATCTTTTCACCGCTGACATATTCGGTTCGCCACGGGGCGTATAAAATATTTTCCATTAGCTATCTCCCATCTGCCTCGAACGAGGCAAGCTTTAGTGCCATAGCGGCAAGCGTAGATAAAGGGATTTTATTCCTTTATCGTTCTAAATAAAGTTGGGTGCGTCGTTGGCAAAGAGAATTATGTCTCCTGCTTTTGTTACCTCTCCAAGAGTCTTGACCATTTGCGATTTATCGCTCAACATAATTTTCTGAGGGACGTTCAACTCTTTATCAAACTGCACCGCGTTGAGCTGACCCGTGATAATCGCAATATCAAAAACGCCGTTGATCGCGCGGATCAGTTCAGAGTTCAACTCATCAGTACTCTCTACAAGCCCCGGAGTGACGATCACTTTGCGCCCGCCGTGAAGGGAACACAAACGTACCCCCTCCAACATTCCCTCAATGTTGCCGTTGTAACCGTCATCAAGGATAATTTTTCCCCCCGCATCGATACGCTCAAGACGGTGCTCGACACTTTTGAGTTTCTCGACCGCGCTCACGATCTCATCAGAGCTCATCCCCATCTCCTGCGCGATCAAAATCGCCGCATTAATATTAATGCTCTGGAAGCCGCCGAGAACAGAGGTGTGAAAATGACGCTCTTCTCCGTTTACACTCACATCAAAATCGATCCCCTCTAACGTCGCCGCCAAATTATGGATATCATCCCCGAAAAAAGTCACTTTCTCATGCGGCTCATCGGTCACAGAGGTGTGGATAAACGCCCGCTTTAAGCGATCGGAATGGATAATCTCCAGTTTAGTCCGTTGGATCCGCTCTAACGTTTTAAAATACTCCAGATGTTGAGGCCCCACTTTCCCTACGACGACGATTTGCGGATGGAGCAGCTGTGCGATAGCGTAAATATCCCCGACTTCACGCGCGCCCGCTTCGCAGATATAGACTTGGGTATGTGCGGGAAGCGATTCGTTGACGTCACGGATAATCCCCCCGAGAGTATTGACGCTGCGCGGAGTTGCATAAACGTTAAATTTTTGACCCAAAACCTGCGCGATAAAATTTTTCATGGATGTTTTACCGTAGCTTCCGGTGACACAGATAATCGTAAGATCCCCCATCGAAGCAATTTTTTGTTTCGCTTGTTTTTTGTACGCTAAAAATAAAAACCGCTCGATTCCCCACGAGAGGAGATAGGTTAAAATGAGAGGAAAAATAACACTGAAAGCATTCCCAAACCCTTTGAAGGCAACCAATACATTAATAAGTAACGTAAGCGATGTCAGGAGGATCAAAAATCGCTTTACACGCCATGTTAATACCAATTTTTTATCGAGACGAACGTGCCACAGATACAAAAGCGGCATGTAGATCGCTACCACAAAAATAGCGTAACATCCCGAAGCGTAATAGAGGATGAACGGAACGATAAAATAGGCCATATGCCACCACGTTTTATGGTGACGTAATACCACCCGCTCGATACGGTAATCGTACCATTGAAGATTGGTAATCAAATACCATCCCAAGCTCATAACAAAAATGAAGTTGGCTAGAAATAAAACCATTTGTGTCAATTCCATACTTTAATCCCTTAGTGTTCCAAACTTTTTAAAACCGTTTTTTCAATCTCTTTCGCAACCGATGCACCCTGTTCCAAAAAGAAATAGTGATCACCGTCAAATTCGACGACACGTGCATTATCCATCAACTCGGCTATTGTGTATGCGGTCCACATCGGCGTAGCCGTATCCTGAGCTCCGAAACACAAAAGCGCTTTTCCTTTATACGCATGAAACTTCTGCGTAAAATCTTCGTTAACGACACTTTTAAACGTCTCATACATCGGCTGACTAAGTCCTTGCGCGTCCGGAGCCACAAAAAAGCGGCGCAATGAGGTAAGACCGCTAAATTTTAGAAGTTTAAAAAGGGCGATTTTGGCACGAATTTTTAGAGGTTTAGGAACTAAAATCCCCGCAGAACCGACGAGAACCAAGAAATCAGGGTTCAAAAGCGTTGCCACTTTACCGCCGAACGAATGGCCGAGAATAATCATTTTATCCGCTTCAATCATCGAGATAAAAGATTCTAAAATCGTCGCATAATCTTCGGTCGTCAGGCTCATATTGCACGTACTGTTACCGAATCCAGGCATATCGATGTAGATATGGCGAAATTGTTGTAGATGGGCGCCGAAAGCGTGTTTCATAAGGTTTTTATGAGAACCCCATCCGTGAAGAAAAATAATATCGTAATGGGCGGTGGGATTTAAAATCTCATAGCTGATTGAAAAAGTGTGTTGTTTGTATTGAACCGACTTAACTGCCACGCTTATTTCCCTTTGGCTTGAGAAATAGAGTGGATGTAGTCGTAATTGACCCGAATCGCTTTTTTATCGGGTAATGATCCGAGAAGTTTTTGAATGGAACCGCTGAAATCTTCAAAAAGGTAGTTTGCCATTGATCCCGGAATCGGGTTAACTTCATTAAGATAGACTTCGCCTTCGATTTCAAAGAAATCACAACGGATCAAAGCCCCCTCAAACAAAGGTAAGTAGATCGTTTTAAACGCATCTTTCAATTGCTGCACCAAAGCTTCGCCGACAGAAGCTTCCGCAACTTTAGCCGAACGGGAAAAATCAAGATATTTTTTCTCAAAATCGAGGAACTCCGCTTTTTGAGGCTCTTCAACAATCGAATAGGTGATTTCGCCGCGTGCGGAAAACCCTGCAAGATTGTACTCTTTGACTCCCGAAATGAACGGCTCGATCAAAAGAACCTCATCAAATTCAAAAGCGACATCCAAAGCATAATCAAGCTCATCCGCATTACGAACGATACTCACCCCGATGGAACTTCCCAAACGGGCCGGTTTCACGATAAAAGGATACGGTGTCGTAATGGTAGGTTTTTTACTTTTATGCACGATTTCATACGGTAATGTTTTTACCCCTAAAGCGTTGGCAAGCCATTTGGTGTAATGTTTGTCAAAACTGAGCATCGAAGCCTCTTTGCGAGGGCCGATAAAAGAGATATTGAAAAAATCGAAAAGCGACGCGATAGAACCGTCTTCACCGTCTCCGCCGTGGATCAGGTTCAAAACCGGCATCTCATGTTTTTTACTTCCGAATAGTCCGCGTTGTTCAAATCCGCCGTTCGTTAAAAAGATTTGAGCCATTTTACGGTGTTCCCCTCGTGAAAACGTGACCGCCTTCATCTTCGCGCCGTCGATTAAATAAAATTTATGGTCTTGATCGCAAAAAATAAAGCTGAGTTCAAATCGGCTTAGTTTTTCTTTGACCGTAATGGCGCTAACAATGCTGATTTCGTGCTCATAGCTCGCTCCGCCGAATAAAATGGCTAATTTCAATGAGTATCCTTTTAAAGTTTTTGAAGTTGTTTCAATGCGTCTTTAACCAATGCCGCGGTATCGGTTGCGTGTGACATATTAAGGGCTTTGGCAATCTGCTCTTTTTTAAATCCGAGAGACTCCAAAGCCATCGAAGCCTCAGACGTAGCAGAATTCACCAAAGGGCCTGAGCTTAACAAAATCGCATCAAACCCTGCCAATTCCACCATAATACGGCTTGCACTTTTAGGTCCGATTCCCGGAACTTTTTTCAACGCATTGATATCTTTAGATGAAATAATACCCGCAAACTGCTCCGGCGTAAAGGTCGAACAAATAGCAAGCGCCGCTTTCGGCCCTATTCCGTTGATTTTGAGCATCCCCTCAAAAAGAATTTTTTCACTTTTTTGCCCGAATCCGTAAAGTTGCTGCGCGTCTTCTCGGATGATGTGGGATATATGCAACCATGCTCTCTCGGCACTAATGGCACTAAAAGTATGCAGTGAGATAAATACCTCATAAATAACACTATTGACATTGAGATGGATTAGCGTCGGTTCTTTGTATTCAATAATTCCTTCTAAGCCGACAATCATTTCGCTAACACCTTAATAGAAAATTCTCCGTCTTCATCTTGATGCAATCCTAATATTCTCTCTTCCGAATTATCGGCGGGGACATAAAAAACCTCGATAGGAGGATCGATCAGTTTGAAAATAATCTCATTGCGATTATGCCAACGCTCATGATTAATAATTCGGGCTTCAAAAATCTCGGCTTGAAGTGCCGTATGTTTTTGCGCCAGCCAAGCATACTGATCCTCTTTGGTACTCAGTTCATTGCGAAGCGATTCAAGTTTTTCTTTAAACAGCTGATTTTGCTGATATTTTTGGACGAAGGCCGGAGGCATGGCAATCCCGTTGCTCTTATAATGGAGAAGCTTGCGTTTCAAATCTTCCATTCCCGGAGCATTTTCGCGCCATGTATGCTCATACCCCTCAAGTTCCCGCTGAATCTCACGGATCGTTTGTTTCACTTGAGCCATTTGATCGGAACGCTCATGGAGACTTTCATCCGATTCATTAATCATAGGGTCGATGATCAGTTGATTCTCTCCCCCCTGAATTTTTCGTATCTCAATCAGATGGGAAGCGGCTATTTTGACATGCGATCCCAACACTTCGATCACAACCTCACGAGCCCGAATTTTGCCACCCGTCGCTTGGGCTACGGTGACACGATCCGCCTCAACAATGCCGTGCTCCAAGCGGGTGATATGGACATCTTTGCCATACGCCGTCCCTTTATGAACATTGATCGTCAGCTCATCGGCTCGGATAATAGCGCTTTGGTGTACTTGACCGTCCACACTCGCTTTTTTTGCGGTTACTTTCGCATTCGGACCGATATTTCCCTCGATATTGATGGCGTGAACCGTTACCTCCATCCCCTGCCCGATGGCGTCTTTCATCGAATCTTTTTCTTTGACGTTGATGGAGACATCGGCATCGAGCTGTGTGTCGATCGATCCGGTGGTTTTAAAACTGATCTCGGTCACTTCCACTTCGCTCTGGATGTTGTAGACACCCCCCTCAAAGGTGACATATCCCCCCGCTCCGGCTCGGTATTCGATACTTTGCGGGGTATCGATAACCGTGATTTTTTCGCCTGTCGTAAAGGTCGGTTCAAACCGTACAATCGGCTCTTTGGGAAGAATAAACTCTCCGCGGCAGTTACGACCGTTCTCCCCTTTGCGCGGTTTAATGTACTCTATCAAAAGTTCATCTTTAACCGCACTCATTACGTATCCGCGTTTAGCGTAATCGACACGACCGTGTTCATCCATATTTTGTCGTTTGGTCTCATAATGGAGAATCAGCTTATCGTTCACCGTCTCTATCGGCTCATACGCTTGCGCTATCAGATACCGCTCTTGTGTCTCAAAGCGGTATTTTCCCTCAATACGGATTTTGGCTAAAAGCTCCTCAATATTTTGAAGCATCATCGAATCGAAAAGGCCGAGCATCAAGTTGGCTCGAAGCTTTTTTTTATTTACCCAATGGATAAAGTCTTCTTGAAACGTCTCATAATAGCGGGCTACGCTTCCGGCTTTAATCGTCAAATAAATTTTGCACAGCGTCGCGTTTCCCCCGATGCTCATATCTATCGAATCAAGAGCGTGGGGTTCCATAATCGAAAAAATCTCGATTTCATGGATTTGTTTGAGTTCGAATTTAGGGTTTAAAAATTGTTCTTCTTTTAGCTCTTTAAGTTCATCGGAGGAGAGTTCTACCCAATCGTCCGAAGAACCCTCAGCCGCCATTTTAGTAAAGGTTTCCGTCCCCAGTAAATGAAAATCGAGAGAACTAACAGGGACTTTATAGGTCTGTGACACTTGCAGAATTTCTTTGGCAACATTCGGCGTACGCACGATTATAGGGGTAATACGCGCTACCGCTGGCACATTTTCATCCGCATTGGTTAACAGTCCCATGTCCGATCCTTTACATAATTGCCCTATTCTAATCACATATCGGTTAAAATTACGTAAAATTTATTTTAAGTATGAATTTCCGTTCCCCCTGAGCCTGTCGAAGGGTAGAAGTTCATGGTTCGACAAGCTCACCACGAACGGGGAAATATTAAAGTAACCTGTTACTTAACATTACGCTTTGTTTAATGTATACAACCAAGATAATTTATCCCAAAGCTATTTAATGTACTCTTCACAAGTTCTTCAGGACATGTGGGAGCCACAAATAAACCGTAACCTTCAATTTTAAAAAAAGGATTACTGTTTTCTTCAAATAAAGAGGAATGACCTTCAATATATTCATTCTTTCCTATAAAGGAATAACGCATATTAGCCCATAACTCAAAATCCAAATCAATTAAAGTATCTGGGTCATATCCTGAGTTTTCTCCTGCTTTAACCTGTTTATTGAAAATTCCCATAGCTTGAAGTAGAATACTACCTAATAAATGCGCTGCATGGTCAGCAACTTGAATGCCAGCAATTTTTGCAGAATCACATTTAGAATAGCATTCAATATTTAAGTTTTTTAATCTATCACGATCCGATTCACTGACCTTTATATTGTCATCCAAAAACAAAAAATGTTCGCTCCCAACTAAACACTCTGTAGTTACCAGTTGAATAACCAGTTCAACACAATACTTACCTAAATTCCTTCGATCTTTCAGTGGAGCAACAAGCATCGCTAATTGTGATTCATGCAAATAGTTGTTAATTACAAGCCTTTTATTTTGTTGATGTATATTATCATTTTTAATTGAACAACTTTTATACTCATCACTAGGATGTAATCCCATCAAAGACCATTGTTCTCTTATCTCAGATGAAATATCAGCATCGGATACAACCAGCGCCCCAACAATAAATTCACCTTTTTCACGCATAGACTCATCAAAATATAAATATGCCATATCTATTATCTTTTCTCCCAAATATATTGGAACATTTTTCTCTCATTTCCACTTGCTAGTGGGAATGCAGATTGAAGCTATACCCTCGTAAATGGTCTCTATAGTACATAAATAAAAGTATTGTATACGTTATATTCAAAAATAAGTACTAAAAGTGTTTAATTTTGAAAACTTTTTTTGCCTGTATGACACTGAGATAACTTTTAATCCCATATCAGCTAAAATTGCATCAAATCTATTTCAGGGCTTGATATAAACTATGTTTAAATCGATATTCTCCAACTCTTTTGGTATCCTCATCTCCCGTGTTACGGGACTAGGGCGTGATATACTAATGACGTCGGTGTTGGGTGCGAACATGTGGAGCGATATCTTTTTAATGGCGTTCAAATTCCCGAATCTCTTTCGCCGTATCTTCGCGGAGGGTTCATTTACCCAAAGTTTTATGCCCTCGTACATCGCCTCAAACCAAAAAAGTGTCTTTGCCGTAGCGATATTTATCCGTTTCATGGTGTTTATCGTTTTCCTCTCGTTTCTCGTCACCCTCTTCCCGGGGTTTTTCACCAAAATGTTGGCGTGGGACTGGGGACATGATCTCATCTCCAAAACCGCTCCGCTGACCGCGATCAATTTTTGGTATTTGGATCTCATCTTTATCGTCACCTTTTTAGGCTCACTGCTCCAACACAAAGAGCACTTTTTCACCACCGCTTTTTCGACCGTCTGGCTCAATATCGCGATGATCGTCTCCCTGATCCTCTTTACCAACTCCGACCCGCAAACCATCGTCTATGCCCTCAGTTTCTCCATACTTATCGGAGGGCTTCTCCAAGTGGCTACCCACCTCTATGCAATCCGCAAGCAAGGGTTGATGAAAGTGTTAATCGGCGGATGGAAATACCGTAAAACAAAAGATGTCAAAGAAGAAGAGTCCAAGTTTAAATCGCTCTTTATCCCCTCGGTTGTGGGGAACTCTACGGCGCAAATCGCCTCGTTTATCGACACCTCACTCGCCTCGTTTTTGGCGGCGGGATCGGTGTCGTATCTCTTTTACGCCAACCGTATTTTTCAGCTCCCCTTCGCGATCATCGCCCTCGCCATCACCACGGCGCTGTTTCCTAGAATCGCTAAAGCGATCAATAACAACAATAACGACCTCGCATTCGAGAACCTTCACAAATCGTTTTGGCTTCTCAATGCTCTGCTAGGACTCTCCGTTTTAGGGGGAATTTTACTCGCGGAACCGATCATTTGGCTGTTGTTTGAGCGGGGAGCGTTTGATATCGAAGATACCCTCAATACCGCAAGAGTACTCCAAATGTACATGGTGGGGCTGATCCCTTTTGGGTTGGCGAAACTCTTTTCGATGTACCTCTACGCCCAACATAAACACCTCAAAGCGGCGAAGATCGCCGTTATCTCGCTCGTGATCAATCTGATTTTCTCGGTCATTTTGATGCAGTCGATGGGGGCGGCAGGTTTGGCATTGGCGGGGAGTATCGGCGGTGCAGTGCAATTCATCCTCACCATCCAAGCGGTGGGATGGAAGATCTTTTTTGACCTTTTAAAAACCCGTTTCAGCCTCTACTTTATCCTCGGAACTCTCGGTTTCGGAGTGGCTTTTTATAGTTTAAACACCTTTTTGATACAATGGATACGATAAATTAGCAGGAAACCCATGACCATATACGACAGCGTCCAAAAAACAAAACTACCTTTTATACCACTCCAAGAGGGGAAAGTCTCCCTCTACGTCTGCGGCCCCACCGTCTATGACGATGCCCATTTGGGACATGCCAAAAGTGCTTTGGTGTTTGATCTGCTTCGCCGTGTTTTGGAAGCCGAGGGGTATGAGGTACTCTTCGCCCGCAACATCACCGATATCGACGATAAGATTATCAATAAAGCGCGAGAACTAGGGATCAGCACAACCGAAATCGCTGAACGTTATACGGCAGCCTATCATAGAGATATGGAAGCGATCGGTGTAGCTAAACCGACACTAGAGCCTAAAGCGACCGAATCGATCGACGCGATGAGCGAGATGATCCAACGCCTCCTCGACAAAAAGCACGCCTATACCATCAGCAACGGCGATATCTATTTCGATACCCAAAGCGATAAAAACTACCTCTCCCTCTCTAACCGTCAAAGTATGGAGAACGTCAGCCGTGTCGAGAGAGTCTCCGAAAAACGCAATGAAGCCGATTTCGCCCTCTGGAAAGCGGTACACGATGAGGGGGTCGCCTTTGATTCACCGTTTGGTCGCGGTCGTCCGGGGTGGCATTTGGAGTGTTCGGCGATGATCGAGCGCTACGTAAGTCCCCATGTCGGCGACTATGCCATCGACATCCACGGCGGCGGAGCAGATCTCCTCTTCCCCCACCACGAAAACGAAGCGGCACAAACCCGCTGTGCGACGAACCATGAACTCGCACGGTACTGGATGCACAACGGATTTGTCACGATTGACGGTGAGAAAATGTCCAAAAGTTTGGGGAACAGTTTTTTCCTCAAAGACGCCCTCAAAAGCTATGACGGCGAAGTATTGCGCTTCTACCTCCTCAGCACCCATTATCGGGGAGATTTCAACTTCAACGAAGAGGATTTGATCGCCTCTAAACGGCGTCTTGATCGTCTCTATCGCCTCAAAAAAAGGCTCTTCGGACTGAGTGCCGAAACTATCGATACCGAATTCAAAAAAAATCTTCTTGAAGCGCTGGGGGATGATCTAAACGTCTCACGTGCCTATGCACTGATCGATGAGTTGATCAGTTCAGCCAATGACGCACTCGATACCAATCCCAAAGATAAAAGTTATCGCCAAGCTCTCCTCTCCGCACTCACGACCGTTGAAACGGTATTGGGTTTCGGAGGACAAAATCCGTATGAGTATTTCCAATTCGGATTGGATGATGCGGCAAAAGCAAAAATCGATGATTTGATCGAAAAACGGAGTGAGGCCAAAAAAGCGAAAGATTTTGCAACGTCCGATGCGATTCGCGATGAGCTTAGTGCTTTAGGGGTCTCGATCATGGATACGCCTGTGGGAACTTTTTGGGAGAGTCGCGATTGAAATTCAGTGAAATTTACAAACGGTACTGGCCCTACATTCGGGGATATAAATTCCAATACATCATGGTACTTATCGGGATACTCCTCACCGTAACGGCAACTGCAGGGACGGCTCAAATCATGCAGCCGTTGATGGACAATATGTTCATTAAAAAAGAAGCAGATATGCTCTATATCATCCCCGCTTTGTTGGTAGGGATTTATGTCATCAAATCGCTAGGGCGTTATTTACAAGCGGTGTATAACACCTATATCGGTATGCACATCGTCTCCCGTCTTCGTGAAAACCTGCTCGATAAAATCGTCCATATGGATATGCAGTTTCTCTACACCAATCGCAGCGGAGAACTCATCTCCCGAATCACCAACGATATCGCCCGTATTCAGTATTTTGTCTCTACCATGATGCCCGAACTGGTTCGTGAGAGTCTCACGGTGGTTGCTCTTATCGGATATGTGATTTATCTCAATGCGACGCTCGCCTTCTGGGCACTGTTTGTGATGCCGCTCATCATCTTCCCGCTTATTAAAATTACCCGACGTCTTAAACGGCTCTCACACCGATCTCAGGAAAAAAATGCCGATTTGATGACCCGTTTGAGTGAAGTGTTTAACAACAGTGAAATTATCAAAGCCAATGCGACCGAAGCGTATGAAGTAACACGGTTTAAAAATGAAAATGAGCAGTTTTTCAAACTTAATATGAAAGCGACCTACACAAGCGAACTGGTCTCACCTTTGATGGAGATTATTGCCGCGACGGGACTCGCGGCCGTTATTTTTGTCGGAGGGCAACAGGTTTACTCAGGTGCCATGAGCGTCGGAGAATTTACCGCATTCTTAACCGCCGTCGGACTGGTATTTCAGCCCCTTCGTCGGGTGAGTGCCATCTACAGTAAAATCCAAGACGCGCAGGCCGCCAGTGAGCGGGTATTTCATATTTTTGACATCGAAAATGAGGTCAAAGACGGCACTATCCTCCTTGATGAACCGATTACCCACGTCACATTTGACGATGTAACCCTAAAATTCGGAGAAAAAACCGCTCTCTCGCATCTGAACCTCACTATCAATGCAGGGGAAACCATCGCCCTCGTCGGACAAAGCGGTGGAGGTAAAAGCTCATTAGTCAACCTACTGCTACGCTTTTATGACCCATCGGAGGGTACCGTTACCCTCAATAACCATAACCTAAAATCCTACACCCAAAACTCTTTGCGCAATCAAATTGCCGCCGTATCCCAGCGGGTCTATATTCTCCAAGACACCCTAGCCGCCAACGTCGCCTATGGAGCGCAAATCGATGAAGAACGGGTAAAAGAGGCTCTGCAAAAAGCGGACGCGCTCGAATTTGCCTCCACCCTTCCTGAGGGAATTTATACCCTCATGCAAGAGTTCGGCTCGAACCTCTCCGGCGGTCAGCGTCAACGTATCGCCATCGCCCGTGCCATCTATAAACACGCGTCACTCCTCATTATGGATGAAGCGACCAGTGCACTCGATAATGAAAGTGAAAAACGGATTCAAACCGCGCTACAATCGTACGCTCAAGATAAAATCACTCTTATTATTGCCCACCGTCTCAGTACCATTACCCATGCCGATCTGATTTTGTATTTTGAAGAGGGGGAGATTATCGCCCGCGGAACCCATCAAGAACTCCTTGAAACTTCCGAAAATTATCGTCGTCTTGCAGGGAAAATGGGTGAATAATTACCTATTAATCCTTTTTTGAGTATAATCGCGACAACTTTAATCTCTATTAGGCGGGTCACTTATGTTTGATTACGAATCTTTAAAACCTTGGCTTTTTAAACTTCAACCTGAAAACGCCCATACCGTTGCCGCCGCACTCCTAAGCTCCGCGAGTTTTTGTCCTCCGCTCTTCAACGGCTGGATGGCGAAACATTTCGTAACCCACCCTTCTCTTACCCAAGAGCTTTTTGGTCGCACGTTTCTCAATCCCGTCGGTTTAGCTGCAGGATTCGATAAAAATGCGACGATGTTGCATGGCGTGATGTCTTTAGGATTCGGGTTTAGCGAGATCGGAACCCTCACCCCGAAACCGCAAGAGGGGAATCCCCGCCCGAGACTTTGGAGACACATCGAAGAAGAATCACTCCAAAATGCGATGGGATTTAATAACGACGGACTCTTCCGTATCAGCCACCGTCTCAAAAATATCTATCCGTTCAGCACCCCTATCGGTGTTAACATCGGAAAAAATAAAATCACTCCTGATGATAAAGCGATCAAAGACTACACCACCCTCATCAAAGCGCTCCACGAGTACGCGGATTACATGGTTATCAATATCTCATCGCCGAATACTCCGGGATTGCGCGATTTACAAAATGAAGCGTTTATCAGCCAACTCTTCTCCGAGGCCAAAGCCCTCACAGATAAACCGATTTTGCTCAAAATCGCCCCCGATATGTCTGAAGATCAAGCGGTAGCCCTTTGTGTCCACGCGGTTGCGAGCGGAGCAGACGGTATCATCGCCACCAACACGACCGTCGATTATTCTCTTGTCTCCGAGCCTGAAGATATCGGAGGGCTGAGCGGTGAAGTATTACGCGAACGAAGTTTTTATATCTTCGATGCGATTGCGCGTGAGCTCTACGGTAAAGCAACCCTTATCAGCGTCGGCGGGATCAGTACGCCTGAGGAGGCATACCGTCGTATCCGCGCAGGTGCTTCACTCGTACAAATCTACACCTCGCTGATTTACAAAGGTCCCGAAGTGATCGAAGAGATTAACAGCGGTCTTGTCGATCTTTTGGCATCCGATGGCTATAGCTCGATTACCGAAGCGATCGGCGCAGATCGGCGATGAAAATCCTCATTGCAACAATTTTGTCTCTAGGAACCCTTATGGCCTCATCACTTCCCCACTACGAAACCAGAACCCTCTCTAACGGGTTGCAAGTCGTTGCCATCCCTATGGATAACGGCTCACAGGTTATCTCTACCGATATTTTTTATCAGGTGGGAAGCCGCAATGAAGTAATGGGTAAAAGCGGAATCGCTCATATGTTGGAGCACATGAACTTCAAATCGACAAAAAACCTCAAAGCGGGTGAATTTGATGAAGAGGTCAAAAGCATCGGCGGTATGAATAACGCCTCAACCGGATTTGACTTCACCCATTATTACATTAAATCAAGCAGTGAGAATCTCGGTAAATCGCTCTCACTCTTTTCGGAACTGATGCAGCATCTCAACCTCAAAGACGAAGAGTTCCAACCTGAGCGTAACGTCGTTGCCGAAGAGCGTCGCTGGCGAACCGATAACAATCCGATGGGATATCTCTATTTTCGCCTTTTTAACAGTGCCTACGTTTATCACCCCTACCACTGGACGCCGATCGGATTTATGAACGACATTCAGACGTGGACGCTAGAGGATATCCGCAGTTTCCATCAAACCTACTATCAACCGAAAAACGCTATTCTCATCGTGACGGGAGATATCCAAAGCGATACCGTTTTTAAAGAAGCTGAAAAACATTTTGGCTCCGTTTCCAATACGCTTGATATCCCTACGAAAAACAGTGTTGAACCCGAACAAGACGGCGCCCGTCGTGTTATCGTCAACAAAGAGAGTGAAGTGGAGATGCTCGCTATCTCTTTCCCTATCCCCAACTTTCAACATCCCGATCAGCCTAAGCTCTCCGCTCTGAGTGAAATGCTCAGCGCAGGTAAAAGTTCACGACTGAACCGTCTTTTAGTCGATGAAAAACAGCTTGTCAATCAAATCTATGCCTACAATATGGAAAATATCGATCCGGGCGTCTTTTTATTTTTAGCGGTCTGTAATAACGGAGTCAAAGCCGAAAGCGTTGAGAAAGAGATATGGGACGTCATTCACTCACTTCAAAACGCTCCTGTCGAAAAAGCGGAACTCGATAAAGTCAAAATCAATACGAAATCTGATTTTATTTACTCTTTGGAGAGTTCCACCTCGGTCGCCGATTTATTCGGAAGCTACCTTGCTCGCGGAGATATAGCCCCTTTGCTTCACTATGAAAGTGCTATCGATGCACTCCAACCTTCTGAGATCCAAAAAGTGGCAAAAGAGTATCTCAAACCTGAAAAATCAACCACGATAATCCTACGCAAAGGACAAAAATGAATCTAGTAACAGGCTCAACGACCGCCCTCATCACCCCGTTTAAAAACGGGAAATTGGATGAGCAAAAATACGCGGATCTCATTCAAAGACAAATCAATAACGGAATCAACGCCGTTTGTCCGGTAGGGACGACGGGAGAGAGCGCAACCCTTACCTATGATGAAGATCGTATCTGTATGGAAATCGCCGTTGCCGTGTGTAAAGGGACTTCAACCAAAGTTCTCGCAGGTGCGGGAAGCAACTCCACCGCAGAGGCGATCGAAGCGGCTCTAACGGCGCAAAAATGTGGCGTGGATGCTATCTTCTCCGTAGCACCGTACTACAACAAACCCTCCCAAGAGGGACTCTATCAACATTACAAAGCCATTGCCGAGTCCGTCCCTGAAATGCCGTTTATGCTTTACAACGTTCCGGGGCGAACGGTCGTCGACATCTCTGCCGATACCGTTATCCGTCTTTTTGATGATGTGAAAAATATCTACGGGATCAAAGAGGCGACGGGGAGCATCGAACGCACCATCGAACTCCTCTCCCGCAGACCGGAGCTTAAAGTTTTCAGCGGGGATGACGCAATCGATTACGCGATCCTCGCCTGCGGCGGTGCAGGGATTACTTCGGTAACTTCCAACCTCCTCCCCGATCTAAAAAGTGATTTGGTTGCCAAAGCGCTTAGCGGTGATTTAGCAGGATCCAAAGCATTGAATGATCACCTGTTTCCGATCAATAAAGCGCTCTTTCTCGAATCCAATCCGGTTATGATTAAAGCGGCAATGTACATCGCAGGACTTATTGATACCCTTGAATACCGTCTTCCTCTCGTTATGCCAAGTAGCGAGAATATGAAACGGCTCGAAAGCGTTATGAAAAACTACACTATAAAAGGAATCTAATTGACTATGCAAGGTAAAACTCTACTCATCAGCGGCGGAACCCGCGGTATCGGAAAAGCAATCGTTTATGCATTCGCATCAAAGGGCGTCAATGTCGCATTTACGTATAACTCTAACGCGGAAATCGCTCAAGAGATCGTCAATGATGTTGAAAAACAATACGGTGTTAAATGTCGCGGATACGCTCTTAATATTTTAGAGCCGGATGAGTACAAAGAGGTTTATGCAAAATTTGACGAAGATTTCGATCGTCTTGATTATTTTATCTCCAATGCGATCATCTCAGGTCGTGCGGTTGTCGGCGGATTCGGTCCCTTTATGCGTCTCAAACCCAAAGGGTTGAACAACATCTATACCGCTACAGTCAATGCTTTCGTTGTCGGTGCGCAAGAAGCGGCAAAACGGATGGAAAAAGTAGGCGGTGGTTCGATTATCTCCATGAGCTCTACCGGAAACCTCGTGTATACTCCGAACTACGCCGGTCACGGAACGAATAAAGCGGCGGTTGAAGCGATGGTACGTTACGCGGCGGCAGAGCTCGGCGGATTAGGAATCCGTGTCAATGCCGTCAGCGGCGGCCCTATCGATACCGATGCTCTTAAAGCGTTCCCGAACTACGAAGAGGTAAAAGGGGAAGTGGTCAAACGCTCGCCGCTTAGCCGTATGGGGGAAGCCGAAGATTTGACGGGTGCATGTCTCTTCCTCTGCGGAGAAGGCTCTTCATGGCTTACGGGTCAAACAATCGTTGTTGATGGCGGGACAACATTTCAATAATCATGAATACGGCTACGGGCAAAGCCCGCTAGCCTACGTTAACACTGGGTTCTCTTCAGCAGAGAGCTCACGCGCAGTTTACCGCGCTTAAAAAACCAGAACCTAAAAGGCTAACTTGGTGTTTAATCTTCCCAATCTTCTCGCCCTCTCGCGCCTCCTTATCGCTCCGGTGATGTTTTGGATCATTCTCAATCCTCAGCTCTTCACCGATGCGGGATGGGATATCAGCTGGAGCTACTACGCCGCTGCTTTACTCTTTGTTATCGCCAGCGTTACCGACTTTTTCGACGGTTATATCGCGCGTGAACTCGATCAAATCACCATCGTCGGACAGATTCTAGATCCCCTTGCCGACAAGATGCTCACGTTAGCCGCCTTTTTAGGGCTTATGGTGAGCGGTGCCGCTTCGGCATGGGCAATCTATATCATTATTGTCCGCGAACTCTTTATCACAGGACTTCGTACCCTCTCCCTCTCCGAGGGGATCGATGTGAGTGCTTCAATGGCGGGTAAAGTGAAAACGGTCGCCCAGATGATCGCTATCGGATTTTTGCTGATGCATTGGCCGCTCGCAAATCTTCTCCTTTGGATCGCTGTTGCCCTTACCCTCTATTCGGGAGCCGAATACGTGATCGGCTTTAGTAAAGCCTATAAAGCAAAAGGATAATCGTGAGCTGGATCGTCGCCCTCGCCGTCTTATCGGTACTTATCTTCATTCATGAACTCGGACATTACAGTGCCGCCCGATTTTTCGGTGTCTATGTTGAAGTTTTCAGTATCGGTTTCGGTAAAAAACTTCTCTCGTTTCAGTGGATCGGAACGCAATGGCAAATCTCCGCCATCCCGTTGGGCGGCTATGTCAAAATGAAAGGACAAGACGATCTTGATCCCACTGCACTAAGCCGCGATAATGACAGTTACAACTCAAAAAAGCCGTGGCAACGGATCATTATCCTCCTCGCAGGGCCCCTTGCCAACTTCGCGTTAGCATGGGTTTTGTTTTACGCTATCGCACTAGGGGGGCCGCAAGCGCTCTCTCCGGTTATCGGAAATGTGGTAAAAGATTCTCCCGCAGCCTTAGCAGGACTCCAAAAAGGGGATATCATCCTCAGCGTTAACGGGGAGAAAATCCGAGAATGGAACGAACTCTCCGACGCAATCAAATCCTCTGTCGGAACGTTAACCCTACACGTTGAACGCAAGAACAATCTCCATCTTCTCAGTGTTACTCCAAAAATATCCGAAACGCAAAATATTTTTAAAGAAAATATTCAACGTCGGATGGTAGGGATTGCCCCTGCGGGCGTTACCCACACTATGGAACTCAATGCCATCGGTGCTCTCAAATATGCAAGTGAAGAGACCTATAACTCTTCGTTGCTTATCTTCCAAAGCGTCCAAAAACTTCTCACAGGAGTTGTCCCTGCCAAAGAGGTCGGCGGTGTGGTCAGTATTGTTCAGATCACGGCAGATGCAACATCGTACGGATGGATGAGCCTCTTTTTCTTCGCAGCCCTTATCTCCGTCAATCTCGGTGTATTGAATCTTCTCCCGATTCCTGCCCTTGATGGAGGACATATTATGTTCAATCTTTATGAGATGATCCGACGACGTCCGCCAAGTGAAGCCGTCATTACCCAACTCACCATCGGCGGGTGGGTTTTACTGCTCGGATTAATGAGTTTGGGACTCTATAACGACATTACAAGGTTAATGCAATGACACCTTTAGAACAAAAGCTCCATTTTGACCGTATTATCGAACGGGTCGAAAAAGCCCGTTTACGGGTGAATGACCACCACATCGTTAAAATTGTCGCCGCCAGTAAATACGTGGATGCCGAAGCGATCAAATCGCTCTATGCGATAGGACAGCGTGCCTTTGGAGAGAATAAAGTACAAGATTTGATTACCAAAAGTGAAGCGCTCCAAGAGCTACCGATTGAGTGGCATTTCATAGGTACCTTGCAAAAAAACAAGATTAACCATCTTTTAGGCGTACAACCGAGTTTGATTCACTCCATTGACTCATTAGAACTTGCCCATGCGTTGAATGAGCGTCTCGGGCGTGAAAATATGAGTATGCGTGCTTTGGTGCAGATTAATTCCGCCTATGAAGAGTCTAAAAGCGGGTTTTTCCCCGAAGAGATCAATGAAAAATATGCTCAAATAAAAGAAGAGTGCCCTCATTTGCATTTACAAGGGGTAATGTCTATCGGAGCGCATGTCGAGGATCCTTTACTTATTAAAAAAAGTTTTGAAACCACCCGTCGTATTTATGATACCCTCCCGAATGCCACGGTCTGTTCCATGGGGATGAGCAGTGATTTCGAACTTGCTATCGAATGCGGTTCAACCCTCGTCCGTTTAGGTTCCATTCTTTTCCCAAAACAGTAAATTCATTGTAAATTTAACTGTTTTTTCGTCATAACTCCCTTTTTCCTATGTTATAATAATATCTCATTTATATCGCAAAAAGGTAAAGAGTGAATAAAATCAAACAACGGGCTACTCTTTATTCCATTGCTCTTGTCATACTTCTTATTATTATTTTTATAGTTACTATCATCCAAGATAAAAAACATGTTTTAAATGAAAAAACATCCGCACACAGAGCCCTTTTGCGCAACTCTTTTGATTTAGCGATACTCGATACCCAAAAAGGGCTTAGTGAACTTGCCTGCAAAATTGCGGGCAACCGCGATATCGTCGATGCGTTTGCCGCACAGGATCGAGAAAAACTTTACCGCCTTACGCTCCCCTATTTTGAAGAAGCCAAACAACGCGGAGACGTTGATATGAGCGGATTTATCGGAGCGGACGGCGTCCATTTTCTCCGTCTTCAAGAACCGAAAAAATTTGGGGATAATATTTTACATAAACGTCCCGTTTTGGCTCATGCGATCACCACACGACAAAGCGTCACCACGTTGGATGTGACGATTTACGATGTTTCCGTAGTTACGATCATCCCTATCTTTAAAAATGAATCTTTTATCGGTATTATCCAAACCGTTGCCAAAATAGATCGTGTTCAAAAAAGATTGGATGCCCATTCGGGGATTAAAAGTGCCATCGCTTTTGATACTAAAAAGCTAAAAAATCTACTCCCCGATTCCAATCATATCGTTTATCAAGGTTACTCCATCGTCTCTTCAAACGATCCCCTCTTTAATCAACTTCCCGCCACATTTACGTTTAACGAGAGTAACCGCTATAGCATCGCTAGCAATGATTACGTCATCGCATCGCGCCCGTTAACCAACTATCAAAATGAGATCATTGCGATGATGACCTGCGCTTTTGATATTACCGAAGATGTCGCTGAATACGAAAGAGAGATACGAAATCTCATCGCTATCAGCCTCTTCTTAGTCACCGTTGTCGGTATTATTCTCCACTATGGATTTAATATTCTGATTCGTCGTATTGAACGTGATACGGAGATTACTCGCGAGCTGAATCAAAAACTCGAACATCAGCTCCATACCGATAACCTCACCTCGCTTCCGAACCGAAATGCTCTGATTCGAGATATTCACGCTACCCGTTTTTATGCGCTAATACTCCTCAATATTGACAATTTTAAAGAGATTAACGACTTTTACGGTCATGCGATAGGCGATGAAACTATTTTGGCATTAACCCAATCGATCCAAGAAGCTATTCGTGATTTACCGATGCAGCTTTATAAAATGCCTTCGGATGAATACGCCATTGCCCTGAGTGAATCCATGAGTTCGGCAAATCTTGAAGCGGCTCGCCTCTCGATTGTCCATCATCTGCAATCACAATATTATAATCTTCACGGAGCGAGTATTTACGTGACCTTAACAATGGGGATGGATATCGCACGAAGCCGCCATGTCCATGCCATTGATCTTCTCGCCAACGCCGATATGGCATTAAAATCGGCGAAAAAAAGACGTCTTAGTTATCAGCTCTACGATGAAACCATGCAAATCAGACAAGAGTACCAGCACAATATTCTCTGGAGTAAAAAACTCAAAG
This sequence comes from Sulfuricurvum sp., assembly GCF_031427015.1. Classification (GTDB taxonomy): domain Bacteria; phylum Campylobacterota; class Campylobacteria; order Campylobacterales; family Sulfurimonadaceae; genus Sulfuricurvum. Next base: position 144,063 of record NZ_JASJOW010000004.1, on the reverse strand, counting down.
AGGCGATTGAAGAGAAACAGTTTTGCCTCTATTATCAGCCGATATTTGATGCCAAAAATGGTGAGATTGTCGAGCATGAAGCGCTCATCCGAATGATTGATAATAACGGAGAAATCGTCTCTCCGGGCTTTTTTCTCCCTGCGGCACGCCAATCACGTCTCTATCCGCTTCTCTCTCAATTTGTCATTGAGGAAATATTTACTATGTTGGAAACAACACCGTATACTTTTTCAATGAATCTTTCGATAGATGATATTTTTGATAAACCGACCAAAGAGTTTTTAATTCAAAAACTCCATGCTTCAGCCCATACCCATCGTATTATTTTTGAGTTGTTGGAGAGTGAGGGGATTGAAAACTATCCGGAAGTTTCTGCCTTTATTAGCGAAGTAAAACGATTCGGATGCCGTATTGCGATCGATGATTTCGGTACCGGTTATTCCAACTTCGCCCACATCATCAAGCTGGATGTCGATATTTTGAAAATTGACGGTTCATTGATCCGTAACGTCGATACCGATACCAACGCCCAAACCATTCTTACGGCTATTACCGAGTTCTCAAAACACTTAGGACTAAAAACGGTAGCGGAGTTCGTCCACTCCGAAGCGGTATATAACAAATGTATCGAATTAGGGGTTGATTACCTGCAAGGGTATTATCTCGGTGAACCTAAACCGCTCTAAGAAGAGAGGCTAAAACGGAACCCTTTGCGCTCTCCCTCGCACAAAACAATCTCGCCGCCGTGAGATTCGACAATGTTTTTTGAGAGAACCAACCCTAAACCGTTACCCCGCTCTTTCGTACTCTTAAAAGCTTCAAATAGCCACTTTTTATTCTCGATAGGAATTCCGCTGTCGTAGATCTCAAAGATATGATATTCCCCCTCTTTGGAGTGCTCTATTTCGATTTTTCCCTCTTCCTCTTCATCGAGTTCAATCGCATCAATCGCATTAAAAACAAAATTGGTAAATAACATCGTTAAAAGATCCAAATCCCCGAAAAGTTCGAAATCCTCTTCGGGAAATTTAAACTCGATAGGCTTAGCGTAGCTGTAATAACCGATAGCGCTCGTAAGCGCTTCACGGATTTGAAACCACCTGAGCGCATTTTTTTGAGCACTCACCCCTTTGGAAAACATCAAGGTCGCTTTAATAATCCGCTCAATCCGATAAAGCGACTTTTGGATCTCCGTCACGATCGGTTTGTTCTCTTCTTTAACCCGTTTCATCAATGTTGATGCCAAGAGGGCGATGGAACCGATCGGATTTCGGATTTCATGAGAGAGATGTGCCGCCATCTGCCCCATGGTAGCAAGGTTTTCTTTCCGTTTTTGCTCCGTAATATCGGTGGCACTTAACAAACGCTTCTCATTATGTTGTGCGGATTTGATTAGATACGAGCGCTCTTTAAACGTCATCTCGTAATCTTCCTCATCCAAATGCAAGGTATCGAAAAGTTTGCCTAATGCCTTACCTTGCGAATTTTGCAAAAAGATGGAGCCATCAGTTTCCACAATCCAAATCGCATTGGGAAGAAACTCGATAACTTGCTCAATCGTACTTTGAAGATATTCATACGACTGGCGCAGCGCTACATACTCTTCTTCAACTTTATAGGTTTGATCGATAAGAGCCTTAAGCTCTGCGGCAGAGATCGTTTCGGTCATTAGAAATCACCCAAATGCATCAAGATGCGATAAAGCCCGTAAGCATCACTGGTACCTGAGAGTTCACGAATCGAATGCATCCCCAAAGTCGGGACACCGACATCAAGGGTCTCGATTCCCAAACGGGTTGCACTGATAGGGCCTATTGTACTGCCGCATCCCATGTCACTGCGCGTTACAAAGGTTTGAGTCGGAATATGCAACGCTTTTGCACACTGGAGAAATCTCCCTTGGGTTCGTGCACTCGTCGCGTAACGTTGGTTGGCATTAATCTTGATCGCTACCCCCGCATTGAGCAGCGGTGCATGTTCAGACTCATGTTTGTTCGGGAAATTCGGATGTTGGGCATGAGCATTATCACACGATACCATAAGCGAACGGCGCATCAGCATCGTAAAGTTCTCTCCCGCAATGCGACGAAGGGTCTCTTCCACAAATGTCCCCCCTGCCCCAACGTGGGAATCACTTCCCACCTCTTCGTGATCCATACACGCAAGCATCATCGGATACGAGGTCTCTAACAACGCCTGAAGTCCCACATAACAGCTTAAGAGATTATCCAAACGCGCCGAGGAAATAAACTCGCTGTTGATCCCGACGAATGAGGCTTTTTGAGTATCATAAAAACTGAGTTCGTGCGCCAAAAGGGTTAGTTCACTGCTGTTTTCTTGGATCTGTGAGAGGATAAAGCTTTCAAAATCAACATCTCCCGTTGCAATGATGGGGACGATATCACTCTGGGCATTGATGGAGCGGGAACTGTTGGCATCACGGTCGAGATGGATGGCAAGTGAGGGGATTATCGCGATAGGGAGATTAATATTGATCAGTGCCTCTTTACGCACTTCACCGTCAAGATAGACGACGCGACCCGCCAATGCCAAATCACGATCAAACCACGGGTTTAGCAACACTCCGCCGTAGGGTTCGACTCCGAGCCGTTTTACCCCCGCAGAGGTCGTCAGAGGATTAGGTTTGAGACGCAGATGGGGAGAGTCGGTATGGGCACCTACGATGGTATACCCTTTTTCATTGCACGGAGGATAGGTAAAGGCGACAATGGAGGAATCGTTACGGGTAACATAATAGTCTTTCCCCTCTTCCAGCTTCCAAGTCTGGTCTTCTTCCAGTCTGATAAATCCTCGACACTCTAGCGTTTTCGCCATCCAATCGACCGCATGAAACGGGGTTGGGGAGGCATCGATAAAACTGATCATCTCTTCGTTAAATTCGCGCATAGTTTTTCCTAAATAATTTATTATTCCCCATAATGGCTCCACATCCGCAATATTCTCACCGTTTTGCTCTCTTCGATCACCTGATAGACCAAACGGTGCTTGATATTGATTCGTCGAGAATAGGCTCCGCTGAGATTACCGACGAGCTTTTCATAACTGGGAGGGGTTTGAAACGGATTACATTTGACGATCTCGATCAACTCTTTTGCTTTATCAGCCAACCCAGCGGCAGAGAGATTTTTGGCATCTTTCTGCGCCTCTTTGCTATAGAGGATCGTGTATTCTACCATTCGACCGATTCGCTAAATTCGCTATCACGTGCGTTCATCGCTTCGATAATCGATTGTGCCATATTAGGGATAGAGGTGAGGTACAACGTCTCTTCTATCGCCTTCCAATCCTCTTGGGAGACCATAACGGCGTTGTGGCGTTTGCCTGTGATGATAATCGGTTCGTGGCTCTGTGCCGTCTCATCGATGAGATTATAAATGTCGGATCGGGCTTGACTGGCTGTAATTACTTTGGTCATAATAGCTCCTTATACACAAATCGTACCTAAAAGCGTACGTTTTGTCAAATTTTATTCGTAATCATCTGAAACCTGATTAAAGTTTATATAAACTATTTATATACATTCTTATATTTGTTTGTTTTAGTGGTGCTTTTAATTCTTCTAAAACTTTTTTCATATTTGTGAATAAAGTTGCTGTACTTTTTCTCTGCACTTCAGACATATCATCTTCAAAAAAGCTATTTTCAATGTCATAATAAGGATCTAATAGTTGTACATATAGATTCATTCTTCCAATAATATTTACATCCAAATAGTTCATTGATTCTTTACTACACTGATGATATTCTCCTAAAACATAATCAGCAGATTTTTCATTTGCTTCAACTTTTTTAAGTAATTCTTTTTTCTTTTCAGGACAAATGTAATATTCTTTTTTATACTGAATATTTTGTTCTTTTATTGATTCATATTTCACTATTAAAGACCATAGTTTTTCATATTGTTTCATAGCTTTATCTGCATCTTCCCTATAAATAGAATCTAAATACTTCTCTTTTTCAACATAATAATTAACTCCCATAAATAATAAAACGATCAAAATTTTGTCAAAAATATAAAATACAACTTTTGTTGATCTTTTCGCATCTTTCAACGTAAGATTATTCTCCATTACAAACCTCTTTCTGAATATTTTCCTCGTTCAAAACCTGTCAAAATAAATATAAAACTAACTTATACTCCCAAGTTTTTACTTGGAAGCAAAATTTACTTTTTTCTAGCCTGCGCTAACGCACTCCCAGCTGCAGACTTCGATTGCTGACTGGTTCTACCATCTTGAAGAACCTTTGACGCCGCACTAGCCGCCTTTGCTGATGTTTGCTTGTTTGGAGCTTTTACTTGAGACAAAGCACTTGCCGCAGCAGTTTTTGATTTCGAGCCAGTACTTGTACTCGCTAATGTTTTAGAAGCATTTTTTGCCGCAGTTGCACTCGTTACTTTCTTATTTGTTGCCATTTGATTTCTTCCTTCTTGGTAATAAAGCTTTGTTTTTTTAAGAAAACAAGCTTTTTATTTTTGACCAAACTTTTGTTCTAAATTTTGGACTCTTATTTTGAGACTCTACTAAATCTATTTTATTATTAAAATATTTAGCTTTGTCCACCATATCTTTATGTTTAACAGCATCTATCTGCTCTTTTGTCCACGACTCCGCCCAAATGACTTGTCCATTTTTGATCCAGTAGTGTGATTGACACGATAAACTCCAACTACCAATGGAAGGGTTAAGTGACACACTATCCCCATTGTAGGACAATGTCCAACCTGTCGGCGTAATAGATGTGACAACTTTACTTCTGCAACCGCAAGCACATAAATGTGTTGCGGTTTTATACTCTATTGAAATATATAAGACACCTTCCTCTAACTTTTTAGGCATAAGGGTTACAAACTCATGCTGCATTTTCTGTCCGAATTAGGTTCATTGTAGAAAGAGTAAACAATGTTTGATCAACATCGACAAGTACCTGATAAAATCCTGCAGATTGCTTCCATGCCATAACAGCAAGCGATGCATTTATAGAGTTTAATTCAGCAATTTGAATATTACTTCCATAAACATTATCTTCTGATTTACTATAATTAAGAGTACTTTGAAGATGCTTACTCCTTGGTGTTATAAAGGATGTTGTACGTAACATGCCTGAGAGTTTATCGTCTTTAACACTCACTCCCATCCCTACATCAATATATTCAATCCCTTTTTCATCTAAATGTGCAAAGATAGCTTTTTTGATACTACCATCATCAACAGCAACAAAAATAAAATCTAAACCATCAAGCAAGGAAAGATGTTCTTCATCCATAAAGATAGGATGAGCAGTTATACCTCGATGCATTTTAGAATATATCCCGTTAAGATAAGTAACTTTTTTCATACTGGAATTTAGTTCTTCAATTGTTGGTGCCCCAGGTGTTCGAAATGCATTATGAGAATAGAATTCATCCCCATCAAAAATATGGATTTGCTGAACAGGTGTCTTAGCTACAAAGTCTAAAATATAAGACCCCGTACCACCAAGCCCTATAATTCCAATTTTGTAAGGCTTTAGTTTATCTGTAATATGTGAGATTGATGAACGACTAGAATTAGCATCATGATAATTAAAAGCGCTGTCATTATCCACTTCTTGGAATACTTTATGCTGTTTAGAAGTTGCTGTCGAATCTAAAGATTGAGCAGGAGACGATATCATTGCCACATATGCTGTCATCTTATGATGATAATCTCTATAGTTGCCTTCAGGCTTGCTAGAGAACATCATTTTTGATATGATGTCGTTCCCGTGATTTTGTGTACCTTTGGTATGTATAATTTCACTAATTTCTTTGCCATCTTTATGGCATGGTGCATCACCAATGAAATATGCTTTGTGATCTTGATCATACTTTGCTCGCCCGCCAAGAAGAGTCAATGTTGATATCAAGGTTCCGATAGCAATTTCACATTTATTATTTACATATGGAATATCTTCCACAACTAATATACCGCCTTTTATATATACAGTATAACCTTCATCCCTAAGTCGTTTAAGATCTGGACTATGATCGATTTGTAGATTCGACATGAAAAAGCATCCCTTCTTTTACTTTTACTGGTTTACCTATTACTAAATTGCCACTTTTGCCGTGTTCACCACGCTCATAAGCTACAGTTGCCATAGTGTTTTCACCTACTGGTACTCCTGCCAATTCAACTACTTTTTCATATGAGATTTTTTTCTCAGTGTATATGAAACTATTAGCATCTATGATAATAGTAAACTCTTTTTCTTGACCAGGGATTGTATCCCTACTATTTTCTTGGTTACTCAATTGTAACTCCAATATTAAATTTTGGCCGAATAAAAACCCGGTTAGCAAAATTATACATCAATTTCTAAAATTATTACATATATTAGAAATTTTATTGTATAAATTTCTATTTAATTCAATAAAATTAAAAAATAAAGCCGTATATTTTTCTAAATAATATATATATTTCAGAAATATTAAATATTTTATTTTATTTTTAAAGGCTATTTCTGCTACAATTTATATATTTCTAAAAAGGAGTTACTCATGGAAAATAGAATAAAAAGAATATATCATGAACTCTACACATTACCTCGTTCAAAAGAATATTTCGCTTCATTATTCGAAGTTAGTACTAAAACAATTGAAAACACGATTAATAATTATCAAGATGATATTGTTTATGACAAAAAATTATCAGGTTATAGATTTGTCAATTTATTGCCAAAATATATTTCATACGAGTCATTTTTCAAATTATTCGAAAATAGCATTGGAAACAATATTATAAAAAATGACTTTATTGATATTGGAAAGAAAATCAACAAATCGAACATTACGAATTACCCAATGATTGATACATCATCTTTATCCAATCTAGCACAAAAAATTATTTCATGTGATATCGCTATTAATCATAACTGTATTCTTCAAATCAATTACACTGGTAATGCAAAACCGAATGAAATCAAATACATTAGACCTCACACAATTATTTCAACTGGTTTTACATATTATTTATACTGTTCTTATGATGAAATTAATAAAAAAGATGTTGGTGAATTTCGGTCATTAGGCTTTAATGGAATGGCGAAAATAGATCCTCATGAATACATTAAAGATACTCACTTCAAAATAGATAAAATGGGTAATGCGTATGGGCTTTATGAGAAAGATCGATTTGTAACGCTAAAACTAATGAAATATTGTGCTAATTTCTTCAAAAGAGAAGGACTTTTACAAAAAGAAAATTTTGATTTTCTCATAGAAAATTCTGATGACTCAATTCTGATAAATATGTATTACAACGATCCTAAAGAAATTATCAGTCTTATTCAACAATGGATGCCTCAAATCAGTATCCAAAATAATATTGAACTGAAAAAAGAAATTTATTCAAAAATTCAATCAAATTTTGAGCAGTTAATTCAATCATAATCCAATATTCCACCTTCGTAGGAATGACGGGATTAGATCACATCCACATCTTCTAAGGCGCTTAACTCTTCAATCACCTTGTTATCCACCCGTATTGCCGAATCGATCACAACATCGGCGAGTTTCGAGACGATGGTGAGGCGGATCTCACGGCGTCCCGGATGACGACGGATGAGGGTATAGAGTTTCTCTAATGCTTCGAGGTTGTCGCTGAGGCGGATGCGCAGTTGCAACGGCTCCTGCGGCGGGAGGTTTTCGACGATTTTGGTCTCTACCTTTTTCGCCTCTTTTTTCGCTTCGGCTAACGTCATGATTTTACTGACGCTGATACGGGTGAACATCTCGGTATGGGTCACTTTGACCTTGAACGCAATCGGCTCATCCAAATCCATCGCTTCAAGCTGATCCACTTTGTCCGAAAAAAGCATCACTTCGATATTGCCGTGGAAGTCCATGAGACTTACAAGACCGAACTGTGACCCTTTTTTCGACATCTTTTTCGTGATCTCTTCGACCTTCCCGATGAAAATGGCCGTCGATCCATCCTCGATGTTCTCAACCTCACTAGAGAGGGTATAGTTGATCGCATCGATCTGCTCACGGAAGTTATCGAGAGGGTGACCGGAGACGTAAAAGCCGAGGGTGTCTTTCTCGAAATCGAGGAGAGTTTTGAGATCAAACTCATCCTTGCTTTCGAGACTCAATTCGACCGCCGTCACCTCTTCATCGTCTCCGAATAGGCTGAATTGGGCATCTTTTTTCAAAGATGAGCCTTTTTTTGCCGTTTCGACAAGGGTTTCGACCTGATCGAAGAGGGCCCGGCGAGAATAGCCGAAATGATCCAATCCTCCCGCTTTAATGATACACTCAATCACCCGCTTATTCACTTTTTGGGGTTCGATACGGTTGATAAAGTCTTGGATATCTTTAAACTCCCCCTCATTCCGTGCTTCGAGGATCGACTCGACCGCCGCTTCGCCGACCCCTTTGATCGCCCCAAGACCGAAGAGGATTTGATCTTGACCGTCTTTGTTAATCGCGGAGAATTCGAGCTGTGAGTGGTTGATATCGGGAGCACCGAGGAAGATTTTCATCCGTTTGGCTTCGTCGATGTATTTGACCACCTTGTCGGTGTTGTCTTTCTCCGAGGTGAGCAATGCCGCCATAAACTCTTGCGGATAATAGGTTTTGAGCCACGCGGTTTGGAAGGTGACCATCGCATACGCCGCCGAGTGGGATTTGTTGAACCCGTATCCGGCAAATTTTTCGATCAGGTCAAAGAGTTCAGAGGCTTTTTTGTAATCCAATCCCTGATTGGCAGCCCCTTCACTGAACTCTTTGTTGTACTTTTGCATCTCTTCGATTTTCTTTTTTCCCATCGCACGGCGAACGATGTCCGCCCCGCCGAGACTCATTCCCCCGACCGTTTGTACGATCTGCATAACTTGCTCTTGATAAACGATGACCCCATAGGTCGGTTTGAGAATCGGCTCCATAGAATCAAAGGTATAGCTAATCTCTTGACGACCGTGTTTACGCTCGATAAAATCATCTAACATCCCCGATTCCATCGGTCCGGGACGATAGAGGGCGAGTACCGCAATCAAGTCTTCAAATGAGGAAGGTTTAAGCCGTTTGTTCAAATCCTGCATCCCCGAACTCTCGATCTGGAACATCCCGATCGTGTCACCGCTTTGGATAATCTCGTAGACTTTCGGGTCATTCTCATCGATTTTATGCCAGTTTACCTCTACATCGTAGCGCTTGCGGATTAGCTTGATCGCGTTATCGATAACGTCGAGGGTTTTAAGTCCCAAGAAGTCGAATTTGATCAGGTCGATATCTTCGAGGTAGTTGAGCGAATACTGGGTGACGAACGTCTCCTCCCCCGAGGGTTTGTAGATCGGGGTTTTCTTCCAGAGAGGCTCATTAGAGATAACGACCCCCGCCGCATGCATCCCCGCATTGCGTTTAAGCCCTTCAAGTTTTTTACTGAACTCCCAAACCCGCGCCGCTTGAGCATCGGATTCAATCAGTTCAGAAATTTTCGGCTCTTTTTGAAAAGCTCCGGGTTTGAACTCGCCCCCTTTGGTTTTACCGTTGAGGGTGATCCCCAACTCATCGGGGATCAGTTTTGCCATCATGTCGGCTTGAGATAGCGGCATCTCTAAAACGCGTGCAACGTCGCGAATAACCCCTTTGGCGAGCAGCGAACCGAAGGTGATAATCTGTGCCACCTGTTCCCGCCCGTATTTGCGAACGACGTAATCAATAATCTCGCCGCGGCGTGCCTGCATAAAGTCCATATCGATATCGGGCATCGATACCCGTTCCGGATTGAGAAAACGCTCGAAAAGGAGATCGTATTTCATCGGATCGATATCGGTTATCTCAAGACTATACGCGACGAGACTTCCCGCCGCCGATCCCCGCCCCGGCCCTACGGCGATCCCCATCCGTTTTGCTTCACGGACGAAATCCCAAACGATAAGCATATAGCCGGGGAATTTCATCTGATTAATCACCTGCATCTCGAATTCTAAGCGATCTCGATACTCCTGATGACGCTCTGAGGGGACATGTTCGAGACGTAGTTCCAAACCGATTCGGCAACGGTGGATAAAATACTCCGAATCCTCTTCGATATTTAGCCCCTCTTCGAGGGCATATTCGGTCGTAAATTTAAAGTTCGGTGGGGTCGGATTTCCGAGTTTGAGTTCGAGCTGGCACTTATCGACGATCTCTTGGGTGTTATAGAGCGCTTCAGGGATATCGGCAAAGAGCCGCGCCATCTGCTCAGGGGATTTGATGTAAAACTCATGTACGGAGTGGCGCATACGCTTAGGGTCATCGTAGAGTTTATTCATCCCGATGCACATAAACGCTTCATGATACTGTGCATCATCCGCATAGGTGTAGTGGGTATCGTTGGTGGCAATGAGTTTGATATTCGTCTCTTGAGAAATGCGGATCACCTGCTCGTCGATAAAAAGTTGATCGGCTATCCCGTGGCGCATGATCTCCATGTAGAAATCATCCCCGAAAATCTCTTTGTACTCTAACGCGATCCGTTTGGCTTCGTCGTACCCTAACGCTCCGTTTTTGACGTTACGCTCACTGTTGGTGTTGAGATGCCAGTTCACCTCCCCTTGCAAACATGCGGAGGTGCAAATGATCCCCTCAGAGTTTTCACGCAGTAGCTGTTTGTTAATGCGGGGGAAATAGTAAAATCCGTTAATATAGGCTTGGGAAGAGAGGTACATGAGGTTTTTATAACCCGCTTCGTTTTTGGCAAACAAACAAACGTGAAAACGTTGTTTGATTGTTTTGTCCCCTAACTCTTCCCCGTTATGGATGTAGGCTTCCATCCCGATAATCGGTTTAAGCCCCGCTCCGCGCATCTGCTGATAAAAATCGATCGCCCCGAACATATTCCCGTGATCGCTCATCGCCACCGAGGTCATCCCCAGCTCTTTGACACGAGAGGCTAACGCGGAAATTTTGTTTGCACCATCAAGTAAAGAGTATTCTGTATGGAGATGAAGGTGGGTAAACGGGGGGATCGTACTCATAAAAAAATGCCTTGAAAAAAAGTAAAAAGATTATAATGCCTAAAGGGTAAAGGGGAGCTTTTACAATCGCTTTGAGAGGAGTTTATTAAGTCCGTCCGCAAATGCCCGCACCGTTTTTTCCCCAATGGCAGAAGGACCGCCCGTAATCTCTCCGTTATTACGGAGTTCTTCCATCAGATTGCGCATTGCGAGGAGGTGTTTGATGTTGTTCTCATCGTAAATCGTTCCGCGAGGATCAAGCCCGACGGCTCCTTTACTCACAATACGATCCGCTAACGGAATATCGGCGGTTATGACCAAATCACACGGCTCACATAATTCTGCAATACGGTGATCGGCTTCATCGGGGCCTTGTGCCACCACTTCCATCGAAATATGAGAAACGTCGGGAATAGCGATTTTCTTATTGGCAATAAAAATGGTGGGAATCTGACGTTTTAGAACCGCACGCAAGAGTATCTCTTTTAGAGAATTGGGGAAAGCATCGGCATCTATTAGAATTTTCATCTAATTCAAATCACTTACACACCGTGCATACGCTGATTCCGTTTTATTAACCGTTGCCACAGAACCCAGTTTGAAACCGACGACATACCCCTCTGTTGCATTGAGACTCTCACTACTCCAATAGTAGCGATGCATCATCGCCCCGAAATACTTCATATCGACACTGGGGCGAAAATAAGAATAATCGACAATGCCGTATAACTCTTCAAGACTCGGTAATCTCCATGTACGCCCATTAAGAGCCAAGTTTTCACACTGATCTTTAGCTTGTTCAAAAGTATATTTGGCACGCTTATCGGTTGCATCAAGCGAATGCCAAAGAATTCCTGAAGCTCTATCTTCTGTCCCATTTGAGGTAACATGATAACTTCGAGGTTGCTTCTTTTCAGAAGTATTGATACACGCCGCGGCAATTCGTTTCGTTGGGGGAGAGAGGGTAATGTTGCGCTCTTTTGGATAATAGCTGTATCCGACCATTGCGATGATTCCCCCATCGCCTTCACTTCCCGTTCCGATTTCCGTACTGTCCGAGGGGCCCCGATTCGATGACCAATAACTAGAACCCTCTGCAAACGGTGCATTGGAGGGGAGATCGAAAAGCTCTTGTATCGACATTTGCCGCCATGAGGAACCTAACGTTCGACAATATTCGTGCGCTTGTTCTTGGGTATACGTTTCGCGGGGAGATAAATGGATCTCTCCCCATGCTAAAGGAGAGAGAAAAAGGGGTAAAAAAATGTTAAAGCGATGCACAATAATCGGCCAACAATCCGCTTCGTAGAGAAGCATAGCTCTCATCACCGACAAGTTTTTTGACAATAGCCAAACCAAAGCAAATCGCCGTTCCCGGACCGCGTGAGGTCATGATATTTCCACTCTCCACCACAGCATCGGCATCACCGCGATATCCTGCCGTCTCGATCTGCTCTTCGACGCTCGGATAACACGTGTATCCCTCTTTGAGAACTCCTGCGGTGTAAAGGGCATACGGAGCAGCGCAAATTGCACCGATATTTTTCCCCTGTGCATCCATGGATTGTAGAAAAGTTTGGAGAGTTGAATCTGAAGCCAAAGCTTTTGTCCCGCCCCAACCGCCGGGGAGGACGATCATATCAAAATCATCAACACTATAATTTTTTATAGGGCAGTCAGCTTGAACGCTAATGCCGTGCGCCCCTTTTACGAGGAGATTTTCATTCAATGTCCCCATAATGACTTCAATGCCCGCACGACGCAAGACATCTACGATACTTATGGCTTCAATCTCTTCAAAACCCTCTGCAATAGGGACTAAAACACGTGGCATAAGCGACTCCTTTTATAAAATCATAGACGCTAATGATACCTTATTTTACTTTCTCCATGTATTCACCCTCGACGGTGTTAACGCGGATGATATCACCCTCTAATACGTGATAAGGAACTTGAACCACCGCACCCGTTTCCAAAGTAGCCGGTTTTTTAGAACCGCTTGAAGTATCCCCTTTGAAGTTCGGTGGAGTTTCAACAATTTTAAGTTCCATAATTTCAGGAGCTTCAACGCTGATTGCATTGCCGTTGTGGAAGATCATTTGAACGCTGGTACCGTCTTTGATCCATTTCATCGCATCTTCACATTGTTCATACGAAAGCCCTAATTGCTCATAACTCTCGTTATCCATGAATTGGAGCATTTCACCATCATCATACAAAAACTGCATTGTTGTGTGAACAAGATTCGGTACTTCAAATTTATCGCCCGCATGAATCGTTTTCTCGATCACTTTGCCGTTCAAAAAGCTCTTTACTTTACAACGGACGAATGCCGCCCCTTTACCCGGTTTAACGTGTTGGAATTCAACTACTTTATACGGAACCCCCGTAATCTCCAAACGTACACCTTTTTTGATATCGCCCATACCGATTGTTGCCATGAAAAACCTTTTTCTGATCTTGTATTGGGCGAATTTTACCCGAAACTGCGCCGAATTTCAAACCCGATGTAACTTATCGTACGACTCTACCCTTGATTTTGATTTACTTTTGCGGGTTTTTAGCTCTAATAAATCCGTTAATGTGTATAATATTCCTTATACAATAGATTATAATCACAAATACATCATTAAGGAAATCTGTTTATGAATACCCTTTCGCGTATTTTCAGTGCATCGCTTCTCATCGGTTCATGTCACCTCATGGGAGCAGGTTTATCACTCCCTGCGGCATTGGAAATTTTGGAAAACAATAACCTTGAAATCAAAAGTTCCGCCCTCGACGTACAAAGCGCTTCAAGCGATACTTCCATCGCTAAAGGGTACAACTTCGGTTCTTTAGACTTGACCCAAAACGTTATGCGTTCCAACGAAGCCGGAAACGTCTTCGGTTTTAAACTCAGTTCTCGCGAAGCCGATTTCGGAGATTTTGGATTTGCTCAATTTGATAATAGCAATCCCAATATTCTTAGAGTACAACCAAAAGACCTCAATTATCCTCTTTACCAAAATTATTACCAAACCAAACTCACTTACATGCTCCCTATCTTCACCGGCGGAAAATTAAGCGCTTACGGTGATATTGCCGAAAAAATGGAAGAGATTAAAAAACTCGATTCTGAGCAGATGAAAACTGAAAAACGGTATGAGTTGCGTAAAAGTTATTACGACATGGCATTGCTTCAAAGTTCGATCAACCACATGAAAACCATCCATAAAAACATCTCAACGTTAGAGCGAACCACACAAATGATGGTTCAAGAGGGGTATGCAAAAAAAGTCGATCTCCTCGAAGTCGAAGCCCGTAAATCGAATGTCGAGCGAAGCCTAACCGAGATGGAAGCGAATAAAAAGCTTCTCTACCACTATCTCAGTTTCTTGCTCAATACACCGGTCACAGAAATCGAACTTCCCTCAAACGACTATCCTGCCTCAGCCATCAGTGAAGAGGATGTTTTGGCAAACAATACCGATCTTAAAAAAGCATCACAAGGTTTAGAGATTCGTGAAAGAATGGTCGATCTCGCTTATGCCCCTTTTCTCCCCCAAATCGGTGCTTTTGCCGAAGCCAGCAGCGCGGATGATACCTTTTTAGGCGATTTTAACGATCATAAAGCCTACACCATCGGTGCAAAACTCAGCTGGAACCTCTTTAACGGAGGAGTCGATAAAAACTCTCTCGAAAAAGCCCGTATCGAAAAGATCAAAACAACCACCCAAGTCGAACTCGCTAAAAAAGGGATCGCCCTTCAATACGATAAAATCCGAACTGAAATCGAGAGCTTAAATTCTCAAGTGAACAGTTTAGAAAAAGAGTTGGCGTTAGCAGATCAAATCTATAAAAATTACGAAGGTCGTTATCACGAGCATCTCGCATCGATGAGTGATGTTATTATTAAACAATCGCAACAAATTGAAAAAGTTCTCAACCTTCAAATGGTCAAAAATCAACGTAACGAGCGCATTTTTGCCCTCGAAAAACTTAGTAACGGAGTCAAATAATGAAATTTTGGATTACTTCTCTCGCCCTCGCTTCAACCCTTAGTGCCGCAGGTCTTACCCTATCAGGAAGTATTATCAGCGATAATCAAAAGATGATCACCAGCCGTAATATGGGATTTGTAACCAGCGTCAATGTTTCGGAAGGCTCACGCGTCTCTAAAGGGCAGCTTCTCTATACCATCGATTCCAAAGAGATCGATTCGGCTAAAACTCAAGTCGAAATGGGAATCGCCCAAGCAGAACTCTCACTTCAAATGTACCAAAATCAATACGCCAATCTCGAACTGAACTTAGAGCGTAACAAAAGACTCTTAGCCCAAGATATGGTCTCTCGCTACGAAGTCGAAAATCTTGAGCTTGCCAAAAAGAACCTCCAAAATATGATTCATATCGGCGAGCGCCAAGTCAATCAGGCCAAAGCACGTCTCAAAGAGGTCGATAATCAATACAACTATCTCCGTATTACCGCGCCTAATAGCGGTGTCGTCGTCGCTAAAAACATCAAAGTGGGCGAAATGGCAATGCCGGGAATGCCGGCGATTGTTTTATCGGATTTGAATGCCCTCAAAATCGAAGTCGAAGTGGCAGAAAACAATCTCAAACTCGTCCCTGTCGGGAAAAAAGTGAAAGTTTCTGTCCCCTCAGTCGGTTATACCGGAATCGGCCGCGTCAGTGCGATTATCCCAAGTTCCAATTCCATGACCCATACCTTTAAAATCAAAGTCTCGTTCAGTGCTAAACAAACCGTTTATCCGGGTATGTACGCCACTATTGAAATCGAATAGGAGTCCTAATGCACGCCCCTCTCTCCTATCAGCCCACCGATTCTGCCGGAAAGCTCGCCAAAGGATTTTTGCGTAATCCTCTCACCCCGATTCTAGGAATTTTTCTCCTTGTTATAGGGTATATGGCTCTCATGCTCATGCCCCGTGAAGAGAACCCTCAAATGGTCGTCAGCGGTTCTACCGTGATCATCGCCCTCCCCGGTGCGACTGCCAGCGAAGTCCAAAACGTTATTGTAAAACCGCTCGAACGTAAACTTAAAGAGGTCAAAGGGATCGAACATATTCATGGGATGGCCATGGATAATGTGGCCGTCATCAATGCCGCCTTTTTTATCGGGGAAGCCAAAGAGGATTCCAACCTCAAAATCTACGACAAAATCATGCAAAATATGAGCATCCTCCCAAAAGGGGCGATGCAGCCGATCATTAAACCGCTTGATATCGATATCGATATTCCGATTGTCTCCGTCGCTTTTTATTCCAATAATCCAAAAATGGATCCGACGCTCCTTTACGATCACGTCAAAGAGATTCAACACCATATCAACGGTCTTCCAAACGTTGCCGTCACCGATATTAAGGGGGCTAAAAAACACCAATACAACGTATTGGTCGATATGAACCGTCTCTCAGGCTACAATCTCTCCCTCGGACAAATTGTTCAGGCTACCCAATCCCTCGCTTATAACGTCCCTGAGATCAAAGGAAAAACGCAAAGCAATGAAATCGTTATGATCGGTGTTCGCAACGCAATAGAGAGTGTTGAAGATGTCGGAAATATCATCGTTGCCCAATATGGCGGTTCCGCGATCTATTTGCGCGATGTTGCCACTATTAGTGCGGGAAGCGATATCCAAAATTTTAAATCGGCACTCGTTACGGTAAAGGGAGAAAACGGAAAATTCTCGCCGCTCAAAGATCAAATCACCCTTACCGTCTCAAAACTCCAAGGGACGAATGCCGTTATCATTGCCGAAGCGGTGAAAACAGAACTCGAAAAATATAAAGAGCAAATGGCCGCACAGGGAATCAGTTATGTCATTACCCGAAATGACGGTGAACGTGCCAATGAAGCCGTTAATGAATTGGTATTTCATCTTATTCTCTCCATCGTCATTATCGCGATTTTGTTAGCATTTGTCCTCGGCTGGAGAGAGTCACTCATTGTTACCTTCACCGTTCCGGCAATTTTAGCTATTACCCTCTTTATCGCATACTTAACAGGACAAACCGTTAATCGTATTACCCTCTTTGCCTTCCTCCTCAGCTTGGGGCTCCTTGTTGATGCCGCCATCATCGTTATTGAAAATATCCATCGCCATTTCCATGCTCCGGGTGCCGCAGAGATGGATGCGGATGAGCTGATGATCGAAGCAACCGACGAAATCGGGGCACCGACCAACATCGCAACACTTGCCATTATCCTCACTATGGTACCGATGGCATTCGTCGGTCAGATGATGGGACAATTTATGAAACCGATTCCGGCGAACGTTCCTGTTGCCCTCGTCGCATCACTCTTTGTTGCCTACATTTTTACCCCGTATTTGGCAGTACGGTTACTCAAAAAACCCGAACACCACGGAGATTCTCACTAATGTACCAAAAATTTGAAACTTATTTATTTAACCTACTGAGTTCACCTTCGAAAAAAAAGAAAGTGCTTTGGGGAACACTTATCGCCTTTATCCTCGCGGTTGCCCTCATCCCGACTGAACTGGTTTTGGCTAAAATGCTCCCCGGAAAAAATAATGACACTTACAGCATTTATATCGATTTAGCGAACGGAAGTTCGATTGAGCAAACACGCCGAGTGAGCGAATGTGCGGTCGGTATTTTGCAACACGAGAGTGAAGCTCTTGATGCCGAGGTCTTTCTGGGAGCGGGTTCACCTCTTGACTTCGCCGGACTTATCAAAGGAAGCCACTTTAAAAACAATGAAAATGTTGCGGAAATCGTAGTCAATTTGACCAAAAAACACGATCGTGACGAGCCTTCGTATATGATGGTTCAGCGGCTTCGTCCTGTGATTCAAAAAGAGTGCGGCAATCTTTATCCCCAAACCAATATTAAATTTGTCGAACCGCCGGCAGGTCCTCCGACTATGGCAGCCATTGTTGCCGAAGTCTACGGTAACAATGCCAGCGGAGTTCGCCACCTAAGCACCCGTATCGAAGGAGTTTTTCAAAAAACCGAAGGGCTTGTCGATATTGATATCATGCAAGACGAAATTTACGATAAATTTGAAGTACGGGTCAATACCGATAAAATCAGCCGTTCCGCATTGGATGTAAAACATGTCAATGATGTTCTTTATCTCGCGTTTGAGGGGATGGGAATAGCGGTCAAAAATTCGCAAAAAGCAACCGAGCAGATTCCGATTTTTCTCACATTAACACCGGAAGGGAAAAAATTCGCGTCCCGTGACAAACTCGCCATCGAGATGAAACTCTCCTCCCTCACGCTTTTGAATCAAATGGGGATGATGGTACCGATCACGGAAGTGGTAGAGATCGTCGCGGTTAAATCAAATCCGATGATACTTTCTAAAAATCTCCATCAAATGACCAATGTTCTAGCGGAAACCGATATGGTTTCACAAGTCTATCCGCTAATGGATGCCCGTAATGTTATCCTCGATACTTTCGGCGATGAATATGAGATCCATAAAATCGGTCTTTTCAATCTTGAACTGATCGATAAAAAAACTGCGGAGCGCTATGAGCTTTTATGGGATGGAGAGATGGAAGTAACCCTTGATACGTTTGTCGATCTCGGCGGTGCATTTATCGCGGCACTCGTCCTTATTTTCTTATTGATGGTGATTTATTATAAAAGTTTTATCCTCAGCGGTATCGTATTGTTAGGAAGTTTCCTCTCCATTATCGGAGTTATTTTCGGTCATTTGATTATGGATATTTTTACCGCCGATACCTTTTTCCTCACCGCGACATCGCTTATCGGGTTTATTGCCCTCATCGGCATCAGTTCCCGTAACTCACTGCTCCTTATTGATTTTACAAAATCATTGATGGTCGATAAAGGGATGCATAAACAAGAGGCAATCGCTTATGCTACCGCCACTCGTGCCAAGCCGATTTTCCTCACCGCAGCGGCGATTATCCTCGCTTCTACCCTCTTAGCGAGTGATGCCGTGTTCGGAGGGCTTGGAGTATCACTAATTTTCGGTACAATAGCAGCTGTCATTGCATCGCTCATCGTTGTTCCGGTTCTAATTCATAACTCTGATTTAGAACGTCATTTCAATTTTCATGAGCGTAAAGCGGTATCAATAATGGAGCCATAAAATCTGATGTCAACTTTTGTTCCGGTCACTCTCTTATCTGCAAATGTTGTGTTAGACTTAAAGAAGACTGCCATTGAGCAGAGAATTCCGGTGGAAAAACTGGATTTCGACCTTCTCTCCTATGAAACCTTTTTTCAAGGGAGTGTAGATGATGAGTGGCAACTTCTAACGCAAGATGATCTTCTCTCTCAAACGACCGAGTTAGAGATACGTTCTCCCCACTTTTTACTGCGTCAAGAGTATCAGATTCATATCCGCTTGCAAGAGCCGCATCCCTATCTTGATTTACGTTTTACCATTGCAACCGATAAAACCAAAAGTAAAGTCATCGCGATCATCGATCCCGCATCCACGATTCCTCTGAAAAAAGGGGTGCAAGAGTGGATCAAAGAGGCCATTATTCGCAAACTACTTCGAAACGGACTCCTTATCGGTTTGTATGATCAAAATTTGGAGAAAGAAATTACCCGACTTCTCATCAAAATTCAAAAAGAGGGTCCGCTTAACCTACTTTACCGACTCCCTATCGGAGATTTCTTTCTCCCTATCCCTCCAATTCATGATAAAGTTATTTTTCACTACAAAGAGATGAATAAAGGTAACAGCCTTATTGAAGGGGTACATCCCGGAGATTTAATTCTTGAATATATTCTCCCAAAACATGGGCGAGACGGACGTGCTTGTACGGGTGACCATATTGCCGTTCCCGATCCGATCACCAAATACGCAACCTATATCGTGATTGATCCCGAAACGATAAAAAGTGAACAAGATGAAGAGAGTATCCGATTTTATGCCCACGTTTCAGGATTTGTAGAACGTAAAAATGGGATATTTTTCATTTCGCAGGAGCTTCAGATCGAGTCTGCAAGTTTCAAAAGAACCGGATCAATCGAAACCGGACTGGACAAAGATGTTTCCCTAAAAATCAATAAAAATGTTTCGAGTGAAGATTCTATCGGCATGGGGATAAACATTGATGTTCAAAAACTCGATGTCAGCGGAACCGTAGGGGGAAATGCTAAAATTCAGGCCTGTGAACTCAATATCGGAGCGCAAACCCATAAAAATTCACAAATCAATGTTTCTGAGATTGCCAATATTCATCTCCATCGCGGTAATCTGAAAGCAAGAGAAGCCAACATCAATATTTTAGAAGCGGGAAAAGTCGAAGCCGATATTATCCGCATAAAAAAAATGGTGGGGGGAGAGATTATCGCACGTGAAATTTACATTGAAACCCTCTATTCCAATGCTCGTGTTATCGCACTCGAATCGATTACTATCGAGAATATTGAAGGGGAAGGGAATAATCTTATTATTGATCCTCATGCGATTGAGAGTTATCACCAAAAAATGTCTGATTTAGAGATTTCAATCCGTGATAAGAACTCCCGTATTCAAACGCAAAGTAAAGAGTTTATAGCCCGTAAACTTGCTTTCAAAGAGAAATTTAGCCGTATCGATCAAATCCAAGAGCGGATACGAACGAAGCAAAAAAGCGGTGAGCTTCCGGCTAAAGCCGACATGGTTAGACTGCAGCAATACAAAATAGAAGCCGAAACCCTTCAAAAAAATTTAGAACTGGTTAAAGAGTTGGAAGAGTCCGTTCAATCCGCACAAGAAGAGTTAGATAAACTCTATGAAGCGGATCTCCATGCCGTGATAACGCACAACGGAATCTATAACGGGCATAACCGTATTATTTTTATGGATCCGAAAACGCGCAAAGAAACCGCTATTTCTCCTGAGGGGAAAGTGACCTCTATTAGTTTATACCTCGAAGATAATGAAAAGAAATTTCTACTGAAATCCTAAAAAAATAAATCTTCTTTCCCATACCGCCGATTGCTTTAGCTTTTTGCGGTAAAACTCTGGTATGAAATTAACCGACTTAACTCTCGCCACCCCTTATTTATCGCTTGATCCGATTTTCTATCAAGAAGTACACCCTACTCCGCTTAAAAATCCGATGCTTGTCAGTTACAATCCGGATGCTTTTCGATTATTGGAACTCAGTCCCGATCAGCCCGATACAAAGGAGATAGAAGCACTCCTAAACGGTACTTTGACGTTGAGGGGTTCACGCCCCTACGCGATGTGCTATGCAGGACATCAGTTTGGCTACTTTGTCCCGAGACTCGGTGATGGTCGAGCGATTAATTTAGGAAGTGCCTACGGTTGGAACCTCCAACTCAAAGGTTCAGGACAAACCCTCTACTCCCGACAAGGCGACGGACGTGCAGTCTTGCGCTCTTCCATTCGTGAATACTTAATGAGTGAAGCTATGCATGCCTTGAGTATTCCTACCAGCCGTGCATTCGCCCTTATAACCTCCGATGAGAAAGTCGCAAGAGAGCGATGGGAGAGAGGTGCCGTTGTTTTACGCCTTGCCCCCTCATGGATACGATTCGGAAGTTTTGAATATTTTTTTCACGGTAAGCGCCATAAAGAGCTCGAAGCCCTTGCCGATTTTTTACTCCGTGAATCTTTCCCCCATTTGCTAGAGAAAGAGGAACCATATCTTGAAATGTTTGCCGAGATTGTAAAACGGACAGCGACACTGATGGCACAATGGCAATCGGTCGGTTTTAACCACGGGGTGATGAACACCGATAACATGTCCGCTATCGGAATCACCATCGATTACGGTCCCTTTGCCTTTATGGACACCTTTGAGAGCGGATATATCTGCAATCATACCGATACGCACGGGAGATACAGCTACGACAATCAACCCTCAATCGGATTATGGAATCTAGAACGCCTTGCACTTGCTCTCTCCCCACTCATCCGTGAAGAAAAACTAAAAAATGAGCTCGAAAAGTATTCTACCTATTTCACGACGCATCTCATGGAACTGTTACGTGCCAAACTCGGACTTGATACACCGCATGAGAGTGATAGCGATCTCTTTCGCTCTTTGTTTAACGTTATGGAACACGGATATATCGATATGACCCCTTTTTTCCGAGCTCTCAGCCGCTATGAGCAAAATCGTGAATCACTATTGGCATTATCGCTCGCACCCAATCAACTGAATGAATGGCTGAATCGCTACGATGAGCGTCTTAAAATAAACATTTCCTCTACCGAAGATCGCCATAAAAGAATGTTGCGTACCAATCCTAAATACGTTTTAAAAAATCATATCCTCCAAGAAGCTATTGATACAGCGGAACAGGGGGATTTCACCCTTGTAAACGCCCTCTTAGTGTTGGCACAAACTCCCTATGACGAACATCCTGAGTGGGAACACTACAGTTTACCTACCCCGAATAAATACAAAAATCTCAAGCTGAGTTGCTCTTCGTAGCCCTCAAGCGACATCTTCTATTTCAGATAAATAATTCCGATTTTAACGCCGCTGTAATTCAATTGTAATCAAAGAAAAAATGATTATTTTTTGATCACTCTATCTTCTGATTTCTTTTCATACCTCTTTATACTGTCATCGTTATTTGACCCAATCCTCTCTTTTATAGGAACCCTTATGCAACGCAACCATTTAATCCGCTATATGAGCGATGTACAGAATTTTGAAAAAAACATGAGTACTTTGTCGGCTAAGTGGGATTTACTAACCCTCCTTGGCTCTATGTCCAATATCGGGATGGATACGAGTGAAACCCGAAAAGCATTTGAAGACTTGCTCGATGAGCCGCTCTTACGCCTTATTGAAGAGACCTTTCATAAAAGTCTCAATGAACTTGAATCCAAAGCACAAACCGCCATTGATATTTTGATCCGAAACCTCTTCGAACGTACCGCCGACATCGGATTTCTCGCAACCGATGACGATATTCGTGAATACCTCTACTTTTTGCACACAACCGATATGTCGGTTTCAGAAGAGATGCGAGAGATAAAAATGAAGAAAAAAGAGGCACTTACGGCACGCTTTCGAGAATACGTTGCCAAATACAGCGTCTATGAAAATATCATTTTACTCGATACCAAGGGAAAAGTACTCGTACAGCTCGACACGACCAATCCGATTACCCTCTCAAAAGATACTTTGCTCCAAGAGTCGTTGCGAACCCATCAAGGGTATGTCGAAACCTTTCGCCCGAGTGATCTAAACCATAATAAACCTTCCCTTATCTACTCGTATCGTGTCAGCAGTCCTGATAGCGAAGAGCCTTTGGGGGTATTGTGTCTGCTCTTTCGTTTCGAAAATGAGTTACAAAGTATTTTCCGAAAACTAACGAAAGAGAACCCCTATATCGCGCTTGAACTGCTCGATTCATCCGGTACGGTTATCGCCTCTGCAAGTGAGCATCATGTACCGATAGGTTCCTATTTAACCCCTCGCAATAACGAAGATCATCAAACCTATTATGCCGGTTTCGAATATCTCTATCAGGCGGTAAAAACGACCGGATACCAAGGATATAAAGGCTCAGGATGGATCGGTCATGCAATGGTTCCGCTCCATTTAGCCTTTCGCTCCTCCCTTCGCCCCTCATTCTTAAAAAATGAGATCTTTGATGCGGTCGCAAACGCTCAAGCCTACTATCCGCAAGAGCTCAAAGATATCCTAGAAAAAGCGAAAAAAATTCAAAGTGAACTCGATATTACGGTTTGGAACGGTAATGTCCAAATCGCTAATGCAGTGGGGCACGAAAGTCCTTTTACCAAAGCACTCCTCTCTGAAATATCCAAAACAGGTGAAGAGACGAAGCGTGTTTTTGACCATACGGTTGCCAATCTTAACAGCGCTATGCTTATCCAGTATCTTGAAGATTTAAAATTCCAATCCTCACTTGCGATTGATATTATGGATCGTAATCTCTACGAGCGGGCAAATGATTGCCGATGGTGGGCATTAACGACAACGTTTCGAGAGTGTCTATCCCATCCCTCATTGAGCGAAGAAAATCGAGAGAAAATGAATGCTATCTTAGCCTACATCAATGATCTCTATACGGTTTACAGCACCATGTTCATCTACGATCGGGATGGAGTTATTGTCTCTGTCTCAACTCCCGATGATCACTCTCTTATCGGAAAAAGAATCGGATATTCATGGGCGATGGAGACTCTTGATCTGAAAACCACTCAAGATTACGTTGTCTCAACGTTTGAACCGAGCCCTTATTACACCAATCGCTCCACTTATATCTATAATGCTTGTATTCGCAACAGTAGCGAAGAAAATGTCGGTGGGATTGGGATTGTCTTTGATGCAGAATCTCAATTTGAAGCGATGTTGTACGATACCCTCCCTAAAGATGAACATCATGCAATCTCGGAGGGGATGTTTGCCCTCTTTATCGATCGTAGCGGTCGTGTCGTCTCATCTACGACCTCTGAAATCAGTGCAGGAGAGATACTTAATCTCCCGGAATCGCTTTTGGAACTTTCCCCCGGACAAAGCGATGCGCAGATTCTCTCTTTTAACAACATCTACTATGCACTCGGTGCTACGTGTTCCAACGGTTACCGCGAATACAAGCAAAGTGACGGCTACGATAACGATATTATTGCTATCCTCTACCGCCCTATCGGCGAAGTGCAAGCGCTTGAAACCGAAACACCTTTGCAACGTATTTACACCTATCCAAAACCAAACGGTACCGAAGAGACATCTGAAATTTCAACCTTTTTCGTCGGCGGATCACTCTTTGCGGTCGAATCTAAAAATGTCGTCTGTTCACTTGCCCACCAAGAGCTTACCTCTATATTGCACGCCAGCGAATACAATCTTGGGGTCATTAGCTATGATAAACGGATGGTAAGCGTTATTTCATTGGCTAAACTGCTCGGAATGGAGAAAACCTACGATAAAGAGCACGATACCGTTATCCTCGTCAAAGCAGTAATCGAAAAACAGGTAGTTTATCTCGGACTCGCCGTCGATTCCATCTACAGCAGTCCTGAAATTCCGCTCCGCTCCATCAGCCAGTACAGCAACGTATTGAAAAATGAGAACTCCCTGACGAAAGCCGTTATTATTCCGGATAATCCTGAAGATTTTGCCAACGAGATGATCTCCGTCCTCGACATACCGAAAATCTACGCCCAGCTTATCCAGCCCTACTCTCGCCCGCTTCACAAAGTGATGGCGTGAGCTACTGAGGGTTCTCGCTGTAACTGAGCCGTAAACCGTCCTCGCTCATCACAAACCCATGAATCGCAATTTTCCCCTCATGCACAAGCCTATGGTGCTTTGAACAAAGAGGGATCAAATTGTAGCGGTGATTCATTCCATAGTGACCGATAGAACCGCCATCATCGGCGTTCGCTTGCGGGACGATATGATGTACCTCGTCAACCGCTTCGTCGCACAACGCGCATTTGGTAAGGAAGAGTTTGTTGTTGTAACGGCTCTTTTTCTCCCGTTTCAGCATCGAGGCTTCATGCGTTTTGTCAGTGATCCGCCCTCGGATCTCATACGCCTTTTTCAAAAAAGTCTCATCCATGTGGAGCGATTTAGCAAACTCCAACCCGTACAGTGTCGAACCGCTCCCGCTTTTGAGCTTTCGATCATACACCAGTTTATCGCTCGCCTCGTCGTAATAGACCCCCAGATGGAGCAATACGATCTCTTTTGCCTTTTGGATTTCGGCGAGGGATGAGAGCTGATGCAGATGGGTGGCGAAGATAAACATACTCCCGATCTCGCGAAGTTTGAGGATCGCACTCGCGACGATGGCGAGAGCCGATTCAGTCTCGGTTCCGTGGCTGATCTCATCTCCTAAGATGAGGGTATTTTCCGTCGCTCGATTAAAGATATTCCGCAACTCCAGCATCTCAACGGCAAAAGTCGATAGCCCTTTGTAAAGGTTATCTTTTGAGACGATGCGGGTGAGGAGTTTATCGACGGGGGAAAACCGCATCATGGCGCACGGAACGAAAAATCCCCCCTGCGCCATCACGACCGAGAGTCCGATACTTTTCATGAGTGACGACTTTCCACTGGAGTTGATGCCGTACAAAAGCACCCCTTTGACATCCTCACCCTTTTCAATCGTCGGATGTTCCTCATAGGTATGCTGATCAACCGCTCCTAAAAAAAGATCGTTCGGAATAAAGATGCCGTTCTCTTCACGCGATTCGATGAGAGGATGGCGCAATCCCACCGTCTCGATAAACGCTTTTTCAGAGGGGATGATCATCGGTCGTACATATCTATATTGCTTCGCACACTTTGCACCGCTGAGACTCACATCCACTACCGCAAGAAACGAGATCAGATGTTCTATTGCATGGGAGAATCGTCGCTCGATGGCTTCGAGCTGTTCGCGGTAACGCTCTTTGACCTGCGCGATCATCCGCGATTTTGCCCCCGCATTTTCGATAGAGAGTTCATCCAGCAACGTCGAAGAGAGTTTGACCGCCGTTTTGAGTTTGCGAACCTGAAAATCACGGAAAAAGTAGTGCTGACCCTCCAACGTAAAAAAGCTGTTATGGAGAGCCTCTTCGACGCTCACATAGCGGTTACGGGTCATCAACAGATGATACCCCTCGCTCTCCAGCCATCCGATAGAGGCATACGATCCCCCCGACTCGAAAAAGGTGTCGATATGGCTGATAATCGCGGTCAGTTTCGAGAGGTTATTGCTCTGTAACTGTTCCAGTGCATCGATGGAGGGGTCTATCCCCTCATTAAAGAGATTCTGATCCACCTGATCGCGTCGGAATTTGGCGCACGCTTCGATATTAAAGATACGACGAAGCTCCGAGGCACAATGAGCACACTCCTGCGCACTTGATTTATCATACGCAATTTTGAGACGGTCGGCATCCTCGAACAACGATTCCGCCGCACTAAGCGACGCATAAAAATAGGCGAGTTCAAACGGGTGAAGTTTCCCAAGTTTCAAACGGCGAAGTATCCGCTCCAGATCGTAGACCTCTTTGAGCTTCGTCTCCAACGGCGCGATATGATCCCCCATTTTATCGATCAAATCGTACCGCTCTTCGAGGAGTTTCGTATCGCAAATCGGGTTAAGGAGCCGTTCACGTAACAGCCGTTTCCCCATTGCCGTAGAAGTTTTATCGATGAGTTTGAGGAGGGTCATCTCATCATGATCGCGCGAAATGATCCCCAGCTGCTCCGCCGCATTATTCCCAAGATACATATAGCGATTGGTTCCCAAAAACGTCGGGCGGTTCATCTTCTCGATAATTAGGGCATCGTGGTCGATAATGACGTTGATGAGGATGCAGAGCGACTCGGAGGCATAAGGGAACCGCTCCAAATCGAGATACTCGATAGGGCTGAGGAGGGAACGTATCTGATAAATCCGCTCAAACAGCTCATTTTGGTAATCGATCCGCAAACGCTTCTCATTCATCGAAGTTCGGTGATGGTTCTTGATCTCCAGATAGCGATTCACTTCGTCACGGTCGATATCCCCCGCACAAAATGTTACCACCACTTCGGAGGTTTGATAGCTCTGCAACAGGGTAAACACTTCATCCAGAGCATAGGTCTTGTCTTCGCGGGTTCCGTGGATCTCGTTGATAAGCGTTTTCCCCGTCCCTACGTCGATGGCGGAGTAACCGATGGAATAGACCCCGTTATTTTGATCGATGAGCAACGAAGCGATATAGTTCTCGCTCGCTTCGGCGATGTAGTCGAAATTCGTCCCCGGAGAGATGATGTTCGAGATATAACGGCGGATATGGGGGACTTCCCCCTGCTGACGGACGAGGACGATAGTGTATTTTTTCGACTGCACCAAACGGCTGAGATAACGCTCGATGGAGACGGTAGGAACCCCTGCGAGGAGAGGATTTTGGATCGAGTTTTCGAGGATTGTTTTATTTTTGCGGGTGAGTTGGATGTTGAGGAATTCGGCGACTTCTTTGGCCTTACCGATCTTCATCTCTTCATTGTTGACTTCGTAAACTTCGAAGAATGATCCCACTTCGATGATCACGAGAGTATCGGGGCCATATTTGGCTTCACACGCGGCTTGGAGTTCGAAATAGATTTCGGAGAGGAGCTTGCTTTTGTCCTGTAAAAGTGCCCCGATCTCTTCCGTACTCATCCAAACTCCGTATAAAATTAAGTAATCGATTATAACGAAGGGGGGCTATTTTTTACCTTGTTTTAGCATTTTTACCGTTTGATCTATCTATTGCACCGTGTTTAGTGGTATGTGAAAATTAGCACATTGCTTTTTTCGTCAAGTTCACTTTCATTGAAAATATCACAGAGATATTTCGTTTTAACATAAAATCTATTATATACAAGGTTTAAAAAAAATTGTTCTTGTGAATTAGATTTTATATTAGTGTTTATAGATTAAATCCTCTGCAATACATAAGATTTTAAATTCTCTAAATCAGAATCTATAAAATTATCTTTTAAATAAAAAATTGTTCTTCCTTTATATTTTGATTCTATTATTTCCTTATTTTTATCAAGAGAAATTAAAATAAATTCACATTTATGCTGTTCTTTACTTTTCAATAATCTATTTACTTTTTTGACATAATTATTGGAATTTCTAAAATCTAAATTTCCAAAAAACAATAACATAAAATGTACATTCAAAAGCTCTTTATCTTGTTTTTCTAAAAAATATTCATGTTGTTTAATTTGTGGAATTTCAGATAAAGTAACGGCACCTTCTTTGAAAATATAGTTCCATAAAAAGTGTCCATCTTCAGTATCATTAATATCATAGAATACATACATTAATGTTCTTAAAGATTTTGGCAATTCAATATTTAAAGCCTTTGATTCATTTATTTTTTTTGTAATATCTTCAAAAAAAGTATCTATGTGATTATGTAATTTAAAATAATCAACATACTCAATTATTTCTAATTGTCTTGTATTGATGTAGTGTTCTTTTTCAATATTTGTAAAAGTATTTTCTTTTGTAAGAATATAATGCGTGCGTATTTGTTTTTTTGCAGACATCCTATCTAAAAGATATTCAATATTTTTATCTCCATTTCCATATCCAATGAATAAAACTGTATATTCTGAAAATATTTTTTCTAAAACTTTTTGATACGTTTTAGAATTAAACATAACCTGATTGTAAGAGCTATAACTTAAAACGATAGATTTGGGTTTTTTAAGGTCTCCATGCATTTTAAAAATAAAGAATTCATCATCTAAAAGATTTCTTCCATTCAAAATATCTTCATTCAGATACACGCTAGGCATTTCGCGTCTAAAATCAGATATTGACAATTCAATCAAATTATCATAATTAGTAGTTAAAATGCCTCTAAATGGAAGTAATGATATGAGTTTATGTACTCGTGAAGGCACAATATTTTTTGCATTAAAGACTTCATTCAAATAATTTGCAAACTCATTTTCTTCAACTCGCTGCATCAAAGATTCTGCTACTATAAGATATTTACTTTCATTTAATAACTTTTTTAATTCAGTTAAATAATTTTGGTCAAAACTTTTTTTATCGTTTGACCAATCAATAAAACCATCTAAAAATTCCAACCAATTTGGAAGTGGCCTTCTTCCAGTTGTTATACATTTTTTTGAAATACCTGAACCTACAAATAGTACACATTTATTTGATGCGATTTGTTGCAATAAATCATCTGGTAAATGTGTATAGTATGCCATTATATTTAGACTCTCATTTCCTTAAATAAAAACTAAAACAAAATACTTTTTAAGTTTAATTTTTATTATAAAATCAATTATAAAATAAGATTTATTGTAGCATTTTTTCGATCATTGAAGATATTAAATAGCAAACTGAAAATATATATGCGAAAAGATGGATTCCCGATCAAAGTCGGGAATGACGGGAGTAGATTAGATGCGCGCGTAAGAGACGCTGATACACGCGTTAAGAGCTGAGAGTTCTTTGATCGTTTTATCATTAACCGCAGAATCAACGATAATAACGGCAAGAGCTTCACCGCTTTTATTACGACCCAAACGGAAATCGGCGATGTTTACTTCATGTGCGGCAAGGAGTGTACCCACTTGACCGATAACCCCCGGAACGTCGGTATTTTTGAAAAGGATCATGTTCCCTTTCGGTTCAACATCGACACCGAAACCGTTGATATCTACGATACGTTGAACGTCATCACCGAACATCGTTGCACTGATCTCGATAACATCTTTGTCCGTTGTCACACGAACCGTTACAAGGTTTTTATAAACAGGGCTTCCCGGAAGTGATTCGGTCTCTACTTTAATCCCGCGCTCAGAAGCGACGAAATCGGCATTAACGTAGTTGATCGTATCTCCTGAAATATCCGCTAAAGCACCGACGGTTACGAACGTTGCCAAAGAAGTGACATACTCGGCAATATCGCCGCGTCCGCTGACTTTGATCGAAACGATAGGCGCTTTATTGATTTGAGATGCCAAAAAGCCGATTTTTTGTCCCATTTCCAAGAACGGTTTAACAAATGCAGGGATTTTTGTCTCATCGATCGGCAAATTCATTGCATGAGGATACGCGATCCCTTTGGCCGCTTCGATCGCTTGTTGAGCTGCTTCTACCCCAATGTTGTATTGTGATTCATACGTATTGGCACCCAAATGGGGAGAAACACAGATGTTATCCAAATCAAGAAGTTTATGGTCAATTGCCGGTTCTTTGTTGAATACATCAATCCCCGCAAAACGGATTTTGCCCGATTTAAGACCGTCATAAAGAGCTTCCTCATCGTACAATCCGCCGCGCGCACAGTTGATAAGCACCACACCGTCTTTCATTTTTGCGATTTCATCCGCACCGATCATACCGACAGTCTCTTTGTTCTTCGGAGTGTGGATCGTGATAATGTCACACGCTAAAATATCGTCGAAATTAGTCGTATATTTTACACCGACATCGGTCGCTTTTGAGGGATGGATATACGGGTCATACGCGATAACGTCCATCTCAAACGCTTTCGATCGGATACCGACACGGCTTCCGATGTTACCGAATCCGATAACACCGAGTTTTTTCCCTTTAAGCTCATAACCGTACCATTTTTCACGTTTCCAAATACGTTGATTTTTCAAATGATCGTGAGAGTACGGGAACATACGCATACATGAGAGCATGTGAGTCATCGTGAGTTCAACCGCGGCAATAGTATTGGCGGTAGGGACGTTCATCACGATAATCCCCTCTTTCGAACATCCCGGAATATCGACGTTATCGACACCGACACCGGCACGAACAATCGCTTTCATTTTCCCTTTAACCGCATTGATAAATTTATCGTCTACATCGGTAGAACTACGGGTAATAGCGACATCGGCATCTTTGATAACATCTAAAAGCGCTGTTTTATCCATATCAGCCGCAAAAATCATCTCGATCCGCTCATCACGACGAAGAATATTAAGTCCCTCTTCATGAATATGATCACATACGACAATTTTAAATTTTTCCATTATTTTTCCTCTGTGTACGGCGATAATGTCGCCGTGATTTGGTAGGTTTTTAGTTTTGTTACAAGAGATTGCAGTTGAAATTGATCGGTCGAATCAATCGTAAGGATCATCGTATCCTCTTGGTTTTGCATTACATAGGGGAGCGTACTTTTTTTCAGCTCTTCTTTTGCCTGTAAAAGTTCATCCGAATTTTTTGGCTTTACGGTGAGTCTGTAGAGTTCTAAAGCCGTATTTTCTCCACCCATATCAAGCTTCAAAGTGATTTCGTTAACGGGATAAAAATATCCACTCTCTTTCGTACTGGAAAAATGGCTAATCCAACTTCCAATTTTTTCTTCGAGACCCTCAGAGGAGATCTCATTATTCTCATTTTCACCGGAATTAATTTTTGGTGCGGAAGGGTTAATCTGTACCAAAAACAAGACGATGAAAAGTGCTACCGCAAAGGCTATAAGGGGAAACAGCCAAAAAGCAGCACGTCGCATTGAATTTATTTCAATTGGTCTTTAATCAAATCACCAAGACTGTGAGCGTCATTGTCATTGATTTCGTCCAACATTTTTTGATCTTTAATACGTTCAAGTTTTTTTACTGAAAGACGAATACGATCACGTTTCGCATCAATAACCAAAATTGCCGCTTCGATCACTTGACCGATTTCAAGCTCTTCAGGTATTAAAGGGTAAAGGTCTTCATTACGGATAAGGGCATCTACACCTCCCTCCAATGAAACAAATACACCGAAGTCTTTCACGTCACGAACGGTAGCTTTAACCACTTCATTCATTTTATGGGTAGTTGCAAATTGATCGATCGGGCTCTCTTCGAGTGATTTGCGATTCAAAGAAATTTTTTCATCGTCCGCATTGATTTTTGCAATTTTCACTTCGATCTCTTCACCGATAGTAAGGGTATCTTTACATTTGACGTTTTTATCCCATGAAAGATCTTGATTGTGCAATAATCCCTCAACTCCGCCGACTTTTACGAATGCACCGAAATCGGTTAAAGAAGTTACGGTACCGGTAACAGTATCACCCTCTCTGAATTTTTTGGTGAACTCTTCAAAAGGTTTCGGTTGAAGACGTTTGTACGACACACGTAATTTATGAGTTTTAGAGTTGATTTCGATAACTTCAACATCGATCTCTTGACCGACAGTGAGGTAATCTTTCGGATGTTTGATATTTTTATCCCAAGTGATTTCAGAGATATGAAGGAACCCTTCAATGTCGTTTCCGAGATCTACGAAGATACCGTACGGTTCGATATTGCTGACGGTAACGGTGATAGTATCACCCTCTTCCAACGCCTCTTCAACTTCTTGCCACGGATCGGATTGTACCGCTTTGATTGAGAGTGAAAGGTGACGTTTGTCTTTATCGTACGCGATCGCTTTTACGTTAACGACATCACCCTCTTTATAAAGTTTTGACGGATTAACCGGCCCTTTGTAGCTGATTTCATTGTAATGAACCAACCCGTCAATCCCGCCGACATCTACGAACATACCGTAGCTGGTGATTTTTTTGACGGTACCTTGGATAACTTTATCCTCTTCCATCAATGCATCGATAACTTCTTTTTTACGTTTACGCTCATCATTGAAAAGTTTGCGACGAGATACGACGATTGACGCTTCAGCTGCGTCAACTTTAACGACTTGCGCTTTGATCGTTTTACCGACGACTTGATCGGTCTCTTTGAATGCGGCAAGTGAGCGTGGAAGGAAGAAATGGACATCGTCCGCTTCCAAAAGGTAGCCCCCTTTGTTTTTCTTCGTCACCAATGCTTCGATCACGATGGATTCGAAATCTTCTTTGTGTGCATTGATAAATGCGAGCGTTTTCTCTTGCTCAAGCACTTTTTTGTACGAAATTTTTGGGCGCTCATTGTAGTGACCCATTACCATAACCATAATTTTATCGCCGACGTTAAAAAGAAGTTTTCCCTCAGCGTCACGAATTTCATCCAGTGAAAGAATCCCTTCGAGTTTTTCGCCGACGCCTACCAACGCGCGGTTGTCACTCTCTTGAATTTCTACTACTTCACCTTCTGTAATGCGTGTAGATTCTTGCTCTTTGAAAGATGCCTCTAACATCTCAGCAAAATTTTCTTCTTCGAACGATTCGTTATCGAAAGCCATGCCTATCCCTTGTAACTAAAAATTGGCTGATTATAGCGAAAAAATGCTTGGATTTTGATTTATTATCGATAAATATAACCTGTGATATTAGCGATTATAAAAAAATAAAAAATATTTTAGTACGAAAAAATAAGTTTTTAAGTTAAAAATCTTTGGAGAAATTCTCCAAAGAAGCTATTAAAATCTTACCATCCCTTGAATAAGGAATTTGTTAGAATGAGTCTGAAATTCAGATTCAGAAGTCGGTCTTCGTTCGCTTCCAAAACCGTGTGCGAGAGTCGCTTTAAGATCGAAGTTTTGATAACTCATACCGTATCCGAGACCGATAGCACTTAGATTACGGATATTATCTTCGGTATTAAAAATAGTGGTGTTTTTCCAGATACGTGCGTGATCTAAAAAAATACTAGTATTATGACTTACTTGAGCTACTTTAGGGAGATTATAAAGCAGTTCCAAAGAGAGCGCATATCCTTGGTCGCCGCTAAGTTCTGCATCTTCGTAAGCTCTTACACCATTCGATCCTCCTACGGAGAGATCTTCAGATGAATCAAGATTATGTCCGAAACTTTTTTGAGCTTTGAGCGTAGTTTGAAGGGTTGTGTTCTCGAGCAAATATTGATTGTGCATTAGATTGAGGGCTAATTTAGTGTAATTTCCCCCTGCTTTAAGACTTGCATCGTTGGTGATGGCATTATCATTTTTAAGTCCCAGATGACCAAGAGTGTATCCTGCTGATGCGTAGAGATTTCCGGGGAAGTTCATGAGAGATGTATTACGTTTATCGCTTGCTTTTAGGGTGAGCGTGTCAAGCTGTTTTTTTGCTTCATCGACACTTCCTGGGGTTCCGCTGCTGTCGTGCATCACTTTATGATCATAGGATGCTTCGAGTATTTGAGTGTGCGCTCTTGTCTTGATCGTTGGATAGCTCACATAAGCATTATAACTATTGGTACGTCCAAATGCTTCGTAATTACTGATCTCATCAAGAGTATAATCGGTAATACTGAAACTAATTCCCCCTTTTAGACCGTTGTATCCTAGCGGGCGGTCGTATCCTAATCGAATGTTTTTCAGATCGGCGGTATTGGATATAAGCCCGCTAACGCTCAGGATATCGCCGATACCGGTAAGACTATTTATGTAACCTCCTGCACTCAGGCGATTCTCTCCCGTATAACGGGAACCGTAGTTATCCGCTATGGCGTAACCGTTGTATTTAGGGGTTGGAGATACGGTGATACGAAAGTCGCTCGTTCCTACTACTGCTCCGGGATAGACTTCGGCGTTGGTCACCTGAGCACCACTGAGATCGTTGATAAGAAGCATTTGGCGCTCTAGGCTCATCGTAGAGACCAACTCCCCACCTTTAAGGTGATCCATAAATCCTTGAACTTCTGCCGTATCAACTAAAGAGCTGTTTTTCATATCAAATGAACCATAGATTCCTTCGATAACAGCGATCTCAACAATACCGTTCTCCATACTTTGAGCGGGAATATAGGCACGGGCAACGAAGTAGCCGTTATCACGGTAGTATTTGGTAATGATGGATGCGACCTCTTTAAGACCGTTGATTCCGAGTTCTTTGTTCTCGTAGGGTTGGACGAGGCGAGAGAGAACATCCGATGAAAAAGCGGTATTACCGCTGAATTTGAAAGATTTTACATAGGTCTTGATGTCATCTTTAGCAGACAATGGGGCTTTATACTCCCCTGCTCCAACACTTGGGAGTCTCTTTTGAATTTCAGGAACTTTGGGCTGTTCTGTTTGGCGTAGGATATCCCCGGTAGTAGGAGTCGCTGCCATCAAGGTTACTGAAGTAAGGAGGGAAAGAGTTACTATTTTTTTAGTCATGAATTAGTCCTTAGTTCTTTATTTTTGAATTAGCGGTATTATCGACAACATAAAACTCTTGACTCACACCCGATGGAAGATTCACCCCGCCGTTAACCAATTCGACCATACTGTTGTTCGCTAGCGGCACACGTATTTCATTGACACCTTGTCCATCGGAAGCTTTTTGTAACTGTTCCATGCTTACCGTTTGTACCGCTGATATACCGTCCGTTGACCCTACAAGTCCGAATGATCCGCCGTTAGTTGAACCTTGCGGTATGATCGTTTGAAGCAATGCGTTGTTCTGTGCCTGTGTCTGCATTTGTTGCTGTGGTACTACCGGAGCCATGACGATCGGTGTAACCGTAGTCGAGTTTACAATCGTCGTGACTACGTTATTGATTTGGTTTTGAACGGCTGTATTCGTCGTTTGGGTTTGAGTTACCGGTGTAGGTGTGGGTGAACCTAATGGAGTAGCAGCTGATTGTGTAACTGTATTCGTAGTTGGAACTGTGCTATATGCATACAAAGCTTGAGACCGAGTTAGGTTTACTAAATTGACTGAATTGGTTGTATCAGTAAAAGTTCCAACGCTTAAGGTATCTGTCGTACCTGATGGTTTGTTGTTATGCCAAGTTTCTGCATCACTAGAAATATTTAGTACTCCTGCACCGGTTTTTGCTAGGGTGTATGTTCCAGAACCAAGGAGTGGTGCTTTGATATCACCACTACCGCCAACATTAAGACTTAACGTGCCTCCTCTTAGCATATACGAATCACCCTCAATATCAAGATATCCACCCGTGCCGATAAAAGTATTTCCTGATGAAATCCCATACCTATCGGCTACAGTACCGGCATAACCTTTAATCGTGACATCCCCACTATTGGCTTTAATATACGTATTAGAGGATTCCCAGTTTACACCTACAGCGCCGACATCCCAAAAATGGGCATTAGCCTTACCCCCATGCCCCTCAATATAGATGGCGCCATTTCCTCCTGTTACAACACCTATTGTTTTGTTAATATAAAAATAAACTCCATTGTTAAACTGATGTGCGTTATTTGTGTCGCCTTTGCCTCTTATAGTAATATTACCACCCGTTGTAGCCGTTGGCAGAGTGTTATTTGCACTGCCACTACCATCGCCTGTTGAGTCTATAATTGCTTGACCGATAAAGACACCCGCTATATTATCACCGTATGGCGTAGAGGAGTGTGCAATTGCAAAATCACCTGCATTGATGTTTCCTCCTCCTATGGTAATATCTCCACCATAACTTTTTAAATTAGCACCAACATATACACCACCTAAAGTTCCTCCGTGGTATCGAGAAGCCAGTACAATATCGAGAGGGCTGCCGCTAGAACCGGAAATAGCCGCATTGATTGAAATATCTCTTTCAGCCGCGAGAGTTAGTTTGGTTTTCGTTCCTGAATTTTTAGTAATTGCACTGTTGACGGTGATATCTCCACTACCGGCACTTTGCCCGCTGAGGGTATCAGGTGTATTACTACCATCCGTCGTAATGGTAACATCACCTGTATTCAAAGCCGTTCCGATAGCCGATGCCAGTCCTGCATCAATGATAATATTGACCGGATCGATCAACCATTGCGCCGCTTGAATATCTGAACCTGATATAAAATTAAACTCTTTCCCCGACGTCTCTACAAATCCGCCGCTTGCATCAATGGTTCCGCCGATATTCGCCGTTCCGCCGTGAGCGAAAAGGATCACTTCCCCTTTAAGATCATCGATACTTTGCGCTTCAATAATCCCTGTATTATTTACCATACCGTCAAGGATAGAATTAAGTGCTTGAGTAGTGAGATGGACTTGACCCCCATCGGCTTTGATAAGCCCTTTATTCTCGACAAGGGCATTGAAAGTTCCTTGGTCAATCGTGAGTTTAACGAGAGAATTACCGTTTAGGTTGAGGGTGATTTTCTCACCTGATGCCATTTGAACGTTTCCCATGGTGGCAATAATGGTTCCCTCATTGGCTACGTGTTTGCCGATCATTGAAACATAGCCACCATTACTAGCTGTGATGGTCCCCATATTGATAATAGAATTTTGGGAGTTCCCTTCGAAGACGTAGTTACCTGCTTGGAAGTTTTGATCGGTGATATTCAATGTTGAAGCGACGAGCCCTCCGACATTAATCTGCGACCCGTTAGCGAACAATACTCCGTTAGGGTTGAGAAGAAATACTTGACCGTTCGCGTTCATTGCCCCTTGGATCAATGAGGGTGTTGTTCCTATTACACGGTTAAGAGTAATTGATGAAGATGAGGGCTGTATAAAGTTCACCGTTTCACTCGGAGCGATGCTAAAACTATTCCAGTTAATGGAAGCGTTGTGCGTGGATTGATTGATGGTTGTGACAGATCCGCTTTGGGCGATAGACGCTGAACCGGTCGTTACCGTCCCTCCGGTAGGAGCAGCGAAACTCATCGTACTTCCGGCTACAAGTACCGAAACGACAAGAGAAACTTTTCCCCCTTTGAGAATCCGAAAGCGGGTACTGAAATCGGGGATATACTTCATCATTCATCCTTTTGGAAAATATCGATACGATTATTATCTCATTTTGAAATCGCATTCATATCGCATTATTTTCTAAATTTTTGCGATATGAATACGATATGAATGTGCTAAAGTGTTGCAATAATAATTGTTATACTTTGGATAGGTGCATGGCAGAACTTCTCGAACGACTCAAAGATAAATCGATCCTTTTTTTAGAGGACAATATCGAATTTGCAAAAAATACCATCGTACTGTTTGATGTTTTTGTAAAAAATGTTTACCATGCTTCTACGATTGAAGAAGGTGAAACGATAGTGCGAAACTTCCCGATCGATATTATTATCAGTGATATCAAGCTCAAAAAAGAGAACGGACTTGATTTCATCCAAAATTTTCGTGCAAACAACATACATACTCCAATCATCGTTTTATCAGGACATAAAGATGAAGATTTTTTATTTCAGGCTATTCCGCTAAAACTAACAGCATATCTCCTTAAACCGATCAAATATGATGAATTGATAAATGCATTACGACTGTGCAGTGAGGCAATCTTTCTCACACAAAACCCACAAATCACACTAAAAGAGAACTGGGTTTTCAATATCGAGACAAAAACACTCGAAAAAGAGGGAGTGGCTTTTGTCCTTAATAAAAAAGAGGCTCTCTTTATAGAACTAATCGCTCACAACCGTGATCGAATCATTACAAAAGAGATGATACACGCAGCGGTATGGGAATTTGAGGAGATGAGCGATTCGGCCATAACCAATTTTATCCTCCGGATTCGGAGACGTTTTGGAAAAACGTTTATCTATACCATTCCGGATTTGGGGTATCGGTTCAAACTCTAACTAAGTTCAACCGTACAATCATCAAGACATTCTTCTTTTAGGGTCGCACCATAAAGTTTATACTTCATATCTTCGATCACAATATGATCGATCAGTGCTTTTTTGATAATAAATTTGAGTTTACTCCGAATCATCGCCAGTGTCGGTGAGGAAGTCACCGAAGTATTAACAAACTCAATAATTTCAAGGTGGAGCTTTCGGTGCTCCTCGTATTCAGGAAAGCCGATTCGACGCATATAAGCTTCTTCATCTTTAAAATGTTCACTCATATAGCGGCTCAATTCTCCTAAAATCGTACCAAGTTCCTCTTTACTCGAAGTGAGCGCATCGAGTGCCGCAATCCGTCCCACAATCTCAAAAAGATGTTCATGCTGACGATCTATCCCGCAAATTCCGAGTCGATATTCTTCGCTCCACTCTAATCCTGTTGCCATAACGTTGATCCCTAATTCAAATAATATTCACTATTATTACCTATCTATATCGCAAACAGATCGCAAAAAAACTGTTATGCATAAACCGCCATCTATGTTATTCAACTCCAAACGAGCTCCATATTTACTTGCAATCTCATTACACATCTGGTGCCCAAGTCCGCTATGTTCTACTGAAGAGTCCATTCCACCGCCGTTATCACAAAATATAATTTGATTTTGGTTCATTTCGATACGTATCGTCGGATTTTCAATATTTCGCTCTGAAAAAACCTGAATAGTATTGTTTAAAAGGTTAAGCCAAATCTGCATCCACTCGTTTTTTACCCCATACAGTACGACATCCTCACCTTCTATCATCACGTGAATACCGAAATCGAGAATTTTTGTTTCAATGATGGAGATAGAGTTTTGTATCGATTCAAGCGCAGAAAAATCGCTTTTTACACTGCTTTGTTTGTAAAATTCCAAAAAGTTCTGCATAGTGTGTGACATGAACTCAATCGTATTTTCAACTTTTTGAGACTGTTCTAAAAGCCACTCATTTTCTATCGATTGCCCTGTTCTGATCTTGGCAATGGTAAGGAGGTTAACGGAGCTGAGTTTCGAGAGGGGTTCTCGCCACTGATGTGAAATATTAGCGATCAAGTTACCGATTTCAGCCTGTTTTGCTTTCTGATAGAGTTGATCTTTAATCTGAAGATTTTTTATCACCTCCAAACGCACTTTTTTTCGAAGCAGATAATTCCATAGAGCAATCAATCCAACCACCCCCAATAATCCTAAAACAATCAGGGTCACCGTCTTGGTATCAACTCCCTCTTTAACAACAAGCCCCGTATGTTTGTTGATAATCGCTTCACGCTCAATCGGGGTGATAGTGCTAATTCCTTTGTCTAAAATATCCCGCAAAATTTTCTCCTCTTGGAGTACGCCGATACGTAGTTTGTTCTCATATCCTTGCGGTTGACCTGAGATTTTGAGATTAAACCACCCCTCTTTTTTAATCACATACGCAGCGACGATCAATGACCTAACCGTCATATCCGCTTTTCTTTCGGAGACCATCTCCATCGCATCAGCTTCAGAAACAACCGAAATAAATTTAAGATTTTTAAAATCTTTGCTCATCCTCTCCAATACTGCAGTTCCCGACGGAAGGACGACACTCTCTCTATCCAGCCCATTTAAATCGGCGATAAAGGGATGCTCTTCTCGTGTAATCAAAATATTTGGATCAATAAGGAGCGGCTGGGTAAAAATAAGCCATTTTTCCCGTTCAGGCGTTTGATTGACGAAACTGAGAATGTCGCATTTTTTAGATTTGGAAAGGGTAAGGGTATCATCCCATGTCATGGTTGGAATTAGTTTGATCTTTATCCCCGCACGTTTAGCTGCCAACTGAATCAGATCAGCGGCAATTCCAACGTGCTCTCCATTTTTATCGATAACCTCAAACGGTTCCCAATCAGGATCGACACACATCGTAATCTCTTGCTTCTCTTTGAGATAATTTTGTTCTGCGGCTGTAAGCGATATCTTCGTATCTGAAGCATTTACATTAGCATATAACACCGTTGTGAAAAAAAGTATCAATCTATATTTCATACATTTGCCTCAGTTAAAATTTGTACGTCAAAGAGAGGGTGAGCATATCGTTTGCATAGCGATAGTTATCGCTACTGCGTATCTCATACTGCCCTTTCAGGTTTAAAGCATTATTGACTTTTGCTTTGTAGATGAGATTAATGAGTTTAATATCACTTTGAGGCATAATCTGCTCATCTAAATCAATGATCGAATATCCGGCAATCATCGTATGATTTGCTAATCCGACTTTCGCTAAATCAACCTTAAGATTTATTTTTCCCATTTGACTTTTGGCGAGAGCGGAGACCGAAGTATCCTGCGCAAACATATACGGAACGGCTACATACTCGGGATATCCTCCCCAGTTTCCAAATGCGGTAACCGTTTTTGCGTCTCCCGTGAAAAAATTATAGGCTACCGAAGTGGTAAGCCCTAAATTTTTATTCTCCAAAGATATTTTGCTTCCAAACAATTCATACGATCCATTCAAACCGAAATTTTGAAGAAAGTTTTGAAAACGCCCTATTTCTCTTACGGCATATCCTTGGATTTCAAATATCGCATCTAAATCACTATTGATAGTATAAGGATAGGCCAGATCAACATAAAACTCATTGAGAACATCATTGCAGTAATAATTCCACCCTTGTATTTTGACACTGTTTTCATATGTGATTCCGCTCATCAAAACCCCTTGATCACCGGATATTTTTGAAATATCTAACGTGTCGCCGTCATTTGAATCTACCGTATTCAAGTCACTCATAGCCAAAGAGGTATACGTTTGCTGTGACATGCTCTCAAAATGTTTAAAACTCACTAATCCATCAAGACCCGACATTTTAGTTATATAAGACAAAGTGATAGCTGTATTGGGAATAGCCGTGTTGGTATAAGTATACGCTTCGAAAAGGTTGGGGATAATACGATAGTCATACGTAGAAACAATAGGGGTATCAATCTCCTGTCGGCCGAATAAGAGTGTAGAAACACCATTTTTATATTCGAGAGAGGCTTCACCAAGTATTGAATAAGGTCTCTTATCCACATCGAAAATATAGGCATCGGTTTTTTTCGGATTTGAACTTCGAAGGCCTAAATCGTTAGTCACGTAATAAGCGGCTTTTACTTTTAACCCATACCAATCACCCGATTCGACTGCAAGCTTCCCTCCAATGCCGAAGGTAGACTGATCGAGCTTCGGAGCAAGCCGATCATCGTGGATGTACATCATTTTCCCATAGCCCGATATTGT
Source organism: Sulfuricurvum sp. (assembly GCF_031427015.1). GTDB lineage: Bacteria > Campylobacterota > Campylobacteria > Campylobacterales > Sulfurimonadaceae > Sulfuricurvum. The sequence goes on along the minus strand of NZ_JASJOW010000004.1, from coordinate 101,984 downwards.
GCTATTTTCCATAGCATTTAAAAATTCATCCCCTCCGCACAATGAAAAAAATAAAGCATAGAGAAGGAGAAAAGTGGGGGGTGGTCTTAGACGACGAATCAGTTCGCTATCCTCTTGATCGCTGTAATAACATCATTAATGATCCAATCAGGGGTAGAGGCTCCTGCACTGATACCGCAAAAATTTTTACCCGAAAACCATTCGGCTTGCAAATCTTCTTGGCTCTCAATATGATAACTGTCCGGACAATACTCTTTAGCAATCGAATGAAGTTGTTTGGTGTTTGAAGAGTTTTTACCGCCGATAACAATCATCACATCGGCTTGCTGTGCCAATTTTCGTACGGCATCTTGGTTATCGAACGTTGCATTGCAAATCGTATTAAAAACCCGTACCTCTTTATGCGTTGCCATCAATTTTCCGACGATTTGCTGATACTCTTCTACCTTACGGGTGGTTTGTGCTACCGTCGCTACTTTTTCCCGCAACCGCAAAAGATCAATCTCATCGGGGCTGTTGACAACATAAACATGCTCTTTGGCATAGCTTTTTACCCCTTTAATTTCAGGGTGGGTCTCATCGCCGAAAATGACGATATCATACCCTTGAGAGCTCATCTCTTCACAAATTTGTTGCGGTTTGGTCACATACGGACAAGTCGCATCCACAACATTGACTTTACGCTCATGCAATAAGGTCAACTCTTGTTTGGGGATACCGTGCGTACGAATAACGGCAATATCACCCGCTTTGAAGGTATCGAGATTTTCACTCAAAGCAACATTAAAATCGTTTTTTAATCGATCAATCTCATTGGCATTATGGATAAGCGGTCCGTACGTCGCCGAGTTTCGATTATCTTCGGCGATTTTAATCGCCCGCTTCACTCCAAAACAAAACCCGTAACTCTCCGCCAACTCGATTTTCATTTCTCAACCTTGCCGCACATTCCCAAAAGTTCAAAAAAGTTAGGAAATGAGGTGTTGATACACTCGACATCTTCCACTTTCATGCCGCATTTAAGTCCTGCTATTAAAAAACTCATTGCGATGCGATGGTCTCCGTAACTGTTCACTACAGCCGATTTTAACTCTCCGCCCTTTACCGCATAACCATCCGAATACTCTTCAGTCTCAATCCCGCAAAGATTCAGATTATCAACAACCGTTTTAATACGGTCGGACTCTTTGACCCGTAACTCTTCGGCATTTTTAATAACGCTTTTCCCCTCAGCACACGCCATAGCGATGGAGAGTGCCGGAAGTTCATCAATGAGCCACGCGATATTCTCTTCTACCGTGACCGCTTTTAGAGGAGCATACTCGACGGTAATAGTACCGATCGGTTCATACCGCTCATCTTCTAATGAATAGGTGATTTTAGCCCCCATCCGTTCCAATACTTTAAACGCTTCGATACGGGTCGGATTAAGGGTAACCCCTTCGATAATGGCCGAAGACTCCGGAGTAATCGCCGCCGCTACCGCAAAGAAAAAAGCGCTAGAGGGATCAGCGGGAACACGAATATGAAGAGGTTGAAGAGGTTTCTCCAACGGCCAAATCTTCGTTTCTAATCCGTTAATCTCAACACGGGCACCCATTCCGCGCAACATCCGTTCCGTATGGTCACGGCTAAGTTCCGGTTCTTTAAATGTACACACGCCGTTTGAGCGAAGAGCGGCAAGCATCATCGCACTTTTGACCTGTGCCGAAGCGATAGGAGAGGTATAGTCGAACGCTTTTAGCGATGCTCCCCGAATCGATAAAGGGGCAAGGTCACCGTTATTACGTCCATCGAGTTTGGCTCCGATAGAGCGCAAAGGTTGAGTTACCCGTTTCATCGGTCGACGTTTAAGGTATTCATCTCCCGTGAGGATAAAGTGCCCCTCTGCTGAACTAAGAAGTCCGCAAAACAGTCTCATCCCCGTCCCCGAATTACCGCAATCGAGAATTTCGGAGCTCTCTTGTATTCCATGTGAACGAATCGTGATAACCGAACCGTCATCCGTAATTTCAGCACCTAAATGGCCTACAATGTTAAGGGTATTAAGGGTATCTTCGGCACGGAGAAAATTCTCAATTCGGCTCTCGCCTTCCGCCAAAATCGCGAACATAGCCGAGCGATGAGAGATCGATTTATCCGGCGCTATTGAATCACTTTTAAACCCGAACGCTTTTGCGGGATAAACCTTGGCAGACATCATCGCAAACCTGCCCCCAACTCATCACGAAGACCGCTGAGTATCCACTCCATCGCGGCATTGATATCCTCTTCCTCAAGTGTTTTTTCATCGGATTGGAGGACAAAACGGAGGGTTAAGCTCATTTGATCACCCAAACTCTCCGAAACATAACGATCTACCGGATAGAACCGTCTAATTTGTACCGATGCATGTTTTTCAACAACCGCTTTAATACTCTCATACGTCACCGATTTAGCAATCAAAATACTCAAATCTCTAAATGATGCCTGATATTTTGAATAGGGTTGAGCTTCAACGAGCCCATACGGAAGGGAATCGGTTTTAAGTTCACACATAAATGTTTGAGAGAGATCAAATTCCTCTTCTACCGACGGATGAAGACGGAAAATTTCCCCTGCCTCCTCACCGTTAATCATCACTTTTGCACATACATAAGGGTGAGCCAAAGAATGCAACGGCGTATGCTGTACCAATTCAAATGATCCGACTATATCCGCTATCAATTGTGTAAAAGTACTAAAATCGATAACCGAAGGTTTGCCTGCATTCGCAATTTTATCACCCTCTAGCGGACCTGAAACAATAAATCCAAAGCGTTTAGATTCATTACGATTCGTATCAAAAACCATCCCTGTTTCAAACAGAGCAATTTTCTTTTGATTCACTTTCACATTGGCGGAGGCGGAATTCAAAAGTCCTACCAATAATGTCGGACGAAGCGTGTCAAATGTTGCCGTGATCGGGTTTAAAAGCTCTTTAGAAACATCCGTACACCCAAATCCAAATTTCTCAACCTGTACACGTTCGTTAAAAACGAAATGAACAGCTTCGTAAAATCCGCTTTGAGCCGCGCGATGTCGGTACATACGGCTCTTTTTATATTCGGATAAATCCTTGCTCATTTGATTCGCTTCCGCAAAAACGAGCGGTTTTGAGGGGATATTATCAATTCCGACAATACGAACAATCTCTTCAACAATATCTTGTTTATTCACAATATCGTGGCGAAATTTAGGGACGGAAATCGCAAAATTAGACCCTTTGGTTTTACCCAAATCCATCCCTAGATTTTTAAAGATTTGAGTTATACGGGTTTTATCAATCTTAAGACCGATAAACGATTCAAACTCCGCTTCGTCCATACTGATAATTCGAGGTTCATACGTTGTGCTTAGCTCAATATTTCCGCCGTAAACTTGTGAAGGGGAATACTTTTCAAATAATTCTGCCGCATAGCGGATACCGATCTCTATTTTCGGTTCACTTCCGCGTGATGTACGGTAATAATGAGGACAGCTCGGAATTTTTTTCTCTCCCATTTTTTTAGCGATCACATCGGGAGCGATGTAGCTCGCTTCTATGATAGCCAGTCCTTCAAGTGCGGTAAAATGAGACTCTTTTTCTTGAGAAACACCGATAACAGAGACTTTCTCTTTCCCGTATAAAGAGGCATATCCGTTTTCATCATTTTCAAGGGTAATTATCCCTTTATTCTCACCGTCACCGAATTTATTAAACGGATAGGCTCGTAGAATAACTCCGGTACTTTGCGTCGCATAAAATAACAACGCATCGACTGCGGTGGTGTACACTTGCTCAATAATGGCCAAACGAAGCGCAATAATTAAAGGGACACGCAGCTCTTTAACCTCTACCGCACCGAACAAAAGATCACTACTGAATGTTTCAGTATGTTGCAACTGTAAGATCCGCCCGATGCCCAAACGCCCCTCTTGCTCATCTTTAACATTTTTTTCTCGAAGAGGACGTGCCAATGCGGCACGTAGATCACGTGCAATACCGTGAATACTTAAACAATCGCCGCGATTGGCGGTGAGCTCAATTTCAATAATATCATCATTAAAAACAGCATATTCATTAAGATTTTTTCCACGTACCAATTCACCGATGCTTTCATCGAGGATCATAATCCCCTCACCTGTGCTTGGCAACCCGATCTCTTTTGATGAACAAATCATACCGTGAGAATCAACACCTCGGAGTTTTGCCTCTTTGATTGTAAGACCGCCCGGAAGTTCTGCACCTACCGTAGCCAAGGCAATATAAATCCCCTCACGAACATTCGAAGCCCCGCATACGATTTGACGTACTTCATTCCCGATATTGACTTGACATACATTGAGTTTATCGGCATCAGGATGTTTTTCACATGCTTCGACATAACCGATTACAACACCCTCAGCCACACGGATGACATCATGCCGATCTACTTCCAAACCAATCGAATTTAATGTTTTAAGCAACTGCTCCGTGCTTACTTCACTAAGATCGATCCATTCGTTTAACCAATTTTTTGTTACGATCATCTAAACTGCTCCAATAATCTCGTATCTCCCTCAAACAAAGAGCGTAAATCACCGATTCGGTGGATGAGCATCGCAAACCGCTCAACCCCTAAACCGAAGGCGTAACCGCTGACATTCTCATAGCCGACCGCTTTAAAAACATTCGGATCAACAATCCCGCATCCGAGGACTTCGAGCCATCCGGTTTTCGAACAAACACGGCACCCGTCCCCGCCGCAGAAAATACAGCTGATATCGACTTCGGCTGATGGCTCCGTAAACGGGAAAAAGCTCGGTCGAAAACGGACTTCGACATCTCCGAACATCGTTTTCAGAAAATCTTCGAGGATAAATTTTAAGTTGGCAAAAGAGACTTTCCCCGCCTCTTCAACCACCAACCCCTCAACCTGATGAAACATCGGTGTATGGGTAATATCATAGTCACGTCGAAATACCGCACCCGGAGCGATCATCCGAATCGGAGGTTTCGTTAAGAGCATCGTTCGGATCTGTACCGGAGAGGTATGGGTACGCAACAGCATCGAGTCTTTGAAATAAAAAGTATCCTGCATATCACGGGCAGGATGGTATTTAGGGAGATTTAACGCTTCAAAATTGTGAAAATCATCTTCTACCATCGGTCCCGTTTGTACCGAAAAATTCATGGCGACAAAGTATTCTACGATTCGATCCATCGTCTCCATAACGGGGTGAAGCGATCCGCGCTCACTGCTGGGCGAATACAAACTGACATCAATCGCTTCTGATTTCATCGTCTCTTGTAAATGTTCCATCGCTAAAAAAAGTTTGCGATCGAGCAATAAAGCATTCAATCCCTCTTTGTGGATATTGAGCTCTTTTGCAAATGCCCCTTTTTCCGCATCGGGAACATCTTTCATACGGGCAAACTCTGCGTTCATTATCCCTTTTTTTCCGAAAACGGCGATCCGTATCTCTTCGATTTTATCAATCGTATCGGCCGATTTTATAGCGTCATACCACTCTTGCAAAATAGAGTCTCCATTGATGGTTTTCTGAAAGCTTTAAAACATGTTAACATTATTTCTGAAAGTGCTTTCAATTTAGAGTATATTGTAGTCAAAACTCTTTTATAATTAGCTTCAAGGGACAAACCATGTGCTACAATAGCATTAAAAAAGAGGTTTCGTATGTGCATTTTCTGTAAAATTATTAACAAAGAAATTCCCTCAAATACCGTTGCTGAAAATGAAGAATTTTATGCGTTTCATGATATCAATCCGAAAGCTCCCGTTCACGTTTTAGCGATTCCGAAAGCCCATTATCAAAGTTTTAACGATATTCCCGGGGATGTTATGGGGAGAATGGCAACGTTTATGCAAGAGGTAGCAAAAGCATGCGGAATTGACGAGAGCGGATACCGAATTATCAGTAATATTGGAGAAAACGGTGGTCAAGAGGTAGGACATCTCCATTTTCATATCCTCGGCGGAGCGAAGCTCAAATGGGGCCATTTTGCCGATGCTGATCCTAAGGATTTCTTTTAATCCTTAGGCATTACACCCTTGCAATGCCCCGAAATCGACAGCACTTCCACCGCCGCTTATCATCCCTTCGTTTTCACGAATCACCTTGCCGTTATGGACAATCGTATAGGTAATTGCCGTCGTATCACGGATCGTATTGATTGTCGAACAATAGGTCTCTAAACTCGCCATTACCCAACGCGCCGCCAATGTATCATCCGCATTCGATTCAAAACGGTATTCGAGATGCAGCGTATTAAATTTACGCGGAGCATCCTCATTACGAACCACTTCACCGCTTACTTCGAGATTTTTTACCTCATACCCTTGTTGTTTAGGCAACATGATCACGTCCGTCGCACTGCACGTGATAATCCCGCTTAAAAAATACTCAATCGGAGAGATTTGCGGACAATCGATAATGAAACTGCTTTTTTCGGTTTTCGCCTCAAATTTCATCTCACTCTGGTGACTAACTATAATTTTCATTTCACATCCTTAAGATAATGGTCAAAATAAATAATTTGCTCCAATGTACGGATTTCAGCCGTACCGCCTTGTGATATTCGGGCATTCATAGAGTGCTCGATTGCCAAATAAGCCATCACGTCTTCTTGAATTCGCTCATCAATGGCACGAAGTTCTGCATAATCAATATCGCTCAAATCAATCCCGAGCACTTCGGCACGGGCAACGGCGCGTCCGGTAATATGGTGCGCTTCACGAAACGGAACACCGCAATGTTCGACGAGATAATCGGCTAAATCCGTGGCACTGAGATGCCCGAGTTTGCATGCCCGTAGCATATTCTGAGGCTTAATCGTCATGGTCTTAAGTGCCGCTCGTAAGATTTCAAGAGAGATTTCGGCCGTTTCAACACTGTCAAATACCCCCTCTTTATCTTCTTGGGTATCTTTGTTATAGGCTAACGGCAACCCTTTCATTACGGTCAAAAGTCCCATCAAATTACCGAAAACTCGACCCGTTTTACCGCGAAGAAGTTCAGGGACATCGGGATTTTTCTTTTGCGGCATAATCGATGAACCTGTCGAATATTCATCGGAGAGTTCGACAAAACGAAATTCATAGCTCGACCAGAGGATAATCTCTTCGGCTAAACGGGAGATATGCATCATTAACGTTGAAATATTAAATAAAATTTCGAGTGCAAAATCACGATCGCTCACCGTATCGAGACAGTTAATACTTACCGAATCAAATCCGAGCATTTGAGCGGTCATTTCACGGTTTATATTGTGCGGAGTTCCTGCCAATGCGGCACATCCGATCGGAGAGATATTATTACGTTCAACAGAGCTCTCAAAGCGCTCAATATCACGTTTGAACATTGAAGCATACGCAAGTAGGTGAAAGGCAAAATTAATCGGCTGAGCGTGCTGCAAATGGGTCATTCCCGGAAGCAACGTCGTGGTATGATCTCGTGCAATATCTACAACCACTTCCATCAATGCTTTTATCTGTTCAACAATCTCACGATTTTTACGGAGTACATAGCGGCGAAAATCAAGGGCTACTTGATCGTTACGGCTGCGTGCGGTATGAAGTTTTTTCCCCGCTTCTCCGATAATAGCGGTAAGCCGTTTTTCAATCGCCATATGGAGATCTTCATCCCCGATCTTCCATTCAAATGCACCGGATTCTATTTCACGCAACACTTGTCCCATTCCCGCTTCGATCGAGGTGCACTCTTCTTCCGTTAAAATCCCTTGATGGGCTAGCATTTTAGCGTGTGTGACTGAGCCTTCGATATCTTCACGGTAAAGTTTTTGATCAAACATGATTGAAGCATTAAATTTTTCCAAAAGGGTTGACGCATCCTGTGTGAAACGTCCTGACCACATCTTTTCCATGGTATCTCCGAATAATAATAAAAGTGGCGTATTTTAGCGAAGTTTGGTTTAGAGGAACGTCACCCGTTAAAGTAGCGGGGGGTTAATTAATTTAATCACAAGCAGGTACATTACCGCTGTCGGATCCGTACCGAACTAAAAAGTCTTCGAGATGGTGTGCATTTTTTGTGTATCTGCGATCTTTAAAATATTCCCAAGACCCTTGTGCTTTTTTGGAGGAGAGATGGATATTGGCCAGTGCTTCGCCATTATTTTCCATCAGTTTTTCCCATACGCGCTGTTTTTTCGATCCGGCTAATGATTGACCGCCGCCGTGGCATGCTTTGCAGGTATCTATATAAATTTTTTGCCCTTTGTAGGTCGCTGCATTAAGAAAAGTAGAGCCGACCAAAAGTGTCACTGCTACAGTCGCATTAAACGTACGCATCGGACTTTATTTTCCCTCTTTATATAATCTGTCTATAAGATAAATATTACATTAGTGCTTCTAACAAATTGCTTAAGCATATTCCCCTAAATTAGGGGAGATAAAGGGTTATACCTGATATTTTTTTTCTAATTTCGGATCCAAATCCCAAAGCGAAAGTGCTTTTAGTCGTTCCACTACCGAAGGGGTACATTCGACATCTCCCGGCCATTCTCGTTCAAATCCGTCAACTTCAGTTTTCATGGTTCCGTCAATCGCCACAATAGAGTCTGAATAGTATAAATCACGTGAGGCATCAATGTTATTACTTACACGCCAAAGGAGCATATACGGATTGTGAATATCATTTTTTGCTTCATCTACAAATATGACGATACGCAAAAATGAGCTTAATTTTTCTAAAGCGTTAAAACACTCTTTTAAAGAACGGTTTTTTTGAACACTGACAACGGTAATCGGGTTGGCCGTATGGCGCATATATTGAGTTGCTCCGACTACTTCGGGTAAGATTGCGCGCAATTTTTCGACCATTACCGAACTCTCTATCGACTCCGGAGCAACGGGAGAATACGACGCGGTAAAATCAATCCCCAGTTTGCCGCCGACTAATGATTCAGGGCTTGAATGATCCAAAGCATCGGTGATCCCTTCCGAAACAAAAAGACATTTAGGGATAAAACGGTTTAGAGCGTAGGCAATGAGTGCTTCATAATTGGTAAGTTTTGGGGCATCTTCACCGAAAAATAGAGCGTGTTTTACAAAACTCATTTGTCCCGATCCCCAAAAGATATGCATAAATTGCTTTGCATGCCCTTTGTATAACGGTTTCATTTTTGCCAAAATAAGATTGTGAAATACTCCGTTTTCCGGCATATGATAATCAATCAAATCAGCTGCATTGGTTTTAAGAAGCGGTAAAAAGACCCGTTCCGTCGCCCATCCCATATATTTGTCTTCCAAAGGGGGTTTACCGACAACGGTTGCTAAATAATAAGGCTTTTTGCAGCTCGTTATCGCACTCACTTCCAATTCCGGATAGTGTTCTTTCAACGTATAATAACCGGTATGATCCCCAAATGGTCCCTCTATTCGAAGTTTCTCAGTATCAACCCACCCCTCGATGACAAAATCAACATCTTCCGGGATAAAAAGTGGGGTCGTTAACGATTCCACCAACTTCGGAGACTCTTTTTTGATTAAACCGTACAAAAGAAGTTCGTTAACACCGTAAGGAAGGGGTGCCGTCGCACACCATGTATAGAGGGGATCCCCACCGATGGCAATGGAAACAGGCATCTTTTTACCTGCCCTGCTGTATTGATCGAAAAAGTGGGAAGAATCTTTATGGATTTGCCAGTGCATCCCCAAATGATTTTTGTCATAAACCTGCAAACGGTACATTCCCAAATTTACCATTTCACCGTCTAAACTCTGAGTATAAACTTGCCCCATAGTAATAAACGGTCCGCCGTCTTCTTCCCATGTGGTAAGAATCGGCAAATCGTATAAATTTACCTCCTCACCCTGATGAACAATCTCTTGACAGCTTCCGCGTGTTTTAAGTTTCTTAGGAAAGATATCTTTCATCGCAAACAAATCACCGAGCATGCCGATTTTCTCTTTGAAACTTTGAGGCGGTTTCATATGGAGTAGCTTTTCGATCTCACTCGCCACCCCTTCTACATCACGCCCGAATAAGAGCTCAGTACGGCGGAAGGATCCGAAAAGATTCATAACCACAGGTGTCTCAAACTTTTGTCCCGTAGCTTTATCGACGGGATGGGTAAAAAGAAGCGCTTTTCCCCCATGCTCTTTTTTTACTTCGGCATACGCCAAGTGGGGAATTTCGAGTTTAATATCCAAAGGGGTATCGATAATACGCAATTCCCCTTTTTCATGAAGCAGATCGATTGTTTTTTCTAATGTCACAGATTAACCCTTATTCGCCATAGTTTCGGCACGTTGCAATAATTCAATTGCCCCTTGTGCGATCAAACGCTCTGCCATAGCTTCGCCGACACCTTTTGTTTGTTGTTTTGTAACCGTAATCGTATCTCCCATTACCTCGGAGCCGTCCGGCATCCCAAGCGTTGATCGTACAACTACATCCCCGTTTTCCTGAACCCGAGCACTTACACCGATCGGAACCTGACAGCCGCCTTGCAACCTATCGACAAATTCCCGCTCAATCGATGTCTCGATGCGGCTATCGGCATCTTCCAAAAAGGCGGCTATTTCCAATACCCACGGCTCATTCACGGTTTCGATTCCTAATGCTCCCTGCCCCATAGCCGGAAGCATCTCATCCAAAGAGATCGGGTAAAAATATTCTACCAAATCGCGAAAACCTAAACGATTTATCCCTGCGGCAGCGAGGATAATGGCATCAAATTCCCCCTCTTTCAGTTTTCGGATACGGGTATCCACATTACCGCGTAAATCTTTAATCACTAAATCTGGACGTTGTTTTACCAGCTGCATACGACGGCGTAGTGAAGAGGTACCGACAACCGCCCCTTGAGGAAGCGACATAATATCCGGATATTTTTCACTCAGCATCGCATCGCGTACATCTTCTCGCAGGGTAATCGCCGAGAGCAATAACCCCTCCGGCATAACGGTCGGAACGTCTTTGAGCGAATGAACCGCCATTTGCGCTTCACCGCGTAGCATCGACTCCTCGATCTCTTTGAGAAACAGCCCTTTACCACCGATTTTAGCTAAAGGGACATCCAAAATCTTATCCCCAGAAGTAATGATAATTTTTAGCTCCACTTCAACATCGCTAAATTGTGATTCAATAACCGATTTAATATGGTTGGATTGCCAGAGGGCAAGTTTGCTTCCGCGTGTTGCGATGGTGAGTTTTTTCATGAATTACTTAACCTTAATCTCTTTATATTTGTTTTTTGAAGCGTCTTTTTGTCCGTTAAAAAAGACAGTCGGCGTCCCTACGACCATCATTGACTGCGCTACCTTTTGATCATAATCAAATTGTTTCATAACGGAAGGGCGACGAATATCGTTGATATCAATTTTAGTTCCGAACGTTTTATTAAAAGCATTAAGAATTTTTTGATCATCTTTTTCATTCGGATTAATATCCACTTTGTATAGGCGCAAAACAGTATTATCGACACCCTCTTCCTCAGCGGCAATGGCTGCTTTGGTCAAAGTTACCGCAGCGGGGTGTAGACCGCTTAGAGGAAAATGGTAGTAATACAGGGCAAAGGTTTTAGGATACTTTGCCATATACGAGATTGCTTCAGGGACATAACGTCGGCAAAACGGGCAAAGAGGATCGGAAAAAATAGCCACTTTATACGTGGCATCCGCTTCACCGCTGATACGATTGGATTTGGTATAAAATGCATTATTAAAATCCGGAGCAACCGTATCATTATACCGTTCACCCGTTTTTAAGTTGATCAACTCAGGGGCGATCACACTGCCGCTGACAAAATAGGTTCCGTTTTGGTTAATATGACGGGTCTCTCCCCCTTGTTTCACATCGGCTTCAATGCTCATAAAATAAGCTTGCCATCCGCTCATTGTAGGGAGATTCTTCTTGCCGCTCACCTCAATTTGTAAATTGGTAATATTCGGATTATTGCCGATCCCTTTTTTCAAAAAGGTAACAACTTCAGCATCCGTTGCCGCCATTAGGCTAGCGGAGAGAAGTAGTGTGCTCGATAATTTCAGCATCAATGACATGATCATCCTTTCGTGTAGTTTGAGTATAGTTATTATCTGTAGGGTATTTTCGCGTAAAACGGTTAATGATCAATGTTCCTAAAAGAGAAAACTGCATCAAAATACCAATCAAATCAGATAAAAATCCCGGTAAAATAAGAAGAATCGCCCCCAACAGTCCCATGATATTTCGATTCGAAAATCCTTGCATATCGATCTGTCGTGTTCGGAGAGCATCAAGATTCTCACTCAGCGCGTGACGGAAATTCATTAAAATAAAAATTCCGAGAAATCCGCTTCCGAGAATCTCTAAGAAAGTGGCTAATCCGCCTATTTTTGAAGCAATCTCTATAGTAAGAAAGACTTCTGCAAACAGGTAGATCAAAAAATAGATCATTGTCGAAGTTCCTCAATTTTACTAAGAACATCCGTTGCGTTGACGGTTATAATTTCACGTGTGCTACGAATCATAATTTGTACCAAACCGTTTTCCAACTCTTTTCCGACAATGATCGTAAAGGGAAACCCGATCAACTCCGCATCCGACATTTTAAACCCAAATCGCTCTTTACGATCATCAAGCATTGCTTCTATACCACGTTTTTGTAACGTCGCATATAACTCTTCTGCGTATGCCATATGGGACTCTTCTTTGATATTGGAAACCATAACGTTGACAAGATACGGAGCCGTAGCATGGGTCCAAATGCACCCTTTTTCATCATGATGCTGCTCAATAACGGCTGCAACAAGACGACTGACTCCCATCCCGTAGGTTCCCATGATAAACGGCTGAGCACGTCCGTTTTCATCCAAAAATTCGGCTTTAAGCGGTGCGGAGTAGACCGTACCGAGTTTGAAAATATGCCCTACTTCAATCCCTTTGGTGTGGAGTATTTTCCCCCCGCAGTGAGGACATCCATCCCCCTCCTGAACACTCACCAAATCGGCAAATTGGGCTTCATTCATTACTGAGAGATCAACTCCGACAAAATGGTAATCCGCTTCATTCGCACCGCAAATCATTGTAGTGGCACCGTGCGTATCGTTATCCATAACAATACGGATTTTATCTTGATCGAGCGGCCCGATAAATCCCGGAACCAAACCGATTTCAGTGAGTTCCGCTTCGGTTGCATCGACCAAATCGATCGCACCGACGCTATTGCGCGCCTTGACCTCTTGAAGTTCATCGCATCCACGAATAAAGAAACAAACCAATTCACTGCTCTCGGCATACACAGCACGTTGAACTACGGCTTTAAGGGTATAGTACGGATCAACATGAAAAAAATTACTCAAATCGTCAATGGATTTGATATCAGGGGTTTTAAAACGGGCAAAATCGGCACTCGGCGCTTCAGGAAAAGTACTTCGAGGTGCTCGGCGTGCCGCTTCGACATTGGCACCGTATTCACATGTATCGCACACGGCAAGGGTGTCTTCACCGCTTCCGGCTAACACCATCAACTCTTTTGATCCCGTCCCGCCGATCGCACCGCTGTCAGCTTCAACGATACGAAACTGCAATCCCAAACGCTCCAATATCCGTTTGTATGCCGCTTCCATCGCATCAAATTCACGATCCAAATCTTCAGTCGTCGAGTGGAAACTGTAACCGTCTTTCATCACGAATTCACGTCCGCGCATAAGCCCGAATCTCGGACGTGCCTCGTCACGAAATTTGGTTTTGATCTGATACAAATTAATCGGAAGTTGTTTATAACTATTAACTCGATTACGGACGATATTCACCATCATCTCTTCGTGGGTCGGTCCAAGTACAAAAAGGTTCTCTTTACGGTCACGGAAACGGAGAAGCTCTTTACCGAACTTTTCAATCCGTCCGCTCTCTTGCCACAACTCAGCAGGAGTAACAAAGCTTAAATCGACCTCTTGCGCATCACACGCCGCCATCTCTTCATTGATAATAGTTTCGATTTTACGAAGCACCCGTTTTCCCAACGGTAAAAAATTATACAATCCGGCCGCTACCTGAGTCACAAACCCTGCACGGGAGAGATAAATGTGGCTAGGAAGCTGTGCATCTTTCGGAGATTCTTTAGTGGTTGGGATATAGGCTTTGCTAAAACGCATTATTTTCCTTTAGGGTAATAGGTACAGGAGTTTTGAGAGAGATCATCCCCCTCTTCTTGATTCATTAAAAAGCTCATTGACTCGATCAGGGCATCAACCCGCATCGGATCGGAACCGTCACGCATCCGTTCGGCAAAAGGGTGCAAGAATCGTTTCAAGGCTTGAAGCGTTGCTTTATGTACGGCATGTTCGTACTCTCTAGGAATGTAGCCGCTATCCATGACACGCATTGATTCTCTCAATGCCGCATCCGAAGCACGAAGATACATATTTTTAATCAGCGGCTCGACAGAGAGCGTTTTGAGCCACTCGAAAAAACCTACAACGTGTCGGCGAATAATAACGTAGGAAAGTTTTGCTTCATCTTCACGGAGTGCAATATTTTCACTTACGATCTCTTTGAGATCATCAACGTAGAAAAGACGAATAGACCAAAGCTCGGGATCACATTCGATATCGCGCGGAACCGCCATGTCAAACCAGTAACGCTCAAAACCACAAGGCTTAATCATCTCTTCGGTAATGATCGGAGTTAATGATCCCGTTGCCGTAAATAACAACTCATATTCATTGATGGCATAGGCGATCTCTTCATACGATCGAACACGTGCATTGCACTCTAACGCTATCGCTTCGGCTTTTTCAAAGGTACGGTTCATCACCGTCACATCAACCCCTTGAGCACTTAGATGCTTACAGGTAATCACCGACATCTCTCCTGAACCGATAACGAGTGCTTTTTTCCCGCTCACATCCCCGAGCGACTCTTTTACTTTCGCGACGGCGACACTAGCAATCGAAACCGGTTTTGACGAAATATTGGTTGCATTACGCACTTCGGCGGCGCATTTAAACGCATAACTCATTGCGCGACCGATTTTCTGTGCCGAGAAGCCGTTATCAACAGAGAGTTTATACGCATCTTTGAGTTGACCGGCAATCTGAGTCTCCCCGACGACCATCGAATCAAGTGAACTTGCCACACTGAAAAGGTGGTGAATTCCCCCCTCATCGTCAAATACATCGGCACGTTCATGCAACTCATGAGGGGTGAGGCCTGAATGGTTTGCTAAAAGGGAAAAAACCGCTTCTATCGCCAATTCCGTTTCGTTGCAACTGCATATAATCTCAACGCGATTGCACGTGGAGAGGATCATCGATTCACTGATATGAGGATTTGAATTGAGTTTACGCATCCCGTTTAAGCGGGCTATATCATCAACAAAAGCAAGTTTTTCTCGTATTGCCAGTGTCGAGTTTTTATGCGAAAAACTAACAATCAAATAGTGCATTAATGACTTCTTTGAATCACAGATTCGATGATAGCACGTAACGCAACATCTTCCCCGATGGCTTCAATCGCTTCGTCACACAGAGCTCTTGCATGAGTGTAAGAACTCTCAATAATTTTGAACTCATCCATTTTTGAACGAATCCACCTTTTTTCCTCATTATCTAAAACTTTTCCATGACTGGCGATTAAGCGTTGTTGTTCTTGTTCATTCAACCGCTCATACAGATCAATGTACGGCAATGTCACTTTTCCTTCAGAAAAATCATTCAGAGAGGGTTTCCCGAGGGTGGCCTCATCTGCGGTAATGTCGAGAATATCATCCACGATTTGAAACGCCAATCCCAAGTTTTTGCCATAGGTAAGATGTGCCTGAGCATCTTTCCCAGCCAACACTGCCGCACTGTAAGCGCAGGCCTCGATCAGCGTTGCCGTTTTGAGATAGAGCATTTTGAGATAAAGATCACGGTCGGTGTTAAAGCTCTCCGCCATTGCAACATCCATCATCTCTCCGACGGAAAGACGGGTAACCGATTCGGCAACGGCGCGGGAGATAGCAGGATCAAATGCCGTCAATTCACTAAATGCTTTTGAGTAGAGAATATCGCCAAGCATAATGGCTGTTTTAGATCCCTGTGTCGCATTCACCGAGGGAACACCTCGACGAAGCTGTGCTTCATCGATTACATCATCATGAAGTAAACTTGCCGCATGAATCAGCTCTACAATAGCACCGAGTAACGGTGCGGCAGAGGCTTCGGGTGCAATGGTTAAAATGAGTCTTGCCCGTAACCGTTTCCCTCCTGAGAGTTTTTGGAACAGTTCTGTGGCGTAAGGATAATTGACCTCATCGATCAGTTTGCTAATAAGGGTTTCTACAGTTTTCAACATACCAAATTAATCACTTCTTTGTTAAATAATCCAACACGATTCGATTCTCTTTATCAACCAACAAAAGATCCATTTGTGCCGTTGCGTTAGCCTCATCGAATTTTTTAAAAACAACAATCACGTACGGAACGTCTCTTTGCGTTCGGTTGGCGCTTAAGAGGACTTTTCGAAAGCTTTGATTGGTATGTCCGACGTAGAGAACATGCTGTCCTACATACCGATCAAAACTCTCATGAACAATCAAAGCCTTATCCGTATAAAGCGTCCATCGAAAATTCAATATCCGCTCTTGCCCTTCACTCTTAACGAGGACTTTGACCAGCTCATCTTTTTTGAGAATAAAACTTTTCGCTTCTCGCCACGGCGCAGCATCCAAAAAGGATAGCCCGCTTACAATCAAGAGTACGAAAAAAGATTTCAAGACTACTCGTTTTGAGTCAATACGTTTCCGACCGAAATGATGTAAAGATTTTTTGCCATCATATCGATCTCGTCCGCACGTTCGAACTGAACGTTCTGAATCACACGATCAATCCCCTCTTCTCCGTGAGCTTCTTGCAACAAAAGCTCCATAGCCGCCATACGTGTCATCAAACGCTCCAATTCATTATGAACCAAATCGCGATTTGCGTTAAAAACGATATCTAAGAACTTACTTTTCGGCGAACCTTGGAAAATATCGTCTTCGTCTTCAAACAGATTATACATTGTATCTCCAAAGTATCAATTTAAGTCGGCGATTATACCACCACAATTCTTATTTGATTCGATAAATAACACTGTAAAGGAGCGGAACATAGATCAGATTCAGGAGTGTTGCCCATGCCAATCCAAATCCCAGCGATATCGCCATCGGTTGTAAAATTTGTGCTTGACCGCTGGCAAAAAAGATCAAGCTCGAAAGTCCAAGAACCGTCGTAATCGACGTCATCAATATCGGTCGAAGACGCGTTTTGGCAAGCTCAATAAGTTCACCTTTATCCCGTGCTCTTTGGATAAATTGCACCATCAGCAATCCGTCATTCACGACTACTCCTACTAGTCCTACGGTTCCGATGAGTCCCGGCATCGTCATATTCAGCCCCATAATCCAATGTCCCGCATATACCCCTAAAAGGGAGAGAGGAATAACACTCAAAACAATCAATGACTTCACAAATGAGTCAAATAGCCATACTAATGCGATAAAAATAAGTACTATCGCCATCATTGCGGCTTGAGACATCTCCCGTTTGGTTTTCGCATTCTCCTGCTCTTCCCCTTTAACATTGACCTTATACCCCTCGCTTTTTAACGCTTCAATACTCGGTGCCAATAACATCATGACGTCACTAGAGGTTACTATATCTTTATCGATCGAAGCAAATACGCTACGTATCCGTTTCCCGTCCTCTTTGTTGAGGGTAACATAGCCTCTTGTGTAGATAAAATCACACACCTCTTTAAGAGCGACTTGTTCGGTTCCGACCATAATAGGAAAATTTTCCAGCGAGGATAGGGCATCTTTCTCTTTCCCTTCAATGCGGATGCGGATCAGTCCGTTTTCATTAAACATTTTAGAATATTCCGCTTTGAGATAATACGAACGTAACTGTACATTTAAAGCCCCCTCGTCCAAACCGAGCTGTTTTCCGTAACCGTTAACCCGCAGTTTTACTTCCCGCTCCCCCGCATCTGCATTATCTCCGATACTATGAACCCCTTGTATTGTTTTTAGTTTGGTTTCAAGCTTCCAAATCCCCGCTACTAGCTCAGCCTCATTTTTCCCTGCCAACGTAATTTCAACATCATGGGCAATGACCCCTGTCCCCGGAATCGTCGTAATAAGCTCATCAAAAAGAGGTTTATCCCCAATTTTCTGGATGACATAAGGATGAATAATTTTAGAAACTTCATCTCCGATAAGATCAGCGTCACGCCCTCGGCTCATCCCGGAATCGTCGTATTCAAGACTAAGATAGGGGTTAATATAACGGTCGAAAAAATTGACCGGAGCACGTTCATGCAGATCGATAAAAATATGGAAAAGATTATCTCCGAGTTCAGCCTTGTTTTTTGAATCGAGCCGCATCCCTATCACCGAGGTCACTGAAGCAACCTCTTCTTTAGGAAGTTTAGCAATAAGATCTTTTTCAATAGAGGCTACCATCGCTTCAGTTGCTTCAAGATCGTTATTAATATCGACTTTTCCGGTCACATACACTTGCGTAACGTCAAATTTTGGAAAAAGCTGAAATTTTGTATATTTTACAAACAAAATTTCAGCTATAACAATCACCATAACAATGAGAGCTAACGTTAGTTTAGGACGAATAAATACAAGTTTTAATCCACTTGCAAACCAATTATATGCCTTGTCCCAGATCATGTGAGAGAGGTGATCTTCTTTCCTAACCCGTAAAAAATCGTGCGCGTGAAGCGGAAGAAAATAAAAGGCTTCAAATAATGAACTAAACAGCAATATTGAAATCATAATAGGGAGAATTTTAATAAATGTTCCCATCTCGCCGCTCATCATCAGCAGCGGTAAAAAGGCAAAAATAGTAGTCATCGTTGCCGCCGTTACGGCAGGAAACATCTCCATTGCCCCTTTGATTGTCGCTTCCCGCCGACTCAGCCCCGATTCCATATGACGATAGATATTTTCACCGACAACAATCGCTTCATCGACTAACATCCCTGTTGCAATCAAAGCCCCTAAAAGCGAAAGCATATTAAGACTGTAACCGATCATTTGCGTCGCGATGAGCCCGATCATAAAGCTTACGGGTATCCCCATCACAACGACTAAAGCAATTCCACGATTTACAAAGATAAGCATGGCAAAAAAGACTAACACTAAACCAAAAACAATGTTCGAAAAAACGGTATTCAGACGGTTTTTGATCCATACTGAGGTATCGGTATAAATCTCAAACTCCAAATGAGGATATTTTTCATCATAATGGGCTAACTTTTCACGAATCTGTTTCACAATTTCGATGGCGTTACCACTTTTGGCTTTAGTGATATTAAGCGAAATATTGCGCATTCCGTTGAAATGCGATAGTTCTGAGCCATCACTCAACTCAAAACTGATCGTAGCAATATCACCTAATCGCACTTGAGCGTTCCCGACACTGATCAAAGTGTCACGAATCGCTTCAGGCTCTTTTTCACCGTTATAAGTACTGATATAAAGGTGATTTTTTGCCTCTTTGATGGTTCCGATCGGAAAAATAGAGCTCAAATTGCTCAAAGCGGCAACGACACCGCTTTGACTTAAACCGTACGCTTCGATCTTTTGCTCATCCAAACGAATGACTAATTCATCATCAGCATCTCCGCGAACGGTAATTTCACTCAAATCCTTAAGTTCTGAGAGATCACTTTTAAGCTCTTCGGCACGTGCCAATAACTCCTCGGTTTTAACATCTCCGGCAATAGCGATCAAAACCAAAGGAATCGTCTCTTCTTGGATTTTTGCCGTCGGTTCATTCATGTCGGCGGGAAGATCCCGCTTGGTAAGGGCAATAATGTCTTTAACATCGTTAAGCACTTTATTGTTATTGGAACCGGGTTTAATATCTGCGATAATACTAAAGACACCGTTTTTGATCGTAGAAGTCACCGTGTCGAGTTCATTTACATTTTTGAGATCGTCTTCGAGCGACTGCACGACCATTTTATCCAGAACATCCGCACTCGTACCGGCATAGGCTCCGTTTATCGTGATCTTATCCATTTGCATCGGCGGAAATATCTCTTTGGAGATATTAATGTAGGCGAAAATAGAGACTAACGCGATGAAAAATAAAAAAAGATGATTCAATAAAGGTTTATCGAGAGCAAACTCGAGGAAGCGGCGTAGCATAATGGTTACTCCTAGAAAAGGGTATCTAACACCTGACTTTTGTATTTCATGGACTCGACTTTTGCTTTAATGAGCCGGTTCTCTTCTTGCAGGGCATCATGTTCATGACTGAGGGTAGAAATATCACGGCTTTTAAAATAAATTTGGGTGTTGATAAATATTTTTGGAAATACGATCATCAAAACCAAAAAAATTCCGACAAAGACATTCCGCAGAAAAATTGGCCCCATCGAATCATCAGGGCTGATAATATGCTGTGTCTCTTCTAAGATATCGAGTTTATCGCTCATAGTGTATCAATCTCTTCGTATTTCAAAAATTCGTAATTTTGCACTTCGGCTCCGGGAGTTGGCGCGAAGCTCATCGTCCTGAGCACTCAACGGTTTTTTCGTAATCACTTTGCCGATAGCATTTTTATTGCCGCAGGTACAACGCATCGCATCATCGGGACAGATACAGTTTTTTCCCCATTTGGTAAAACGGTTTTTTACAATCCGATCTTCGAGGGAGTGGAACGTAATAATTGCAACACGAAGAGACTTGATCGTTGATGTTTCTATCGCATCAAGCAACCGGGTCAATTCGCCTAACTCATCGTTTACTTCGATCCGAATCGCCTGCATCACGAGCGTCGAGGGATGGATCTTTTTTCCCTTCGGCATCAAATGAAAAATTGCGTTCGAGAGCTCTTTTGCCGAAGCAAACGGACGGCGCTGAACAATCGTCTCCGCCACTTTCCGAGCATTGCTCACTTCGCCGTATTCACGCAAAATGGTCTCTAATGCGCTCTGTGAATACTCATTGACAACCTCTGAAGCACTTAAAAGCGCATCCGGATTCATCCGCATATCAAGTGTATCACTCTCGTATGAAAATCCCCGTTCGCGCTGATCCAGTTGCAGTGATGAAACCCCTATATCGGCTAAAATCCCGCAAATCTTTTCCCCTTTTTCGGTAATAAGATCGGAGGCAACCTCTGAAAAACGTCCACGTCGTATGGCTACACGGTTCCCGTAAGATTCAAGACGTTTCGAAGAGAAAGCAATGGCGGTAGGATCTTGATCTATTCCGATCAATACTAACGAAGGATTATTCTCCAACAACAGCGAGGTGTGCCCACCGTATCCCATAGTGCAATCGATAACAATACCCTCTTTACATGGCGCGAAAGCTTCAACCACTTCACGATAAAGGACAGGGATATGGGGTATTTCTTGCACACGGCAACCTTTGCTTTTTTGTACCATTATAATAACTAATACTCACTAACATATTGATTAAAAGTATGTTAAAATCCTTTTTATGGATAAACAATACGTCAAACATCAGCTTGCCACTTTCGCTCTTTCAATGTTTCGAAAAGATTTTTTCGGCATTTATCACGGCTCTTTATCGGCTAAACTTGATACCAATCTCTTCACAATCAATACGAAAAGTGCTATTTTTGACTCCATCCGCGAAGAGAGTCTCATCGATCTGTTTTACAATAAAGACTATCGCTGGAAAGATGCCAGCATCGATGCATCAATCCATCAGGGAATTTATCGCCAAATCTCCGATGCAAAATACATTACGTTTACAATGCCCCCGTTTACAACCGCTTTTTCACTCAACCACTCGATAATTATCCCAAAAGATTATTTCGGATTTAAAGAATTCGGCAAAATCACCATTTACGATCCCAAAAAGTTTGATGACTGGTATGAGCGGGCAGTGAGTGAAATTCCGCAATACTTTCAACAAAACAATACCGCAATCATGGTAATCCGAGGGTATGGGGTTTATGCATTTAGCCGCGATATCCACTCGATGGTACGACAACTCTCTATTTTGGAGCGGAGCTGCCGCATTTTAATGCTCGATCATTCTCAGGCTCGATTAGATATCGATTGATTCTATCGCCTTTTCAATTGCGCTAAATACCGTTTTCAGCTCATCAGACGTAATCACGTACGGAGTCATTACATAGATAACACTCCCTAACGGTCGTATCAACACCCCGTTTTTCATACAATGTTGATGGATTTTTAACCCTATACGTTCGGACGGCTCAAACCCCTCCAGCTCAATCGCCGCGATCATCCCGCACTGGCGTACCTCTTTGACTTTCAAAAACTTCTCAAACCGTTTTAATTCTTGCGCTATCAGATCCATCGTAACACGGTTATTTTTAATAACATCATCCGATTCAAAAATATCCAAAGTAGCATTGGCAGCGGCACAGGCAAGCGCATTACCCGTATAACTGTGTGAGTGTAAAAAGGAACGTGCCGGATTGTAGTCGCAATAAAATGACCCGTATACCGCCTCAGTCGTTAAAACAACCGACAGAGGCAAATATCCCCCGGTCAGCCCTTTTGAGAGGATTAAAAAATCGGGTGTTATATCTGCTTGCTCACATGCAAACATACTCCCCGTCCGACCAAAACCGACCAAAATTTCATCGGCAATAAAATGGACTCCGTAATGTTCACACAACCGTTTCGTCTCACTCAAAAAGATCGGATGATACATCTTCATCCCACCCGCTCCCTGCACTAACGGTTCAACGATCAATGCCGCTATCTCGTGACCTCGTTTTTGGAGTAACCTCTCGAACGATTTGGCTGCATCCAAAGCCGCTTCAATACTCTGATTTTTAGGTGACGGCGTTTGTAGCGATTGAATGAGCAGCGGCTCGTAGGTCTCCTTATAAAGTGCCACGTCTCCAACCGAAAGTGCCCCTAAGGTCTCTCCGTGATAGCTCTCAGAAAGAGAGACGAATAAACCCCTCTCCTGAGCTTTATTTTTATGGGAATGATAGGACATTTTCAGGGCTACTTCTATCGCGCTGGAACCGTTATCGGCATAAAAACAACGCGTTAGCCCCTCAGGAGAGAGTTTTACCAACCGTTCTGATAATCGGACAATTCCCTCATGGGTAAATCCTGCCAAAATAACATGTTCGAGTGTTGAGAGCTGTTCTATTACTTTTGCATTGATGTAAGGGTTACAATGACCGAACAGATTAACCCACCAACTGCTAATCGCATCAATCGTACGATTTCCCTCAAAATCTTCCAAATAGACACCGTCCCCTTTAGCTATCGGGACAATCGGAATCGTCTCATGATCTTTCATCTGAGTACACGGATGCCATAAAACGTTTAGATCTCGCGACGATATTTCTCTATTATTCATAAAAAACCTCTAAATTTACATTATTTTCTGATAACATCTGTTAGTTGCGTATTATTTTCATCGAAGTTTAATGCTAATGTGAATAGAATATCTGAATTTTACAATAGGATCGTTTAATATGATTACTTGGATGCAACGCCACCGCAAATACTTGGTCGTTACGATTTGGATCTCCACGATCGCTTTTATCGGTGCGGGATTCGTCGGATGGGGACAATATAGCTATGGTGACAAAGCCGGTTCCGTCGCTAAAGTTGGCGAAATTTCGATTACCTCTGCCGAACTGCAACAAAGTTATTCTAATCTTTTTAACCAATACAATCAACTTTTCCAAGGAAAGCTTGATGAAAAACAGGCACAGCAATTTGGACTTCAACGTCAAGCGCTCCGCCAATTGGTAAATCAAGCATTAATTCTCAATCTTGCCAAAAGCTATGGACTCATCATCTCCGATAAAGAGCTTTTGACAATTATCAAATCTCAACCTGCCTTTGCGAAAGAGGGAAATTTTGATAAAACACTTTATGCTGAGGTATTAAAACAAAATCATTTAACGATCAAAGAGTATGAAGAGTCGATGAGAAAAGAGCTTTTAATCCAAAAAACGCTTTATCTTTTGGCTTCAGGAAATAAAGCGATTGAAGAGAAAGCGATCATGGGCGCATTGGGTGTATCCGATAAAATTAGCTATAAAGTTCTCACTCCCGCTATGATCTCTTTAGTTCCAAATGAAGCAGAGCTCAAAACACTCTGGGAAAAACGCTCCGGTGAATTTAAAACTTCTCCGAGTTACGATATCAGTTATGTAACGCAGACACCGATTAGCGTATCACCTACGGCTAATGAAATTAACGATTATTATGAGATGAACCGCCAAATGCTCAAAGATGCTACCGGCAAAATTCTGACACTCAGCGAAGCACAAACAACTATTATTACAGCCTTAAATGATAAAGCAACGGAGAAAGAAGCACTTCGTCTTTATATCGATTATAAAAAAGGTGCGCTTCAATCAGGGGTTGTACCGAAGAAAACAACGATCACTATTTCATCATCAACCTTTTCCCCTGAACTTACCAAAGAGATCATGAGTCTGAATGATCAAAAACCGTTCCTCAAGCCGCGTAAAATCGGAAATGATTACATCATCGTAAAACTCGAAAAATCAAATCCTGAACGTGTCAAAACGTATGAAGAAGCAAAAACAGATGTTATTGCACTCTATACGGCGGAAGCGAAAAAAACCAAACTTCAAGAGTTAGCCCAAAACAGCTATAAAACATTCAGCGGCACATCTTCTGATTTCCTTACCCGTAATGACGGTGCTAAAATAGCAGGTTTGAGTACGCCTGAAGGGTCAGAATTTTTAACAAAATTATTTGCTTCCAAACAAAAACAAGGTTTTATTACTTTGGAGAGCGGAAATGTTATTATTTATAACGTTTTGGAACAAAAGTTGCTTCAAGATAAAACATTAGCGGATGGAAATGCCGTACTTAAGCTCAAAGGGAGTTTGTTGGATCAAGGGCTAATTAAAGCGCTTGAGAGCAAATACCCAGTTGAAATCTATGTAGAGGGGATTTGATTTGAAACGAACCGTTTTAGCCATTGATATCGGCTCAACTAAAGTTTGTGCGCTCATCGCGGAAATCGATGATGATAATAATGCACAAATAATCGGAGCCGGTATCTCAAAAGCACAAGGGCTTCGAAAAGGGAGTATCACCAACATTGAGCTTGCATCCAAATCCATTAAAAGCGCCCTCAATGATGCCAAACGAGTAGCGGGAACTGAACTTCGCAGTGCAATCGTCACTATTTCGGGTGCCTACACGAAAAGCCTCAATTCCAGCGGTATCGTCAATATCCCAAATAAAGAGATTACTCTCAATGAAATTCAACGTGTTATGCATACCTCCCTCTACAATGCAAACATCCCCAATGAATTTGAAGTCTTACATGCCCTCCCGTACAACTTTAAAGTAGACGATCAAGACTTTATTGAAGATCCTCTCGGAATGAATGCGGCGCGTTTGGAAGTTGAAACCCATATTATCACAACTCAAAAGTCAAATCTAAACAACTTACGCAAAGCGGTCAAAGCCGCCGGTGTCGATGTCGAGAGTGTTGTACTCAGCGGTTATGCCTCGGCTATCGCCGTTCTAAACTCTGATGAAAAAGAACTAGGTGCCGCCGTTGTCGATATGGGTGGGAATACTAGTAATATCGTAATTCACTCGGGTCATGCTATCCGATATAACGACTTTTTAGGTGTCGGTTCCAATCATATTACCAATGACCTCTCTATGGCATTGCATACCCCTTTGCATACGGCAGACAGTGTCAAAATCAGTTACGGTTCACTCTATGCGCCGAGTAATGATTTGATTGAACTGCCTGTCATCGGTGATGAAACCTCAAGTCATGAAGTTTCACTCGAAGTAGTCCACAACGTTATTTATGCTCGTGTCGAAGAGACGTTAATGATTATTGCCCAGTCGATTGAAAAAAGCGGCCTTAAAGAGCATATGGGAGCCGGAGTTGTTCTCACCGGTGGATTTACCAAAATCGAAGGGTTGCGTGAACTCGCCGTTGCGATACTCGATAACATGCCGGTACGTCTCGCAAAACCTACCGATGTCGGCGGTCTTTTTGATACCCTTCGAGATCCTTCGTATTCGGGAGCTGTCGGATTGATAAAATATATGGCGGACGGCTATACCCCATATGAAATAGACGTTAATCGTCGTATGCGTCATGCCAGCGAAGAGGCGACCGCAACACATACCGGAGCGTTTCCGGATGAAGCGCCGAAATTTGAGCCTATTACACCAACCTCCCCTATTCCTACACCGACGGCACCAACTCCGCCGGTCAAGGAAGAGAAACATACGGAAGCTGCAAAGATGGTCAATATCGGCTCCAATAAGTCAGGTCAAAACGATCAACCCAACCCTATTTCCAAGTTTTGGAATTGGGCAACTCAACTATTTTAATCACGTCAAGGAGCAAGCATGGAACCATTTTCAATTGAAGAATCAACAACACTCACCGGAGCACGTATCGTAGCAGTCGGAGTCGGCGGCGGCGGCGGTAACATGATCGGGTATATGCTTAAAGAGCAAATTCCGGGAATTGAACTGATCATCGCCAATACCGATGCTCAAGTTTTAGAACAAGGTTCAGCCGCGACTAAAATCCAACTCGGTGCAAAACTTACCAAAGGTTTGGGTGCAGGGATGAAACCCGAAGTCGGTAAAGAATCGGCACTAGAGAGCTATGAAGATTTAGCACGAGTCCTTGCGGGTGCGGATATCGTTTTCGTAGCAGCAGGTCTTGGCGGCGGAACCGGTACGGGTGCTGCACCGATCATCGCTAAATGTGCCAAAGATGTCGGGGCATTGACCATCGCCGTTGTTACAAAACCTTTCTCGTTCGAAGGCAAAAAACGTCTCAAGTTGGCTGAAGACGGTCTTCAAGAGTTGAAAAACGAATCCGATTGTATCGTCGTTATCCCGAACGACAAGCTCCTCTCTATCATCGATCCGAAACTCGGTATCAAAGAGAGCTTTAAAATTGTTGACAGCGTACTTGCTCGCGCCGTTAGCGGAACATCGGGTGTTATCCTTGCCAGCGGCGACAACGACATCAATCTTGACTTTGCCGACTTGCAAACCGTTATGAGCCACCGTGGTTTGGCACTTATGGGTGTGGGCGAATACAAAGGTGAAAATGCGGCCTACGAAGCGATCAAAAATGCTATCGAGTCTCCGTTACTTGACAATATGTCCGTTAACGGCGCACTCGGTGTATTGGTTCACTTCAGTATGCACCCTGAGTTTCCGTTTATGGAACTCTCTGCGGCAATGGACGTTGTTCATAACAGCGTTGATGAATCGGCTGATGTTATCTTCGGTACGACTACCGATGAATCATTGGCAAAAGATTTCATCCGTATTACCCTCGTAGCAACCGGATTCGAGAAAAAAGCGGCCATGGGAATCAATAACTGTGAATTTGAAAACAAAGAAGCGGCTACTGCAGCGGCTACTGTTGCAAAACCGCGCGTTGTTATCCGCCCGGCTATGGTTGCTAACGGTGACTATACCGAAGACTTCCTAGACGTACCGACGTTTATGCGTCAACAAAGAGACTAGTCTCTCTTTCCATGCTCTCATTTGACACGCTCATAAAGGCCAAAACGCTCCTTGGTCTGAGCGACAAAGCTACCCTCTCTGACATCAAAACCCGCTATAAAAATATGATGCAACAATGGCACCCTGACAAACACCCTGATGATACCGATACGGCTCACGCGATGAGTACCCAGATCAATGAAGCGTATGCTGTTTTACTCGATTATTGTTCCAAATATGAATTTAATTTTGATGAAGAGCATCTGAGGGAGAAGACCCTTACTCCGCAGGAGTGGTGGACGAAGAAGTTTGGGGGGCGTTAATGAAACGCAATCGGCCCTTCAGCGCGCGCATGGATGAATTGTTGAACGACAGCATTGGTTGAATTGCGAAACGACTCTTTATCTCCCGATTCAACAATTACACCATCAAAGAGCATCGCATAATTATCCCCTGCTTTAAAACTCTCGGCGATATCATGACTGATGAGAATAGAGGTCATACCGATCTCTTCACGAAGCCGGCAGATCATTTGGGTGATAAAATCGCTCGTTACGGGATCAAGCCCCGAAGTCGGCTCATCGTATAAAATAACTTCCGGCTCCAATGCGAGAGTACGCGCTAGCCCTACCCGCTTACGCATCCCGCCGCTGAGTTCTTCAGGGTAGAGAGATTTTACGATTGAGGGATCAAGCCCTACCATCGTGAGCTTTTCATCGATTTTATATTCCAGCTCTTTTAGAGAAAGATTTTGATGCTCACGCATCGGAAATGCGACGTTATCACGGATATTCATACTATCAAAAAGTGCCCCGCTTTGAAACAAGAATCCGACCTTTGTGCGGATGGAGCGCAGGGTCGTTTCATCGGCGTTATCCACCCGTATTCCATCGACGGTGATACTCCCCGCATCAGGTTTCAAAAGTCCGACGATATGTTTGATAATCGTCGATTTTCCACCGCCGGAGACACCGAAAATGACCGTTGTTTTCCCTTTTTCGATCTCCAAATTTATCCCGCGCAGAATCTCGCGCTTACCAAAACTTTTAGTGACATTCTCAAAGCGTATCATTTTTTCACTACCATTAAATAAGCTCGTCGGGTAAATAGAATCAATAGCATTATGAGAAGAATTTTAAAATCGATCTCGCTTGCTTTGTGCAATGCTTCAAATGATTCATCGATTGCCGCTTCTCCGCGCGCTTGATATTCCAAAATCTTAGGAGTATAAACAGCACTAAATAAAAGGAGTGTTCCGATCGAACCTAATGCACTTAGAATAGCTATTTTGTCTATTTGCATCACTTTATAGCGAGAAACTTCATAGAGGGCAATAACCCCTGCCATAAAATAGCCCCAATAACTAAAGCGATGAAAGATTTCTCCCATAATTTTTCCCTCTTCATAACGGGATAAAAGAGGCAGTGTCAGATAGATTTCAGAGTGGAAGACAACGGCGGCAACAAACACGCCTAGAACTAAAACAGCCCCTGCACTCATTGCAATCAATAATAAATAGATAACATCTACTAAAGCTTTTTTATTCATGAACAGCCTTTAATACAAATCCTCGATCAAACGAGGCGTAATCGGTATAAAAATCCAAAGATTGTAGCGCAAAATTTTTAAGATACTCTTGCACTTTTTCACGTTGATCATAACCCATCTCACACACAAAGGTCGGAATACGGCGCAAATAGACTTCATCCAATAAGCGCTGAATAATCTCATCACCGATTTCCCCTCCAAAAAGGGCATTTTGCGGCTCATAGGAGAGATTTTTTTCTAATGGCGCCTCGTGAGCGATATAGGGAGGATTGGAGACCAATAAATCGATTTTCTCATTCACGCACGAGAGCAAATCTCCCTCCCGAAGTTCAATCCGATCGTTTAAACCGAATATCTCGATATTACGCCGAGCAACAGCCAGTGCACGCGGTGAAATATCAACGGCAATAAAACGGGCATTTGGCAAATGCAATGCAAGGAGTATCGAAATAATTCCGCTCCCTACCCCCACTTCGACAACGCTCATCGCATCATCGACCGAAACGTTCGCTAAGACTTCATCAATTAAACGTTCCGTTTCCGGACGAGGGATCAAAGCCCCCTCATTGATGTAAAATTCACGACTGTAAAAACTGACTCGGTTAGTGAGATATTCCAGCGGCACATTCGCACTTCGCTTCGTTATCCATTCCAAAAGCTTCGGATCATTTTCATCGATCAAATCGTCTTGATGGGTGATAAAATAGAGCTGATCTTTATCTAAATAGGCTATAAGAAGAAGTTCCGCCTCACGGCGGGGAGATTCGACCACATCACGCAAACACTCCGTGATATGCTCATGCAGTTCTTTTAATCTTTTGGACATGGATCGGCATATCCCTCGTGATCGTTAATACGGATATCGTATCCAAGTACGCGAAGTCGATCCACAACCGGAGGATGGGTCGTATGAAAAAAACGGTACAGTGGGTGAGAAAGAGGAAAGCTTTTATTCTCTGCCACCAATTTTTTCAATGCATTAACGAGATGTTCGGCACCGCCGAGTTCCGCTCCGCTACGATCGGCTTCATACTCGTTATGGCGGCTCATAATCCCCATCAACGGCATCATTACAAAACTTACAACCGGTAAAAGGAGGAGAAAGAGCATCATAATGATATGAGGGCTTTGCGCTACCCCTAACTCCATATACAGTGTCTCAGGAAGATTTCCGAAAAGGGCAAACATTCCAAACAGCATCACCCCTACCATCGCAATATTTTTGTACAGATCACCGTGTGCGAAATGGCCAAGTTCGTGCCCCAATACGGCGACAAGTTCACTTGGGGAAAGTTTTTGGATCAAGGTGTCAAACAATATTACCCGTTTTGACTTCCCAAGTCCTCCAAAATAGGCATTCAGCCGTGCATCACGTTTACTCGCATCGCTTATAAATACACCGCTGCTGACAAACCCCGTTTTTGCCATCAACTCTTCGATTTTTTCGCGTAACTCCTCATTTTCCAACGGTGTCACTTTGTCAAAAAAGAGGGCACGAATGGTCGGGAAGAACATATTGATAGCAATAACAACGGCCATAATAAACGCAAAGCTCCACAACCACCATAACGTACTGGAAGTTATAATCATCGAAACGATCCAAACCATAAAACTACCGATAACAAGGGTTAAAAGAGTACTGACAAGAGTATCTTTGACAAACTGCCCTGTAGATGAACGGTTAAATCCGTACTTGGCATCGATTTTGAATTTTGCAATCCATCCAAACGGCAGCATAACAAGACCATTGATGACAATAAGCCCCATCACGGCAATAATCGTTTGCGTTAGTGGAGCTTGGGAAATTAAAGCAGAGTCAAGCCATGCCATCATTCCGCCGATCCAGAGGAGAAAAAGTCCGTATTCGACAAACGTTTCCATCATCCCCAGCTTCTCTTTAGCAACAGCATAATTGGCAGCATCAAGATATTCACGCTCACCCATGAGTACGGCACCGTTGCGTTTGATCCGATTGATATAACCGATTTGCATAATACTGACATATAAACGGATAAGTATATAAAGCGAATAAACTCCAATAAGGGTCGTAATCATAAAATTCCTTGATTAAAAAACGGAAATTTTACCATTATTTAACTGGAACTTTCCCGATACTTTCACTGACGGGAAGGGTATCATCCACACTTCCGTAATACAATTTTGCCGCAACAAAAATTGAACCAATGAGTAAACCGCTGATTATAACTGCCCATACAACCCGTTTCTTTGATCCCTTAAGGGTATTATAGTCCTCGATAGAACTTAGTGTCGGTTCATTGTCTTGCATGGAAATTCTCCTTCAATTTGGTATTCGAATATAGTAACCATATTACCAAATAAACGGTTAATGAATCTCCGCTACCTTGACGTTTTAAGTTTATTTATTATTTTATTTTATCGTCAGTTTAAGCTCTGTTTTTTAATGCATAATTCAAAGGGACTGTAATTCGTACTGCTTTAGGAGGTTTTGGGAAATACTCTGCACTTTTTTGGATTAAAGCTATTGCATCCTCATCCAAAATATCATATCCGGAACTTCCAACAATTCTGACATCTTCAACTTCTCCATTTTGCTTGAGACGAAATGTTACTTTCACTCCCCCCTCTTGTTTTAAACGTACCGCCTGTGAGGGATATTTACGGTATTTTACTAAGATATTTCGAATCGTTGAGAGATGATCCTCCAAATATTGCTCTTCAATATTTATCGGTTCCGATAAAGGTGTCGGCAATGACGCCATAACTGTCGGTTGAGATGAGGTCGATGTGTTAATGGGTACTGTTTCCACCGTTTTAGGATTTAACGCACTCTCATTATTTACGGTTTGAACCAAGTCACGTTTTTCAATTAAGGGTTCAGTTTCAACATTTTCAATAATTTTTGATGCCGATTGTGTCGTTGTCTGTTTAGCAGCGCTACTCTTTTTTAAAGCAGAAGGTTGATTTACGGATTGGGGTTGATTTTCATTTACCGGTGAGCTCAATGAGAGTTCTAAAACTATATCCTCTTCCTTCTCTTTTGGAATATTTGAGAGGGCAATCGCTCCCGTAATAATTCCGGCATGCAATAGTATTGAAAGTCCAAATGAACGAGAGTTTTTCATGGTTCTCTCTTCGTCACAATCGAAATTTTTTCAATATTTTGAAGTTTGAGTTGATCAAGAATAAAGATAAAATCGTTGAAAAATGCTTTTTTATCCCCCAATACACTAACACTTGCATCATTTCCAAGCGTCGCAATTGCTTGAGTCAATTCACTTTTACTCATCTCTTTAGCATTCCAGAACATTGATCCATTTTCATTGATCGCGATTTCGATTTTCTGCGGCGGTGTCTCTTTGGCACTTGCAGCTTTTGGAAGATCAAGCTTGATCGCACCTGAAGCTACAAATGTTGAAATCGTCAACACGATAGCCAATAGTACCAATACGACATCAATTAACGGGACAACGTTAATCCCCTCTACCCTTTTAAGCGCTCGCATCTTCCCACACTCCTATCAGTAGATCGACTTTACGCAAACATGCACTGTAAATCATCATCGACGGTATTGCAACTAACAATCCTAACGCTGTTGCTTTTAAAGCCAATGACAAACCGATCACAACGGCTGAGGGTTCCATTCCACCGCTTTGTCCAATCTCGTAAAAAACAACCATAATTCCGGCGACTGTTCCGAGTAATCCTACATAAGGTGCGTTTGAACCGATTACGGAAATAGCCGTAAGATTTTTAGTCAGTTCCGCCTCCGCCTGATTTTTAGTTTGATAGTGTTCTATCTTCACTTCGCGATAATAAAAAAACCGCTCAATGCCGTACGCAAACGCAATAACACTCATAATTCCTAAAATACCTAACGTCGCATAATCGACCACTAACTTTAACTCTTCCATTTTTCTCTCCTTTGTGTGTTTTGTTTATTAGGTATCGGCCCATGTTCGTAGAAGATTATGATAGATACTGGTCAGTTTTACCGTATCCTCATCATCCCCTAATCTCTCACGAAATGCCATGATCGACATATCCAAATCGAATAATAAACGACGCCGATCTGTCTCACGTACCATGCTTTCTAACCAAGTAAAGCATGAAATTCTCGCCCCCCGCGTTACCGGTTCGACTCGATGAACGCTTGATGAGGGATACAGAACTAAATCCCCCGCCGGAAGTTTGACAATTTGAGATCCAAACGTATCTTCAATAACCAGTTCTCCTCCGTCATACTCCTCAGGATCAGAAAAAAAGAGGGTAAAAGAGAAATCACTCCGTACCCGTTTACCACCGCCGCGCATAGTACGCACGGCATTATCTACATGATTGCCGAACGTATTAAATTCACCCGTATAGCAGTTGAATAAAGGGGGAAATATCTTTTTAGGCAATGCCGCCGTAAAAAACAATGCGTTATTACTAAGAGCATCCAAAATTATTTTTTGCAATGCTATAGCCGCCTCAGATTCTTCCGGAAGCTGGAGATTGTTTTTCGCTTTTGCCGCCTGTGTGCCACTGGTAACATTTCCATCAACCCAAGTGGAAGAGGTAAGTATCTCTCGACACTGTACGACCTGATCTTGAGTTAACACGTTGGGTATATGGAGTAACATAGTTGTTTCCTTTGCCTAAGTTTTGATATTAAAGCACCCCTATGCTCTAATATAAAAACTCCCATAAAGGGAGTGAAAATTTAAAAGAATTTATAATCCAATGTAACCTGAGCCGTACGTCCGGTTCCAGGGACTACAAATCCTCCGTTAATATACGCTGACTCATAATAGGTCGTATCTAAAAGGTTTTTAACATTCAACTGCACTGCATAGTTCTTTTGAACATAGGCAATCATTGCGTCATAACGGATATAAGACGGTGCGGTATTCGGATTGAATACATTCGATGCACTCTCGTTAGCATAACTGTAAACAGCACGATCACCCTTACCTTCCAAGCCGCCGCCGACTTTCCAACCATTGCCAAGTTTATAAGTTGTCCATAAATTAAACGTGTAATCTGTAGCATTTGGTGGTTTTTGACCGATATACATATCATCTTTACCCGGAGCAACATCATCGACTTCCGGATCCATCAAAGCCAATCCGGCAAATACATCCCAGTTCTCCGTAATACGACCCGCAACTTCAACCTCAATTCCGTCAGTATGACGCTCTTTTGAGAGAATTGGAGCAGATGATGCGCTCGCCACATCCGTGTTGCGTTCCCACTCTTTTATCGTACGATATATTGCGGTTCGTAATGAGAGATCACCTTCAAACAGCTCAAATTTTGCACCGAGTTCATACGTCTCACTTCGCTCCGGGTCATAGGCATTTGAAAAAGAGTAAAGATCTCCCGTCGTATTAAAAGAATTGTTCCAAGCAAGATAATAGTGCTGTTGTTTATTCGGCTGATACGATAATCCGGCGCGATAGCTCATCTCATTAAAATGAAGTACACCGTTTTGAACCATATCCGCTCCAGTGTAATAGTCCATGTTTAACCAGTCTTTACGAAAGCCTCCCATGACTTTCCAGTTAGGAGCGACTTCAATAATATCTTGCGCATACACTGCCCAAGTATGCCCTTTGTATCCGCCACTAATATTTCTTTGTTTATTCCCATAAACTGATTTATACGCATCAGGTAGAGTTGAACTCGCCCATTCCGCAGTGGTAGGCATTGAAGCCGCCCATCGTGTTCCGGTTGTCGCATACTGATACCAAATACCATTACTTGCCAATGCACGTTGTCCATTCGTAGGAGCCCCAGGAAGTCCATTTGCAGGGCCATTGGCTAATGATATGTTTGGATAATACGCGGATAATCCGTCATGTCCCCATCGAACTTGTTCTTCACGTAAAAACTCTGATCCAACCAATACTTCATGCTCTAATCCGAGTGCTTCAAATTTAGCCGTAAAGTCATTTTGCCAAGTATCGGTTTTCTCTTTTGCACCGTTTCCTTTAGTCCCTCTCGTAATCGAATCATCCGCTCCACTGGTTGTATCGTATCCACCCGGTGCAGTAGCCCAGTTATCACGGAGATAATCGGCATGACGAACAACAGACCGGAGTTGTATTTCTTTCGAAAATTTATGGGTATAACTGGCTGTTGTGATATTGACACGGTTATCTTCGTAATCATCGGTAAATCCATAGTATACTTCATTCCCTACATCTGCAGGTCTTTTGGTAGCACTGTCAAACGGGACACCGTAATCGGGTGTAATATGGGTTTTAAGATAATAGTGAGATAGACTGAATTCGTTATCGGTATTCAACCCGAATGTAATAGTTGGTGCTATACCTACGGTTTCATTATAAACATCATTACGCGTACTTCCTGAATCCATTCCCATTGCATTTAAACGAATTGCCGTAGTATCGTTGATCATCATATTAATATCTGCAGATGCACGTTTATAATCTTCAGTACCCGCCGTTATTGAGAGATTGGCAAAATCTTCTGCTTCCGCATCCTTGCTTACCTGATTAATAACACCACCCGCTTGACCACGACCAAACAACATTGCAGCTCCGCCGCGCAGAACATCAACTTGCTCTAAATTAAAAGTATCACGATTATACTGAGCTACGTCACGAATACCGTCAAGATATAAATCACCAAAAGTATAGAAACCTCTTAAGTTCATATTGTCGCCGATGCGCCCACCCTCTGCAGCGTTAAAAGTGAGTCCGGATACATTACTCAATGCCTCTTTGAGGGTGAACTCCGATTTATCGTGTAATAACTCTTTCGTTACTACCGTAATCGCCTGAGGTACATCATGAGCCAACTGACCTGTCTTAGCTGTTTTTGAAATTCCCGGTTGATAACGGGGAAGTTCGATTTCGACCATATCTTGGATATCGATAACTTTGATCGTAGCATTAGAATCAGAAGATGAAGCCAGCAGCGAGCTGGCACTCATACTAAGGAGCATCGCTCCGATAGGAAGCATTTGTGAATTTAAAAAACGATTGTGATACGCCATAGGCACTCCTTAAGTTTTGGAAGTGGCTGGCTACAGGCTTGAATGAAGAATTAAAAGCGTTGGCTGGCTAAATATAATATTGAAAAAGTTAATGATAATAACTTTCACTTGCAGAACTTTAACTAATATCGCTTTTTTTGTCAATATCGATAAGCATTATTAAGTAAATAAATTGTAAACATTAAGATTAGATTAATAAGTGGAAGGAATTCCCTTCCGAAAAGGAGAAATTTTACCAGCGACCCTCAAGGGTAACGAGAAAATGAAATTTGGAGTTCTCTTGATCAACTTGTGTTTCGTTAAGAACCCCTGAAACATAGCGTTTTGAGGTAGTAGTAATGGTAGAAGAGGTGATATTTTTAAGATTTAGCCCCACTTTGTAGGTATCATCCAGTCGTTTGGTTGCATACAGATCCAACGTTCCGTATCCTTCTTGAGATTCAGCAACCCCGCTTGCATCGATGGGGTCATCATATCCCCCTACATAACGGTATGCGGCGCCGTAGGTGAGGCGATAGGTTTGGAGCCTGTGATCGATTCCAATATTGTAAAGATAATCGCTTGTCCCTTTGATCGTCCGCTTTATCCCATCGGTAACGAGTGAGGAGTGTTGAAATGTAGCATTACCGAATATTCCCAAACCGCTCACGTAGGTGTCGAGCGATTTTTTGAGTTCAAATTCTAAGCTTGCAAGTTTCCCTTTACCCGAATTTTCAGGACGTTCTACATATCGGGTACCGTTCCATGTTGTCAGCTTCTCTATTTTATCATCGATTGCGCGGTAAAACCCTCCGACACTCATAATCCCTTTGTCCTCAAAAAAGTGCTCATAGCGCAGTTCATAGCTCAGCGCTTCCTCCTCTTTGAGGTTGGGGTTACCGGTAACATCGGGATGATTAAGGTCATTTTGAACTAGTGAACTGTCAACCGTCGAGGAAAGCTCTGCTAAACGGGGGAGCTTGACCGTTTTGGAGATACTTGCGCGGAGGTTATCCTCCGGTGATAGGCGATAGAGGGCATGGATTGACGGAGCCCAATAATCAATCGTCTTATCTGTTTCAAACTGGCGCTGCGTTACTTCATATCGAATACCCGGAGTAATGAGCATGGCATCACTCACCGTAATCTCATCTTGGATATAGAATGCCCCTTTGTTTTCGCGCAAAGAGCTCTCTTCCATAGAAGTGAGTGTTCCATTGGTCAGCTTCGTCACATCATCATGCTGCGTTAAGCGTTTGATATCTGCTCCGGCTTTGATAAAGTGATCTCCCTGTACACGCGAATAACTCCCGTCCACACCGAAAACACGAAAAGAATTTTCATCTTTCTGATCTGATTTTGTAGCGCCTTGAAGAGTGGTTTGATCCCCCTCTTGGTCATTTTCATGCCATTTCAACTTCCACTCAACCAATTCCGTTCCGGAGAGATGATGTTCCCCTTTTAGTTTCATAAAGAGTGTTAACCCATCTCCCTCATCATGAGTTTGGATAGTACGATCAGCAACGGATGAGCCGTTGCTGTAGCGATTTTCAACAGAATCTTTATTGCTATCATTCACCCCTAATGAGCCGTCAAATGTGTATTTTGATTTGGTCGTCGGGGCATACAGTATTTTAGTATTTAGGTTGATCCCTCGGTATCGTCCTCGGTTTTCATTCATCTCCGTACTGTATCCCCCCAAAGAAGTTATACGGGT
The DNA here is from genome assembly GCF_031427015.1 of Sulfuricurvum sp. Taxonomy (GTDB): domain Bacteria; phylum Campylobacterota; class Campylobacteria; order Campylobacterales; family Sulfurimonadaceae; genus Sulfuricurvum. The sequence goes on along the minus strand of NZ_JASJOW010000004.1, from coordinate 64,302 downwards.
TTCCCCATCATCCGCTTGTGAATTATCGGAGAGCGTTGCATTAATCAAATAGAAAATCTCTCTGGATTTCCCCTCATTTTGAACATATAAGGAACCCATCGGTTCTTCATTATAAGCTCCTCCCGTGAGTTTGGCGATTGTTTTCCCGTCTGATTTGGGTTTTTTAAGGACGATGTTTACAATTCCTCCCATCGCTTCAGCACTGTATTCAGCAGAACCGTTACTCATCACTTCAACCCGTTCTATCATATCCGGGGATATCTGTTCTAACGGGTTCCCTCCGCGTCGGGATGTAGTTGATACCTCTTCGCCGTCAATCAAGACTTTGGTATACCCTTTCCCCAGGGCACCTTTTTTCCCTTTTCCTTCACTGATGGTTACCCCGGGGGTACGTTTGAGCATCTCAAGGGCATTCATATCACCGTATTGGGTGAGTTCTTCGCCTTGTATGATCCGTTTGGCAATCGAGTTATCTTTACGTTCTTCGATTACACTATAGTGATCTTCCACTTCGATTTTATCAAGCTGAAGTATTTCCTGCGCACAGGCGAGAGAGAGGGTACAGGTAAAAAAGATGAGGGGACGTCGTAGCACATATTTCCTTGAAGAGACGGTGCGGAATGCACCGATTTTATTTAGTGAGAATGAGCTTATTGCCTTTGGTGATTCTCAAGGTATAGGTTTCATTACCATGAACGATGCGAATCGCATTTTCATTTTTAAAAAGCTCTTTAGACTCTATAACGACGCCATTATACTCAGATGATGATGACGAAACAATTACTTTATCTTCTAACACGCGCGTCCGCTCCGTATGAGACGATGTATTGAACTATCTGCTAAGCATTTTGGTGCTTGTTTGGATTTCATAAGATATTCCTTTATGATAATTATTCGCAATTATTGCGTTTTTAGACTTATTTGTCAATAGTGATAACTGTTATTATTAATAGGCGCTCTAATCACTACAAATTATTTAAATGAAGGGAGAATTTCCCCAAGCCACTGTGTTACACGCGCATCGGTTAGTTTGCTTTGATTATCTTCATCCAAAGCAAGACCTACAAAAACACCGTCTCTAAGTGCCGTGGATTCATCAAAATCATATCCCGTATTCTCCCATGCACCGATAACCGACGCACCGTTTTTAATCACGATGTCATACACGCTTCCCATCGCATCGAGATAATTATCCGAATACTCTTCCTGATCCCCAAGACCGAAAAGGGCAACCGTTTTGCCACTGAGATCAATTTGAGCGAATTTTTTCTCATAACTGTCCCAGTCATCTTGGAGGTCGCCCTCACCCCATGTTGAAACACCAAAAATGATATTGTCGTAATCAGAATAAAAATCGACCCCGCATTCTTGAACATTGTAGAGATCAACTTCGTGATCAGCCAAAAAATTTTGGATTTGTCGAGCTATTTTTTCGGTATTTCCGGTAGAGCTTCCGTAAACAAGAGCGATTTTAGACATGTTTTTCCTTTGTGCAAAATGTAAATGAATAGGGGATGATTTTGAGTGCATTTTCGTCACGATTTTGAACGACGATATGCTGAGTGAAATCATCCATTTTTGGATATACAAGATAATACGCATCGATAGGATCACGGTTTAACTCCTCGAATGCCGTATTAATGTGTCCCTTACGAAGGTTGAGAGAATCTGAGTTCATCCTCTTCCATCTTGGGTGCAGACGTGTCACCTGACCCCCTGAAGAGATATGAATAAAACTCTCATTTCTCGTAACAATCGTCCCTTCTTGAGGCTTAATCCTTTTAAAAACCGTCTGGGTAAAAAGTTCATCCAGATCGAGCATCATTTCAATTTTACCCCCGTGCATCATCAACGAAGCCAAAGCCGCAGCAGGATGATCAAATCCGGAGGTTGAACACACAATCCCTTTATAACCGGACGAAGAAAGATAATACCCTAAGGGAGTATCGATACGTTGAAGAAATCGGTTGATCACTCCGCTCTCATGAATGAGAATCGTTACAACAGGTTGAGTAGTCTCCGGCCGCAAACGGTGCATCGGTAAAAATGACATTACCTTATCGCGTAGCAGGGTATAGACATCTTGCTTTACCTTTTTACAACGACTTAAATTGAAATGTGCCTCTTTCGGCAACATCGTATTTAGCATCGATAGAAACATTTTTCTACGATTGCTTAGAGAATGAATATGGTAGCTGTGAGGTAAAACCTCTTTTATCCGATGATTCGAGAGTGTAAATCCGATCTTTCGCATGGCTTCGCTCCTTTTTATTGATAACTAATATCATTTTAACCGAAATAGACTCTAATTGTCAATAGTGATAAGCATTATTATAATTAAAGGAGATAGAAAGGTTACAATTGAGAATGAAATTGCCGAATAACCTTGATGATATAGTACAGAGGCGAAGAGATTAATGAAAGCTATAAAACTGTGGTTCGGGAAAGAATCCCGAAAATCGAAGTTATGCGACTTTTTGAGACATTTTTCCGATCTCTTTATCGACGAGATACAATCCGCGACCATCCAGTCCGACAATATCCATCATATCAAGAATCGAACGGAACAAATGTTCCTCTTCATGCTGCTCAGCAACATACCATTGAAGAAAGTTGAACGTTGAATAATCTTTTTCCGCCAAACACGCTTCAACAAGAGCGTTAATTTTTGCCGTGATGAATTTTTCATGTTCAAATGTTTTTTCAAACACATCTTTGATTGATCCAAACTCATACGGTGGCTCGTCTAATGCGCCGATACGTGCCATAGCACCCGTTTCGTTAACATACGTAAAAAGTTTACGCATATGAGCATGTTCATCGTCACTGTGCGCTTCGAGAAATTTTGCCGATCCGCTTAGTTTTTGATGGCCGCACCATGAACTCATAGCAAGATAGAGGTTGGCAGAGTAATCTTCGAGAGCGATTTGTTCATTGAGTAATTTGAGGATGTTAGGTTTTAACATAGTCAGCTCCTATTGGATATTTTGCTGGCTAATTGCAGTTGCGTTGGCTTGCGTAGAAAAAGTATAGCACAAAACGCTTTACTTGCAACCTCCGTTACACGATACGCTGTTACATTTATTTTGACGAATACCCTCAACCATTTGCGTGATTTGACACTCACTGCATCCGCTCATCCCCTTGACGCAAATAAACGGAATATCGCATTTTTTGGCTTGACGTTTAAAATGATCCATAGAATTATGTTTCAAAAAGTCCGTCATCATGATAATCATATCGGTATTTTGGGGAAGTTGTTTGTGAGAAGTTGAGTTACGGCGACTATCCCAATGGTGAGTTTTGGTCGCACCGAGTGTGGCTAAAAGCGATTGAAGACGTGTGATTTTATCTCCGCCGATAACAAGTACTGACATCAGAAAATCCTTTATTGATAATTTATATCAGAATACTATCCCTCTTACCCTTAAAGTTTTATGATATTGATAAATGATATCAAATATATCTTTTCTATATTATTCTCCTTTTTGTGCTACCATTTACGAATACTATGCAAATCAAGGAGTAACGATGCGTCAATACGAAACTTACCGCTGTAACACCTGCGGAAACGAAGTCGAAGTCCAAAACGTCGGAGGAGGAACCCTCGTCTGCTGTGGAAAAGAGATGGAGATGACTACTGAATCGCTTACTGCCGTCAATCTAATGAAAGCGTTCGGCGGGGAAAGTATGGCACGCAACAAATATGAGTTATTTGCCGATATCGCCCGTGATGAGGGGTGGCATGCGGTAGAGCGCCATTTTCGCGAAGCGGCATTTAATGAGATGTACCACGCCCGCGCGCAGTACAAAGCGTACCATAAACTCATTCACGGCTGTGAAGTGGATGCAACCGCTGCAAATCTCGATACTGCGATGGGTGGAGAGAACTATGAACATACCGTCATGTATCCCGGATTTTCAGAAATTGCTAAAGCTGAGGGGCATAATGATCTAGCACGATTATTTACCGCTATCGGCAAAGTCGAAGTAGAACACGAACGTGAATACGCCGCACTCAAAGAGGCATTGATCGCCGATGGATTCTTTGCCAGCGAAGAAGATGAAATTTGGGTCTGCGAAGTGTGCGGACATATTCACCGAGGGAAAAAACCGCCGGTTGCGTGCCCTCTGTGTAAAGTAGGACGAGAATATTTTAAACGTGAGTGTTTGAATTAACTTCCCCCTTCGGGGATAAGGAGCGAAGTATGAAAGAGCTCTGCAAACTCAAAAAAAATGAATTAGATATCCATTTCAAAAAAATACTCAAGATTGTGAGTAAACCGAAATTTATCTGTGAGAAATGCGCGCGGGTCGCCAAAGATAAAAAATATCTCTGTAACCCACTCCCTCTAAAAAAGTAAATTTACTTTTTAAACATTTCGTATCGATATTGACTCATTGGGGTATCCTCACGGTTCCCCCACTCTTTCATTGATGCATCGTAGAGACGGACATTTTTATACCCCAAAACGCCGCTGAGGACGAAATAGTTAAACGACGTCTCTAACCCTCCCGTACAATAGACCAGAACCTCTTTATTCTTATCCAAGCCGTACCCCTCTTTAAAAACACTCTCTAACATCGCTTTGGGTTTTAACATATACTCTTTGTCCACCGAATAGTTCCATGAGTAACTCATCCCCCCTTTAATATGACCGTTGCGTTTTACCGTCGGAGTCGGAGTAACCCCTAAATACATATCAGACGGGCGAGCATCAATCATCGGGAGTTTACCGAGATGATTTTTCACGTAGGTGATGTCAGCAATTTTAGCAGAGTCGATTTTGGCTTTAAACGTAGTCGGTTTGATCGAAGATTCTGCTTGTGTCAATTCCAGCTTAGTGTTTTTCCATGTTTTTAATCCACCGTCTAAGAGTGCAACATTCTTAATGCCGTGATAGTTCAATGCCCAGTAGATATAGCTGGTTTTCAATACGTCTTTAGGATCGTTAATCGGTGCATAAAGGACGACCTCGCTTGTCTCATCAATCCCTAAACGACTTATCTCCTTTTCGATCTCCGCTACCGGACGGATAGAGAGGAAAGTACCGTTGTCATATCGCCATTTTCCAATCGTCGTATGTGCCGCATTAGGGATATGCTCCAAGCTATAAAGATCACCTTCTGAGACTTCGATGATTCGGAGATTACTCTCATTTTTGTGTTCATTGAGCCACTGTGAGGTAACAATTGGATCAATTGCCAACAGGGTTGCGGCGGCACCGATTAAGGTTACTAGAATTTTCATAATTTTCCTTTTAAAATAATTTTGTCAATCATAAAGCCTTTCGACTTAAAGGATAATTTTTTTCCTTTGTTAACTTTTTTTCGCCGTTTATATTTCATTGACACCATTTACTCTATTGTTACCAAAAATGGAATACTATGATGGTATGAAAAAACGATACGTAGTGACACTCCCATTTATTCTTATTATCAACCTTTTAGGCAACGATTCCCTCCTCTCTGAAGAGAAACGTGAGCTATTACGTCAACAGCAATCTATTTATGAGTCTGAACATGAAAAACTCCGATACAACTGGATAGCCCCTATCAATCTCAATAGCACCTACAGTTACGATAAAAGTGCGCAAGGCGACTACCATAGTGACACACAATCTGTCTCAGCTTCCCTTTCCCAAGATATTTTCCGATCCGGCGGTATAACCTATCAAATCGCGTATGCCGATGCAAAAAAAGAGAGCGAGACGTTAGCACTTCAAAAACAAATTGCTACGTATAATCAAGACCTTTTTATCGCGTTATTGAATTTTAAAAAGAATCTCATTTTACGAGAACAAAGCCAAAAACGTCTCAATAATAAAGAGATCGAAGTCTTTATCAAACGGCAGCTTTATGACGCCGGAAAAGTTGATATTACGGAATTAAATAATGCTTTAATGGAAAAAAGCGGTGAACTAAAAACCATCGCCTCTCTCAAATACTCTCTCGCCGAACAACGGTTTGAAATTGCAAAAATCAGCAATATGACTCCGGAAGATTTTACCCTTCCCCGTTTTGACCTCATCGAAAAAGAGCAATTTTTAGCACATCAGCTCGATTTGCGATACGTCCGTTCCCAGACAAACGTTCTCAAAAATCTCGCCGATGTAACCTCTAGCCAATATCTTCCCACCCTCTCTCTCAATGCGGATATCGGTTACCGCAAATACGATCCCAAAGAACTGAGCGGAAGTTATAACGGGAACTATTACACGACGGGGATTCAGCTCACATTGCCTTTAGCCTATAACGCATCGGCTACCATCCAAGAAGCACAAGCAACATACCTAAAAGAGAGTGCCAATGCCGCCGACAAACATAGAGAATTGGAGGCAACCTATACCCAAATCATTGAAAAAATCGAAAGTTATCGAGAATACAATACCATCACGTCTCAAAACCTCACCCTTTATGATGATCTCCTGCAAGCCATCCAAGCGGGGGTCAATGTCGGAACGAAGACGGGTTATGATCTCCAAACGCTCCAAAACACAAAAGCAATCGAAGAGTTAGAGATCAAAATCAATGAGATCAATATCCAAATCCTCCTTGCACAACTCCATTTTGCCCTTAACCCCTCGAAGGAACTTTTATGAACCCCTCTACCGATTCTATAGAACAAACACTCGGGCTTAATACTCCGAAACCGTCTTCTCTTAGAAAATACATCCTAATCGCTCTCCCCATTACCCTTTTGATTGCAGGCGGTTGGTTCTGGATGAAAAGTACTCAGAGCGAAAAAATCGAATACCTAACAACCTCCGCGAAAATAAAAGAACTGACCACCACCGTATCGGCAACAGGGAATCTGGAACCGACCAATACTATTGAGGTGGGGATCGAAGTCTCCGGAACTATCACGGACGTACTCGTCGATTACAATGATCATGTTAAGACGGGTCAGCTTATGGCGCGGTTGGATACGACGAAACTCACCTCTAAAGTGACCAGTTCAAAAGCCGCTTTACTTCGATATAAGGCCAATATTTCCGCCGCTAAAGCAACGCTTGCAAACGCTCAAAACGAATGGGAACGCTCTCATAAAATGTACACCTCAACCGGAGGAAACTACCCCTCCAAGAAAGAGGTAGATGAAGCCGATAATGCCCTACTCTCAGCCAAAGCAGGACTTGATGCCGCTTATGCTCAATCAGCACAGGCGAGTGCCGAGTTGGAAGCGGATGAAGATAATCTGCGTAAAGCCGTCGTTGTCTCACCGGTTGATGGAATCGTATTAGAGCGTAAAGTCGAACCGGGGCAAACCGTTGTCGCTTCTATGCAAACACCGGTTTTATTTACGATGGCTAAAAGTCTGGATACGATGAAAGTGATCGTTAGTGTTGATGAAGCGGATATCGGCGAAGTCAAAGAGAATCAGAAAGTAACGTTTAATGTCGATGCCTATCCAAACCGCCAGTTTCATGGAATCATTACCCAACTTCGTCTGAACTCTCAGATGGTCAACGGCGTTGTCACCTATGATGCCGTCGTCGAAGTACCAAATCCCGATCTCAATCTTCGACCGGGAATGACCGCAACGGCTCAGATTATTACGGGAGTTCTCTCCAACGTCCTGACTGTTCCTAATGCCGCTTTGCGCTTTATTCCGCCAACCGAAAAAGGTACGCCTGAAAAATCTCCCTCTTCTCTCAACACAAACGGAAAAGGGCTATGGGTACTTCGGGATAAAAAACCGGTTAGAATAGAAGTAGAGATAGGAAAAAGTGATGGAATATCAACCGTAATACACGCTCCGAAACTTAACACTACCGATGCCATCATCATCGGCATAGAAGAACATTAACGATGGCTTCGCTCATCCGTTTTAGCAACGTTACAAAATCCTACGGTAAGGGAGAAGCAACCGCATATGCCCTGCGCGGTGTTGATATAGAAATTAAGAGCGGGGAGTTTGTCGCTATTATGGGGCCCAGCGGTTCAGGGAAATCAACGGCCATGAATATCATCGGATGCCTTGATACTCCAACGCAAGGTGAATATCTTTTTCAGGCAGTTGATGTCGGTACTCTTTCACGGGATCAGCGTGCCCTATTACGACGCCATTACATCGGATTTATTTTTCAAGGGTTCAATCTTCTCGGGAAGACTTCTGCCGTCGAAAATGTCGAACTTCCTCTTCTTTACCGTGGATTTCCTGCCCACGTTCGGAGAGAAAAAGCACTTGAAGCACTCAAAAGTGTCGGATTGGAGCACGTCGCACACCATACCCCGGGTGAGCTCTCCGGCGGGCAACAGCAACGTGTTGCCATCGCCCGTGCTATCGTTACCGACCCTCTTGTCCTCCTCGCGGACGAACCGACCGGAAATCTCGACAGTGCCAAAAGTATTGAGGTGATGGAACTCTTACAATCGTTTAATCGCGATAAAGGGATTACGATCATCATGGTAACCCATGAAGATGATATGGCGTCGTATGCAGAGCGGACGATCCATTTTCGTGACGGTTTAATCGATCAGGTAGCTCATCGATGATTTGGAATGCCTTTATTTTAGCACTGCGAGAGATACGCCGTAGCGCCATGCGTTCGATTCTAACAACTCTGGGGATTGTGATCGGGGTAGCATCGGTTATTGCGATGGTGATGTTAGGAGATGCCACCACCGCATATGTCTCCAACAGTATCTCCAAATTGGGAACGAACATGCTGATTCTCCGTCCCGGGCAAGATCGTAAAGGACCGCGTAGTGAAGATACTACGGCGAAACGTTTTACCCATGATGATGTGCAAGCGATTCACAGGGAAATCGGTGATATTCGAGGCGTCGCTCCGATAGGTTCTAAAGGGGTACAAGCCGTCTATGGAAATCAAAACTACTCTACCACAATCGATGGAAGCGATAATGACTATTTCACCGTTAAAGATTGGGTTTTTGCATCGGGGCGGATATTTACACCCGCAGAGTTGCAAGCGGGAAAATCGGTTTGTGTTATTGGAGAGACGGTACATAAAGAACTTTTTGGCGAGCAAGATCCTATCGGTGCTTCGATCCGGTTAGGCAGTTTTTCGTGCCAAGTGATCGGTCTGCTTAACTCTAAAGGCGCTTCAATGTTCGGGATGGATCAAGATGATATCATCGTTGTTCCGATTCGACTTCTCCAGCGGCGCGTTAGCGGAAACCAAGAGATATCGATGATTCTCGTCTCCGCCTCATCGCCTGCCGTGATCGAAAATGTCAAAGCCTCACTCACCGCCCTCTTCCAAGAACGCCGCCGTATTAAAATGGGAGAAGAAGACGATTTTAGCGTCCGCGATATGCGTGAAATGGTACAAACCCTCACTTCTACCACAAAAATGCTTACCCTTCTTTTGGGTGCCGTCGCGACCATCAGCCTCCTCGTCGGGGGAATTGGGATTATGAATATCATGCTGGTCTCCGTCACCGAGCGAACGAGAGAGATCGGAATCCGCCTCGCCATCGGAGCACTGGAGCGTGAAGTATTACTCCAATTTTTGGTTGAAGCAATCGTCCTCTCCTCACTAGGAGGGGTGATCGGGGTCATCTTAGGGCTCAGTTTCGGGATCGGAATCAGTCTCTTTTTTGATCTTCCTCTGGTATTTAACACCTCCATTGTCCTTATTGCCTTTTTATTCTCAACTTTGGTAGGCGTTGTTTTCGGCTATTTCCCCGCACGTAAAGCAGCCCGACTTAATCCTATCGATGCTTTACGGTATGAATAAAATGTCGATATTACTTTACACAGATGAAAAGGAGTTATGATGCAAATCGGAACCGGAACATCGACTAATCCCTACACTCAAAGCGGCATGGCATTAAGCGAAAAAGAGACTCAGGATTTCAAATCCAAAATACAAAGCGGTGAGATTTCGGGCAAAACTCTCTCCCAAGCCTATTTGGTCGAATACTCTCTTAAAATTGAGAGTTATTCTTCGAACAATCTTCAAGCCCAAAGCGCTCCGTTTGATCTTGCGAAAGTGAAAGATATCCTTAGCTCCATCGATTTCGAAGCGATCGGCTATACCGGTAAACCGATTGCCGATATGACTCCCGACGAGGCCAAAGTATTAGTAAGCGAAGAGGGATATTTCGGCGTTACTCAGACATCCGATCGTTTAGCCAACTTTGTATTGAGCGGGGGAGGTGATGATCTCGAACGGCTCAAAGCGGGTCGTGAGGGGATTATCAACGGATTCAATGAAGCTGAAAAAATGTGGGGAGGAAAACTTCCCGATATTTCCTATGAGACCCTTGAAAAAGCCCTTGCAAAAATCGATGAGAAAATCACCGCAATCGGAGGTAAAATTTTAGATGCAACGGTGTAAACTAACGTGTTATAATGTTTAATTATTGCCCTATGATTTTGAGGGTATACGTGTAAGGTTTTATATGGCTACGGTCTCTTCCTCTTCTTTGTCTCAAACACATAGCGACCGTATCAATGAATGGAGCATAGGGATAGTTGTTTTCTGTATTACCGCGCTTATATCAGCAGGGGTAATTTTGCATTTTGATGATATGCATATCGAGAAAACAAAGCATGAAATCAAAGCGATCTCCGATAAAAATGTATTCTATTTACATAAAAATATCGATCAGATCATGGCGCTTTGCTATCCCATCGCTTCCACCGTTCTTGAAGACGGAAGTATCAATAATTTTGAATTTATTGCCGAAAAACTTATTGCCCATTATCCCCTGATTTCTGAAATAGCCCTTGCACCCAAAGGTATCATTACTCGCGCCGTCCCCCTTCGCGGCAACGAAAAAGCCATTGGGTTTAATCTGTTCACCGATTCACAACAACAAGCCGAAGCATTCATGGCTCGCGAAAGTGGAAAACTGACCCTCGCGGGACCATTGCATTTAGTGCAAGGGGGAGAGGGGCTTGTCGGACGTATGCCTATTTTTAGAGGCGCCGATAAAAAATTTTGGGGATTTGTCCTTATCGTCATCCCCTTTCCCGAAATTCTCCAAATCAATACCCTACAAACCCTCTCTCACAACGGATATCAATATACCCTAACTCGTCTCCATCCTAAAACCAAAAAATTACAAACCATTGCCGCTTCAAGTATTAAATCCCTTGATCACCCGATGGAAACAATCATAAAACTTCCAAATGCCAATTGGACACTGAGTATTGCACCGACTAATGGATGGCATGATCACTGGTTTTTAGCTTTGCAATCTGCCCTTGGGTTTTTAGTCAGTCTTTTGATGGGCTACATTGCCAAACAATACGTCGAACTTCGCCATCACCGTTCTCTTCTCGAAAGGCATGTCGAAGAGAGAACCTCTGAAATTTTAAAAACAAAAAATCAGCTTCATGCCCTCCTTGATACAATTCCTGATCTAATATGGCTTAAAAATAAAGAGGGGGTATACCTTCTTTGTAATCCGATGTTTGAACGTTTTTTCGGTTCAAAAGAGGAAGAAATCGTCGGAAAAACCGATTATGATTTTGTGGATGCCGAACTTGCCGACTTTTTCCGTGAACATGACCATTTATCCATGTATGCGGATAAACCGACCGTCAATGAGGAGTGGGTAACGTTTGCCGAGGATGGACATAAAGCTCTTTTAGAAACCATAAAAACTCCGATGTATGACGAAAATCACACACTAGTGGGTGTATTAGGGATTTCGCGAGACATCACCCAGCGGCATAATGATGAGCTTCATATCAAGCGGCTCTCTCAAATCCATGCCGCTCTCAGTCAAGCCAATCATGCTATTGTCCACTCATCTACCGCCAATGAACTGTTTATCGAAATATGTAAAAGTATCGTCTCCGTAGGAGGAATGGAAATGGCGTGGATCGGGCTGGTGAATCCAGACACCGGCATCGTCACCCCTACCGCATTCTACGGTGCAGGGGTCAATTATCTTGAGGGGATCATAATCTCTGTCAATGAAAACGACCCTTACGGAAAAGGCCCTACAGCAATCGCTATGCGTGAAAATCGCCCTTTTTGGTGTCAAGACTTCATGAATGACCCCTTAACCGCTCCATGGCATGAACGAGGAGCCGCAGTAGGATGGAAAGCCTCAGCGGCACTCCCTATTCTGCAATACGGAAATGTTATCGGCGTCCTAACGATCTATTCTGATATCCTCAACGCTTTCGATGCTTCGATTCAAGCATTACTGATCGAAATGATTATGGACGTAAGCTATGGAATTGAAAATTATGATCGTGAGATCAAACGTAAATCAGCCGAAGAGAAAGCCCATTGGCTTGCTCATTTTGATATACTCACAGGGTTACCGAATCGTACCTTACTCAATGACAGGGTTCAAAATGCCATCAATATTGCGGCACGAACAAATGTCCCTCTTGCCTTGATATTTTTGGATTTAGACCATTTTAAAAATATAAATGACACGCTCGGACACAATATCGGTGACGCTTTTCTCATTGAAATTGCATCTCGGATACACTCGGTAATGCGGGAAGGAGACACACTTTCACGACAAGGCGGAGATGAATTTGTTATTCTTTTGCCGGGCACAGATGCCGAAGGGGCAGCCCATATCGCTGAAAAACTACTCACTGCCATCTCACAAACGTTCCGTAAAGATCAGCATGAACTTATCATCACCGCATCGATCGGCATTGCACTCTATCCGATTGACGGAAGAGATGTTCAGGGGTTATTCCAATCAGCTGATGCGGCAATGTACCGTGCCAAATACGACGGTCGAAACTGCTATCGTTTTTTTACCTCTGAAATTCAAACCCGTTTTTCACGAAATTTTGAACTGGAAAACGGTCTTCGTCATGCGCTGGAGAGAAATGAACTAGAGCTCTATTATCAACCTCAAATCGCCATTCATCCCGAACGGCTCATCGGTGCCGAAGCTTTGTTGCGTTGGAAACACCCTACGTTAGGGGCAATCTCTCCCGTGGAATTTATCCCCGTTGCAGAAAATAGCGGTCAAATTATTGCTATCGGAGAATGGGTACTGCGCCGTGCCCTACAACAGCTCAAAGAGTGGATAGAGAGCGGCATGGAACCTTTTATTATGGCAGTCAACCTCTCAGCCATCCAGTTTCGCGACCCTAAATTCATTGCGCTCGTTTTAAATATCCTCGAAGAGATTCAAATCAGCCCGGAATTCCTCGAACTCGAACTGACTGAAAGTATCGCGATGGAAAACCCTCTCGAAGCCATTGAAATTATGAATGCCCTCCATAAACACGGCATACGGATGTCGATCGATGATTTCGGAACCGGCTATTCTTCGCTCAATTATCTAAAAAAATTCAAGGTTTATAAACTCAAAATAGATCAATCGTTTATTCGTGATATAAGTGAGAATTCTGATGATAAAACCATTGTTAATACTATCATCAACATGGCTCATAACCTCAACATGCAAACGATTGCCGAAGGGGTCGAGACCCTTGAACAATTAGAATTTCTCCGTCAAAACGGTTGTGACGAAGTTCAAGGATACTATTTTAGTCAACCGATTCCCTCAGCAGAATTTGAAGCCTTCCAGCATTCACACTCTCGGTAGGATTACTTTCGAACTGTCGGCTTTATTTTTCAAGAATATAAAGATTATTGCTCGGATCACATGCACTTTCGAAACGCTCTTTCAACTCCCGATCAAATGTCATCAAATAAATATCGGCATGAGAGGGGGCCAACGCTAAAAAATTTTCTAACAATACCGTATCGGCAACGTTTTTACCGTGATCGCATTTCGTAAATTGAAACGATTTAAGAGACTTGCCGTAATCGTACAAATTAGCTTCCCATTCATCTTTAAACAAATAAAGAGAATCAGGGTTAGCCGCCATATAAATATGATGATCGGGAACTTCATATTTTTCGATTAAATCGGTAAATACCGAACCGATATTGGAAAAATTCTCAATATCCCAAAAAATATAAACGGCCTTGGAAATTGATTTAACTTTTTTATTGCACAATGTCAGCCGTTTGGTAATATTAAAATGGTTGTGAGCAATATCATTGGTGAGCTCAATCGAATTTTTTAGTTTTTCGGCATCTACGGTGTCAAAACGTAATACCTTACCAAGTTCAATGTAAAGCTCCAAATCCAAAAGTTCCTGCCATGCTCCGCCCACTTGATAATACTGAAGAGCCTTTAATTTTCCGGGAGAAAAAAGGAGATGGATATTCATCGGTTTTCGAGCGGCATAGGCTTTTGTAACACTAACAAAAACACGGCGTGCCGCATCGGTAGAAGGCAAATCGATGGAGCCGAAATATTTTTTATTGATTATAATTTTTTCCACTTTTGCCCTTTTAATTGTTGAGCCATTCTATCGTTTACAACTTAGCACACACTTCAATAACTGCTTCATACTGCTCTTTTAATCTCTCACGAAAGAGCAGAAACAAAGGCTTTTTGTCTATTTTCTCTCCTTAGCAATGGATAATTTTATTTTATAATCAATCAAACGATGACTACTGTATATTTTTTAAACAATTATTGGGTGTTCTAATTTTAATATTCTCCGTTAAACTCAGATATGATTACATACATAAAAACATATCTTAACATTGAAACAGGTTTACAAAAATATGCAACCGTCTAGTATTTCACAACTTTTTCCCTTTATACAAAAAAGTGTGCAATTGTTTGACGGACAAAATCGATTTTTAAAAAAAATCATCCTTACGGGAAAGATATGTGCTATTGAAAAAGCGGCAAACCTCTTCTCCTTTACCGAAAAAACGATTGAAACCTTTAGCAATCTCCAAGAAGAGCTTATCCCGCTTCTTATTGATGAAAACTTAAAAAAGCATACCGAAGAATTACGTTCAAAAGCGCAAGTCAGTATCGATATTCTAATCCGTAATCTGTTTGAACGTACGGCCGATGTGGGATTTTTAGCAACGGACGAGTCTATTATTACCTATCTAAAATGCCATGAAAATCCTGAGCAACTCCGTCAACGTCTTATCGAATATACAATGAAGTACAGTGTCTATAATGAGATTATTATCACCGATGCAAAAGGGGAAATTCATCTCAATATCAACGAACAAAATCCTCTTACCCATTCCAATGATCCTATTATCGCTGAAGCACTTCAATGTGATGGTTATATTGAACGATATGCACCTACCGATTTGTTTGTCTCTCAAGAGAAAACACTTTTATTTGCCCAAAGAATTGTAGAAAATACTCAAACATTGGGCGTATTGATCTTGTGTTTTCGTTTTGATGATGAAATGTCTCATATCTTCTCCTCTTTACTCAATCCAAACGAACATATCCTCTTTACAAACGGTAAAGAGGTTATAGCCACATCCGATCATAAACTCACTTCGGCACATGAGATAATTCGAATAGATCCTAATGAACCTTATGTTTATAAAAATGGTTCTCTTTTTGTTTCGGCTAAGACAAAAGGGTACGAAGGATACCACGGCGCACAATGGAATAGCATCGCTTACAATAACAGACTAAGCCATTCCCAAAACCTCCCAACAACCACATCAACCACCATTAAATGTACCTTGAATGATAATATTCGATCCATTATTATGAAAGCGGATGATGTTATCGAGGATCTTAGCGATGTCATTATCAACGGAGAGCTTATTGCGGCAAAAGAGAGGGTTTATGTATTAACCCCTGTTTTGGATAATCTACGCGATATTAGTGCCTCAATTTTACAAACCATTAAAGAGTCCGTTACCAATCTTGAAAATACAATTATGGAAGGGTTGGTTTTTGATGTTCAAGCTTCTGCAAAGCTGGCTATTAACATCATGGATCGAAACTTGTATGAACGTGCCAACGATTGCCGATGGTGGGCTATGACCCCTACATTTGAAGAGGAACTCTCTCAAGAGACTCCTGATATTAAACGTATCACCGATGTACTGCAATACATCAACAGCCTCTATACGGTGTACACCAATATCTTTATCTTCAATACCGACTCAACGATTATCGCCGCTTCATCCGATCAGAGTATCATCGGAAAAAAAGTTTTCGGAGAGTACGTTTCAAAAACTCTTTCCAATCAAAATACCCAAAATTATTTTGTCAGCCCTTTTGAAAAAAGTTCGTTTTATAATGATACGCCGACCTATATATACAGTGCGACTATTCGCTATAACGGTAAAACATTAGGGGGTATCGGGATTGTTTTTGATGCGTTTCCACAATTTAACGCTATGCTTGAAGATAGTTTTTCAAGTTCTAAAAACGGTTTTTCCTGCTTCATCGATCGTAAAGGGGTAGTTATAGCAACGACGCATCCAAACATGCAATTGTTACAACAACTTCCGCTTGAAAATGAGATTTTACGCTTTAACGGACAAGAGTCAACTCACTGCTTTAGTGTTTTTGAGGATAAAAAATACCTTGTAGGAATTGCTCTCTCAAACGGTTATCGAGAGTATAAAACTCAAGATAACTATAAAAATGACGTCCTCTCTCTCACATTTGTCGAGTATTGATTTTCGCTTGTTAAACCATTGCCCCGGTTAAACGAGAGAGTGGCGTATTCACTGCAAAAAGTTTAGACCGTATTCCTCGAATACCGAAACTTTCCAATCGTGCTATATGCATTGTCAAATAAGCTTCAGCCGATGCCGTATCCTCGAACAGATAAATTCCCCCTGACTCTTTCGTCTCACGGTTCTCTGTCCATATCTTCCAAATCAGCCCCGGTTCTTGCCTAATTGACTCGGCAAGCGGTGCGAACGCCTCTGTCATCTCTTCTCCAAACGGTCCCTCATAAGGAAAATCGATTTGTAATAATACATTCATGTTGTACTCCTTAATGATACGGGATAAATGCATATCCGCTGTTTTGTAATTCAATAACTCGTGTGATCGAATTATGAACACTTCCGACATATTCGGGTAAATCTGATTTTTCGATTCCAAATCGTTCCATCGCAATTTCACAGGCTTGAATCTTAACACCGTATTGATGATGCAAAATTTTCAGCCGCTGTGAAATTCCTTTTTTCACCTCATCATCGCCAATCTCTTCGGTGATGATTGGTGTACACCCCGAATGAATTGTCAGGACAAAAGTATACGGGATGTTTTTAGCCTTTAACTCTTTGGCACTCTCTTCGATCAAAAACATACGTGACGCAATGAATCTCGGATCCTTGGCGGCACAATCAAAAACAGCTTTGATTGTTTCAGCACCAAAAAGAAAAGATGCTGTTATCCCCAAGCCAATAAAAATTTTCTTCATCTAAAAATCCTATCCCGATCGTTTCTGGGTAGTATAATCTCCTCACCCTTAAACCTCTACAAGTTCCCATCCGCTATAATTGCCGACATGAATAATGAGCCGAAACCCTTTCATATCAACCCTACCCCGACATTACCCACACGGAAGTGTCGACTTTTAGCACGGATGATAGGATACGCGCTTAGTTATGGAAACTATCTGATCGCGCTACTCATATGGTGGCAAAGTGATTGGTTTATTGCACTGGGAACGATGTTATTAGGATTTATTGTCTTCGGAATAATCCGAAGTAAACTCCGTAACAGCTCCATCCCTCCCGCACAACGTGAAACTCCCTATACCGATTATGCTATCGCAACGTGGTTTTTATCACGAACAACGTGTTTTACACTTCCTAAGGAATAACTTATATGGCACTCGTCGATCTTCTCAATGTCTCTAAACACTATGAAGCCCAAAAAATTTTAGAGAACATCAACTTCCACATCGATGAGGGTGAACGCGTTGTTATCGTCGGAAAAAACGGAAGCGGTAAATCGACTCTGATGAAAATTGTCCACGGTTCACTGGATGCCGATGAAGGGGAGCGGATCAACCGTCAAGGTATCGAGATCAAAATGCTCTCCCAAGTCCCCGCGTTTGATCCTAGCCATAACGTCCGCGAAGCGATCGAAGCGGGTCTTGGGGAGCTACGGACGGCAAAAATACGATTTGATGAGATTTCTACCCTCCTCGCTAGAGAATTTGACAATGAAACACTCTTACATGAGCAATCCCGTCTCACCACTTTTCTCGATCATCATAACGCATGGAATCTCGATGATAAAATCGAGCGGGTAATGCACCATTTCATGCTCAAAGAGTATGAGGATAAAAAGGTAAATCTTCTCAGCGGCGGGGAACAGCGCCGTGTCGCGCTGGCTTCGTTACTCCTCCTAAAACCCGATATCCTCCTCCTGGATGAGCCGACCAACCATCTCGATGTCTACATGGTCGAGTTTCTCGAAGAGCTGATCCTCAAAGAGCGATTTACGTTGCTCTTTATCTCGCATGACCGTTATTTTATTGACCAAATCGCCACCAAAACCATTGAGGTCGAAGATTGCTCGCTGAGGGAGTTCAACGGCGGCTACAGTAACTACCTCGAACAAAAGCAGGAACTGCTTCGCACCATGGCGCAACAACACGACAATCTCCTCAAACTCTTAAAAAGTGAAAATGAATGGCTCCGACGAGGAGTAAAAGCACGGCTAAAACGAAATGAAGGACGTAAGCAGCGGGTATTGCAACTGCGTGAAGATGCCAAACACAACCCGGCAAAAATTCGTAAAATGAAACTCGAATTGGAACGTGAAGCAAAACACTTCAACCGAGGCGAAGGGGTAAACCGTCAAAAGATGCTTTTTGAGATCGAGCATTTGGGGCTTAAACTCGGAGATAAAACACTTATCAAAGATTTTTCAACCCGAATTTTGCAAAAAGACGTCATCGCTGTTGTCGGGCCTAACGGAAGCGGTAAATCAACCCTCCTTAAAGCCCTTCTAGGACGTCTTAAACCGACAAACGGCATTATCAAGATGGGTGAACTCACTATCGGCTATTTCGATCAGCACCGCGAGATGCTGGATGATAATCTCAACCTCATCGAAACCTTCTGTCCTCACGGCGGAGATCGAGTCGATGCACAGGGGCAAGACTATCACGTCTACGGCTATCTCAAAAATTTCCTTTTCCCTCGAGAGTTTCTCGATAAAAAAGTGGGCGTTCTCAGCGGCGGAGAGAAAAACCGTGTCGCCCTCGCCCTGCTGTTTACGAAAAAAGTCGATTGTCTGATTCTGGATGAGCCGACCAACGATCTCGATATCCCTACCATCAACATTCTCGAAGAGAAACTCCAAAACTTTCCGGGTGCCGTGATCCTCGTAAGTCATGATAGATATTTCGTCGATAAGATCGCTAAAAAACTCTTTATTTTCAAAGGGGACGGTACCATCGACGAGAGCTATAAACCTTACAGCGAATATCTCGAAGATGAAAAAGAACTCCATGAAATGGACGCTATGGAAGCTGAATTTGCCAAATCTGCGACCAGCATGGCAGTAGTACAAAGCGAAAAACCGAAAGTATTCAAACTCACCTTCAACGAACAACGTGCTCTTGAAAAACTACCCGCCGAGATTGAGGTACTGGAAGCCAAGATCGATGAACTAAACGCTTCTCTCGCCGATCCGAAAAAATACGAAAAAATAGGGATTAGCGTTTTGGCAGAAGAGTTGGAGAAAACAAAAGTACTTTATGAAGAAAAAGTGGATGAATTACTAACTATCGAAGAGAAAGCGGAAGAGATTGAAGCGCTTAAAAAGGAGGCTTAACGCCCCCCTTTGCCTCCACCCATACCTGAACCCATACCGTTTCCTTGCATCATTCCTTTGCCTGAGCCTTTGTTTTGCATTTTCGGAGTACGGTTCTCCGGCTTATTCATAAACTTCTCTTTTTGCTCTTTCGTCATCGTTTGCTGACGATTCATAAGCTCATTGTGAAGTTGTTCTTTCTCTTGCTGAGTACTCATCGTACCCCGTCTTTCGAGGAGTTCATCCGTTTTCATAGCTTTAAAACGGTTTTGGATTTCACTTTGGGTTTCCACACGTTCTTGGTTCACAGACGGCATTTCTGCACATACAACACTCGAGAGTAAAGCCGTAGCCGACAACACATTTAGTAATACTTTCATGTCATACTCCTTTTTCGATTTGAACTATTATAAGTCAATAGTGTTACAAAAGAGTTAACATATGAAAAGAAGACGCTAAAAACAATAGTCGGTTAATCCGCCTCAACCTCAATTTTAAACTTATCTTCCATAAATTTTCGCGCTTCGATATCCTTCATCGCAGAGGATTGCTGCAATGCATTTTGGATTTGAACCATAGTTAAATTATTTTTATTCTTACCTTCGAGAGTAATCTCTTCGATCTCCCCTTTGAGCATTTGGATCATAGCGCGAATCAAATCTTTTTCAACGACTCCCGGAGTATTCGGCAAATCCGATTCAAATCGTTTGGCAATCGCTGCATTAATAGCGGACGATGCTTTTTTTCTGTCATTCATATCCGCAGGAGTAAGGGCAAATTCTTTTAAGAAAATAGCTTTATCCTCCTTTTGGAGGGTATCGGTAAAGCTTTTGACCGACTCATACGTGACATCCGATATGGCACGGTTTTCCAAAGTAAGACTAAACTCTTCCAAAATCATCGAATCGGGTGCTTGACTCGAAACATCCCGTGCACTCATCGAAAATTCAAGCGGCATAATGGCATTGTCAATACGAAAAGAGTCAACTTCAAGATGCTTGATATTCATAGCATTTCCCTCAACCTCCCCTTTAAGCGCAAGATTGATCGAGCTAAGTTTGCCGAGTGTATTTTGCTGAAACGCATTACTCACATTTTGGGCGATCAGCTGTGCGATCATCGCTTTCGGAAGAGCCACTTCATCAGCTTCAATATCGACTGAAGCTTTCACCGCTCCCCCTTTTCCAAAGGCTTTGAATTCCGATAGTTCTTCTATATTCCCCAAACGAAGAGACCCGATGCTAAGTTGTTCTTGCCCCATGATCGAAAATTTAATCGTTTCAATCTCACAATCGGTGGTAATAATTCCGCCGCAATCGATACTTTTATAGCTCATCTCTCCGCCGATAAGAACCAAACCTTCTTGATACTCGTTGATTGCTTTTACCAACTCTTCTTTAACTTGTTCATTTTTATAATGGGTTAACGCGGTTACTCCGACAACGAGTATAGCTGCCGCAACGGAGAGGTGAATTTTATATTTTTTATAAAACGGCTCATTTGTATTTTCTTCTACTGGTAATTCTTCGTTCACGCTTTCCCTTATTGTATGTAATCAACGACTTTTGAGAGGGTCGTCACCTCTTTAATCACATTGACAACCTCTTGATGCTTGGGATGGGGAGCATACGCCTCCAATCCTGCTTGATCATCAAATGTCGAAATAAGTACCATATCGAATGATCGCTCACTACGACTGATATCGATCCCTACTTCCATAGAACGAAGTGTCTCTATCTTCGCAGGAAGTGATTCCAACATCATTTTTACCTGTGCCATATTGGCCTCTTTATTCTCTTCTTTAAATTCAAACATAACGATATGAACTAACATGTTAATACTTTACCTTTCGATTAAATCTTTTAAACTTTGACGCGGCGATTTCCCCTCTAAAATAGCATACACTTCTGCCGCAATCGGTAAATAGATACCATGTGCAACGGCTATTTCATGCAGAGCATACGCCGTTCCTATCCCCTCGCTCACTTCACCGATCTCTTGACATACCGCTTCTTTGGATTTTCCGCTCGCTAACCCAAGTCCTACCCGATAGTTACGTGACATAGAAGAGCTGGCCGTCAAAAAAAGGTCTCCCGCACCGCTAAGCCCTAAAAAGCTCTCTTGTGTTGCACCGTAAGCCCTGCCGAAGCGCTCCATCTCGACAAGACCGCGTGCGATCAAACTTGCTGCGGCATTATGCCCTAACGAGAGCCCTTCGCAAATCCCCGCTGCAATAGCGATCACATTTTTATAGGCTCCCGTAATCTCGGCCCCGATAACATCTTTACTCGTATAAGTACGAATGAATGATGGGAAAAGATTAGCGAACGCACTCGCCGTCTCTACAGATACGGAATTTACCACAAGTGCCGTAGGAAGAGAGCGCATTACTTCACTCGCAAACGAAGGACCCGATAAAAAGGCGATATTTTCTTCGGGCACATATTCGCCATAGATTTCATTCAAAAAACGGCCGCTTGAAGCTTCGATCCCTTTTGCCGCAACAAGCACTTTTTGTCCGCTATAAACAAAATTCTCGCTCAGCCATAGTGCAATCTGCTGTGCAGGGAGAGTGATAATAAGATACTCACATCGCAGTACCTCTTCGAGCGATTTAAAATTATCCCAATCTCGCGGAGTGCGTGAGGTGATAATCACCTCATTTTTCTCAGACATTGCAAACGCGAGGGCTTCACCCCATTTTCCCGCTCCGATCACCCCTATTTTAGACATTTTCGACCCCCATCAGCATCGTAAGTGCCGCAATTTTATCTTCATACCCGACAACCACAAGAATATCCTCAGGATCAATGTGGTGATTATGCCCGCGTGCCGTAAAGCTGAACGTAGCGGAAAGCTCATGATCAACGATCGCTAATACTAATACATCATACTCCCCTGCCCAATCGATATCATAGAGATGTTTCCCGACCAAGAAAGATCCCCTAGGAACCGTTATCTGCGCAATTTTCAAGGATGAATTTTCGTACAAAATATCGTGAAGCACTTCGGTGACGGTCGGTTTTTCTAACATTTCAGTAATGACATTCGCCGTAATTTGAAGAATCGACATCACTTTATTGGCTCCCGCACTTTTCATCTTAGCCGCACTCTCCTGATCCCCCGCAAGGGCAATAATCGGGAGTTCTTCAAAAGTGGAGCGCAATGATATGGTCAAAAACACATTCTCTGCATCATTATCCAGTGCGCAAAATACAATTAAATCATTTGTATTGAAACGCTCTTCAATACTTTTCCAATCTTCCCCTAAATCAAAATGCTCCGTCTCAAACCCTGCTGTCTCAGCCGCTTGACGTTCATTTTCATTCATTGCAAAAACAACAAAAGAATCGTATTCGTGAACAATTTGTAAAGCAATTTGTTTGGCATATTCGTTAAAACCAAACACAATAGCACTGCGATACTTCATCGTCTTCCTTTTTTGTGTAACAATGTTTTAAATTCATCGATGAGCGCTCTTGTACCGATGACAATTGCCACATCTCGTTCATGAATCACAATATTTTCGGGAGGATTAAAGAAGAACATTTTTTCTTTCGTTTTATACACCCCTAGCACAATCAGTCGTTTGTGAAAGAGAGGCAAACGACAGGTATCGAAAAATCGCTTTGCCATTACCGAGTCTAATCCGATTTCATCCATAAAAACACCGTTATTTTCAGAACGAAGGGCATGAATCACTTCAAAAGCCACGGGTCTTCCGCTCACCTCTTTACTGATCAGTCCGATGAGCTCCTGAGTATAAACAATCTCATCGATTCCGGCAAGTGAGAGTTTACGGCGATTTTCGTTGTGCACCAGTATTGACAGCAGCGATACGTTTTTAGAGAGTTCTCGGATGGTGAGTGCCGTATAAATATTATAAACGTCGCTCTCTTGCAATAAAATAACCGAAATAACCTGCTTTTCAAAATCGATTCGTAACGCATGATAAGAGTGAAGCGATCCCGAATCAAACGCCAGCGCTAAAAAACCCTCTTTTTGTGCCTGCGCCACTTTTTCAGAATCTTTTTCTAAAATAACCGCTTTCTTGCCGCTTTTTTTAAATCGAGATGCAATCTGATACGCCAGAGGAGTATACCCGCAGATCAAATAAAAACGATCTATTTTTGAGACATCTTCGATGAGTTTATCCTCTTTGATCTCATCGAGTTTTTCGGTAAATGCTGAAACGACTATCGAGGTTGCAAATGAAATAACGGCGATCCCCGCTACGATAATCGCCATCGCAACCGTTCTCCCCTCCGTCGTGACCGGTACCAAATCGCCGTATCCGACCGTAAAAATCGTTACGACCGACCAATAAAGTGCATCAAAAAGGGTGTTGATCGGCGAAGCGGGATTGTTCGCTTCCATCACATAGATCAAAACCGAAGAGACGATGATAATGACCGTCGCAAAAACAGCAAGGGTAAAAAGCTCAAACTTTTTCGATGAGAGGATCGAGAGAAACTGGGTCAAACTTTTTGCATACCGAAACAGCTTAAAGACCCGAAAGAGGATAAATACCCGTAACAACCTCATTTCATGGAAAAACGGCATAATCGCCAGTATATCGATAATGGCGGATGGAGATACGACGTACTCCAGTTTCTTTACACCGATGAGGCGTAACGTACTCACCCAACGAAACGGCCTTTGCAAAAACAGATCATGTTCGTACTCTTCTATAATAACCTTTGACGTATCGCTGTAAACCCACAATCGTAAAAGGTACTCAACCAAAAAGATAAGAGAGACGACATAATTATTAAAAAAAAGCCATTGCGGATTCACGTCATGTTTGACATGGAGAATCAGGATATAGACACTCATGGCGATCAACACCATCATCGTGTAATCAAAAAACTTTTTATACGGATATGAAGGGTTTTCGAGAAGATTATGAAAAAACTTTTTGCTATGGCGATAGCGCGGGGAGGCGTGAAGAAAAAAAGCGATCCCTACAATCCATCGGCCAATCATAAATGGCTCTTACTGCGCTAATTTTGCTTGGAGAATATCGTTCAGCGTATTCGGGTTAGCTGATCCTTTGGACGCTTTCATCGCTTGACCGACAAAGAATCCGAAAAGTTTGTCTTTCCCTGATTTATACTCGGCAACTTTATCGGTATTAGCGGCTAAGATTTCATCGATCAATGCTTCAAGAGCACCCGTGTCACTCACTTGTTTGAGCCCAAGCTTTTCGATAACCGTATCGATATCCCCACCGTTCTCAAGAAGGTAATCGAGAACCTCTTTCGCCGCTTTACCGCTGATAACACTCTCTTCGATCCGTTTAACCAGAGTTCCGAGCATTACCGCACTGATCGGCGAGGTTGAGGGGCTCATACCGCCGCTTAAACGCCCTTGGAGTTCGACCGTAAGCCACGTTACCGCATTTTTCGCACTAATCCCCTGCTCTAACATCGCTTCAAAATAGTGCGCGGTTTCGAGTTCTGCCGTAATAACCGCCGCGTTATAGTCGTTGATTCCAAACTCTTTGACGAAACGCTCTTTTTTCGCATCGGGGAGTTCTGGGATATTGCAAACATCGGCATACATCGCATCATCCACGATCACTTTGAGCAAATCGGGTTCAGGGAAATAACGATAATCCGCCGCTTCCTCTTTACCGCGCATTGAGCGGGTCTCTTGTTTCACTTGGTCAAACAAACGGGTCTCTTGAACGATCTCGCTCTCATAGGTGCCGTCTTCCCATGCCTCACGTTGACGCGCTACTTCAAGTTCAATCGCACGTTGAATAAAGCGGAAGCTGTTGATGTTTTTGATCTCGACACGGGTATAGAGTTTCTCATCACCGCGAGGTCGGATAGAGACGTTAACGTCAACGCGGAACGATCCCTCTTGCATGTTGGCATCAGAGATATCGATGTAACGGACGATCGAGTGGAGTTTTTTGAGATACAAAATCGCATCTTCGGCAGAGCGCATATCGGGTTCGGATACGATCTCAAGTAGCGGTGTCCCTGCACGGTTCAAATCCACTTTTGAGATAGCGCCGTCATGGATATTTTTCCCTGCATCGGCTTCGATATGGGCACGGTTTATACGGATCGTCTTATGGCTCCCGTCTTCGAAATCGATAGTTAGTTTCCCGTGTTCGACGATTGGGGTATAGAGCTGAGTAATTTGGTACGCACTCGGGCTATCGGGATAAAAATAGCTTTTACGGTCAAAGAATGAAGTACGGTTGATCGTCGCCCCTACCGCCGTACCGAACATCCCCGCTTTACGAACCGCCTCTTTGTTGAGTACAGGCAATGCACCCGGAAGGGCTAAACACGTCGGACACGTATTGGTGTTTTGGGTATGGTTAAAGCTGGTAGGGCATGAGCAAAAAAGTTTTGATTGGGTATTGAGCTGGACGTGAACTTCCAAACCGATAATGGTTTCAAACATTTGAGAAAATCCTTGATTTATATAAAATAGCGGATAGAGGCAAAACCATAGGTACCGCACTCTTCAACCGCTTTTATCTGCTCTTGGGTCGTAATCCCGCCCAACGCAAAAATAGGTACTCTTATTTTATCCACTATTTCTTTTAAATCCTCTAAACCCTTGGGTTCACCTTTGGCAGGGGAGAAAAAAATCGGGCTATAGGTGATCGCATCGGCACCTAATTCCTGCGCTTTGAGTGCTTCATCATAAGTATGGGTGCTGATAACAACATATAACCCCAGTTTTTTTGCCTCTGTGATCGCATTAAACTGCATGGAGGTGAGATGAACCCCATCGGCTCCTAAAGACTTTGCGAGAGGATAGTCTCCGTGTAAGAGTACGTTTGCGATCGTGTATCGACGACATATCTTGACAAAAGCAGATGCAAGCTGTGGATATTCAGACGTGGATTTATCTCGATAAAGGATAAAATCGGGAATATTTTTGGAGAATACCGCCTCCAAAGACGATTCGAGCGAATCGGCACTACTGCCATAAAATGAAGGGTCTGTGATGAGGTAGTGTTTCATTAACTCAAACTTAAAACAATAGGTACAAAAATGATTATTTTTTCTTTTTGAAATTCAAAGGGGATAGGATAAAACTTTGGTAGTTTTTGTATCGAAGCATATACGCATTTATTTAAGTCAACATCCTGTGAAGGTTTCGTAATCATTAATTCACTAATTGAACCATCTTGTAAAAGTACAAATTTTAATTCTATAGTACCTGTTTTTCTGAGCCGTTTAAGTATTTTATGTTCTGAATAAAAATTAATATGTGATATCACACTTCGAATATACTGTAAATAATACCTTTCAGCATTACTCATTTTAGTATCAAATTTTATGGATATAAGTGATTGTTTATAAAGAGATTCACTGTCATTGTAGTGTGCAGCGTTATTGTAATATTCAAAAGCTTTTTTATATTCATTATTTTTAAAATACAAATCACCTACAGACACAATTTTTTGTATAAAATGCTTTGAAAAAATATGTTTCTTTATCCCATAATCAACTTCTTCAACACAACTTTCTTGATTGTTATATTTACATCCTTGTCCATAATAGTACAACGTTTGATTTGAACTATTTTCTTCATTATTTTTCGAATAATATTGCCCTAACTCATAACAAGATTTTCCATTCTTATCATTTTTACATTCTTGAATTTTGGCATCAATTTCACTTAAATTTTCATCTGCATATACCGTAAAAAATAGAATTGATAATATGGCTATCATTCGGTAAAAAATCATTTTAACTCCTATAAATCCCACTCATTCTCGCCAAAAATACCTAAGATATCTATCCGCTTATCGCTTTTAACAATACGATATACAATTATATACCCCTCATAAATCAAATCTCGAACCTCTTTATCATCTGACTTTAATGATTGTCTGTGACGATACGGCATGGAAGGGATTTTTTCGATAGAAGTTTTGAGTTTGGAGATAAATAGGTCAGCTTGGGTTATGATATCCTCTGCAATAAAGAGGTAAATAGCAAAAAGTTCATCATTAAAACGGGGCGAATACTCAATGCGCATTTTTAAAATGCTTTACCCGATCTTCAAATGTTTCCCAAAACTGATTATGAGGTATAAGTGCCTCTTTGCCATCATCGATTGCGGAAATTCTATCCTTAATCTCTATTGATAGTTTATCGTCTTTAACACGAACTTGATCTTTTGGAAGGGAATCTAACATCGTTAAAAATTTTGATAGAAAAGTTTCGTTGACTTCAAGCATTAATGTTTGCATTTTCTTCCTCCCTTCAAATCGCTTTAAGTCGTTCTGCTACCCACAATTTAATAACCGATTGGCGCGAAACACCGATTTTATGTGCTTCTCTATCCAAGGTATCTAACAACCATTCAGGAAACTCAACATTTACTTTTTTTGTTTTGGTTGAGAGTTGATCGATATCTTTTAGTCTGACGGCTTTTGTCAAATCGAGGTACATGCTAATATCTTCGCCGTTATCGAACTTTTCGTCAAATTGTTCCGCTGTCAAAGCTTTCATACCCATCCTCCTCGTTTTTTCTGCATCGTCTGACACTGATAATTCTATATTTATTTTCTCTGATACTAAAAATTGCTACGTAACATTTCC
Organism: Sulfuricurvum sp.; assembly: GCF_031427015.1. GTDB lineage: Bacteria > Campylobacterota > Campylobacteria > Campylobacterales > Sulfurimonadaceae > Sulfuricurvum. Next base: position 36,172 of record NZ_JASJOW010000004.1, on the reverse strand, counting down.
CAAGAATTTTGGAAATAATTGCATAACGTGTTTCACTATCGACAACATGTGCCAATGTGACCAAAGCATTTTCATCGTTCCAAAGAGTTTTTGCCTCTTCGAAACCAATGCCGTGCTTATCTTTATTACTTTTGCTTTTGTTAGGGTCGTATTCAAATTCAAAAGTAGCCATAGAGCAATTATATCAGAGTTTGACTACCGAAACAAATGCGGTAGCAGATACGTTAAAATTTATTCTTGGGAAGAGTTTTCGGAAGGTGCTTTGACTGTATCTCGAATCTCTTCGAGGAGTTCATTTTGTTTTGCAAGAATATCGTTACGATCACGCGCCATAGACATCGTCTCTAATACCAACAGCAAAAATACCGCCAAAAAGATAAAGAGGAACGTAAACATCAACGCGGGGACAATACCGAGGAAAACGAAAGATTGGAAAGTGACCCAGGCTCCGACGATAACGAAAGCCCAAGAGACGCCTCCGAGGAAGCTTAAAAGCGCGTCAAACGTACTTCGCTTCATCAAAAGGTCTTAGTGGTCGTCGTGAAGAAGAACTGCACCGCCGAGGTAAACGTAGGTGAGCATCATGAAAATGAACGCTTGCAAGAAAGCCATAAAGGTAAGCAATGCAAAAGGGATCATCGGAAGCAACCACGGAGCCAACATCAAGATAACCATCAAGAACATGTCATCCCCTTTGACGTTACCGAATAATCGGAAGCTCAAAGAGATAATACGAGAGATATGAGAAACGATCTCGATCGGGAACATCAACCACGCCAACCACCATACAGGACCCATAAAGTGTTTCAAGTAGCTGATGATACCGTTACGGCGAATACCTTCGAAGTTATAGTAAACGAAAACAACCAATGCTAAAGCAAGGGTGAAATCCAAAAATGCACTCGGTGCTTCAAAACCGGGAATAACACCGATAACGTTTGCGATACCGACGAAAAGACCGATCGTCGCGACAAGAGGAAGGTAACGACGCGCTTCCGCTTTACCCATAACGTCTGCACCCATTGCGAGTACGCCGCTAAGATACGCTTCCATAACGTTTTGCGCTCCGCTTGGAACAAGACGGAGATTAGAGGTTGCCATTTTCGCAATCACGATAACAATAGCCGCTGTAAGCAACATGTGCGTGAGGAAAATGAACGAATGATCGTGGCTGATAAGGCCGAAGAAGGTAAACAACTCACCCATAAGTAGCGTTCCTTTACATGAAAAATTATCGGGATTTTACCCTAAAGCAGATTAAATTCCTATAAACTGAGGTGAACCAGTTCACGCCGTGCGTTTAAAATATCATCACCAATCGCTTTTTTAAGGCTCTCAAGTGATTCAAACTTCTGATTCTTGCGTAAAAATTTGACAAAGCTGAGGGTCGCTTTTTCACAACTTCCGATACTCTCACCTAAAATATGGCTCTCAACCGCATAAGTGCCGTCTGTTGTGACACGGTGCCCGACAAAAACGACGGAGGGGTGAAAATGCTCTTCATTATCTAAACGGGTTAATGCGGCATATACCCCCTCATAGGGGAGCAGATACCCTGGGCATTCAAGATTGATCGTCGGAACGAGATCGGTTTTACCGATCCCCTGCCCTTTGATCACATTCCCTTTAATAGTATAGTTGTGACCCAAAAAGCGGTTGGCTCCGCTGAGATCCCCGATTTGGATTTTGGTACGGATTTTATGCGAATGAACTGAATCCCCATCGATACACACTTGATCGATTACTTGAATCTCACCTTCAAACAGTTCCCCTAGATTGGCATGAGAATAGCGGCGGTTTTTCCCAAAATGGAAATCGTACCCCACTACAATTTTTTTCAGATAAGGAAATCGTTTTCGTAGCATTGCTACAAATGCTTCCCCCTCAAGATGACGAATATCTTCAAGTGAGTAATAGAGTATAGGATAATGGGTGTAGTGCTCACGCTCGCTTCCTGGGGTGAGGTTAGCGTACCCCGTCTCGATAACGACAATCGCTCCGTTTTTCCCTAACGCATCAAAAAGTTGTTGGTGTCCAACATGCATTCCGTCGAATCCGCCGATGGCAATCGCATTAATTTTATTGCTCATTAATTATTGCCTCTATCTTAGTTGCTTTAAAACTCCCAGAAGTACAATTCTTACAGTCAATATTACTGTTTGTAAAATAATGACCATCTAATTCATCATCAAAAATTGAAACTATTGTTGTTCCATCAAATACTACTCCATCAAAAGAAGCATTCCATACGAAATACAATCTCCAAGTTTCATTTATCTTAACAATTTCAGAAGATACAGTTGATGAATTTCCTCTTTCTACTTTTGTTACAACATGAATATTTAGCCAAGTTTGCGTAATTTTTATATCTGCTTTTTGTTCTTTACCATCTGCTTTATTGATGATAACTGCTGACCATTTTCCATTAACATCTGGGATAGAACCAAAAAAAGGAGTAATCCACTTCATCTTCCATAAATGATTATTAACCAAATAAAATACTATAGTTGAAAATATACTTAATGCTCCTGTTAATTTCAGTAAACCTATTGGTTCATTTGGATACCCAGAACAATACAAATAAATTACGATAAAAATAACACTGCTAAAAATAGTTATCCAGCCAAATTTTTTGAGTTTCTCTTGTATTGTCATATGTAGTTTTCCTTTACCCATTCATTCATTTTTGTATTTATTGTGTTGCCACCATAATAATTTTGAGATTCAATTTTGTGTAAAAGACTTTTATTATGGTTGTTTAAATTTTGGTGAATTAACGAGGAAACTAAAATTTCATATGAATATTCTTTATTAGCTTTCTTGCAAAGCCTTGCTGCTGTGTTGAGTGCATCCCCCATCCACGCCACTTCATTAAGTCCACTTCCCGAAAACCCCGCTTTTATCAATAATAACCGCCCATAATCAAGTCCCATACCTATTTTTATTTCGGTAATTCTTTTCTTTTTTAACTTACAGTTTAAAATATCAATCAAAGAACTAATTTTAGAAACATCATTAAATACTGAATCTACATCAGATTTTAGAGGTGTCTCATAGACTCCACTCACGCAATCACCATCAATATTGATAAATTTACAATTTTGATTTCCGTTCATAATGGCAATAACTTCAGAAATAAAACTACGATATATTTTTGCTAAAGCAGGTCTATTATGGGCATTAATAAGCTTTGAAGAATCTCGAATATCCACAAACAATGCTGTGGCATATACATAAAAACCATTTCTAAAGGTGAGTTTGTCAATAGAGGGGAAACTTTTAACTTCTTCAAAAGAGGTATCTTGCTGATTTAAAATAGTGTCTATACGTGACATACTTTTTATATAATCATAAGCTATATAATTTGATTGCATTGTATTTTATCCTCTACAAATTTATTCTCTATAATTATTTGATAAAGCCATAACATGTCTCCTGATTTCCCTCTTTCCCTGCGATATGGGCAACCTCTTTCGCGATGAGTTTCCATCCGATCAACGCACACGCATCTTCGAGACGGATCATCGCTTTTCCTATCGCTTTATCGTCTTTTACGACGCCGTTTTTATCCCGTTTCACTTCACGCCCCACCTGAAACTGCGGTTTAAAGAGGAGAACGATGTATTTGGATGCGAGGCGATCAATCGATTCGAGTATCAGTTCCAACGGAATAAAAGCGACATCGCATGTTACAATATCAAATGGTTGCTCTGAGGTGAAATTGCGAATATCGGTATTTTCATGAACACTGATGCGCGAATCTTCCCGCAATGAGGGGTGAAGCTGATCGCTCCCGACATCGACACAGGTGACACTCGCAACACTGTTTTCCAAAAGAACCTGCGTAAACCCCCCCGTAGAAGATCCGATATCTAAAGCGTTAAGACCTTTGAGATCCCACTCGGTATAGGGGAGAAATCCTTTGAGTTTGATCGCGGCACGGCTAACGTAGAGTTCCGTATCGGCGACTTCGACAACCATCCCCTCCGTAACGTCATAGGAAACCTTATCGACAATTTTACCCTCTACGCTTACACTGTGCTCTTTTATCAGTTGCTGTGCTTTATTTCGGCTCTCAACCAATCCATTCTCTACCAAATAACTATCAAGTCTCATATTTATCCATTATTTTATAATTCGTTATGGTGGCATAACTTTGTTTAGGATACCATTGCGGATCAGTTTTAGCTCAAGGGTTCAAATGCAATCAGTTCATGTGGTCGTCATCGGCGGGGGGTACGGAGGCATTCGCGCGATTGAACATTTGGCACATAACAGCCATATTTCTATCACCCTCATCGATAAAAACCCTTATCACTATATGCAAGCCGAAGTCTATGATTTCATTGCCAACAAAGTCGATATGTCACAGATAATGATCGACCTCCCCTCACTCACGAAAAGTTTCGGATTGGTCGAATTTATCTGTGAGGAAGTGAACGGTATCGATACTCTCGCCACTACGGTCTCAACAGCTACCCAAAATATCAAATACGATCACCTCATTATCGCCACCGGAAGCCGCACCTATTTCCCTGACTTTATCAAAGGGCTTCGTGAAAATACTCACGGTGTCAAAAGTATCCCCGCCGCGCTCGATTTCAAACAACAGTTTGAACGCTCCCTTCTCAACCGCATCGAAGCACAAACTCGCGGATGCGACGTCGAACCTTTTAACATCGTTATCGGCGGAGCGGGTCTCTCAGGGGTAGAGATCGCCGCAGAGATGGCGGCGTATGCCAACCATTTTTACCAAAACGGCAACTTCGGATGTCGCGGAGTCGATGTTTACCTTATCGATGCGTATGAGACAATATTGTTCGGTATGGATCCGTTTTTAATAGAGAGTGCCTATGAGCGGCTCACGAAACTCGGGGTTCACGTGTGGCATAACAACCGAATCAGTGAAGTACGAAAAAATGAGATTCTTCTCGACAACGGTAAAATACTTGATTTTGAATTTATGATTTTTACGGGGGGAATCGCCGCATCGACCCTCACCCAATACATTGGGTTTGAAACGAATACTAAGGGGCATTTGATCGTCGATGAACATCTCAACATCCCCAATCATCCGAACATTTATGCTATCGGCGATATCACACAAGCACTCGATGAAAACGATAGATTTATCCCTCCGACAGCCCAACTTGCTGAACGAGGAGGTGAGCACGTCGCCGCCAATATCCTCCGTTCGCTCAAAGGGAAATCCAAACGTCCGTTTCGATTTAAAAACCAAGGGGTGATGATCGCCCTTGGAGGGGAATACGGAGCAGGCTTGCTCCCCGGAGGGATCAAGGTGAAAGGGTATCTCGCCTATTTAATCAAAAAGGCTATTTTTTGGATGTACACCGCTCCCCTCCGTCGCCGAAGCGCTATCGGAAAGCGACGTTAGGGAGCGAAACTCGCTCTCAGTGAGGAGCGTTACACCCAGTTCGACCGCTTTATCATATTTGCTCCCCGCATCTTCGCCATACACGACGTAATCGGTCTTTTTCGACACCGACGAGGCAACTTTCGCCCCTAATGCTTCCAATATCGCCTTGATACTATCGCGCGGCACCGACATCGATCCCGTGATCACGACGCTTTTCCCTTTAAACGGGTTCTCGTGAGCTTCCACTTTGATAGGGGCTACGGGATTTAAAAGGGTGCGGAGTTTTTCGATTTTTTCGCTGTTAACACGGGAAAATTCGAGGATCGATTCGACCATCTCACCCCCGAATCCCTCCAGTGCCAAAATTGCTTCACGGCTTGCACTGTCAAACGCCGTTCCGAACGCACCGCACAATGTTTTAGAGGCTACTTCGCCGATATGCTCAATCCCCAGCGCATTGATAAAACGCCAGCAATCGCACCCCTTGACCGCCGCAATGGCGTCGATCAGATTACGGCTCTTTTTCTCTTTGAACCCTTCCAGTGATAAGAGCTGTTCCATCGTGAGAGCGAAGAGATCAGAGAGTTCGCGCACCATCCCCGCGCTATGGAGTGCTTCGACGATTTTATCCCCTAACCCATCGATATTGAGGCATTGTTTCGAGGCAAAATAGATGATCGAGTTCACCACCCGCGCTTCGCACGAGAGATTCTGGCATTTGATCAACGCCCCCTCATCGAGAAGTTCCGAATGACAGACGGGACAATGCTTCGGTCGATGGATGATCTCCTCGCTCCCATCCCTCTCGCTCGCGATCACCTTGACGATTTTCGGGATAACGTCACCGCTTCGGAGTATTATCACTTTATCCCCAATGCGGATATCTTTACGCTCAATCTCATCGAAATTATGGAGCGTCGACCTCTCGACCGTCACCCCCTCAATATCTACAGGCTCAACGATGGCGACGGGAGTGACGACGCCGCTCCGCCCGACTTGAAGAATAACCTCTTTCAGTGTTGTCAGTTTCTCGATAGCGGGAAATTTATACGCCGCCGCCCATCGAGGATTTTTTACCGTGTAGCCTAGTTCATCCTGCACGGCTATCGCATCCACTTTGATTACCATCCCATCGAGGAGCATCGCGAAATTATCCCGCTCAACGCGCATTTCGTGGTAAAAATTTTCGATCTGATCCGCGCTCTCGCACAAGTGGGTCATATGGGGATTTCGGAACCCCAGAGCATAGACCCACTCCATCCGCTCGCTCAGATTTTTGATCTCCAGCGTATTGGCTCCGATACCATAGGGCATAAAGACGAGGCGGCGTGACGCGGTGATACGGGTGTCGAGCTGACGGAGGCTCCCCGCCGCCGCATTGCGCGGGTTGGCAAACAGCGATTCACCGTTGCGTAAACGCTCTTCGTTGATTTTCTCGAAATCCTCTTTGAAGATTACCACTTCTCCGCGAATCTCGATCCGCCCCGTGTACTCGATGCTCAGAGGAATACTTTGGATCGTTTTGGCATTTTGGGTCACATCCTCCCCCTCGACACCGTCTCCGCGCGTGATCGCTTGCACTAACGCACCGTTATCATAGATGAGATTGAGACTCGCCCCGTCAAATTTGGGTTCGCAGTAAAAACGGACATCCCCGTATCCTTTCGTGATACGGTTGACCCACGTCTCCAACTCCTCGCGGTTGAAAAGGTCTTCGAGGCTCCACATACGGCTGAGATGGTGTGCCTTGTCAAACTTATCCTGAGGGACATCCCCTACCCGCTGTGTCGGAGAATCGGGGATTATTTCATTGGGATGTTCTGCCTCATACGCTACCACGAGGTGATAGAGAATATCGTACTCCTCATCGGTCGTGATCGGATCATCGAGGACGTAGTAATGATAGGAGAATTTTTGAAGTTGTTGTACGGCACTTTGGTATTCGGTTTGGGTCATAATTAGATACTTTTTGGTTTAAAATTTTGTTGATTGATTAAAGAGGTGATAGTGATCATATCGTCTTGGATAACATATACAATCACGTACCCTTTAAAGATTAAATCGCGAACATTATCATCGTCATAGTAGATCGATTTTCGACAACGATACGGCATATCGACCAATGATTTGCATTGAGCTATCAACATTTGTTTAAATTCGCGTGCCGCACTCGGTTTATCTTCCGCTATTGTTTCGATCTGTTTGATCAAAGTAACCATAAATTCGGGATCAAATTCAATCTTCATAACGTGCAAGTGCTTCGTCTAACATTTTTTCTGCTTCATCTATAGAGTAGCATTTAACTTTTCCGCTCCGTAGTGCTTCAACTTGTCGTGCTACCATTCGCTTATCAGCTTCAAACTGTCTTTGTTGAATCTCTTGTTCGATCATGATTTCGAGTTCATCGTTACGCATCAGGACAAAATCGAGTTTATTGTTTTTGAGAACGCCGATTTTATCGACTTCGTGGTTGGCTAGTTTCGAGAGTACCGCTCCGAAGTTTTTGGCGACATCGGTCGAACTCATCAGTTCGTTTGGTTTGTAGGCTACCATCGTAATCTCCCGTTTAATCTTACGGAATATTATACAGGTTTTTTAGAAAGTTTTAGAATAGTTGTCTATTTTACTACTAAAAAGTAACCTATTTAGTTATAGTTATCACCTGACCCCTATTTCGTATTTCGCTATTTCTCAAATATCCGATTTAATATCTACAGTATTGATTATAGTTTTACCAATAGGCCAGTGTTTCTCCCATAGTGACACTGGACTTTCATATATGATAAGGTAACTTGTTTTTGTTTTTATATTCACTAGAACAATATTCACTATACGCATTTGCACGCCATCTTCTTTTCTGACAGACTCATATTGCGTATTAAGCTGAATAAATGGGTCAATAAATGTTTCTAGCACAGTGGCTCCAAATTTTTGAGCCAATCCATCAATCATTTCTTTTAGTTGTCTTGGAGCAGATGGATTTCCTCTAAAAACATTAATAGATACACCAGTATCAAAGATATTTCCTTCAGAAATTTTCTCTTTTGATAAGAATATAGCTAGTGTTTTTCCTTGTTTTTCCTTTAAATAATACCAATCATTAGGTAATAAGAAGTTAGCATTAATCTCATCAATATGCATCCATGTATATCCTTCAGGAGGTGAAGAAACATCAGTAGCATTTACAACAGAGCCGAAAAAAATGAAGAATATTAATATAATTTGTAACATTCGTATATTTTACCTAAGTTTCTTAGAGTCTCACGATCTTCGCCCCAAATCCCCCCAAATGCTGAGGAGCATCGCTAAAGCTTTTGACACTCGGATGGCCTTTTAAAAACTCTTTGACAGCATACGAAAGTTTCCCCGTTCCGATCCCGTGATAGATAATCACCTCATCAAACCCCTGCAAGAGTGCATCAGAGAGAAATTTATCCATCCGCTCGCACGCCTCTTCCCCTCGAAGTCCGTGAAGATCAAGTTTGAGACCGCTTTTTTGATCGATCTGTGACGTTACCGTTACTTTTGGCTTTTTCGGGAGGTTGCCGCTGGGTTTAAGATCGGTGAGTTTGACCCGTAAACGCATCCCCTCAACCTCGATCATCGCATCTTTGGCTCCGACGCTCACGACGGTTCCACGCTGAGTGCGGTATTTCACACTCTGCCCCACTACGTAGGTGATCGGTTCGGGTTCGGCAATCTTGATCGGCTCAGGTTTCGGAAGTTTGGCCTGCGCCTTGTTCAACTGACGGTGGATAGAGGCCATATCCATACCACGTGCCGCCTCTTTCGCCTCTGCGATAGCGAGGTCATAGCCTGTACGAAGTTTCGCTTTTTCGGCTTCCAACTCGGTTCTGAGATACTCCCGCGCCTCTTTGAGATCACGCTCTTGGGATTTGAGGGTTTCGAGTCGTTCGTCTACTTCGCGGTTTTTCCGTTTTAGCTCACGCTCCAGTTCACTCCCCCGCTCGATCAGGACGCTCAGTTTTTCGTGGTTTTCCCCGTAGAGCGATTTGGCACGGGTGATGATGGCGGGGTTGATCCCGTATCGGGCGGCGGTTTCAAACGCGTAGCTCTTGCCGATCACCCCTTGCAAAAACTCATAGGTCGGGAGACGGCGCTCTTCATCATAGAGTGCCGCCATCAGCTCCACATCGTCACGATCCGCCATCAATGCGGCGAGCCGTTTGTGATGGGTGGTGACGATGATCTTCTGCTCCCGTTTGATCAGCTCATCGAGGACGATGGCAAAGAGTGCCGCCGCTTCGTCGCTGTCGGTTCCCAGTTCGATCTCATCCACCCCGACGAGGGCACTTTTATGCTCGAAGAGATGGCTAAACTGCACCATCCGCCCCGCAAAGGTAGAGATATCGTTGCTCACGCTTTGGGGATCGTCGATCACCGCTTCGATCCGTTTGAAACTTCCGATCCGCGATTTGTGGGGATTGATCTTCATCGGGATGAGATATTTCGCCATCAGACTCGCCGAGAGGAGCGATTTTAGAAGCATCGTTTTACCCCCCGCATTCACCCCCGTAATCATCAAGAGGTTGGAGCGGAAATCGACACTGATCGGTTTGGGTTTGTGGATGGCGGGATGGGAGAACTCTTCGAGGACGATATCGGTGTTGTTTTGGGGTTTGAGGATCGCGAAATCTCGCGCTCGGGCGAACAACACCCGCGCTTGGTAATGATCGTATCGGTCGAACTCGCGGTCAATAAATCCAATAAACGGGACGAGGTTCGAGAGTTTGGCACTAAAGCGTTTGGCGTACTCGTAGAGTTTCGTTTCACGCTCTTGCAATACATAGCGCAACTGCTCTTTGGAGCGAAGCACCGAATCGGGGGCAACGTAGAAAAATCCCGCCCCCGTCCGTCCAACGACGGAGCCTTTGAGGACATGGTTGAACCCGCCGCGTACCAAAAGAGTCTCTTCATCATTGATATAGTGGATTTGGGTATCGACGAGATAGGGGGTCAGTTTTTGGGTATGGAATAGCCGCTTTATCGACTCGTTGATCTCCGTTTTGATCGCTTTGATCCGCTGCGCGATGCGATGGAGTTCCTCATCACGCGACTCGATGAAGTTCCCTTCATGATCGAAATACTCCTCAATCTCAGAGAACGGTTCGGGGATGATAATCGTCTCCATCCATTCACCGATGAGGCCTGCGAAATTGTGGTTACGCATAAGACGAAAATAGCGAACCACTTTGAGGAGTTCATGGATCTCTTCGAAGCGCAAAACCCCCTGCTTTTTGAGGTGGTTAATAATGCTTTCAAAAGCTACACTTTTCGGCGGGGCTTTAAACTCCAACGCATCGAGGGCTTGGATATAGCGGTAGTGGCGCTCTTGATCCCCTTGCATCGCGATGTTTTGTTCACGAGAGAAAAACTGCTCTAATGAGGCAATATGAGGGAGAAGATCGAGCTTGCCGAAAAGCTCGGCGAGGGTAGAAGAGAGTGAACTCATTGACACTCACGGGCATTAATGATTTGCTGATAGTGCGAAGTTCCCTTATTGCCGATAAAACTTTGTGTCCCTTCACTGTAGCCGAACGTCGAGCTGTTCACCTCTATTCCCTGACACATTACACTTTTTCCTTGATAATAGTCTTGAACAATGGCATTCACATGATCGCGTTCACGGTCACTTTGGATATTGTACGCTATCGCTCCCGCGACACTCAATGTCAGAATAAGGGAAATAATCCCTTTTTGTTTTCCGCTTAGCTCCGTAAAATAGTGCATCAATGCAAACCCAAGAGCGACAATGCCGAACCAAAGAAGATACGCCATAACCTATTTTGTCCCTCTAAGCTGATAGGTCAAATCCCCTGCCCCGAATCCGACGATGAGATCGTGATCGTAAGTTTGAACGACGGCATCACCGATAATCGATTCGATGGTATCACCCGCACGGTGAAGTTTGTCGCTCATCGTGAGATTATAACGCTCAAAACGCCCCTCAAAATCGATATCACGAGGTTCTTCGCTCGCCGCCCATACAGGGAGAATAACGAGTTCGGCACACCCTTCGAAACACTCAACAAACGCATCGAGATTATCAATGGTTCGGGAATATTTGTGCGGCTGCCAGATCGCGATGATACGCTTGAACCCTTTGAGCTCCGCATAAGTTTTGAGCGACTGCATCGTCGCTTTGATCTCGGTCGGATGGTGGGCGTAATCATCGATAATGACACGATCCGAGCCTTTGAAAATCACATCAAACCGTTTTTTGATTCCTCGGAAATTAAGGAGATGGACACGGATAGAAGCGATGCTCATCGTCTGTGCCGCCGCCATGATCGCCAATGAAGCATCCATGGCGATATGTTCGCCGAATCCCCATACCTCAAACTCTCCGAATCCTTTGAGGTGAAAGCGTGTATAGGGTTCATCATCGAGGAGGGTATAAGTGATATTGGTGATATCCTGACTCGGATAGAGACGCAATGCATCGCATTCGAGTGTTGCCATAAACGGATCTTCGGCATTGATAACCCGCACCGGAGCCATTTCGATAAAACGGAGATACGCGTTGTGAAACTCGTCGATATTGTAGTTGTAATACTCCATATGTTCCGGTTCGGCATTGGTGACGATCGAGCAATACGGGTTAGAGTTGAGAAAGCTTCCATCAGACTCATCGGCTTCAAAAAGCATTACATCCGTACTTCCGTCATAGCGGACGTTGGAACCGAATCCTTTGGACTCTGCGCCGATGATCGCACTGCCATCCATGATTGCCGCCAAAATCGCCGTCGTCGTACTTTTACCGTGTGCTCCGCACACCGCATAAACTTTTTTCTCACTCAATATTCGTAGCAAGGCATCGCGACGATGAAGCACTTCAATCCCGCGACGGTGGGCTTCTACGATTTCAGAGTTGGTCGGACGGATAATTGCCGAATGGATAACGAGATCACACCCCTGCGGGATATTGGCCGCATCATGCCCGATATGAACGGTAATTCCGCGATCAATTAAACGCTGGGTAATATGGGTCGCTTTCATATCCGAACCGCTCACCTCATGGCCGCTGAAACGCATATATTTGGCGAGTCCTGAAATGCCGATTCCGCCGATCCCGATAAAGTGGATTTTCATTGCGCAATCTCCTTTTTGAAAGTACTGATATAAAATTTCCCGCCCTCTTGGGTTGCCACCATATCGACATACTCATCGATAAAATCATCAAACGGAATTTTCGCGTCACACCCTGCACGGTGAACGCTCATCGCGATGCTGAATTCCTCATCGTTACTGATCCCGCCGAGCACTTCAAACAGGGCACTCGCATCGGTAGCTGATCCTGCACTGTAATGCTCTATCGCATATTCGTACAAAGCTCGGAGCGTTGCGAAATCCTGCACTTCATTCATATCAAGTTTTTCGAGATTCTCTAACGCATTGGTGAGACGCTCCAGTGCGAGATCGAGGATATTGGCATAGTAGGCCATCAACGTATCTTCATCGAATGTTTCATGTGCCTGAGATTCCAAGACGTAGAGAGAAGCGATATCCCCCTCGCTCTGTGCTTGGAAAATTTTATCTTTTAACTCGTTCATGATAATGCCTCCTTTAGGCGATTAAGTGCTTGAATCGTTCGCGTTGTCTCTTCGACGAGGGCGATACGGATATAGCCGATGCCGGGATTTTCCCCCTGAGCATCCTCTCGTGCTAAAAATTCTCCCGGTAATACCTTGACATTGTAGTCGCGGTACAAACGCTGTGTGAATTCAAGTGCATTGTCTACTTTTAGCCAAACATAAAAGGTCGCATCGGACGTTTTAATCCCTAAAATTTCCTGCGCCGCTTTGAAATTCTCTGCATATACCGCGCGCGCTTTTGCCACATGATACTCATCCGCCCACGCCATTGCCGCCGCCGCTTGCAGAGGAAGAGGAGAAGCACATCCGACATAGGTGCGATACTGCGCATACCCTTTTAAAATCTCCGCATCCCCCGCGATAAATCCGCTCCGCAGACCCGGTGCGGAAGAGCGTTTGGAGATCGAATTGATGACAAGGACATTTTTAAACGACGTATTGCCGACATAGAGTGACGCTTCGAGGAGCGAGGGGACTTTTTCGGCTGTATAAATCTCGCTATAGCACTCATCGTTAATGAGGCAGAAATCGTGTTTGAGGGCAAGTTTCACCCAAGCACCCAACTCTTCGAGACTGAGTACCGATGCCGTCGGGTTATTCGGGAAGTTCAAGATGACCAGATCGCAAACGGACAGTTCCCCTTCATCGATGATCGGTTTGAAGTTGTTTTGCTCGGTGAGGTTGAGATGGATCACCCGTGCGCGGGATGCTATTGCCGCACCCTCATAAATCTGATAAAACGGGTTAGTGTAGGCCATCACAGCCTCTTTTTTATCGAACAGATAATATTGGGGAAAATTAAAGAGCACTTCTCTGGTCCCGAACGAACTCACCAGCTCATTGGGTTTGAGTTTTACCCCGAAACGGCTCTCGACAAACCCGCGCATCGAGTCGTTTAGATACGCTTCCCCTGCCGTTTTCGGATAACGGCGAAGCTCTTCGGAGTGCTTGGCAAGCGATTTTTGGATAAAAGCAGGGGTCTCAAACTGCGGTTCCCCGATGGTCAGGGCAATCGGAGAATACTCACGGTTAGGGATAATCCCCTCTAAAAGAGAAGTGAGTTTTTCAAATGGGTACGGTTCAAAATGCAAAGGACGGTCTTTGTAATGGAATGTGTTGTTATATTATAGCGTTTTGGAACTGTATATTAGTAATGGAGCGGATCATATTATGGCTGCCTTTGAAGTTTTATACCCTCAAAGGATCCTTCTGTCTCTCTAGAATCCGAAACAGCTTGGCCGTGATGTAAAACATCCACACCACACTTACGGCATAGCTGAATGACGACCATTGCAAAGGGTTTAAATCCATTTCAAGAATCCCGAAGATCGGTACAAGCAGAATAATTTGCAAAAAATAATAGATAAACGGTTTGATATAACTCACACGGCGGCGCTCACACGTCAAAGAACTGTTTCTCTTACTTTTTTTTCGTTCGCTGCCCTGATATAATGAGTCGTTTTTCATAGTAAATATCCTAACTTTTATAAAAAATTATAATATTAATATCGGTTGTTACCGCTTTATATTTGAATCAATATTTCACGACCTCTTTTTTAGAGGGAGGGAGGCGATCTTCTCTCCCGTTTACCATCCCCTCAAACGCTTTGATGTCGTGCTTGCTCACCACCATATAACGTCCTAACGCCATCGCATTATCACCGGAAGAGGCATGTTGTCGATCGATCGTAAACGCCGCCGCATACCCCGATTTTTTAGCATCCACAAGCAATCCATCATCATAAATTCCAAATACCCATGCCAGATATTTAATCTCGTGTCCCATTCTCTCTTCGAGTTTTTTCTTCGCACCGCCGAGCTGTTTATCGACAAATTTCGCATATTCCTCGGATGAGAGTTTTTTCTTCTCTTTTTTGAAATTCGGATGCCAATACGTATGCGACTCTACACGAAATAGTTTTGTCGACTCAAGCTCACGAAGTTGTTCCCAATTCATAGCATACGCAGCATTGGAAATCGCACTCGGATAGATAAAAAGGGTGACTGGAACTTTATATTTTTTGACCAACGGTGCCATATCGCTGTAAACGCTTTTGTGTCCGTCATCGACGGTTATCACTACTGATTTAGCAGGGATCGATTTCACTTCGCCTCGAAGATATTTGGCAGCGGTATCCAAAGGTATAACCGTATAACCGTTTGTTTTAAGCCACTCCATCTGCTCCGCAAACGCAGAGGTTTTGATCGTCATCGAATCGGCTACCTCGGTACCGAAACGGTGATAACACAAAATAGGGACTTTTTTTTCAACTGCCGTAGCCCACAACGAACCCATCAAAACCGCAACCATTAAAACCAATCGAAACATATGCACTAAAACCCTTCTGTAATAAAAATTCGCGGATTATAGCGCATATCATCTCCTTAAGTATTAACATTATTAACAATTTACCCTTGACTTTCCAAGACCATTTAAAATAGAATTCGTTCAATTAGTTGCATAGTCAACTATTTAGGAGCTTTTATGAATCGATGTGAATGCCCGACACAAGAGTCGTTGGGGTGTCTTACCAATCTCTCCGCCATGGCGGCACGGAACTATCTCACGCGTCAACTCGCCCTAAACGGGATTGATATGACGATAGAGCAGTTTAAAGTGATGGTCGTATTATGGAAAGAGGGAAATTCTACCCAACAAAACATTGCCGATTTCGTCGGTAAAGATAAAACCTCTGTTACCCGTCTAATCGCAGGGTTGGAAAAACGTTCCCTCATCCAACGTTCAACCGCGTGTGAAGATAAACGATGTAATCATGTCACCCTTACCCCTCAGGGAATCGCTCTTGAAAAACCGACAATGGACGTTTTAGAAAAAGCGACCCGCTGTCTTCATGAGGGCATTGACCCGGATGAACTTGCCATCACGCTACGCGTTTTAAAACAAATGTGCCTTACTCTAAACTATACTGCAAAGGATTCCGAATGAATCGCCTCACTACTATTGCCTTATCAAGTGCCCTAATCATTGCCCTCAGCGGATGCGAACGTCCCAAAGCCGCAGGGATGGAAAAACCGCCTGAAGGGCCCGTTCCCATTACGACAACCCAAGTAAAACTCGGTAATTTTCCTGCCGTGTTAGAAGCAACAGGACAAACACAAGCCTATAACACGGTACAAATCTACGCACGTGTCAGCGGCTATTTGCAAAAGCGCGCCTATACGGAGGGAAGCCGTGTAGAGAAAGGTTCTACCCTCTTTAGCATTGACCCGAGTGATCTTAAAAACTCTCTCTTAAACGCCCAAGCGGCATATGATTTGGCAATAGCAAATCACACCAATGCCAAAGCAGCCCTCAACCGAATCAAACCGCTCGCAAGCGCTAACGCCGCAAGTGCGCAAGATCTCGACACTGCAACGGCCAATGAACGTAACACCGCTGCAGCGGTAGCCGGAGCTAAAGCTTCTTTGGAACAAGCCAAACTTAACCTTAGTTATACAACGATCAAAGCACCGATCAGCGGGTTTGTCGACCGTTCAAAAGTAGATGTGGGTACGTATGTTGTAGCAGGAGCTTCCGGATTACTCACGACCATGTATCAAAGCGATCCGATTTATGTCAACTTCACTTTTAGCGAAAATCAAAAACTTGCCCGCCAAAATGCCATTGCTTCAGGAAAACTCATCGCACCGAAAGACGGTAAATATACGATTGAACTGATCTTGAGTGATAATTCAACCCTCTTACGCAAAGGTTCAATCGATTTCATCGCACCTTTTATCGATTCAACCACGGGTAACATTACCTATCGTGCACTTGTCGATAACAGCGATCATAAACTCCTTCCGGGGCAGTTTGTACGGGTAAAAGTAAAAGGGATGGAGTGGAGTAACGCTCTGTATGTCCCTCAAAAAACAGTTATGACCGGAGACAAAGGGAAATTCGTTTACGTCGTTGAAGCCAACAACACCGTCTCTCCTCGCCCAGTCATTACCGGAGAATGGGTAGATGAAAATATCCTCATCGAAAGCGGTATCACCACAAATGATAAAATTGCTGCCGACTCTCTTCCGAAACTCAGACCCGGCTCTGAAGTAATTCCAAACGGTACAAAATAATGTTTAGCAAATTTTTTATCAACCGTCCGGTTCTCTCCGCCGTTATCGGTATTATTATCATGCTGTTGGGGTTTGCGGCGATTAAATCTCTCCCGATTTCACAGCTCCCTAACCTCACCCCTCCGACGGTTGTCGTTACCGCCAAATATCCGGGTGCCGATGCCGAAACAATTGCCAACAATATCCTTACCCCTCTCGAATCGCAGATTGCAGGGGCGGATGGATTGATGTATATGTCTTCTAAAGCTGCTGCCCTACCGGGAAGCGGTTCGATTACATGTACCTTTAATATCGGTGTCAATCAGGATATGGCGGCCGTCGAAGTACAAAATCGTATCAACTCCGTTTTGGCTCAGCTTCCTCAGACAACGCGCGATCTTGGGGTAACGGTCGAGAAAAAAACTTCCGATATCCTTCTCATCGTTGCGATCACCTCCCCCGATGGGAGCTATGATGCGACACAAATCAGCAACTACATCTCCTCAAACCTCCTCGATGAAGTGAAAAAAATTCCGGGTGCGGGACGAGCGCAGATTTTCGGTCAGCGTGATTATGCGATGCGTGTCTGGCTCAACCCTGATAAGATGGCTTCACTCGGGGTAAGTTCAACAGAAGTTGCTGCGGCTATCAAAGATCAAAATCTACAAGTCTCTCCGGGTCGTTTAGGACAAGCTCCTACCGACGATGCACAGATGTGGACTATGCAGCTCACCTCTAAAGGGCGTTTTTCAACCGCCGAAGAGTTCCAAAACATCATTGTTCGAGCTAAGCCTGATGGTTCCATGATCCGTTTAAAAGATGTTGCGCGTGTTGAACTCGGAAGCCAAAACTACGAATTTTTTGGACGGGTGAACGGTAAACCTGCGGCCATGATCGGTATTTTTGCCGATACCAACGCCAATGCTTTGGACACCTCTGTCGCCGTTGCTGAAAAAATGGAAAAGCTCTCGCATAAATTTCCGCAAGGACTTAAATACGATATCCCTTACGATACGACCGATTTCGTTAAAATCTCTATCGAAGAGGTTGTTTCAACCCTTATAGAGGCGATCATTCTCGTCAGTTTGGTTATCTATCTCTTTTTGCAAAGTACCCGTGCCGCGATGATTCCGATCCTCTCGATTCCGATCTCTTTGACAGGTGCTTTTATCGGGATGTATTTGCTCGGCTATTCGATCAATACCCTTACCCTCTTCGGTCTCGTCCTTGCCATCGGTATCGTCGTCGATGATGCGATTGTCGTCGTTGAAAATATGGAGAGGATACTTCAAAATGAAGATCTATCACCGCGTGAGGCGGCGATCAAAGCTATGACTCAAATCTCCGGTCCCGTTGTGGCCATCGTCCTTGTCATGTGTGCCGTTTTTATCCCCGCAACCTTTATGGGGGGGATGACGGGGCAGCTGTATAAACAGTTCGCCGCTACCATTGCTATTTCGGTTGTTTTTTCCGGTTTTATGGCTCTCACGTTTGCTCCGGCCATCGGTGCGTTGATCCTTAAAAAACATACCGAAGCGCCTGCCGCATTCTTCCGCTGGTTCAACCGTATGTTTGGAAAAATGACCGAGGGATACGTCCGTCGTTCAGCCTATATGATCCGCCGTTCGCTTATCTTCTTAATTATATATCTTACGACGTACGGATTTATCGCTTTTTTCCATAAAACACTCCCGAGTGCTTTCTTGCCGATGGAAGATCAGGGATATTTTATTACCAGTATTAACCTTCCCGAAGGCTCTACGGCCAACCGCACCCTCGAAGTGGTAAAAGAAGTTGAAAAAATATTAAGTACCCAAGAAGGGGTTGCAAAATATACGGCAATTACAGGGCTTAACGTCCTAACGTTTTCCCAAGAACCGAACTCTGCCGTCGTCTTTACCCGTCTCAAATCATGGGATGAGCGAACAACGAAAGAGCTTAAAGTATTCGGAATTCTCGAATCCTTAGGGCCAAAACTCGGCAGTATTAAAGAGGCAAAAGTATTTGCGATGCCTCCTCCTCCAATCCGGGGTATGGGCGCATCCGATATGTTCAGCCTTAAACTCTTACAGCCGGGAGATAATAACTATATACAGCACGCACAAACAACCAATGCGTTTATCGGCGAGTTAAAAAATGAACCGGGTATTAAAAATCCGTTCAGCACCATGAACATCAACAATCCAACCCTAACAGTCGAAGTGGATCGGGAAAAAGCTAAAATGATGGGGCTCGCCATCAGTGATGTGTATCAAACCCTTCAGGCAACCATCGGAACGATGTATGTCAACCAGTTTGACAAAAACGGTAAAACTTACTGGGTACAGATGCAATCGGATGCCCCGTTCCGCTCTACTCCCGAAGATATCGGACGCGCATGGGTTCGCTCATCTGCTGGTCAGCTCGTACCGCTCTCAAGCGTCGTCACGGTTAAAATGGGAAGCGCCCCTTCCTCTATCGAACACTTTAACGGTGTTTTGAGCACGACGATCATGGGTTCCCCTGCTCCGGGATACAGTTCGGGGGATATTATTAAAACTATTGAGAGAGTGGGAGACAATACTTTACCCGCTACGGCGAACTACGATTGGGACGGATTGTATCTCCAAGAAAAATTGGTCGGTTCCAAAGCTCTCTTTATTATTGCGTTTGCCCTTGTAATGGTATACCTCATTTTAGCGGCACTGTATGAGCGATGGACATTGCCGATATCGATTATGCTCGCCGTTCCGTATGGGATTATGGGAGCCTACGCCATTGTATGGGTCATTCCGTTTTTGAACAACAACGTCTTTTTCCAGATCGGATTGCTTACCCTTATCGCCCTCTCGGCAAAAAATGCGATCTTAGTCGTCGAATTCGCCGAAGAGCAACGTCAAATGGGGAAAAATATCTATGACGCTACCATGGAAGCGGCACGACTGCGTTACCGTCCGATGATGATGACCTCATTCGCATTCCTCGCCGGTATGCTCCCCCTTATCTTTAGTTCAGGAGCGGGGGCAATGGGACGCTTCTCGATTGGGGTAGCTATGTTCGGAGGGATGCTGGCGGCAACATTTATCGAACGTTACTTTATTCCGTTCCTCTACTACTGGGTCGCTACGGCTCAGGAAAAATACAGTTCGCGCAAAGGAGTCGATCATGCATAACACCACTCTAAGCCTCGCGCTTCTCTCTGCGCTCATTCTAAGCGGATGTGCCATCGGGCCAGATTACGTTCGGCCTGAGATGGCTTCACCGCAAAATTTTCTACATCAAGATGTTAATCAAACGGCAAAAGGGACTATCGATACGCAATGGTGGAAAAACTTCAATGATGAATCTCTTAATCGTGCGGTTGAAGAGGCTTTAGTATCTAATTATGATCTTTTGGCATCGCGTGCCTCCGTCGATGCTCTTTTGGGCAAATTTGATCAGGCAAAATCGTATCTCTACCCTCAAATCAATGCTAACGCTTCGTTAGATCGCAAAGGGGTTGACAATGCTTCAAGCGGAGGGAATCAATTACGCGAAGGGGTAACCTCTACCTATGCGGGATCACTCTCGTTAGCAAGTTATGAGATCGATTTATTCGGGAAGGTACGTCGTGCCAACGAATCTGCCCGCGCAGCCCTTTTATCAAGCGAATATGCTTCGCAAACCCTCAAAATTACTACGGCTTCAAGTGTTGCCGCATCGTACATTAAGCTCGCCTCTTTGCAGGGGCAAATCGATTTGGCAAAAGAGAACGTTGCACTCAACCATGAAATCGTACAATTGAATGAGATGAAGTACAAACACGGTGTTATCGCTGAGACGACTTTACTGCAATCGTTATCAGAAGTTGAGAGTGCTAAAGCAACCCTATCCCAGCTTGAAGCGACCAAGATTGCTGAAGAGGCAACGTTTAACCTTCTCCTAGGCCGTAACCCCTCACCGGTTAGTACCGCATCTTTAAA
This sequence comes from Sulfuricurvum sp., assembly GCF_031427015.1. Lineage (GTDB taxonomy): Bacteria > Campylobacterota > Campylobacteria > Campylobacterales > Sulfurimonadaceae > Sulfuricurvum. The sequence goes on along the minus strand of NZ_JASJOW010000004.1, from coordinate 15,182 downwards.
TGCAATTACACTTCCCGAAGTACCTGCGGCACTCCCATCAAGCATCTTAAATAAACGCCCCGATATCGCATCGGCAGAGCAAAATCTCATAGCGGCGAATGCCATGATCGGTGTTGCACGTGCCGCATATTTCCCCAGTATAAAACTAACAGGGATGTTAGGGGTACAAAGTCTTGAACTCAATGACTTTGTCTCAAACCCGGCACGTATTTGGGAAATAGGCCCCTCAATCAGTGTACCGATCTTTTCAGCCGGACGAATAGCCGGTGAAATCAAAACAGCTGAGGCCGATCGGAACCAGAGCCTTGCTACTTATAAAAAAACCATTGTAAGTGCTTTTAACGACACGGATAACGCCATTGGACAAACAACTAAAGCGAAAGAGCAAATCACCTATCAGCGTGCCCGTACAGATGCTATTCACAAAGCATTATCACAAAGTAAACTACGCTATCAGGTAGGAACCATTACCTACAGCGATATGCTTTTAGTACAACAACAATGGTTGCAAGCATCTCAGCAATTCCTGATTGCCAAACAAAATGCTCTGATTGCTACCGTATCTCTTTATAAAGCATTAGGGGGCGGATGGTCAGATGAACAGACGCCGCCGCTTCCTGATCTTCTCCCCTCAGGACGATAATTTTTATCGGACTTTATTCCCATCTGCTATTTGTACGCTACAAATAGTAGATAAATTCTCCCCTCCTAAATGCCCCTAAAAAGACAATCATTAGTAAACAAAGAGTAAAAAAGGGGAAAAAACAAAAAAAATCTTTCCCTCATGTCACTGATTTACCCCAAAATAGAGCTAATTTGATAAAGTTGTGATCTTCTGCAAATCCCTATTTTGTGGGATTCTAAAAAATATTTGCAAAATTCATTAAAAAAGCTTGACAAGTATAGGGGGAGTAGTGGTATACTTCCGCCATATTTTTTTAAGGAGCCTTACCATGATGAAAATCATTTCTGCGTTGCTTTTGGCTGCAATGTTTATCGGATGCAGCGAGTCTGCAACAACTGAAGCACCTGCTGCTACTGAAGAAGTTGCACCTGTAGCTGAAGAAGCTGCTGCACCTGTTGCTGAAGAAGCTGCTGTTACTACTGAAGAAGCTGCACCTGCTGCTGACGCTGCTGCTGCTGAAGCTGCTCCTGCTGCTGAAGCTACTCCTGCTAAATAAGTTTTTACTTAGCTTGAGTGTTTCGCACTCCGGTGCGAAACTTTTTTCCTCTTTTTCTTCTTTTTTAAAACAAAAATCAAACTAACTTATCGTAAACTGTCCTAATCTAAATTAGGAGTATTCTTGATGAAAATCATTCTTTCTGTTATCTGTTCCCTTTTTTTAATCGGATGCAGTGAGTCAACCCCCCAATCTAATGAATCAAACACTGTAATCGCAAATGAAGTAGAGACGAAGAACGCCGTTTCAGAAGAAAATAAAACAGCTGCTTCACCTACAACCGTTGCAGCAGAAGCTACCGCTATGGTAACGGAAACAACCGTAGACGCAACAGCTCTATTCGCACAGAAGTGTGCTTCATGCCATGGCAGTAAAGCTGAAAAGTCTGCCCTTACTAAATCTCAAATAATCGCCGGATGGAAAGATACCCAAATTAAAGATGCCCTTAAAGGGTATCAAGCCGGCACATACGGCAAAGAGATGAAGGGGTTAATGCAAGGACAAGCGAAAGGGCTTAGCGACGCTCAAATCGATGCACTCGCCAAATATATCTCTACCCTTTAACCCTCACTCTTAGGTAGCGCGAATTTTTGCGTTACCAACTCTCCCTCTTCACTGAAAAACAGATAATAAAGATAATCTTTTTTGACACTCAGCCCCGCTAAATAGCGAAGAGCAAGATTCGCCTGCAACGATGCTATGTGCATTACGATCGGTGCGGCAATACCGGCGGGCGTTTTTTGGGTGATTTTAAAAAGCTCGTTAAAAGAGGCTTCTTCAAAAAAGCAGACTTGTCCGTTAAAAGCCTCTACCGATCCGTAAATCCATGGTAGATTTTTAGATTTTACATACGTATTGATCTCTCCCCGTGAAGGTAAATTATCGGTTGCATCAATAATCAAATCAACATCAATATTTTTTTCAGTAAATTCTGAAAATCGACAGACATGCGGATATGCTTTTACATACGGACACCGCTCTTCGATTAACACGGCCGCGACTTCTGCTTTAAACTTCCCCTCGTCTCCCATTTTAAAAGCAATTTGACGATGTATATTATGTAAGCTGACCGTATCGAAATCAATCATATGAATCTCACCGATACCTGATGCGCCCAGAGCGAACGCTAATGAGCTTCCAAGCCCTCCACTTCCGATAATAGCGATCTTCTTTGATTGCAGGGCTTGTTGCGTCTCTTCCCCCCATAACTGTACTTGACGATGGAAATAATGCATCATCTTCTCTTTCTCCTATGGAAATTTGTTTTAGCTTATCATCGTTTGGATAAAAATTACCCTTATTCCGACTCAGACACTAGGGTTTTTCTTTTATCATAGGGTAGTTCAATTATAAAACGGGCACCTCCGTTCACATTCTCTACCCAAATTTTCCCTCCAAAACTCTCTTCAATAATGTATTTTGACATATGCAGCCCTAATCCGCTTCCATGCTCAGGATCTTTGGTCGTAAAGTAAATATCAAATACTTTCCCTAAGATATTCGGGTCTATACCTCCGGCATTATCTTCAACACTAATTCGAATGCTTTCCTCATAATCTTCAATACGGATAGAAATTTCCCCTTCACTCATTCTCTTTTCGAGAATTGCATCATGCGCATTTTTGATTAAATTCATCAGTACTTGAATCATCTCATTTTTAGCAATATTGACTTTTTTCGTGGTTGCGACATTGAGGTGTGTTTTTATTTTTGCATACTTTAGAAATACATCGCTAAGCTTAAGTGCTTCTACCGCTAAATCCCCTACATCTTCCGGTGCTTTAGATTTATCACTTTTGTAAAAATTTCGAAAATCATCAATCGTTTTGGAAAGATATTGGAGATGTTCATCGATACTCTCATGCCCCTTATCAAAACAGGCTTCATCGCATTTTCCAAGTTTATGCTTTACGTACATATCTTGATTAATGAGTGCAAGGGTATTGAGCGGCTGTCGCCATTGATGGGCAATTTGCTCAATCATCTCTCCCATTGCCGCAAGTCTGGATTGTTGAACAAAAAGGCGATCCTTCATCCGTGCTTCATTAAGCGCCCCTTTGACTTTATCTCTCAGGGTATCATTGAGGTGATTGAGTTTCTCAATGTATTCACGCTGTAAAAGATAAACTCTGTCGGCCAATGCAAGTGAGAGAAAAATCATCTCAATCGCCGATCCGATCTGCTGTACATTATTAATTCCGTAAAAACTTGGAATCAGATCAAATTTATTAAAAGCAAACACAATCGTAGCAATTAAAAAAGAACTCCATCCCGCCACATAAAAACGGGCGGCTCTGTATTCATGGCGCATTACCGACAAACCTGCTATCAAGAGAACAACAGGCATGATAGATGCCAAAGAGGCGTTAATCGGGATCACTTCACCATAAGGAAGGATCGAAGAGACCCCCGTCATCACAAGAGTAATAAACATCATGACAACAATAATATTATCTACTTTTGGGGTATATAAAGGGGTATTTAAAAAGTGGCGACTAAAATAGAGGGCACTAAATGCGGTAAAGGCTATAAAGGTACACGATCCGTGTTCAATCAACCACGGTATATCACCCCAAAAATATTTAATACCCAACCCGTCAAAGGAGAGTTGCCATAAAATAAAAGAGACAAGAAAAAGAATGTATCGAAGATAATTGAGATCTCGTGTATAAATAAATAATACTGCGTTATAAAGAAAAACGATAAAGAAAATTCCGTAATATATCCCGACTAAAAAGTTGTTTTGTTCCAAATCTTCCAGTAATGTTTCCGAAGAGAAAATGGAGATAGGAAGTTGCATCGAACTTTGTGTTTTTACCCGCAGTAACAACGTTGAGTCGACAACCCCCTTAAGAGGAAGCTCTGAGATAAAATAGTGTGAACCGATATCCCGATCTCTAAACGGCTGAGACGTCCCTAGACGCTGATATTTAATGAGCGTTCCATCTGGTTTAAGGAGATAAATATCGATCGATTCTAAAAGGGGATAATCAATTTTCATCCACCAATGAGTATCCTCTAAAAAAGAGAGATTGTGCAGATCGATTTTAAACCAGTAGACTGACTTTGTAAATCCAAAATTGACGCTGCGTTCTTGAGTATAAGGGGTAAATTTCTCAGATTCGAGTTGCTCGAAGTTAAGATCTCCGTTAACATCTTCACAATACGATATTGACCCCTCGACCGGGTTTACAACCTCATTTTGTATGGTTAAAAGAGAGGCTTGAAGCGTTAGTGAAAAAAGAATAAGGAAAAAAAATGAATTTTTCACCTTATCTACGCTTTCGCAATGCCTCTTTAAATCCCCACCCTTTTCGTGATTCCGTGAGACTTTTTCTATCTAAATCAACAATTAAGAGTTCTTCCGTATTTCCGAGATCCGCTTCAATCTCTCCATCGGGAGAGACAACCATCGAATCACCGTAAAATTTCCATGCATGTTTCTCATCAAAATACTCACCGACACGATTAGCACGAAGAATATAACAGTTATGGGTAAATGCTCTTGTTTTAATAAGCTCACGCCAACGGTTATGTGACTCAAATGTTGAAGCACTCGGAACCAAAACGACATCAACCGCTTTAGTGCTCACCGATTCCCAAAGAGGATCAAAATGGGTCTCAAAACCACCCATAACGGCAAATTTAAACCCATCAAGGGCAAAAATCATCGGAGGTTTTACCGCTTCAACAGGATTGTTAAAAAACTTCTCTTCATTCCAATGGGGATAATTGATCAGAAACTGCTGCGGATAATAAGTGACGCTACGGGCATTGATTTTTGCAATCATCTTCGTACACTCTTTTTTCTTTACGGTAACAATCGAAGCAACAAAAGTAAGATCGTATTTGAGAGCCAATCCCTTAAGCGTTTCAATCTGATGAGCACTTTGTTCAGCTATCATACTTACAGGAGTTTGGACCAACTCTTTAAAAAAAGGGTTGAGGAGATACTCTCCCATTAAAACAAGTTTTACCCCTTTTTGGCTTGCTACACGGGCATAATTTTCTAGGATTTTACTCCCCATACCGATTGAGGGGAGTTGAAGTATGGCAATACGCATTACTGCTCCTGATTTTTGATAATTTGAATCTGTAGTTGAGCATTTTGGAGCATGGTTTCGGCAACTTTAAGCTCTTTCATCCCCTCTTCATATGCTTTGACACTCTCATTCATCGGCAATGCGGGATCCATTAATTTCTCTAAAATTGCTTTGGCATTAGTAATCTTTGTCTCAAAACTCTCATCGCTCTTCATAGTGCCTCCCGAACATAATTCTCTATTTTATCTATTTCTACTAAAAAAGCATCATGACCATAATCACTCTTAACTTCGAGATAATCACTATTCGTTTTTCCAATGGCTTTCATCGCGGTATGGATAGCCTCCATCTCTGAAGGGAGAAAAAGAATGTCTTTTTCAAATCCAACCAGATAAAGTTCCGCATTGATTTTAGCTAAAGCCTCTTCTATCGAATCAAATCCACGTGAAAGATCATAAATATTGATCGCTTTTGTGATATACAAATAAGAGAGCGGATCAAACCATTTTGTAAAATTATAACCGTTATACTCCAGATACGATTCAACCTGAAATTTACCGAACAGTTCGTATAAACCGTCCGTTCGTTTATATTCTCGACCGAATTTTCGCTCCATCGATTGATGTGATAAGAAACTAATATGCCCTGCCATGCGTCCGATTGCCATCCCGCTAAGGCCGTTTTGGGCAATCACTTCGGGATCATAATAGCCGTTTTTGAACTCAGGGTCTTTGAGTATCGCTTCTTGGGCTACTTTGTTAAACGCGATCGCCCACGGCTGTGTCGCCGCCGTTGTTGCCATAGCGATGATCTTTTTGGCAAAATTAGGGAAAAAGACTCCAAATGCAAGCGCCTGCATCCCCCCCATCGATCCGCCGATTACAGCATGAACTTGATGTATCCCCAAACGGTCAAATAAAATTCGCTGTGCTTTCACCATATCTAAAATCGTGATAACGGGAAACTTATAACGATAGGGTTCATTGTAAGGATAGCGTAGAGACATCGGTCCGGAAGAGCCGAAACAACTCCCCAAAACATTGGTACAGATCACGAAAAATTTGTCGGTATCGACCGCTTTTCCCTGACCTATCAATCCGTCCCACCATCCGCTCTTATTATCACCCTCATAGGTTCCAGCCGCATGATGAGAACCCGTAAGAGCATGACAAATGACGATTACATTATCCCGCGCTTCATTGAGTTCACCGTACGTCTCATAAATGATATCATAAGGCTCCAAGATACGCCCGCTCTCCAAATAGAGCGGATTCGTAAAATGTTCACTGTGAATTTTCAGATTTAACATGGAACCCTTTACGCGCCAAATGCCTGTTTTAAGTCGTTTATCAAATCTTCTACAGCTTCAAGACCGATACTTAGACGAATAAGTCCTGACGGTACTCCGCACGCAACCAGTTCTTCTTGTGATAACTGTTGATGAGTCGTCGACGCCGGATGGGTAATAATCGACTTAGAGTCCCCGATATTGACAACAAGAGAAAAAAGTTTTGTCGCATCCACAATCTGCTTCGCTTTCTCGAAACTTTCTACTTCAAAACTAAGGAGTCCGCTCGACATACCGTTTTGGAAGTACGCTTGCGCATTCGCATAGTTACTATTGCTTTTTAGTCCCGGATAGTTCACTTTTTTAACCATCGGATGAGACTCTAAAAACTCCGCAACCGCTTGAGCGTTACGAGAGTGTTCTCTCATACGGAGTGAGAGAGTTTCGATCCCCTGAATAAAGAGCCACGAGTTAAACGGTGATACGACCGCACCCAAATCACGTAAAAGCGATAAGCGAGCACGAAGACAAAAAAGCGGTAACGGAACATCAACATAGACCAAACCGTGATAACTCTCATCCGCTTCGTTAAACTGAGGATAACGAGCATTTCCTTTGATAAAATCAACCAAACCATTACGTTCTACCATAATCCCGCCGATAGCAAGACCTTGCCCCGTCGTATACTTACTTGCACTGTGAACAACCACATCAACACCGTACTCTAGCGGACGGCACAACACCGGAGTGGCAACCGTATTATCAACTATCGTGAGAATACCGTATTTTTTTGCAATAGCCGTAATGGCACTAATATCGGCCACATCGATACTCGGATTGGTCAACGTCTCAAAAAAGATCGCTTTGGTTTTATCATCGATCAATGCTTCAATTTCGCTCGGATTTTGAACATCAAAATAGCGAGCACTAATACCGAAACGTTTTAACGTATACGACGCTTGAGTCAAGGTTCCGCCGTAGAGTTGACGAGCGCAAATGATATTATCTCCCGCTTCGGCTGCATTGGCAATGGCGTAGAAAATTGCCGCCATTCCGCTCGAAGTCGCTAGACCTGCTGCGCCCCCTTCGAGTGTTGCAAAACGTTTTTCAAATACATCCGTTGTCGGATTATTCAAACGTGTATAGATATTTCCCAATTCCTTGAGAGCAAACAAATTTGCCGCATGTTCAACATCACGAAATTCGTATGCCGTCGTTTGATAAATAGGAACTGCCATCGTACTTTGGGAGTCTTTATCGTATCCCGCGTGTAACGCTTCGGTTTGAAGTTGCATTTTCATCCTTTGTAATTGTTTGATGCAATTGTATCGCCATCCCACAATATTTCCCATGTTTCCCTAACGGCTTAATGGCCATTAGTTTGATAAGGATTATTTATACGTGGTAATTCGGTGCTTCTTGAGTAATGATAACATCATGGACATGAGACTCTTTAAGCCCTGCACTGGTGATCTCAACAAACTCTGCCTTATCCCAGAACGCTTCGATGCTCTCAGAACCGCAATATCCCATAGAAGAGCGTAGTCCCCCCATCATTTGATGGACGACCGCAGCGATACTTCCACGAAACGGAACGCGTCCCTCGATCCCCTCAGGGACAAGTTTATCCGCCGCTGTCCCCTCTTGGAAATAACGATCGGTTGAGCCTTTGGTCATAGCACCGATGGAGCCCATACCGCGGTATGATTTGTATTGACGCCCTTGATACATAATGGTGTCACCCGGTGATTCTTCGGTTCCTGCGAGGAGTGATCCCGCCATAATAACGCTTGCACCTACGGCAAGAGCTTTCGCGATGTCACCTGAATAACGGATACCACCATCGGCGATGATCGGTACTCCGTGTTTACGTCCCACTGCCGCACACTCATCGATCGCTGAGATTTGAGGAACACCCACACCTGCTACGATACGAGTTGTACAGATCGATCCCGGTCCGATGCCCACTTTGACACCGTCAGCTCCCGCTTCGATGAGTGCCAATGTCGCTTCACCCGTCGCAACGTTTCCGGCAATAATATCGACCACCATCTCTTTTTTGATCGCTTTTACGGTGTCCAAAATCCCTTTGGAGTGGCCGTGAGCCGAATCGAGTACCAATACATCTACACCCGCATCCACAAGTGCGCGTGCGCGATCCAATTGTCCGACACCGATTGCCGCACCGACGCGAAGACGACCGAAATCATCTTTATTCGCGTGAGGGTATTCGATCCGTTTTTTGATATCTTTGATCGTCACAAGACCTTTAAGACACCCGTCATCATCGATAATCGGGAGTTTTTCGATTTTATTGACATGCATCATTTGTTCAGCGTCTGCCAATGTAATCCCTGCTTTAGCCGTAATAAGCGGCATAGGAGTCATCGCATCAATAGCTAATTTAGACAAATCTTTTTCAAAGCGCATATCGCGGTTGGTCAAAATCCCTAGTAATTTATTATGAGTATCTACGACGGGAACACCGGAAATTTTAAACTCGTTCATCAATGCTTCTGCATCTTCAAGCGTAGCATCGGGATGGACAAAAATCGGATCGATAATGATACCGCTTTCTGATTTTTTTACTTTTTTAATCTGTTTGACTTGGGTTTCAATATCCATATTTTTATGGATAATCCCGATACCGCCCAAATGTGCCATGGCAATCGCCGCACGGTATTCGGTAACCGTGTCCATCGCCGCAGAGACCATCGGGATATTGAGGGGGATATTACGAGTCAACATCGTTTTCAAACTCACCTCTTTCGGGAGAACTTCAGAGTATTTCGGGATGAGTAATACATCTTCAAAAGTGAGGGCGCGTTTACGAATATTCATGAGGTTATCCTTGTAGTTGAGTTTCGAGGCTAAGAGCCCCGTTGAAAAGGGTTTGTTCCGCGTACGGAGCAGCTATGAGTTGGAGACCTACCGGCATACCGCTATCGCTCGTATCCACCGGAATCGATATCGCCGGAAGACCTGCGAGATTAACCGAAATAGTATAAATATCACTCAAATACATTTCGAGCGGATCACTTAAACTACCGAATTCATACGCAGTACGAGGCGCCACAGGGGTTAATATAAGATCAACCTCTTCGAAAATCTTATTATACTCCTCTTGAATCAACGAGCGCACTTTTTGGGCTTTGACATAATAGGCATCATAATAGCCTGAGGAGAGGACAAAGTTTCCGAGCATAATGCGGCGTTGTACTTCGGCTCCGAAGCCTTGCGAACGGGTTTGAAGAAAAGTGTCTTTAAGATTCTCACCCTCAACACGATTTCCATAGCGGATACCGTCATAACGGGCGAGATTAGTCGTCGCTTCAGCCGTTGCCGTGATGTAGTAGGCTGAAATATCGTATTTCGGATCCATCAGACTTTTCTCGACGATGGTGTGTCCTCCGTTTTTAAGCGCTTCGACCGCTTTTGCATACGCTTTTCGGACATCTTCGGAAGCATCTTTGACATACTCAGGGACGATAGCAATTTTTAGTTTTACATTAGCATTCAATTTATCGCTAACCGTTCCGTCATTACGCTCTGCAGAGGTTGAATCTTTCGGATCATGACCTTGGATAATGTCGTACAAAATAGCCGCATCTTCAACATTTTGGGTCATCGGCCCGATCTGATCGAGTGAACTCGCATAGGCACCCAATCCGTAACGACTGACACGCCCATAGGTCGGTTTCATCCCGACGATACCGCAAAATGCTGCCGGTTGACGGATCGATCCGCCCGTATCGCTTCCCAAAGCCGCAACCGCTAAACCTGCCGCCACTGCCGCAGCCGAACCGCCTGAACTTCCTCCCGGAACACAATTATGATTGCGTGGGTTGAGGGTTTTACCGTAGCAGCTGCTCTCGGTCGTTGAACCCATCGCAAATTCATCCATGTTAGTACGTCCAAACGGTGACATATTGGCGGCCAACAATTTTTCAATAACGGTCGCATTGTAGGGAGCAATGTACCCTTTGAGGATATTTGACCCCGACGTCACCGACCATCCGGTTACTTGGATGTTGTCTTTAATAGCGATCGGAATCCCCTCACCGACGTTGAGAACATCGATATAGGCATTGAGTTCAGGATTGGCGGCAATCTTGGCTTTGAGTTCTTCTTTAAGTGAACTAAGTTCTTCTTTCGAGAGCTTTAACGCCTCTTTGAGTGTTATCATACTCTTTCCTTTCTACGTTTTGCTTGTCTTACCATCATAATGCCTACGGCGATTACGGTAAAAATAACCCCGATAGTTTCAATAATGAAACCCATAGGAACCGGTTGTGTGACATCGATCATTCTGCAACTACCTGTGCACAACGCGGACAGAGTGCCTCTTCGTCTTCACTATGATATTTCCAACAACGCGGGCATTTCGCTTTGGATGCGAGGGCAATATTGAATGTATCCCCCTCGATCTCAAATGTCCCTAAAATATCTTTGAGTTCACACGCACACCATTTAGAGATGACCAAATACTCTTCAATGTCCGCTTTTTTCATCGATTTTGCAACCGTTGATGTCGTAGAGATAACGAGTTCAAGGGTATTTTTGATCACTTTCTCTTTTTTCAATCCGTCCACGATCTCATTAAATTTCTCACGGATCACTTTCATCGTTGCGTCATCCCAACCACTCTCAACCGCTTCGATAGAGGCATAGGTCACATCGAAAATATCGTTAGCATCACCCTTTAAAATAGAGGGGGCATTTTCGAAAATCTCATCGGCGGTATAGGTCAAAATCGGAGCGATCAACCCAAGCATCGATTTAGCGATAATCGCCATCGCACTCTGCGTTGAACGACGCTCGGCCGAATTGGCACCGTCACAATACATACGGTCTTTCGTGATATCGATATAGACCCCGCTGAGTTCATTCACGATGAAATAGTTCAATCCGCTCATCCCGTGAACGAAGTTGTACTCCCCGAAAAGACGATGGGTTTCATCAAACACCTCTTTGGCTTTAGCAACAATCCATTTATCGATCTCGCCCATTTCGCTATACGGGACGATTGTCTCGAGCCCATCAAGATTAGCGAGTATAATACGGAAGGTATTGCGCAGTTTACGGTATTGATCCGCTGTTTGTTTGAGGATATTGCCGGAGATTTTCAGATCTCCCTGATAATCGCTCATCGCTACCCACAGACGCAAAATCTCCGAGCCGTACTCTTTGAGCACCGATTCAGGGGCGACGACGTTCCCTTTGGATTTTGACATCTTCTCACCCTTCTCATCGACGGTGAAACCGTGGGTAAGAAGCGCTTTGTACGGAGCGATATGTTCCACTGCCGTACTCAAAAAGAGTGAACTTTGGAACCATCCGCGATGCTGATCAGATCCTTCGATGTACAAATCGGCAGGAAATTCCCCCGCATCGTAGTTACGCGATTTGAGTACCGCATTCCAGGTTGAGCCGCTATCGAACCAAACGTCGAGAATGTCGGAAACTTTTTCGAGTTCGTCCGCTTTGTACCCAGATCCCGGATAGAGGAGTTCTTGGATACTCATCGAGTACCATGCGTCGGTGCTGTGCATCTCAAAAATCATCGCAATAAAGTTGAGGACTTTCTCATCCAAAATCACTTCCCCCGTCGCTTTGACACGGAAAAATGCGATAGGGACTCCCCAGTCACGCTGACGAGAGATACACCAGTCGGGGCGGTTTTCAACCATCGAACCTAAACGGTTACGTCCCGATTCGGGGTAAAATGCCGTTTTAGCTACTTCGGACTGAGCGATTTCACGCAGTGTTTTTGTTTCACCTTCAGGGGTTCCGTCGACACTGATAAACCACTGCTTTGTCGCACGGTAGATCAACGGCGTATGGCTTCTCCAACAATGCGGATAAGAGTGGCGAAACTTAGAGACTTTAAGCGCTTTGTCACCCAAAAGGGCGATAATCGGCTCGTTCGCTTTGAAAATATGGGTTCCGACGAACTCTTCAGGGTTCGGAAGAAGTTTTTCACGGACGACGGTGTTATCATAACAACCCGTCTCATCGACCGGCATTACCACTTCGAGGTTGTAACGAAGACCGATACGGTAGTCATCTTCCCCATGACCCGGAGCAGTATGAACACATCCTGAACCGTTCTCCATCAAAACGTGCTCACCCAAAACCAAGTGTGAACCGCGGCCGTTAAGAGGATTGATCGCATAGAGGTTTTCGAACTTTTTCGCTTCGATTTTTTGAACGACCGTTCCGCTGAAAACACCCTCTTCGATCAATGCGTTGTACCGTTTTTCAGCCACGATATAACCGTCTGACGTACGAACATAGATCTCATCAGGGTTGAGAGAGATCCCCGTATTGGCAGGCAATGTCCACGGTGTCGTCGTCCAGATGACGATTGCGGCGTTCCCCTCGATCCCTGCGCGTACTTTTGCCTCATCGCTGAGTTCAAACGCAACATAAATGGAGTAATCCTCTTTGTCTTCATACTCCACTTCGGCTTCGGCAAGCGCGGTACGCTCCGCCCAGCTCCAGTAAACCGGTTTGGAACGCTCGATCAACAACCCTTTTTTCGCCACGGCGCAAAGGGTGCGATAAATATTCGCTTCAAACTTGGAATCCATCGTCAAATACGGATTATCCCAATCGGCGATAACACCCAATTTTTTGAACTCTTCGCGTTGAATATCGACAAATTCACTCGCGTGATCGCGGCACATTTGGCGCACTTCTGCGGTGCTTAAAGCCTCTTTTTTCTGTTTTCCGCCCAGTTTTTTCTCAACCTGTTGCTCAATCGGCAATCCGTGACAATCCCAGCCGGGGGTAAAACGTACCGATTTGCCGTTAAAATAATGGTATTTGACAATAATATCTTTAAGTATTTTATTAAGCGCATGACCGATATGGGTGTGTCCGTTGGCATACGGAGGTCCATCGTGCAGTGTAAAACTCTCTGAGCCTTTACGATTAGCTTTCATCTTGCCATAGACATCGTTAGCAATCCATGCGGCATAACGCATAGGCTCGTTTTGAACCAAATTTCCGCGCATCGGAAACTCGGTTTGAGGTAGAAGGAGGGTCTCTTTATAATCCATCTGTTACCTTATAGAAAAAGTGGTGCATTATATCTCTTAGGTGATTAAATTTTGCTGTCGCTGTGCTATACTATCCCAAATTTATACACGGGAAAACCATGAGACGTGATGTTATTTTCGTAGGCAATCGGCTAATTTTGAACGAAGCGTATGAGCGCTATATCCTCCGTAGTATCAAAAATCGCCTTGCTTTGATCGATTCGATCAGTTATTTTGAAGAATCCGACAAAGGACTTTTTCTCCATCTCGAAGGGCTTCTAAAAAATGAATCCAAGCTCATCATTATTACTACAAAAAATACATTCACAATTGTCGGAAAACTCCTCAGTACCGTTACGGCCGATAATCAAATTTTAAAAGAACAGATGCTTATCCCCTCCCGTGCCAGTGTCCTAGAAAACGGCAGTTATTTGCTTACCCATAACAGTTCTGAAATCAATGTTATTCTTGCAACAGAGGGTAAACTACTTCCCCCTATTCTTATCGATGATGAGTCACGGTTTGCCACCATCCATCTTTTTAACGAGGAACTTTTAAGTGCCCAAACCCTCCTCGAACCGTTAGCTCAAAATTTTGATGTCAAACTTGAATTCAGTGAATTGGTAGAGGGATGGCTTAAAATCCGAATTCATACCCGTCGACACGGAAATCTCTCGCAATTTATAGCTTCAGCACGCGGTTTAATGCACCATAAAGTGATTGCAGCTACCAATATAGCAGCATTTATCATTGAGAAACTATCTCACCACCATAAAAAACTCTCTTTTGCCGAAAGTTGCAGCGGTGGTTCACTGGCCCATTTTTTTACCTCTCAAAGCGGTGCTTCAAACATTTTTGAAGGCTCCTTAATCACTTATTCCAATACCCTAAAAGCCAATTGGCTTGCAGTCGATGATGAAGCGCTGGAACACTATGGTGCCGTAAGCGCCGAAGTTGTATTAGAGATGTCTGATGGGGCTATGAATGTCAGTTTTGCGGATTATGCATTGGCGATTAGCGGCGTTGCGGGACCCACAGGAGGGAGCGATGCAAAACCGGTCGGAACCGTTTATATCAGCGCACGTTCCAAAACCTCCGTCCATACCGAGCGTTTTCATTTTGAGGGAGATCGTAACTATATCCAAGAGCAAAGCGTCCTTATGGCGGTGAAAATGCTCCTCAACATCGATCGAGATCTATTTTTTGCCGCGTAAGTAAAATTAGCTTGACAAAACGACATCTTTCCCCTATAATTTCGCCCTCACAATCGTCCTTATTTGGAAGATTGCAGAGGTCTCGTTAGCTCAGCCGGTAGAGCATCTCACTTTTAATGAGGGGGCCGATGGTTCGAATCCATCACGAGACACCATGTACGGTTCAGTGACCCTTTCGTCTAGTGGCCAAGGACACTATCACTTCATGGTAGGAACAGAGGTTCAAATCCTTTAGGGGTCGCCACTTGTTCAAATTATTTTTTAAACTCTTGGGAGTTTAGCTCAGTTGGTAGAGCGCTACCCTTACAAGGTAGATGTCACAGGTTCGAGTCCTGTAATTCCCACCATAATTTTTGGCTGCAGCGGTAGTTCAGTTGGTTAGAATGCCTGCCTGTCACGCAGGAGGTCGCGGG
>NZ_JASJOW010000003.1:0-641402 GCF_031427015.1 Sulfuricurvum sp. | reverse complement strand
CGTATGCCGCTCGAATCACACCGCTCGCTTTTCCCGCTACGAACGCCTCATCGATACTCGATGCACTCATCGCAACCACCGCAGCCATACTCAGTAGTAGTGTTTTTTTCATTATCTTTATCCTTTTTATTGATACTTAGTAGCATTAATATCCAGTAGTATAGCTCTCAATCTATAAAAAAGATTTAAAGATAGTCCTTTCTTATAAAGATTTGGGATAATGGAGGAGAATATTATTTGTTTACACAAAATAGTAAAAAATAGAGGTTTTCAAACCCTGCAAAACCTATTCCTACAAATTTGTCATTAAAAACCTATTTTGTCGCGCTCTTTCAGTAAATGTCGTAAAAAACCATAGAACATCCCTTGCATCAACCTAAGTGAAGTTCAAAAATAAGGGGATAACATGGCTGGAGCAGCTAGCTTGCGACAAATCGCGTTCTACGGAAAAGGTGGGATCGGTAAATCTACTACATCTCAAAATACATTGGCAGCAATGTCACACTATTTCGATAAAAATATTATGATCGTCGGATGTGATCCAAAAGCGGATTCAACTCGTTTGATTCTTCATGAGAAAGCACAAGATACTATTCTTTCTCTTGCAGCAGAAATGGGAACTATTGAAGATGTTGAGATGGAACAAGCTCGTCTTTGGGGAAAAGGTCTTTTTGACAAAGAAACTCCGGGCGGTTGGATCAATTGTACTGAATCAGGCGGACCAGAGCCAGGAGTAGGTTGTGCAGGTCGTGGTGTTATTACTGCGATTAACTTCCTCGAAGAAGAGGGTGCTTACGATGAAGAAGGTTTAGATTTCGTTTCTTATGACGTTCTTGGTGACGTTGTTTGTGGTGGATTCGCTATGCCGATTCGTGAAGGTAAAGCACAAGAAATTTACATCGTAATGTCAGGTGAAATGATGGCGATGTACGCGGCTAACAACATCTCTAAAGGGATTTTGAAATACGCGAACACCGGTGGAGTACGTCTTGCAGGTCTTATTTGTAATGCACGTATGACAGATAAAGAGTACGATTTGGCACTAGAGCTTGCTCAACGTCTTGGTACTCAATTGATCCACTTCGTACCACGTAACAACATCGTTCAACATGCTGAACTACGTCGTATGACGGTTGTTGAATACAGCCCATACTCTGACCAAGCTCGCGAATACAAAGAGCTTGCTCGTAAAATCGTTTATAACGATATGAAAATTATCCCTACTCCAATCAGTATGGATGAGCTTGAAGACTTGCTCCTTGCATTCGGTCTAGAAGACGAAGTAGATGAGTCTCAAGTCGGTAAAGCGGCGCACGAAGCGTAAGTAACCCCGACGATTCCTCTTTTGAGGAATCTTCAATGGCTGTCATAGATTTCTATGATTTTAACATCTTGTTAATAATGAAAAGAAAAGAACAGAAAAAGGAGATTAGATGTTTGTATTAGGTTTTCACTTCCCGGCAGATATGGGGAATATTATTCCAGACGAAAAAGTAGTTGAAAAATTGGGTGATGTCGATGTAAGCGACGTTAAAGAGATCAAACTTTTGATGGGTACTAAAGATAAAGATAAAGAGTGGTTGAGCTACACCAACAAAAATACATTTTTGTTCAAAGCTATGGTTCATTACTTCAAAGAAGAGAACCCTGACCGTGCTCAAAAATATATGATCTACATGAACCGTTATCAAATGTCTGCGATTTCTAAACGTTTAGATGCAGCGGATGATGAAACAATGAAATTGTGTCACAACCTTGATTCGATGGAACAATTCCGTATCGAAGTCGCGTAAGGAAGGGGTGTATTATGGGTCCAGAAACACTAGAAGCTAAACAAAAAGCGGCCATTGAAGAGATCTTAAAAGCATATCCTGAGAAAGCGGCGAAAAACCGTGAAAAACATCTCGGTGTCGGAACTCCCAATGATGAAAATCAAAAAACCTGCGGTGATGTCCGCTCAAACAAAAAAACCGTTCCGGGTGTCATGAGTCAACGCGGATGTGCTTATGCAGGGTCTAAAGGGGTTGTATGGGGTCCGGTCAAAGACATGATCCATATTTCTCACGGTCCTATCGGATGTGGTCAATATAGCCGTGCTGGTCGTCGTAACTATTACATCGGTGTAACTGGTGTTGATACGTTCGTTACGATGAACTTTAGTACGGATTTCCAAGAAAACAACATCGTTTTCGGTGGAGATAAAAAATTGGGTATCGCTATTGATGAAATCAATAACCTTTTCCCATTGAATAACGGTATCACGGTTCAATCCGAGTGTCCGATCGGTTTGATCGGGGATGATATCGCTGCAGTGGCTAAAACCAAAGCAAAAGAGATCGAAAAAACAATCGTTCCTGTAAACTGTGAAGGTTTCCGTGGGGTTTCTCAATCACTCGGTCACCACATCGCAAACGACACGGTTCGTGACTATATTTTCGAGGGTGATCTTAGTCACATCGACATCAGCGATGTTACACCGACGGAATATGACGTAGCGATCATCGGAGACTACAACATCGGTGGTGACACATGGTCAAGCCGTATTCTTCTTGAAGAAATGGGTCTTCGTGTTGTGGCTCAATGGTCAGGTGACGCGACGATGAAAGAGATGGCATTAACACCAAAAGTTAAATTGAACTTGCTTCACTGCTACCGTTCAATGAACTATATCAGCCGTCATATGGAAAAAGAGTTCGGGATTCCTTGGATCGAGTATAACTTCTTCGGACCGAGCCAAACGATTAAATCACTTCGCAAAATCGCGTCGTTCTTTGATGAGAGCATCCAAGCGAAATGTGAAGAAGTGATCGCGAAATACCAACCGATGATCGATGCGGTTATCGCAAAATATAAACCTCGTCTTGAAGGTAAAACGGTTATGTTGTTCGTCGGCGGTCTCCGTCCTCGTCACGTTATCGGTGCTTACGAAGATTTGGGTATGGAAGTAATCGGAACCGGTTATGAGTTCGCTCATGATGACGACTACAAACGTACTAAAGAAGAGATTTTCCGTTCAACCGTTATCTACGATGACGTTAACGAGTATGAGCTTGAAGCATTCGTTAAAAAACTTCAACCTGACCTTGTAGCTTCAGGGATCAAAGAGAAGTACGTATTCCAAAAAATGGGTCTCCCATATCGTCAAATGCACTCATGGGATTACAGCGGACCTTACCACGGGTACGACGGATTCGCGATTTTCGCACAAGATATGGATTTAGCAATTAATTCACCGGTATGGGCGCACTCAAAAGCACCATGGGAAAAGGAAGGTTGAGACGATGCAAGAAGTAGAAAAAATCGTAAACGGGAAAGACCTGTTTAAACGCCCTGAGTACAAAGACGTACTCGCAAACAAAAAACAATTCGAATCTTCTATGCTCGCAATTAATCCTGCGAAAGTAGATGAAATCGCTGAGTGGACTAAAACATGGGATTACCGTGAGAAAAACCTTGCTCGTGAAGCGATCACCGTCAATCCTGCTAAAGCATGTCAACCTCTCGGGGCTGTCATGGTTGCACTCGGATTTGAAGGTACTATGCCTTACGTTCATGGTTCTCATGGATGTGTAGCGTATTTTCGTTCATACTTTACCAAACACTTCAAAGAGCCGACTCCATGTGTATCGGATTCTATGACTGAAGATGCTGCGGTATTCGGTGGATTGGTAAATATGAAAGAGGGTCTTAAAAACTGTGCGGCAGTTTATAAACCTAAAATGATCGCGGTTTCTACCACTTGTATGGCGGAAGTTATCGGGGATGACTTGCAAGCATTTATCCTTGCAGCAAAAGAAGAAGACGGCGGAGAATTCTTGCCGATGGAATATCCGGTACCGTATGCGCACACTCCTTCATTCGTAGGAAGCCATATCACTGGGTATGACAACATGATGCACGGTATCATGTCTCAATTGACCGAAGGTCAACAAGGTGAAACGAAAAAACGTATCAACATCATTCCTGGTTTTGAAACGTATATCGGAAGCCTCCGTTCAGTCAAAAGCATCGTAGAAGCATTCGGCACAGACTATATCATGTTGGGCGACCACTCTGATCAATGGGATATGCCTGCAGGTAACTACGAAATGTTCTCAGGCGGAACAAAATTGGATGATGCAAAAGATTGTATCAATTCAAGTGCAACGATCTCATTGCAAAAATACGCAACGTCTAAAACCATGAAAATGGTCGAAAAACGTTGGAAACATGCTGGTGGATTCTCTAACCCGATCGGTCTTAAAGGGACGGATGAGTTCGTAATGAAACTCGCAGAGCTTACTGGTACAGAAGTACCACAAAAACTCAAAGTAGAGCGCGGCCGTCTTGTTGACGCTATGCAAGATAGCTATCCGTACATGCACGGTAAAAAATTCGCTATCTGGGGAGATCCTGACTTCCTAATCGGTGCAGTATCATTCCTTCTTGAGATGGGTGCTGAGCCGACTCACGTTCTTTGCCACAATGCACCGAACGGCTGGGAAGCTGAAATGAGAGCAATGCTCGATACTTCTCCGGCAAAAGATAGCCTTCATGTATGGGCTGGAAAAGATTTGTGGGCTATGCGTTCACTCCTCTTCACTGAGCCGGTTGATTTCATGATCGGTAACAGCTACGGTAAAGAATTGATGCGCGACACTGGTACTCCGTTGATCTACATCGGATTCCCAATCTTCGACCGTCATCACTTACACCGTTACTCTATCAGCGGATATGATGGAGCGTTGAACCTTCTTACTTGGATCACGAACAAAGTTCTTGACCAATTGGATGAAGATACTAAAGGTATCGCAACAACCGACTATTTCTTCGACCTCGTCCGCTAAGGATATCGCCTCCACTCGGGGGCAAACTTCATTGTTTCTCGTCATTTTCTCCCTTTGGGGAGATTTTTTTGGTTGAGTTTTTTACGAAAGATTTAGTCAAACAAATAGGATAATTTATGGCAGGCGTTCACGATAAAATCAAAGCAGAACTGATGGTTGAAATCTACGCCAGTATTGATCGAATTTATGATTCAATCGAACAACACTTTGATCTTGATGAACCGCGCCGCAATAATGTTATTAAAAGTCTTAATACGCTCAAAGATGAGCTTTATTTTGTGGTGCAGACGACACCGCTTTCCTAATTAATCGGCTAGATGCTTGTTTTTGTACATGGCTTTATCCGCTATTTCAATAATAGCGTGAATATCCGTACCGTGAGTGAACGGAGCCATTCCATAGGCGAAATTGATTTTAAATTCACTCTTCTCAACTTTAAAATGGGTCTTATTGCAATAGGACAATATGTTTTCCATTTTGGCTTTAATCTCATTTTGTGAAACTTTTTCATCAAAAATGATCATAAATTCATCCCCACCGTAACGGACGACACGTCCACCGCTCTCTTTTAACTTGGTGGCAATATGAATAAGTACTTTGTCTCCGACAATATGCCCGTAGGTATCATTAATAATTTTAAATTTGTTGAGATCGACCATCACGAGAGTTCCGTTGTCACGGATAGAGATATGGTCGACATCGCGGATAGTATCGTCAAACCATTTTCGGTTGTAACTTTTTGTCAAACCGTCTTCGTAGACGATCTTTTGGAGTTCATGAATCTCTTCTTGCAGTGCTACGGTTCGGAGAAGTATCGTTTGTAAAGCTTGTTTGTCTTCGGTTTCGATGGCATTGATCGCATCGTCGGTGCATTTGGAAAGGGTGATAAGATGACGTACCATTTTTTCATCAAGCATTTCAGAACTGAGTACTTCATTCGGTTTGAGTTCAATATTATGAGTTTGAGCCGCTTCGGTATAAAAGCGACTGTAATCTGCAGGAAATACGACTTTTAATTTTTCTATTTTAACTTTGACTTCATTGGTGATACTTACATGTTCTTGAAATAAATCACCCATTTTGAACCAAACCTATAATTATTTTTTATTTTTGTATTATAGCACTATTCAACCCTATACAGAAATTCGGGTTAATTACCTGCGGTAAACAATAACTCGATATTCTCGGTACTCATTGGCTTATGATAGTAATAACCTTGTATCGAGTCAATATGACTTAGACACAAAAATTGCAGCTCTTCAGCCGTTTCTACCCCTTCGGCAAGCACTTCCATCCCTAATCCGTTTGCTAATGCAATAATCGTTTTGACAATAGTTTGATTCTTAGGTTCCATCGTTATATTACGAACAAAGGAGATATCAATTTTGAGTTTGTCGATAGGGAGATTTTTAAGATAGGAGAGTGAGGAATAGCCCGTTCCGAAATCATCGATAGAGAGATGAAATCCATCCTCTTTTAACACTTTTAGAAGTTGAATAATCCGTTGAGGGTTTTCAAGAATGGAACTTTCAGTGATCTCTAACTCGATTAAAGAGGGATTGCATTTGGTTTTTTCGATTAATTCTCTTGTTACCATTAAAAAGTCCGGATGAATAAGCTGGCGTGCCGATACATTGACCGCTATTCGTCCTTGAAATCCATAAGACTCATTCCATTTTTTTGCCGTTAAAAAACTCTCCTCTAAAACCCATTTACCGATATCGAGAATAAGACCCGTTTCTTCTGCAATGGGGATAAATGTGAAAGGGGGAATGGAACCTTCAGGTGTAAACCATCGTAAAAGGGCTTCAGCACCGATAATGGAGTTATCTTGAGGATTGATTTGAGGTTGAAAATAGAGGGTCAGTTCGCTGTTATGGAGCGCTTTTTTTAGATTTGTGGCAATCGTAGTACGTTGGAGTGCTTTTTCAGTTAAATCGGTATGGTAAAAGCTGTAGGTGTTTTTCCCCATTTTCTTTGCATTATACATTGCGGCATCGGCATGTTGTAGTAGCTCTTCGGTTGTCTTCGCATCATTTGGATACATCGCGATGCCGACACTGGCGGTGATGTAAACATCAATGTCATCGATATTAATAGGGTGATTAAGAATATCGACCATCATTTGCATTGTCTGATGAATGAGGTTTTGATCTTTTTGACAGCTTAAGAGTATGACAAACTCATCCCCTCCCGTACGGACGATAAAAGAGTCTTTCGGAAAAATTTTTTCAAGCAGTAGTGCAACATGAATCAGGAGCTTGTCTCCGAAACGATGACCATAAGAGTCATTAATCTCTTTAAAGCCGTCTAAATCAACATAAAAGAGGGCAAAAGGGTGTTCTTCCATTTTATCGGTTTTAATAATCAACGTCTCGATAAGGCTGAGACGATTCGGTAACTCCGTTAAAGGATCATGATGTGCCAAACGGTCGAAAAGTAGTTTTGATTCGAGAATTTTTTCTTCAGCGTGTTTTCGTTCCGTAATATCACGCGAGGAGGCGTAAATGTAGCGGACTTTGTTTAAAAAAAGTCCTCGAGCATTGATTTCGACATCGATGATTGAACCGTCTTTTCGGGTATGTTTGGTCTCAAATGTGATGACTTCATCCACAAGATTATTCATCACTTTACGAATATATTCGGGAGTGAAATGGTGATCCCAATCGTATAAAGATAATTGTTCCATTTCCTCTCGGGTATATCCCAGCATGGAGGCAAATGAGTCGCTAAACTGATAGAGATTCCCATCAAGATCGTGGACATGTATTCCATCGCTTGCGGTAGATAAAATGGTCTCCAGCTCACGGGTATGTTCTGCATTTCGGCGTGATGAGAGGATATAGTAAAAGGTAAAAGAAGTTCCGGCAAGGATGATAGCACTAAAAAGTAAAATGAGATGGAGGGCATATTCATGGATAATATCCCTGTAATTGAAAGTGATACGATCAAATGGGTAGGCATGGTGCTTTTGCATGATAAGACGGACAGATTTGTAGGAGTTTGGGGTATTGAATGCCGTGTACTCAGGATTATTGGGAATATGGATGCTGTAGAGGGCGGCAATCATACTCTTTACAATCTCAGGACTAGGTTTTGAAGTTGCGATAACTCCCCACTCCGGGTAAAGATCCGTTGAATGCCAATACGGAAAGTGATCATGTTTACGGGAATTGATAATGGTTAACTCTCCCGACTTGAGTTTTCCGTTTGCAAGCATCTCTTCGATATACCCTGTTCTGAAAAAGCCGACATCGGCTTTATGAGAACGCAATGCTTTGAGTACTTTATCCATTGGCTGACCGGTATAAATCATCCGGCAATCTCTTAGGATATCGATACCGACTTTGGAAAAAACCTCTTGTTGACCTACCATTACCGCGAATCCGTTCGAATGACTGGTCGCGATTGTTTTTCCTTTAGCGTCTTGGAGTGTACGAATATCACTTCGCGACGATAAAACGGCGATCACCCCTCCGTACTGGGTCAGCGGTTCTTTGGTTGTTGTGGATAATCGTACCACTGACGCAATATTTGAAACACCGTACTTCACCTCCATGGCGACGAGTGCGTCAGGATGGAGTACGGCAAAATCGATTTTTTCTTCGGAAATATGTTTTTCGAGATCAGCTTGCGTATAAGAGGTAATATTAAAGTCAAATTGAGGAGCAAAGGAATGCAGATGTTGTTCAAGCGGGAGCCATATACGTTGATTATCAGGAATAGGGCGAAAAGATAAAATACCGATATGTATTGTTTTTCGAGGTAGTGTATCAGATGCAAATAACAGGGTTAAACTGATCATCATCAGTAGAATAAAGCGCATATGTACTACCTCACTTCGTAGGCTTATTGTAACATGTAAATTTAGAATTAGTAGTATTTATTTTAGTTTTTATCAATTATACTTATCAGTGAAGCGCTGTTCATCGGTTTATGATAGTAATAGCCCTGAATGGCATCAATACCGTTCTCGCACATAAAGCGGAGCTCTTCAGCGGTTTCTACCCCTTCGGCTATGGTCGTCATTCCTAACCCTTTCGCCAGCGCGATAATCGTTTTGACAATGGTTTGATTTTTAGGATGATCGGTGATATTTCGTACAAAGGAAATATCAATTTTCAGCTTATCTACCGGTAAGTTTTTTAGATACGATAAAGATGAGTATCCGGTTCCGAAATCATCGATTGAAATCTTAAACCCTTTCTCTTTGATCATTCCAAGTAGCGCAATCACTTTTTCAGGATATTCGAGAATGGAACTCTCGGTAATTTCAATCTCGATCCAAGCCGGATCGCACTTTGTTTTCTGTAAGAGTTCTTCGAGTTTGGCTAAAAAATGTGGGTGGATAAGCTGTTTAGCTGAAACATTGATAGCTATACGTCTGGTTAATCTCCCCTCTTGAGACCATTTTTTTGCCATTCGAAAACCTTCTTCCAACACAAATGATCCCAACTCAACGATTAATCCGCGCTCTTCCGCAATAGGTATAAAGAGGGAGGGTGGGATCATCCCCTCAGGTGTAGGCCAGCGTAAAAGTGCTTCAACCCCTGTCATTTTTTCTGAATTTGGATCGATTTGAGGCTGATAATGGAGTAAAAGCTCGTGATTGGCTATCGCTTTTTTGAGATTTGAGGCGAGGGTCGTCCTCTCCAGTACCTCCTGTGTCAAACCTGAATTGTAATAACTGTAAGTATTCCGTCCCATATTTTTGGCACGGTACATAGCCGCATCGGCTTTTTGGAGAAGTTCTTCGGTATTGTCTGCATCTTTCGGATAGATTGCAATACCGATACTGGCAGTGATGTAAACATCAATCGTATTGATAAGAATAGGTGCGTTAAAGAAGTCATGCAACTGTGTCATACAAGATTCAATAGCACTGTTTTCTTGGGCAACCTCAAGGATGATTGCAAATTCATCTCCACCGGTACGAACAATATACGATTCAGCGGGGAATACTTCTTTTAAAATTTGGGTTACACGGATCAGAAGCTCATCACCGAATCGGTGCCCGTATGCGTCATTAATCTCTTTAAATCCGTCCAAGTCGATAAAAAAGAGGGTGAACGGAGCACTTTTTAGACTTTTGGATGTTAAAAATTCACTCAAACTTAAGCGGTTTGGAAGTCCGGTAAGGACATCAATATGGGCTAAATGATCAAATCGTTCTTTCGCTTCTCTGAGGGTTTGTTCGATCTTCTTTCGATCATTGAGCTGTTGTGTATATTCGACAAATCGTGCATGTAGAAATCGGTAGCTTAGGATAAATAAAAAGAGCGTGGTTATACTAATGAAAAACCACCCTTTATACGTTTGCAACAGACTCATCTCTTGACTGGTTTTGCTCATTAATTCAACAAAAGTATCCGATAAATAGATCCATAATACACCGAATATAAGGTAAAAAAGAGAGATAACAATGGCATTCTTGAGACTTTGGGGATCACCGCTCTTCATTGCGCTCCTTTGTTGATTTTTCACGTATATAGGATTATAGCACCATCAAGGTGGAATGTCATATGCAGAGAGATTATTATCTCAAATAAAGGATTTCTTTATGGAACATCATGTCGTTATTGAAAAACTCTGCAGTTGCGCAAAAAAAGAGGAGATGGCTCAAATCACTACCTACGATGCCAAAGAGGTTGCGCACGAAGCGGCTCAAACACAATTGGCGTACATGCAAGGGCATTTTTGCGGTAAACACGAATTTCAACTGGTAGAAGTAGGGGATAATTTTGTTATAGGAATGGTCGGCGGATGCGGCTGTAAAGGGTAAATCATGGAACATCATGTTGTTGTTGAAAGATTATGCAAATGTGCTATTCGTAAAGGGATGCCACAAATTAAAACGTTTGATGATAAAGAAAATGCGATGCGCATTGCCCGTGCATGGGCGCAGGAGTTGAATGAGAGCTTTTGCGGACAGCATTCTTTCGGAGTTGTAGAAGTCGATGAAAATTTTGTTATTACCGTCGGTGAAGGGAGCTATTGAAGTTTCATAAAAGACAATATCGAGTAGAATAAAACAATTTTGTTTGAACTAAGGTATTGTCAAGGATGAAAAAATACTATTACAGTGCGGTAGCTTTTTATCTGATGGCACTAATTACTTACATCGGATATGAGTACACGCAGCAGCGTTCAGAGCTTATAGCCCATATTGATCAGCGACTGATTCAATGTGCGAGTGTAACCGATCAACTTCTCCCTTCCTCTTTGCATACTCCCGCTACGAAAGCGGGATCAATCTCTGCTGATGAAGATCTTAAAAATCGTCTTCTCTTATCGCGGTTTTCACAAAGTGTAAATGTTAAATATGTCTATTCGTTTGTTCTGCAAGATGAAAAAATCTATTTTACTTCCAGCAGTGCAACTCCCGAAGAACTCAAAAGCGGGGAAGACATTAGCTACTATTTCGATGAATATGAGGATGCCTCCCCGATATTATTTAAAGTATTTCGATCCGGAGAAATACAGTTTGATGAAACAAAAGATCAGTGGGGACATTTCAGATCGGTATTTTTGCCTCATGTCTCACCGAGCGGGCGAGTTTACATCACGGCGGCAGATATTGAGATCAGTAACATAGATGCACAATTAGATGCCCTTTTAACGCGTTCTCTATGGGAAGCATTGTTTTACATATTCATTTTAATCCCCTTTTTCATTGCGTATCGAATGCATAATAAAACCATTCAAAAAGAGCTTAGTCGCCAAGTGAATGAACGGACAGTCGATTTACAAGAACGCTCTAGGGCTATTTCACGTTTACTCAATAATGCTAATCAGGGGTTTTTGACGTTTTCTACCTCCTTGAGAGTGGAAAATGAGTATTCTCAAAAATGTATTGAAATCTTTGGTGATAGGATTGAAGGGGAACCTATCGCTGCTCTTTTATATCCGGAAGATATTCAGAAACAGGAATTTTTTGAAGAGACACTTCGAGCGATTTTCGAAGAAGAGGATGAAGTAAAAATTGATGCCATTATCTCTTTGCTTCAGCATGAGTTCGTCCTTCAGCACAAAGCAATCGATGTAGTTTATAAACAGATAGAGGCGCAGCGGTTTATGATGATCCTTACGGATGTTACCGATAAGAAAAATTTGGAAAAAAATATTGAAAGAGAACGTAATACGCTCAAAATGATTGTTTCCGTTATTAGTGGTAGTGATGAGTTTTTTGAACTCTTGGACGATTACCGACACTTTTTGGAGAATCGTGGCGAGTTGGTGGACGTTAACCAAACACCTCTGGAAAATCTCACTGCAATTTATCGTATTATTCATACTTTTAAAGGGTTGTTTTCCCAAAAAGATTTCATCACAACTCCGAAAGGGCTTCATAAAGTTGAATCCCGACTCTCTTTATGGCTACAAGAGGGATCAGTTTCAAATGATACGATCCAATCGATGATGAACAAAATTGATTTTGAGTTGTGGCTAGAAAAAGACATTGAAGTGTTGCGCAATACGCTCGGTGATGATTTTATGGAGAAAAAATCGACGATAATCCTTGATGATCTCACTTTTGAACGGTTACAAAACAAAATAACCGAAATGGTTGAGGCACAGCCTGAGGAGTGCCATGATTTGATTGAATTGTTGGATGTACTTCAAACGCTAAAATATAAATCAATCAGCGACTTTTTTAGCTCACTTCCTAAATATGTGGAGCAAATCGGTGAACGTTTGGAAAAATCTTTGTATCCGATGGAGATACATGATGAGACAAGTCTCATGATGGGTGATGCTTTTAGAGGTTTTGCAAAATCATTGATTCATGTGATTCGTAACAGTGTGGATCACGGCATTGAAAGTGCCGAAGAGAGAGTGCAACAGGGGAAAGAGGAACAGGGGAGAATCCTCCTCTCTATCACCCATACTGAAGAGACAATAATTATTGAGATTGCGGATGACGGTCGCGGAATCGATAAAGAGAAACTAAAACAAAGAGCCCTTTCCGGAGGTTTTCGCACCTCCTCAGAGCTTGAAGATGAAGAGTCCGTAATCGAATTATTGTTTGAAGACTATCTCTCCACCAAAGAGGAGGTGAATGATCTCTCGGGCAGAGGTGTGGGATTGGCATCGGTACGTTCCGAACTCTTAAAACTCGGAGGAAAATATCATGTTATTTCCCAGCAGGGGCAGGGGAGCCGATTTATATTTTTTATCCCTAAGCAATCAGTATTGAAAGGGGTATAATGGAAAATATTGACGTATTAAAAGAAGTTTTAAAAGCAATCGTATATCGTGTAGAGCTCTTGCTAAATAATGAGTTACATATACAAACATCGTTTGACGGGGAATATCGGTCCGTCCATAAAATCGAACTCAAAAAATATACAACGACAATCGGTGTCGGCGGAACGATCAATCTTTTGTTCTATGCAACGTATGATGATCTTTTGCTTGATAATTTGACCAAAGCTTTAGCGTATGGGGAAATAAAGAACGATGAGTTTGTTGAATTACGAGAAAGTGCGGCCGCGGAGATTGCTAATATGATCATTGGACATGCCGTTGTTGATTTTCCTAATCGAGGAAAGGGTGTGACCATTACCCCACCTGTGACTATTGAGAATGCAAAATCAATTTTAAAAACAAACGGTGCCGGTATTATCACCGCATTTCTCTCAACCCCTTACGGAAATGTAGAGCTAAATGTCATAGGTACCGCTGAGGGAGAATGGCATGCTTAATATTCTTGTTGTCGATGATTCGTTGATCATGAGACGAAATATTACAAAAATCATAGAATCACTAGGACATAGAGTCGTCGGTGAAGCTAAAGACGGATTGGAAGCGATTACGCTGTATATGCGATTGAAACCCGATTTAGTGACCATGGATATCACAATGCCGGAGATGGATGGTATAGCTGCGGTAAAAGAGTTAAGAAAGATTGATAAAGAGGCTAAAATTATTATGGTGACGTCCCATGGGCAAGAGGATATGGTGATTACGGCTATCCGTTCCGGTGCGAGCGGTTATCTTTTGAAACCGATCAATATTATGAAGCTTCGCGATTCGATTCGGAAAATATTTCCACATATAATCGATGAAACGACATTGGCCAGAAAAGAAGAAGCCCTTTTAGAAAATGAGGATATTCACATACCTGAAATCGAAGATATATCCTAAGAGGAGAGTGCCTCTCCTCTAATTTAACGTAATTTATAGCTATTTTCTTTTATAATTCCCTAATTTTTTTTAGTTATATTCACAAACTTTTAATGTAATACAAGGAGACGACATGCAAATCAGCGGTGCACAGATGGTTATCGAAGCACTCATCGCCGAGGAAGTCGAAGTCGTATTCGGTTATCCCGGCGGGGCGATCATGAACGTCTATGATGAGATTTATAAACAACGATCGTTTCAACATATTTTGACACGTCATGAACAAGCCGCGGTACACGCAGCGGAAGGGTATGCAAAAGCGACTGGAAAAGTAGGGGTGGCGATGATTACCTCAGGTCCAGGGTTCACAAACGGTGTGACCGGTTTGGCGGATGCTTATATGGACTCAATCCCTCTTGTCCTTATCAGCGGCCAAGTTCCGATGTCGCTTATCGGTACCGATGCGTTCCAAGAGATCGATGCGGTAGGCATTAGTCGCCCGTGTACGAAACACAACTATCTTGTTACCGATGCTGCCGATTTACCGCGTATTTTAAAAGAGGCGTTTTACATTGCACGTACCGGACGACCGGGACCTGTACATGTCGATATCCCGAAAGACGTAACGGCGCAGATTGCTAAATTTGACTATTCCAAAGAGGTTGAACTCGAAACCTATAAACCGACGACGAAAGGGAATACCCGTCAGATCAAAAAAGCGATTGATGCGATTGCGGCAGCAAAACGTCCTCTTTTGTATTTGGGTGGAGGTATTATCAACGCTAATGCGGCAGAGTTGGTACGGGAATTCTCTAAAATGACTCAAATTCCTGCCGTTGAGACCTTTATGGCGCGCGGAACGCTTCGATTTGATGATCCGTTATTAATCTCGATGCTCGGGATGCATGGATCGTATGCGGCGAATATGGCGATGAGCGAGACCGATTTGGTTATCGGTTTAGGTGCCCGATTTGATGACCGTGTTACGGGAAAACTCTCGGAATTCGCTAAAAATGCACAGATCATCCACGTTGATATTGATCCTGCGAGCATTTCAAAGCTTGTTAATGCTCATTTCCCGATTGTCGGCGATGTCAAAAATGTACTAGAGCAGATGATTCCATTGGCAAAAGAGCAAATTGATCCTAAGCGTTATGAGTCATGGCACAACACGATCGCAAACTTCAACAAACTCCATCCTTTGTCCTATAAAGAGGAGGGTGATCGTCTCAAACCTCAATGGGTTGTTGAACGAATCGGTCAGCTTTTGGGTGATGGTGCCAATATCTCGACCGATGTCGGACAGCATCAGATGTGGACGGCACAGTTCTATCCATTTACCCGTCCGCGTC
The DNA here is from genome assembly GCF_031427015.1 of Sulfuricurvum sp. Taxonomy (GTDB): domain Bacteria; phylum Campylobacterota; class Campylobacteria; order Campylobacterales; family Sulfurimonadaceae; genus Sulfuricurvum. The sequence goes on along the minus strand of NZ_JASJOW010000003.1, from coordinate 626,098 downwards.
AATGGGTCAGTTCAGGCGGTTTGGGGACAATGGGCTTTGGATTTCCGGCAGCCTTGGGCGTTAAGCGTGCTGATATGGATCGTGTCAGTATTAACATTACGGGTGACGGCTCTATTTTGATGAATATTCAAGAGTTGATGACGGCCGTTGAATATAAGCTTCCGGTTATCAATGTTATTTTGAATAATAACTTTTTAGGAATGGTACGTCAGTGGCAGACACTGTTTTACGATAAACGCCACTCCTCAACCGATCTTTCCATGCAACCGGATTTCATCAAGCTTGCCGAAGCCTTCGGCGGAGTCGGATATCGTGTCACGACTAAAGAAGAATTTGATGCCGCGCTCAAAGATGCGGTTGAGAAAAATGTCGTTGCGATTATCGACGTTGCGGTTAATCGATTTGAAAATGTTTTACCTATGGTTCCGGCGGGCGGATCGTTGTTTAATATGATGTTAGAGTACAAGGAGAAATGATGGAACAGACAGAACGTCGCGTTATTTCCGTTATTGTAATGAATGAAGCAAGCGTACTCTCACGCATCGCAGGATTGTTTTCAGGTCGCGGATATAATATCGAGTCTTTGACGGTGGCTCCTATCCCTGAATCAAAATATTCTCGGATTACGATTGTAACGTCAGGATCCGTCCGTGTTATTGAACAAATTACGAAACAGTTGCATAAGCTGATTCCGGTACTAAAAGTGTATGAGCATGCCGATTTAGTCGAAAAAGAGATGGCTATGGTCAAAATTCCGATGTCGGAATCAATGGGTGATATTGAAGCGCTTACCCATGCGTACAACGGTCGTATCGTCAATGTTGGAAGCGATACGATGATTGTTATGGTTGCGGATGAACCGATGCGGGTAAACCATTTTCTTGAAGCGATCAAGCGGTTTCATCCTAAAGAGATCGTCCGTAGCGGTTCTGTCGCATTAGAAAGATAAATACAATGAAACTTTATGAAATAGCGGCATTCCTTGGATGCAAAGAGATTAACGACTCTATCGAAATTAGCGGATTGAATACGCTTCGTGAGGCAGTGGAGGGGCAAATATCATTTCTCTCCGATTCAAAATATGAGAAAGAACTCTCCGAAACACGGGCTTCGGCAGTGATCCTTCCCCTTTCTAAAGCGCATCTTCTCCCTAAAGGTGTCGTAGCATTAGAATCGGATGAGCCGTACATGAGTGTTGCGCTTCTTTCAAAATATTTTGCTAAACCGATACGCAGCAGTGAAATCCCTCCCGTAATTGGAGAAGGAAGTGTTGTCTATCCGAATGCCCATATCGAAAACGGTGCACGTATCGGCGCGCATTGTACGATTATGAGCGGTGTCTATGTCGGGGCAGAGACGGTGATCGGTGATAACGTTATCCTCTATCCCAACGTTACGATTTATCGTGATTGTCTGATCGGAAATCGTGTCATGATCCATTCCGGTAGCGTAATCGGAAGTGACGGTTTCGGATACGCGCATACTAAAATAGGTGAACATATCAAACTTTATCAAAACGGTAACGTCATTATCGAAGATGATGTAGAGATTGGGGCGAATACCACCGTCGATTGTGCCGTATTCGGTTCAACCATTATTAAAATGGGGTCAAAAATTGATAATTTAGTTCAAATAGGACATAACTGTGTTGTCGGCGAACATTCGATTTTGGTTTCACAATCAGGTCTTGCCGGTTCAACAACCTTAGGGCGTAATGTGGTTATGGGGGGGCAAAGTGCTACGGCAGGTCATCTTAGCATTGCCCCCTTTACAACCTTGGCCGCACGCTCAGGTGTTACTAAAAGTATCATAAATAAAGGGATATACAGCGGCTTTCCGTTAATGGAACATAAATTATGGCTGAAAATGCAGGCGAAATTGGCTAAAATAGTAGAACATTAAGTTAAAGGGGAGATGGATGAGGATAACTTTCGTTAGTCTTATTATGGCTGCATCGCTTTTGCATGCAGATGGAGAACTTACGAATGATATTCGAATGCCGGATATTGTCCTTGATGCCATTAAACATTGCGAGTGTCTTAAAGAAGAGGGGCAATGTATTCCGCACGTTATCAGAATTAATGCGATTGAAGATGCCCAAAGAGCACAGGCAGCCGGTTTTGCGGTTAACGGACATCTGATCAAATGCGGTTCAACCGAACAATGTACTGCCCAAGCTCAGGCGCTCATTGCGGGTGGGATTACCAATCTCGACCTTGGACCTTACCAAATCAATTATAAATATCATCCTAACCCGATGCTTCACGAATTTTTTGAGGAAAATGATGCACGTGAAAAAGCCAACACTATTTTGACCCGTTTGGTGAAAAGTTTTGGATATTCATGGGAAACGTTAGGGCGCTATCATCATTTCAGTGCAACGGATCGAACGCGCAATGAGCGTTATTATCGAAAAATGTATGCTTTTATTTACGGAAATAATACAAATAATGAAGGTTCAAATTAATTCCTCTTTTTTTAAGATTGCTTTAGCCAAAATCGGCTAAACTCTTTACTATACTGTTAAGTAGGAGAAATTATGAGTTCTGCGGTAACCATTATTAAAGAGATCCCTTTGGATGGGACAAAAAAAGGGATTATCTCTATCAGTAAAGTAGATGAGCCTTATGGAACGGGAAGTGATAGTGTTGCCAGTATCGGTATTTCATTGGCAGGCGATGCAAAAAATCCTGAGTGGAAAGTTCATTTGCCGATAGGAAATATTGATGCGGTTATTGAGGCGCTAAAAAGTATTAAGTAAGTAGTTTGTTTTTCCCCTTATGCGGGGAAATACGAAGAATAATTATTTTTTTGACGCTACGAAATGGGCGATACGTTTAATTCCTTCGCGAATGCTTTCAATATCCGTTGCAAAACTAAATCTAAAATATCCCTCAGAACCGAATCCTACACCCGGAACAACGGCAATTCCCTGCTCTTCAAGCAACTCTTTGCAAAACTGCATAGAATCATTGCTCACCTCTTTGATATTTACAAAAAGGTAGAATGCACCCGCAGGGGAAAGAACAGAAAGCCCATCTACTTCGTTGAAAAGTTTTACCGCTTCGTCACGACGTGCTTTGAACTGAATACGCATCGCTTCGATATCCGCGTCCGCATCACCGTTTAGACCGACGATAGCCGCTTTTTGAGTAATGCTGTTGATGTTTGATGTGCTTTGGCTTTGGAGTTTTTTAGTGGCTTGAATGATTTCGGTTTTTGCGGCTGCCATATATCCGAAACGCCATCCGGTCATCGCTACGGATTTACTAAGACCGTTGATGGTAATAGTACGTTGATACATATCATCACTAACGGCTGCTGCAGAGGTAAATTCACCGTCATAAATCAATTTCTCATACATCTCATCACTGGCTACAAGGACGTTTGTCCCCTCCAATACTTTTCCAAGTGCCGTAAGCTCTTCACGTGAGTAAACAGCTCCTGTCGGATTGGAAGGGGAAGTAAGAATAACCATTTTGGTTTTAGGGGTAATGGCTTTTTTGAGTTGCTCAGGGGTAATTTTAAATCCGCTCGCATCGTTAGTCTCGATCTCGACAACACTCCCGCCGCAGTACATAACCAGTTCGGGGTAGGTGACCCAGTAGGGTGCCGGAATAATCACTTCATCACCCGCTTGTATGGTACATGCAAAAAGGTTGTAAAGAGAGTGTTTTGCACCGTTATTAACAATGATCTGATTCGGTTTGTATTCGAGATGATTATCCCGTTTGAGTTTAAGGGCGATAGCCGCTTTTAATTCAGGAATACCGTCAACGGCGGTATATTTGGTGAAACCGTCATTGATTGCTTTAATAGCGGCATCTTTGATGACTTGAGGCGTATCAAAGTCAGGCTCACCGGCGGAGAAGCTAAGGATATTTTTTCCTTGAGCTTTTAATTCTTGCGCTAACGTAGAGATAGCAATGGTAATCGATTCGGAGAGTATATTGACGCGATCGGTTAACATGAGGTGACCCTTATAAAAAATTTCGGAATTATAACATGGCTGGCTTTAAATTTTACATGAGTTGAGGATTTAAAAATAGAGGCTTTCCTGTATAAAATCCCTGTGCGTAGGTAACACCCATATCGGTGACATTTCGGAGTATTTCTTCGGATGAAACGAACTCAGCTACCGTATCGATACCGATCCGATGGGCAAAATCAACTATGGCTTCAACAACGATCCGATGGCGAGGATTTTCGTCGATGGATCGGATTAAAGAGCCGTCTATTTTGAGTATATCAACATTAAGTTTGAGAATATTTTCAAAGTTAGAATAGCCGGTTCCGAAATCATCAATCGCTATTTTTACCCCTAATGCTTTCATACGTGAGATAAAGGAGGCAACTTCGTCAAAATTTTCGATCCCTTCAGATTCTAATATTTCAAAAATAACCCGATCGGCAGTTCCGGTTTGACGGAGGATATTTTCGATGGTAGAGACGGTTCGACTATCGGACATATCACTTCCGGAGAGGTTGATTGAAAATTGCTCATGCCGTGCGGCAAAAAGATGACACGCCTGATAGACAACCTCTTGCGTAATATGGTGGTAGAGTTTTGTTTTTTGGGAAATCGGTAAAAAATCATTAGGGGCGATGAGTGTGCCGTCTTCATTTTTTATCCGAACCAAGGTTTCAAATTTTTCTATTTTGCCGCTACTGCAAGAAATTATAGGTTGATACTGACAGACGATACGATGCTCGATGAGTGCTTGGCGTATTTGGGCCGACATTGCTATATTGGCTTGATAGCGTTGTTCAATCCCTTCGGATTGATCATAGACAGAGTAGGGCTGCTTAATACTGCGCGCTTTATTAAGGGCAACATCGGCATGAATAAGCGGCTTATCACTTTTAATAGCAATACCTACGGTAGCTCGGATATGAACCGTTTCATCGGCAATCATAAAAAGTTTTTCATTTAAAAGAGAGAGAAGTATCTCGATATCGTGTCGGATTTCAAGGGGAGAAAGATCTTCACTCAAACGAAAGGCGAACTCATCTCCTCCGAGGCGATAGGGTGAGAGTTTCATCTCACTAAGCCAATGGGCGATTTGAGTTAAAAGCCAGTCGCCTGCATCGATACCGAAAAAGTCATTAATCTCTTTAAAATCATCAATATTTAAGAGAGCAACGGTATTAATCGGTTTAGTTAAAAGGTCTTCTTGAAGCTTTAGCCGATTCGGTAAAGCGGTAAGATTGTCATAATACAAATGGCGTATTGCCTCATGTGTTTGTTCAGTAATTTGGATTTCAAGATTTTTATTGATGGTTTCGATTTCACTAGAGTATTCTAATACTCGTTCCTGCATCGTTTCAAAAGCATGGACGATTTGTATAAATTCGGCTTGAGAATAGGGGATATCAAATATGATTTTTTCACCGGGTTTAAAATTTCGTACTTTATTGGCAATCAGTTTGATAGGTAAGAGAAGATAATTTATCCATATCAGCATAATCCATAAAATGGCAAATATGCTCAATAAAACCCAGCCATATAGCGTATAAAAATGATCCATTGTTTTTGAAAACTCTTCTCCTGAATAGGTAAGGGTAATTAAGCCGATAGGCTTAAGTGAAGAGGGCTCAATCAGTGTTTTGCTTACTTTGATCATATCATAGGGGGAAGATGCGCCAAAGGGTTGATAATCGAGTATAACGTTTCCATTTTGGTCGGCAATTTCTAACCGTATAACCTCTTTTTGTTGGGTAACGGTAGAGACCTTCTCTCCGATATCGGTGATACCAAGAAATAGAGCAAGAGAGACAGCCGGTTTAACGGTATCGATCAGTAAAGAAGCTTTTTCTTTTTGAACGTTAATAGTTAAATCCCGAACGATTAAAAAGGTCGCCACGGTAATAGTAATAAAAATGATTGAAGTGGCAAAAATGAGAGTAGCAAAAAGTTTGGTTGAAAGGCGTGCATTTTTAAAACGGTTCATTCGATAATTCTCGCAATTTGAAATAAAATGTCATTGAAACGGAATTTACCCTCTTTGAGGGTATTTTTATTAATATAAACGACAGTTGAACGTTCTATCGCAATAGCTCCAAGTATACCGTATTCGAGATCAGTTACGTCATAAGAAAAGGTTGGTATGCTATGTACTATTCCCCATGCGGCAACTTTTTTCACCAATTGAGTATTAGATCTCGGAACAACATAAATAAAAGCGATATCACGGTGTTCAATTAACTCATCGAAGGTATAGGCGGTAGCACTAAAAGAAAGATTAGATACTTTTCCGTTGTGAATTTTGTTGAATTGTTCTGCAATAGAAAGCGCGGCATTTTTTTGGTTGGTGTCATATACGACAGCTAACGTAGCTTTAAAAGAAGGGGATTTAGAAGATAATCGTGTATCTAACGCCATTATTTTTGGAATCATACGAATATGCGCATTTAATACAAAGGATTCATCGGCGGCTCCAACAATATAAGCGATGAGTAAAAGGAATAAAAGTCGCATTAAAATTTAAAACCTGACCGAATCCAAAACGTTCGACCCTCTATCGGATAATCATCCGGATAGGTGGATGGGGTGGAAGGATAGCGATAGATGACATCGGCAATATTTTTGACAGCGCCTTGGAGATAGAATCCGTTTTGGTCTGCCCATCCTAAAATCAGATCAAGCGTTGTAAAAGAATCCATTGAATTACGGGTATCGTTAGGACGGCGATCTTTCTCACTGGTATACCGACCGACAACACCGGCATTAATTTGCGGTGTGAGCGCATAAGAAAATGCCCATTTAATCATGTGGGATGATGCATAAGGGAGATAATCGGTATATTCATTTTCTTTGACGGTTTCTCCCGAAATGTAGCTATAGGAGAGGGCAATCAGGTCATTTTCGCCGATACTTCCGCGAAATTCTGTTTCGAACCCCTGGATAGTGCGTTCACCGATATTTTGATACATTTTATTCGGAGTATTAGAGGTGATTTGATCCGAATTCTGCAGATAAAAGAGATTAATCCCCAATGTTGTAGACATGGTCGGTTTATAGAGATATTGTGCTTCATATGAGAGTACATGCTCAGGCTCTAAATTTGGATTTCCGGTACGTAAAGGGTGGTTTTGAGTATACATTTCTCTAAATGAAGGGAGCCGATAATTATTCCCTACCATAAATTTTACGATATGTTGACGATGAGGTTGATAGACCAAAGCTCCTCGGGTATAGTGCTGGAAGTCTATATGAGAGGCTTTGGTTCCTCCCAGATAAAGAGACAAAGCTAATTGCTCATTCAAATCAATGGTGTCACTGAGGTAGAAATCATCGGTATGTCTGCAAGCCGCTCCGACATTAATGAAAGGGGCAACAACCGTATAATCAACTAAAGCTGACCCTCCGGTTTTGTTGGTAGTTACGGTAGACATGTCAACGATATCTTCGTACTTTTGTGTGTAACCGGCGATGATCTTATGATTTTTGATTCCGGTGTAGGTTGCGGAAAGTGTGGCATAGAGAAGACGGGTACTAAAATCCAAATATGCCCAATAACCGGTCGGAAATGTAATGCCGGTATAAGTACCGGGTGGGAGTAAACGAGCTTCATCTTCCCATCCGTCTTCCATAATCCCGGCCTTTGCTTGCAGTACTAAATTTTCAGTCATTTTATGGTGATAACCGCTTTCTAGATACCAAGCGGGAATCGTTTGTGTTCCGTCAATATTCGGCAATGCGTTCAAATTACCGAACGCACTTCCTGTTGTAAATTGGTTAAAACGTCCCTTGAGAGAAAAATTTCCATAAAGATAGGAGAGCCCAAATCCGATTTGACGGCTATTGAGTGGAGCTAGTCCCGTATTGCCGTATTTATCGGTGACATTGATAGGGGTGGTTGCATCGTTACTTTGGTAGAAAATATCCGTTGAAAGTTTCCACTCCGATCCATTATGGCTATACCAAAATCCGGCTTGTTTGGCCGAATCATTTCCGAAACTTCCGAAAATAGCTCCATTTAGAGGTTTAATGGTCTCCTGCGCATAGGTGATTACATTGATGGAGCCTGAATACCCGTTGACCCCCTCGATAAAGCTTCCCGAACCCCGTACGACCTCTATCCTTTTTATAAGTTCGATCGGAAAATCCAAATAACCGTTATAACTATCATAGACTCGGTCATTAACGACGACACCGTCAATAGCAAGTTTGGTTTGTCCATAGGTAAGAGGATTTGAGCCACGGATGACGGTTGTACGATTATTCATCGTATCTCCCATCATATCGATTCCGGGAATGAGCATGAGTGCATCTTTGAGGGTGTGGGCACCAAACTTAAAAAGATCGTCGTGTTCCCATACGGATAAAATAAAAGGTTGATAATCGATATTTTGATTGATTTGGGTTGCCAATTGTGTAGTTTGGGTTATATCTTCACTTAATGAAGTCGATACGGGAAGACCATCAGCTTTTATACTCAAGGCAAGAAGAAAGTAGGGGACAAAGCGGGTCAAAAATTTCACGGGTTACCTTGATTCTTTATAGAAAAAGTATAAATAAGTAAAAATATTTCAATTTTAATCTAAGAGAACGGTTCGATTTTTTCCCTCTTCTTTAGCACGATACAGTGCATCGTCTGCGCGGGAAATTAGAACATCATAGGTATCACCTGCATGATGCATAGTGGCTCCTACACTTACGGTCATTTTGATTGTTTTTCCGGAATATATCAGATGGCTTTGTTCGATTTTAGAGCGAATCTTATCGGCTACGATAAAAGCTTGTTCTTTATCACATCGATTTAATACCACCGTAAACTCTTCTCCGCCGTAACGATACACTTTGTCACCGCTTCGAAGGACGGATTTGATACTTTGCGCAAAAAAATAAAGGACTTTATCTCCTGCGACGTGTCCGTGTTTATCATTAAGAGATTTAAAATTATCGGCATCAATCATCAGTAGTACTAAGGGGAGCTCTTTATTCTTGCCTGCTTTAATAGCAGACGTTAAATCTTCGATTAAACCTTTACGGTTGGTTACTTTTGTAAGTGGATCAATGGTGAGTTCTGAAATGGTTTCTTGTAACTCCGCGGTTAATTCGTCAATCTTCTTCTGCGCTTTTTTGAGTTCCAAAGACATGTTTTTCCCAAGTTCACTGAGCCCGTCAACAAAAGTAATACAACGTTCTATACCATCTTCGGAGGCTTTGCTAATATAATTTTCCTGTAATGTAGCAACGTGTGAAATATCCGCATGGCTTTCGATAAACGAGGCGATAGAGCGCTGGGCAAGGTCAAGGTATCGGGCTAAATTATCATGGGACTCAAGTAAGAGATCATTTCTATCACCCATTTTTTTTCCTCATTATTTTCTAGGGGTGATTGTAGCATTTTTCAGCTCATTTGTAGATGGAACAGGTCTTAAGAGTTGGAGGGACGAATGGCAACACTAAAATTATAGGCCTTGGCGTATATTTGATAAAGTTTTTCAGCGGTGAGATTGATTTTCGGTGCTAAATTTTCGATAAGAATTTGGATTTGGTCTGTTTTTTCAAGCTTCTCGGTAATGAGTAATAATTTTCCTAAATACCCTTCACGTTTCAGCAACGCACTGATGATAGGTTGCCCGAGATGAATCTTTTCAATAATTTCAGCCATGCTAAGATGTAAGTAGGCATCGATAAGGGAGAGGCTTCCCGTTAAAAATGCTTCATCTTCAAGCGCAGGTTTACCTAACGCTATTACCAGTTCACGCATCATATTCGCTCGAAATTTTGCGGCATCGACAATAGCTTCTTGAAACATCTGCTCTTGTGCACCGGAATAGAGGAACAGTCCGAGCCATGAACGCAGCCGTGAGGGGCCAAGAAGGTTGAGTATTTGTTTAATACTCGTAATTTCCTGCCTAAAAGAAAATTCAGCCGAGTTTATATAGCGTAAAAGATTAAAGGTCAGTTCCGGATAGAATGAAAATTTTTCACTTACCGTATTGATATCATTGGTAGTGTATAACGTGTTAATGATGTCGATGGCATTAATAACGGAAGGTTCAATTTTAACTCCGCTGATGACAGTCGGTTTTTCAAAAAAGTAGCCCTGAAAATAAGAAAAGCCTGCTTTTTTACACTCCTCAAATATCTCTATATTTTCTACTTTTTCTGCTAATAGCTTAACATTTAGAGAGCTGAACTCCGAGGCGATAGCTTCGATACTCATAGCCATAGGTGCCAGCAAATCTATTTTTATAACATCAACATAGGGAAAAAGAGGTTTGAAATATTCGATATTTTCAGATTCACAGGAAAAATCATCTAAGGCAAAGCGGTATCCGAGCTCGTGAAGCTGACGTATTTTTTCAACTACTTCCGGAGTAACTTTCGTATATTCTAAAATTTCAAAAACAAATTTGGATTTAGGGAGAGATAAAAAAACATCACTGAGTATAATTTGTTCGTCTACATTGATATAACCTGTTTTCGTACCGATGATAGAAGAGAGACCGATATTATGGATAAGATTGATGATAACCCGTGCCGTGGCATTGGCATTGTTAGAGAAAACAGCACCGCTTGATTCGTGCGTACTGCGATAAAGAAGCTCATAGGATACACATTTTCCATCTTTATCGAATATAGGCTGCCTTCCGATAAAGATATCTGTTTCAATCATGCTAATACCTAAAATAGTTTTTCAATGTTTAATACTATATAGTAGGTATTATACACTGAAATTTTAGATTTTATTTATATTTTCTGTTAATTGAGCCCTTGTGAACTGTAAACATTACGCGGGTTCCAGAGAATCCATCCACAACTGCCGAACGCTTCACTGGCGGCAATCTGCTCACGAATTTCTTTGGCTCCGTAGATACGGCGATCAAACGCATAATCACGAAACGCTTGTAACCATGGACGATAGGCCAACGGGGAGGTTCCCGATTTTTCAAGCGCTTTATCAAGAGATTGTTTGACCACTTCATAATTAGCTTTTACAGGATCGGGATGCCCCGGAATACCTGCATTAAAACCTGAGGGATAGAGCATCGGAGAGAGATAGTCGACATACGGTGAAAGGGCATCGACACGCTGACCGATCTCGATATCGGCATTATGCCAGCTGACGTATCCGAAAATATCGGCAGAAATAAAGACGTTGTACGGGGTTAAACGCGTACGTGCCGCTTCCAAAAAGCCTGAAATGGCTTTGACCCGTTCCGCTTGTGTATTTTCGACGGAAAATTTTACCCCTTTCGCATCGGGAAAACGGACGTAGTCGAATTGAATTTCATCAAAACCCGCTTTAGCGGTCTCTTCAGCGATGGAAATCATATAATTCCATGCATCTTTACGGGAAGGATCGATCCAGTAGAGCCCCTCTTTATCTTTAAAGAGGCTTCCGTCACTTTTACGAACACCCCATTGAGGGTAGGCTGTAATAAGGGGGGTGTCTTTAAACGTAACGATACGTGCTATAGAGTAAATACCCTCTTTTCGAAGCTCGGCGGTGAATTTTTTTATATCTTTAAACAAAATCAACTCTTGTGCACCGATTTTGTTTGCTATTGCATTGTTGGTAGCAAAAGCAATTTGACCGCGATCCATTTTAATATCGATTACCAGAGCATTAATCTCGGTATTTTTAATAATGTCTTTGGCATTTCCCATAATCTTTCCGTGAGTAGCACCGAAACTTGAGAGGTAGAGCGCTTTTGGTTGAAAAGGTTCTAAGAATATTTTTCCGCCGCTTTTGTAAAATTTACGTTCGTAACCGATTGCACGTGCTCCGATAATAGGAGACTTCGGAACTTTAAATGTTCCGTTAGAATCTGTACGATACTCATTTTTACCTGAGATAATAATAGCATTTGGAATAGGTTTTTTGGTTGTTTTGTCCAACACGGTACCGATCATACTCGATCCCCATGTTAGTGTAGCTAATGTTACTAAAAGCGTTAATGCTTTCACTCTGTTCTCCCTGTTGAATCAATTGCGGTATCGTAGCAAAAAATAGTCCATAATGGGGAGGTTTGAAGCGATAAAATGTTAATATATATTAATACACTACCAAAAAGGTAATATCTACGATGTCATTTACGACTTTAGGGCTTAGTGCCCATCTGCTCGAAACTCTTTCCGAAAAAGGGTACACCGAAGCGACTCCGATTCAAACACAGATTATCCCGCTCATTTTGCGTGGGCGTGATGTTCTCGGAGCTGCACAAACAGGAACGGGTAAAACGGCTGCATTTGCCCTCCCGATCATCCAAAAACTAAACAGTGCAACTGAAGCTAAACAAGCGAGTGCACGTGCTCTCGTGATTGTTCCGACGCGTGAGCTTGCTTCTCAAGTCGCATCAGCGATTGAATCGTATGCACAGGGACTTGAACTTAACTGTATCGCCCTTTACGGCGGAGCCAATATGGCGCGTCAGGCCAAAGAATTAGGAGAAGGGGTCGACATCATCGTTGCCACTCCGGGACGGTTGATTGAGCTGAACAAACAAGGGCATGTTCCGTTGTCACGGATTGAGTTTTTAGTATTTGATGAAGCCGATACGATTTTTGATATGGGATTTATCCGTGAAGTGGGGCAAATCATCGATCTTCTTCCACTGAACCGACAAAATATGCTTTTTTCGGCAACGATGACCCCTGCGGTAAAACAGCTAAGTGAAAAGATTCTCAAAAAACCGCTTTTGGTGGAAGTCGATAACCTCAAAGCCGCCGATATGACCCTACGACAAGTGGTTCATCCGGTTGAAAAAGAGCGTAAAAAAGAGCTGTTATCCTTTTTAATCGGTTCTAATAACTATCCTCAGGTTCTCGTCTTTACCCGAACCAAGGCTGAAGCGGATGAAGTAAGCACTGAACTGAACGCCAGCGGTTTAAAAAATGTCGTTATCCACGGCGATAAAAAACACGGTGCACGCGATCGTGCTCTCACTGAATTTAGAGAAGGCTCTGCCCGAATTCTCGTTGCGACCGATATTGCGGCGCGAGGACTAGATATCGAGGGATTGGATGTCGTCATCAACTATGATATCCCTCATGTCAGCACCGATTATCTCCACCGCATCGGACGGACGGGACGTGCGGGGAATGAGGGTCTCGCTATCACGCTTCTCTCCTCTGCTGAGCATATTTCATGGTCAAAAATCATCACAATGCTCGGTAAAAACGTCGAGACGATCTTGGTGAGCGGATTTGAACCCCCAGCCGATAATGCACTGGTAAAAACACGGGGTAAAAGTCTCTCCAAAGAGGGAGAAAAAAAAGAAAAAACAGCCGGAGCGTTCGGGAACAAGCGTAAAAAAGCTCCTGTTCAGCCGAAATTCGTCGGGAAGCGCGGCCCTCGCGTCGCACGTGAAGAATCTATAGACAAAGGAAGCACTTCAGCTCGTGGAAGCGCTTTTGGCAATACCAAAAAACCATCACCGAAAAAATCGGGCGGACGGGGGAGATAATCTCTCCTATCACAGAAGTTTGTTATGTTAGAAATTTCAAATTCTCTCACCATCCCCGACTCTGAGATCGAGATAACCGCTATCCGTTCTCAGGGAGCGGGTGGACAAAATGTCAACAAAGTCTCTACTGCGATACACCTCCGCTTCGATATCAATGCCTCAAGTCTTCCCGATTTTTACAAAGAACGCCTCCTTGAGATCACCGACCACCGCATTACCAAAGACGGTGTTATCAACATTAAATCCCAAGAATCACGCTCGCAGGAAGAGAATAGAGAAGGGGCGTTGGAGAGGCTCAAAGAAATCATCAAAAGCGTCACCATTGTTCAGAAAAAGCGCCGCCCGACTAAACCGACCCGCAACTCACAGAAGCGACGGATGGACAGTAAGACGAAGCATGGGAATATTAAGAAGATGCGGGGGAAAGTGGATAAAGGGGAGGGGTGAACTAGGATGCGAAATAACTCTGTGCTACAATCACACGAATAAAACCACCTCTACAGGATTTCTTATGAGCGCTATCGATTTCTCATCACTACCCCATACTCCCTGCTATATCTGCGAAGAGGCTCTTTTAGAGAAAAACCTTCAAGTGATGGAGCGGGTACAGAGGGAATCGGGTGCAAAGATCATCCTCGCTCTCAAAGGGTTTGCGATGTGGTCGACGTTTCCCCTCGTGGCGAAATATCTTCAAGGGTGTACCGCCAGTGGACTCCATGAGGCCAAGCTCGCACGTGAGAAGATGAATAAAGAGGTACATACCTATTCACCTGCATTCAAAGATGAAGATATAGATGAAATCGCTCGTATCAGCGATGACATCGTATTTAACTCCCCCTCACAGTTTCACCGCTATGTTGAGCGGGTCAAAGCGATAAATCCAAATATCTCCGTATCACTCCGTGTCAATCCCGAATACTCCTCTAGCCCCGTTGATCTTTACAATCCGTGCGGACTTTACAGCCGTCTGGGGACGACGTTAGCTAATTTCGATGATTCGATTGTCTCAAAACTTGACGGACTTAATTTTCATGCGTTATGCGAACAAAACGTAGATGCGCTAGAGGGAGTTTTGGAAGCGTTTGAAGCGAAATTCGGCCAGTATATCGACGGAATGAAATACGTCAATTTCGGAGGAGGGCATCATATCACCCGTAGTGATTACGATGTCGATCGTCTGATCGAGGTGATTCGTGCGTTTAAAGCGCGACATAACGATATCACCGTCTATCTCGAACCGGGTGAAGCCATCGGATGGCAGACAGGGCCGTTGGTCGCGTCGGTGCTTGATATCGTCCATAACGGGATGGATATAGCTATTCTCGACACCTCTGCCGAAGCCCATATGCCCGACACTCTCGCGATGCCGTACCGCGCTATGATTCGTGGCTCAGGAGAAGCGGGAGAGAAAGCATATACGTACCGTTTCGGCGGTAACACGTGTCTGGCAGGGGATATTATGGGGGATTATTCGTTCGATGAACCGCTCAACGTTGGTGATAAGATCATTTTTGAAGATCAAATTCATTACACATTTGTGAAAAATACGACGTTTAACGGAATTAAGCTTCCATCGCTGGCGATCTGGACAAAAGAGGGGAAACTCGAGATGGTTCATGAATTCGGCTATGAGGATTATCGCAACCGTTTATCGTAGTGGAATAATTACCTTTTTGTAAGGGCGGTGGCGAGTGCTTCGGCAATGATTTCATAAGACTCCAGAACAGAAGCCATCTGTTCTAGATAGGTTTGCAGCGATTTTTTCTCATAATCGAGTTTTCTTTGGCGTCGCGTGAGCTCACTCATTTTATTGGCAATGCGGTTTTTACAAAGATCGACCTGATTGGTAGTTTTTTTCTTTAATTCAAACAGTTCCGTCTGATGATAATTGAGTCTATTGACTTGTGATTTTAGGGAGAGTGCTTCTTCGGGGGTTGCTCCCCTTTGATTCTTTACTTTTAGGATCGCCGCATCATTTTCATTAATCGTATCTTGCAGATCGGTTAATTTATCTTGAATAATATCTTTATTATTTTTTTCGGTCGTCAATTCCAAGAGACACTGATTCAACTCTTCTTCTACAACTGATATAGACTCTCTTTGAGAGACAATTTTTTGTTTGACTTGTTTGTATTGCATCATAACGGAGATTATAGAGCTGTAGTTCCATTTTTGTTGTTTTGAATCGATAATAGCGTATTTTTGAATTTTATTACCGTTAGTGTCAATAACAATTTCATCGGAAAAATATTTGATAAATGCTTCGGCATTTTTATCCCGTTTTTCAATAAAATGCAAAAGATTTTTCGCCGTATAGATGAAAATTCGGTGAAAGTGCTGTCGTAAAACGTATCCGGTGAACCCCTCGATTCTTTTTCTATCTTCTTCATTTATGATTTCAAGTAAAAGAATCTCAATCATAGAACGGAAAACGGGTACAAAGGTTCGGGTAAACGTGATATTATCAATCACCCCAAAGTTTAGTTTTTCTGCGATAACTTCTCCTAAAATCGGTTCAATATGGGTCCATGCACCTTCTGGAAAATAGGAGTTGTACATAGCTTCCATGAGTTCTACCGATTCACCGCCGAATCGTTTATCGACACCGTCGGGAAGTTTTTTAGGGGGAGTGTAATGACGTATCGTTATACGACCGCGTAAAAAAAAGATAATATCTCGAGGATCGAGGTTGAATATCTTGTCGATTTGTTGCCGAGTTATTTGGCGTACCGTATCATGATTATCGTCAAATTTAAGATAATTTTGACATATAGGTTCACGAATATTTTCCGGAATAGAGACCAAATAAGGGAGTGGGGAAAAATCAGATTTTTTCTCAAGTACATCGAGCAAAAGGACGTTGTTTTGATGAAGCATACGATCATATGCTTCAGGTTTTGAGGGATATATAAAATTCTTTTTTAGAGCAAAAGAAGAAAAGGTTATTTGCAGATCAATCTCTTGGTAGCTTTTGGCAAAATATTTGACCAGTGCTTTTCGAATGGCCCCTTTTTTATCATTAAAAAGTGATTCGTCATCTCCGATTTTTAACATTTTAAGAAGTGTTTTATACTGCTCTGTCGTATAGTCGAGTGCGTATAAATGTTTTGGTAAATTTTTATCAAGGATCGTGACAATCTCAGAAATAATACGAGGATTCAAAACGCGCCCTTTTTTCTCATATTGAACGTTATTGCGGCAGATATTGCGTTATTGTAACTTAATAAAGAGGCTTTATTTTGGTAAGCGATATCAAATGCCGTTCCATGGTCGACAGAAGTCCGTATAATGGGTAAACCGAGAGAGATATTGATCCCCTCATCAAAATAAAGCGCTTTGAGAGGTGCAAGACCCTGGTCGTGATACATCGCCGCAATCATCGAATAGCGCTCTCGAAAGTGGGGGGTAAAGGCGATGTCGGGGACGATAGGCCCTATAAAAACTTCTTGACCTAACGTCTCATTAGCCCTTTGGATAGCCGCTTCGATAAAACGCTCTTCATTTCCCAGCACTCCGTGATCCCCTGCATGGGGATTTAACCCTAATACGGCTATGGGTGTATGTTCGGTAGTTTGATGGAGTTGAAGTAAAAAAGAGACTAAGGGATCGATTTGTATGTATTTGGCTACTTCACGTAGGGGAATGTGCTCGGTGTAGAGGGCAACATAGAGTTTATTACATCCGAGCATCATAATGGCATCGGATTGGAAGATGTCACGTAATGCGTCGGTATGTCCCACGTAATGGATTCCTGCCATCATCCATGCCTCTTTGTGAATAGGTAGGGTAACGATAGCATCAACATGATTGTTTTTGGCCAGTTCAACAGCCGCGATAAACGAGTCATAACTGTATTGACCGCTTTGTGCGGATACTTTTCCGGCTTCGATAACAAATTCCCCTGAAACATTGAAGATCTGAAAATCATTGGGGATTTGGGTATGTAATAAATTTGCGGCTTGATGTGCCATGGTATAGTTAATACAATAGAGCGGATTGCAGAGTTGCTTAATCGTATTATGGGCTTTAAGAATGATCTCAAATCCGACACCGTTAAGATCCCCTACGCTGATAGCGATACGTTTTAACGTTGGCATAATGCTTTCATATCCGATACGGCGGTAGCTAATCCGGTAAAGACCGACCTAGCGATGATACTCTGACCTATGTTGAGTTCTTCAATGGTGTCGATATGGACGATGGGGAGAATATTTTGGTAATTTAGCCCGTGACCTGCCGCGACTTTTAATCCGAGTGAACGGGCATAATTCGCCGCATCGACAAGTTCACCGTATGCATTTTCCAACAGATTGTCCAAATCATGTCGAGAGAGGTTTTTCATTGACTCGATTGCATGATGGGAATGGGGTAATGCACTGTGGCGCATAGCATAAAGATTTGCATAGCTTCCGGTATGGAGTTCTACCCACTCGGCACCGAGACGCTCCGAAGCTTCGATTGCTTCACGTGTCGGATCGATAAAGAGGGAAACATCGATTTCATGCTCTTGCAGTTGTTGGATAGCATCGGCTATTAAATTGAAATTTCCGATAACATCCAATCCCCCCTCGGTGGTTACCTCTTGCCGTTTCTCAGGGACGAGGGTAGCTCTGTGGGGACGAAGAGCACAGACGATATTGATGATAGAGGGTTCAATAGCACACTCAAGATTAACCGGAAGCGGCGAGC
Source organism: Sulfuricurvum sp. (assembly GCF_031427015.1). Lineage (GTDB taxonomy): Bacteria > Campylobacterota > Campylobacteria > Campylobacterales > Sulfurimonadaceae > Sulfuricurvum. The sequence continues at coordinate 607,984 of NZ_JASJOW010000003.1, read as the reverse complement.
TTGCAATGATTTTGCGGGCATCATCGTCGTGGATATGACGACGATCTTCTCTCAAGTGAATCGTGATTTGATCCGCACCGCTTTGGGCACAAACTGCTAATGCCATGAGCGGATCGGGATCGTTTATTTTACGCGCTTCCCGTAAGACCGCGATATGGTCGATATTGACTCCGAGTGTCATTTTAGCTTTGGCGACGTGCATAAAAATCCTTTTTGAATTCAACAAATTTTCCCGCTAAGATCGCTTCGCGTGCTTGACGTACCAGCCACAGATAGTAGTGGAGGTTATGGAGTGATGCAAGGCGAAAATAAGTCAGTTCTTTGGATCGGAAGAGATGGTGCAAATACGCACGGCTGTAACGGCGGCATGTGTAGCACTGACAATCAGGATCAATCGGTTGCGCATCGTATTTATAGATAGCCCCTTTGATATTAACTTTGCCGAACGTCGTAAAAAGGGTACCGTTACGGGCATTGCGGGTTGGCATGACACAGTCGAACATATCGACTCCCCGTTCGATGTTTTCGACTAAATCCTCAGGGGTTCCGACTCCCATAAGATAACGTGGTTTATCGTGAGGCATGAGCGGTGTCGTGTGTTCTACCGTATCGTACATAAGATTATTCGCTTCTCCGACGGAGAGCCCTCCGATGGCAAATCCGTCATAATCCATTGCGCACAGTTCTTCGGCCGATTGGGTACGAAAATTGAAATCCGTTCCCCCTTGGATAATAGCAAAAATATTTTGGTTTACACCGATCCCTTTGGTTTGGTTATTACGATGGTAATCAATCGACTGTTGCGCCCATTGGGTTGTTCTTTGAATCGAGGTCTTTATACGCTCTTGGGTTGCTGGTAGTGCCACGAGATCATCAAGAATCATCATAATATCGCTGTTCAGATTGTTTTGGATGTCGATCACTTTTTCAGGGGTAAAAAAATGCTTTGAACCGTCGATGTGACTGCGAAATTCGATTCCCGATTCGGTCGGTTTGGAGATGTCGCTGAGGCTGAATGCTTGAAATCCGCCGCTGTCGGTCAAAAAGCTATTCGGATAAGTGGTGTAGTCGTGCAATCCGCCAAACTTTGCTACCGTTTCATCTCCGGGACGGAGGTACATATGATAAGTATTGGCTAAAATAATTTGAGTATCTAAAAGCTCCGTCATATCGGCCATATCAAGTGCTTTGACACTCCCGACTGTTCCCACCGGCATAAAAATAGGGGTTTGAATGGTTGAATGTGCCGTGGTAATGGTGCACGCTCTGGCATTGCCGCACGTAGCATCGACGTGAAATTGCATAAATGACCTTATTTTTTTTTGTTATTTTAGCGCATAACGAGCCGTTTGGACAACCCAATTTTGCTATAATATTAAAAATACTATTAATTAGGATTATAAATGAGCATTGAACACTCCCTTGCAGCCTTTGAAAAAGCCCAAAATCTTATCCCCGGCGGTGTAAACTCCCCCGTACGTGCCTTTAAAAGCGTCGGTGGAATTCCCCGTTTTATCGCACAGGGTGAAGGCGGTTATTTAATCGACATCGATGAAAATCGTTACGTCGATTATGTTCAGAGCTGGGGGCCGCTTATCTTCGGACATCGTGATGAGTCTATCGAAAATGCCGTAATCGAAGCGGTCAAACACGGTCTTAGTTTCGGTGCTCCTACCGAAGCGGAGAACGATTTGGCAGAACTTATTATCTCTATTTATGACTCAATCGAGAAAATTCGCTTTGTGAGTAGCGGAACCGAAGCGGTGATGAGTGCCATCCGTTTGGCTCGGGGATTTACGGGGCGTGATGATATCGTTAAATTCACGGGATGCTACCACGGTCACAGTGACGCACTTCTTGTTCAAGCAGGTTCAGGTGCCGTGACATTCGGAACTCCGAGTTCACCGGGTGTTCCTGCTGATTTTACGAAACATACGTTGTTGGCGGAATACAACAATATCGAGAGTGTTAGAGCGTGCTTCAAAGATAGTCCGGGGATCGCGTGTGTGATCATCGAGCCGATTGCAGGAAATATGGGACTCGTTCCCGCGACCAAAGATTTTCTGGCTGAACTGCGCGCCGTGTGTGACGAATACGGCGCATTGCTGATTTTTGACGAAGTAATGAGCGGTTTCCGCGCATGTCTGCACGGAGCGGAGAGTATCACGGGAACCAAACCTGATTTGGTAACACTGGGTAAAGTGATCGGTGGGGGTATGCCGGTTGGTGCTTTCGGAGGTCGTCGTGAGATTATGGCACATCTCTCTCCTGAGGGGGGAGTCTATCAAGCGGGAACCCTCAGCGGGAACCCCGTAGCGATGGCGGCAGGATTGGCTTCGATCCATAAACTCAAAACCAATGCACGTGTATTTAGTGTCCTCGAAGCGCGTGCTGTGCGTTTGATGAGCGGTTTTGCGGAAGCGGCAGCGAAACATAATATCGGATTACAAACCGATGTCCGAGGGTCAATGTTCGGATTTTTCTTCTCCGATGATTCAGTCGGCAATTTTGCTGAAGCGTTGAAAAGTGATACGGCACGTTTTGCCTGTTTTCATGCGGCAATGTTGGATGCGGGATTTTATTTTGCGTGCTCGCAGTTTGAGACGGGCTTTATCTCCACCGCAACGACCGATATGATGATCGAAGAGACGATTGCTGCGGCGGATAAAATTTTTGGAGAGATGCAATGAGTGCAGAAGAGGAAAAACCGAGACTAAAACCGATCATCGAGGGGGCTGAAACACTTTCACTTGGCATTTCGATGGTAGTTGCTATCTTGATCGGTGTGGCGATAGGATTAGGGCTTAAAAAACTGACAGGTATCACGTGGCTTTTATGGGTAGGTGTCGCTATCGGTATTTTAGCGGCACTATTAAATATCTACAAAGCCTACAGCAAGCAATACAAAGAGTTCGAAAAGTTGGCGAAAGATCCACGCTACAATATGGGTAAATCCCAAAAAGATGACGATGACGATGATGAGGACTAAAAATGTTTAGTTTTCTAGTCGCGATGATCTCCTCGATGCTGATTGTTACGGGGTCACTCTACTCTTACCGCAATATGATTCAAAGCCGTGTCGGGGAGGTTAATGTAGACGATGTCAAAGACAGTATCGATATGATGGATGATCCGTATGATTTGTACGAAGAGGAACGCGAATCAGAGATAACCGATATAAAAGAGATGATTAAAGAGGAAAAAGCGCGTCAAAAGAGCAATATTATCGAAAATACGACCAAAAATGTATCGGCTATGGTCTCTGTCTATCGATTAATACCGTATGCTTTTTTGATACTCGGATTTATTGGACTTGAAAATGCTCATGCTTTGAACATAATACCCTATCTTCTGGGTTTAGCGGCAGGGATACCCGTCGGATATCTAATCTCTAAAAAACTATTTATTTCACAATCATAGGGACATTGATTGTGATTTTATTCTCTTTTTGATCAACGAAGAGATTGTTCTCTTCGGCTAAATGGGTAATTTCCGGTAAATATTTTCGAGTAATCGTATCGGCAGAGATCTCAATAGAGAAGAGGGAATATTTCTCCCCTTCGAACTTGATATGTTCACCGACACGGAAAAAGAGTCTTGTAAGAATTTTTTCATTGCCGTTCATAGAGATATAAATTTTATTAAGCAGTTTGATAAAAATTTCGGTGTGAAGACGAATTTCTGGAATAGTCGGATCAAGTTCTTTTGGATATTTCGTAGAAGAGCCGATTGAATTGGAACTGATACACAAATCGATTAACGTATAAACATTGACTAACTGACCGTTCGGTTTTTGGGCGGTAAATTGGAAAGAGGGGAGCTGATAAAGTCGGATACCGATTTTTTCTTCATCTTCATACCCGACGGTAATACCAAAAAATTTAAAACGGCCGAATTCAAGTTCTAAAAAAGTGGTTTTAAATCCGAAGGAAGAATTGGCGTACGTAGTCGCAATTTTATAGATAGCGGAAGCTTCAATTGCGCCGAGGAGGTATTGTGCCTCGGTATTGAGCGATACGATTTTTCCGCCGGAGTTAAAAAGTATAAATGGATTAAAATCGTATTCAATCCATTGCTGATCGAATGTCATCAGTCCTCGATATAATTTTTGAGTTTACGACCCACTTTAGGGTGTTTAAGTTTTTTGATCGCACTGGATTCGATCTGACGGACACGCTCACGGGTAACGTTAAGCTCTTTACCGATCTCTTCAAGGGTACGGTCACTCTCATCATCCATGATTCCGAAACGCATTTTGATTACCGCTTTTTCACGTTCATTGAGCTGTTCAAGAACACTTTCGATTTGAACTTTTAAATCATCTTTCAAGATAGCATCAGACGGTGAAAGTGACATTTTGTCTTCGATAAAATCACCGAAACGGCCATCTTCTTCATTCCCGATAGGGGCTTCAAGCGAGATAGGCTCTTTGGTAATTTTGATGACGTTTTTAACTTTCTCAACTGACAAGCCTACTTCTTCAGCGATGGTTTCGACATCCGGCTCTTTTCCGTGTTCTTGGAGATGTTTACGCATAATTTTATTAATACGGTTGATCGTCTCGATCATATGGATCGGGATACGGATGGTACGCGCTTGGTCTGCGATAGCGCGGCTGATCGCCTGACGGATCCACCATGTCGCGTAGGTCGAAAACTTGTACCCTTTTTGGTATTCGAATTTATCGACCGCTTTCATCAATCCGATATTTCCCTCTTGGATCAAATCCAAGAACGGTAGACCACGGTTGGTATAACGTTTCGCGATGGAGACAACGAGACGGAGGTTCGATTTCGCCATACGGGTTTTAGAAACTTCCGAAATATTTTTACCCCGTTTGATTTGTTCCAAAATATCGGCCAGTTTGTCCGGCTCCATATTGAAGCCCCCTTTGGAAGCCTCTTTGGTCTGGATCAGTTTTTTGATCTCCATATAGGTGCTTACCATTGTTGCTTCAGGAACTTTGGTTGAAATCTCTTCTTTGGTCAAATCGCAAATTTTGTTCAAAATCAATGTGTGATTCTTTTTAAGTTGATCGTTAAAAAGAGGGAGTTTGTACTCAAGACGTTTCAACTCGCGATCAAACCCCTCATCACTGCGTAAGGCTGTTTCCATCGAACGGACAAGCTCATTGATAAGTTTTGAGGTTGGTCCAAGATCAAGCAACGCTTCTTTAAGCATTTTTTTCTTGAAACTGACGTTTAGGAAAAAGAGAACATATTCCGCATCCATATCATCAATCGGACGCTCATCTAACATTTTCTCAGTCGCTTTAACCCACTCTTTTTTTGCTTTTTCGAGTGCTTTAAAGCTGGTTACCACTTTTTCTACCCGTTTTTTATCTTTGAGCGACGGGGCTTTTTCATTCGTTTCTTCTTCATCAGCATCATCATCGCTATCGTCATCGCTCTCTTCTTCTTCTGCCTCTTCAAAACTTTTGAAAAGTTCTTTTACACGGCGTTCACGGTTGATAAGCGGATCTTTGTAATCAAGGATAAAATCGATCAAATACGGGACGGAACAGATCGCATCGATAATAATCCCTTCCCCCATCTCCATACGTTTGGAGATTTCAACTTCTTCTTCTTTAGTAAGAAGGGGAATTTGACCCATTTCACGTAGGTACATACGTACGGGAGAATCCGAACGTGACCACTCAAGAAGTTCGTGTTGTTTGAGAATGTCAAACTCATCACCGCTTGCTTCTTCAATGTATTTAAGCTGAGCGGCACGTTTGGCCGCCGCTTCTTGTTGATTGAGCATCTTGGCATGCTCTGAAGAGGTAAAAAGGCAGATTTTATGTTTTTGTGCCAGTTTTAGGATATTTTTCGCTTGTGCAAGGGTGGGTTGCTTGTCAAAAGGATCAACAATTGTTTCATAGGTGAGACAATTTTTGGATTTATGTTCGGTAAATAGGGTTTCGAGATGTTTATTTAGATCTTTGACACTCATACGAGGAGGACTCCCTTAACGTTAAAAAGAGGTGGATTATACCGAAATTTTTCTTAAATAGCTTACGATACTTTTTATTTTGAGAATATTTATACTGTGGAACACTTGTTGCTATCAAAGTCTCAATACTCCACAAGGATGATAAATGCAGACCGGATATTATGCGGCGACAGGCGGGATGGTAGCGCAGTTTAATCGTATGGATACGATTGCTTCCAATCTTGCTAACGCCAATACGGCAGGGTATAAACGGGATCAATTGATCACGGGTGATTTTGCACGTTTATTTAAAACGGTACAAAGTGAGCTTCCGATTGCCAACCATACGGAAGAGGCAGCACAATATTTTAACCGCTCATTAAGTAGAGTGCCGCAAATTACTGATTCCTATACCGATCATACTTTGGGAGCAATGCAACGCACGGATAATACCTTTGATATGGCACTTTCTAAAGAGGGACAATTTTTCGCGGTTCAGACACCGCAGGGGATTCGCCTTACTCGTGATGGAACTTTTACTATTAACGATGAAGGCAAATTGGTAAATAAACAGGGGCATGAAGTTCTCTCTGCCGATAAAACACCGATTACGTTTACTCCGCAAGACAGTGTTATTACGATTGACAAAAATGGTCAAGTTTCAACCAATGTGCCCGGTACGACTCAAATGGTAGCCAACAAAAAACTTTTGGTTATTGAACCGCAAAATATCCGAGACCTAAATAAAGAGGGTGAAAACCTTTATATCCCTGATCCTGCCGATCCCCTTACCCCATTAGCGCAGAGCGGAAGTGTTATGCAGGGATTTGTTGAAAAGAGCAATGTTAATGCGGTCAATGAAATGATTGCACTTGTTGAAGCAAACCGTCTTGTCGGAATGTATCAAAAAGCGATGGATTCACAAATGAATGATCTAAACCGTGATGCGATTGAAAAACTCGCAGTAACACGTCGATAAGTTTAAGGAGATAAAACTATGATGCAATCACTCTACACCAGCTCTACCGGGATGCTGGCAATGCAAACTCAAATCGATACGACGGCGAATAATATTGCCAACGTTAACACCATGGGATACAAAAAGTCTCGTGCCGAATTTGCCGATTTGATGTACAAAGTAATGACGTATGCCGGAACCTCTACCAGTGATACGACCAAATCACCGACAGGGATTGAAGTGGGTCTAGGGGTTCGTCCTACCGCGATCAATAAAATCTTTACCGAGGGGAGTTTGAAGCAAACCGATAACACACTCGATACGGCGATTACGGGAAAAGGGTTCTTTAAACTCGAACTCCCTAACGGAACGGAAGTGTATACCCGTAATGGTTCATTTAAAATTGATGAAAACGGTACGATTGTAAACTCCGACGGCTATAAATTGGTTCCGGAAGTAGTTATTCCTGAAGATGCTATTAACATTAGTATCGGAACCGACGGTATCGTCAGTGTTACACAATCAGGTCAAGCACAGGCAACTCAAGTGGGACAAATTTCATTAACAAACTTTATTAATCCTGCCGGTTTGCATGCGATGGGAGATAACCTTTTTGTGGAGACCGACAGTTCAGGTCAGCCTGTTGAAGGGACTCCTGGGGTTGATGGATTAGGGAATATCCGACAAGGGTTTGTAGAACTTTCAAACGTTCAATTAGTCGTTGAGCTTACGGACCTGATTACGGGGCAACGTGCATACGATGCCAACTCAAAAGTCATTACGACCAGTGATGAAATGCTGGCAACCACCAATAGTCTTAAACGATAATATTGATTCATATTAAAATCCCTTTTTTCGGGATTTAAAACTCTTTCAACACATCTTTGCTATAATCCAATCAATTTTACGTACCATAGGATTTTTGATGCAAAAAATTGAAGGCAAAGTTTGGAATTTCGGTAAAGATATTGATACTGACTTGATTATCGCTGCCCGTTATCTCAATACCTCAGACCCGAAAGAACTGGCTAAACATGTCATGGAGGATGCAGATCCGACATTCGTGAATAAAATGGTTCCGGGTGACATCATCGTCGCCGATGAGAACTTCGGATGCGGCTCTTCGCGTGAACATGCCCCTATCGCACTTAAGGCTGCGGGAGTCGCCGCGGTTATCGCACCGACATTTGCCCGCATTTTTTACCGTAATGCGTTTAATATGGGATTGCCGATTCTTGAACTTCCCGAAAGCTTAGAGATTAAAGAGGGTGAATCGGTCAGTATTGATATGGATGCGGGAACCATCACAAATACGACGAATGGAAAAGTATATAACTTTATCCCTATCCCGCCGTTTATGCAAGAACTTATTGCCGCAGGCGGTTTGATGAATTATGCAGAAGCCGAAATTGCCGCTCAGGAGAAATAGTTGATGAAAAGTTATAATATTGCATTGATCAAAGGGGACGGAATCGGTCCTGAAATCGTTGACGAAGCGGTTAAAGTTTTAGATGCGGTTGCGGCATGTGAGAATTTAGAGTTTAATTACCAAGAAGCTCTTATGGGCGGATGTGCTTATGATGTAACGGGTGATCCTTTGCCGCAAGAGACCATTGATATCTCTTTAGCAAGCGATGCAGTCCTTTTTGGAGCTATCGGCGGAACAAAATGGGATACTCTTCCGCGTGAGAAACGCCCTGAGAGCGGGTTACTCCGTTTTCGTAAAGAGTTAGGAGTATTCGCTAACCTTCGTCCGGCTAATGTGTACGATGAACTCGTCAATGCCAGTTCATTGAAGCCTGAAATCGTCAAAGGGGTTGATTTGATGGTTGTTCGCGAGCTTATCGGCGGTATCTATTTCGGTGAACCGAAAGGGCGTGATGAGAATCGTGGATGGAATACGATGGTGTACACTCGTGATGAAGTGATCCGTATCGCTCACGTCGCGTTTAAAATCGCGATGGAACGTTCTAAACGTGTTTGCTCGGTGGATAAAGCGAATGTTTTGGATGTCAGCCAGCTTTGGCGTGAAGTGGTCGAAGAGGTTGCCAAAGAGTATCCGGAAGTAGAACTTTCTCATATGTATGTTGACAATGCGGCAATGCAGTTAATTCGTGATCCGAAACAATTTGATGTTATTCTGACCGGAAATATTTTCGGAGATATATTGAGCGATGAAGCAAGTATGCTCTCCGGTTCTATCGGCTTACTACCATCAGCTTCAGTAGGGGCTAAAATCGGCGTGTATGAGCCTATCCACGGTTCTGCTCCTGATATCGCGGGGCAGGGGATTGCTAATCCGATTGCAACCATTGCGAGTGCATCAATGATGCTCCGATTTGCGCTGGGAGAAAATCGTGCCGCAGATCGCATTGATTATGGGATTAAGCATGCACTGGCTGAAGGGTATCGTACCAAAGATATCGCGGGATTCGGTGCTAAAGAAGTTTGTTCAACCAGCGAGATGGGTTCTATCATCGCGAATTTTGCTGCAAAATGCAAACTTTAACTCTCGCAAATATTTACGAGCTTCAAGGGCTGAAAGAAGATGCTCTTGAAATTTACAAAGAGATTTTAAAAAAAGATCCCTCTAATGCCGATGCAAAAATTGCTATTCGCCGACTTTCCGGTATGCGTAAAAAGTTTTTAGGGGTTAATAATGAAATGAAAACTTTTTTCATTGAGATGGAAGAAGAGGCTGAATTTATTCAATTTGAAAGGTGGTTGTTGCGCGCATGGAACTAAAAGATGTCATTTTATCTACATTAGCCGAAATTGAAGAGTTATCCACGGTGTCGGAACCTGTTGAAAATACGGAAGTATTAAAAATAAAAGAAAAACCGATTCTTGCCCCTAAAGAAGAAATAATTCCTCAACACCCCAAGAGTGAGATTGTTCAAACCGTAATCGAAACAGTTCATGCCGTTCGTGATGATGAAGCTCGAATGCTTGAGGGGATCAGAGAACGGCTATTAGTCCTTTTTGAGGGATTCCAATCACCGAATAACAAACAAATAGAAGCTAAAGTCGATTTGACACTTAATTTTTTTGAATATCTGCTTGCTACCATCGATAACCGTTTAGAGACGATTAAAGAATCGTAAATACGCGTATAATTTAGGATTAATGAATGAATGAACATTATAGAGTACTAATCCATTGTAATGATGAAAAAGGGCTAGTATACAAAGTATCCGGTATTTTTTATCACCGTAATCTGAATATTATCTCTAACAATGAATTTGTAGATAAAGCGCATAATAAATTTTTTATGCGAAGTGTTGTTGCCGGTGAAATCGCTCCTGATGTACTCAGAAGCGAACTTAAAGCAGTTCTACCTGCAAATGCTCATTTAGAAGTGATTGCTCCCCGTAAAAAACGGGTTGTATTGATGGCAACGAAAGAATCCCATGCGTTGGGTGATATTTTAATCCGATACGAAGCGGGTGAACTCGATTGTCATATTATCGGTGTTGTCTCTAATTATGATCTGCTTGAACCGTTGGTTTCTAAATTTAATATCCCTTTTTATACGGTATCGCATGAGGGATGTGATCGAGATGAGCATGAAAAGCGTGTGATAGCCCAACTTTCACAACTCGGTGAGATTGATTATATTGTATTGGCAAAATATATGCGTATTTTGACTCCACAATTTGTGGAGGCGTATGAAGATAAAATTATTAATATTCACCATTCGTTTCTCCCTGCTTTTATCGGTGCTAACCCTTACAAACAAGCGTATGAGCGGGGTGTTAAAATTATTGGAGCAACAGCTCATTTTGTCAATAATCATCTTGATGAGGGGCCTATTATCGCTCAAGACGTTATTCATGTCAATCATGCTTACGGATGGGAAGAGATGCAACGATTAGGGCGTGATGTTGAAAAAATTGTGTTATCGAAAGCATTGAAACTGGCATTGGAAGATCGTATTTTTGTTCATGCCAATAAAACGATTATTTTTTAAATGTTTAACATTGTTTTAGTTAATCCCCAAATTCCTAATAATACAGGTGCTATCGGGCGGCTTTGCGTTAATACGGCTTCATCGCTTCATCTTATCAAACCGATAGGCTTTGATATTGATGAAAAAGCGGTTCGCCGTGCTGGTTTGGATTATTGGCATAAAATTGATTTACACGTATGGGAAAATATCGATGAGTTTATGGCGGCTCATCCGGTGAGGGAACGTTTTTTCTTTGCCACTACTAAAACGGATCGTCCTTATTTTGAACAGGAGTTTGAAGAGGGAGATTTCCTCTTTTTTGGAAGCGAGACCGCCGGAATCCCTTCTGAAATTTTAGAAGCGTATCCAAATCAGACAATGACGATTCCGATGACCAAAGAGGGGCGTAGTCTCAATCTTGCTATTAGCAGCGGAATCATCCTCTACGAAGCAATCAAACAAAATTTTAATTCTTACCGAAAGATGATGTAAAATGATGCAAATACTTGATACTTTAGTTGTCGTCCTACTGGTTCTTTTCTTAGTCTATATTTTTCGAGGATATCATCTTTCTCGTATGGAAAGAGACAATAAAGAGGATTAGAACAGTCTCTCTGCCCATCTCTCCATATTCATCTCGAACTTATCCATCCACCCGTTAGCTCTGCGAATTACCTTTGCCATTGTCTGCTCCTTGAGTTATATTAGGCAAATAGTAGAATAGTTTGTAAAATAATGTAAAAAATATTTCATTTTGTCATAAAATATAAAATTATATGTCATAATACCTACAATACATTATCAATATATCAAAAGGATTTCAATATGAAAACATTCAGTGATATTGTCGAGACGATCAAAGATATCGTCTCTTCTGAATTTCCCGAAAAAAAAGTATTTGATAAAGATGTCGCAGAGTTATTGGATATTTCTCAAATGAATTTTGCGACGATGAAAAAGCGTAATAAAGTTCCTTTTACCGAATTACTCGATTTTTGCGCTAAGCGTTCGATTGCAATTAACTGGTTATTGTATAACCAATCTCCGGAAAGTCTGATTGAACCGACTAACCGTTTTTATATGGTTCGTTATTTCTCTTCGGTAAATGCCTCTGCAGGGGGAGGCGCTGAGAATGAAGAATTAGAATATGAACCTCTGATGCTCGAAGATAACTTTGTCCTTTCCTTAGGCGGTGAAAAAGAGTTACGACATATTGAAGCGATAAATGTATCGGGTGATTCGATGGAGCCCTCTTTTAGTTATAACGATATTATTTTTATAAATCGTTCTAAGACCGATATTAGTCGTGGAGGAATTTTTACGATTCGTACGGAACATGGGTTATTTATTAAGAGATTGCAAGTACGGATTGATGGTAAACTTGATATTATTTCAGATAATAAAGACTATCCGACTTACGTTGCCGCTAAAGATGAAGTTGAAATCATCGGAAGGGTCGTAGGGCGATTTGGCGGAGTTGAATAAAATTGGATATTGAAATGAAAACTACCTATTGGATGAGTGGAATCTTATTGATGGCATTAAGCGGGTGCAGTACCCACACACCTGTTGTCTCCGCATCCAAAACGTTAACTTCTCTTCCAAAGCTTGATGTAAATCAAAGTGTTTTAGATGATCCTTTCTGCTGTATGCTTCCTCAAGATCTTGATATGAAATTACCTGAGTTTGGCCCGAAAGTTAATGATCTGGAACGATTTGAACAGTCAATGGTTCCTTATGTTGAACAAAACGGCATTGATCGAGAAAGTTTATTGGAAATACAAACAACATTTGGCGGACGCTATTTTTCTCCATGGGGTTATAATGCCCCTCCCCAAAAAGTTCAAGAGATTATGTGGCCTTTGCGTGCATTTAGAGGAGGATATGGGAGTAACCTCAGACCTGTATCTCCTTCATGGTTCGAAGAGATAAAAAATATTAGCAATTTTGATGCATACGGCTCAATCAATAAAAAAGCGATTACCCTAAAATGGATGAACATACGGGCACTTCCTACCGATAAGCCGCTCTATAAAGATCCTTCAAAAGCAGGGGACGGTTATCCCTTTGATCTTTTACAAAACAGCAGTGTCAATTACAATGAACCTATATTTGTCTCTCATATTTCAGACGATGGTGCTTGGAGTTATATTTTTACGAATAATGCTTCAGGTTGGGTTCCATCGGATGGTGTAAGTTTTATTGATGATGCGACAGCTTTATCGATTCAAAAATCGGAAAAAGTATTTATTACGGAAGATAATATTGCATTCCACGATGAGGCAAATCGATTTGCGGCCTATTCCCGAGTGGGAATGGTATTGCCATTGGATCACGTGGAGGGTGAATATTATTATGTCAAAGCAGTTGATTCCAATAACACTATTAAAATCTTGTCTCTCCCTAAACATTCAGCACACGTTGGAGTGAGTCGATTAAATAAGAGTGACTTGATTGCAATCGGAACACAATTGCTCAAAAATACTTATGGATGGGGCGGTATGTACGGAGAGAGAGATTGCTCTTCCATGATACGCGATTTTATGACCCCTTTTGGGATTTGGCTTCCGAGGAATTCTGCATCACAGTCTCGTAAGGGGGAAGTAGTCTCTTTTACAGGGCTAAGTGATGATGAAAAACTCTTTGCTATTAAAGAGTACGGTATTCCGTTTGAGACAATCCTCTATCTTAAAGGGCATGTATTGCTTTATGTTGGGACTTATCAGGAAAGTGTCATGGTAATGCATAACATTTGGGGAATTCGTACGATTGATAAACAGGGGAATAAGGGGCGTCATATCATTGGAAAAGCGGTTATTAGTACTTTAGAGTTGGGAGCTGAACTGGATGAATTTGATCCAGCAATGAAATTGCTCACGCGGATAGAGAGTATGAATATCTTTACAAAAACTCCACTCACACTTACCCGTCAGGGCAAAACATTTATTAAAAAGAAATCTCTTTAATTTATCCCCGAATATCGAGAAGGGAACCGTACATCTCATCTTGTGTTCTTATAGTCTGAACATTGGATTGTGTTGCTTTTTCGATAACCATTTGATCGGTTAACTCTTTCGAGAGATCGGTTTGAGATTTTTCTCCGGCTTTTGCAGAGGCTTCCGCGGTATTCGCTTTAGTTCCTCCATTTTGTGTTTCACTAATTGTTGTATTTTGGGGAGTGAAACCGTCGGTATTGACATTCGCTACATTATGAGCATTATTATTCATCCATGTCTGATGGGAAGCGATGGAAGAGACGTTTGAGCTTATCATGGTTAGCTCCTTTGTTTAAATGATGTATCAGTATAGAATCCATCACCTTAAACGGTGATAGAAAATAGAGATTAGTGTAAATCTGCGTTTAATTTAACTTCACGAGTTGAGCGGCGGATGAGCAATTGTCCCGTTGTGGAGTCTTGACGGTAGTGAATACCGTTTAGTCCTACCAAATCTTTCCCTTTAAAGCTCACTCCACTCAGTGTTTTTGATGGGTTGGCTTCTTGGATTTTTTGGAGTTCCTCGGCACTTACCGCAAATTTGGTTCCCGCTAATACGGCAATCCCCGCATCGACGATACATCCATCACCGAGCGCAATACCGGTAACCGAGTTGGCGCCCAATAGAGTATTCTTTCCGATGGTAACAGGAATACCGTCAGTACCGCTGAGAACACCGAGAATGGAAGCTCCTCCACCGACGTCTGAACCATCACCTACAACGGCAGAACTTGATATCCGCCCCTCAACCATGCTGACACCCGTGGTTCCCGCATTGAAGTTGACATAACTTGCACCCGGCATGATCGTAGTACCTGCATGGAGTTGTGCGCCGAAACGGACTTTTGAATCGTCTAATACTCGGGTATTGTTTGCAGGGATGATATGTTGGAGATAGCGTGGGAATTTGTCAACAAAATCGATTTTCGGATATTCGTTGGCAAATTTGAGTTCGATTTCGTTTTCACGGAGCCATTCGAGCTCTATCGGCTGACCGTCCGACCAAGCAACGTTGTGCAGTGCACCGAATGCACCGTTTAGGTTTAGTGAACGAAGAGCCGCTTTGGAAGTAGAGAGGGCATAGAGTTTAAGGTAGGTTCCCTCGACGCTCGTACAAGCAACGTCATTGAAAAGGATAACGAGACGGAATTCACCATCACGCATACCGCGCTCTTTGATTTGGTTGTAAAGGGCTGAGATCACTTGGATATTTTTGTGTGCATCACCGTAAGCTTCGTCGGAGTAAGGGGTAAATGCATTTAAACACCCTTCTAAAAATTTAAGGGTTACGGGGATGATAACTTCATCGGTATTAAAATCGATTACACATCCTTGCTCTTGCGCACTTTTGATAAAGATTGCCGCACTACCGAAGTTTTCGTTCCAGTTAATATGCGGATAGGTCGCTTGCAGGATTTTAGAACCATCAAGCTGACCGAAATCAACACGGCAGATACCGAATCCAAGAGGATTTTTGTATCCAGCGGTGTTTTGAATCTCTTGCACACATGCTTTAAAAGCGGCTTCGGTCTCTAAAATTTCCATATTTTCTCTCTTGGTGTAAAATTAATAGAGAATTTTACCATAAGAGCCTATGTATGGGTTGAATGTTGCGTGTTATACTACGATCATATTTTTGAATGGATTTATTATGGAACACTGGATTACTTTATTAAAAGCAAACGACTATCTCGGAATAAAAAAATACCTTAAAATCGGCGGAAATCCGAATTCGGCAGAAGAGAACGGCGAATCGGTCATCTGTTTTGCGATGCGCTACCATTGTGATAGTGATATTTTAGATCTTTTGATCGATAACGGGGCTGATTTGAATCATGTTGACAATGAGGGGGTAAGTGTTTTTGATGTAGCGGTCACTTACAATGTTCTTGCGATAATCGAACGTTTGATTGACGGTGGATTTGATGTTAATCGTCCGACACGTCGCAGCGGATTCACCCCACTGATGGGAGCCGTATGTTATGGTCGGGTCGAAGTAATTAAAAAATTGATTGAAAAAGGTGTTGATATTACGGCCAGAGATAATCATGGACTCAGCGCACTTGATTTTGCCCGTAAAATGCACAAGAAATCGATTTTAGCTCTATTGCAAGGAGAAAAGAGTGGAACAGATTAAAACTTTTTTATTGCTTGGATCGCTGAGCATTTTATTTGTTTTTATCGGAGGATATCTCGGAGGGCAGGAGGGTATGTTCATTGCTTTGGTGATGGCCGGTGGTATGAACTTCTATGCTTACTATTTTTCCGATACGATGATCCTCAAACACTATAATGCACAAGAAGTAGATCCCCGTGAAGCCCCGATGCTCTATCGTGTTGTTGAACGGTTAGTAGAACGGGCTGAGCTTCCTATGCCGAAGATCTATATCGTTCATGATCATATTCCCAATGCATTTGCAACGGGGCGCAATCCTGAACATGCCGCAGTTGCGATAACAACCGGATTGCTTGAACTACTGAACGAAGATGAAATAGAGGGGGTGATGGCACATGAACTTTCTCATGTCGCCCATCGTGATATTCTCGTTGCGACTGTTGCGGCGACGATTGCGGGTGCGGTTGCATTTATCGCCAATATGCTTCAATTCGGAGCAATGTTCGGTAGTCGTAATAATCGCGGAAATCCGATTATAATGATTGTGATGGCCATTTTGTTGCCGATAGCGGCGAGTATTATACAAATGACAATTAGCCGTTCACGAGAGTTCATGGCGGATGAAGGGGCGGCACGTCTCACTGGGCATCCTGAATGGCTACAAAATGCGTTAATAAAACTTACAAATTATAATGTGCGCGGAGAGGTTCATGGAGCTACACCCGAAAATGCGCATATGTTGATCGTTAGTCCGTTTGAGGGTAAAAATTTTTCTTTTTCCAATCTTTTTCGTACCCATCCTACGACACAGCAGAGATTGGAGCGTTTGGAGGCTTTAAAAGAAGAGTTATCAGCCGAAAATGAACAAAATAAACTTTATGATCGCCATTATGTTTAACGAGAATTATTATTCAGGCTCTATTTTGAGAGTGAAATGAGGTTTTCTCGGTATTTTCTTTTTCGGGGTTTTTAGAAAAGTATGACGATAAAGTATATAAATAACGGCACTGATTCCCAATCCAATAAGTAAAAAGCTCATTTTACCCATGTTATCTCCTACATCCTTGATATAAGTAAATCGACCATTTAAATAAAATGTTTATTTTTAATTATTTTCGGTGATTTCATACGGGATAGATTTTGATTCTAACGCCTGAATAAAGAGATTAAAATTTTTGTGACATAAATTACTATCTTCTGATGCCACTGAAATTTCTACAATAGGATTTCCTCCGTTTATCATAGGTAAAGATGAAAATTCGACGCTTTGATCCATTTTTTCCATAACTTCAATCAGGGTATTTTCAGAAGTTTGTGCGATTAATGTCAGGCGGAAACGAAGTGATGCTTGTGGGTAAAAACACTTTAGTGCTTCTTCGACCATCGGATGAGACATCTCCGGGAATCCCGGCATAAAGAAGTAGCGATCCTCCAAATAGAATCCTGACATATTATTGACAACGTTGTGAAGCAGTTCAGAATTTTTCGGTAATTCCGCCATATGGATGCGGTGAGGATAGGCCGCATCGCCAAAGCGTTCGATAATGTCATGTGTAAATTGTTCATGCGGATAGAGAATTCCATTACCGAATACATCAGAGGCAATCTGGCGTGTTAAATCATCGGGGGTGGAGCCGATTCCGCCGAAACTGAACATTACGGCATTCGGGTCGTCTTTTATCATCATAAATGTATTACGGATTAAAATAGGGTCGTCTTTGATGATAAATGAAGAGAAGAGGGTAAAACCGCGAGAGATGAGAGCATCACGAATAAAAAGAAAATGCTTATCTTCGCGACGACCGTTTAGGATTTCAGAACCGATGATAACGGCATAAAAATGGGGATTTTTCATAAGAGGATTATAACACGAGATTCCCCCATAAGGGGAGAAGGAAAATTATTTGAGTTTTTCTAAAATCTCTTTTTCGACAACATCGATTTTTTGAGTTCCGTCGATGGTGATATATTTGACCGAGCTATCAACTGACGCAACACCTTGGTAGTAGTTGACAAGAGGTGCAGTTTGCTCGTGGTAGACACGGAGCCGATCCAATACCACTTCAGCTTTATCATCAGCACGTTGTACCAACTCTTCACCTGTTTCATCATCTTTATCTTCCACTTTCGGCGGGTTGAAAACAACGTGATACGTTCGACCTGAAGCGAGGTGGGCACGACGTCCTGACATACGCTCAACGATAACACTGTCGGCAACATCGATCTCGATTACGGCATCGATCGCTACACCCGCTTCTTTGAGTGCATCGGCTTGAGGAACGGTACGTGGAAAACCATCAAGGAGAAAACCGTTTTTACAATCATCTTCTAAAATACGCTCTTTGACGAGACCGATAATGATTTCATCGGTAACGAGTTTACCTGAATCCATAAACGACTTCGCCAATGTTCCCAGCTCGGTTCCCGCTTTGATCGCGGCGCGAAGCATATCACCCGTGGAGATTTGAGGGATATCGAATGCTTTGGTCAAAAACTGTGCTTGTGTCCCTTTTCCGGCACCCGGAGCACCTAATAAAATGATTTTCATATTACTTCCTATGATTAGATTTTTGATTCAATAAAGAGTTCCATCTCATCGACAATCGCTTCGATAGAGCGTTCACCGTCGATTTTTTTGAGAAGTTTTTTGGATTCATAAAAGCTTTGTATATCCGCCAAAGGATCGGTATAAACGCTCATACGATTGTTAAATACTTCTACCTTATCGTCTGCGCCGCGTGAACGTCCGAGAACGCGATCACGTGCCACCTCTTCACTGACAACCACTTCAATGACACTGACAAGTTCTATCTCGTTATCAGAAGCGAGGAATTTGTCCAGTTCATTCATTTGCTCTAATGAACGGGGATAACCGTCGAATAAAATAACATCGGAAGAGGCTGTTTTGATGGCACTGGTGATGGTGTCGATTGCGATCTCGATAGGGACGATAAGACCACGGCTGATAAAGCTGTGAATGAGTTGTCCGCGTTCGCTTCCGCTGGCTACTTCGGCGCGGAGGAGATCACCGGTAGAGTAATGAACGATTGAATCGTCGTTGCGTTGAGCTATGATCTGGGCATCGGTTGTTTTTCCTGAACCCGGTGCGCCGATAATAAGGAAAAGTTTCTTCATGCGTTATTTGGCACTTTCGCGTAGGCGAATGTGAAGCTCGCGAAGTTGTGTCAACTCAACCGGACTTGGTGCCTGCGTCATAATACAAGAGGCTTTTTGTGTTTTCGGGAATGCGATGACGTCACGGATACTATCTTTTTTAGACAATAGCATCATAAAACGATCAAACCCGATAGCAAATCCGCCGTGTGGAGGTGCTCCGAATTTGAGTGCATCGAGGAGGAACCCGAATTTCTCTTGAGCTTCCTCTTCTTCAATCCCTAGAAGGGTGAAGATTTGCTCTTGAAGCGCTTGTTTGTGGATACGGATCGATCCTCCGCCGAGTTCGGTTCCGTTGAGGACAATATCGTACGCAATCGATTCGATATCTTCAAGATGCTCGTGGTTCAAATCACGCGGCATGGTGAACGGGTGGTGAAGGGCTTTAACACGACCCTCTTCGATCTCGAACATCGGAAAGTCAACAACCCAGACAAATTCGAAGCGATCTTTGTCGATTAGGTTCATTTTCTCATGTTCGGCGATGAAGATGCGGAAACGTCCCATATAATCCCACACGGTTTTTTTGTCTCCCGCACCGAAGAAGACGACGTCGCCCACTTCCATTCCCGTACGATCAATGAGGAGCTGGAGATCTTCAGGGGAGAAGAATTTCTCTAGAGGTCCTTTGAGACCGTCCTCTTTCATTTGGAAGTAACCGAGACCTTTAGCCCCGAATTTACGGACATAATCTTCGAAACTTTTCATCTCACGTTTCGAGAACGCTAAATCGGCACCCGGAACACGAAGCGCTTTGATACGGTTCATTTTAGGATTAGCCGCGATTCCCGTAAAAATTTCGTTGTCAC
The DNA here is from genome assembly GCF_031427015.1 of Sulfuricurvum sp. Taxonomy (GTDB): domain Bacteria; phylum Campylobacterota; class Campylobacteria; order Campylobacterales; family Sulfurimonadaceae; genus Sulfuricurvum. Next base: position 588,051 of record NZ_JASJOW010000003.1, on the reverse strand, counting down.
AACGGGCGAAGATATCGATCACATCAACCATTTTAAGATCGTATCTGAGATCGGGTTTGTCGGAACCATACCACTCCATCGCATCGGAATATTTGATACGGTTGAACGGCGTATGGACTTCGTGTCCTGCAGCAGCAAACATCCCAGTAATTAACTCTTCGGCGACACGGATAACGTCTTCTTGGTTACAGAAGCTCATTTCGACGTCGATTTGGGTAAATTCAGGTTGACGATCGGCACGCAAATCTTCGTCACGGAAACATTTTGCGATTTGGAAATAGCGGTCAAATCCGCCCACCATCAAAAGTTGTTTAAAGAGTTGCGGGGATTGTGGCAGGGCGTAGAACTCACCCTCGTGTACACGGCTCGGTACGAGATAGTCACGTGCCCCCTCTGGGGTAGATTTGGTCAAAATCGGGGTTTCCACTTCCAAAAATCCGAGGCGATCGAGTACATTACGTGCCGCGATGGCCGCTTTTGAACGGAGCATAAAGGTGTTGTACATGGCTGGATTACGCAGATCAAGGTAGCGGTATTTAAGGCGGATTTCTTCACCGACATTGTTGTCGCCGATTCCGAATGGGACGGGCTCAGAACGGTTTTCGATGATCAGCTCTTCGACGACCACTTCGATAGCACCGGTTTTAAGGCGGGGATTGACGAGACCTTCGCCACGGTTACGGACACGTCCGTGAGCGATGAGGACGAATTCGTCACGTACTTCGCTGGCAAGCTTATGCGCGTGGGCATTGTCGGCAGGGTCACACACGAGTTGAATCAGACCGCTTTTATCACGTAAGTCGATAAAAACAATTCCTCCGTGGTCACGGTAGCTATTCGCCCAACCGCACAAGACGACGTTATCGCCTACGTTTGCTTCACTTAAATCGGTACAAAAATGACTTCTCAATGCAAAGTCCTTAGATTATATTTTTCGCAATTATAGCGGGTAGAAACTTTTGGTTTGATAATAGTGTTGAGTACACCGCTTGGCGGGTGTACTAAAAATTAAGCAGGTTAACTCGAAGGTGTATCGACGGCAGTGAAAAAAGTGTTGCTTTTTGCAGTTGTACGCGGGATCGGCTGGGTCAATGCTGATTCATCTTTTTCCCCTGTACGGATACGTTCAACTTCAAGAACCGGAGTAACCCACATTTTACCTGCACCGTGGCCTAAATCTTGTGTATGGGCACGGATTGCTTCCATTGTAATGTCTTTTGTTTTTTCGTTGGATACTACGACAAAAATCATTACTTTCGGATACAGATCGGGTGCGTTGTTTTTTTCGGCGATTCCAAGTGAACCTTTTCCGATTACTTCGGTAACCGTGACCCCTTCAATCTCATTATCGAACAGTTCTCGAAGAACATCATTTAAACAGTGACGGTTGAATACAGCAGTAATCTGAACCATTTTGGACTCCTTAAGGGTTTATGATAGTGTCATTATAGGTTGAATACAGGTGAGCATTCACCAGGGAGTTGATTATTTTATAGGCAACTCATTAAAAATTGAATGCATATTTGATTCTCAATCTGATGAATAACAAAAATGTAGTTTTTCAACTAGAACACCATTTGCAATGGTTCGATTAACGAAGATCCACTAAGGAGTTAACTATGGCACGAGACACACTGATCGGCGGAGCATTATGGGAAGAGTACTCATCTGAGGTGCAACGTCGGATGAATGATCCGATCAATATGGGTGAGATTACTCAAGAAGAAGCAGATGCTGCAGAAAAAAAACTTATTATTGCCGATTTCGGTGCAGAGAGCTGTGGGGATGCGGTGCGTTTGTACTGGATGATCGATCCTAAAAATGATGTGATTGTGAAAAGTCGATTTAAAAGTTTCGGATGCGGTACAGCGATTGCCAGTTCAGACATGATGGCAGAACTCTGTATGGAAAAAACAGTTGATGAAGCGTTAAAAATTACCAATATTGATGTAGAAAAAGCACTTCGTGATGAAGAAGATATTCCAGCCGTTCCGGGGCAAAAAATGCACTGTTCGGTAATGGCGTATGATGTGATTAAAAAAGCGGCATCGATCTATAAAGGGGTCGATATGTCGGAGTTTGAGACCGAATTTATTGTCTGTGAATGTGCCCGTGTTAGTCTTGATACGCTTAAAGAGGTTATCCGTCTTAATAAACTTGAAACAATTGAACAAATTACTGATTACACCAAAGCGGGCGGTTTTTGTAAATCGTGTATTAAACCGGGCGGGCATGAGAAAAAAGATGTCTATCTTGTCGATATGCTCTCCGAGATAACAGCTGAACTTCAAAAAGAGGCGATCAGCAAAAAAATCAAAGAAGCCAAAGGGGACGGAAACTTTAATGCGATGAGTTTGGTACAAAAACTCCGCAGTATCGAATCAATCCTCGAAGAGTACATCCGTCCTACACTCAAAGCTGACCACGGGGATGTTGAAGTGATCGATCTTAAAGAGATCGACGGTGAACACGAACTCTACATCCAATACAAAGGTGAGTGTATGAGCTGTTCGATGAATACCACGACTACTCTCGCCGGTATGCAGGATATGCTTAATTTCAAACTCAAAACTAACTTGCGAGTGATGGTGGTTTAATGTCACGGGCAACCAAAGAGGGGACATTCGGGTATCTCAAAAAATTCGGTAAATACTCTCGTGACTTTTACCGTTTTAACGGAGAATTGTTTTTTTCCTCTCTCGGAATCGGAACCTATAAAGCAGAACCGTACAAAGAAGATAATTACATTATCAACTTTGCCGAGGCAATCAAAACCGCATTGCGCAACGGTATCAACTTGGTCGATACGGCAATCAATTACCGCTACCAAATCAGTGAACGCGAGATCGGTGAAGCGTTGAATGAGATGTTTGCAGCGGGTGAAATTACACGTCAAGAGGTGATAATTGCTTCTAAAGCGGGATTTATCCCTTTAGATTTCCCTTTCCCTGAGAATCCATACAGTTGGATACAGCAAAATGTTATTCAAGCTGGACTGGCCTCAAAAGAGGAAATTGTTATTGATCAGCACTGCATGAGTCCTGATTTCTTACGCTGGAGTTGTGAACAATCTCTCAAAAATCTGGGTATTGAGACATTGGATATCTTCTATTTGCATAATCCTGAAACACAACTCGGTTATGTGGATCAAGAGACGTTTTATCGCCGTATTGAAGCGGCATTTACCCTTTTTGAAGCATTAATTAGAGAGAAAAAGATTGTTAGTTACGGAATTGCGGCATGGAACGGATTTTTATATGAAGCGGATCATACCGAATACGTTTCATTGGCAAAAATAGTTGAAATTGCCCGACGTATTGGAGGAGATAATCATGGCTTTAAATACATTCAGAGCCCTTTTAATCTTGCAAAACCGCATGCATACGGCTATTCAAATCAACAATGTGAGGACGGAATGTATTATCCTTTGATGCATGCATGTGCCTCTTATGGAATTACCTATTTTGGTTCTTCGCCGTTACTTCAAAAAAATCTTTTTAAGCGTCCGTTTGCTTCAAAAATCGGTGAATTGATGAGAACATCAGAATTAAACGATGTGGCGAGCGCATTGCAGTTTGCCCGTTCTGCCGGAGCGATTAGTGCGATATTCGGTGCGGTTGATCCTTCGCATGTCGTGGATAATGCGATTTTGGCATATCTGCCTGCCGCTTCTGCCGAATCGATGAATAGTATGATGAGTGACAGTTATGCTGTATGATGTAATCGTCGTCGGAAGCGGTATCTCAGGACTCTATGCAGCGTTGTATGCTCGGCGGGCAGGTTTGCATGTCGCCCTAATTTGTAAGAGTACTCCGTTACGGTGCAATTCTGCCGTTGCATCTGGAGGGATTAATGCTGTACTTCAAACAACACAGCATGATTCAATTCGTGATCATATTGCCGATACCTTAAAAGGGGCCGATAGGTTAGGACGTTTGTCTTCTGTCAGTGCAATGGCAACCGGCGGGGAAGAGATCATCAATGAGCTGCGAGAGATGGGTGTCGTATTTGATACCCAAGAAAACGGTGCCGTTGCTCAGCGCCCTTTTGGAGGAACCAAAGCAAAACGAACCTGTTATATTGCCGATAAAACAGGTTCATCGATTACTCAAACACTCCTCGTGCAATGTCGTAAAGAGGGGGTAGAGATTTTACAGAACCACGTGATGCTCTCTATTGCTACGTTTAACGACAAACTTTCCGGCATAACCCTTTTACGTAGACGTGATTCAAACGTGATCGCGTTTGCCTGTAAGTCTCTTATATTGGCGGGAGGCGGATTCGCAGGCATTTATCGCGGACACTCGACTAACTCGCAAGAGGCTAGTGGGGATATCCTGGCTATTGCATTAAGAGCTAAAATGAGATTAGTCAATATGGAGTTTGTTCAATTCCATCCGACAACATTAGCAAACAGCGGGACATTGATCAGTGAAGCGGCACGGGGTGAGGGGGCGTTTATCGTTGATGAGAGCGGTGAGCGTTTCACGGATGAGTTGCAAACACGTGATAAGCTTTCTCGCGATATTGTTAAACATCAACTCTCCGGACATAGTGTTTATTTGGATTTTCGCCATTTGGGAGAAGAGCTGATCGATAAGAAGCTTCCCTCGGCTCGTAAACATGCTCTTAACGGGGCAGGGATCGATATCCTTACCGAATTGTTACCTATTACCCCCTCAGCCCATTACACTATGGGAGGGATATGGAGTCGGAACGATACCTCTACCGATATCGATAATGTTTTTGTATGCGGTGAATGTGCCTACAGTGGGGTACACGGGGCTAATCGACTCGGAGGGAACAGTTTACTTGAAGCGGCCTATTTCGGTCGTGTAGCGGGGTTGGAAGCTGCACGTGCGGCAAAAAGAGGGGAGTTTCATCCGATTGACTATGCCTTGGTGAATAAAGAATCCAGATACGTTGAGACCATTTTGGAAGGTGAAAATCGCTTTAACATCAATACGATGCGTCGCAACCTCGGTAATAATCTCTATAATAACGCAGGGGTATTTCGCACCCACGATTCTTTGGCTTCTTCTTTAGAATATATCCATTATCTGATGAAAATGTCATCAGGACTGTGTTGTATTAATAAAGAACGCAGTGATAATGTAGAACTATTATCGATTATCGAATTTCGCAACTCGCTTACCGTTGCCGAAGCGATGCTAATGTCGGCATTGGGACGTGAAGAGTCGCGGGGAAGCCATTACCGGAATGATTTTCCGGATAAAGATGATAAAAATTATGAAGTCAATACCATAATCCGTCGTTTGACGAAGACCTTTTTACGAATCAGTTTCGAGGGACACCTCTCTTCGGACTGGTGGCATCGAATACGAAAGTTTTTTCAAACCCAAATCGGGTAAAGAATTTAATATTATTAAATATAAGGAATATAAAATGGCAAAAGTAATGTTGCGTTACGATAGTAAAGGGGCGATTTCGTTTTATGTCGCTAAAAAAGATATGGAAGAGACCATTATCAAAAGTGAGTTTGATACGGAAGACAAATGGGGCGGTGAAGTGGAGCTTTCTAACGGTGAAACATGGTTTATCGAACCGTGTGTGAAAAAATTTCCTTCTGAAGTGGTTGCAGTTCGACGCGGAGAATAATTCTCCGCATAAATTAGGTTTAAACCTCTATCCCGTACTGCTTGATTTTATAGCCGATTTGGCGCGCACTCATCCCTAGTGCACGGGCTGCTTTTGTCTGTATACCGTGTGAATCGGTAAGTGCCTGGACAATGGAATCACGTTCTAGCTCTTGTAAGGTTTTTTTCGTCATCGGCCCCGATAGATGTGTTTCATGTTGAGGTATCGGCTGCGAGATCGGTTGCATAGGCGTTGGAGTGGCCATCGGTGCGGATTCGCTTTGCATATAGAGCTTTTGGTAGTTAAAAGGGAGTACATGAGAGAGCATCTCCGGTTGGATATCTCCATCAGGACAGATGAGTACAATCCGCTCCATCGTATTTTGAAGTTCGCGGATATTACCCGGCCACGGATAATCGAGTAACAACTCCATTGCCCCTTTGGTAAAATGCATATTTTTACGATGCTCTTTCATAAAACGGTGTAAATAATGCTCGATCAACAGTTTCACATCCTCATAGCGTTCACGTAAAGGGGGCAGGTTGATTGGAATAACATTGAGACGGTAAAACAAATCTTCTCTAAACTCCCCTTTGCGCACCATCTCTTCGAGATTTCGGTTGGTAGCGGCAACGAGTCGAACATTGGTTTTAATGGTTTTGTTTCCGCCCACTCGCTCAAACTCCTGCTCTTGTAAAATACGGAGCAATTTTACTTGGAGTGATGGGGTGATATCTCCGATTTCATCGAGGAACAATGTCCCACCATCAGCCAACTCAAAACGTCCTTTACGCATCTCTCTCGCATCGGTAAAGGCTCCCTTCTCATGTCCGAAAAGTTCACTTTCAAGTAAGGTTTCACTGATGGCGGCACAGTTAAGTTTGATAAACGGGCCGTTTTGACGGCGGCTGAGATTATGGACGGCGGTTGCAATGAGTTCTTTACCTGTTCCCGTTTCACCTCGGATTAAAATCGTTGCATCTGTGGGAGCGACGGTATTAATCATGCCGAAGACTTGTTGCATCCGTGTGGAGCGTCCTACAATGTTTTCAAATTTGTAGTCTTTTTGCATCTCTTCTTTGTAATAGGTTTTGAGTTCGCTGAGAGACTCTTTCTCTTTTGTAATACTTTGTTGTACTTTCAATGCACCGACAAAAAGGGATCCGACTATGGTGAGCATGCGGACAATTTCATCGAAATTAAGTGGACTGCCTTTACCGATATTGGCAGAAATAACCCCGATTACCTCATCGTCTTGTAATAGCGGAACGGCAACATAAGAGACCATTTGCGTCGAGATATTTCCCATTTTATTGAGATAATTGATGTTGTTGTGAATATTTTCGATGACGATAGGCTCACGGCTCTTAGCAGCCAAACCGGTTGCCCCTTCGCCGAAACGATACGTTGCCATTTTCTTTTGATACGGTTCTAAATCGATTGAGTTAAGGAGTTCGAGTTCATCCACATCTTCTTTTTTACGAAAGAGGGCACAGCGCTCCAAATAACCATGTTGTTTGAGACGGCGCATAGCTTTTTCGACACTCTCAAGGATATCCGTGGTACTGGTCAACATCACGGCAATGTCATACAAAAGATTGATCTCTTTGTACGCAAAGGTGAGGCTACAGGTTTGACACTCTTCACGATTGGGGATGTTGGTTTCAAAAGTCATCATAATCTAATCTTTTTCATAAGTTATCTAGTATTTTAATACAAAAATGTCTAATGAATGGATATTCATATGGATAAAAAATAGGCAATTTGTAGAACTGATTTTGCACATTACTTTTAAAATATCCCTAAAGGAGAAATTATGCAGATTACCGTTCATGGAACACCGACACTTTTAGAGGGAAAAGAGATGACGATATGGCGTGAAGCACCTGCTGCTCGTGTCATGAGTCTTGACGGAAGTCAAAATGTCATTGGGATGATTGCTCCCACGGCACAACTGCTTATTGCTATCCCTTCACTCAAGACAGAAGTGTGTTCATTGGGTGCTAAAAAATTCAATGACCTTATCAAACAGTTTAAAAAACTAAAAACAGTCATGATTACTACCGATGACGCAGAATTTGTGAACGATTTTGTAGCTCGTGAAGGAATCGACAGTGCTGAAATAGTAATCGATAGTAATCGGGACTTTGCAAAAAAATTCGGTTTACTGATAACGGAGGGGAAACTCAAAGATCGTCTTGCTCGTGCGGTATTTGTCATCGATCAAGAGGGGATGATCAGCTACAAAGAGGTGGTTGCTGAGATTACGGATGAAGTGGATTACGATAAATGCATTGAAGCAGTTGATAAAGCGGCTAACTTCAAGAAAAAAGGGCACGACCACGAAAACTGGATGGGTGTCTAAAGAGATAAAGGATTTGTCATGGTAGAGCAATATATTACGTGGATGAACGAGCGGGGATTTCATCCCGATGATCTCGAATTTCGTGGCTTCAACGGTAATACTCCGCTACTCCTTGCCGCATTGGAAGGGAATGCCATGATGGTTTCTCGTCTTATTGAAGCGGGAGCAAATCTCTATGCAATTAATGATGATTTTAATGGGGTTCTTTTTAATGCCTGCTATGCGGCTTCTCCTGAAGTGATCCGTTTGTTGATTGAGGCGGGTGCCGATATTAATGATACGAATGAAGAGGGGACAACCGCTCTGATGTATGCCGCTTCGGCTTCACGATTGGAGTGTGTTCAAATACTTCTAAAATTGGGAGCGGATACATCTTTGCAAAATGAAGACGGGTTCAGTGCTATTGAGCTTGCAACCAGTCGAGCAGTATTCAAGGAATTACGCAGTGCGTGAGGAGACACTCCTTACACCTCAACGGATTGCCGCTAAAACTACTTTTTTGGATTGGGATACCCAACCATCACTTTTTAAACATTATCCCCACTTTTGTTATCGAATAAAACTCTCCGATTTTCCCTCTCTGCAATGGCTAGAACACACACGTTGTATCACGGATGAGCGCTCAGTTGGGCAAAAGCCGTATTATCGACTTAATGTACCCTCTGCAGGTAACCTCCATCCGATTGAGATATATGTTCAGCTTCGCAATATAGCCGGAACACTCAGCGGTATTTACCATCTGGACATTTTAAAGGGTGAGTTGGTAATGATAACGGAGATCGCGGGGGAAGGGATAGAACCGTTTTTGGGTTTAGAACATCGGTTTAACGGAGTGCTCTTAATGATGTCACTTGTTCCGTTTCGTTCAAGCTGGAAGTATGGATTACGTGCGTGGCGTTATCTTTACCTTGATCTTGGTCATCAGATCGGTACGCTTGGCACATCGGTAGAACATTTTGGACTGACTTTAACAAAAATGTCTCCTCTTGAGGGGTTAAATACCATTATGGGGATGGGAAATGATGAGGTTATTGGGGCAGTATATGGAATCGGCGAATCTTCATCACGCAGCGTTAAGCCACTTTATAAACCTCTAATGAGCGTTCAGCCTACCGATTATACGGAACATAATAAAAAGCTGTACACTAGTATAGAATCGGTCTCTATCTATACGAATCTACCTGTATTCACTCACTATGAGGATTTTTTGAAACTTAATACTACCCGTCGAAGTGCTAGAGAATTCGATGCATCGCTGATGCGTGATGATATGATAGTGGAGTTACTTAATCAACCATCTCCCGCAGGGATAGAAATCGTTGCAATTGTTTTACAGGCACAAAGTATGCATTTGGGAGTATATCGTAGCGGGGAATGTGCCGTGAAGGGTAATTTTGTCTCTGAGTGTGTCCGTCTGCTTTTGGATCAGCGGTTTATTGCGGGGGCAAATATGGTATTATTGATTTATTCAGAGAATTTTTGTGCCTCTTCTCATATTGAAGCAGGAGTGTATGCACAGAATCTCTATATGGTGTGTGAAAATCATAACATCGGATGCAGCGGGATCGGTGCATTTTATGATGAAGAGGGTTCATACTGGTCAACCAATCCGCTGATATATGCAGTAGCTGTAGGGGGAAAGAGATGATTGTCGGTATTCCAAAAGAGATTAAAACAGATGAATTTCGTGTGGGTATGACCCCTGCGGGTGTTTTAGAGATGGTGAAAGCAGGTCATACGGTATGTGTTGAGAAAAATGCCGGAGTCGGGAGCGGTTTTGATGACTCTCTTTATGTTGCAGCAGGTGCAGTTATTTGGGAAAACGCCGATGATATTTATAGCGGAGCCGATATCATCATAAAAGTTAAAGAGCCGATAGAGGTGGAGTACAATCGACTTAAAGAGGGGCAAATCCTATTTACCTATCTTCATCTTGCGGCAGATAAACGGTTGACTGAAGTGCTATGTACGAAAAAAATTACGGCTTTAGCCTATGAAACACTCCGAGTAGGGCGACGATTGCCGTTGCTCGAACCGATGAGCGAGATTGCTGGACGGATGGCAACATTATTCGGTGCTGTTCATCTAGGCCGTTATAACGGTGGAAGCGGACGATTGCTTGGCGGAGCAGTAGGGGTGGAACGCAATCGTGTTGTTGTCCTAGGTGCGGGAGTGGCAGGTAAATCGGCAGCCGATGCAGCGGCAGGATTGGGCGCAGAGGTAAGTATGCTTGATATAAACATCGAGCGGCTAACGTATTTACGGGATGTAATGCCTGCCAATGTAACCATGCTTTATTCGACGCACGATACCATATTAAATAGTATTAAAGATGCCGATTTGATTATCGGAACGGTTCTGGTAGCCGGGGCAAAGGCTCCTAAACTTGTTACCCGCGATATGCTCTCACAGATGAAAAAAGGGTCTGTCCTTGTCGATGTCTCCATCGATCAGGGGGGATGTTTTGAGACTTCTCACGCTACTACACATTCAGAACCTACCTTTGAAGTAGGTGGTATTGTCCATTATTGCGTTGCTAATATGCCGGGGATGTATCCTCGTACTTCTACGGTTGCATTAACAAACGCAACTTTGCCATATGCCCTTAAAATTGCTTCAACGCCGCTGGATATTTTGTTAAAAGATGAAATCTATTTAAGTGCATTGAACACGTATGAGGGGGATGTTACCAATGAAGCGGTAGCCGTCGCTCACTCAATTTCCTATAAGGCTTTTGCATGAATGAAATGGATAAAGCACACGAGATACTAGCCATCTATCGTTTTTATAAAATGGATGGGAAGCTTTATCATTACGATGAAGATGATCGCCTTGATGAGCTATTTGATGCGGTGGTTCATGCGATAAACGATTGCGGTATTCTCAAGCCTCTTTTGCCGCGTGAAGAGTTTGTTGTTCCGTGTCGGGGGATACTCAACCAAGAACGTGCTTGGCTACAGAGGTTCGAGCATCAAGATACCCGAGCTTTTTTTCTGAGTGATATTTATGATTTTTTGAAACTGTTTACGGGACGGACACAATTACGGGTGAATTGATATTCTTAAATCACAAAAGCCCCGTCTTTATAGATCACTTCAGCTCCGAGTGAAAAGGTATGGGTATCGGCAAAAACATCGACGTGGTAGAGTCCGTCTCGGCGTTTAAATCCGGGTTTACCGTAGGTACCGTGTTTCGCTCCCAATGATATGTGAACCCCGCACATCCGCTCATACGTTCCCGTATCAGCTACCGTACGTGTTTTGCTAAAGGCTCTGTTAAGACCGAAACCGAGTTCTCGTATCCAAACGACTCCCCCCTCATCTCGTCGTATATTAGATAATATCAGATCAAATGCAGGGGTCGAGTTTTCGCACGCAACCACTTGCCCCTCTTCGATAATGAGGGTAATAGGAGTTTCAGGGGTGTTGATTTTATAGGTTACGTCCCCGAAACAATAGATTTTGACCCGTCCGTGAACGGCTCTGAGATCTTGCGCTTCGGTAAATACTTCCCCCAGAGGGAACTGACCACCCCAATTCGGTAATCCCGTGTAATCTCCGATATTGACTTTGGCAGACTCGAACGGTGAACCATAAACCAACAGCTCTCCGCCGCTGTCGAGTACCCCCATCGGTGCGCTGTCTATTTTAGACTGGAGGGTACGACCGAGAGGACGGTAATAATCCTTGTCATATTCCAACGAATCGATAAAATATGACGCTTCATCATCTGACATACGGCTGAGATGCGGATGCTCAATCACTTTGAGTTTGAGTTTAAAGAGCTCGACACGCAAGCGAAATGCATCGAGGCGGAAATTGGTTGATTGGATCAACACCACCAAATCAGAAGGGTTCAGAGCTTCTAACTGTGCTCGAACCTCTGCAGGTTCATATTCATCAAAATTGATTAATCGTGCATGGGGGAGGGCACGTTTGTACCCCTCCATCAAAAGTGTCGCGATCAGACACCGTGTGTCATAGACCACGACGGCATTCTCTGAATCGCTGTGATGAAATGCTTCACTCAAAAGACCACGGAGATGCTTTGTGGTTCTTGCAATCAATTCTTCACTCTGCAATGGTTCTTCCTCGCTTACAAAGAGTATTCTCTTTTATTAAGCGAATTATAGCTAACCCGCTTAACAAAAAGCTACACTCGCATACCCGACTACACGGGAAGTATCTCCGCTTGCATCGGCGCTGGTACGATAATCTAGGATAACACTCTGAAGTGCTTTTTTCCGTGCGACGGATAACATCGCTTCTACTCCTATCATTCCACATGCTTCGCACCCTTGATGCAAAGTATCCGTATTTTCATTTTGAATCGCTTCTAAACAGATTGCATCGAGTTGTTTTGCCCTATCGACTGAATAGAAGTGGCTTAAATCGGTGCTGATAACAACTGCGGTATCTTTTTTGGCTAAACAATAATCGATAATCGGTTCAAGCAAAGAGGGCTCAGCATACGCATAGACAAGCTCGATTACTTTTATTTCGGGGAAATAGTGTTTGATAAACGGCATCTGTACTTCGGTACTGTGTTCGTGATGTGCTTGAGGAAAATAGGGGAGGGCATAGTGCTGCATTAACTCTTGGACAAGATCCCTATCGATTTCAATATCTCCTAAAGGAGTCTGATAAAACTCCGTATCTGCAATGCTAATCCCATCAAATCCGACACGGTGTGATGGTCCGATGACAACAAGAGTCTGAGGTTTGGAATCGGAAAGAATACGAAAAGCGATATTTGCGGTAAATCCCGAATATACCCATCCCGCATGCGGTACGATAATCGCATTAGTGTGCAGAGAGGCGAAGCGTTTAATTATGTCGGGATGAGACGCTAAAATCGTGTTGAAATGCTCTATCATCTTTTTGATTTCATCGGCATCGGTAGGATAAAAGCTTCCTGATACGCTCATATGTCTAAGAGTCATCGGATTCCTCCTTATATTTTTGAACTTGATACGTATAGATATCGGGGTGATAAGCGATAGGATCACTTCCTAATCCCGCCTTAACCCCTAAATGGGTAAAAAAAGATTCGAAATCGGTAAGTTCTTCCCACACTTGCGGTAGAAATGTTGCTTGGTAATTGCCTAAGCGTAAAATAACCCCATCGATTTCCGGACGAATGATTTGAGCAAGATCGATTCTATTTTGATACGCTACCTCATGCGGATCCGTTAAAATGGAAACTTCTATCGAAATTTTAGAAAATTCATCTTTATTCAGAGGAGAAAAGCGGGGATCATGAAATGCGGCAGAGCGAGCATTCGATATCAAATCATCGATAAGAGGACGATGTGCAATAATCGATCCGATACATCCTCGCAACCGTTTCTCTAATGTCAAAGTTACAAAAGATGCCTTTTTTAATGAAAGTTCAGGATAAGCGGATATGTAAGCACTTTTATTAATAGGTATGCCATCAAAATGTTCCTGAATTGCTGTTTTAGCAATTTGAATATAAATCGAAGCGTCCATTTTTTTACCTCACAGGAGTTTTTTTTAGAGAAAATAGATGTTAAGAACAATTTTACACAACTTTTTAATCAAAATTCTTTGATAATTAGGTAAGATAGTACGATATAGAGTAATAAGAATTAGTAAACAAAGAAAAACAATGGATAGAAGATCGTTTTTATCGTTAGCGGTTGCATACAGTAGTTCCTTTGCATTAGGATCAGCAGAAGAGTTTATCCCTTCTTCTCATTCAATAAAGTCCGTCTCTCCGGTTATAAAAACTTTATTAGATAAGTTAAATACCGTCCAAGATCATGTCGGATATGTGAAATTTAATACGATCAGTTTCGATGAGATGCTAAAGATAGCTTTGCATTGTAAAAAAGGACTTACCCCTTCTGAAATCGGCTATATTGAAACCATTTTTTACAGTGATCCCCGCCGTTATGGATTTTACGGTGAGCGAACGGTACCGCGTTTGACGGCGGTAATTCCCGAAAAAGATATAGTATACATCAAAAAATCAGGACATTTTCTATTACGGGGTGCCGCAACTGAGAAGTATGCAACGATCAAATCCCTTATCGGTAAAGATCTTATCCTCACTTCCGGTGTTCGTGCACCTGTTAAGCAACTCCATCTTTTTCTAAAAAAAATGGTGAGTGAGGGGGGCAATCTGCGGATGGTCTCTACTTCTATCGCTCCACCTGGCTTTACATTTCACAGTGTCGGGGATTTCGATATCGGAAAAGTAGGTCTTGGTCATGGTAACTTTAGTGAAAAATTTCAAGAAACCGATGTTTTTAAAAAGCTTCATGACGGTGGATATATCACGATACGCTATACGAGCGGGAACCCTTACGGTGTACGCTACGAGCCGTGGCACATTAAGGTAACAAGCGGAAACGGGACTGCATAATCAAACTATCAAATGATATTCTGAATCGGTTCCGCTTCGTGCAAATAATTTCCTTGGAATAGCTCAATATCGAGTGATCGTACAATATCAAAAATATTTTCAGAATGGATAAATTCAGCTACAACCTTTATGTTAAGCTCTTTTGCCAGTGAAACGATTGACTTGACCGTTAGGTACGCATTGTCATCTGTATCGATATTCTGAATCAAACTGCCGTCTATTTTCAAAAAATTTGCTTTCATATTGACCAGATAGTTAAAATTAGAATATCCGCTCCCAAAATCGTCAATGGAGATTCTGCATCCAAACTCTTTCGCTTTTTGGATAAATTGGCAAATTTCACTATTTGATGAGTCAATCCGCTCACTCTCTACGAGTTCGATAATAACTCTTCCTTGCATTTTATAGGTTTTTATCGAATTGAAAAAATAAGAAGTGACTTCATAATTGAGCATATCTTCAAACGTGATATTGATGGAAAAATCAAGGGTGTTATGTCGAAAATGTTCAAAAACCCCTTCCATCATCTGCAGAGTAAGTTGGGTATATAAACCGGCTATTTTGGACTGCTCTAAGAATATTGTAGGGGATATTATCCGGTTGTGTTCATCGATGATACGCATTAATGTTTCAATTTTATAACTGTTATCCAAAATATTGTGAATTTTTTGTCCAAAAGGCTTTATTTGCTTTTTAGTGATGGCCTTTTGAATCATTGCGGTTAACTCTTTTGACTTTTGTAGTTCATCTACGATTTGGGTATTGGTATTAAAGTTGATAAACGATATGTTATGTTCTTTTGCATAATGCAAGGCAATATCGCATTTTCTTCGGAGGTTCTCATCTCCTTGCGCTAGTGCAATGAATACATTTATATTCAGTTTCAGCTCACCGATACTAAAGGGATCATTTTCGATACATCGAATGATCTTGCTACGCTTTAATTGTATTTTTTCTTCATAATTTTCTAGGGAAAGGATTGCAAATTCATCTGCGGAGACTCTGTACGCTTTTTCATGATTCTCCAAGATACTAGTAAGCCTCTTCGAAAATATTTGTAAAATAGTATCTCCGATGTCGTAGCCGTACGATTCATTAATATTTCTAAATTTTTTAATGTTAATGAGCATAAGGAGTTGTTTCACCCCTTTGATTTCGAGGTCTTCCGTGAGTTGTTGTCTATTAGGAAGGCCCGTCAAGGGATCGGTAGTTTGTCTTATGATACGTTCGGTTTGAATGAAGTAGTCGTCTATGGCCCTTGCCACTTCTCCTATCTCATCTTTTTGGGCTAAAAGTTTTGATAATTTTTCACTCTCTTTATTGTTGATCGTATCGGTGATCTCCTTGAGCGGCCTGATGATAGTTCGAAATAAGATGTTTCCTAAGAAAAATAAAAAAACCAGACCCATGATAAAAATCAAATACAACTGATTTTTAAAAATATGATTAACGATGTCCGTCGTTGTCGAATTTAGTGTGATTCCCAAATGTGCTATATGTTTTTTATCGTAGGACAATAATGGAAAAAAGAAATCGTAGTTTCCTGTTTCACTGGTAATCGATATACTTTGTTTAGTGATATTTTCCAGATCATCTATGTATGCTTTGTCCCAGATTTTTCCGATAACATAATAACCTTGAGGAGCCGCTTTTCTATATGTGTCTATTGAGGGTTGTATGGGGGCAGAAAATATTTGAATGAGTTTTCCATCTATCAACAAAAAGTAGTTTGAAAAGAATACTTTTTTACTATCTAAAGTAGAAAGCGGGATTTTATTTTTTAGACTCGCAAGCTTACTATCATATTGGTTGTAGTAGATAAGATTTTTATGATTATCGTAGACTAAAGTATAGTCGAATTTATAATTGTGCATGGGTTCTTCAAGGTTGAACTTAGCCCATACTTCATCTTTGGTTTTTACAAAATTGATCATTTCATCCCAATAAGAATAATCGTAATTGATAATTTTATAGGGGCTGCTTTTAAAGGATAATACTTCGTTGAATGTTGATTGGAATTCATTAATTCTGATTTTTTGTAAAGTTTCCAGTTTTTGAGTATTGTATTGCCAAAAAAAGATGAGGATAATAAAAAAGAGGGATATTAAAAAGGTGGTTGAGAATAATATTTTATTTTTTAAATTCATAATTCTATTTTCTCTTAATATCTAAAAATATTCTACTATTAATTATACTGCGGTAGTGTCGCAAATATGTTGCATTTACTATCGATACAGAACAATTCATTATAGATAAAAAATTAGCAAGAGGATTTTGTGAGTTTAAAGTGGTGACCCCAACGAGATTCGAACTCGTATGGCCAGAATGAAAATCTGGAATCCTAACCATTAGATGATGGGGCCGTATTGATAAGATCAGGTAAACCTGAGCTGAAATTATACAAATCTATTGCTGAAAAAAAGCTAAATTTGGAGAATGTTTTCCCGCATAGCGGGAAGAGGGGAGGTTAGTTGTTGTAGAAAGAACGAAGTGCGCGGATAATAACCGCATTTTTAGAGATGCTTTCTGCTTTTGCATTATCGTCAACCAATTCATAGACATCTAAAGGCAATGAGATTGAAAAAGTTTTAGTTTCAATTTTTTTACGTTTAGCCACTAAACTTGTAATGTTTTGAAGCATTTCAAGAATTTTCTTGGTATCGATCGGTTTTTGGATGAAACTATTGACACCCACTTCAATTGATTCAGAGATTTTTTGAATGTCATTGCTTGCCGAGATAACGATAATGATTTGTGAAGGATTGATTGAACGGATACGACGAGCAAGCTCAATACCATCGATTTCAGGCATGATGATATCAACGAAAATGATATCTGGATTGATTTTTTCATACATACGAAGCGCTTCAGCTCCATTGTAAGCTGAAGTTACTTCTGCAAAAAAGTTTTTGAAGGTTGAACTTAAAAGGTCATTGGCTACAACTTCGTCTTCAACGACCATAGCGGTTAGTTTTTTGGTCTGTTCGGTAAGCTGGATGAGATCTACGTTCGATGACATGTATATATCCTTTTTTTTCAGCAACATGTTAAAAAATGTAGCTGTGGTTAATTGTTGTAATTATAGATCATATTTTTTAGCATTACCTTAAAAAAACAATTTTAGGTAGAATTATTACAATAACCGTTTTTGTGATCAATATTGTTTAAACTGTTCAAGCCATTCTACGTTTGATTCATTCGTTTTTTCCTGCTGTCGTAATATTGAATCAATAATGCTCAGAAGTGTTTGTCGGTCTAAAAACTGTAAGAGTTCAGGATTAATATGGGTTGGACTGACCCCATCGTAGCGGTTCAGGAGGTTTTCGATATCGAGGATAAGTTGTTCTTTTGTAGATTCCATATTAAAAGTGTAACTTAACTCACCTGAATTCTATTTGGTTAACATAATATATATTATATTCAAAATGTACGTTATACGGAAAGCCGTATGTCTATGTTTATATCACCTGTTTATTTTTTAATCATTCATTCGTATGCATCATGCTGTTTAATCGACTACAATTATTTCAGATAAAAAAATCCTAATTAGGGGAAGAGATGAAATTCGGTGATTTAAAAAAAGAGGGACACTGGCCGACGCTGTTTGCCGCCTTTTTGTATTTTGACTTTAGTTTTATGATGTGGACGATGTTGGGGCCTTTGGCTACTGAGATCAATGAGTCTCTTAGCTCACGCGGCTTTTCGATGAATGACGATCAGACGGCGACACTCCTCGCAGTTCCGGTTCTAGCGGGGGCAATTTTACGTCTGGTATTAGGGATTTTCGTCGATAAATTCGGGCCTAAAAAGACGGCTTTGGTCTCGCAGGTGATTGTTATCGCGACACTGTTTTACGGATACCTAGCGGCTGAGAGCATCACGTATGATCAGTTGTTATTCGTGGCATTGGGATTAGGCTTCGCAGGGGCTTCATTCGCCGTAGCGCTGCCTCAAGCGGGACAATGGTACCCTCCCCGTCTGCAAGGGACGGTTTTAGGGATCGCGGGTGCCGGTAATATCGGTGTGGTCATCGACTTTTTGTTCGCCCCGAAGATTGCCGAGATTTGGGGATGGCCATCGGTTTTTCTCGTCGGTGGCGTATTATCCTTTATCGTCCTCATCGCGTATATGTTTATGGCTAAAGATGCTCCCTCGTCGGTGTATAAAGCCAATCCAAAAAAACTCGGCGATTATATGAAACTGATGCGTGATCGTGATACATGGTGGTTTAACCTCTTTTATGCCGTCAGCTTTGGAGGATTTATCGGTTTTGCCAACTATATGAAAGTGTATCTGATGAATACCTACCAAGCCGATATGTCAGCTTTTGGTCTGAATGTCATGGATGAGAGCAATGTCAAAGTAATCGCCGGATATTTCGGTGCGCTCTGTATTTTTGCCGGTGCGTTGCTTCGTCCGGTAGGTGGAGCCGTTGCCGATAAAATGGGGGGGATTAAATCGCTTTATGTTTTTTATGGCAGTATTGTAATCCTTGCTCTTATCAGTGCATTTGTCACATTGCCGTTTTGGGCAGCGATTGTCGTGATGTTTCTCATTATGGCGAATCTGGGAATGGCGAACGGTTCGGTGTTCCAACTCGTACCGCAGCGCTTCGGAAAAGATATCGGTGTGATGACCGGTCTGATCGGTATGGCTGGCGGTTTGGGCGGTACGGCTCTCATCAAAACCTTCGGATGGTCACAAGGTGCCTTTGATGGCTACACTGCCGGATTTATCATCTTTGCAGTGATGACAATGATCGCCATCAGTGGAATCAGTCTAGTTAAAACACGATGGCGTACGACATGGGGCGCTACATCAGGAGCAAGAATTTAATGCTAAAAGTGCAATCTTCCGAATTCATCCTCCCCAAAGATACCACCACAGGCGATGATGCCTGTGCGTACAGTATTATCGATAATGCTTTGCTGGTGAGCGTATTATGCGATGGAGTCGGAAGTGCCGCACGTGGGGGGACTGCCGCCCGTCAATGTGTCAAATTTTTCATCGATCAGTTCAAAAACCGCCCGAGGGCTTGGGATATCCCTAAAACGATGGAAGTCTTTACCCGCCATATCAACTCCCTCCTCTTTAAAGAGTCAATGACCCAGTACGGGAAGATCGAACTTCTCACGACACTCTGCCTTGCCGTCATCGAAGGGGAGAGTCTCTACACCCTCAATCTCGGTGATTCACGGATCTATTTATTGCGCTCTGCTGGAGAACTTCTACGCCTCAGCGTCGATCATACGATGGATGATGAGTACATGTCCCATGTTTTGACCTCTGCATGCGGATTGAGTGAAAATGTTGAACCGGAGATACTCTCTACCCCTATCGGTGTCGGTGATACTCTGATACTGTGCAGTGACGGGGTTTATAATATAATGGATGAATCTCTCTTTATCGATCTACTCAAAAAAGGGTTAGGTGCCTCGAGCATCATCCACAATGCAGCCCAAAATTGTGATCCCAAAGATCGGGATGATATCTCTCTCCAGATTTTTCGTGTCGAATCCCTCGATCCGCTCTATGCGATCAAACATGCCCCACTTGTCATTCCCGAAACACTGAATGAGGGACAAATCATCGACGGCTATACCCTCCTCTCTCCTATGATGGAGCACAAACGTATATGGAAAGTACGTAAAGACTCAGAACTCTATGTGATGAAATTTCCTCTAAAAGCGGATGATGAGGACGCACTCGATGCCTTTGTCCGTGAAGCATGGTATGCCAAACAGATTACCCACAAAGCTTTCGGTCATGCGTGGGTTCCGCAGGTGCGTAGCATGCGCTACTATCTAATGGAACTGGTAGAGGGGGTAAATCTATTAGAGTATCTCAAAAACCGCACACTGTCGGTGGATAATGCCATAGCTTTGGGAAAATTTCTCCATAAAGCCGAAGCTCATCTGCTCCATTTAGGACTCGTTCATGGGGATATAAAGCCTGAGAATATCCTCGTTTACCAACGAGACGGTGAAGCGGGAGTCGAATTTAAAATGGTTGATTTTGGCTCTATAGTCGAAATATTTTCTCTCAATAACCGCGCAGGAACGCCAACGTATCTCGCACCTGAGCGATTTAGTGAGAGTGTTATTAACGAATCAACCGAAATTTTCTCAATCGGTGTAACGCTTTACTGGGCTCTTAGCGGAAAATTTCCTTACGGAGAGATTGAGCCGTTTCAAACTCCTTCCTTTAAATCACCCATCCGCCCCTCTGAAATCAATAAAAATATCCCTTTATGGCTTGATTCAGTGATTATGCGCTCCATCGCTATCTCACCCGATCAGCGTTATCGACATTATTCTGAATTTTTTTACGATCTGAAAGATCCTAAAAAAGTAAAACCTTTTTTTTCCTCTACAACCCCTTTGATCGAACGTTCCCCTGTTACCTTTTATAAAACAGCGTTTATAATACTATTCCTATTAGAGATTATCACTTTTTATCTCTATGTCACTAAATAAAGGTTTTTAATGCTCTCTTCTGCTTGCCAAGATACGATTCGTGCAGCCGTATGGCTCTCCACCAAACCCTCCGGAGAGTTTCATCGAATCCAAGAGATCAGCGAAGCATTGGAACTCCCTTTCCATTTTATGGCTAAATCACTCCAAAAGCTGGTACATGCCGGAATTCTCATCTCTCAGCGCGGTGCTGCAGGGGGAGTTACCCTATCTCGCACGGCATCTGATATCACCCTCCTCTCAATTATCGAAGCCGTCGATGGAACAACATTTTTTGATGCATGTGTACTGGGAATCGGAGATTGCGAAGCAGAAAAACCGTGTGCACTCCATGCCCAATGGGACGTGTGGCGTCAAGAGATGCTGGAGATGTATTCGGCAATGCGCCTGAGTGAAATAACCGAAGACCTACTCCACCGAAAAATTAAACGAATTTAGAACTTTTCCTTATTTTCCAACAAACATTTTAAATATACAGCTGAATGATTATTTTTTAATCAATAGCTTGTATCTTATTAAGACTTTTTACTCTACAATTATTTCAGACAAAATAGTCTTAATAAGGAGTTCCCATGAAAAGCTTAAATATTTTAGGAAAAAGTGCGTTAGTGTTATCACTAGCTGCTTCCATAGCGATGGCGGCACCCGAGAAAAAAGATCTCAAAATCGGATTTATCCCATTGACCGATTGTGCAGCTTTGGTTATCGCAAAAGAAAAAGGGTTCTTTGCCAAACACGGTTTGAATGTCGAGCTAAGCAAAGAGGCTTCATGGGCAAACGTCCGTGACAAAATGACGGTGGGTGAGCTCGATGCATCGCACATGCTCGCTGCTATGCCAATCGCGACGACACTCGGTGTCGGAAGTACCAAGAAAGATATGGTTGCCCTTATGGCACTGGGTCAAAACGGCGATGCGATCAGCGTATCAAACAAAATGTACGATGCAATGATGGCAGCAGACCCAGCGGCTACCAAAAAAGGCTCAGCCGTAGCCCTCAAAAAAGTGATCGCTAGTAAAACGATGGGAGTTCCTGAGTTTGGGATGACGTTCCCTACGGGTACGCATAACTACCATGTACGCTACTGGATGGCTGCAGGTGGGGTTAATCCTGATACCGATGTCGCGCTAAAAGTCGTTCCGCCACCACAAATGGTCGCCAACATGACGGCAGGAAATATCGATGGCTACTGTGTCGGTGAACCGTGGAATCAACGTGCCGTTATGGGAAATATCGGTAAAACCGTCGTCACAGGATATCAACTTTGGGAAAACGGACCGGAAAAAGTGCTCGGTGTTCAAAAAGCGTTTGCCGATAAGAATCCTGAAACAACCAAAGCAATGATCAAAGCGGTGATCGAAGCGGGTGTGTGGCTCGATGCATCATGGGACAACCGTAAAGAGGCATCCAAAATCCTCTCATCCAAATCTTATGTCAACGCACCGACGGACGTTATCGATAACTCGATGACAGGAACGTATATGTTCACCAACGGAGTTAATACCCCTATGCCGAACTTTAACGTTTTTAGTAAAAAACAGGCTCTTTATCCCTACTACAGCCACGGTTTATGGCAAGTAACCCAAATGATCCGTTGGGGGCAACTTGACAAACCTGTCGATATGAAAAAAGTCGTTGAGAGCGTTTATCGCCCTGATTTGTTCGCGAAAGCGGCTAAAGAGGTCAATTATGCACTTCCTTCTACACAATGGAAAGTGGAGAAAAAATTCATCGACGGTGTAACCTTCGATCCAAACAAAGCAGTTGATTACATCTACAACGCTCCGATCAAATCGCCGAAAATCACCAAAGAAGCACTCCTAAAAGTGAATAATTGGAAAGTATCCGCGAAATAACGCCAAAGGAGTACATTATGGTTTCAAAATATATCAATGTCGTCCTTTTACCACTGCTCCTTTTTGGTGTAGTAATCGCGATTTGGTCGGCTATTGCCGCTCAGATACCGGGGTTCCCCCCGCCTAGCGAAGTATGGAGTGAACTCCTCATCGTCCTCTCCGATCCGTTTTACAACAACGGTGCGGGAGATCAGGGGATTGCTCTGCAACTGGGTAATTCACTGGCTCGTGTGTTTGGCGGATTTGCCCTCGCTATCGCTGTGGGTGTTCCGGTGGGATTGTTGATCGGGATGAGCAAAAGTGCTTATACGGCATTCAATCCCTACATTCAAATTCTAAAACCCGTTTCACCCCTCGCATGGTTGCCGTTGGCACTGTTTGTATTCAAAGAGGTCAACACGACGGCGATTTTCGTCATCTTCGTCACCTCGATTTGGCCGATTATCATCAATACGGCGCTGGGTGTACGGAGCGTCAGCGAGGATTATCTCAACGTCGCGCGTGTCATTCAACTTAGCGCGTTTGAGAAGGTATTTCAGATCATCCTCCCTGTTGCCGTCCCCTTTATCTTTACGGGGATGAGGCTTTCACTGGGGATCGCATGGCTGGTTATCGTCGCGGCTGAGATGCTCACCGGAGGCGTAGGGATCGGATTTTGGATTTGGGATGAGTATAACAATCTCAACTACTCTCATATTATTATCGGGATACTCCTCATCGGAGTTATCGGGTATATCCTCGATGCGCTGATGGGGCTGATCGCCGATTTCTTTGATTACCGTAAGCGAGGACTCAAATGAGTGCAAAACCTTTTTTAAAAATCGATCATGTCGATAAGATTTTCCCTCTCGGCGGTGGTAAAGAGTATGTTGCCCTTCGAAATGTCCAGCTTGATATCCGTGAAAATGAGATTGTCTCGATCATCGGACACTCAGGATGCGGAAAATCGACGATCCTCAACCTCATTGCGGGACTCGATACGATCTCGCACGGGACTATTTTGCTCGAGGACAAACACATTCTCGCTCCCGGACCGGAGCGAGCGGTAGTGTTTCAAAACCACTCTTTGCTTCCATGGTTAAGTGTCTATCAAAATATCGAGATGGCAGTGCGTAAAGTACTCGGCGAAGATTTGAGCAACAGTGAAATCCGCGATCATGTGATGAAATACATCCAGATGGTTAATCTCGATCATGCCAAAGACAAATACCCCGGTGAGATCAGCGGTGGGATGAAACAGCGTGTCGGTATCGCCCGTGCCCTCTCCATCGAGCCAAAAGTGCTCCTTATGGATGAGCCATTTGGAGCACTCGATTCGCTCACTCGTGCTAATCTGCAAGATCATTTGATGCGGATACAGATGCAAACGGGTAATACCGTCGTCATTATCACCCATGATGTGGATGAAGCAGTACTCCTCAGTGACCGAGTCATCATGATGACGAACGGTCCTGAGGCAACCATCGGGGAAATTTTGGAAGTGAACCTTCCGCGACCGCGGAATCGTTTGGAACTTCAGAATAATCCTGAGTACCTACGATGTCGTGGCGCGATCATCGAGTTTTTATACTCAAAATTTGCCAAAGAAGATGAATAAAAACCTTACCCTCTTTTGAGGGGAATCATTCCATCAAAAAACTCTGTACACATCTGAATTATCTTCTCCTGTCGGGGTTTACCCACCGGCTCACTCTGACGGATCGCATGAACTTCATCAATCAAATCATGAATCCCAGCCGGTATCATCGACGTTAAAAATTTCCGTAACGCCGAACTCACCGCAGGAGCTTTGCCTGTCGTATTGATCCCGACACACAAATCTCCCTCGACGATAAGCGCCGGAAAGATAAAACTGCACAATGCGGGAGAGTCGACACAATTAACCGGTGTTTTGCTCATCATACACGTATGATAGATTTTTTCTTGTTCACTCAAATCATCCAATGCACCGATCACTAAAAAACGCCCCTCACAATCACTGAGCTCATATTTGCGATCTATCAGAGTCATCGGATATTCTTTAGCAAGAGCACGAATCTCAGGATGAATTTCGGGTGCAATGATACTCAGGGCGGGTGAGAACTTCACTAACTGCTCAATTTTACGCAATGCCACCTCCCCTGCTCCAATGACCACACAATTTTGATCTTTTAAATCTACGAACATCGGAAAAAGTGCCATTGTCAATCCTTTGCACTAAATTGATTAAAAATTAAACAAAAATTTGTTTTTCTTATCGCTATTTTACACTATTATTTTTTAAAGACAAAAAAGTCCTAATAAGGAATATTCCATGAACGGAAAATTATATTTAATCGGTTGCGGACCGGGCGATGCCGATCTGCTCACCTTGAAAGCTCTTAAAACCATCGAAAAACTAGATATCGCCCTCATCGATCATCTCCTCACCCAAGAGATTATTGATCTCATCCCGCCATGTGCCAAAGTGGTATTCGTCGGAAAAGAGAAAGGAAAGCACAGCTTCCCGCAAAGTGAGATCAATGCGATGATCACCGAGTATGCTCAGCAAGGATACACCGTTGGTCGGCTCAAATGCGGTGACCCCTACATCTTCGGTCGCGGAACCGAAGAGGCGATCTACGCTTCGCAAAATGATATTGAGACCGAAGTGATCCCAGGTATCTCATCGGCACTCTCAGGCCCCCTATCGGCCGGAATCGCCCCGACTGCTCGCGGTGTCAGTACCGGAGTTTCCGTCGTATCGGCACACCTCTCAGGTGATCGTGTCAATCTCTCATGGATTCCGATGCTGAGCGTCAGTGATCACACTACCGTAGTCCTCATGGGACTTAGCCGAACTCGTCAGATCGTCAAAGAGGCTTTAGATCAGGGGGTGGATGCCACATTGCCCGTCGCGATTATCTCTAATGCCACCACCGCACACCAAAACTCTATTATTACGACGTTAGGTGAACTCATCTCTGCCTCCAAAGGAGCACCCAAACCGGCAATTTTGGTTTTCGGAAATGTTGTCAATTTAGCAAAAGTTCTCCCAACGTATCGTTACGAGTCAAAAGGAGAAGGTTATGACATCGCTACAGCAAGCTAATGAAGCACGCAGTGTAAAAAAACACAAAACTGAAGCGATCAAAGAGGCTTTTAGTGCCCAAGAAGCTTGGGATCGTCTTTTGGGATATGCAACAAGCGGATATAGCAGTATTAGTGAAGATGATCGGGATTTTGTTCTCAAAAGTTTTGGTGTATTTGATCGCCCTGCAACCCCAGAGCGGTTTATGATTCGCGTTCGGATCGCCGGAGGATCGCTTAGCGTCGAGCAGGCTATGGCGGTAGCGTATGTTGCCAAAACATTTGGACAAGATTACATCGATCTTACAACACGGCAGCAAATAGAATTACGCTATCTCCGTATCGAAGATATTCCAGAGTCATTGAAACTCCTTGAAAATGTTGGACTCACCAGTTATCAGACGGGGGTCGATAATTTTCGCAACATTCTCCTCGATCCCCTTGATGGATTGGCAATGGACAATATCATCGAATGCTCTCCCATCCTCCGAGAGATTCAAGGGGTATTTTTAAAAAACGACGAATGGATCACCACCCTTCCCCGTAAATTTAACATCGGCATTAACGGTTCCCTCTCCAATCGATGTAATATTTTCGGTCAAGATTTTGCCTTGACATTGGCTCAAAAAGAGGGAATATATGGATTTAATCTTTACTTGGGGGGTCGTGTCGGTGCAGTCGCTCAAGATGCCGATATGTTCGTTCTCCCATTCCAAGCCAAAGAGGTATTTGTCGCCGTTGCATCCCTCTTTAAAACCTATGGATTTCGGGATAACCGTAACAAAAACCGACTCAAATTTTTGATCGATACTGTGGGAATGAATGAATTTAGAGAAGCAATTATCACAACACTTGGTTATCAAATGCCCTATGCTGGTCAACTTCTCACCGAGATGCAGGGGGGAGATCACTATGGAAAAATTGCGCTCAACGATGGAACCTTTGCTCTTTATGCGGCTGTACCAAGCGGCGTCTTTAGTGGAAGCGATCTATTGTACGCCGCCCAAATAGCTCAATCTCAAAATGGAGCCATCCGTCTCACGATAGAGCAAAATCTAATTATCACTGGGATACGTAACGAGGTAGCAGCGTTAGATTCACCGCTCTTTGCTAACTATTCCAACCGGCCATCACCTTATATGGCGAACCTCATTGCATGCGCCGGAAGCGAACATTGCCCCTTTGGCGTTATCCCCGGCAAACCCGATGCAATAACCATGGGAGAATATCTATCTCACGAAGTCCCCATAGAGGATGCAAAGGTACGCCTTTATTGGTCAGCTTGCGTCAAAGGATGCGGAATACACGCTGCAGGAGATTTGGGCTTTTTGGGATGTAAAGTTCCCCACAAAGGGAAGACGGAACTAGGGGTCGACATCTTTATTGGCGGAACGCTCAGCGGGGATGGGTCAGAGGCTCATCTGCTACTCAAAGGAATTTTACTGGAACACGCAAACGAATATGTCGCTGAGCTTATGCGTGCGTATCGTGATCATCGAAAATCAAAAGAATCGTTAGAAAGTTATATTGCTCGTGTACAGCAAGGGTATACGAACCCCGCTATCGCATTTATGATGCGCTGGAACCGACTGATACGAAACCATAATGAAAATCTGTTTCTATCCTGCAAACACCCTTACGGCTCACATGTTGAATCGGATGAAATCTATCGCTATGGGATCGAACTGATAGGTCAAGCCATTGGGTATAATCCTTACGAGAGCGATGCGGCATTGTTTGAAGGACGAAAAGGATTCAAATTTGATAAAAAAACGTTGAGCGATTTTATACAACCGTACGCACCGATTATCGAAAAAATGGTCGAACCGGATTCCAAAAAACGTTACGTTGTCTTCAGTGAAGTTGTTGCCGATTTAAAAGAGATTGATTCTTATGAGTGATTTGATCTCTACAGGGTGCCCGTTTTGCGGGACGGGATGCGCCTTAAGCGTCGAGTGCACCGATAAAGGCTATAAGGTCAAGGGAGATAAAACCAGCCCCTCAACGCAGGGAGATTTGTGTTTCAAACCGATCCAAATGGCAAAAGGACTCGATACCAACCGTCTCACTACTCCGCTGTATCGATCCCGTAAAACCGACCCTTTCCGCGAAATATCGTGGGAGGAGGCGATCTGCGTTTTAGCCGATCAGATTAAATCGCTCCCCCGTGAATCTCTCTATTTTTACCTCTCAGGACAGCTTCTCACCGAAGAGAGCTATCTCTTCACCAAACTGATCAAAGGGTACCTAGGAACCAACAACGTAGATGCGAACTCACGGCTGTGTATGGCGAGTGCCGTCGTCGCCCACAAGATGGCATTTGGAAGCGACGGAGCCGTGGGGAGTTATGCCGATATCGACGATGCCGACGTGATCCTTATCAGCGGTTCTAACCCCGCATGGGCACACCCGATCATCCATCGCCGTATCATGGCACGTAAAAAATCCCATCCCGAAACCCAAATTATCGTGATCGATCCGATCCGTACCGAGAGTGCCGAAAAAGCCGATTTATGGCTCGGACTTCGTAGCGGAAGCGATACGATGCTCTACAACGCCCTTTTGTCCGAGATTCACACACGAGGCGGGTGTGATAACGATTTTATTGCTCGCTCTTGTGAAGGGTTTGCTAAAGCCATCGATGCCGCACAAGCGATACCATACGCCAAAGCCATTGAATCGTGCGGACTCTCCACTAGAGAAGCTGATATTCTAGTCGATCTTTTCACTTCGGATAAAAAAATCCTCGGCCTATGGTGTCAGGGATTGAACCAAGCTATAGATGGGGTGATGCGCAATCTCGGATTTATCAACCTCTTTTTGGCTACGGGTCGAGTCAACGCCCAAAAAGGGCTCCCGTTCTCTCTCACCGGTCAGCCCAATGCCATGGGGGGACGCGAAGTGGGTTACCTCTCCAACGGCCTCCCAGGTTACCGCGATGTCCGTAACCCTCAACATCGCAATGAGTGTGAACACCATTGGAATCTCCCAGCAGAGTCGATCTCTTCAGACGTAGGGATCACTATCACCGATGCTATCGACTCAATTTTACAAGAGGAGTTACGCTTTCTATGGGTAGCTTGCACGAACCCCCTCCTCACCCTCCCCGATATTTCTAAAACCCGCTCCGCACTTGTGCAAAACGATCTTTTTTTAGTTGTTCAGGACTGTGTACTGAGCGAAACTGCCACTCTTGCCAACCTCGTCCTCCCCAGCGCCGCGTGGGGTGAAAAAGAGGGAAGCATGACTAACTCCGAACGCTTTATAAAGCGTGTCAGAGCCTTTAAACCTGCTCCGAACGGTGCCAAAAGTGATTCTGATATCGTCTGTGCCATAGCCAAAGCGTTGGGATTTACAGGATTTGATTTTACCGATACGGTAGAGATTTACGATGAGTATAAGGCATTAACCGAAAAACGGTTATGCGATCAAAGCACACAAGAGTATGAAAGTCTATCGTACCAATGGGGAGGCGAACGCCTCTATGCAGACGAAGTGTTTGCAACTGCCTCGCACAAAGCACAGTTCCATCCCATACTCTCTTGTGTTCCTGAAATAAACGAGGGGGAATTCGTTCTCCTCACCGGACGGACGAAAAAGCAATGGCATACGATGACCCGTACCGGTGAAGTCGCCGAACTTCTCAAAGATGAAGAAGAGGCGTATATACTGATAAACGAATCCGAGGCAAATGAAAAAGCGCTTAAAGAGGGAGATATCGCCGTAATATCAAATAGTCTCGGATCATTGGAACTTCCCATCCGCTTTGGAATCTTGGCACCCCATCACCTTTTTGCACCGTTTGGATACCCGAAAACTCCGATCAATACTCTTGTTCCGACCATAAATGATCCATTTTCATTTCAAAGTGCACTCAAATCAGCCCATGTACGATTAGAGATACCTTGATTAATTGCACCCTAAATCTTATATCTCTTTTACATTTTTTTACAACATTTACTTTTGCAACATTTTAGACATACTAAATGGGTATGATTCGTTACCTTATACGATATTAAAGGTATTGACAGTTTATGCCACTGAATCCACTCACATCGCCAGATGAGAAGAACTACGAAAACTTACTCGATGAGATTATTGCAAAAGCGCGTCTCAAAGGGGCTAATATAAGCTCGTGGACACAATCTCCGAATGGGAGAACCATTATTAATATCCCCGGAAAACTGCCGATCTATTATCTTAGTATGGATGCTGCCGCCGATAGTTTGATTCATCAGTATAAATTAGCATCTCAATACCGATATCTCTATCAAAACGCAGCGTACAAATTTAAACCGCTTTCTCAAAATAATGAATTGCAAGATGAACAGAAAAGTTCTATTACGGCTCAGGCTATTTATGAGTGTGATCCTCTTATTCAAAACATGAGTAACGAACTAACAGGATCAATAAAAAGAAAGCTCAATCACATTATTGAAAAGATTAATTCTACACATCATCTTAATCCGTCTGAATTTTATCTCTTTCAAACCTCTTTGGCTGAACATTATCGAAATAAAATGATTGAAGCACCTACGACACAAAAGAAAAAACAGCTCCAAATGTTTACCCATTTTATAGAGGAGATAAGCCACTCGGAAATGTAAAGGGTTATTCCAACATCTCTTCAGATTCACCGAGTTGCAAGATACCCTGCTCCGCCAATGCCTGAACCGTATCAACAATTCTACGTTGCGCACCCTCGACCTCTTTCATCTTAACCGCACCCAAAAATTGGAGCTCTTCGATAAAGGCATCTTTAGCACGTTGGGACATATTGGCATAAAATTTCTCTTTGAGCTCTTCCGCCGCATTTTTCAACGCCAGCATAAGATCATTTTTATCCACCGCTTTAAGGATTTCACGAATACTGTTACCGTCGAGATCAACCATATCTTCGAAGGTAAACATCATCTCTTTGATCGATGCCGCAAGCTCTTGATCCAACTGCTCGATTTGTGACAAGGTGGCTTTAGACGCTTTTGCACCCAAACGGTTGAAGACATCGGCCACGGCCCGAGGCCCGCCCACTTCGACTTTGTAGCTGGCAAGGGATTCGAGTTTGGATTCGAGTACCGCGCTGACCCGTTTGATAATCGACGGTGAGATGTCTCCGAGTTTGGCCATACGCATCGCTACTTCGGCGCGCAAATCATCCGGAAAGATATAGAGGGTCTCTGCAGCGGCGGAAGGGTCCATATGCGCTAGGATCAAGGCTACGGTTTGAGGATGTTCGTTCATAATAAAGTCGGCGAGCTGCTGAGGTTTGATTTTAGATAAAAAAGCAAAATTTTGAGTTCCCTGCATCGTTTTACTAAGACGATCAAGCACTTTTTTCGCCTCTTCGGGTCCTAACGCTTTGTAGAGGATTTCACGTGCGTAATCTAAACCGCCGGTGTTGAGATATTGGTTTGATTGGATAATCGCGTAAAACTCTTCTAAAACGGCACCACCGATATTTTTTTCCACCGAACGGTTAGAAGCAATGTATTTGGAAACTTGGGTAATCGCTTCGACATTCATACGGGAAAAGATAGTGGCCGTGACATCTTCACCCAACTGCATTAGCAAAATAGCGATTTTTTCAGCCATTCCCATTTCATCGAAAGAGATTTGCTGATTTTGATTAAGATTCAATTTTGACCCTTAGTGTTTTATCGAAAATTATTAAAATTTGCTATTGCTTCGATTATCCTATAATAGCCAAGGAGGTATGAAAACGGTATTAAAATATAATTGCAGTTTTAGAAGATGGAGAAAAGGAGAGATAAAGTGCTTTTAGCACTCCATCTCAATGATTTTCCAAGGGAGTCCTTGGGTATTCATCTCTTCCATAAACGGATCCGGATCGAGCTGTTCCATATTAAAGACACCTTGTCCGCTCCATTTACCTTGCACCATCAGTTTCGCACCGATAACCGCAGGAACACCTGTAGTGTACGAGACACCTTGTGATTTTACTTCGGCGTAGCACTCTTCATGGTCTTTGACTTGGTAGATATAGATTTTACGTTTTTTGCCGTCTTTGAGACCTTCAGCAACGATACCGATGTTGGTTTTACCTTTGGTACGAGGTCCCAGTGACGCCGGATCGGGGAGCAATGTTTTGAGAAATTCCATCGGAACGATCTTCATCCCTTGATGCTCAACCGGCTCGATCCCAAGCATACCGACATTTTCGAGACATTTCATATGGGTAAGGTAGCTTTGACCGAACGTCATGAAAAAGCGGATACGCTTGAGCCCTTTGATGTGTTTAACGAGGGACTCCATCTCTTCGTGGTACAAGAGATAACTGTCTTTTGGTCCCACTTCGGGATAATCCCACACTTGCATAATCTCCATCGGTGCCGTTTCGATCCACTTACCCTCTTCCCAGTAACGCCCTTTGGCACTCACTTCGCGAAGATTGATTTCAGGGTTAAAGTTGGTTGCGAACGGATAGCCGTGATCCCCTGCATTGCAGTCGAGAATATCGATCGTATGGATCTCATCAAAATAGTGTTTTTGAGCATACGCACAGAAAACGTTCGTCGCACCCGGATCGAATCCGCTTCCGAGTAATCCCATAATCCCCGCTTCTTTAAACGCAGTATCCCGCTCCCATTGGAGTTTGTATTCGAATTTCGCCTCATCCGGATGCTCATAGTTGGCCGTATCGAGATACGGAGTTTTGGTCGCGATACATGCATCCATAATGGCGAGATCTTGATACGGAAGAGCAACGTTGATTAAAATATCAGGAGAGTATTTTTGGATGAGTGCAATCACTTCATCGGTATTGTCCGCATCGACGGTTGTGATTTCAAGAGCACCGGCTGGAAGTTCGCTTTGGATCTCTTCACAGCGCCATATGCTACGGCTTGCTAAAATGATACGATCGAAAACATGGTTATTCATGACACATTTATGTGCCACAACGCGCCCTACTCCACCGGCGCCGATAATAAGTGCTGTTGCCACGGCATATCCCCTGATTAAAAAATTATGGAAATTATAAGCGATTATCTCTTACAAAAACGTTACAGACAAAATGCTTCATAGAGGGTCAATCCCCAAATGAACGCTAACATTCCCAATGAGAGAAAAACCAATGCGGCACCGGCATCTTTTGCACGCTTGGCCAGCTCATGATGCTCATACGTCACCAAATCGACCGTACGCTCAACGGCACTGTTAATCACTTCCGCAATCAACGGAATAAATAAAGAGACGGAAAGTATCGCTTTTGAAATAAACCCTATCGGCAAGCTCCATGCGATAATCATACCAATCACAAACAGTATAATTTGCAGACGAAATGATTTTTCGTTTTTTGTCACTTCGAGTAGACCGTTCAGGGCATAACGGGTATTTTTGAAAAGGGTATATTCAGGCTTATTGAGCGCCATGCGTCTCCTTTAAAGAGATAATTGCATTATAAACGGTTTGCGGTTCACTGTTCATGGGAAGCGGCTCTCCGTAAATGACACGTATATTGCGTCGGAATCTTGTACGTGATGGCGTATGACGGTTACGTGAGCGGGAAAACAGACTCCCATAGACTCCGTCAATGTAAAATGGGATGATCACACCCTCCGAGTCGGTAGAAACTCTTTTATAGCCGTGTAAAAACGTCCCTACTTCACCATCAGAGCTGATACTTCCCTCGGGAAAAATACCGATTATTTCTCCGTTTTGTAAACGTTTTTGTGCTTGTTTAAAGGCCTCTTTCGCCCCCCGAGCAGAGATCGGAATTACTTCTCCCAACCGCATGATGGGTTTAATAAGCTTTTTTTCATAGATTGAACGTTCCATAAGATAGCGTATACGGCGTTCTACCCCTATTTGAACCAGTATCCAATCAATCCAGCTAATATGATTACCCAAGAGCAATACGGCCCCTTTTGAAGGGACATTATGCGTTTGCATCGGGATAATGTTGTAACGTAATGCCAACAAACGTTCAAAAATGAGCCAGATAAAGTACTCTTTATAACGGATAATTGCCCCCGTACTTAAGAGAAGAGAGACAAAAAGCATCGCATAAAATAGCATCAATGCATCCCACCCTGCATAGGCAAAAAGGGTGGTCAAAACTAAAAATAGGGTCATAAAAATATTTTGGATCCAGTTATTGCCTGATAAAACATAGGCAAGATGCGCGCGGGGAGTTTGGGATAAGATAAGGGCGTTGAGCGAAACGATCATCATGGCCCCGCCGATACCGAATCCGAAGAAGATCAGTCCGATCAATGGGAGGCTGTGCACTAATGGCAAAAGGATTAGCATAATAGTAATTTTTACCGCTCCGGCAACAATAACCCCTTTGTGAAGATAATGGCGGGATAAGCGTGCGGCAATCACAGAGCCGATGATAATCCCGAAGGCCGCCAGTGCCATAAGCCCTTGGACAATAATGGTATTCTCAATTCCCAGCGTCGATTTCGCATAGGCTCCGAAAGCTGCCAAGATTACTTGTGAAATAGACCAAAAGAGGGAAAGAAAAAGAATCGCTTCAAATATTTCCGGCTTACGACGGAGTAAAATCCAATTTTTACGAAGGGTATATCCATTTAGATATTTTTTAATATTAAAAGAAATACCACTAGCCGATCCATACGATTGGAGTCGAAGAGTAAGGATGAATTCGAAGATACTACCGATAACAAGTAACCATCCCAGCGGTGCGATTTGACGTAAAATTTGTGCTTCATTGTCATAATTACCGCTGAGAGAGTTTTCAAACATCACCGTGTACGCAATGATCCCTGAGAGGATTGCAACCGTTGTAACCGACTGCACCAGTGCATTTAGAGAGCTAAAATCTCTCACCCCCGCTATCTCTTTAATGTATCCGTATTTAGCGGGAGAGTAGATGGCACTTTGGGCGGCGAGAATAAAGGTAAGGAAAAAAGCACTCCAAAACCACCCCTGATAATAGCTATACGTGATCAGTAAGGTGATAATAACTGCGGCAAATGCACCGTATCGCATGACACTGACTTTTGAAAAACGGTGAGAGAGGTAGCCGGATGGGGTAAATAAAAAAATGAAGGGGAGTAAAATAAGGGCGTTTAAAATGGCCGTATAGATAATTTGTGTTTGGTCGTCATAAATTTTGAAAACGGTATTTTGAATAATGATTTTATGCCCTAAATCGGTGAAGGCATTGAGAAAGAGTGCAAGGGTGTAGGGAAAAATCCCTTTTATTTTGGTGATATTCATTATCCCAGCACCGTACTCCATCCCTCATATATTCCATGCTCCTGCATAGCCGATTCATACAACGAGGTTGTTGTCTCTTCTACAATTTCAGGGGTAATGGCCTCTTTTTTGATGAGGACAACCCCGTATGCATAATCACTTTCATCATCGTTAACGTACTCTTTGACCGAGTAGCCGTGTGAGGCAAGTTGCGAGACACTGCGTTCCATCGAAGTTTTGGTTTGAAAGAAAAGATAGTGTTCGACTTCTCGAATGAGGGATAGGTCATCTCCTGCGTCGAGCAGTGCCGCTATCGTATGGCGATTTTGGATACTGAGCAATCCATAAGGATCGGGATAGAGATTATCACGGTACATCTCCCATTTAGCATCTTTGGATGAACCGCGTTCATATACAAACCCGCCATGAGTGCTCATCACGTCGGAGCTAATGTTTTCAAACCGTTTGGATTGGGGGGCATAAAAATAAAATTCAGCCCATCCCTCTTTCATAACTCTTCCGGCAAACAGTGCATCTACTGAGGTGAGTGCCGTTATTAGCTCTTTTGTAAAGAGTTCCAACGCTTCGGTAACGCTATCGGCTTTGACAAAGAGCCATAGGAGCCAAGGACGCTCTTCTTGGGGAGCTTCTTCGATGAGATCGAGTTCTACGTCGCATCGATACGGTATATTTTCATCATCGAGGAGTTCGTAAAATTCTATCATCAGAGTAAAGACCTTATTTTTTCGTAATTATATGGTCTTTATTCTTGGTTTTCTCCCAAATAGCTCTTATGCAACTTTACTTTACTTGCCAGCTCTTGAACATTTTTGGCTTCGATCATCGATAGGGATTCTTTCGGGTGAGACTCTCTTTGTTGGAGGCTTTGGGATAAAAGTTGCATTTGTACCGTTGCTTCTGCGGCGACTTGTTCCAGACTTTGACGAATGGCACGGTATTCTTGATGTTCATACGATTCGAGGGTGACGATCAGTTCACTCAGTTTTCCCTTGGCATGTAGGAATTCGTCGTGAAGTGTTTGGGCCGAAGCAAAAAGACGAGAGAGCGGCATAAGCGAATCGGAGAGCTCTTTTGAATGGGTCGTCATTTCTCGCATATGTTTTGTCGAGAGAACCATTTGCTGCATAATGAGTTCACTTTGTTCACGTGAACTGCGTAACAGCGAGTCATTTTCAAGTAAAGAGGTTACAATGGATTCACTTTTAGCACCGAGCATTTGGATGTGATGTGAAAAATCATTAATGATACGGTCAAACTCTTTTTGTACCACTGCAACGGTATGATCTGGAAGTTGATGATGACTCATCTGAACGACAAGTTCATGCATATCTTTTATCTGAGTAAGTACCTCTTTTTGTTCATCACTGCTCAGATGCGCAACATGTTTCAGATGATTAAAGTGATCTTGTTCCGCGATACGTAAAAGATCAATATGGCGATGAACGACATTATCCAAACTTGGAAGTTCAGAGAGGGTAAACTCTTCAAATTTCCCCATTGCCTTTTCTTGCTGAATCAAAAGAGCCTCTATTTTAGAGATAAAGAGTTTCTGATTGGCTTGAATGGCGTTGAGTGCATCAAACTCTTCTCTAAATACGTTGCGTATCTGATCGTGGGTCGTTGTCTCCATCTGAGAAACCAGATTAAGACGCTCGTTTAGTCTCTCCAGTGAAGAGCTTAAAACAGAAATATCTTCTCCGATTCCGACCATACGCAAGCGATCTTCATAGGTATTGATGACACTTACGGTTTGATTCATCACACTCATGATCGCAGATAAAACGATTCCGACACTCAAGGACAATAAAGACTCTTTGAGGATATTTATATCCATCGACTCACTAAGGATAAAATGCAACAGTGCCCCGATTGCCCCCAATGCCAAAACAACAGGGGTATAGTTGATCTTGCTGTGGTCTTTATAGACTGCCGTATGGCGTAAAAATAAAAGTGACATGGCCATAATGGTGAGTAACAAATCGATACTGATCATACGTTATCCTTTTGATAGATGATATCCAATAAAGAATCAGGAGAGGAAGCAAAGTAGTCCCCTTCCCCTTGCGCACTAAATCCCCAACCTGCAAAAATTCCCGTGATCCCTGCTCTTTGAGCCGCTTCCATATCTTTGGTATTATCACCGATCATCCAAGCATAATCCGTGCCCGAACGATAATCATCGTGTTCGAGATGACGATGGAGCATTTGGGGATGAGGTTTTGGGGTATCAACATTGTCTGCACCGATAATGAGTTTGAAAAATGAATCAATTTCTAAATACTCCAACATACGCTTTGCAAAAATACTGGGTGCGTTGGTGGCAACCCCCATTAGAAATCCATTTCGGGAAAGGTTTTCTAAAAGATCAGGGATCCCTTTGTAGAGAGTAGCGTTTTGGATACATTGATCATAATAGTGGCATTCGAAAAGCTCCCGAGCCCTCTCTTCATAGATAGGGTTTCCATAAAAAATTTCAGAGAGATTTCGTACAGGTGCATTGATCGCATCAATGACGGATTGAACACTTAGCGGATCAAGATCGTAACACACTTTTCTTACATGATTGATAGAGAGGGTGATATCAAGTCCCGAATCGATCAAGGTTCCGTCCATATCGAAAAGTGTGATCTTTTTCATTTATTTCATCTTTTGGTAAAGCTCACTAAGGGTTTGAACAAACAAAGGGTGGTCGTTCGGACAACGGCAGACACGATAGGCTTCATAACCTAAGTGATCCGCTACTTCGGCGTATTCTAACGAGAGCTCGAAATCCGTTTCAGAGTTATCGATGGTAAATGCGATAGGGACGATAATGGCACGTTTATTTTTGAGTTCGTGTAAAGTGCTCTCGAGTGAGGGTTCCAGCCATTTCATCGGCCCAACTTTGGATTGATAGGCTACATGAACACCGTTGAAGTGCAGACCGCTTTTTAGCATCATTGTTTTGATCAGTTCAACATGGGCGATCACCTGTCGCTGATACGGATCCCCTTGATCAACGATTTTTTGCGGTAGACCATGAGCTGAGAAGATAATATCGAACGACTCGGCGGTCTCATCTTGTAAAGCTTCTTTAATACGCTCGATCAAACATCGGTTATAGGTTTCATGGGCAAAGAAATGTTTGATTTCTACCGTTATGACCTCCCAACCGATAGCATGAGCTGTTATTTCAAAATCATCCAGTGAGGATTGGGTAGTAGTAGAAGAGTACTGCGGATAGAGAGGAATCAGATAGACTTTTTCAATCCCCTGTTCTTGTAGTCGTTTACACACCTCGTTTGCCATAGGGGGGGTATAGCGCATGATGAAATCAACGACAATTTCATCTCCTATATATTTTTGTAATGATGCAACCAATGCACGGGTATGTCCGACGAGTGGAGATTTTCCACCGATTTGCCGATATATATCCTGAGATTTTTCGGCACGTGTCAATGTGATCATGCCGGCGATAAATCGACGTAACAAAGAACTTTTGGTACGGATGATATAGGGATCGTTGAACATGTTATGTAAAAACATTTCAACTTCTCCTAGATTGTTAGGACCGCCCATATTGAGTAAGAGTATAGCTTCTTTCATAATGCTGATTATCCGTTTGTTTTTGGAGAAAGTGTACCATAACGCTTTGTTAAATTCAGGTATTATAAAAAAAA
The DNA here is from genome assembly GCF_031427015.1 of Sulfuricurvum sp. Lineage (GTDB taxonomy): Bacteria > Campylobacterota > Campylobacteria > Campylobacterales > Sulfurimonadaceae > Sulfuricurvum. The sequence goes on along the minus strand of NZ_JASJOW010000003.1, from coordinate 549,455 downwards.
CTAAAGCTTTTTAATCTATAATGACTTTAACGCAGAAAATGAGGAGGGTTAATGCTGATAAACCGAACAGTGTTATCGCTGATTTTACTGACAATGACGGTTCAGGCTGATTCACAAAGGCGTGAACCCTCTCTCTTTTTAGAATATGAACGCGAATTAAAAAAAACGAACGACGCTCTTATCAAAAATGATGAAACTGCATTTGTAAAGAATATCACGTATCTATCTGTAACGAAGCCTCCTCTTCCCGTAGAACCGACTGTTAACAAGCCAACCGTATCGGAAACGACGACAACCGTGTTGAAAAATACAAAAGTCGATACCGATACGATCGGACAAGACAGCAAACCTTTTTTAGTTGTGAGCAAACCGGCCCCTATTGCTTCAAAAGAGGGATGTCCGGATGAGGTTCTGATAGCCGAAGTACCTAAAACCGCACCCCAAAAAATCATTAAAAATTTGAATAGCGTTAAAGAAAAAGTCCTTTCTCGTGCCAAAGATTTTCTCGGAACTCCTTATGGTTTTGGGGATAAGGAGGGGGGGCGTACCGATTGTTCAGGATTTACACAGCAGGTTTTTCGACAATTCGGAATTTCACTTCCGCGCAGTGCGATGGAACAGGCGCAATTCGGGGAAAATGTAAATCTTAATGATCTTCAAGTAGGCGATTTGCTTTTTTATCGTACCTATAAATCCGATCCTTCACATGTGGCTATCTATGCGGGAGAAGGAAAAATTATTCACGCTTCGTATGCCGCTAAAAAAGTACAATACGACTCAATCGAAAAAGCGTATTACCGAGATCGTTTCATGTACGCTAAACGTCTTGCGTTTAACGACCCCGATCACGACGAGTAATCTCTATGTCAACACTTCACTCTACATTGGACAAACACTGGCTCTGGAAAGAGGTATATACCAAACTGGATATCTCCTCCCCAGCCTATCAATACTGGAATGATACACGCCATATTAAACTTAATCGGTATATTTTTCTTGAAAAACATACCCTCCCCTCAAAATATTCGTATATCGAAGAGGATTTAACCGATCTCACAGGTTATCTTCCGACCCAATACGCAGCAACACAGCTTGGTATTGACAGTCATATCTTCGGCTACAAAAAAATGCGGTTATACAATCAATTCGAGTATAAATTTGTGAATGATATTAAATTTGTCAATCTCAAACGGTTTTTTCTTGAAAACGGGATTAAAATCGGTAAAAAAAGCTATGTCCACTTAGCCCGTTTGGATGATCTTATTATTACGGCGGATTCACGCTTTTACCGAATCGACGATAACTACGGAGTCGTTGTCTACGATTGACGCTTTGCCCAGCGCGGAAAGAATCGCGACGGTGACAAAATAGGACTCAATTCTTTCCCTTCTACTAAAAACGCACTTAATCGTTTCGACAGATACGGTGCAAGTACAAATCCATACCCTCCTGAACCGTTAATCATCGTAAGATTCGGATAGTAGATATATTCCGATGACTCAACCTTTTCACCGTGTTTCAGATGAGGGTATTTCTCTAGCGTTGCCTCAGCATCAACAAGGTTTCCCAGCATGGGGAGATAGTCGTTTGAGCCTGAACGCAATCCCGTATAGTCTTTTAAGATATTAATATTATTTAATTTTAAAGTTTTTGAAGCTTTTTCGAGGAGTTGTGCTCTCCCCTGCTCCATATCATACGCTTCGCCTGAAAATGGGGAATAATGGACATCATGAGTAGCCCCGATGGCTACTATCCCCTCCTTGGTCGTAGGGGAAATAGAGACATGGTGATGGAGGATGCAGGGGATGTGGGTAGAGGTCTCACTATCGATCCTGTGCCCCCATATTCCGCGTAATCCGACGTAGTCGATGGGGAGAAGTTTGGGATAGGCACCGATAGTGAGAACGAGGTGTTTGGCTCGCAGTTCACCGACCTGCCATAAACCGTCGGTTTGGATGAGACTTTCGACCTTAATCGGATAAAAATCGATCCCCTCCACCATCGCATGACAAACCCCCTGCGCATCGACAACGGCACCGATGTCAAAATATATCGAAGGGGAGATTAGTGCTTCATCGCTCAGGAGACTTTGAATTTTATGGGGAATATTGGAGTGCTTTATATGTGTTTCATCCTTGAAAGATTCAACTTTTTCACCCTCTTTCGGGCTATTGGCAATATGAAGGAGCGGTTTTACGAGGGTAAACTGAGGAAAATGGGTCGTATAAAAGGCTAATGCTTCAGCATGTGCTTCAGCCATGATCTCTTTAAGCTCTCCGGCTTTGGAGATTTTAGGCGAGATAAATGCCCCCGCCGCACCGCTCCCGCCAGCAGCGATGCCGTCTTGGTCGATCAGAGCGACGTTTAGCCCTGCATGTGAGAGAGTATAGGCGCTACAGCAGCCGTTTATCCCTGCACCGATGATGATGACATCATAAATCATTGCGAATCAGTATTAATGTTTCTTTGAGTGTATGAATATAGTTTTTACAGACATCAAATACGATTTCAGCATTCAGATCAAAATAGTGGTGACTGATAATATCACGTAAACCTGCTACCTCTTTCCATGAAATGATAGGGTAAGAGGCTAATAGTTTTTTGTCGGTCTCTTTATCGATATTTTTGACACTTTCACCTATAGCGATTAGTTGCATACATATCGAATCAAGTTTCTCTATCCCTTCTTCGCTATCTAAAAAATCATCGATACTTTGAATGGGGCGAAAACGGTTTTCAACTCTCTCACATGAGAGAATCATTTGATTTATAATGTCTTTGACGAGTTCCGTATTAAACACGGATTCCCTCTTCAAGAATTGTTTTTTTTAAATAAGGATTCATCCGATCGCGCAGTTGAACAAGATCGACTTTAGTATTGAGACGTTCTTGAATATCCTGCATGATTCGAATTAATAAAAAAGCGTCTGTTTTTTCGAGCTTTACTGCGACATCGATATCACTACCGATATGGTTAGTATGCTTTGCATATGAGCCAAAAAGATAGAGTTCGGGGAGGTGATAACGCTCTTTGATCTGTTTGAGTGTTTCAATAACGGTGCTTTCAGACATTATATTTTCCTCCCACAAATTTTTCAGAAAGTATAACATGAAGTTGATGGAAAGTGGATTCACCCTAAAGGGCACTTTGCCCAATCAAGTCGGGAACCTCGAAGAGGTTCTTGTGCCCTTTGGGGATAACGAGAAAGCTAGAGGGTGATATTTTTGATGTCGGCAATCGAATAAATCTCGGCGTAGATCATCCCGACCAACGCTTTACGGTTAGCACGGACGCTCAAATCTTCGGCATTAACCATAACATTGTCGAAGAAGTTATCCAATGGGGCTTTGAGGGCGAACAATGCATCCAAACGCTCTTCGAGGGTTTTGTAGCTCGCAGAGATAGCTGACGTTGCGGCAGAGTATAGATGACGCTCCGCATCGTTTTCAAAGAGTGATTCGTTGACGCTGAAACCTTTGTCCATCGCTTCGTCTTTGAGGATGTTGCTGACCCGTTTAAAGGTGGAGAACGCTTCGATAAACGTCTCTGACGATGCGATAGATGAGATGGCACGGATTTTACGGTCGATTTCGAGCACATCGAGTTCGACATTAGCATCTTTGGCAACGACCGATTGGATGATCGATGGATTAACACCGACGTACGCTCCCGCTAGACGTTCGATGATAAAGGTTTCTATGTTCTTTTTGTACTCTTTGCCTTGCGGATAGAGCGATGAGAGTTGATCGATCAAGGTGGAGAAGTTGAGAGGGATTTGGTGCGCTACGGCGATTTTGATGATCCCGTTTACGGCACGGCGAAGGGCGAACGGATCACGTGAACCTGTCGGGATCTCACCGATGCTGAACATACCAATGAGGGTATCGAGTTTCATCGACATAGCGACGATGGCACTGAGCATTGTACTTGGCAACGCACTCTCTTCACCGCTTGGGAGATACTGCTCTTTAATCGCCGTGGCTACTTCAGTGGATTCACCCAGCGCTAGGGCATAGTAATACCCCATAAGTCCCTGTAGCTCGGTAAACTCATACACCATCTCAGACATCAAGTCCGCTTTTGCCAACTCCATTGCCCGCTCTAAATGGTCAGGATTAATATTATCATATATGAGATTGGCAATGGTCGATGCAACCACTTTTTCGCGTTTGATCTTCTCCGCTAATGTCCCCAACCCATTCATAAAGACAACTTTTTCCAATCCTGCCGTACTAAGCCCTTTTTTGAGGTCGTTACGGTAAAAGAAAAGTGCATCGGAGAGGCGTGGACGGAGAACCCGCTGATTTCCCTCGATGACATGACTGAAATCATCGGTAAGGGCATTGGAGACCACGACGAATGCGTTGATAAGTTTTCCCTCTTTGAAGACAGGGAAATAACGCTGATGCTCTTTCATCGAGGTGATGATAACTTCAGGAGGGAGTTCGAGGAAACTTTCGTCAAAACTTCCCAAAAGCGGTGTCGGATGTTCGGTAATGGCGACGACTTCATCGAGCAAGTCTTCGTCGATCTCGATAGAGATGCCGTTTTCACGTTCGAGTGTAGCGAAATTGGTCAAGATCGATTCACGACGGCTTTGGGGGTAAAGATCGACGGAACCCTCTTTGAGAAGATCGAAATAATGATGGATAGAGTTTACTTTTTTGGCTTCGAAATGGCTAATACGGTGGACGTAGGTCTCTGAAGATGAGCGGACACCGAAGAGTTCCATATCGACCAATTCTTCACCTAAAAGGACATTAACCCAGCGGATCGGACGGATAAAGCTCTCATGGCTTGATCCCCAGCGCATTGATTTACCAAAGCTCAAGCTTTTGATCCACGTATCGATCATTTCACCCAAAATCTCAGTGCTATCTCGTCCCGCGATGGTTTTAGAGAAATAAAGAACCTCTTTACCACCCTTTTCTGAGCGGGAGAGTTGATCGAATTCTACACCGCATTTTTTGGCAAAACCAAGTGCCGCAGGGGTAGGAACTCCGTCTTTGATCGCGATCTCTACGGGTGCTCCGAAGAACTCTTCAACGCGGTCGTCTTGGCGGGTTTTGAACTCGCGGTGCCATAGTACCAAACGGCGCGGTGTGTAGTAGAACTCAAACTCCCCTAAAAGAGCATTTTTTTCCAATACGGCTACCCATTTTTTCTCAATCTCAGCGAGTTCTTTGAGGAGTGGTACAGCCGGAAGTTCTTCGACACCGATTTCAATCAAAAGAGGTTTTAGCATAATCATTTATCCATCAATCATTTTTAAAGGCCGATTTTACCCCTATAATGGTTAAAAATCGCTGTTGCTTTGGAAAAAATTAATTCAGAGATAAAGTATCTTATTTAGGTTTGATTAAAAGTTTTGAGTTGTACAATGTCCGCATTATATTACATACAATAAGGAACAAAAATGCCAACAATTAACCGTTACGTCGATATCAGCACTGTAGATCGTGAAGCGAAAAAAGATTATATCGACCGTCACTCTCCGTTTATTCACTGTGCTTCAACTGCAAAAAAAGGTGAAAAACTTGCGGTAACCGTAAAAATGGGGAACGAATATTCTCATCCGGATGATTTCGATCACTTTATCGCTAACATCGCACTTTACAACGGTGAGACATTGCTTGCTCGTGCTGATTTCGTCCCGGGAACACTCGGAAATGAAAAAAATCATGCAGAAGTGACCTTTAACATCGTTCCGACAGGTAAAAAATTGACTTTAGTAGCTCACGGTTACTGTACCAAACACGGTGTGTGGGAATCTACACCTGTGGAAGTTGAAGTAGAAGAAGCTTCTGCTTGCTGCGGCGGCGGTCACTGTTCGTAAGTACTTCGAACAACCAACCCCTAAAGCCCTTTTCTTGGGCTTTAAAACTTTCTGCTTAAATTTTCATCTGCAATTAATAGATATATAAAAGATTATCTATGTTAAAATCCTTAATATATCAATCGTGTAATACCTAGAAAAATAAAATAATAAAGACAAGTGCTAAAATGGATTCTGATATCTTAGAGCGTGTGAATGAACTCGTAAAAAAGAGCTATTATACCTTTGACAGATTTGAGGTCGATGCGACATTCGCATTGCTTTATCATGAAAAACCTCTTAACCCAAATGAATTGGCAAAATTTATTAGACTCTCAGACCATTTATTACAAATTGATGCAAACCACTATTTTATAATTTTCTCATTTACTTCTCAAAAAAATGCCTACAAAGCATCACAAAATATTCTTTATAAATTGGATACCCATTTTAATGATCATAGCTCATTAATCGCAATGGATATCCTGAACCCTACTAAATCTCCCCCAAGTGTTTTAAATCGATTAAAGCAAATTATGACTGAAATCCATAAGAACAATTTTGTCCGTATCGAAACGGAAGATATCCTCGACAGATAAAAAGGGCTTACTCTCCCCTCTTTAGCTCCTTTTAACCCCTTGTTCTTTATACTCTTTTTAAATTCATAGAAGTGAAACCCGTGGACTCTTTTCAAAATATAGCACTCCTCGAAAACCTGTATCGATTGAAATCACTCGGGTACGATTATGTCGATCCTATTACCCCGAATATTCAAGCAACCTCGAACACCCTACCGGATTCTTTGCACACTTTAGGAGAGAGTATTTCACAGTGCTATTTGTGCGATTTGAGTAAGTCACGGCGTCAGAGTATGCGTGGGTACGGAAATGAGCGTGCACAGTTGCTTTTTGTCGATGCGTATGTTTCTGCCGCAGAAGATGAATCCTCCGAATATTATGTCGGAAGATCAGGGGTAATGTTGCGAGATATGATTGAAAAAGTGTTGAACCTGAAAGCTGAAGAGGTCTATTTTACCCATGCGGTAAAATGCAAACCATTCGGCTTTCAAATCCCCTCACACAGTGAATGCAGCAGCTGCTCTCCGTTTTTGCTAAAGCAATTTGAATTGATAAAACCGCGAATCATTGTGACACTCGGTCCTGATGCTTTTAATATAGTGAGTGGAGAGAGCGGGGATTTTGAACGTATGCGCGGCGAGATTATCCCTTACGGCGATGCCTTACTTATCCCGATGTATCATCCCCTCTATCTGGTTAGAAATCCATCTCTTAAAAAAGAGGCATTTCGTGATTTGCAGACCATTAAAGGGCAATTGTCGTGATAGTTGCCCGAATAGTGATAGCTCTTTCTCTCTTTTTCTTTGTCGCTTCAGGAAAAACGATCACTATTCAAAATACTTTGGAACGTGAAAATAATAAAACAACGCAGATGCTATCAAAAGAGCCGATTAAAATTGCGGTTCTCTCTTCTCCTAAAGTGATCGGTAGATACTCTCAATCGGTGTTCAACGTCGCACTAGCTACTTTAATGAGTCGTAGAAATAATGACTTTGAAATCAAACGCTATGATTTGGAAGATGAGTCTGAAATATCTTTTGGAAGGATACTCGAAGAGATACATCGTGATGGTATGGATGCCATACTCGCACCGCTCACCGTTGCAGGGGCTAAAAATCTGATTGCTTTACAGAGTGATTTACCTATCTTTATCCCCACGGTACACAAGCGTGAACTCCCCTCCGCACCTGAAAATATTGCATTCGGAGGGATTGATTATGTGGCTCAAATCGAAGCGCTGCTTCCGTATATGGGGGATTCGATTGCAATATTTTATGATAGCTCTCCCGTAGGTTTACAGCTAAAAGCATCGACCGAAGAGATTTTTTTGTCGCATAACAGCGAAAAGAAGAAAATTGCTTCGTATCCGGTAGATCTTAAAGGTGAGAATATTATCACCCATCTCTCTAAACCTTCGGCGTTTAATAAAACCAGTGTCATCTTGCACATTCCGGTCGTTAAAAGCGCTATTCTTACGGCACATATGACTTTTAGCGGGATAAAAGAGCGCAATATCCTCTCAACCCAAATCAATATTGATCCTAATCTCCTTACCCTCACCCAATATCAAGATCGGAAAAACATGATTCTAGCCAATTCATTGTTGGAGTTTCCTTCGGCGATTTATGAGTCTAATGCCCTTATGCAAAATGATATTACGGTAGATTGGATCCAATACGCCAGCAGTGTCGGGATCGATTATCTTGTCTGGGTTTTGGATAGTTCACCCAGAGAGTATACGATGCGTCTGATCCATTCTCAGGTAATTTATCCTGTTGAACTCATGCGTGCGAAAGAGTTTGGTTTTGAGCCCGTTGCTTCACGATAAAACGTTATCGCTTGAAAAAGTCGGTATTTTTTCCCATTTAACACCGGATCAACGTGCTCAAATTGAGCGTATCGGTCTTATTCGCCATTTCAGTGAAGGTGAGATTATCTTTTATGAAGGGGATGAGAGCCATTATTTTCATTTACTGATCGAAGGGGAAGTTTCTATCTTTAAAGTGACTGCTACAACCGAGACGATGCTTATCCACCGCTTTCATGCACCATCTTTGATCGCGGAAGTGGCAACCCTAAAACAAATCCCCTATCCCGCATCGTGTGAAGCGACACAGCCATCTATCGTGCTTAAAATATCGAGAGACCCGTTTCTCAAACTTTTGCAAAACGATCCTTCGCTGAGTATTGCTTTGATCGCATCCCTTACCCAAAAAATCTCCGCATTGGAACATTCATTACAGCGTCACACTGCACCTAACGCATTGGCGAAAGTCGCACGGCTCATACGAGAGGACTCCAATGCGTTTCAACGTTTGAAGGGGATTGAAATAGCACATTTACTGGGTATCACTCCCGAAACACTTTCTCGTATGATTAAAAAACTTAAATCTGAAGGGATCATTACCCTCTCTAAAACCGAGGGGATAAACCTTTTGTTAGCGGATAAACTCGATACCTATTGCGGATAATAATTTTCCTTTAAGAGAAGCAGTGATAGAGTTAATGTATCTATAAATGAGGAGCATCCGATGGGTAAAAGAGGAATTTCACTTCTACGCGGAATCGAAGCACAAACCGTCTATGAGTTATTAAATAAAGCATACTGTGATGAATGGCTTGCCTACTATCAATATTTTATCGAAGCGAAAGTGGTCAAAGGGTTAATGAAGGATGCCGCTATTGTGGAACTTACCCAACATGCTGCGGATGAACTTCGTCATGCGACGATGGTATCTGATCGTATTATCCAGCTCGGCGGAGTCCCTGCTTTGCATCCGGCGGAGTGGCTTACCAATTGTAACTGTGGATACGATGCCCCGACGGAGCCAGATGTACGCAAAGTACTGGAACAAGCGATCAAAGGGGAACAGTGCGCGATCAGTGTCTATTCCAACATCCTCGATATCACACGTGAAAAAGATATTATCACCTATGATCTCGTCTCTCAAATTTTGGCGGATGAAGTAGAACATGAAGAGGATCTTCAAGCGTTATTTGACGACATTGAAGAGTTTATCGAGCAATTTAAGAAATAAGAATGAAGCAAACGTTTTTTTTCGCTTTACTTTTAGCCGTTTCGCTTCACGCGGCGGATATTTTGGATTTAGTGGGATTGTTGGATCGTAATGATACGCAAACCTTTATCACACGCGTGCAAACGTTAAACGATGCCAATGCCGCACGTGAAGATAACAATAAAACGATATTAATGTATGCGTGTTGGGTCGGTAATGCGGATGCCGTCAAACATCTCATCTCTAAAGGTGCGGATGTCAATGCACAAGATACAGGCGGTGCTACCGCTTTACATCTTGCCGCGTGGAAAGGGAATACCCCTATCGCCTTGTATCTTCTTGAAAACGGCGCTTCAGGGCAGAGTATGAGCAAAGAGGGGATGACTCCACTCGATATTGCGATAATGCAAGGAAATCAAGAGATTGCCGCCGCCATCGAGAAAGCGGCTCCAAAGCTCAAAAAACTGCTATAACGCGGATAAAAAAGCTTTTTCTTCCGGAGGGATTTTTGCCATATTCCCTCCAAAATCGATATAAACCAATACGATTTTCATCGAAAAAAGCTTCTCCTCACCTCTAAAAACTTCCTGCAAAAAGGTAAATGAAGCATTTTTAATCTCGATTAATGTCGTTTTTACCTCTAAAATATCCCCGAATTTGGCACTTTTGAGATAGTCTGCCTCGATATGTTTGGCGACAAAATGTCCCCCCTCTAATATCGGAGAACGCCCCGTATCAAAAAAGAGTTGACTTCTCGCCCGTTCGCAAAAGTTCAGATAGTTGGAGTGATAAACCACCCCACCGACATCGGTATCTTCGTAATACACGCGTATTTGCATTTTAAACCTTGTGATTCAGGGATTATTCACCCTTATTTTCATAGTGAGAAAATACCATTTTAGCCCTTAAGTAATGGCTAGCTATTTATCTAATACTCTTGCATGTTAAAATATGTGTAATATTTTATAACAGTAATAATATATTTAAATTATTAAGTATAATTTTACTCTATTACTTTTATAATCCAAGTTCTTATTAATAAGATAGCAAAATGAAATGTATAAACAAGTAACCTCTCCTCTTTAGCCGTAACTAAATTTAGAATTAGGAAGTAAAAATGGTAGTGAACAAATGGATTTTTTTGGCTTTATTGGTAGGATCGTCTGCATTTTCACAGCCATTCGTTCCGCCAAAGAATATGGAGTTATTCGGCAAACAGTACACATTGGTGTTTCAGAATGAAAATGCTGATGTAGCACTCTATGAATATACAACTGACAATGAACTAGTTGAAAACTGGACGCATCTTATTACATTAATAGCCTATAAATATAAAATGAATGTATATCAATTTCTCAATGCTACTAAACAAGGGGTTAACACTCCGTATCATGTACATTTCAGAAATGAGAATAATGGATATGCATTGCTCGTCTATGAACCATCTCGAGAACATTTACATTATGAAGCAGACGTTAAAAAAAGTTTTCATATTGAGAAATGTGATGGTACGATTGAGTTGCAATACGGCATACGAAAACCAGTTTTTAACCAGTTTTCTAAAGAAGAGAATCAAGATGCAATTAAAGCTTTAATGCTGCAGCTTACACAAGACTCTCAGCAAATAGCTAAAGATCAATGGGTGCCAACATGCGAGTAAAATATTATATTAAAGCATTTGTTGGAAGTATACTATTTACTGGATGTATGACGATGTCTGGGTATTATAATGTGGATGCGTATAACTCATCGGGTGAACTTTTGAACAAAAATAGAGCAATGGTAGTACAGGGATCAAGTATTTACGCTGCACGAAATGGTATGTGTTCAGCTTTTCCAAAATCTGTCATTATTATCCGCGATATTAAGACAGGAGAACAACTTTCGGGTGAAAGTCCATATCAATGTCGATAATTTTCGATCTTCCATCGCTTTGGAAAGAGTAATGAGTTATAGTTATCACCTGACCCCTTTTTCGAAACTGTAATCGAGAAAACGAAATGAAAAAAGCACTTCGTTATTTAATTATTGGTTCTTTTTTGTATGTTGTTTTCATGCTTTATATAGTATCTACTAATAAATATTTTTCATATAGCGAGATGGATATAAATAAAGATGGATTTATTCATCCAGGAGAACTGTCACACTATACCGAAGTGGGTACAAGAGTGAGTTGTAATAGTTATGCCAGTAACTCTTCAAAAGAGAAATGCATATTTGAAGTTTTTTCACTAAAAGATGGATTAACACTAAAAGAGTTTTCAATGGATCGTAATAGTACAACCTATCCAGTTCCACCATCTCAATATCATTACGATAGAAGATGATACGATTTATTAAATTTTTAATACAAAAATTAGTTGATTATATCAATACAAGTAAGAATGAATATAAATATGACATAGCGCAAACCATCGTTATTTTGGTCATATTTCCTATAAATTATTTATTTTTTCACTATATTATACATAGTACTTCTACAGCATGGATTGTATTGTTTTCTATAGGTAGCGGCAGACTTCTTAACGCATGGATTATGGAACGGCATAATTGTGATTTTGGAGAAGGATGGAATACAACTTTAAGCGTGCCATTACGATATATGAGCTATTCGGCTGTTATATTATTGACGTTTATCGCTTTCTTTATGTTGTTACGAGATGGCTACGAAAATTATTCCGTCACCGACCGAATAAAAGAAATATCAAATAAACCTGCATATAAGGTTTCAGAGAAAAACGAAACAAACACTACCATAAAATCTATGTATCAACCATCTTTTCCGACGGTACAGTTACACCAACCATTAAAGGAGTAGATCAAGAGATATTACAGGTATCTATCACAATGTAAGCATCAAAAAACTAATAACACAAAGGGAAAAAATGAAAAAAGCGATTATATGGTTAATGTTGATAATGTCGGCATTTGTACTGATAGGATGCAGTTCAAAAGCACCTCAAGTACCATTAGAGCCAATGAGTGAAAAGTTGCGATTTGAGAAAATTACATTTCAATTTGATCAGAAATATCCAACTAAGATTCAATATCAGTCACCTGAAGCGTTAGAAAAGCGGATAAATGACAAGATCATAGTTTTGATGGTGGAAAAAGGATTATTGAGCAATGATACATCCATGGATACATTAAAGATTGACGTAGGCTATTACAGAGGATTTGTAGGGGAAGGCATACCATTGCTAGCGACTGAGTCACTTGCACCACCTACCGTAGGTTTTGATATACGTGTAATTAAAGGTGAAAAAGAGATACGAATGATTAAGAGATACAATTTGATGTATGATGGTGGTTTACTTGCCAATCTAAGTGTTATGGCGGGTGCCAATCGAGATAATGAATATGAAAACAAAGCTGCGGACGCTTTAGCCAAAGAGATAGTCAATCGGATTGAAAAATTACGATAAAACGAAAAGCTGTCCCGTCCCAAAGAAAAAGGGGACAGGCTAATTTCTTAAGCCTAAATACTCACCCGATCTTCCATCGCTTTGGTAAGTGAGAGAACATCGACATTTTCCAAACTTACTCCCGTCGGAACTCCCTGCGCTATACGACTAAAGCGTACATCACACTCCATAAGTTTGTCCTCGATATAGAGCATAACACCTTGGTTGGCGATAGAGGGGGTAAGGGCAAAAATAATCTCTTTAATTCCGCTTTTGACAATCCCCCGAAGATGAGAGAGATCGAGTTCTTCAAGAGAATCCAAAACAAAATAACGTCCGTCAAAAAGTCCGTTTTCTTCGAAGGTTAGAATATCTTTGGCATTTTCAACGATACAAAGGATTTCGTGATTGCGCCGTTCATCACTGCAAATCGAACAAAGCTCATCTTCACTCAGCCCTCCGCACGAACGGCATTTTTTCAGGCTTGTGATCGCATTTTCGATGGCATGGGCGAGTTTGAGCGCGCCGAAACTGTCATGCATGACCATATGATAGGCTAAACGGGTTGCCGATTTTTGTCCGAGTGTAGGAAGCTGTTGCAAGGCGTCAACGAGGCGGTTAAATTTCTCTAGGGAACGTTTCATAGTCGTATTGTAGCAAAGGTTGTTCCAAAAATAGTTTAGTCACTGTGACTCAATTAAGCTAACACTCTTTTTGACATGGTATAATTGCGTAAAAATATCTTTTTGGAGTTAATGCGTGGAAGAAATGAGCTATTATGAGATTTTAGAGATTAGTAAAAGTGCCAACGGCGACGAAATTAAAAAAGCGTATCGTAAAATGGCAAAACTCTACCATCCCGACCGTAATCCGAACGATGATACGGCAGAACATAAGTTCAAACTCTGTAATGAAGCGTACCAAGTTCTAAGCGACGATCAACAGCGCGCTATCTATGACCGTTACGGCAAAGAGGGTCTCCAAGGGGGCGGCAGTCGCCGAGGCAGCGGTGGGTTTGATGATCTCGGAAGTATTTTCGAAGAGATGTTTAACGGTTTCGCCGGTGGCGGTCGTAAGCAATCACGTGCGGCAACGGATAAATTCCCTCTCGATATGGGTGTGGAGATGCGTGTCAGTTTCAAAGAAGCCGTATTCGGATGCGAAAAAGAGGTGACGTTTACCGCTAAGAATTCGTGTAAAACGTGTAAAGGTACCGGAGCCAAAGAGGGTAAAGTAACTACGTGTAGCCAATGCGGCGGCAAAGGGCAAGTGTACGTTCGTCAAGGATTTATGACCTTTTCCCAAACCTGCCCTGCGTGTCACGGTGAGGGGACAATGGCCAGTGAGAAATGTCCTGACTGTAAAGGTAAAAGCTATACAGAAGAGAAAGAGAGCGTGACGATCAAAGTCCCCGCCGGAATCGATACGGGGAACCGTTTACGTGTTTCAGGGCGCGGTAATACGGGCAAAAGCGGTGTACGGGGTGATATGTATGTCACGTTTGACGTGGAAGAAGACAGCCACTTTATCCGTAACGGGAACGATATCTATCTCGAAGTTCCCGTATTTTTTACCCAAGCGGTTCTCGGGGAAGATATCACGATCCCTTCACTAAACGGGGAGTTGACGTTAGAGCTTGAAACGGGAACTAAAGATGCCCAGCAGTATCGTTTCCGAAATGAGGGAGTCGCCGATGTTCACGGACGGGGCAAAGGGGATTTGATCGCTCAAATCCATCTCACCTACCCTACCCGTCTGAATACGGCGCAAGAGGAACTGTTGCAAAAACTTCAAGAGAGTTTCGGTATCGAGTCCAAGCCGCATGAATCGCTGTTCGAATCGACATTTGAAAAAGTGAAGGGATGGTTTAAATAACCCAATTATGAGGAGTTTCTTTCTCCGGAGTCGGAATCATTTGTATAAAATTTCGAACTTCTTTTATGAGTTGAAGCTGCCCCGCATTCATCCATTCTCGTAATAAAGCTCCGTTATGTAAATCATATCCTATAGTAAATGCTATTTTCATCATTCCTGATGATTCATCTAATGGAACCGTATAAAGCCATACGGCATTAATAGCTATTTTATTTCCGTTTAGAAGCAATATAGCATTTATTGTTCTACCGCTTATTGTCGATAAAGCAACTAAAATAGAGGTATCATCGGTTTTAACCGATATACCTTTTTCTGAAACGTTCCGCAATGCTAATAGACTTTTTTTCCCCTGAATTGTAAGTATTAGACGATCATTATCTTCATCGGCAATATAGCGTATAACATTCCGTAAATGAAAACCTTGTGAAAGTATGGTTAAGTTTTCAAGAGAAACAGTACTTCTGTTTAAATCGTATCGGCATACCTCTCCATAGAGCATCGCATTTCGTTTTGTTCCAACTAGCCATTGTGTACCGACTTGTGCTGCGGCAAGCTGCTTTTTTTCAACTTTAATGGAAATTTCCCCACCCTTCGCATCCATGATCATACAATCACTTTTGATCGGGATACCTTTATAAAGTACGATTGAAGGAAAATGCCCCTTCTCCCATGATCCTAACGCCTTTTCAAGTATTTCTGCTTCATTATGGTCAGTAGAATTAGTATTAATGTTTTTTTCACGTCGTAATAATCGAAGTTCACGAGTCGAATCAACTGCTTCGATTGCTTTTTCCGATAATCGTATCAGAACGAATATTGTAATATCATCGGCAATATTTCGTTCTATCTGAATTACCCGATCACCATATAAAAAAAGATCATTATAAGTTAAAAAGTCATTGAGAGTGCTGTGTGAAGGATTCTCTAATCCTACCATGCTTCCAATGATTTCGATAATTTCGTCACTGGAAAGATTAGCTAAGAGTAAAAGAGTTCGAAGATGTTCGTTGACGAAAAAAAGAGTTTCATTTTTGAAAAACATTACCCCAACGGGGAGATACTTGTATGCGTTAAAAAGCTCTTTTAACGCGTCATTCATTTTATCGTGTTTCCCGTTTCGGATACGCCATTGCGATCACGATTGCGATTACGGCGTAGGTCCACGGCACAAAATCAGGTACCGGAACCGGATCGCCTTTTGCGTACGAATGAAGACCCGCAAGATAATAGTTTACCCCGAAATAGGTCATCAACACCGAAGTAAACGCTAAGAGCGACACAACGCTGAAAATATAATCGCTGTATGCTCCTTTGATCATACGTAAGTGGATAACAACCGCATAAACGAGAATTGTGACAAGTGCCCATGTCTCTTTCGGATCCCATCCCCAATAACGTCCCCAGCTCTCATTCGCCCAGACCCCTCCGAGGAAGTTTCCGATAGTAAGGAGTACTAGACCGATGAGAAGACTCATCTCATTGATAGCGTTGAGCTCTTTGATCGCCAAATTCAAGCGTGCTGAATTCTCAGGTTTTTTAAGGACAAAGAGGATGAGGGTAATCATCCCCAACAATGCGCCGAGACCTAAGAAACCGTAACTCGCGGTAATCATAGCCACGTGGATGGTGAGCCAATAGGATTGGAGAACAGGGACGAGGTTAGTGACCTGAGGATCCATCCAGTTGAGATGGGCGACAAAGAGGATAAGCCCCGTCATGATCGCCGTAGCCGCCATCGTCATTACGGAGCGACGAGAGAAAATAAATCCTGCCAATACACTCGCCCATCCGATATAGATCATCGACTCATAGCCGTTCGACCACGGTGCATGACCTGAAATATACCAGCGCATCACTAGACCTGCCGTATGGGCAATGAAGAACATGACGAGAAGGGTGAAAGAGACTTTGCTCAACCATTCGGCACGGATAGCGGGCTTGATGATTTTGATGAAAGATAAAATGAGAAGTGTAAACCCGACGACGAAATACAAAGGCCATAGCTGTTCGAAAATATTGGCTTTGTTGTAGAGAATCTCAACTTTGGATTTTGTGTCGCTCGGATAGACGCTTGCACCGACAAAACGTTGATATTTATCGATAAGGGCTAACGCTTCGTCCGCTTTTTTCCAATCTCCGCTTTTCATCGCTTCATCGATTGAACCGAAGTAGCCGATAGCTAATAGACGGACGATTTCAGACTCTTTCGGACTAAGAGATTGCAACGCTTCGATCGTTGCATCCCATTTGTGGTTTTTATCGTTCGGTTTCGGCCACATACGTACTAGTGAACCGGTATAGACCATATAGGCGACGTTGACCCGCTCATCTATCTGTAAAAGAGATTTGTCAAACTTGTCTCTTTTCCCCGGAGCTTTACGATTGGCTTCATCAACCAAACGGGCCAATTTATACCCTGCAATCTCATCCGGTGCTTCGAAAAACTGTGAAAATGCCGCTGTTTTCGCACCCTCAGGAAGTCCGATGAGTTTATTGATCTCTTTATCTCCGGTACGGATGATCGCAATCTCACGCCATGCATCCGGTCGGAGCATCATCCCTAGTACGACTTGGTTGGATGTTAATCCCATAAACGTACTATTACGGTTGATCTTCGCCAAAATTTCATGGCTTAGGGTGTCCATTGGCTTCATTCGTCCGCTGGAGTCTTGAACAATCAAATGACCGAATTTATCGGCATGCGTTTTATCAAACCCTTTTGCCGTTTTAATAACGGGGTTTTCCGAATCAGCGGCAATAGAGTGTGTCGTACCCAGTGTCATAAAAAGGATCGCCAACGATGCGACCGTTTTTTTAGCATCCAATGATTTGAGCTTATCGTTAAGCGCGGCAAAACGTCCGTTTTTCACGATCAATACGCCGAACATTCCGATGGCGAGCAAGAGATACCCGATGTAGGTGATAAGGGTTCCCGGATCACGGTTTACGGAGAGAACCGTGCCCAATTCATCTTGATCAAACGAGGATTGGAAGAAACGGTACCCTTGGTAATCAAGAATATGGTTCATGTAGATACGGAAATCAAATTTTTCCTGATTTGCAGGATCAACAACGGTGACTTCACTCGCATAAGAAGCGGGTGACATCGATCCCGGATAACGTTCAAGTTCAAAGTCACGCAACGCTACCGAAAACGGAAGTTTACGCTCGATCGAACCGTAGGCAATCTCCACGGATATATCACCCATCATCACTTTTTTAGGCTCACCGACCTCTCCTACTGAACCCAATACCACCACACTCTCTTTTGTATCTTTATGGGAGAGACTAAGGGTGAGTGCATCTTCTCCTTGCATCATAGGTCCTTTGGCAGGTTTTGAGACCAACTGCATCGAAGCTTTAGGGAAAAAATCACGTAAAACAAAGCCGCTCTGAGAACTTTGGAACAACGTACGTGTTGTCATTTCATGTTTGCCTGCGTTCAATGTTCCTGTTTTTTGTGTATCCATACTTAATGTGGCAAGTAGGGACGGGGAAGTTAAATAGGCTTTATCACCCTCTACACTCAACGTAATTACCGGTTTTTCGAAAGTTTTGTTGGAAGCAAAGTCGATGACAATGTCATTGGCTTCTATAAATTCCCCTTTTTTGAGCGTAACTTGCTGGGCCCCTTGCGCACCGGTTACCATCAGGTTGAACAGAGGTTCTCCCTTCGGATCGGCCATGGCTTCATAGCGGGCATCTCCCATGTAACTCTCAAGTTTCACATGGATTTGCTCTCCGTCAACTTCTAAGGTACGCTCAAAATGGTTAGAGGTACGTTTAGAGAGAAAAAGGTTCTCTTTAAAGTCATAGGTTTTTTCACCTTTGGTGACATTAAAAGTGACATAGGGCTCTGAGCTGAGTATCACATCACTGCTCTCCCCCTCACGTATGTGCATGACACCCTCGTGACCCATATAACGGGTTACCGCCGCACCGATAAGGATAATCAAAAAAGCAACATGGAAAGTAAAAACAAGCCACTTCCCACGCCGTGCCATGTTGAAGTTGACAATGTTTAGCGTCAAGTTGATCGCCAGTAACGCAAGTAATATTTCAAACCAGCGTGCATTGTAAATATCAGCTTTAGCACTCATAGAGCCGTAGTCATTTTCAATAAATGTAGCATAGCCGATAGAGATGGCAAAAACGAGCATGAGGATCGCCATGGTTTTCATGGAGCTTAAGAGGGAGAGAACTTTGTTCATGGATTACCTATGTAAAAATATAACGCAATTGTAGTGGGTGTTGGGTAAATGTTTGTTAATTTATTATTAACAATCATACCCCTTCAAGAATCATCGCTTCTGCAACCCGTTTAAAGGCGGCAATATTGGCACCGTCGACGAAATTTCGCTCTACTCCGTACTCTTTTGCGGTGAGGGCAATCCGTTTGTAAATCTGACGCATTAGCTCATCGAGTTTGCGATCTACCTTATCAAAATCCCATTTTTCCATCGAGGCATTCTGGGACATTTCAAACTCACTGACGGCAACTCCACCGGCATTAGAAGCTTTTCCCGGAGAGAAAAGAACCCCTTCGCGCTGTAGAAGTTCAATCGCATCCGGTGTCGTAGGCATATTCGCACCTTCTACGACAGAGACGCATCCGTTTTCCACCAATTTTTGAGCATCTAGGAAGCTAAGCTCATTTTGTGTCGCACACGGAAATGCGGCAAAACAAGGAACTTGCCATACCGCGTGGCCGTTTTGCGGATAATCTGATTTTTTAGTATAGAGTGAGCCGGGGATCCGTTCAACGTATTTTTCAAGAGAGAGATGTCTCCCCTCCTCTTTTAATTCACGTACGAGGGACAGGTCAATCCCTCTGGGATCGTAAATACTCCCCTCACTGTCACTGCACGTTACGACAAGCGCACCCAACTGTTGAAGTTTTTCAATCGTATGAATGGCGACATTTCCCGCACCGCTTACGGTACATATTTTCCCCTCTAACGATTCTTGAAGTTCCTGAGCGAGCATTTCTCTGGCAAAATAGACAACACCGTACCCTGTCGCTTGCGGACGCATAAGAGAACCGCCAAACGCATAAGGCTTTCCACTGAGGACTCCGTCATAATTATGGGTAATGCGCTTGTACTCACCGAACAAATATCCGATCTCTTTCGCCCCTACTCCGATGTCACCGGCAGGAACATCAACACGGGCGCCGATATAAGGGTAGAGTTCACGCATAAAGGCACGACAAAACCGCATAATCTCATAATCGCTTTTTCCTTTAGGGTCAAAATCGCTTCCCCCTTTAGCTCCGCCGATAGGGAGACCGGTTAGGGAGTTCTTGAAAATCTGCTCAAACGCTAAAAACTTGAGAACTCCTGTCGAAACGCTCGGATGAAATCGAAGCCCTCCCTTATAGGGCCCAAGAGAGTTATTAAACTGGATACGATAGCCGTTATTGATATGCACCTGATTGTTGTCATCGAGCCATTGTACTTTGAACTGGATAATCCGATCGGGGGTGACGAGACGCTCTAAAATGGCGAATTGTTCATAACGTGAATCGGTTTTGACGATGGGTTCCAATGAGGTCAGAACCTCACTGACTGCCTGTAAAAAGGTGTTATCGGTGACACAATTGGATTTTTCGAGACTGGCTAAAATTTTTTCGACCACAATGATCTCCTAATAATTATTTCAACTCACCCCAGTGGTTGCCGATGTGCATCGAAGTTTTGAGCGGAACGCGGAGCTCTAAGATATTTTCCATTACGTCGACAAAGCGTGAGGCATACTCTTCGGCGACATCTGCATCCACCTCGAAAATAAGTTCATCGTGGATTTGTAACAGCATTCGGGCGCGTAGAGCCTCAGTACGGATCATCGTATCGATTTTGTTCATCGAGAGCTTGATGAGATCGGAGGCGGAGCCTTGGAATACGGTATTGACCGATTCGCGCTCATACGCCGCTTTGAGCATCGGGGTAGCGGAGCCGAAATCAAAATAGCGGCGGCGGTGCAATAGGGTCTCGACATATCCCATCTCTTTGGCCTGTTCGACAATGCCGCTAAAGTATCCTTTGACACTCGGAAACGTCTCGAAATAACGCTCGATAATCTCTTTGGCCTCTTTGGTCGTAATCCCGAGTGTATCGGAGAGCTTTTTTTGCCCCATACCGTATAAGAGACCAAAGTTGACCGTTTTGGCAATGTTACGCTTACTTGCCGCTTCCGTTTCACCGAATAGCGCAATCGCCGTTTGCATATGGATATCATGCCCTTCGTTAAAAGCATTCACCAATACGTTATCTTCACTAAAATGGGCGAGAAGCCGCAACTCGATTTGAGAGTAGTCGATTCCGATCAGTTTTTTCCCCGCTGGGGCGACGAAGGCTTCTCGGATACGCATCCCAAGCGCCGTTTTGACGGGGATATTTTGGAGATTTGGGTTTTTAGAACTAAGCCGACCCGTTGCGGTTCCCGTCTGAACAAACGACGTATAGATACGAGAATATGAATCATTTTGCGCCAATGCAATGAGCGGCTCAATATAGGTGGAGAAGAGCTTATGATACTCTCGGTATTGCAACAACATCGCTATCACGGGATGCTCATCTTTAAGTCCGTCTAAAACCTGCTCGTCGGTGCTGTATCCTGTTTTCGTTTTTTTACCGTGAGGGAGGTTCAAGGTTTCAAACAATATAACGCCGAGCTGTTTCGGAGAATTGAGGTTAAACACGGTTCCGCATGCACTGTGGATTTGCTCCGTTAAGGTTGCAATCTCGGAAGCCACCTCTTTTTTAAAGAGTTCTAGTACTGCCGTATCGACGGCGATTCCCTCTCTTTCCATACCTAGAAGCGTCAGGGTAAAAGGAAATTCGACGTTATAAGCTTCATCTAAGGCTTCTTGAGCACCCTTCAAAAGAAGCTGTTCACGTAGTACTTCATAGAGTCGATAGGTGATATAGGCATCTTCTCCCGCGTATTTGCACGCATCCTCTATCGCAACCGAGGCGAAGTTTTCCCCTTTTTTTACCGTGTTTTTGAAATGGATCATCTCATGGTGCAAAAGATTTTGTGAAAGGTTGTCCATAGAGAGCGAACGTGCCGAATCGGTAAGCCATGCCATCACCATTGTGTCAGCATAGATATTGAGTCGATCCACTTTTAAAAATCGGGTAACGAAATGGAGGTCAAATTTGATATTATGACCGATAACCCGACGCTCAAAAATCGCTTGAATCGCTTGCGCCGCCGCTTCTGCGGAAACTTGATCCCCTACTCCCAAATAGCTGTGCTTCATCGGGACGTAGTAGCCGCTTTTGCCATCAGTACTGAAACTAAATCCGACTAAATGATCTTTAGTTGCATCCAACCCCGTTGTTTCGGTATCAAAAGCGATAAGAGCATTGTGAGGGAGGGTTTGAATCAGATGATGCAGTGCCTCGTCATTATCAATCAATACAGAACATCCATCGAGATTATCACATTTGGGTACGACCACTTTTTCAACTTTGAGTGTCGTGTCACTATTGGATTGGGACTCGTCAAATAAGGCTTTCGCTTTAAGGGTACGGAGTGCCGCATTCATCTCATAATGGACTAAATCATCATAAATAGGTAAAAATGGATTCTCAAAATGCATTGCAAATTCACTAAAATCGAGTGAATCAAACACATCATCCTTAAGGCGGACTAATTCACGAGATCTGAACGCATCTTCTTTATAGGTCTCCAGCAATCCACAAATACGAGGCGGTGTCACCTCGTCTAAACGAGCATAGAGGCTATCGAGAGTCCCGAATTGTGTGAGAAGTTTTTGCGCCGTTACTTTTCCTATCCCTTTGACTCCGGGGACGTTATCGGCCGTATCACCGATGAGCGATTGGTAATCGATAAACTGACGCGGATGGACACCGTATTTTTCTTCGCAGTGGCGCTCATTCATCACTTTTTTGGTGATGGCATCGACTAAAACGACTCGGTCATCATCGATGAGTTGATAGAGGTCTTTATCGTGAGAAACGACACGAACCAAAAATCCGTGTTGGCGTGCTTGGCGTACGACGGAAGCGATCATATCATCGGCCTCAAATCCGCTTTGAGAGAGCGATTTGTATCCCATTTTATCGATCCAATCGATCGCAACGGGAAGCTGTTTTATCAGCTCTTCAGGTGCAGGGGAGCGGTTGGCTTTATAGTTTGGATCTATCTCGGCACGGAAGCTTGGCCCTTTTGCATCGAGGGCAAAAATGAGATAATCGCTGCTATGATCTTTGTGCAGTGACGCGATGAAATTTATAAATCCGGTCAAAAGTCCGGTAGGAAAACCTTGCTTATTTTTAAGTGGAGGAAGAGCGTAAAATGAGCGGAAAAAAAATCCGAACGTATCAATAATAGTAACGGTAGGTTGAGCCATCAATCGCCTTTTTTAGGCGTGGATTTTATCAAGAATCGAATCGATCGATGCTTGAAGTTTAGAGATGTCATAACCGGCCTCTTCTGCTTTTTTTAGTCCAAAAGCGATGCCGTGTTCTCCAAACGGATTATTAATAGGGAGAATTGTTTTAACAATATTCAAAGCGGTAGCGTACTCTTTTACCTCTTCGGGTGCCTCTTCAGGGGTGTCGGAGAATTGAATCATCTCCACAAACTCTTTGTCAAAATTCCAATGGGTGAAAATTGCTGCGGTAACACTGGCAGAGGATTCTTGAATGTATGAGCGTTCAACGCTCGAAATATCAATAGCAATTTCAATATCTGATTTAAACTTTGATCCTAAATTTTCTTGTATAACGTCACTGGCAATGATGATTTTCCCCGTCTCTTGTAAAAATGAGGCCAAGAAAAGTTTATCCGCTTTTATGCGGTCTATTTTAGTGTACCACTCATGCATTAACGCCGCTTGCATCGAAGAGATTTCTGCAAAACGGTCTGAACTGATTCCATAGGGTTCCATATCAACATTCAACAGCTTTCGCACGGAGTTTCCGATGCCGATGGATCGTGTCATACTCATACCGAATAAAGATACGGCTTGAGCGACGTTATTAATTTCACGTCGGAAACTGTATAGCGGTGAATTGGCTGCTTTGAGCAAATTGGCAACAATCATAGGATCATGTTCAACGGCTTTAACCAAATCGTTAATTGAGCCGTTGGGATCGTTGCAGACACGCTGCATATCAATCACTGTTTTTGGAAGTGGAGGCAAAGATTTTATACTGTTTATAATTGAGCTCTTCATTAACATAATCCTCTACAAATACAATTGGGGTTATTATAGCTTATTTAACTCAAGAGCCAAATATTTTCCGGTAAAACTTCCGGTTTTTTCCCATTCTGTGGCAACTTTTTCAGGGTCACCTTCGGCGACCAGCAAACCACCGCCGCTTCCCCCCTCAGGGCCCATATCGATGATGTAGTCGGCATTTTTAATCATATCGAGATTATGTTCGATAACCAATACGGAATTGCCGAGTTCGACAAAATTATGAAGCACTTTTGTAAGGCGATTCACGTCATCAAAATGGAGCCCTGTTGTCGGCTCATCAAGGATATAGAGGGTATTTCCCGTATCACGGCGGCTCAATTCTTTTGCCAATTTAATCCGCTGTGCTTCACCGCCGGATAGGGTAACGGCGTTTTGTCCGAGGGTGATGTAATCAAGACCGACATCGCTAAGCGTTTGTAAGATTGCTTTGATTTTCGGGATAGGTGCGAAAAATTCCAATGCTTCGCCGACGCTCATGTTGAGTACGTCAGAAATAGTTTTCCCTTTGTACTCTACTTGGAGGGTTTGCAGGTTATAGCGGCTTCCGTGACACGCATCACATTTCACCATAATGTCGGGCAAAAAGTGCATTTCGATCTTGATCTCCCCTTCCCCCTGACATTTCTCACACCGTCCCCCTTTGACGTTAAAACTAAAGCGAGACGCCGTATAGCCTCGGATTTGTGCCTCTTTTGTTTTTGCAAACAGATTGCGGATTTCATCCATCACCCCCGTATAGGTAGCGGGATTTGAACGCGGTGTACGACCGATTGGGCTTTGATCGAGATAGATCACCTTGTCGAGCTTTTCAAGCCCCTCTACTTCGACTCCGGCTACACGGTTGATCTTACGGGCGTGATTGAGAATTTCTCGTGTGACAGGGAGGAGTGTCTGTAAGATCAAGGAACTTTTGCCGCTTCCGCTTACCCCCGTTACACAGACAAAATTATGAAGCGGAATTTTTACGCTCAGATCAGTAATATTATTTAATGTGACATTGTTAATCGACATCCACTCTTTTTGTGCTCTTCGGTAAAAATATTCGATTTTTTTCCGGCCGGAAAGATATTGGGCCGTTAAGGTATCGGACTTTTTCATCTCTTCAAGGGTACCGGCAAATACCACGTTTCCGCCGAATTTTCCCGCACCCGGTCCGATATCTACGATATAGTCGGCATTCTCGATGGTCTCTTTGTCATGTTCGACCACGATCACGGTATTCCCTTTTTCTTGGAGAGAACGGAGGGTTCGAATGAGCTTTAGGGTATCACGCTCGTGCAGCCCGATGCTCGGCTCATCGAGAACATACATTACCCCCGTCAAACCGCTTCCTATTTGAGAGGCGATTCGGATACGCTGGGCTTCTCCCCCGCTGATAGTACGAGCATCTCGGCTGAGGGAGAGGTATCCCAACCCCACATCAAAAAGGAAGAAAAGGCGTTCGCGGATTTCATTTAGAATTGATGCGGCAATCATTGCATTTTGATCACTTAGATTTTCGAATGTTTTTGGATCGGCAAACCATGCATAGGAATCTTTTAGCGGCATCGAAATAACTTCACCGATCCCTTTTTCAGCGACACGAACCGCTAAGGATTCACGTTTGAGACGGTGAGAATTACAGACGTTACACGGTTTTTCAGACATATAATCGGCGAGGTCTTTTTCATCTTTGAAAATATCGTAGGCGATACGGACTATCCCCGGCCACGTCCGTTTTATCGGATGATCTTGCCATTTGAACTCCACTTCTTCGACACTGCCGTGGAGAATTGCTTTTTTCTGATACTCTTCTAGTGTATAAAAAGGGACGCTGATGTCTATTCCTGCGGTTGCACAAAACGCTTTCAAGAAGGTAAAGTAGTACCCCTTGTTAAAGCCGTAGACGATTTTGATTGCCCCTTTTTCAATGGGAAGTTCAGAATCGATAATTTTCTCATAATCAAGAGCGTAACGGATACCTAGACCGTCACACTCAGAACAGGCTCCTTTTGGGGAATTAAATGAAAATGAGAGGGGTTCGAGCGGATCAAAGCTCACCTTACAGTCAAAACAAGCGCTGTGCTCACTGTAATGGATCAATTTTTCCGCCATCCCTACTTCATCGTGGTTTTGGATCTCAATCTCTACTTCGCCGTAGGACTCTTTTAGCGCTTTTTCAACGTCTTGCGCCACACGATCATGGTTGTCGTCTTTGATAATCAGACGGTCTATGACCACTTTAATCGAGTGTTTTTTAGTTTTTGAGAGCTCTATCTCTTCATCGAGGCGCACCATAACACCGTCGATCATGGCGCGTACATACCCTTTATGTCGAAGGGATTCGAGGATATCGGCGAATGATCCTTTTTTCTCACGAATAAGCGGTGCCAAAATAACGATTTTTGCCCCATCCGGGAGTTTTAACACTTGGTCAATGATATCCTGAGCGGACATTTTAGAGATTTTTTTACCGCACAAATGGCAGTGTTGCACTCCGATACGGGCATACAATAGACGCAGATAATCATAGATTTCAGTGATCGTCCCGACTGTTGAGCGGGGATTTTTTGAAGTAGTTTTTTGATCGATCGCGATAGCGGGGGTGAGCCCTTCGATTTTGTCAACGTCAGGTTTTCCGACACGATCCAAAAATTGCCGTGCATATGAAGAGAGAGATTCAATGTAACGGCGTTGCCCTTCGGCATAGAGGGTATCAAACGCCAATGTCGACTTACCGCTTCCGCTGATTCCGGTACATACGACCAATTTATTTTTAGGAATCTCCAAAGAGATATTTTTGAGATTATGCTCTCTTGCCCCAATAATTTTTATTTTATCCATAACTGTTTACCCCGCGATCAATTTGTATGCCGTAATAGCAAAAATAACAATATAAAAAACAACCAAAATATGCTTGTAATGATTTACTTTGACTCGGTTAAGAAGCCAAATTCCTAACATGATACCTAACAGAGATGAAAGTGCCATAATCATTCCCGCATGGAGGTTGACCATCCCTAGCCATAACAAGGTAATAAATGCCGATATTGACGTGAACATAACAAAAAACAGTCCGACTGCCGACGCCTTTTTGAGAGGAAATCCCATAAAGCTGACCAAAATAGGTGTCATTAAAATAGATCCCCCTACCCCAAGCATTCCGGAGAATATCCCAATCCCGCCTCCAATGGTTGTGTAAAGAGGTCGGTTAATCACTTCCTGACGTGTCGGTATCGGATTGGAAAAGGCCAATCGACCCAATGTAAACGCAACAACACTTAAAAAAAGCCATTCTAAAAGGGTTGCATCGAGTATTTTGACCAAAAATCCTCCGATGATTGCCCCAATAATTCCACCGTAGCCGAAGTATTTGACATCATTGACCGCATATGTATTGTTTTTTTTATGTATCCATGCGGCCATTAGTGATCCGGCAACCATTTGCATGACCGATATGCCGATCGCCTCTTTGATACCAAAACCTAAATAAAGTAAGATAGGAACACTCACCGTACCGCCGCCGATGCCGAAAAAACCTGAGAGGAGACCTACTCCGATACCTAAAAGGGCTAATTCTATTGTCATCTTATTCTTTAGTATTTAGTTTGTGTCGCGCGATTATACTCCCTTAGTGCTTCAACGAATACCTTTTAAGTTCAATTGATTTTACGCTATAATCAATTATCATACTTTAAAAAAGAGTGAGGATAGAATGTTACCTATAATTGTCGAAGCTGCAACGAATTTTTGTCTTCATCAAATACGTCTTCCTTACGATCTTACAGCTGTTCCCCCGAAAAAGAGAACACTTTTTGCTTATATTGACATTGAAACGTCGAATGGGGATGCACATCGCGCTTATATCGGGTGCGATGAGATGTTGATTCAAACCATTGCCGAGATATTTTTAGGTGAGGATGAAAGTGATGAACAAACACTTATCGATATGCTTTTGGAAACAACCAATATGATCGTCGGAAGTGCAAAAGTACTTGCCGGTGAATTGTACGAAACTACAATCACCATTGCAACCCCTTTTGTTTTGGCTCACGAAGAGATATCACATCTTCAATTGGATAAATCGCAATGCATAGGAATTGACGGCGGTGCAATGACAATCGCATTACAAAGGCTTTAAAAGATGGATGAAACTGCAGTAGACCACCACCTTTCGAAAGATCATGTTTTTGATCCCGATCGAGAACTCTCATGGATGGATTACGATGGATTACTTGATATGGAAGTGGAGTTTGTTTCTGATTTGGGGCAGACGACTCTTTCGCTCGAAGAGATTCTTAAACTGGAAAAAGGGTCCGTTATTGATTTGGGCAAACCTGCAGGTGAAAGTGTCGAATCGTATGTAAACCGACGGATCATCGGCAAAGGGGAAGTTATGGTTTATGAAAAGAATTTAGCAATACGGATCAATGAGGTGCTTGATTCAAGTGCCGTACTTTACTACCTTTCAAAAGAGAGATTATGAGATATTTACTCCTGTTACTTCTGCTCCCGGCATTTTTGTGGGGCGCAAAAATTTTAAGTTACAACATTTATGATCGTAATGATCGTGTTGACGTTATGTTGACTTTTGACACTCCCTATGAAGGGGTGCTTCGTCAAAATCGTCAAGGCAATACGGTTATTGTTAAACTCGAAGAGGCGTTTATCGAAGATCCGAAAGTTAAAAATGTAAATTCAAAATATTTAAATAAACTTACGATCTCTCCCCAAGATGAACATATTGAAATTATCGCTGAAGTCTCCAATGATGTCGTTATGCAGGCCTCTAAAACATCAGACTCATATGGTTTGCGTCTCCGTTTTACCCATCTTTCATCTACCGCTACGGCTGGAGAAGCTTCGCCGGTTGATGAAGCTTCCATCGGAGCCATTCCCACTAAAAAAAGTAATGAATTTGAACAAAGCTATTATGTCGTGATCGGTATTTTAGTGATCGGAATCGGTATCTTATTTTGGTTGAAACAAAATATTACCAAGCGTGCCGCAGCGATTCAAAGTGAACCTAAAACACCATGGCTTTTTAATAAAACAGCTGCAGAGACAAAAGCAACGATCTCTTCCCCTCTTTCGATTGCAGGCGATGGAGGCGGTATCCATATTAGATTTCAAAAGTCTCTTGATCAAGGACATACTGTAGCCATGCTCGATTACGGGACGATGAGCTATTTGGTTCTTTTAGGGAATAACACCCTCATCTTAGATAAGTTTCAAGATAATATTCCGATTACACAAAATGATTTTGAGACCCTCTTACAGTCTAAACACCGTGAACTTGACGGCTATTTTCAACTAGCTCCCGCACAGGATGAAGTATTTGACTCTTACAAAGAAAAAGCATCCGGGGTGTATTAATAGATGGATTTAAAACAGAAGCTTATTAGTTATGGTTGCGGAATTGAATTTGTGGAAATTGCACTAGGGTATCAAAAGTATTATAATCCGGAAAACGAGCTTGAAGTGTTTATCGAATATGTGGAAGAAGAACATGCTAAAGTTGAAGAAGCCGAAGCTTTAAAAGAGATGGAGAAAGAGATTGTCGATGCATCAGCTCTTTTATTAGAGTTTGAAGATGAGAAACAGAGCTAAAGTTCCTCTCTTCTTGGTTTAAACCGTACGCTCTTATTTTGGGAGTGTGAAGCACACTCTATTTGATATTTTACCATCGATGTAAACGGGGTCAGAAATTTTTCAAATTTTTCTGCTTCGATATTCTCTATCCCCTGCAGGTTAAGCAATTCTAAAATACTCAAAGTGGATTCAATCGTTGAAAGACAGAACTCTTTGGGTTGCTCTTTAATCATAAATTGCGAACATTTGGAATGGGTAAAACTCAGCTTAGGTAACTGTTGGAGATTTTTACTTACTCTAAGCATCTTTACCGAACACGGCCAAGTGGAATCGATAATAAAGATGACAATTTGCTTCCTTTCAGCCTCAATTTTCTGAGTATTTAGATTAAGGCTGTTTTTTCCGGGATAGAGGACATAGCAGAGATGATCGGGATTATCAATCAAGGCATTGACAGCGTTATGGCTGCTAAAATTCTCATCAACATAAAGCTCTGAATTCGGAAGTGAAAGATGGGTTAGTCGTCCTGTACCGTTTTTGGTCTTTTTGAACTCTTTCGGATGCATTAAGATGACAAATTTTGTTTGCGTTGGAATTGCTCTGACGTATTCGCACATGCATGAACTCATCGGGCGATAGCACTGATAACATTTTGCTCTCCCCTCTTGTAATGCCTTCATCGTTAAATCATTTTTTTTCTTTACATTCATGTGAAACTTTTATTTTTCGTCATTATAACGGAAATCATCGAGACTAAAATTTTGATATCATCTTGACAAGATAAGGGTTACAATTTCTCCAAAAAAGATAGGAACCTATGCATTTAACAGATAATATTTGGGTTGTAGTGATTGAGGGAATTATTTTATTCGGTCTGATTATTGCTATATTAGTAAAAATTGCATCAACGATGGACAAATGAGATTTATATATCCGTATCGCCACTATGTGGTTTCTTTTTTATTGCTTAGCATGATAACCATGGTAAGTCAGCTGTTTAGAATTGAGCTGGGACTTATTAATATTGCATTGATTCATTTAATTCCGGTTATCGTCATGGCTCTCCGCGGGAATATGGGATCAACTATGGTTGTGACTGCCGGTTCCGTTGTCTTGTTTGATTTGTTATATGTACCGCCGGAATACAGTTTTGATGTACATGACCTCTCTTATATATGGAGTTTTATTATTTTTTTTGCGGTGGGTTATACGATCAGTGCGCAGGCAAAACGGATTCAGGCGAATACGATCAAAGAGATATTTTTAAGCACCCTTTCGCATGATTTAAAAACGCCCCTCTCCTCTATTTTAGGAAATGCCTCTTTGTTATTAAAAGAACAAATGTATGATGCCGCAACCCGACGGGAGGTATTGGTACAAATCAATGATTCAGGGCAAAGGATGAATCGTTTAGTCGCGAATCTTCTTGATAGTGCCCGTTTACAAGACACACACAGTGCTCTTCGTAAAGAGTGGTGTGATTTTGAAGATATTATCGGCGTAGCTTTACAAGAATTCCGCTATAACCCCAAAGAATCTCAGATTAGTGTCCGAATCGACCCCGATTTACGGCTCTTTTGGGGAGATTGTGCATTACTGGTCCGTTTAATCGTCAATTTGATTGACAATGCTTTAAAATACACCGATAACGGGAAACAAATACGCCTAAGCGTTACGTCAGATGCAAAGACAATCAAGCTTATGTGTTTCAATGAATCTACTCCGATTAAAAAGGCGGATCTTAAAAATATGTTTGACCGCTTCTATCGTATTGATCATATGGGAGATATCGGCGGCAGCGGTATCGGATTATCGATTTGCCGCGATATCGTGAATGCACATAGTGGGGTTATTGAGGCCTATAATGTTCAAAACGGTGTTTGTTTTGAAATCCGATTTCCCGTCAACAAATTGCCCTCAGAGGGATTAAAAGAGTTACTATGAGAGTTCAGGAACTGATTTTAATTATTGAAGATGATGAGGCAATCTCAAAAATGGTGAGTTTCTCACTTCATCAACAGGGGTATAAAACGCTCGTTACTTCCGATATTAAAAGTGCGATACGTTTATTAAACGCTAATAGCCCTGATTTGATTCTTCTCGATCTTGGGCTTCCTGATGGAGATGGAAAAGGGTTAATTAAAACTATACGAGCAGAACTCTCCATTCCGATTATCGTCGTATCGGCAAGACATGAAGAAAAAGAGGTGATCGCTTCCCTCGACGCAGGTGCGGATGACTATGTTATGAAGCCGTTCTCGATTGATGAACTGCTCGCTCGTATACGTTCGGCACAACGCCGATTTTTAGGTTTACAGCCTATGGTAAATGTTATACTATGCCATGATATAAAACTTGATATCGAACACCATCTTGCTTGGAATGGTGATGAACTTTTAAAGTTGACTCCGACGGAGTTCAATTTGCTCAAATATTTTATTCTTCACCGCAATCAGGTACTTCCGTATGCGCGTATTCTAAAAGATGTATGGGGTGTCGGCTATCAAAATGAGATGCAGTATCTTCGTACCTATATCAATACATTACGAAAAAAAATTGAAGCCGACACGGCGCGCCCTACCTATATTCAAACCGAATTGGGGATCGGATATCGGTTTATTTGTGAACATTTTGACAATACCATCTCATTAGAAAAGGATTAACAATACATACGCATGAAATTAAACTCATCGTTTACAGCTTTATCGGATTGATATTGCTAGGAACGCTACTGTTATTAATGCCATTTGCACATTATGGCGAGATTCGTTTTATCGATGCACTTTTCACCTCTACCTCGGCGGTATGTGTTACTGGGCTGATCGTTAAAGATACCCCAGTTGATTTTACCCCTATCGGGCAGGTCATTATCATGCTTCTAATACAAATAGGGGGGTTGGGGTATATGACCGCAGTCACCTTTTTAGCGGTAATGCGTCGTCAAAAACTCGGACATCGTGATCGTTTAATATTGCAAGAATCACTGAATTATCCGGGTATGGATGGATTGGTACGATTTTTAAAAATCGTTTTTGGCTCTATCTTTATTATAGAAGTGATTGGGATGATCGTCCTGACGCTTCGCTTTTGGATCGATATGCCGATTGAGAAAGCGGCATGGTTCGGTATATTTCATGCGGTATCGGCATTTAATAATGCCGGTTTTTCCCTATTTAGCGATAATATGATGGGATATCAGCGTGATATCATCATTAATATCACCATTCCTACTCTGATAATTTTAGGTGGTTTGGGTTATATGGTTTTACTTGAAATCTACAATTATAGACGCGGACAGTTAATCCGTATTTCTACCCATACGAAGATAGTTCTTATTATGAGTAGTATTTTGATTTTACTTGCAATGGGGTTATTATTATCATTGGAATGGAATAATGCGTTTAAATCAATGGCATCGCATGAGAAAGTTTTGGCAGCATGGTTTGCATCGGTCAACTATCGCACAGCAGGCTTTAATACGATAGATATTTCAACCTTAACTGACTCGAATCTATTTTTCGCCACTTTTTTCATGATGACTGGTGGAAGCCCAGGAGGTACTGCAGGAGGGATTAAAACAACCGCCGTTGCCTTAGCTCTTATCGGGGTATGGTATACACTACGCGGTAATACAAGTGCTCATGTTTTTCATCGCTCAATATCACCGTATCAAATTAATAAAGCATATGCCATCATTTTTGTAGCATCTATTTATGTCGTAGTCTCTACCATTATTCTTAGTGAGGTAGAACGTTTGCCATTTTTACGCATTTTATTTGAAACAACATCTGCCTTTGGTACGGTAGGATTATCAACAGGAAACGGGGGAGTTTTAAGTTACAGTGCTCTCTTTAGCGACTGGGGAAAATTCAATATCATTGTATTGATGCTAATGGGTCGTGTAGGAGTCTTTGCCTTTACAATTATCATTGTTGGGAAAGCGGTTCAAAGCCGCATAAAATATGCAGAAGGAAAGGTTATTATTTAAATGAATACATTCGCAGTTATCGGTTTAGGAAAATTTGGATTTCATGTTGCCAAGGGGCTAGCACAACAAGGGCTTAGCGTCATTGCCGTTGATCAAGATGAGGAGCAAGTTCGGGAAATTAATGAATACGTGCAAGATGCGATTGTGATGGATTCTACCGATATTCGGGCATTGCGTGAAGCGGGGATCGGAAACGTCGATGTTGCGGTTGTCAGTATCGGAGAAAACATCGAAGCAAGTATTTTGACCGTTATGGCACTTAAAGAGCTTGGGGTGGAGACGGTTGTAGCAAAAGCGATTACACAGGTACATGGGCAAATCCTCTCCAAACTCGGGGCGGCAAAAGTGATCTATCCGGAGATGGAATCGGCTAAAAAAATTGTTAAAAAAATGGTTCAGAATATGCATTACGAGACGATTGATCTCTCTATAACGATGAAAATAGCCAAACTTACCGTCCCATCTTTTTGGGTCGGAACTTCGATACTCTCTCCGATTTTTGAAACAGACTATGAGGTAAAACCTATCGCGTACAAACATCAAGGGGTATGGTATAGCTCGTTTGAAAAAGATGATATTCTTGAAAAAGGGGATATTCTAGTCGTACTGGGGAACAGTGCCCACATTGAGGCTCTGAGTAAGAAGATTTAATCTTTTAGAGTCTGTTGGCAATCGTTTTAATTTCATTGACGAGCGCTTGCTGACGGGCGTAAATATATTCGATCAGATAACTTTCATACGGTTCGGCGAGATTTAGATCTACGACTACTTTTGTGAATTCTTCACTTTCATGAATGTACTGCAAACTACCGGGAACTACCATGGTAACCATCCCGCCATCAAAACGATCGAGCGGAAGATTGAATTGCAAATTGACGTTGCTTCCTAAAACAAGCGGAACTTTCGATACGCTGAGTTTGCAGGCTATCGATTTGATCGAAATATCTAAAATGGTTCCTGACATCACACTTTTGGCGGCCGTAATGGTGACGTGCATTCGATGATCGCTTTGGATACGTATGTATTGACGGTTATTGCCGGAGGCTTGCAACGGCTCAAAGTTTGATAATACGGCAATTTTTTTCCCTACATCAACAATTTTTACATTGGCTAAAATATCGAAAGGCATATTTGCCCCTTGTATGACGACATTTTGCTCCAGTTTCATCGCATACCCTTGAATCTTTTCGATAGAGACGTACACTAAGTCGTTGGAAATTTTTACTATTCGTGCCGCCGTGCTGATACGAATCCCTTTGTAAAAATTCAGCAACTTAATAGGTGTTTTTGTCATAATCATTTTTTCGAGATAGTGAATCGCTTGATGGTAATTATCTTCTTCTTGCGGCGATGCTGAAATCTCAAAATGGACTAG
Organism: Sulfuricurvum sp.; assembly: GCF_031427015.1. Taxonomy (GTDB): domain Bacteria; phylum Campylobacterota; class Campylobacteria; order Campylobacterales; family Sulfurimonadaceae; genus Sulfuricurvum. Next base: position 514,596 of record NZ_JASJOW010000003.1, on the reverse strand, counting down.
ATGAGCTAAATCACGAGAAAGGAGCTGCTTTTGATTGATATGGTCGATAATTCCGATCGCTTTGTTGAGCTCAACCCCTTGCATATCGATAAGAAAAGAGTCAATCATAGGCGAAGCGCCTTCGATTGAAATTTCAGCACTCAATCTCTCATGGAATTGTTCTAACTTATTTTTGAGTTCATTCAGTAAAATAGTCGATGAAATAAGGGTATAAATGTCTTTATCCCACTGGGCTATTTGTATGTCCAGATCAAAATGCAATTGGGCGAGTTTGAGGATCTCTTTACACACTTCGTTGTAAATATTTTCCCCCCGCATCTCAATGATTTTATCCGAGTTTTCAATATACATCACAATAACGGGAATCGATTCATTCTCTTTTTTATGAACTTTAAATGCATCGGTAAGGAGTTCGATGAAGCTCATTCGATTGTGAAGCTGTTTTTTAGACGTTTGTATCGGTTCTGTCAGAGGGATCATCGTTACAAGGAATTCTTCGTCTTTTAAAGGCTGATTGGTAACAAAAAACTCTTTGACTTCTCCGGATGCAGCTTTTTTGGAGATGATTTTTTGAGCTATTTCCACTTTTTTAAGGAGCGGCGCCATCTCCTTATCATTAAAAGATTGATCAAGTTCTGCCAAACTTTTGATTCCAAGTTCTCGTTTTAACGTATCGTTGGCATAAACCGCTTTCCCTTCTTTATGAATCCAAAAGAGGTTATTTGAGTATTCAGAGATAGTACGGTCGTAATTGTTCAGGATAGATTCGTTGTGCTTTTTAACCAGAGTAGAAAAAACGCCCATCATAACATTTACAAATTCATCTTCATTCGAAGGAATACTACTGACACTCGATGCACGAAGAGAAAGGGCAATTTTTAAAGCAGAAATATTGGTATTTTCAGGAGTCAGGATAATCAATTCAAGGTACTGAGAAGCAGCCAGAACATTTTTAATTACGGGAGACTTTAAAAAATTGCTCGATCCGCACAAAACAAATAGGTGAGAGTGCAAAGAGGTGGTTGCGTCAATGGCTTCGATCGGACGATAGTCCGATGTACGAAATACCGCATCTGCATATTCACGAAAAGGGAGTGAAGCCCCTTCTTCATAGAGTACAACGAGATCAAAATGTTGGGCATATTTTGATATTTTTTGAATGGACACCTGCATCCCTAATGTTGCGATATAATTTATAGTGATATTGTACCCTATTACGCTTTTTTCACCACTTAAATCCTGACAAAGTTAGCTTAAACACAGTTTCTGCTAATATTGCAAAAAAGTTTTAGGAAATATTTATGCTTCGTTTTGCCCCAAGTCCGACCGGTGATATGCACATTGGAAATCTTCGTGTCGCTTTGTTTAACTACATTTCCTCAGTACAGCGTGAAGAGCCCCTTTTGATTCGTATTGAAGATACGGATAAAGAACGCAATATTCCGGGAAAAGAGAAAGAAATATTTGAAATTTTGGCACTTTTTGGGATTGAACATCAAGAACAGCAGCTTCAAAGCGATAATTTACGATTTCACCGTGCAATGGCACTTCAACTACTTCAGGATAAAAAAGCATTTAACTGTTTTTGCAGTGCCGAAACACTTGAAACCAAGCGTGAAGCGTCTAAAGAGGGGAAAATCGCGTATCGTTATGACGGTGCATGTGAAAATCTTCGAGCCGAAGAGGTGATCGATAATCCCCTCCCCTTTACGATCCGACTTAAAAAACCAAACCATCCGATTACGGTAACCGATATTATCAAAGGTTCATCAACCTTTGCCCCGGATGATATTGACAGTTTCATTTTAATGCGTGCCGATAAGTATCCTACTTATAATTTTGCGTGTGCGGTGGATGACATGCTTGCCGATATTTCACTCATTATCAGAGGGGAAGATCATCTTAGCAATACCCCTAAGCAAATGGCAATCCATGAAGCGCTTGGATACACGAAAAAAATTGAATACGCCCATTTGCCGATTATCCTTGGAAACGAAGGTAAAAAGATGTCGAAGCGTGATGATGCTTCGAGTGTTAAATGGCTTTTAGAAGAGGGATTTTTGCCTGAAGCAATCACGAATTATTTGATTCTAATGGGGAATAAGACTCCTACTGAAATCTTCTCGCTTAAAGAGGCAATTAAGTGGTTCGATTTGAAAACAATCTCAAAAGCTCCCGCTCGTTTTGATATCGATAAACTGAAATTTATTAATCGTGAGCATCTTAAAGGGCTTGATCCCAAAGAGCTTTCCCGCTATGTCGGATTTGCCGATGAAGAGATCGGATTGCTTGCGAAAATATTTTTAGAAGAAGCGAGTACACTCAAAGAACTTCGAGAAAAAATCGGTGCGATTTTTGCCCCGAAAGTTGTCCCTGATGAGTACAAAGAGGGGTTTGATGTGTTGCGCGATTTAACCCTAAAAGCCCCACATTTTGATGACTATGAATCGTACAAAGCCTATTTGATGGAACACAGCGGTTTAAAAGGGAAAAGTCTCTTTAAACCGTTGCGAATTCTTATCGGCGGTGCCGAGCATGGACCGGAGATGAACGATCTCTATACCCATATTAAAAATTATCTGAAAGAGGTGGCAAAATGATGGAAGGAATTATCTCAGGACTTGGCGGTATTGTCCATTCGCTCCTAACAGTCTATACGTGGGTAGTTATAATCGGTGCTCTTTTGACGTGGGTACGTCCTGATCCGTATAATCCGATTGTTCAGATTATTTACCGACTTACCGAACCTGCCTATCGTGCAGTGCGACGAATTATGCCGACCGTTTTTAATGGACTGGACTTGGCACCGATTATTTTGATTATTTTATTGAATGTACTCGACGTTATATTGGTAAATGTCATCAATGCGGTGGTTATACCGTGAAATATTCATTCACTCTTGCCGTTTTTTTACTGGTAACCACTGTCCATGCGGTAACGATTGAAGAGATCAATGATAAACCCTCATCACGTGAAAAAAACTTTTTAATCTGGCAATATTTACGCCAAGACATCAATGCAACCCAAGCTTCTGAAGCCTTCTATCAAGTGGATACCGTAAACGAGCGATTTTTATTCGATTACGCTAAAAAGAGTGATGAGGCGGAGATTCGTTATACGGCTGAGTGTATGCAGAAAATTTCTACCGACTTGATGAATATTCAAGAAGATGATTGTCTTTATTTAGCCCTTTCTCCCATAAAAGCGCAACATCTTCAAAGTTACGAACGTGAATTAATTGCTACCCGTTTGGGTGAGCGTTTCGGCGATGTGCAGTGGCTTCGGACAATGAACCATAATAGCCATTTTTCACCGTTTAGCGATGCGGCATCGTCGTTAAAACTTTTTCTTATTTCCGGTGTGCAATACCGAGCGGAGCACTTTAACCATACTATCGATAATGAGATTTTGGGACAGCTCACTACGCTAAAAGGGTTTAATCATTTTGTTTATCTCAGTGCAACCGAACAGAAACTGGATAAAGTGCAAGAATCTCTCAGTAACGTGAGCGGCGGTGTTTACGATTCTCAAACCCATTTTTATCTTGGAATTAATGCACTAAAATTTAAACGTCCGGATAATGCACTTTTTCACCTTCGAGAAGCACGATTAAAAGCACTTTCCCCGATGGAACGGGATAAAACTATTTTTTGGTTGTATCGAATTACCCAAGAAGAAACCCTTCTTAAAGAGTTGGCGGAGAGTCTGGATATTAATATGTACACGCTGTGGGCAAAAGAGAAGCTCTCTATGGAGACGGAAAACTATTTTACGACACTGCCGACTCCTGATAAAGGGGGATTTAAAGGGGATAATCCGTTTGAATGGAATCTCCTCCATAAAGAACTGATGGAAACCCCTCCTGAAAAACTTTATGAAATCGTTGAGCGCTATGACGGTGAAGATTCACTGGCGGTACAGGCGTACATGATTGAGCGTGTGTATCAACCTTATATTCATAATTTTACGATGCCGTATGATCAATACATGACAACACTCAGTACCGATAAAAAAGCGATGCTTTATGCATTGATGCGTCAAGAAACTCGGATGATCCCCGGGTTAATTTCACGTTCATTTGCCCTTGGATTGATGCAGATTATGCCGTTTAATGTTGACTCAATTTCTAAAATTCATCCGATGAAGGTGACATCATACTATGATATGTTCAATCCGCAATACGGTATTGCTTACTCGATAGAACATATGAAACACATTGAAGCGACCCTGTACAATCCTGTTTTGATGGCGTATGCGTATAACGGAGGAATCGGATTTACAAAACGTTTATTACTAAGTGGCGGATATTTTAATGTCGGTGAGCATGAACCGTTTATGAGTATGGAACTGGTAGGAAATGCCGAGAGCCGAGAGTATGGCAAGAGAGTTCTTGCCAACTACGTTATCTATAAGAAAATTCTAGGAGAAAGTGTTTCAATAGCCGCTATTTTTGATAGCTTAACACAACCTTCCCTGTCTGATTATTTTCGAGCTGAAGAGCTAAAGAAGTCTCTCGTACTGAATCAAAGCGAATAAAATAGTACCGATTCCAATTATTTTGGATCGGCATAAGAGAGCGTCTCGGATCTTTTTCATCAAGAGGCTCAATAGCTGTCGCCTTTTTACCGTTTAATCTCAACTCATATCCGTTTGTTTCCAACTCTCTCACTTTAATCGTCCGGTTATCTTTTTCAAAATAGACCGAAACAATAAAATATTCCCCGTCTTTGTATTGAACCGGATCCATTTTGTTAAGATACAAAGAGGAAAAAATCGCTTTGGTCTCGAGTGAAAGGACTATCGAACCAGTGCGCAGCTGTTCTACGGCGCGTTCATGCGTATCATCCATCTTAAAAAGATCAAATGCCCCTTTTTGTGAACAACCGCTAAAGACCAATAAAGCAGAAATTGCTATCCATGAAAATCGCATTGTAATCCTTTTGCATCGAATAATCGTTATTATACGTCAACTCGCCTTAACCAACTTTCAATGATTGTTGACTATAATATCTCTAATTTTATTAGAGGTATGTTTTTTGAAAAAACGTTTAGCGATTGCATTCACCGGACCCTCCAACAGCGGCAAAACAACGCTGATTCTAAAAGTGGCACGAAAATTAATTCACGAACACAATTTAGAAGTTGCCATTATCAAAAATGACCCGAAAGATAAAGCTCAGTTTGATGTTCCGGGAAAGGACAGCTACAAGTTCAGTGATACGGGTGCTGAAGTGATTGTAACCTCCCCTACCCGCACCACCTATTTTTCACAGCGTCATAAAGAACTTGATGAGCTGATCTCCCTTTTCGGCGACTTTGATGTTCTTCTGGTCGAGGGGCTTAAAAATCTCCCTCTTCCGCGGATTAGTATTTTTAGAGGTTCCATTGATGCCGATTATTTCCCTTATATGAACGCATTGGCCATCGATGATACTATCGACACCGCACACTACTCTATACCCGAGGGGATCGATCTCCTCGATCTCAACAACCCCGATCAGGTGATCGAGTGGATTTTAGCTCATGCAAAGGTTATGAAATGAATGTTATTTTAGAAGCGATCCAAAAAAGTGCCATACGAATAAAAAATGCTATTGATGTGAAAGATATCGGCTATTCGCAAGAACAAAACAGTTCGGGTGAGACACAGCTTCAACTTGATATTCAAAGTGATTTGATTATCGAAGAGGAACTTAGCCGCGTTGAGGGGGTTCATACTATCGCCAGTGAAGAGAAAGAACACCCGATGGTACTGAATGAAAGCGGCCACTATTTTATCGCCTTTGATCCGCTGGATGGTTCCTCTTTGGTTGATGTTAACCTCAGTGTCGGGTCTATCTTCGGAATCTATGAGGGGTCTTTTACTCCAAGTAAAATGGTAGCTTCGTGTTACGTCGTTTACGGCCCTCGTGTTGAGTTGGTATTTGCGGATGAACATAATGTCTCTCTCTATCTTCTTCAAAACGGCGAGTTTGAGTTTGTTAAACATATCCAATTGAATGAAAAAGGGAAAATTATGGCTCCCGGCGGTACACAGCAGTACTGGGCACCGTATCATAAATCGATGATCGATAGCTTTTTTACACGCGGATATCGTCTGCGCTATTCGGGCGGTATGGTTCCCGATTTGCATCAAATCCTCCTCAAAGGGGGAGGATTGTTCAGTTATCCGGGAGCAAGCGATAAACCGGAAGGAAAACTTCGAATGTTGTTTGAAGTTTTTCCTTTTGCCTTTATTTTCGAGAGAGCGGGTGGTAAAGCGGTTGACGGCTCTGCACGTGTTCTCGAAAAAGAGCCGCGCCACGTCCATGATACCAGCCCATGTTTTTTCGGCTCATGTGATGAAGTAAACGAGGTATTGAGTGTCTATGCAGGACAACAGTGAATACGAAGTACGACTGGATGAAGCTATAAAAGTTCTCCAAGAGTGCCAAGAAGAAAAAAACGTAACGAGCTGTTATGTGTGTGAAAAATGTATCGGATGCGAGATTCGCACGAAATACATCCGAAGTGTGTATGAGAGTATGTCCAAGGGTGAAACCGGCGGATTTGATTTTTAACAAGGAAAATAAATGAAAAACTATATTACTACCCCTATTTATTACGTTAACGGTGAAGCCCATATCGGTCATGCGTACACAACGTTTATTGCCGATACGTTGGCACGTCATGGACGGCTTATCGGAGATGAGATCTATTTTCTTACCGGTACGGATGAACACGGACAAAAAATCGAAGAAGCGGCAAAAAACCTCTCAAAACCGACTCAGCAATTTGCCGACGAGATCAGTGCGACGTTTCGAAATTTGTGGGATGAATTTAATATTAGTTACGATCAATTTATCCGTACGACTGACAGTGAACATAAGAAAGGGGTGCAGGCCGCATTCTTAAAAATGTTCGAAAACGGCGATATCTATAAAGACTTTTATGAGGGGAACTACTGTGTCAGCTGTGAAACCTTTTTCCCTGAATCCCAGTTAATGGACGGCGGCGGCTGTCCTGATTGCGGCAGAGCGACCACTATCCTTAAAGAGGAGAGTTACTTTTTTCGCCTTTCAAAATATGAAAAACCTCTTTTAGAATATTATGAAGCGCATCCGGAATTTATCCTCCCTAAATCACGTCGTAATGAAGTGATAAGCTTTGTAAAGGGGGGATTAAATGATCTCTCTGTTACCCGTACCAGTTTTAGCTGGGGAGTGCACCTTCCTGAGTCGATGAATGAACCGAAACACGTGATGTATGTTTGGCTTGATGCCCTTATGAACTACGTCACGGCCCTTGGCTATGGCAGTGATGAAGCAAAAATGGAGTTCTGGCCTGCAAACGTCCAATTGGTTGGTAAAGATATCCTCCGTTTTCATGCTATCTATTGGCCGGCATTCTTGATGAGTTTAGGACTTCCGCTCCCTAAACATATCGGTGCACACGGATGGTGGACACGCGATGGCGAAAAAATGTCAAAATCAAAAGGAAACGTTGTTGACCCGCGTGAAGTTTCCAAACATTACGGTGTCGAAAACTTTCGTTATTTTATGATGCGCGAAGTTCCGTTCGGACAAGACGGCGATTTCTCTCAACGTGCTCTGATCGATCGTATGAATTCGGATCTAAGTAATGATTTGGGAAATCTTCTCAACCGTATTATCGGGATGAGCGAGAAATACTCCGACTTTGTCATCAACAGTTGTGATGTTGAGAAATACCATGCCAAAGAGTTGAATGACACGCATGCTATTTTGGGTTCTTTGGATACATATTTGAATGAATTGCAGCTTCACCGTTACCTCGAAGAGCTTTGGAAAGTATTCACTATCGGCAACAAAGCGATTGAAGAACATGCTCCGTGGGTGAAAATCAAAGAGGGGCGTAATGACGAAGCGCTCGCTACGGTCGCTTTGGTTGCCAACCTCTTAGCAAAAGCTTCCGTGATGCTACACTCTATTATGCCGAGTACGACATCAACCATTGCGGATGCGCTCGGATTCGAGATTACATCGCAGAGCTATACCAACCTTATTCTCAATAAAGGACTTTTAGATACCTTTACCATAAAAAAAATTCCTCCACTATTTCCGCGTGTGGATGAGCCGTTGATGCAAGAAGCTCCAAAAGCAATGATAGAAGAAGCTCCTAAATCGGAACCGAAACCTGCCATGGTAGATAAAAAAGAATCTACCATGTCTGAAGAGGGACTCATCACCATCGATCAGTTTTTCCAAACCTCGATTAAAATCGGAACCGTTCTGGATGCCGAAGAGGTTCCAAAAAGTTCAAAACTCCTGAAACTTCAAGTCGATTTGGGAGAAGAATCTCCAAGACAAATCGTAGCGGGTATCCGTGAATATTACAGTGCCCAATCACTGATCGGAACCCAAGTATGTGTGGTTGCTAATTTAAAACCTGCTAAACTGATGGGATTGCTCTCCGAGGGGATGATTTTAGCGGCAAAAGACACGGACGGGCTTTGTCTCGTCCGACCTGAAAAACCACGCCTCAGCGGAAGTTCGGTGGGATGAGACTCGAAAATATCCTCGCACTGAGTAAAGGGAACCTTTTAGGGGAACCCTCGGTCAGTATCTTTGAAAGTGTCGCCTTTGAACCTTCCAAAGTAAAGCGCGGATCTTTTTTTGTCGCTTATTCTCCTGAAGATATTCCCGAAGCGCTTCAAAACGGTGCGTACGGAGTCATGTTTGATAAGCCTACTCAAATCAGCGATAGTGAAATTGCTTGGATCAAAGTAGATAATATTGACAGTGCTCTCAAAAAGCTTCTTCGCTTTTATCTCCTTGAAAAAGAGTTGCAAGCGTACGCGTGTGACCCCATAACTTTACGTCTCTCTTCCATGATATCCACACCGCCGAACTTTTGTAACATAGAGGGGTCGATGCAAAATATTTGGGAAAAACTGTGGGTGTTAGAGAAAAAGTCGATAGTACTCTTCTCCCCTGCCCTTACCGACCCCGATATTTTTATTGAACACTCACAACTGATACGTGCTCAGGAAAGTACAATTACTATTATTGAGCAAACTTTGTTTGAGACCTCGTTTATCCACAATGATACTTTTTATGAGCGTCAGATGCTCTCACCGTTTTTCATCCCTTATTTAGAACATATCCTCTTTTTCTATACTTTTTTACGTATTCCTTTTCAGATACGCGGATTTAGTAAAATGGGGCATTTTATCCCTGTCTTTACCAATTCGAGATTGGAGAGCAAAGAATTCGGAAGCAGTGATCGTGTGGTAATATTTGAACCCCTTCTTGAGCTGATTGATGAGCAGATTGATTTTTTAGATGCGCAGGCAGCTTGGGCGAAAATAATTTATCTCCTTCCGGAGAGTATGCGTTCAAGTATAACAATAGGGGTAGACAATATCATTTTCTACCGTTATCCTGAAGAGGTATTGGCTATTTTACAATCGGCAGTTTTCCATTTTGCCCTTGTTGCAGGGGTGGATAAGGGAATATTAAACCCTACCCGATCTGCTATGAAACAGCTAGAACTTGAGTTTTAACCTATTCGAATTTGTTTTAGTTCACGACGTAACAGCTTCTCATTGCCTAAAATACTCCGTACCAAATCATGAAAATCTTTAGAATGGTTCATATGGCGTAAATGGGCTAATTCATGGACAATGATGTAATCGATATGTTCGTAAGTGAGCTGCATCATCATGGTATTAAGGGTCACGATTCCATCGCTATTACAACTCCCCCAGCGTCTGCGCATCTTTTTAAATCGTATCTCTTTTGGGTGCAAATTCATTTTTCGTGCATAATGCGATACACGTGAAGGAAGGGTTAAAAGGGCTTCATTTTTATAAAAATCATTGTAATATTTTTCAATATTACTACTATTTTTTACTTTTTGTATACTTTCTAAAAGATTCGGTAATTGCGCAAGAGGTATACATTCTCCTCTAAAGCGTATTGTTTCACCGAGGGTATGATGAAGTAGCGGAGCAGAGGCTATTGCAATAAGTTTAGAACGTATCCAACGCTCTCTTTCACGCAAAATTGTACGAATACGTTGCTCGTTTTTGATGGGAGTGCGTACACAGACTTCACCGTTATGGGTGATGGTGATATAGGTATTACGATTACGCGGACGGTAATGAATGGTTATCGGTGAATGATCGGCATTAAACATAGTCGATAGGATCAATAACTCCGGCACGTTCAAAGCCTCGAAGCCGCAACCGACAGCTGTCACACACACCGCATCCCTTATCGTCGTTTTGATAGCAGCTCCATGTCAGATGCAGCGGTGCGCCGAGAGCTAATGCTTCTTGGACAATTTGTGATTTTTGCAGATGCACTAGCGGCATCTCTATCGTAATGTTTGTGCTCTCTTTGGTTCCTAAATTTGCCGCTTTTGCAAATGTCTCGATAAAAGCCTCCCGACAATCAGGATAACCGCTGCTATCCTCTTCCACCACGCCGATTGCAATGGTATTACACCCCTCTTTTTCCGCGATAGCGGTGGCAATCGAGAGAAATATGCCATTACGAAACGGTACATACGTGATAGGAACTCCCGCTTCAATCCCACCTGTAGGAACTGTGAGCGTATGATCGGTTAGGGCTGAGGCTCCGATGGTTTTGAAAAAATCGAGATCGATCTCGTATTTCTCACTCACCCCTAAATCCTTACAGATAGTACGAAAGCATGAGAGTTCTTTATTTACCGTACGCTGAGCGTAATTAAAATGGAGTGCGACGATTTCAAAGCCGCGTGAGCGCATGATGTAAGCGACAAGAGTCGAATCCATACCACCGCTCATAATACATAGTGCTTTCTTTTTCATGGGAATAATTTTAGCAGGGAGTTGCTTAGGGAGCAATGGGAAGTCTAAAGATCCCCATCTCGTCCACTTCCGTGATTATTGTGTTACGATTTTCATGTTTCGGAAGTGTTTTCAATGAGGAAAGAAATTATAGACGTTTCGGCATCAAAATGGGATCAAAAAAGTACCCCTATGTTACAATATCGTCATGATAGAATTAGATAACCGAACCGATAAAAATTTTAATTTTGACCTGTTAGAGCAAATAGCCGATACGTTAACAACACAAGAGATTGAGCTGATACTCACCGATAATAGTGAAATCGCTGAAATTAATCGTGAGTTTCGAGGTATTAACAAAGAAACCGATGTGCTGAGTTTTCCAAGTGATCCATTTCCTAATGCACCGCTAGGGAGTATCGTGATTAGTGTCCAAAAAGTTGAAAGTGTCGCACAAACACTAGGACACACGGAAAACGATGAAATCGCCCTCCTCTTTATCCATGGAATACTCCATCTTCTTGGATTCGATCATGAGGTTGATCAAGGGGAAATGAGGAATAAAGAGGTAGAGATGATTGAAAAATTCAACCTTCCAAAAAGTCTGATTGTACGAACACTCGAAGAGTAACTATTACTCCTCTTTGGGAGCTTTTTTAATGTACCCCAAATCATCGAGCTTATTGTAAATCGATGAGACCATTCCTCCCGTTGCTTCACCGCCGTGTCCTCCGTGCTCAACCATAACCGTAACGATAAACTGTGGATTATCGGCAGGCCCATAGGTTGTAAACCATGCGTGTGATCGGCTAAAATAATCCATTGAGTGTTCATTTTGACGTTGTTTTACATTTTGTGCTATGCCCGTCGTCTGGGCAGTCCCTGTTTTACCGGCAATCGGAAATCGGGTGTAAACATAAGCCTTTGCCGTACCGCCAGGATCATTACATACCCCTCGCATCGCGTTTTGGATGATCGGAAGTTTCTCTTTTTCAAGGGGGGTTAGTACATCCAAAGGTTTGGGTGTATTAGGGTTATTTCCGATTCTTTTTGCAATGTGGGGAATGGGCAGCAATCCCGTAGCCATAAGTGCGGTTTGCTGTGCAATCTGCATCGGTGTGACGAGAAAATCCCCTTGACCGATCGAAGTATTAAGCGTTTCACCCTGATACCACGGTTTTTTAAACTTTTCTCGCTTCCATGCACGGCTAGGGACCGTTCCTATAAATTCGTTCGGTAAATCGATCCCTGTTTTTTTACCGAGCCCCATACGCATGAGCCCCGTACTCATCCGCTCGATACCCACTTGCAGCGATCCTTTGTAAAAGTAATCATCACAGCTTTGTGTAATGGCTTTCGGTAAATTTGTGGTTCCGTGTCCATGATTCTTCCAACAACGGAATGCACGGTTACCGAGTTTCATTGACCCGCTACACTGGACAGAACTGTGCTCGTTCAACATTCCGGAGGTAGTATAGATGAGTCCCATTTCTGTCTTAATGGTTGAGCCCGGAGGATAGAGCCCGTTAATCATTTTGTTGGTGAACGGGGCATCCACACTTGACATCAGGGCATTCCAATCGGTAGAACTAATTCCTGATACAAAGGTATTAAGATCATATTCGGGATAGCTTCCCGCAGCGTATACCGCGCCGTGAATATCCATAACGATGATGGCACCCACCCGCTTTTCAAAAGCCTGAGTAATAAAATTTTGGAGATTCATATCAATGTTGAGGATTAAATTACGATTCTCTTGCGTTGCACTTCGCCCTAATTCTTCGATTTCTACATTATGCGCATTTACTTTAATACGGCGTTCTCCCGCAACTCCTTGGAGATAACGGTTATAGTATTTCTCAATTCCGTTTTTACCGACGTGACCCAAAAGCTGCAATGAAGGATCGGCATTGATCTCTTTTTGGTTGGCTTTTGCCACATATCCTATGAAATGTGATCCAACAAGTCCATAAGGATAGAGCCGTTTCGGTGAAGGGGATATTTTAATCGTTTCACGTAAATTCATCAATGCATAGAGAGGAATGACCGTTTCATGCGGGACAAAATCAACGACATCGATAAATGCATGGTTATAGTAAGAATCTTGCTGTTTATAGGTTTTTGCAATTTTTTTGCCGTCCAATGTCGGGATCATTGAGAGTAAATAGGCGACCTCTTTGTCCAAACGCGTGGTGTCTTTACCTTTGGTTAAGTGGGGGGCAAAAGCGATTTTAAATCCTAACTCATTAATCGCGATAGGCTCATTGTTACGATCGAGTATTTCACCGCGTACCGGAGCCGAGAGTTCCGATTTTATACTATTGTTTTCTGAAAGATTTTCATAATAATCGTTAGATTGAACAGAGAGGTGAAATACCCGAACAATGAGCCCAATCCACACAATAATAAAAAAGGTCAATAAAATTCTAATTTTCATACTAACGCCGCAATTATTAAAAATTCTATAATCATATAGAGAATGGTATGCCAGTCAATGACAGGGACACTCAGTAAAAGCACTTGATTCACAAACCACATAAATACCCAATATCCGATGTACCCCAATGCAACAAAAATCCCTGCAATACAAGGTTTGCATTGAATAGTCTGCTCAACTTTCGGAAGCAGATAACGCGACAGAAGGGTGAAGAAAATAACGGTGCTTCCAAACCAAAACCCTTTTTCAGCTTCAAATACCAGAAGCATAATAATAACCGTCACTAAAGCAAAAAGATCATTTTTAGTGAGAGCGTCATAATAGAGAAAAAAAAGCAGTGCCAGTAAGGGCGGCAATAGGAGATACATGCTGCTAAGGCTAATGTAAATAACGAATAAGACGACTAAAAAAAGTCGACTTATAACGTTTTGATAAGAGAAACTTCGTTGCATACCGGAAAGTGTTTACATTTAATACAATCTGCCCAAATTTTATGTTCGGGGATAGACTCTTTTGGAATTTCAATAAATCCCAAACGTTCAAAAAAGCGTTGCTGATACGTTAACGCTAAAACCTCTTTTAATCCTAAACGACGACCTTCTTCACACGCATTCTCAACTAAAGTACTCCCAATATTACGTCCTCGATACTCTGTATCGATGATCATAGATCGAAGTTCCGCTAAAGAGGGAGAATGGATATGTAGCGCGACAAACCCGACTAATTTTTCTGCATCCATAGCTAAAAAATAAGATCGAATGTTGGTAGCGATCTCATCATTACTACGAGGTAAAATAACACCACTCTCGATTTCAGGCGCTACCAACAGCTGCATTGCGGGAATATCATGAAGGGTTGGCTTTTTATACGTAATACTCATACTTCATCGCTTTTCAGCAATCGGTAGAGATGTTCGACAATAGCGTCAACTCCGCGACGTTTTGAATTTGAGACCATGATGGCACCCGGAAACCGTTTTTTTAATTCATTAAGCTCTTTTTGATTCAATTTATCGATTTTTGTAAAAATGGTGACAATGGTTTGATCCGGAGTACAAATTTCATCTAAATAGGTGCTTACCGAGCGGTCAATCTCTAAATCAGGGTGACGGCAATCGATAAGATGGACAAAAATACGTATTTGTTTCCGTTGCGAAATAAAATCAGTGAGGTTACTTTCCCAATCGGTTTTTAAAGATTTTGCTACTTTTGCATACCCAAACCCAGGTAAGTCGACAAATTTGGCACTTAGGCGTTCATTGGTATCCCGATCGGTGAACAGTACATCGAAATAGTTGATTAAGCGGGTTTTACCGGGTGTCGCAGAAACTTTTGCAAGAGATTTACGTTTAGTAAGGGTATTAAGCAATGAGCTCTTTCCTGTGTTGGAACGTGCCATAAATGCCACTTCGTTCTGATACTCGTTCTCCGGTGTTAAACGGATATTCGGAGCCGATGTGACAAATACAGAGTCGATAATTTCAATCATTTAGCCGTACTTTTAGGTTTTGTTTTTTTATCTTCGAGGGTAAACGTCATCACTACCGGTTCATCATTAGCACTTTCAGCCGAAGCGTGTCCTTGGACGGTGTTAACGACCACTTTATCCCCTTTAACGCGACGATAATCGTCTATGCGGATCAAGTCAACTTTTTTGTAAAACTGGTATTCACTTTCAACCGGGAGATAGATAGCAGTCTGAGATTTACCTTTATATTTTTCACCCAGTTCCGTTACGATGTAAAAGGATACATCCCCTTCTGCAAAGTATTTCGTCGGTTTGTTCTCTTTATCCGTGTAGATAGTAACTTTAGTAGCGTTGAGTTCATCACGCCCTTTTGTTACTTTTACATTTCCGGTAAAGACAGAGACCCCTTTTTGTTGGTCTCCTTTAAAATTATCAGAAATAACTTTAAGCTCTTCGCTCCATGATAGAGCAAACAATAAGGGAGAAATGAATAGTAGATTTCGTATTATCATAATAATATTCCTATTTTAATTGGTAACTGCCGTGTACTTGATTCGCTGAAACGGTTTTGGCTTCCGTATTATAAAGCAATCCATTACCGTCGATTCGATTTTTGTTTTGGGTGATGACAAAAGAACCGCGGGTATCAATGAGGGAGGCTTTTGTATTGTAAATCCCCTCGTTTGAGCGAAATTCCAAACCGTCATCTCTCTTGTAATGAACATGTCCGTTAAGCTTGATAATATCATTTCGGTAATCAACATTATCGGCTTGGATAGTATGAAATAAATTTTTCGTATTATCGCTAAATTTAGCTGATGTTATCACATAATACTCATCAAACTTTTTCCCCTCATCCCCTTCTAAAATATGATCAATCCCTTTATGAGAAATTTCATACAGTGTAAAATCGATGAGTTCTATTTTAGGGACCTCTTTGACCTCATGAACAGCGGCATAATTCGGAGCGAAATAGCCGTACATTCCCAATAATAATCCAAGAATCAAAACAAAAAAAAGGTTAATCGACATTTAGATCCACAACGCTAAAAATTTTTCTTCTTCACCGTTACGACGAATCACTTTTTCAATCATTTCACGAACGCATGCATCACCGCCGCATCGATTCAAAACCTCCGCAAAGCTTTTTAGGTATTCTGAACCGTCCTGCGGTGTATACGCCTGCCCTGCCCATTGCAGTAGAGTGTAGTCATTGAGATCATCGCCGATAACCGCAACTTCATGTGGTTCAATCCCTAGCTCAGCACACATAGCTATTGCAACGGCACGTTTGTCTTTTATCCCTTGATGAAGATGTGCTATATCCAACTCTTTAGCTCTATGTTCAACGATTGTTGAGTTGCGTCCCGTGATAATCGCAACGCTGTGCCCCATTTTCACCCATGCTTTTATGGCAAATCCGTCTTTAACGTTGAAGTTTTTGAGTTCCAACCCATCCGCCGTATAAATGATTTTACCGTCACTCATACACCCATCAACATCTAAAATCAGGAGTTTAATCATAAAACGCCTTTGGTACTTGGAACACCTGAACGATCATTATGTGCCAGTGCACGGCGAAGAGCGACGGCCAAGGATTTAAATGCCGCTTCGATAATGTGGTGCTTGTTTTTACCCCGTTGCATAATAATATGCGCAGTGATCCCGGCATTAAAGACAACAGCACGAAAAAACTCTTCGGCCAGTTCGGCTTCAAACGAGCCGATTTTTCCGGATACGGGAACGTCATAGACTAAAAACGGGCGATTGCTCAAATCCAAATCACAACTTACTGCCGCTTCATCCATAACGATTACCGCACTTCCGAACCGCTCCACCTTTTCGATCGGATAGATCGCTTCACGCAGTGCCTGACCTAAGACAATACCGATATCTTCGACACTGTGGTGATCGTCGATATGAATATCCCCCTCACACGTTACCATCAAATCAATTTGAGCGTGTTTGGCAAAACTTTCCAACATATGATCCAGAAATCCCACTTTAGTCGAGATTGTACTTTTACCCTCTCCTGCAATGCGGAGTGACAAGTCAATATCGGTCTCTTTGGTTTGACGTTTCTTTTGGATCATCTTATTCCCTTATAATAAAGGAGCCTTCAAAATAGCCCCGTGAAATGAAATCGCGAGCTTCGGCTTCACTTTTAAATCCGCCGAGCCAGACACGAAATAGTCGTTTGTTATTATACTCTGTATCTTTAATGATTGCAGAATAGCCATTGAAAGAAGTGTACTTCTGCTTTGTACTTAGCGCACCTTCAAAGCGCTCAAATGATCCGATTTGAACAAAGAAAGCGTTTAATACCGACTCTTTCGGACCTTTTGCCAACCGTGTCATATCAATTGATCGCATATTCGTAGGCTCAAACCCTAATACTTCCAAAGTTACAGGTGCCGTCCCTTTTTTAGAAACGCCGATTTGCTCTGCGGCAGCGTAGGAGAGATCGATAATGCGGCTCTCGACAAACGGGCCACGGTCATTGATTCTGACAATCGTTTGGGCATTATTCTCCATATTGGTAACTCTGACAACGGTATTCATCGGGAGTGTTTTATGGGCCGCTGTCATGGCATACATATCATAAGCTTCTCCGTTAGAGGTAGATTTCCCGTGAAAATCAGGGCCGTACCAGCTCGCACGTCCGCTAAAAGTATCCCCTACCCTTACAACGGTAGGATAATACTCTTTTCCAAATACGGTATAGGGGCGCATAGTCGCATGAAGTTCCCCATTCTTTTTATAGACGTTTGAGGGAGCCATCGCGAGTTGTTCGGATGGGTATTTTTGGGAGGGTTTTGGCTGATAGGAGTAGGAACCGGTTTTAGTCGTACATCCTCCGAAAAAAACAATCAGCACCGCTAAAAGGGTTTTAATCACCAATTCGTATTTCCTCTCCTTCATGCAGCGCATTTGATATAAACGGATTTTTTAATTTAAGTTGTTCAAGAGTCATATTATACAATGTTGCTACTGAAGCAAGGGTTTCACCCGATTTAGCACTGTGCAGACGTGGATTTTTTAAAAATGGCTTATTAATAGGAATTTTAACCTGTCGATTGATCGTCCGTTCTTCATTATCTCCGATCATATTTTCCATCATTATTGAGGTTTTGGGGACGTTGTAGCGGCTAGAGAGCTGCTCTATCGTCTCTCCCGATTTTACCCGATGCATAACAAAATAGCCTCGCAACCCTTTTGGGCGAAACTTTTGGCGGAAATCATCCAGTTTTTCTTTGGGAATATAGACCGGATAGGATTGTTCATTCGGCGGTGTTACCCCTTTCTTAAGGTGGGTATTGAGGCTAAGAAGATTTTTTTTCGGCATTTCGAGCACGGCAGCAATCCGGTCAATTTTTTCACCTTCGGGAAGATAGACGGTTGCGATAGGATTTTCCGCTCCGTTAAGGGATGCGTCATATTGTATTTTGGATAAAAAAATCTCATCCGTTGCCAATAATGATAAAGAGACCACTTTGCGAATATAATTTCGGCTCTCTAAGGGAATCAAATTTCGTTTAGGATCGGTTAAAACGTGAATATCGTTTGTCCCTGCTTTACGGATTGCACGGGAGAGTCTTCCATCGCCACAGTTGTAAGCTATGAGTGCCAAATACCATTTTCCGAATTGTTTTTTCAGACTGCTTAAATAAGCGATAGCGGCACGGGTTGATTTGATATGATCACGACGCTCATCCACAAAAGTATTGACCCGCAGTCCATGCAATTTCCCCGTACTCTCCATAAACTGCCAAATTCCGGCAGCTCCGCGTGTTGATGTGGCACTTCCGTGCAACTGAGACTCGACTAGCGTAACAAATAAAAATTCACTCGGTAAATCGGATTGTGCGATCAAAGAGGAGAGCATCGGGATAAATACATCGGCATTTTCGGATAAGTCGGCAAACCCTTCTAAAATACATTCACGCTTTTTCTCTGCATAAATATCGTGCAAATACGGATCTTTCAAATAAGACGCGGGGATATCAAAATGGCGAAGAACCTCAATCATTTTTTTATCTTTAGGATCAAAACCTACACCATTAAGAGCTAAAGGGATAAGCAGTATCAATGCCAATAAATGATGCTTCATGTCCCTCTCCTCTTCCCTAGCCTAACGCAAACAGCTTTTTAGCGTTCAGTGTTGTAAGTGTCGCTATTTCAGCGCTATTTTTTCCTAAAAGCTCTCCCATTTTATCCGCGATGTAAAGGGTATAGGCACTCTCATTTCGGCTCCCGCGATGGGGATGAGGGGTAAGGTAGGGACCGTCGGTTTCGATCAAAAGTTTTTCAAGCGGAATACGCGGGAGAATGTTGATGAGTTTTTTGGCATTTTGAAAGGTAACTACGCCTCCGATACCGAAATAAAAGCCTTCACTCGAGAGGGATAAAAGCTCATCATCTGCGTTGTAACAGTGTAAAACACCGCCGATCTCACCGGCTCCTTCTTCGAGCAGTACGGTTTTTGCATCGTGACTAGCATCACGGATATGGACAATTAACGGTTTTTGAAAGCGTTTTGCCAGCCGAATTTGGCGGCGAAAAACATCATATTGGGCCTTTTTCTCAATATGTTTCTCTTCTTCTGACCCCTCAAGACGAAAATAATCTAACCCGCATTCACCGATAGCGACACATTTTTTATGAGATGCAAAAAGATCAAAATCGATAGAATCGATATTCTCCTTGTCGTAAGGGTGGACTCCGACTGCAAAATAAACATTTTCATATTGTTCACATATTTCTACGGCACGTTGTAAGGTACTAGGGTGGGCTCCAGGGATAATAAAAGCTTCCACTCCCGCATCATGTGCACGTTCCATCATGGCATCGAAGTCTTCCAAATAGCGTTCATCATCCAAATGAACATGCGTATCGATAATCATACTATTCCTCGTGAGCGTTCAAACAAATCGCGCGCAAACCCGCGTGCTTCTTCGCTGACACTATCGCCGCTGATAATACGGGCAATCTCTTCGATCCGCTCGTTTTCGTTCAGTTCGCGGACTCGACTTTCGTCGTCTTTATAGATTAAAAAGTGCTGCTGCCCCATTGAGGTAAGCTGTGGCTGGTGAGAGATAACGAAAATTTGATAACGGGAGGATAAATGGCGCAATACTTTGGCGACGCTCATAGACTCTTCCCCGCTCAAATTCGCATCAATCTCATCGAGCATCAATACTCCGCCGCTCCCTTCCATACTTTCAACCCCTAGTGCCAGTAATGCCAAGCGTAAACGGTTGAATTCTCCTGAACTGAGTTTATCCAGTTTTGTCCCTGAAAGACCGAGTAAGACTTTATCACTTCCGCTTGCATTGAGTGTGCAAGGGGCGAGTTCTAATGTGGCTTCACGCAAATAAAGCATTCCCAAATAGCCATTAAGGGTTGCAAGAGTTGCATTAAGGGTCTCAAGACGTGCACGAGAGAGTTCTTGTGCAGAGTGTTCTAGCGATCCTTTTAAGGTTGCGATACGTTTGATCAAATCGCTTTTAGAGTGTTCAATACTCTCATACGATTGAAGTTCATGAGCTTTTTGATCACGATACGCGAGAGCCTCTTCCACACTGCCATAGCGCCGCTTTAGCTCTGAAATCTGTTCAATACGGTCTAATACGGATTCGACGGAAATCTCTTCCAACTCTTCGAGACGTTCCATCGAACTTTCAAAGAGATTTCGTAACTCATTCATGGCATCATCGAAGAAGGCACTCTCTGCTTCTAATAAACTTAGTGCGCTACTGACATGCGATTCATGGGTGAAAATAGCCTGTGCTTGTGTGATAGCCGTTTCGATTTTCTCTTTTTTTGAGAGCTGTTTTTTGATTTGATTTAACTCTTCATCTTCCCCGATACACGGTTTGATCGCATCAATTTTAGTGATCTCGTAAAGGGCGAACTCTTTGAGTTCGGCAAGATTTTTTTCTTTTTCTTCAATAACATTCAGCTCATCACAGAGAGTTTTGTAATGGGTGTATTGACTGCAGTGTGATTCTAATAACAGAGTGTGTGCAGGTTGATGGATACCGATTCGCTCATCCAGCAAAGAGAGCAATGCAGAGGGTTCAAAATCACTGTAATCTTTGAGACTCAGATGTCTTAGATAGCCGGAGCTGATTGATTCCATTGATGATTTTGATGTGCTTTGGTTGTTGATAAAATAGCGGGTTTTCTCTTTTTTAACATGTCGAAAAATGTTGAGAGGTTCATTCTGCAGTCCGTAACGCTCTTCGTCGATACTCCATGAAACACTCGATTCACAAATCTGTGCCTCAACGTTTTCCAGTCCGACAGATGCCAAAATCGAACGCATTAGAATCGATTTTCCGCTCCCGCTAGGTCCCGTAAAGACAACCAGACCCGGATGAAATTCTAAATCGGCCTCTTTAAAGGTTAAAAATTCCTTGAGATAAAACCTCTCGATCATTAATTCCCCCACCCCAATTTTTCTTTAAGAACTTCAAAATAATTAAACTCTTTACGGTGAATTAAATGAGCCGCTCCGTCTGCTAGTTTAATATGTACCGTATCGCTATCGCTGATCTCTACCAAATCCTGTCCGTCGATAATGACCAACGCACTTGGATCGGGTGTTTTCATCTCAATCTCGAAATGTCCCGGCAATACCACAGGACGTTGGGTTAGAGAGTGAGGACAAATGGGGGTTAAGGAAAAAACTTGCGTAAGAGGAAAAAGTACGGGGCCTCCGGCTGAGAGATTATAAGCGGTCGAGCCTGTCGGTGTAGAAATAACCACGCCGTCGCCGTAATAGGTGTTAAAGCTGCGTCCATCGACAAATGTTTCGAGGTGAATCATTTTAGCAATGGAGGGGCGTGTCAAAACGATGTCATTAAATGCAAAAATTTCATTTTCACCGCTTGGGGTGACGATGGTTGCTTGTAAAACGGCGCGTTGATCAATGCGGTACTCCCCCGCTAACATTTTTTCCACAAAAGATTCAAGCTCAGAAAAATCGAGATCGGCTAGAAAGCCGAGTTTTCCGGCATGAATACCTAAAACTGGGAGTTGATAGCGATACGAACGGCGAACGGCGGATATTAGGGTTCCATCTCCACCAATGGTTACTAGAAAGTCGGAATTTTGGCACATCATTTCAAAAGGCTGCCCCATTGACCCGATCATCCCACCGCTGATGTTATCGATGATAACCTCTATACCTCGTGATTCGAAGATTCGCTTTGCTTCAAAAAACATATCTTTTAGCTCAGGGGTTGAGGGGCGTAAAAGGATTCCGACACGTTTAATATTAGTTAATTTCAATATTCCGCCCCCATTTTTTATTTTCTATTATAGCTAACTTCGCGGGATGGTCAAAATTTTAGTGCACTTTGTAATATTCT
This sequence comes from Sulfuricurvum sp., assembly GCF_031427015.1. Taxonomy (GTDB): domain Bacteria; phylum Campylobacterota; class Campylobacteria; order Campylobacterales; family Sulfurimonadaceae; genus Sulfuricurvum. The sequence goes on along the minus strand of NZ_JASJOW010000003.1, from coordinate 492,521 downwards.
AACGCTATCCCTTCTCTTAATCCATCATCAATAATAATGGCTTCTTGAGTATGAAGCACCTCATAGATTGCCGTTACCATTAAAATACCGGCAATAATAAGATTTTCTCTCCCTACCCCCACGTAACGTGCTCGTGTTTCCTCATCCATCTTTAATAGATCATTATAGACGCTGTAGCAAGCGGGTAGTGATAGGACATATCCATTTATTTTTTTTGGATCATAACTTTTATAATCCATTCCGTTCAAATAAGCGGCGATTGTTGTGGGGGTTCCTGCCGTAAGGACGAGCTGGAGCAGTTTGGATAAGTGGAGTGACTCTCGGATTTTTGATTTAAAAATTTGAATTTTTTCCTTGAGCTGCGATTCGGTAAAGACACTTTCTGAGAGGGTTACGATTCCGATATTTAAACTTATGGAGTGAGAGGTATCGTTTAGGTATTGTATGAGTTCCGTAGACCCACCGCCGATATCGGCGAGAAGAAACGATACAGGCTCAAGTGAGAGCTGATGTAGACGATAACGAACGGCACTCAAAGTAAGTTCAGCCTCTTTTTCAGAGGTAATGATTTTAAATACGATACCGGTTTCAGTTTTGATCTTATCAATGATATCGTGACTGTTAGAGGCGAGCCTCATGGCAGCGGTAGTGTAGGCTTCGACACTTTGATGGGAAAAATCGATATGGGCTTTGGCTTCATTGATCGCATCAATAATCCGATGAAGTGCCTGATCTGAAATTCGATTGGTATTTTGGAGCGTTTCTGCGGTTCTTACAATTTTTTCAAAACTTTTTCCCCAATAAACACCGTCATATTCGATAAATCGGATCGTATTCGATCCCAAATCAACGGCGATCATTTAAACTCGCTGTGTAATGTCGTGTAAGATATTAGAAGGGATCCATGCTTGCAAGGAGCCTTGGTTGAGCTGTTCCAGATCAAGGGTGGGTTGATATAACAATTTAAAATAATCGCATACACTTCGGATACCCTCATCGATTCCGAAGATTTCAACATAATTTTGTATACCGTTTTCAATGATCTCTTGAGGGAGTTTGAATTGGATTTTTTGCTCGAGCTGAACACAATAGGCTTGTGAAATTACCGCTGCCATAGCCGCATATTTGTCCCGTACGTCAAAATAAGGCTGAAAAATTTCAAGTGTCTCCTGCGCGCTCCCGATAGAAGCAAATCGTCGTGCATCATCGACAATCTCATTCCATTGATGTTCTAATAATTTAGCCTCAGGAACATCATACAGCAGAGGATAAGTACTGAGATAAGAGAACGCATTGGAGAGGTTTTTTGATGTTATGGCATCGTAAAAAAGGTGTTTTACACGTATGGTATCTTCCATTTCCTGAGCCTCTTTTGCAAAGTCAGGAAAAGAAACTAAAATTTTACACGCTTTTTTAGCCGTCGCATAATCACCGTTGTTATATGCTTTTTGAGCTTGAAAAAAAAGCATATTGGCGTACTCCATGACGGAAGCGTATTCTGCAAACTCTTTCAAAAATGGGTGCATTTTGACAAGAGCAAAAAATTTCGCATAATCATGTTGTCCAAGAATCTTTTTGATATAGGCGTACATTTTACGTTGTTCAAAGAGCTGTTGAATGAGTACGGTTTTTTCTGATATTCCTCGGAATGGGGACAATAACTGTCGTGCCTGCTCATCGCCTCTTGTCTCTAAGATAAGCTCTTGCGCCTTGAAAAATAACTTTTTCCATCTTCGTTCTAATTTTAGATAGAGCTCTGTCTCTTGCAGTGCAGGATATTGTTTGGCTAAAGAATAGGCTAGAGGAAGATGCCCCTCCATCACATAAGTTTGGAATTGCTCATATTTTTCATACGAGCTGAGTATTTGGCTGATAATGGCATTTTTTTTCGGAACTTCGCTGTAGAGAGAGAATAGATCTATGAGTTTTTGACGTTCACTTTTTTCAATGCAATGACGAGCTTCTTCAAGAACTTCTAACCATATTTGCTCTGCAAGTACGTAAGCCTCTGAATACAGGAGCATCGGATTTGCTTCGACTGCGGCATAAAACGTATTGTATTGCTGCTCACGAATCATCTGCGTATACTTCGCTTCATCTTCTTTAAGGGCATAAATACGGATTTTACCCTCTATGGTGCCGACAGCCAAACGGAGCGGATTCTCTAAGAAGGTAAGTGAAGTTATCTCTTCACTCTCTTTAATGTAGCGGGGAGTAATTTGTTCCATGCTCTGCATATCGTAGAGTCCGATATAGCCGAGTTTAGTCCCGACGAAAACGAACTGTTTATCGGAACTGATACACATCGAGGTGACATCATCATTCATTTTAGGGAGGCGTTTGAAAACTTTAGCGCTGTTCATATCCCAAACAATCAACCCGCCCTCACGTTCGACGGAGAGAATATGGGCATGCGGTAAGAAGATAATCTCCACAATTTTACTCGAATGTCCGAGCAGTTTCATCGACTGTTGCATGGTCGAGGTATTAAGCAGTTTAATGCTTTTATCATAGCTTCCCGTAGCAACCCATTGTCCGTTATCATGAAATGAAACCGTACTGATAACGTCGGAATGTTCAGGAAGGGTAAACGCCAAACGTGAAGTTTCTATTACCCATGCGAATGCTTTGCCGTCTTTTCCGCATGTAACGCAATAGCGCCCTTCGGGATCGAACCCGACACTCTCCACTTCACCGTCATGTCGCCCTACTTTATTAAGAAGCCCTTTTTTGGATAAGCTAAATAATGAGGCTTGATTGGTTCCCGATACCGCCGAAACGGAGTGCTCCCCATCAAGGGAGATATCCGTAAAACAGCCGCTATAGCGTTCATGAACTATCTTTGTTTTGAAGCCGTCAATAACGCCATAGTTGCCTGCATGGATAATTCGTAGGGTGTTTTGGGCATCAATAACGCCCAAATTTCCATTTAAAAGTGTTTTTAGAAGGAGTATCGGTTGTTTAAAATCGAATAATTTTAGAACCTCCATCCCCTCAGTCCTTAATGCTCTTCGCTACTGAGATAGCGGTGTTCTTTTAATAATGTACGAATTTGCTGCTGATGCTCTTGCCCTTTGGTCTCCAAATGGATCATAACATTGGCATCACCGTACGCCAGTGTCGTAGAAGTACGATCATACGCGATATGAACGATATTGGCGTTAAGTCCTTGCAGCATCTCTGTGAGGTGCATCAATGCACCCGGCTTATCGACCAGTGTGACCGTCAATTTCATCTTTCGACCCGATTTGATAAGCCCTTTTTCAATAATAATCGAGAGAAGCGTAACGTCCATATTTCCGCCGCTGAGGACAGTTCCTACTTTTTTGCCCCGATAGTGGCTCAGTTTGTCATGCAGCAATGCCGCAACCCCGACAGCACCCGCCCCCTCAACCACAAGTTTCTGACGCTCTAGTAAAAACAAAATCGCATTGGCGATCTCTTCATCATCAACACTAACGATTTCATCAACCGTCTCAAGAATATGTCCTAACGTAATAGGTGAAGTATCACGAACCGCGATCCCATCGGCTATAGTACGAACCGCAGTGCTGTCTATGGGTGTTTTAGCTTCATACGATTCTCGCATTGCGGGAGCCCCCACTGCGTTAACACCGATAACACGGATATGCGGCGCTAACGCTTTAATGGCGGAAGCCATACCCGAAATCAATCCCCCTCCCCCGACGGGGATAATGATCGCATCCAAATCTTTGATTGAATCAATCATTTCCAATGCGATGGTTCCCTGCCCAGCCATAACCGCTTCATCAGCGAACGGATGGACAAATACCATACTGTGCTTTTGCCCGTAGGAGGATGCATACGCATACGCTTCATCATAATTGCTCCCGGCCAAAATAACTTCGGCTCCGTAATAGCGCACCCCGTTAATCTTAGTCAACGGAGTCGATTCCGGCATTACAATTAAAGCTTGGATACCGAAGATTTGAGCGGCCATAGCCACGCCTTGCGCATGGTTCCCCGCACTTGCGGCAATAACTCCCTGAGCACGTTCGGATTCGCTCAAAGTAGCGATTTTGTTGTAAGCGCCGCGAATTTTAAATGCTCCGGTCACTTGGAGATTCTCTTTTTTGAGATAGACTTCAATACCGCATTGTTCGCTCAATCTCGGAGCATAGGCGAAAGGGGTTTTAACAACGGTTCCGCGTATCCGTTCATGCGCTTCGTATATTGTGTTTAATTCGATCAATTTTTCCCTTTAACCGTGTATCAGTCGATGTTCGACCATACTGCAGTGATTTTGTACGACATCCATACCGGCACTGCGTGCTTTTTCGGCAGCTTCATTATTGACTATCCCTTTTTGTGCCCAGAATACTTTAACATCACCGCGTGCGATACACGCATCAGCAATGGAATCCAATGCATCGGGTTTACGGAAAATATTGACCATATCAACCGCATATGGGATCTCCGCGAGTGAACGGTATACCTTTTCCCCTAAAATAGTCTCTTCTTTAGGGTAGACCGGGATAATCGTATAACCCGCATTTTTGAGATATTCGGCAACACGGTAGCTGTCTTTGCTCGAATCGGGAGAGAGCCCTAGAACGGCAATCGTTTTTACTTTTTCTAAAATCATTTTTATTTCATTATCGGTTGCATTAACAGTAGGAAATTCACACTCCATAAAGGCTCCTAAAAACATATAAAGTTTCTTATTATAGCAAAATCTTTAAAGACCTTTTTTCACCTCGCCGGTGTAACGCTGACGCGGACGCGCAATCTTCATTTCCGGATCGTTTTTGAGTTCGATCCATTGGGTGATCCATCCGACCGAGCGACCGATCACAAATATGATGGTGAACATCGATTTGGGTATTTTGAGAGCCGTCAAAATCAATCCTGAATAAAAATCAATATTCGGATAAAGTTTGCGCTGAATGAAATACTCATCCTGAAGCGCAATCTGTTCAATTCGCTCGGCAATTTTCAATAAGTCATTATTGACACCCAGCTCATCTTTAAGCTGATCGAGGAGATTTTTGAGAATTTTGGCACGCGGATCAAAATTTTTATAAACCCGATGACCGAATCCCATCAATTTGAAATCATCATTCGGATCTTTGGCCCGCGCAATAAAATCATCCACTTTATCAACGCTTCCGATGTATTCGAGTTGGGCGATCACCGATTCATTTGCGCCGCCGTGCGCTCTCCCCCAAAGGGCATTGATTCCGGCAGATAACGATGCATACGGGTGTGCTCCCGTAGAGGCAACCGCTCGTACAGTAGAAGTGGAAGCATTTTGTTCATGATCCGCGTGGAGGGTGAAGATCGTATCAAGTGCTTTGACCTCGACATCGCGAATTTCAAGATTTTCTCCCGGATACGCGCGCATCATGTAAAGAAAATTTTCGGTAAAAGGGCGTTCAATATCGGGATAAATATAAGGGATTCCGAACATTCGTCGATGGGTAAATGCAGCTAATGTCGGGATTTTAGCGATAATTCGACGTGCCATTACTTGAGCCTCTTCATTCGTCGTCACGTTGAGATGTTCAAAATAAAAAGTCGAAAGTGCCGATACGGCGGAAGACATCATTGCCATCGGATGGGCTTTATCAGGAAAGGCGTCGAAAAGACGTTTTAGCCCTTCATGGACAAAGGAGCGCTTCCGTAATTCGATATCGAATTCCGCCCTCTCTTTTTCATTCGGAAGCTTTCCGACCAAAAGGAGATAGGCGACATCCAAATAGGTTTTTTTGGTTGCCAAATCGCTAATATCATATCCACGGTAGAGCAACTCCCCTTTTTCACCGTCAATATAGGTAATTGCGGAACTACAGCTCGCAGTAGAGGTAAACCCGGGATCGTAGGTGAACATCCCCGTCTCTTTGTAGAGGGTACGAACATCGATAACATCAGGTCCTACGCTAGGGTGAAGAATGGAAAACTCATAACTTTTGCCGGTGCGGTTATCGGTGAGGGTAACGGTGCTCATACCATCTCCTTTTTCAGATTACGTTAAGAGGTAATATAACATTTTTTCCCGTAATTTTTCTGTTACAACAACTTTTTGATCTTTTATAGTATAAAATAACCTTATTTCTCACGTAATTGAAAGGGTTTTATGAAAGAAAACCATTATGAAGTTATTATCGTCGGAGCGGGAATATCGGGATGCGCCTTGGCATATGAGATGGCGCGCTATACCGATATACGTAAAATCGCTGTTATTGAAAAATACGGCGACATTGCAACCTTAAACTCTAAAGGAACCGCCAATTCCCAGACGATTCATGTCGGTGACATTGAAACCAACTATACCCTTTCCAAAGCCTCTATTACCAAACGAACCGCCAAAATGGTCGAGAAATATTGTCTTCAATACGGTTATCAAAACAGCATTATTTTTTCCCATCAAAAGATGGCACTCGGTATCGGCGAAGAAGAGGTGGAATTTCTTCTACACCGTTATGAGGAGTTTTCTGAACTTTTCCCTTATCTCGAAGTATGGGATAAAGAGAGGCTTAAAGTCCTCGAACCCCGCGTCGTTTTTGATGATGAGGGAAACGAACGCCCTGATACAATCGTCGGAATCGGAGCGATCGGTCAGTGGACAACGGTCGATTACGGCAAAATGGCGCAATCGTTTATTACCAATGCTAAAAATGAGCCGAATACAACCCTCGATCTCTTTTTAAACGCTCCCGTAAGCGGCATCGAAAAAAATCCCACACGGGGATATACCGTCCGAAGTAAAGCGGGAGAGTTCAGTGCTGATTTTGTTGTCGTGGATGCGGGAGCCCATAGCCTCTATCTCGCACATGGAATCGGTCATGGTCTTGATTATGCATGTCTTCCTGTTGCGGGGAGTTTTTATCTCACCTCCCAACATATTCTAAACGGAAAAGTTTATATGATCCAAAATCCGAAGCTCCCTTTTGCGGCGTTGCACGGTGATCCCGATATTCTCGCAAGCGGAAATACCCGTTTTGGCCCTACCGCCCTCGTTCTCCCGAAGCTAGAACGCTTTAGCAAAGGAACCTATCTCGATTTTTGGAAAACACTCCGATTGGATCGTAATGTTATCATCGCATTGTGGAAGCTGATGCGCGAGAGTGACATTCGCAACTACATCTTCCGCAACTTTCTCTTTGAGCTTCCCTATTTTAACAAGCGTCTCTTTCTAAAAGATGCCCGAAAAATCGTCCCCTCATTACGTCTTGATGAGTTTGAGTACGCACACGGTTTCGGTGGGGTACGGCCGCAAGTTATCGACAAGAAACAGCAAAAACTTCTTCTCGGCGAAGCCTCTATCAACACAGGAGAAGGGATAATCTTTAATATGACCCCCTCCCCCGGCGCAACAAGCTGTCTGGGTAATGCCGAGCGTGACCTTCGCTACGTGGTTCAGTATTTAGGAAAAACATTTGATGAAGAGCGGTTTAATAATGAACTGACCGATGGAGAGTATTGCGTCCTTACCGCGCCGATAGAAGCAGAAAAACGGACGGTAAACGCTATCCGTGACGCGATGCAGCAACATGAAAAAGAGTATTATGAAGAGATTCATGTAGGAAAGCCGCACGAATCGTTTTGGAGCCGTCCCCACAGTTTGTGGAAAAGAAAATAGATGCGAGAATGGGTAGAGAGTAAGAGTTAGAAAATCTTATCTGCCCATACTTCGCCGAAAATTTCGATGTATTCATAGATAGCCGAATAAACACTGTATAAAGCGATACCCATAACAATTCCTTGATCGAATAATATTATCAAGGTATAAGCAAAATTCATTCCTAAATTGTAGACCTACCCAACTCAAAAAAGAATATTTTCTTAAAGAGATAACTTGACAACTTGTCAATTAAGTGTTATTATAATCGAAAATAGAAAAGGTTATACCATGCAATCGATACAGGTAGGACAATTAAAAAGTGATTTTTCCAATATTTTGCATTTGGTTCAAGAAGAGGGAGAAACGTTTATCATTGAGTATGGAAAAAACCATAAAAAAGTAGCGATGATAGTCCCCTACGATCCCTATATTGAGAATAAAGAAGAGCGAAAATTCGGTTTGTACAAAAATAAAGGAAGTGTCCGTTTCAGTGATGATTTTAGTATGAGCGACGAGGAACTTTTATCTTTATGAAATACGTCATCGACACCCATATTCTCTTATGGCTTATATTTGACCCAGACAAGATAGATACGAAAAAACTGGAGCTTCTCAAAAATCCAAAAAATGGTGTCTTTGTCACCAATATCAGCTTTTGGGAAGTTGCTTTAAAATACGGCTTGGGAAAACTGGAGCTTGACGGGTTAGTTCCCGATCAACTGCAAGACGTTGTCAAACAAATGGGGATTGAAGTCCATAGCATTGATCCTCTGAGTATGTCTAGTGTTTATAAACTTCAAAAAATGGAGAACCATCGAGATCCGTTTGATCGACTGATTATTTGGGACTGTATTCAGCAGGGATATACGTTGGTTTCGGATGATTCTAAATTCAAGCAGTATGAGGATGTGGGACTCAAATTAATCTGAAATTAAAGCAAACGTAAAAGTGAAGATTGAATAGCTGACCCCTATTTTTATTTTTTAATGGCTTTAGAGAAACTTTCAACGAAGGTAATAATATTTGGCAAATCGGGGACATCTTTTAAATTTGGAGATATCTTTGAAAAAACGACCTCTTCAAATCTTTCTAACTCGTCTTTTGTTAGGTTTTTATCCTTTTTATAATCCACATAGCTTTCAATGAATTGCATAATTGCTTGTTTTGTTTCTAATTGAACGATTTGATCAACCAAAGAGTTGTATTTGTGTAAGACTATTTTAAACAGATATATAAGTATGGCTTCGATAAGAAGTATTGGAATGTATTGAGACATCTGAATGAAGAGAGGCGCGTTTTCTTGTCCTTTTAAACTTAGATTAAAATCGTTGAAAGCTCCTTGTATTGTTAATGCTTGCTCATAAGAATGATATGGGATGTAGAGAATTAAGCTAACCAATATACATAATAATGTCAATACTATATATTTTGACTTTGTTTTGCTTTCTTCTAGTGTGGAAAATGCTTTATTCAAAGTAACAAAACTAAACTTTTGCTTTTGGTCTTTTAGCACTTGAATTGCTTCTGCAATAAAGCCTTTAAGTTCATTGATTTCTTTTTTTTCTATGGGCAGGTCTTCACTTATAATCTTTTTAATCTCATCTTTAAATCCATTTTGTATCATCTCTAAACTGTAATTATTTTTTATCTTGATAATTTCATATGGCATTACATGCCATGTAAAGTAGATTTGGTCATTGATATTTTCAGGGTAATCTTCTGATACTGCTGAATATTCCTTTAATAACTTAGCGCCACTAAGTGGTAAGTTTGATGCTGCGTTTATTTCATATTCCTTGGCTATTCTTATCAAGAATATGAGAACATTTTCATAAGTCTCATTAGAGTATGTAGTGTCTGATATATCCTCTATAAAGTTTTGTCCAATGAGTTTAAGATTATATGAACAATTCGCCGCAAAAGATAATCCGTGAAAACTCTCATTGATACTTTTTAAAAAATTACTACAAAGCTGTAGGTTATATTTCTTGTACTCAGGTTGGTCACTTATCTTTGTTGTAAAGTTAATAAACTTCTCTATAGCCACCTTATTGTGTTTAAAAAAATCCTTCATGTGCGCACTTTGTATTAATTTATCTATGACTTCTTAAATATAATAGATATATAAGTATATCTAGCTTTCTAGTCAAATCAAATCAAAAGCAAAAGGGGACAGGCTACTTTTTTATCCTACATTACCCAACGAATAAAGCCCACTCACTTTATTCTCCATCTCTACTTCATCATCAGAAATCTTTTCCCCTACCCTTTGCGATATAAAGAATAGATATTCAGGGGCGATGTCAGCTCCATTTTTCCAACTGATCGTTCCGCAATCGATGAAGAAAGATCTGAAATAATCTATATCATGCAACGGTTCAAATATTTCACCCTCCAGCTCATGTGCTAAATCAACAACACGCTCGATTGTATGATTAAAAACCAGTTTGAGTTTATATCCGTCTAAATAGGTTGCATGTGTTACTTCTAAAATCATACTATGCTCCTTATCTAAGAGGTTCAATTTTTTGTGGTAGTTTTTTATCCATCGCCAAATTCCAATCTGCGATCAACTCATCTTTGTGAAGTTCTGCCCATTCCAAAAGCATTTGCAAAGCACGTTTCGGAAATTTACCCTCTACGATCCAACCATCAAGATAGACAATGATTTTAAATTCGGCATATTCTGCATGAAAATGGGGAGGATTATGTTCACGAAAGTTGATATATACACGAATACCGTAAAAGCTACTGATTTCAGGCATATCAACACTCCTAATCATAAATAAAGATTTGATTATTGTATCATAAGAAACGTAAGTAGGTACAACGTAAGCCGGGTTCTGGATGAAGTGATAATTAATCTACTGCCTAGATCACTCTAGGCCTCTAGCGAAACAATAGCGATGTAGGACGCTAACCATCTGTTTCTTGCTGCGCGGTTGGGTTTACATAGCTCTCACAGTTACCCGTGAGACTGGTGGGCTCTTACCCCGCCGTTTCACCCTTACCTCTTGCGAGGCGGTATACTCTCTGTTGCACTATCCCTCATGTTACCATGGCCATCCGTTAGATGGAACCGTGTCCTACGGCAGCCCGGACTTTACCTCTTGGGATTACTAGTTCCAAGCTATCACCTGTTGTACCTGCTGAAATTATAAAAGAAAATGGATTAGAAAGGGCTTGAAAAGAGTTTGGTAGAGATTCTCCCGAAACGGGAGAGAGGGTGGAATTACATTCCGATTTTTGCTTTAGCTTCTTTGGCGTATTTGATACCCAAATCCCAAGCTTTATTGTTAACTTCGTGCACTTTTTTCGGAACTTTTGAAAGCATGACTTCTTTCAATGTTTCAGGCTCAAGAACACCCGTAAATTCATTGGTAATACCCAAAGCAACAACCGATTGAGTAATAACATTACCAACCTCTTCTTTTGCAATGGTAATGATCGGAATCTCTACGATGATCCACTTTTTGCGGTCTTCTTCCGTTGGATGAACCAAATTCGGCTCAACAACGATAATCCCACCCGGTTTAACACCGTTTTTGAATTGTTGGTAACTCACGTTAGCAACGGAAAGCATGAAATCGATCTCACCCTCATTTGCGTACGGGTAAAAAATCTCGTTATCATCAAGGGTGATATCAACAACCGTTGCCCCACCACGAACTTGTGAGGTATAGGTAGCTGTTTTAAGCCCGTGCCCGCCGAGTTTGATTTTGGCTGCTGCCATGATCTCACCGGCAAGAAGAACCCCTTGTCCACCGACGCCTGTAAATCGTATCGTATGTCTCATGGTTTTTCCTTAGATTTTTTTCGCAAAATCGTCTTGCGTGATTTTTGCACGTTTTCCTTGTGCCGCTTCGATGACCATGTCATACATTTCACAATATTCCGCTTGCTCAACTTCACGCAATACGCCCGTAGGGAACTTATTCATTTGTTCTTCCGGTGAAAGTGCTTCCCATTTTTTCAATGGAGTCGTAATGCTGTCAATCCACTCAAGGTTTTCCATAGCACTTGCCATTTTGTTTTTACGGCCAAGGTTAATATGGCAGTTAGACATAATGTCGAAGAAAGAGAACCCTTTATGTGAGAACCCTTTCACGAAAACTTTTTCAAGTTTTTTCGGATCAAGCATCGTCTCACGCGCTACGAATGAAGCACCCGCACCGATAGCAAGCTGACACGCATCGAAAGTTGGATCGATATTCCCGTTTTGCGCCGATACACACCACATACCTTGTGGAGTTGTCGGAGAAATTTGAGAATTGGTCAAACCGTAAATAAAGTTATTGATAAGAATAAAATTCAAATCAATGTTACGACGACATCCGTGAATCGTGTGGTTACCGCCGATAGCAAGTCCGTCACCGTCACCCGCTACAACGATAACGTGTGCATCAGGGCGAGTTAGTTTGATCCCCGTAGCGTACGCAATCGTACGACCGTGCGTGGTATGAACCGTATTACAGTTGATATAAGAACTAAAGCGGCCTGAACATCCGATACCGGAAACAACACACACTTTGTCCATATCCCAACCCATTTTGTCAATGGCGCGGATAACCGATTTAAGGATAACACCGTCACCACAACCCCAACACCAAAGTGTCGGCATTTTATCTATACGTAAATATTGATCGTAATTGAAAGCCATTAGAACATCTCCTTAACTTTTGCTACCATTTCAAGCGGTGCGATTGGACGACCATTTGCTTTGTGAAGCGTACCGAAATCTCTTCGACCCGTTACACGTTCGATCTCTTTGAGGTATTGACCCATATTGAGTTCGGTTACGAATATTTTCTTATATTTGTCGCCGATCTCTTTGAGTTTTTTCTCAGGACTTGGCCACAATACGATTGGACGGAAAAGACCTGCTTTGATCCCGTCGTTGCGAAGTTTCATTACCGCTTCTTTCGCACCGCGAGAGATACTTCCGTATGCGATCATACATACTTCGGCATCCTCCATCATAAACTCTTCGTAATCGGCTTCATCATCTAACCCGTCATTTTCTGCCGCAACGGTATTGATTTTACCGACAAGACGTTCAATATTGAACTGACATTGTGCCGCATCTTCCGTCGGGAAACCGGTTGGCCCGTGGTGAAGACCCGTAAAGTGGAAACGGTACCCTTCAAACATCGGGTTCAATACCGCAGGAGTGTTCATAGGAACATCGTACGGACGATAATCTTCAGGTTTACCGTCATATCGTTTACGAGTGACAATTTTAGCTTTTACCTCTTCCAAATCAGGAAGAACCGCTTTACCGTGCATGTGACCGACCGTTTCATCCAAGAGGACAAATACCGGAGTCATATATTTTTCTGCCAAGTTGAATCCGCGTACCGTTTGGGTGTAACACTCTTCAAGTGAACCCGCACACAAGGTAATTGACGCATAGTCACCGTGGGTAGGATATTGCGCTTGACCGATATCAGCTTGGGATACACGAGTCGGAAGACCGGTTGAGGGGCCTCCACGCATTACGTTGACGATAACGAGAGGAACTTCCGCGATAAAAGCCAAACCGATTTGTTCAGCTTTAAGAGAGATCCCCGGACCTGACGTTGCCGTCATCGATTTTGTACCGGCCATCGATGCACCGAGTGCAACCGAAATACCGGCAATTTCATCTTCCATTTGGATAAATTTTCCGCCGACTGTCGGTAGAAGATCAGACATTTCGTGCATTACTTCCGATGAAGGTGTAATCGGGTATCCGCCGAAGAACATACAACCTGCATCAAAAGCACCGAGTGCAGATAATTCATTACCTGTAGAAATTACTTCTCTTGCCATTATTTCACTCCTGCTTGGTCTAAAGACATATATTTATTCGCGATGACGGCAGCTTGACGTGTTTTTGCTTCATCCGTTAATTTCGCAAATTTAAAGTCGCTTTTATCGGCAACATAAATTGCGAAGTCAGGGCATGAAAGTTCACACTCATTACAGCCGATGCACGATTCCGGATGATCGACTGAGATCATTGCACCCAATGTCGATGTTGGCTCGTAACGCATACCGAGTACACCTGATGGGCACACCGATACACAAATATCACATGCTTTACAGTTATCGGTATTTACCCATACAGGGACGTTACCGGGGTTGATCGTTTTAAACATCTGTTCTCCTCACAATTTTAAAATTAATCTGATTCTTTATCAGTTGAAAATTTACCCACGGCACAAGAGACAAAGCTCTTGAGCTTCAGAGCGGCGTTATCGAGCGCACCCTCTTCCTCTCCGATTAGAGGATAGCCGAGTCGTCTTAATACTGCCTTAAACTGTGCTAGTTGCGCCTCATCAAGAATATCAACTGTTACTTTGCGAGGCTCGCACGAAAGGTCAACGCTGACCTCATTAAATCCTGCTTCTTTGAGGGATGACGTAATCGTGTTGGCGCAACCGCCGCAACGAATATTGGCTACCTCAAAAACAGTAATCATTTTTTTGCCATTACTTCAGCAATAGCTTTACCGATATCCGCCGGAGAAACAACAACTTTTACCCCTGCCGCTTCGAGTGCCGCCATTTTTTCAGCTGCCGTACCAGCACCGCCGGAGATAATAGCCCCCGCATGTCCCATACGTTTTCCCGCTGGTGCCGTTTGACCCGCGATAAAAGCAACTACCGGTTTCGTGATGTGCTCTTTGATGTACGCCGCCGCTTGGATTTCTAAGTCCCCGCCGATTTCACCGATCATAACGATGGCGTGCGTCTCAGGGTCTGCTTCGAACATCGGTAACAATTGTTTATAGCTCAACCCGATGATCGGATCACCGCCGATACCGACCGCCGTGGTAATACCGAATCCCTCTTTAACCACTTGGTTCGCAGATTCATAGGTCAATGTCCCTGATTTAGAGATAAGACCGATATTCCCTTTTTTGAAAATGAACCCCGGCATAATTCCGATTTTACACTCATCCGCCGTGATGATTCCCGGACAGTTCGGCCCGATTGTCATCATGTCTTTTTTAACCGCGTAGGCTTTTGCAAACATCATATCTTTTACGGGTGCCCCTTCGGTAATAATTACCGCAAGGCTGATCCCCGCATCTGCCGCTTCCATAACCGCGTCAGAGACGAAAGCCGGTGGAACGAAGATCATAGAGACCGTAGCGCCCGTAGCACGTACCGCTTCTTCTACCGTATTAAATACCGGCTGACCAAGGTGTTCTTGTCCTCCCTTGCCCGGAGTAACTCCGCCGACGATTTTTGTACCGTAAGCTAGACATTGCTCAGCGTGGAATGTACCCTCTTTACCTGTAAAGCCTTGAACGATTACTTTCGTATCTTTGTTAACCAAAATAGACATATATTATTCTCCTTTCGCTGCTGCTACGGCTTTTCGTGCACCGTCTGCGAGATCCGTTGCCGCTACAATATTAGCGATACCGGCATTGTTTAAAATTTCTGCTGCTTCAATAGCGTTGGTGCCGTCAAGTCGTACAATAACCGGAACGTTCACGTTGGTGATTTTTGTCGCTTCGATAATACCGTTCGCAACGCGGTCACATCGAACGATACCGCCGAAGATGTTGACGAAAATTGCTTTAACGTTCGGATCTTTCAAGATAATATCAAATCCTTTTGCAACGGTTTCCGCACTCGCCGAACCGCCCACGTCAAGGAAGTTGGCAGGTTTACCGCCCTCATAGTTGATCGTATCCATTGTCCCCATTGCAAGACCAGCACCGTTAACCATACAACCGACATCACCGTCAAGTTTGATATAGCTGAGTCCGAATTTTCCCGCTTCGATTTCCGTCGGCTCTTCTTCGCTCAAGTCTCGCATCTCGTTCACTTGTGACTGGCGGTAAAGGGCATTGTTATCGAATCCCATTTTCGCATCAAGAGCCAAGAATTTACCGTCACCCGTTTTTACCAACGGATTGATTTCGATCATCTCAGCATCGTGATCCATATAAACATTATAAAGTGCCGCGGCAAATTTGATAAACGTATTGATCTCTTCGGTCGGTAATCCTAAACCGAAAGCTAATTTACGTCCGTGAAAGCTTTGAAAACCAGTCAACGGATCAATAGAAACTTTGATAATTTTTTCAGGCGTATTATGGGCAACCTCTTCAATCGCCATACCGCCCTCAGTAGAAGCCATCATGATCGGCATCTCGAGCGCACGGTCAAGCAATAGTCCGAGATAGTACTCTTTTTTAATGTCGGCACCCTCTTCGATGTAAACTTTTTGAACCAGTTTACCCTCAGGCCCTGTTTGGTGTGTTACGAGTTGCATCCCTAAAATTTGAGCTGCCATTTCACGTACTTCAGAAGTTGAACGAGCTAGTTTTACCCCGCCGCCTAAACCGCGTCCACCCGCATGAATTTGAGCTTTAACAACCCAAATATTTCCGCCGAGTTCTTGAGCCGCTTTTACCGCTTCATCGGGTGTAAATGCAATATGACCGCGCAAGGTCGGTACATTGTATTTTTTGAATAATTCTTTTGCTTGATATTCGTGAATATTCATCTGTTTCTCCTATTATAAGTTTACGCTATTGGTCTTGTCATCTCTTCAGGGATGACGTATTTATCGAACTCTTCAGCACTGAGGAGACCGAGTTTGATCGCGGTCTCTTTCAGTGTTGAGTTTTCTTTGTGTGCTGTTTTGGCGATTTTAGCCGCGTTTTCATATCCGATGTACGGGTTAAGAGCCGTTACCAACATCAACGAGTTATTCAAATACGCATCGATTTGATCACGTACCGGCTCGATCCCTACCGCACAGTTATCGTTGAACGACACGATAGAATCAGCGAGCAAACGAACCGATTGCAAAAAGTTATAGGCGATTACCGGTTTGAATACATTAAGCTCGAAGTTCCCTTGGCTTGCCGCGAAACCGATACATGCATCGTTCCCCATAACTTGGCAGGTTACCATAGTCACCGCTTCAGATTGGGTCGGGTTGACTTTACCCGGCATGATCGAAGAACCCGGCTCATTTTCAGGGATAGTGATCTCACCGATACCGCAACGAGGACCTGATGCCAACCAGCGAACGTCATTGGCAATTTTCATCATATCCGCCGCAAGGGCTTTTAGTGCGCCGTGTGCAAATACAAGCGCATCATGAGAGGTCAACGCGTGAAATTTATTCGGTGCCGTAACAAATTGATGACCTGTAAGTTCACTCAATTTCGCCGCTACACGTGATCCTAATTCAGGATGCGCATTCAATCCCGTTCCGACCGCTGTTCCGCCGAGGGCAAGTTCACGAACCGATTCTAGGGAATCTTTCGCCATTTTTTCACATTTGTTAAGCATCTCAACCCAACCGCTGATCTCTTGACCGAGTGTCAACGGAGTAGCATCTTGGAGGTGTGTACGACCGATTTTGACGATGTCGCTGAATGCTTCGCTTTTAGCGATCAATGTTTTGCGCAAATGATCGATAGCCGGCAAAAGACGTGTCTCAACTGCAATAACCGCCGCTACGTGCAACGCTGTCGGATAGGTATCGTTCGAGCTTTGTGATTTGTTAACGTCATCGTTCGGATGGACTAATTTTTGAGTCCTGAAATCACCGCCGAGAATTTCGGTCGCACGGCTTGCCAAAACTTCATTATTGTTCATATTCGACTGAGTACCTGATCCCGTTTGCCATACTACGAGAGGATAATGCGCATCGAGCTTACCGGAGAGCATCTCATCCGCAGCCTGAGCAATCGCATCGGCTTTCTCACGTGATAGCATTCCCAAATCACAGTTGACCAACGCAACCGCTTTTTTGAGATAGGAAAATGCTCTTGTAATTTCGTACGGCATTTTCTCTTCGCCGATTTGGAAGTTCTCCAATGAGCGCTGAGTTTGTGCCCCCCAATAGGTATCGTTCGGAACCCGAACTTCTCCCATCGTATCTTTTTCGATGCGATAACTCATACTTTAGCTCCTTCAAAAAATTTATTAGCATTCAAGGTATCAATCAACCCTTGAACCGATGCACATGATGCGGCAAACATCGCTTTTTCACTCTCATTTAAGGTTACTTCGATAATTTTTTCGGCACCGTTGGCTCCCAACATGACAGGAACACCGCTTACAACATTATGAAAACCGTATTCACCTTCAAGATACACGGCACACGGATGGATCTGTTTGGTGTCTTTCAAGATTGCTTCAACCATAATCGCCGTTGATTTTGCCGGTGCATAGTAGGCTGATCCCGTTTGGAGAAGCGCTACGATTTCCGCTCCCCCCTTGCGGGTGCGTTGTACGATCTCATCGATCTCTTCTTGTGTCAGAACATCGGAGAGCGGAACCCCCGCAACCGTGGAATAACGCGGCAGAGGAACCATATCATCCCCATGTCCACCCATAACCGAAGCACGAATCTGTCCGCCGCCGTATCCAAGTTTCTCTTGAATAAATGCCGCCATACGTGCACTGTCTAAAACACCCGCCATACCGATTACACGGCTACGATCAAAACCGCTCTCACGCAATGCGACATAGGTCATTGCATCCAGAGGATTTGAAACCATGATAATAATAGCATTGGGTGAGTATCTGGCTACCCCTTCGATTACTTCACGGGTTACTTTTGCATTGATCATCAATAAATCATCACGGCTCATCCCCGGAAGACGCGGGCTTCCCGCTGTAATAACAACCACATCACAATCGGTCATATCTGCCATACTTTCGGCAACGATAACCGTTGAGTGTGATCGTACAGCGGCAGCGGCTTGAGACATATCAAGCGCTTTTCCACGAGCAATTTCGATTTTGTTATCACGCAAAATAATTTCATGGCACGAACCAAGCATTGCAAGTGAGTAGGCAATCGTCGATCCGACATTTCCTGCCCCTACGATCCCGACGCGTTTTCCTTTTACCATTTTCCTACTCCTTGTGTCATACTGCTATTGCTTTCCCTAGATAAGAAAGCAATTACAAGACGATATCATCGCCTTTACTCTATAGAGCCGACTCTACAGAGTAAAAACGTTTCCGGCAAATGCCGGAAAAATTTAGATTGATGCGATAATTGCGTTAAGCGTTGCACTCGGACGCATTGCCGCTGTTACTTTTGCAAGATCAGGGTGATAATAACCACCGATATCTTGAGGTTTTCCTTCTACAGATATAAGTTCTTCCATAATTTTAGCTTCATTTTCGCTCAATGTTTTAGCTACTGAAGCAAATTTTGCCGCAAGTCCTGCATCAGTCGTTTGCTCCGCCAACGCTTTTGCCCAGTATTGTGCCAAGAAAAAGTGACTCGCTTTATTATCCGGTTCACCCGCTTTACGTGAAGGCTCTTTGTTGTTATCCAAATACGCCGCGTTTGCTTCGTCCAATGCCGCTGTAAGAGCGCTTAGCTTGTTATCTTTTTTCGTTTTATTGATGTGACGTAGTGACTCTGCAAGCGCCAAGAACTCACCCAATGAATCCCAACGAAGGTGACCTTCGTTTACGAATTGCTCAACGTGTTTCGGAGCCGATCCGCCCGCACCGGTTTCAAACAATCCACCGCCTGCAAGAAGAGGAACGATAGAGAGCATTTTAGCCGAAGTTCCAAGTTCCAAGATCGGGAACAAGTCAGTCAAATAGTCACGAAGAACGTTACCCGTTGCTGAAATAGTGTTTTGACCCGCACGTACGCGTTTCAAAGAGAACGCCATCGCTTTTTCAGGTGCCAAAATATGGTATTCAACACCTGATTTATTAAACTCAGGAAGATACGCGTTCACTTTTTTGATGATCTCAGCATCATGAGCACGATTTTCATCTAACCAGAACACAACCGGAACGTTTTCGATCTCTGCACGCTCAACCGCAAGACGTACCCAGTCTTTGATCGGGATATCTTTTGCTCTCGACATACGCCAGATATCACCTTTTTCTACGTTGAAAGTCATCAATACGCCGCTATCATCGCTAACAGTAATAACACCGTCTTCTGCGATTTCAAACGTTGTCGGGTGAGAGCCGTACTCTTCCGCTTTTTGAGCCATCAAACCGACATTCGATACAGAACCCATAGTGGTTACATCGAATTGTCCGTTTTTCTTACAATCTTCAATGATTTCAGAGTACATTGTTGCGTAACAACGATCCGGAATCGTAACGATACATTGCTCAACTTTTCCTGCCGGATTCCACATTTTACCGCCGTCACGTACCACAACCGGCAATGAAGCATCAATAATCACGTCGTTTGACGCGTGTAAGTTTGTAATCCCTTTATCCGAATCTACCATCGCCATTGCAGGTTGTGTAGGATAAACCGCCATAATAGCCGCTTCGATTTCCGCTTTTTTATCAGCGGGGAGTTTTGCCAATTTTTTGTACAAATCGCCAAGACCGAGGTTCGGGTTAACACCGATCTCTTTGAAATCTGCTCCGTATTTTTCAAATACATCTTTAAAGAAGACAGATACCGCATGACCGAACATGATCGGATCGGATACTTTCATCATCGTTGCTTTGAGGTGGATAGACCAAAGGATGTTTTTCTCTTTTGCCTCTGTAATCGATTCAGTCAAAAATGCACGTAGCGCTTTTGCAGACATAAATGTACCGTCAAGTACTTCGCTATCAACTGCATTGATCTCTTTTAAAGTTTTGCCGTTTAGTGCGATAACAACTTTACCGTCACCTTTTTTAGTAACGGATTGCTCATTGGCATAAAAATCGCCGCTGTTCATGTGAGCAACGCGAGTTTTAGAGTCAGATTCCCACGCACGTAGTTTGTGGGGATTTTTCTTAGCAAAGTTTTTAACCGCAACCGCCGCACGACGATCCGAATTTCCTTCACGAAGTACCGGATTAACCGCAGAACCGAGACACGTTGCGTAACGTGCAAAAATCTCTTTTTCTTCATCTGTTTTAGGCTCTTCCGGATAATTAGGAAGATCGTAACCTTGAGATTGAAGCTCTTCAATACACGCTTTAAGCTGTGGAATCGAAGCAGAAATATTAGGAAGTTTAATGATGTTACCATCAGGCTGAGTTGCAATTACACCTAATTGTGCAAGATTGTCAGGAATGCGTTGAGCATCGCTCATTCTTTCTGGAAAAGTTGCGATAACACGACCTGCAAGTGAAATATCACTTGTTACGACTTCTACACCTGCTGCTTGTGTGAATGCATTTACGATCGGAAGTAGCGAGTATGTCGCTAATGCCGGAGCTTCATCAATTACTGACCAAATGATTTTTGCCATCAGGTTCTCCTGTCATTTTTTTTATACGAGCATCATAACACTCTCGCAAGTGTTTTTTTCAATTTAACGCTCTAAACGGGAGAAGAAGTTCCAATTATGTTTCATTTTGTAGCATTTACTATGTTTTTACGGTGTGTAGAAAAGTAACTACTATAGATATGCTCTCCATTTTTACCTCGTACGAAATAGAGGTAATCCGTCTGTGTAGGGTTGAGTGCGGCGTCAATGGCTTCTTTGGAAACATTACATACGGGATATTGCGGTAAACCTTTGTTTTTATACGTATTATAGGGAGTTCTATCGGTTCTAATGCGACGAGCCGTAACTTTTTGATGAGAGAATTCACCGTAATTAAGTGTCCCGTCCATTTGCAAACGCATCCCCTCTTTTATCCGATTATCGATTACGGAGCTTACATAAGGCATATCGCTAAGAGATGCTGCCTCTTTCTGTATTACGGAGGCTTTTGTTACAATTTGTAACCATTTTTCTCTGTTGTACTCTTTATTATACTCTTTTGCCCAGCTTTGCATCTTCTTCTCAGATTCATTTAGGAGATGTAAAATCAAATCTTCTTCACTTATTCCGTTTGGAATACTATACGTATCGGGGACAAAATTTCCCTCTTTATAAGGGGCATGTTTTTCATATGCCGATCTTAGCTGCTCTCGATCAAGCGAGAGTGTTTCGGAAAGCTGTTGAAGAAAAACGGTACTTGTTTCTCCCGGAATCAGCGTAATCACTCGTGTTGCGGCTTTGGCGGTAGTGAGACGGTACAAATAGGATAAACGAGACATTTTTTCTTCTTTTATATCGATCCATCCCTGTTGAGGCTTACCTAATATTCGTAAAATAAATGCATCGATTTTATAAAGATTTACCCCTTCGCTTTGGAGGTGTGATATACTTTTAAAGACGGAACCTTGCGGTATATAGACGATTTTAGGTGATGTAACGCTAGTGAGCAGGTAGGTCATGAAAGATACAATCATCACCAAAATTATTCCGAAAACCCACAAAAGTGTTCTACTTTTTTTACTCTTTACTTTTTTTCTCGGTTTTTTCATATTTATCACTTTATTAGAAGGTTTGCGTATTGACTATCTCACCTTAGGTGGGGTCAAAGTTGAGAAATTATACCTAAAATGGGACAAAGCCCTCCATATAAAAGCTTCAAAAATCGATTTTACCGATCTTGCCGATGACGATACCCCTCTAACTCTGGAACCACTTTCAAGATTGCCCCGCATTATTAATATTACGAAGGTTTGGATCGATTCCATTCAAATAGATATCATTCAATATAAAGGGTATCGCGGATCTTTACTTTATCGTAAAAACGAACTTGGGAAAATAACGTTAGGGGCAAGCAGCGGAAATTTTCTCATTGATGAAAAAGAATTTCGCCTCTCATTGCCCGAATTAATAATTGACGATTCTAACATTTCGGCTAATTTATATATTAATCTAGCCAACCAACATCTTATTTCAAATATTTCGCTCACGCTCCCTCAAACCCCGCGTATAGAATTCTCTTTTTTCGGTGATACCGATACGCTTCGTTTTAGTGCTAAAACAAATGGAGTGCTGGTGAGCGTTAAACCTCTTATCGATTTTTTACATATGGACCCTGAAGTGACCCCGTGGATTGTCGAGTATGCTAAAGCATCTTCTATTCAACTTAATCGCTTTGAGGGGGTCTTTCATTATGATAAGCCCGAAGAATTACTCACAACACTTATTGCCGATGCTACGGTACTTGAGGGTGCGTATACGTTTGCACTCGGCTTTGAACCTATTTATGCGCCTCAAATTGATTTACACTTAGTAAAAGGGAAACTCCATATATTTCCTAGAAGCGGTACTTTTTATTCTCTTCCGACACAGCAAAGCCACGTGGTCATTGATTTTACGACACCCCATACCATGCTTGACGCCTATATCAAAACCGATAAAGGTAGATTAAATGATCCTATTTTAGCCCTTTTGGATTTTTATGACATTCATTTACCGATCAAGCAGAACAAAGGCGAATGCAAGGTTGATTTGCATCTATCTATCAATTTGTATGATTTAGAGACCACTGTAAAAGGGGTATTTCTCCCTAGTGAATCTGAAATCCTTCTTGATAAAATTCCACTTGAAACACAAGGCGGGATTGTCAAAGTTGACCGAAATCATGTTATTTTTGAGAACTTTATTGCCCATTACGGAGAAGATATTGCACATGCACGTGTTGATGGGGAATATGATGCCTCTAGTGAGAGAGGTATCGTCTCTATAAACGCCTACGCCGTTACTCCTCTGGAGAAAAATCTAGCTCTTTTCGATACTCGTGATCCGTTGAGGGTTACTTATATTATTGCACCGGAGGGAGATATCCTCAATGTCAATAAGTCCAATTGGAATCTTGCGGGAGAAAAACTGACCATAGAGGGTTTTCGTGCACCGTTTGATTATCGACGTGCCT
Organism: Sulfuricurvum sp.; assembly: GCF_031427015.1. Taxonomy (GTDB): domain Bacteria; phylum Campylobacterota; class Campylobacteria; order Campylobacterales; family Sulfurimonadaceae; genus Sulfuricurvum. The sequence continues at coordinate 469,259 of NZ_JASJOW010000003.1, read as the reverse complement.
TCGCGACGATCCAATCCATCCCTTTTAGTATTTCTAAAAATATTAAAGGAACCATCAACGCTACCTTTAACGGCAGTGAAAAGAGAACCGATCTAAAGCTCCGTTTACAAGAGTTTAAATTGGGAGAAATAAAACTCCAAAACGCTCCGTTTGATGTCGATATGCACTACATCAATGAAACGGCTAAAATCACTATTAAAGAGCCTTCGGCTTGGTCTGTGCATAAACTTCCCCTATTGATCTCCCCTTTTAATGCCACCTTTAAAAATGATCTTATAACCTTTGATCAAATTGATACGGTTTTTGGAGATCTTTTTAAAGGACGTTTTAGCGGGATGTATCGTATGGATACTGAAAAAGGGGCTATTCGGCTGAGTAATATGGTTCCGTTATCACCTAAAATGATCCCTATTATCGAATCAAAAGAGTCTCTAGATCTTATCATCAATACTCAAAATGATACGATTCGTATTGATGCTCCGACACTAAAAGCACATTTCACTACCGTTTTAAATGGATGGAAAATCGGGTTGGGTGATATCTCACTGCTCTCCAATAAATCCCCTATTTTAAGACGCTATAACATAAACAACGGCTATCTGAATCTCTACTATACGGGGAAAAGTTCTCTTTTTCATTTTAATGGAGAGATAGACTATCTTTATCCGCTTATGGTACTCAATGATGTTCCTATTTCTCATTATCGATTTAGCGGAACACATCAGGATGATACCTCAAGCATACGGGTAAATGACCGTTTGGTAATCAGCCAAACACCTACTGATCTCTACATCAGAGGCAATAATACGGGGATTAATATTCCGGTACTCTTTAAATTTCTTTCTGAGCATACGGACAAAAATGACGTCTCTTCCAAAACAGATGCCTCTCTCCCTATCCGAATTCATGCTACAAACTCCTATTTATATCTGATGAAAGGGAGAAAAATTGTTGCCGATACCCTTGATGCAACGGTAAATAATGATAATTTTGATGCAACGCTACGCCATATGGATGGATCGGCCGTCCTCAAGATTAGAAATAATCTTTTTTCAATCGACGGAGTAGGATTTAATGATAAATTCATGGGGCATCTCTTTGCCCTCAGTGATTTCAGCGGAGGGAACTTTTCATTCCAAGCCAAAGGAAAAACCGATTCGTTTGATGGATTAATGAGGGTTGAAAACACCATACTCAAAGATTATAAAGTTTTAAATAATGTATTGGCATTTGTTAATACCGTCCCCTCTTTAGCTACTTTCTCACTTCCGAATTATAATTCTAAAGGGCTACCCGTGAATGAGGGGTACGCTCATTTTGCCTATCAAAAAGGGGTTGTTTCGGTAGATAATTTTACCCTTAACTCCCCTGAAATGAAAATCACGGGGACAGGTCGTGCCGATTTTAATTCCAATCAGCTTGACGGCATTTTAACCCTCAAAACCGATTTAGGTTCTGCTCTTGGAAAAGTGCCGATGGTAGGGTACATTTTACTCGGAGATGATGGGTCTCTTGCAACAACACTTACCATTAGTGGAAAGCTCGATGATCCCAAGATCGATACCGCTATTGCAAAAGAGATTGTAACCGCCCCTTTCAACATTCTCAAACGAACGCTGGTCTATCCGTTTTTATGGATGATGGACGATAAAAAAGAAAAGTAATCTATTTCACAAGGATCGAAAAACAGTGTCGAGAATTCTCATAAGTGTATTCAAGTGTATATCCGTGTTTTGATATGATCTTACTGACTATATTCAGCCCCAGACCAAACCCCTCAGAGGAGCGTGAGCGTTCCTGACGGGTAAAGGGGGTGAGAAAATAGTTGAACTCTTTTTCGAGCGGCTTCCCGTGATTGAGTACACTGATACGATTAGAATCCACATCCAAAAGGATCGGAAATTGATCGGCGTATTTCAACGCGTTATCAAGGAGATTTTTGAGTGCTAACGATAGGTAGTGCAAGTCCCCTCTCAACGTAAAATTATCATTGATTTTGACCACAATCTTCGATTCATCATCGATATAGAGTTTCGAAAGTGCTTCCATAACGAGTGTTTCAACGGTGAACGGCGTTGATTGCATCGTATCGGTTGCTTGGAGCTTTTCAATCTCCAAAAGTTCACGTGTCAGCTGATCGAGCTCTTTGAATGAGTGTTTTAGTGTCTCACGTGCGCTTGATTCCTCAACCTCTTCTAGGGCAAACATCCCACGTGCAATGGGGGTTCGCAGTTCGTGGCCGACATCACGCAATAACTCTTCACGTGAGAGGATCATATTCTCAATGGTTCGTGCCATATCGTTATAGCTTCGTGCCACCTCCCCTATCTCATCATGAGAGGTGATGGTGCTTCGGCTGTGATACTCTCCGAGGGCAAAACGGCGCATACTTCCCGTAATTGAGTTCAAAGGGGATAACATACGTAAAATCAGAACAAATATCACCGCCAAAACAACCATGTCGGCGACTACCAATGCGTTGAGAATCCACCCCTCTCTGAGCAATTCTTGGAGGGTTGTGTCCCGAAGAAAAATATCATCATCGATATAGCGGATGTGGAGGATATATTCGCTCTTTTCATCTTTGAAAATTTCAATCAGTCCAAACGTATGCGACTGGCGCATAAGGACTTTTTTGGGTGTTACGGGAGCGATTTTCACCAGATTCAGTGTCCGAAATTCATCTTTTAGCTCATCGGCGGTCGATGTCGCCATCCATCTGAATATCTTACGACCGTCGAGAAGGTATTTTTGCAGAACAATCGCTTCGTATTTTTCGGTATTGATCGTATCAATCTTGTACCCGATACCCACCATAAGGGTAAGACTGATGAGAAATAAAAGGGTGATTTTGGTAAAAATGGACATATGTTAACCCATAAACTTGTAGCCGATGCCCCACACCGATTTGATGTAGCGGGGTTCTTTGGCATCATCGCCGATTTTAAGGCGAATATTACTGATGTGCATATCGATAGTGCGGTGTTTTGTATCGTCACCAAGCCCCAAAGAGCCGATGATTTGGTCACGTGAGAGATTTTTACCGCGATGTTTGAGCAACAGGAGAAATATATCGAATTCAATCCGTGTTAAATCGATCGGATACCCCTCCATCATGAGTGATTTGTTCGATTCATCAATCGTAAAGTCCGATACGACCAGCTCGTTTTTTCGACTGTATCGGCGCAGTACCGCTTCAATACGGAGCACCAACTCGCGAGGTTCATACGGTTTATCGAGATAATCATCGGCACCCAAATCGTATCCATAGATTTTGTTGCCGATGTCGGTTCGTGCGGAGGAGATGATGATCGGGATGTCAAGGCGGCTTTTGATCATTTTAGCAACATCAAACCCGTCCATCCCCGGTAACATCAAATCCAAAACGACAATGTCAAACACCTCTTTCGTTTCCAACAGACACGCTAACGCGGCTTTCGGATCAGCATACACGGCTGTCTCAAAGTCGTATGATGTTAAAAAAGAGCTTATTAACTCTTGGAGTGGGAGATCGTCTTCGATCAGAAGCACTTTTCTAGTCATTGTCCCACTCCTCCAGATGGTGAACGTATCGACGTTTTTGCTCAGGGGTCAAAACACTATGGAGCTTCTCAAGTAAGCGAGTCCGAATCGCAATCGACGCTTTCTCCCTCTCCAAACTTTTTGCTCGAAAAGTTTCCGCATCAAACGACGAACTTAAAAACAGGGCATTGAGTGCCTCTTGATCTTTTTTACTTTGATGGTGGAATCGGCGATTTGAATATTGGTACTCTTTCATCGCCTCTTCAACGATCCGAAGTTGTTGCTTTGTCAGAGCCAAATCATGCAGATCCATCGGAAACCGATGATGATCGTCATCCCCATAAGCGCAGAGGGAGAGGAACATCGCCAACACTATAATCCACTTCATGGTAACCTCACTTAGAGCGCTTTAATCGTGCTATCTTCGATTCTCCCCTGCTCTACATCGCTATGGCAGGCTTTGCAGTTTGCACGACTTTTTACTTTTTCGCTTTTAAAAATCTCTTCGGAAATATGACGGTGTCTTTTTTTCCAGAATGGGGTTTGTGTTATTGCTATCATATCGCGTTTTTCGAGGCTTTGCAGCATTTTGAATGACATCTCCTGAGTAGAGGTTTCTGCCGAATGCGCCAAAAGATACTCACGTATGGATTGCTCATCGGCGGGATCTAGCGAAGCATCATCGCCGAAATGGTTCGATAAATCCCCCATCAATTTACTCCACCCCTCCTTCGCTAGTAACGTCGGAAGATAGAGGGTATGGCATGAACCGCATTCATTGACAAAAATGGGGTTGATTTTTGCGTAATCAACCTTTTGATTGTACCCCGCGACAATAGGGTTATTCGGTATGCTCAGAGCATAGATGAGAAGTGCAATCGCACCGCCGATACCAAAAGCAGCGAGTATTTTTTGGTACCACGATAAAACGGCACTCTCCCCCTCCATATTTTTGTGTCCGTCGATGATAGAGGTGAGGGTACGATCCTCTTTGTGCAAGAGTCGATCAACCAACACTCCCCCCACATGTGCCGCGATCAATACCCATAAGAGATTGACGAAAAACTCGTGAATCTCTTCAAATACTTCCATCTCCCTAAAAAGCCCTGAATGCAAAAATGCCAACACACCTCTGTTTTCCGCAACACCATAGGCAATCATGCCGCTGAATGTGGCAAGAACTACCGTTATGAGCATCGCAACCATCACATAACTTGCCGCCGGATTGTGCCCGATATATCGACGCGAGGGGTTCAAAAGGGAGGTGAGGTACTCCCTCAACGCATCCAAAGAGAGATTAAAGTCACCAAAACGGGAATATTTCGGTCCTATTACCCCCCACACGATCCGAAAGAGTACCAATACACCGATGGTACTCCCGATCGCAGCATGGGTATTTAACCATCGATCTTCTTCACTGCTGATCCAAGCAGCTACGATTCCTACAACAAACAGCCAATGGAATATCCGAGTAGGAAGTGTCCATACATATAAGCGTTTCATCGTTGACTCCTATAGCCTATCAATCTTCCCAGCGTCCGTAATTAGGGATACGGATTTCACGTTCACGGTAGCTTCCATTGAGTGCTTGAGTATGACAAGCATTACAATTGGCGAAACTTTTGACCTCTGGCTGTGTCACCATTTTTTTCGTCACTTCTCGATGTTCACGAACAAAATAGGGTGTTTCAGATATCCGTAGAGCTACGGCACCTCTCACATCTACTACCTGATCGTTTTTAGACGCATGGGATGCCAAATAATTTTGAATGGTTTTGTGATCCTGTGGATCCAGGGAAGCATCGGTTCCAAAATGGTTATCCAACGTCTTCATCGTCTTATCCCACGAACGTTTCGGCAAAAACTGCGGCTGATACGCCATATGGCACGCTCCACACTCTTTGGTATACAACGCAACGGTTGATTTTTCCTGTGGAGTCATCGGTTTTGCGACAACGGCAGAACGTTTGTGCTCATGCTCTTCGTGTTCATCCGCATACAGATAAACTCCGCCAGCTAATAAGAGCGCCGCAACGCTAAGGTTTACTATTTTTGTCATCGGGTATCCTTTTGATTAATTTTTCATGATATAGGTGAGAACATCACCTTTTTCTTGTGCACTTCCCTCACGGGCATACACATCCATAAAGTTGCGTTTAAGCCATTTCGTAACCTCTTTGGTACTGGTAAGACGCTGAGGATTGGCGCGAGGAGAGAGCGGATCGATCACTTTTCCCGTTAGAGAGTTTTTACCGGCGTTGGCGAGGTTAACAGTATGACACGAGGTACACGCCATCGGTTTGCCTTGTTTACCCGTATGGGTCGAGGTAAAAATCTCTTTACCTCTAGACACATCAAATCCGCTGAATGAGCTGTTTTGCGCTTTTGCCGTTTTGGAAAGTTCATTCATATACTGAACCACTTCGGGGGATGCCGCCATCAGCGACGTTGAGAAGAGTAATGCAATTGAGAGGTATTTCATAACCTGCCTCCTAAACTTTTGATGTTCAAAGGTTAGGATAAAGATGTCAATAGTTCACGGTGATGTTATTGACACTTTCTTGACAATTAGAAATATTATTTTTACTATTCGTTCCGTAAAACGGTCAGAACATCCACTTCGGAGGCTTTTTTCGCAGGATACCATGCAGAGAGCAATACGATAACAAACGCACCGATAATGATAGAAAAGAAATCGATAACACTCAAATCAAGCGGTAGCGTAGAGGTCGGATAGACATCGGCAGGAAGTGAAATAATTTCAAAAGTTCCCAGAATCCACATCCCTAAAAAGCCTAAAATAGCCCCCGTCGTAATTCCTAATACGCCGATCACGATCCCAAGGATCAAAAATATTTTTTTAACCTCTGCTTTAGACGCCCCGAGTGAGATAAGAAGTGCGATCTCACTTCTTCGGTTCATTACGGTCATCAGGAGTGATGAGATTATATTAATCGCGGCAATCAAGATAATAAGCATTAATACGATAAAGAGTGCCATCTTCTCCATTTCAAGAGCCGCAAAAAAGTTTCCGTTATCTTCCCACCACCCGCGAATCGATACGGTATCAGGTAAAACCGCACTAAGACGGATAATATCGGCTTCAGGATTAGGAGAATGGACATGGATACCGTCATAAAGGTTTTCCGGTATACCCAAAATACGCTGTAGTGACTCCAAAGAGGTATAGGAGAACCCTTTATCATACGCACTGAGTCCTGAGTTAAACGTTGACACAACTTCAAAACGTTTGATTTTAGGGGTAAGCGCTAACCCGCCCGGCTCCATTTGGGTGAAAATATAGGTAAGTTTATCCCCACTCTCTAGCATAAACTGCTCTTTAAGCGTTTGCCCCACCATCACTTCAAATTTTTGAGGGACTCCGGCACTCAAACCTTCCGCGACAATGCGGTTAACTTTTGCTTCTTGTACAAAATCAACACCGAAAAGATATCCCCCCTCCATCTGATCACCGCTACGGGAGAGTACAGCTGACGTTACATAAGGGCTGAATGAGAGCTCAGGGAATTTTTCACGAAGCTGCTCAACAAGTGCACTATCGCATGTTCCAAAAAATTTTGGTTGAATCGTAAGGGGATAGTTCATCACCGTAAGCTTCTTTTTGAACTCGTTGTCAAATCCGTTCATAAGTGCCATAGCAATGATAAGTACCATTACCCCTAAAGCGATTCCCGAAAATGCAAGGAGTGCAGAGAGGAAAATAAAAGGCTGCTCTTTGTCAAAGCGTAAAAATCGTTTGACAAGAAAAGAGACGATATTCAAGATGCAAATACCCCTTTTTTAGGTCCTGATTTTCCGCAGCAATTTTTGTATTTCATTCCGCTACCGCAAGGGCATTCGTCATTGCGTGAAACTTTTTTCTCTTCATTCTCATGCTCTTGATGATTGAGGCTCATTCTCATCGCTTCTTGCTTTTTTTCTAATTCAAGTTGACGTGCAAAGGCTTCGGCCTCTTCTTCAACACTCTCGACTTTGAAACGGATAATGTGCAATGTTTTGATCGTATCGTATTTGATCGTCTCCACCAGCTCACTGAAGAGATTGTAGCTCTCTTTTTTATACTCTACCAACGGATCTTTTTGGTTATACGCACGTAGACGGATTCCCGTTTTCATGCTGTCCATTTGATAAAGATGCTCACGCCATGCACTATCAAGAGATTTCAGATAGATTTCGCGCTCGATTTCACTGCGTAGTTTTTCATCGACTACCGACATTTTTTCATCGTACTGAGTTTTTAATGCGTTAAGGAGGGTATCGTGAATCGTAACAAAAGATTTTTCTTCAAAAAGATTGGTATCAATATCGGCATTCATCTCTTCTTTGATCGTCAATACAAGGCGTTCTAAATCGATTTCTTCTTCGCTAATACCGTCAAAGATACCGGTAAATGCCAACGTACGGTTAACGTATTCACCACGGATAAGATTAATCTTATCCGCAATCGCGTATTGAGGGTCAAGCAACTCTCCACGGAATTTATAGACAATTTTACGCTGTTCGTTTGCGACATCATCGTATTCCACGATACTTTTACGCCCTTCGAAGTGCATGTTTTCCACTTTTTTCTGCGCTTTTTCAACGGCACGGGTTACCATAGCCGATTCGATATATTCACCGTCTTCTACACCCAAACGTTCCATGATCGATTTAATCTTATCGGAACCGAAAATTCGGAGAAGATTATCTTCGAGTGAAAGATAAAATTGAGACGTTCCCGGATCACCTTGACGCCCTGCTCGTCCGCGAAGCTGATTGTCGATACGGCGATTTTCATGCCGCTCCGTTCCGAGGATGTAAAGACCGCCGAGCGCTTTGATCTCATCGCTGACTTTAATATCAACCCCGCGTCCCGCCATGTTGGTTGCAATCGTGATAGCACCCTTCTCACCCGCATTTTTAATAATTTCACCCTCTTGCGCATGATTTTTTGCATTCAATACGGTATGAGGAATTTTTTCGGCTTTTATAAGTGCATGCAATTTTTCTGACTTTTCAATCGATGCGGTACCGATCAAGATCGGCTGACCTTTGGCATGCAACTCTTTTACTTTTAGTATAACTGCCTCAAATTTTTCGGCTTCCGTTTTATAAATTAAATCGTTTAAATCTTGACGGATAACGGGAACATTGGTAGGGATTGAGATAACATCAAGACTATAAATTTGTGCAAACTCAGTTGCTTCGGTTTGTGCCGTTCCCGTCATACCGCCAATTTTTCCATACATACGGAAATAGTTTTGGTAGGTAATATCGGCAAGCGTTTGGGTCTCTTCTTTTATGATGACCCCCTCTTTCGCTTCAAGCGCCTGATGCAGCCCCTCAGAATAACGACGTCCCTCGGAGAGACGACCCGTAAATTCATCAACAATAACGATTTGTCCGTCCTGATTGACGTAATCGACATCGACTTCAAAAATATAATTTGCTTTTAACGCTTGGTCAAGGTGATGAGAAAGGGCCGAGTTTTCGATACTATAGAGGTTATCTACTCCAAAAAGTTCCTCAGCACGCGCTATCCCCTCTTCGGTAATGAGGATGAGGCGGTCTTTTTCATCGACGGTAAAGTGTTCTTCAATAACAAGTGCTTTGGCTACGGCATCGGCACGGGTATAATTTTCAAGCGTTCGATTGGTAGGACCGGAAATAATAAGCGGAGTACGCGCTTCGTCGATCAAAATAGAATCCACTTCATCCACGATAACGTAGGCGTGACCTCGTTGAACCATATGCTCTTTCGAATAGGTCATGTTGTCACGAAGGTAATCAAATCCGAACTCGTTATTCGTACCGTACGTAATGTCACATGCGTATTGTTCTCGTTTATTGGCCGGATTGTAGCCGCTCTCAACCAATATCCCCGTCGTATATCCCAAGAAAGAATAAAGTTCAGACATCTGCGATCCGTCACGATTTGCGAGATAATCATTGACCGTTACGACGTGCACCCCTTTGCCCATCATGGCATTAAGAATTACAGGCAAGGTGGCAACGAGCGTTTTTCCCTCTCCTGTTTTCATTTCGGCGATGCGCCCCTCATGAAGAACCATTCCGCCGATAAGCTGAACATCAAAATGACGCATACCTAAAACACGTTTACTTGCTTCACGGGTAATGGCAAATGAATCGACCAAGACATCGTCCAAGGTTTTCGTATGGTTTTGAACAGCCTCTTTTAGTGCACTAAATGCGTCTTGGAGCTCTGTGTCGCTTAATCCTGAGAAATAGGCTTCTCGCTCATTGATTTGGATAACACGTTTGAGATATTTTTTAATTTCGTGATCATTCTTAGTACCGAAAATTTTGCCGAGGAACGTTTGGAGCATTAAAAACCTTCATTATGAACAGTATTGAAAAAGTCGCTGATTTTAGCATACGAAATCTATTGTTTTGGTTAATGTGCATAGGGTACAATGTCATAATTATACTGTTGAAGGATTTTATGTGCGTTTTCTACCCCTCTTGTTTGCCCTTACCCTCTCATTATACGCGGTTCCAAAAGAGATCAACTCTTTTAACGGAAAGTTTGTTCAAACCATTATTGACGATAACGGAAAGAAGATTATTTATAACGGTGAGCTATGGGCAAGCAAGCCGCAAAACGCCCTTTGGATGTATCAAAAACCGATCAAGAAAAGTGTTTATATCAATGGACAAAAAATTACCGTAATTGAGCCCTCAATCGAGCAAGTCACCCTTCGTATGCTTGATGATGAAATCGATTTTTTACAAATTATTCAAAAAGCCAAAAAAGTAGACGATGAAAAATATTCGGCTACGGTCAAAGGGCAAACCTATACGGTGATGTTTAAAAATGATATTTTGAACTCCATCAGCTATACCGACGGATTTGAGAACCGTGTATCGATCCACTTTATCAACCCTGCTCAAAACAAAGCCATAGAAGCAAACCGATTCAAACCGATTATTCCTGAAGATTTTGATGTCATTAAAGATCGCTAATACTTAATGATACTCACATCTCTCTAATACTTTATTTCGTCCGTTTTTCCCTACTTCACACTGAAATGTTGTGTGATGTATCCCGATTTCCTCAAGAGCATGCATAAGCTCATGAACAACTGCATTGGCGGCACTTAATGTCAAATCTTCGTGAAAGTTGAGCCGTGCTTCAAGAAAAACCGTTTCATCGTCTAATTGCCATAAATGAATATGGTGGATACCTTCAATACTTTTAAATGCTTCTACTTTTTCAACAATTGCATCGACAGAGACGTGATCCGGTGAAAACTGCATCAACATCCCCCCTGATTCACGAACGATACCGTAGGATGAGCGGATAAGATAAAATGAAATCAGTAACGATAGTAGCGGATCAATCCAATATAACCCATAAAAATAGATCATAATACCCCCTGCCAACACCGCAAAAGAGGTCATCAAATCCCCCATAAGATGCAAATAGGCCGATCGGATATTAAGGTTATTGCCTGCATCACGATGAAGCAGCCATGCCGATAGTCCGTTCACAACTATTCCTAGAGCCGCTAATCCCATTACCCATGTCGACTCTACTGCTTGAGGCGTAATAAAACGTTGAATCGATTCAATAATGAGATAAACAGAAACGGCAATCAATACCGAAGCATTGAACAATGCGGCAAGGATTTCAGCGCGTTTGAATCCAAACGTTTGACGGATATTTTGAGGTCGATGTGAGAGACGGTGGGCGTAATAACTGATGATGAGACTCATCACATCACTAAAATTATGCAATGCATCACTTAACAATGCTAATGAACCGGAGAGTATTCCGCCGATAAATTGAGCAACGGTAATGACAAGATTTAAGATAACGCTAAAAAGAAGCTTGCCTCCGCTAATGTCGCTATCATGATGATGGTGGTGATGGTGGTCCATGTAATAACTGCCCAATAATTAAAATTGAGAAACTTTATCTCAAATTTCTTTAATCTGAATCTATGTTACCCATTAGTTACTGTATAAAAATTATCCTTTCAACTGAGTAAGAAATTTTTTCTTGCTACACCTGATAAGGAGTTTCCCATGACAGTCGGAACGAATTACAGTTCGTATACGTCATATGGTTCTTCGACCTCTTCTACCGAAAAAACGTCAAAACCGAGTTTTGAAGAGATCGCTCAAGAGATGCTAAGCAGCATGGATACAGATGGTGACGGTGCTATTAGCTCTAGCGAATTTACCACTGCGGCTTCAAACAACTCAAGTGCCGGCGATATCTTTTCTCTGCTCGATACCGACAGCAGCGGAAGTATGAGTACCGAAGAGCTTGTAGCGGCACTTAAAAACATGAAACCGCCTGAACACTCTCAGGGGGAAAGTGAAGGGGGAATGCCACCTCCACCTCCTGGCGGAATGCCGCCTCCACCACCGCCGAGTGAATCATCATCCTCTTCCTCGGAAAGTGAAAGTGCGAATGAGATTTTCTCTGCTTTGGATACCAATCAAGACGGAACAATCAGTTCTGAGGAGTTTATGGCTTTGTTTGAAGAGAAATCTTCAGAGAGTACAACCGCTTCTTCGGAAACGACTACAAGTACCGCCTCGACAGAGACAGCAACCGAGGATGCATTTAAAAATATGCGCAACGATATGCTGCAAAAAATTCTCTCCTACTATGGCAGTAATGCCTCTTCAAGTAATTCTACTTCCCTTTTAAGCATCAGCGCTTAAATGACCATGCCCTCTCGGGCATGTTACTTTTTATTTACTTTCTCCCCGATATAATCGTTTGATGGTTAATGTACTGATGATTGAAGACGATGTCGAACTGGCACAATTGCTAAAATCTCGCCTTTATAAGGATGAGATTGAAGTTACCGTTGCCGCTACTCCCCTAGAGGGATTAAGTCTTTTCCAAACCAACCTCTTTGATCTGCTCGTTCTGGATCTCTCTTTACCGCAAATGGATGGGATGGAGATTTGCCGTCTCATTCGCCAAGAGAGTCCCATCCCGATTATTATCTCTTCGGCGCGCTCCGATATACGGGATAAAATGATGGGATTTTCTCGCGGTGCGGACGATTTTCTCCCCAAACCGTATGATCCTCAGGAATTGATTTTTCGAATTGATGCCATTATGCGTAGACTCCATCCGACGATGAATAAAAAACTATCTCCGTTTGAAGTGGATGAAGAGCGGCACGAAATAACCCGCGATAATGCACCTCTTCGTCTCACCCAAGCCGAGTACGATATTGTCTCCTACATGATTCAAAAAGATCGATTCGCCATTTCACGCGAAGAACTGCTCATGAATATCGGTTCTATTAAATACGAAAGCAGTCTTAAAAGTATCGACGTTATCATGGGACGAATTCGTCAAAAAATCGGTGATGATCCTAAAAACCCTCGCTACATAGTCTCTGTGCGTGGTGTGGGATATAAATTTGTCAATGAATAATCGCTCCCTTATACGTCTGATTGCCCTCTTCTTTCTTCTAATTTTTGCCATTATTAATGCTCTTTTTTGGTTTGCCCATCAACATTTTATAAAAGAACAAGAATCCGATCGTATGCAGCGTTTTGCCTTGGCCGAGAGGCTTATCCATCATCCGCTTGGAAAATTTGATCCCGAGCTCAAGCAACTGATGGTTGAAATTTCCCCGCTATCACCGGACTTTCTCCGCACCAACGGGAAAGATTTGTCGGTCTTTCCTTTTGGAAAAATAATCGAATATCAAAAAAGAATTTATTTTATTAAAACTCCTCCACCCAAATTTTTCCCGGGGGGACGACCTCCGTTTTTCGATAATTTTCCGCCCCCAATGGGTGGACGGTTCCCTCCGCCTAAACATTTCAATACCGTTCTTGAAGATACGAAAGTACCCTCTTCCTTGCCGTTTTGGGTAGTAATGCTGGCAATTGATCTCTTGTTGTTGCTCTTTTTTAGCTACATTTTACAAAAATTACTCCCCCTGCATCGTTTGAAAAATGCGATTATCCATTTTAAAGAGGGGGATACCCGACTTAATGTTCTCATCAACGGAGACGATGAAGTTTCTCAAATCACTCAGGAATTTAACCTTGTATTGGAAAAGATTGCTTCCATGAAAGAAGCACGCTCTCTCTTTTTGCGTAATATTCTCCATGAACTTAAAACCCCGATTATGAAAGGGTCGCTCACCGCTGATTGCATTGGAGAATCAACTGAAAAAGAGCGATTGAAACGCATCTTTGATCGTATGGACTATTTATTGGGAGAGTTTTCTCGTATGGAGCGTTTCAACAGCGGCGAATGGCACTTAAACTTGCAAGAGTACCGCTTTGTCGATCTTCTCGATCATACCTGCGATATCTTATTGTGTGAAAAGAAAAACATAACGATAAAAGGGGAAGAATCTGCACTCATTATCAATGTCGATTTTGAGCTTTTTGCTATCGCCATGAAAAATATTTTGGACAATGCACTCAAATATTCCAATTCGAAGCCGATCCTCACTATTTTAAGCCATGCAATCGAAATATGCAGTGTCGGAGATCCTCTGAGCGAAGAGAACCAAAACTTTTCAAAACCCTTCAACCGTACCTATGAGAGTACCATGACGGGGCTTGGTTTGGGACTCTATATAACCCATTCCATACTCCAAAAACACGGCTTTACTTTTGAATATCGATATAATTTAGGCGTTAACTGTTTTCGGATTGTATTACACTAGCCCCAGCAATGCCACCAATAAGACCGGCGGGGTAATCACCAACCCTACTTTCATATATTCACCCCATCCGATCTTGACCCCTTTTTGCGCCAAAACATGAAGCCAAAGAAGGGTCGCGAGCGATCCGATCGGGGTCATTTTAGGTCCGAGGTTACATCCGATGATGTTGGCATACGCCAATGCGCTGTTCCCTGCTTGCTCAATCGCGATGTCCATAATCATAATAGTCGGCATATTGTTCATCACCGAGCTGAGGATCGCGGAGAGAAAGCCCGTCCCGATCACGGCATAGACGTTCCCCATACTCTGAAGCTCGATAATCACCCCTGCGAGATAGGTCGTTAATCCGCCGTTTTTCAGACCGTAGACGACGACGTAAAGCCCGATACTAAACCACACCACCTGCCACGGTGCCGCTTTGATCGTCATAATCGGTTTTGTCGCTTTAAAGTAGGTTGCGATGGCTAGGAATACCAAAGCACCGCCGAGGGCAAACACCGAGATAGGGAGATGATACGCATCCCCGATAAAATAGCCTACCATGAGTAATCCCAAGAACCACCAGCTAAGACGGAACATGGTCAGATTTTTGATCGCCGATTCAGGTGTGGCGAGGTTTTCGACATCGATATGCTTCGGGATGTCTTTACGAAAAAATAACCACAATACGACGATAGAGGCGATGATACTAAGGATATTCGGGAGAAACATTGTTCGCGCGTATTCCCAAAAACCTATTTGGAAGTATCCCGCCGTCACGATGTTGGTGAGGTTAGAGATGACGAGAGGATTGGAAGCACTGTCGCCGATAAATCCACCTGCCATCAAAAAGGCAAACATTGCTACGGGGTTCATTTTCAGATATTTCATCTTGGCCAAAATAATAGGCGTAAGGATCAATGCCGCACCGTCATTGGCAAAAAAAGCCGAAACGAGCGCTCCGAGGATCATCAAATAGATAAACATGAGATTCCCGTTACCGTGTGAGAGACGCGCCATTTTCAGTGCCGCCCACTCGAAAAATCCAATCTCATCAAGCACCATCGAAAGGAGAATGATTCCGATAAAGGCTAACGTCGCATCCCAGACAATGGAAGTTACCGTCCATACATCACCTAGGCTCACGACTCCAAGAATCACTGCTAAAGCGGCACCGATTACCGCCGTGGTACCGATCTGTAACCCTCGCGGTTGCCAGATAATAAAAAGTAAGGTAGCTAAAAAGAGTGAAACGGGTAAAATCATAAGGTATTCTCTGCAAGAGGATTGGCAATGAATGCCTGTACTTTAGCTTCAATTGTATCACGGACACCGCGTACTTGCTCCATAATCTCCTCATCCGAACCGACAAAGGTAGACGGATCAGGAAAGCTCCACATAATGATGCGGCTGATACCGGGGAAGATAGGACATCGTTGAGCTGCTTCGGCATCGCACACTGTGATGATATGACTGTAAGTACGTCCCTCTTTGTAGAGGTTAAATACCCCTTTGGTTTCATTTCCGGAAATATCAAACCCTTTTTCTCCCATTGCACGGACAACATAAGCATTTAACTTACCGGGTTCTATCCCTGCGCTCTCAGCACTGTCACCTGCTTGAGCGTATTGATTAAAGAAAGCTTCCGCCATTTGGCTCCTTGCACTGTTGTGAATACATACGAACAAAACTTTTAACATGGAAAGCCCCTTGTGTTTTAGTGACAACATCATAACACTAATTTTTTATTAAATCAATATATCTTGATATATTATTACAGTTTCGCTACAATACGTTTAACGGAGGTGATTATGGAAATCTTTTCAGAGACAATATCCGCACTCAATGACGAAACACGAATTAAATTACTGGCATTTTTGGACCGATACGGGCCATTGTGTGTATGCGATTTGCAATCTTCGTTAGGTATGATCCAATCGCGTCTTTCACGCCATTTGAAAATCCTCAAAGACGGGGGGTTTTTACGGGTTGATCGGTGCGGTACGTGGGCGTATTATTCTATACGTTCTCCGCTTGACCGTTTCCGAAGCGAAGCGTTGGCTGAAATCCGATGTCTTGGGATTGAACTCCCTCCACTTATTAAAATATCCGAAACAGGAGACTGTAAATTATGAAAAATGTCCTTATCCTCTGCACCGGTAACAGCTGCCGCTCGATCATGGCTGAAGCCCTTATTAACGCTAAAATGGGAGATTGTGTATTTGCACAAAGCTCAGGCGTCAAAGCGAGCGGAAAAGTAAATCCAAACGCACAAGCATTGTTGGAAGAAAAAGGGTATTGGAGAAGCGAATACCACTCCAAAGTAATCGATACCGTGATCGATACGCCCTTCGATCTCGTCGTCACGGTCTGTGATCATGCGCATGAGACCTGTCCGATGTTCCCTAAAGCGGTAAAAACGATCCATGTCGCATTCGAAGACCCAAGCGATAAAGCAGTCGAAGAATACGCAAAAACACTCGCTCTCATCGAAGAAACACTATTGCCGATTATTCAATCCGAGTTGTGTGACTGATCATGTGGCAGGAGAGCGTCAATTTCTTCATATATGAATGGCTTCAACTACCTCAGGGAGAGAAGCTCTCAGATGCCCTCAACTTTTTTATCTACGATACGGTTAAAATCCTCTTTTTACTCATTGTTATTATATTTATCGTAACCTTACTCCGTTCGTATTTCTCCACCGAAAAAGTACGGGAATATCTCAGTAAAAAGCATGAGTATACGGGGAATGTCCTCGCGGCATTGTTCGGGATTATTACCCCATTTTGCTCATGTTCGGCGATTCCCCTCTTTTTGGGCTTTTTGCAAGCACGGATACCGCTGGGAGTGACATTTAGCTTTCTTATCTCCGCTCCGCTTAACAACGAAATCGCTATCGCAATGCTCTTTGGGATATTTGGCTGGAAAATAACGGCGCTGTACATCGGGTTTGGTTTACTGGTGGCGATTATCGGCGGTATCATTATCGGAAGGCTCGGATTAGAGAAAGAGGTTCTCATCGAGGTCAAACCGATAGAGGGGGAAATTCGTGCCGAAAATCGGGTGATAGCATTTAAAACACGTCTGATCGATGCAAAAGAGTACACATTGGATATTCTTCGTAAAATTTGGCTCTATGTTTTGGTCGGTGTCGGAGTGGGAGCTTTTATACACGGCTATGTTCCGACCGAATTTATCACCTCTATCGCAGGCGGAGACAACCCGTTTGCCGTACCTCTAGCGACACTTCTAGGGGTTCCGATGTATTCCAACGCCGCAGGGGTGATGCCCCTCATCGAAGTGCTCACCTCTAAAGGGATGCTTCTGGGGACGGCGTTATCGTTTATGATGGCGATCACCGCCCTCTCCCTCCCTGAAGCGATGATCCTCAAGCGGGTGATGAGCCTCAAACTCATCGCCATCTTTTTCGGTACCGTGACGCTGGGGATTATGGGCGTCGGATATTTATTTAACACAATTTTATAGGAGTTAATATGAAAATTGAAATTTTAGGGACAGGATGTTCTAAATGCAAAGCCCTCGAAGAATCAACGAAACAAGCGGTGGCACTTAGCGGAATGTTCGCTCAGATCGAAAAGATTGAAGACATTATGAAGATCATGGAGTATGGTGTCATGAGTACCCCCGGACTCGTTATCGACGGTAAAGTAGTCAGTACCGGAAAACTCCTCAGTGTCGCCGAAATCGTCGATCTAATCAAAGTACACTAAAAGCTCATTACTCAATAATAAGCTGAGATACCTGTTGACTCATCACATCATTTTCAATGATAATGTTGGTGATCCCAAGTTCTGAAATAATATTTTTCTCATGCTGCGTATGTACTTTTACGATTATTTTGGAGTTATCGACAAACTGCTCTATAGTCTGGCATACGTGATAGAGCTTTGCGGGATTATCGATAGCCACGATTACGTATTTCGCGAACTTAATATTGGCTTTTTTTAGCACCTCTTTTTTGAGTGCATTACCGAAAATAGCCGGCTCTCCCATCTTTTGAATCTCATGAAACGTGTTGATGTTGTTTTCGATCGCAAGATAGAATTCACCTTTTTCTTTGAGTGCTCTAGCAACGTTGCGTCCAAACTCTCCAAAGCCTAAAATAATCGTGTGATCCTTTAGCTCGTCCGAAAAGAATTCATTGGGAATATTTTCATCCTCTTTTTTTATCAATATATCGGTTAGGGGGGTTAAATGTTTTAAAATGACAGGAGTAACAATCATCGATAAAATAATCGTTGCAATCAATACTTGACTGTAGGGCTGTGCAATCAGATCGTTCGATCGTGCCAGCTCCAAAATTGCCAATGAAAATTCCCCTATTTGTATAAGACTTAGAGCTGTTTTTAGGCTAACTCTTTTACTTTCATCTATTCGTATCAGAGCGAAAATGATGATAAATTTCAACACCATGACACCTAATAACAGCAACAATACAATATGCAATTGAGCCACAAGTAGGAAAAAATCTATCTGCATCCCTACGGTGATAAAAAAGATCCCGAGAAGCAAATCTCGAAAAGGGATTAGATCAGCTTCTGCTTGATGTTTATATTTCGTTTCGGCAATCAGCATACCCGCGATAAAAGCACCCAAAGAGTAAGAAAATCCGAGAATATGGGCTAGATACGATGCCCCTATCGCCAAAAACAGAACACTTCCGACAAAAAGTTCATCCGAATTTGTTTTTAGGATTTGGGTTAAAAAAGGCTCCAGTATATGCTTTCCGAATGCCCATAAAAATGCTAATAAAATCACCGCACTTATCAGCATATCCTGCAATAGCGAGGATATGTCATTCGAACTGCTGCTCATAAATCCGATAATAAGCAAAATCGGAATAACGGCAATATCTTGCATAATCAAAATTCCCAGTGATCGCTGTCCATGCCGGCGGTTTATCTCACCGCTTTCATTTAATAGTTTTAGGACGATAGCGGTCGAAGAGAGGGCGATTACAAGAGAGATAATAAATGCTGAGTTTTGATCGAATTTTAAACCGTAATAGGCCACCGCAAAAATAACAGAGGAAGTTAGAAGAATTTGCAACGTCCCCGTAACAAATACTTCATGTTTCATCCGTTTTAAATGTGCTACCGAAAACTCCAGCCCGATGGTAAACATCAAAAATACAACCCCAAATTCAGCAATCTCTTTAAGATCATGATTTCCGACTGCATCATGAAGATCAAATGCATACGCTATGATCGTTCCTGTTAGAATGTATCCAATAATCGTAGGGAGATGAATTTTACGGATAAAAATATTGATCAGGAGTGACAACAGCAATGTGGTTACAATAATCGTTAGCACGCTACCACTGCCCTTAATTTTTTTGGTTATTGTAACGCAAATATATGAATGTTATTAATGCCCACCCATCACTTTTTCAATTTCTGCTGGTTTATCATGAATACCGAAACGGTCAATAATAGTACGGGTTGCTTCATTCTGCCCCACAACGTCTACCTCTTTCCCCATATTACGCAGTTTAATCACTGCTTTATCGAGAGCGTAGACAGCGGTTATATCCCAAAAGTGGGCACGGGACACATCAATAATAACATTTTTGACTTCCTCTTTGTAATCGAACGCATCGGCAAAACGATCGGCAGAGTTAAAGAAAATCTGACCGATAAATTTATAGATACGGGTACTGCTTGTCTCTTCAAATGATTTGTCCCAATACATAAAATGGCTGATTTTATTGGCAAAAAATAGCGATGCGAGAAGTACCCCCGTAAAGACACCGAGGGCGAGATTATGGGTTCCTACAACAACAAAGACGGTTGAGAGCATAACGACATTGGTCGAAAGAGGCAAGGTTTTCAGCCCTTTGATCGAA
This sequence comes from Sulfuricurvum sp., assembly GCF_031427015.1. Classification (GTDB taxonomy): domain Bacteria; phylum Campylobacterota; class Campylobacteria; order Campylobacterales; family Sulfurimonadaceae; genus Sulfuricurvum. The sequence goes on along the minus strand of NZ_JASJOW010000003.1, from coordinate 449,207 downwards.
GCCCAATTAAATGTCCCGATGGAGACCATAATCATCACCGCAACCAATGCCGCCATCGGGATGATGGAGATCAAATCTGACATAAAAACAACCATAATGAGTAATAGAACTCCGGCTACAAGCGTCGAGAGCCGCCCTCGTCCCCCTGATTTAATATTGATGACCGATTGACCGATCATCGCACATCCTGCCATCCCCCCCATACATCCGCTGGCGATATTAGCGATCCCCTGCCCTTTGGCTTCACGGTTTTTGTCGCTGTCGGTATCGGTCATATCATCGATGATCGTTGCCGTCATAAACGATTCGAGCAAACCTACCGCCGCCAATGCAGCCGAATAAGGAAATATAATCGCCAACGTCTCAAAATTAAGTGGAACATCCGGCCATAAAAAGATCGGCAACGTATCGGGAAGTGCACCCATATCGCCGACCGTGCGAACATCGATTCCCAGAGCTACCGTCACAGCGGTTAGGACAATAATGGTTACAAGCGGTGAAGGAATCAACGTTCCCAACTTTGGGACATACGGAAAGAGATAGATGATTCCAAGCCCCGCCGCTGTTAACGCATAAACATGCCACGTAACATTGGTGAGTTCGGGAAGTTGTGCCATAAAAATCAAAATTGCCAATGCGTTCACAAAACCGATCACGACGGTACGGGAGACAAAACTCATCAATGAACCGAGTTTCAAATATCCCGCTACTATTTGCAATACCCCGGTTAAAAGGGTTGCCGCCATCAGGTACTCTAATCCGTGTTCTTTTACGAGGGTTACCATAAGTAATGCCATCGCTCCTGTTGCAGCTGAGATCATCCCCGAACGCCCGCCGACGAATGCAATGACCGCCGCGATACAAAACGAAGCGTACAGTCCCACTTTGGGATCAACGCCTGCGATGATTGAAAAAGCGATCGATTCAGGAATAAGGGCAAGAGCGACGACGATTCCGGCAAGAATATCGCCGCGAATGTTCCCGAACCACTCTTGTTTTGGAGATAAAATCAGCATAGTGACTCCATTTTGAAATGACTGTACAAAATCCGTTCCATATGGGGAGAGAAGCCTAAACAACGAAACAGAGGATTTCGAACATGTGGCAGAATAGGAGGTGCATTGTCAGTTTGAATTTTGATACTTTACTTAAAAACAGTTGAAGAGTCGCTAAAAGTGCTAAACTTGTAAAACAATTTTAATTTTGAAAGATTCATCAATGCTTCGCTCGATTCATGATTCCCTAGAACCGAAACTTATTACCCTTTTCAAGCGACAAGGATACAGTCGCAGTGACTTTATTGCCGATGCTATCGCAGGTCTAGCCGTAGCCATCGTTGCACTTCCGCTGGCTATGGCGATTGCTATAGCCTCTAATCTACCACCCGAGCGTGGTCTCTTTACCGCGATTGTTGCCGGATTTCTCATTTCGGCACACGGCGGCAGCCGCTATCAAATCGGAGGGCCGACCGCTGCGTTTATTGTCACCGTTGCATTAGTCGCAATGAAACACGGCTATGAAGGGCTGGTTCTCGCTACTATTATGGCTGGTGTTATTTTAATAATCATGGCCTTTTTCCGTGCGGGGGAGCTTATTAAATTTATCCCCTACCCCGTCATCGTCGGATTTACCTCTGGGATCGCATTACTTATTGCGTTCTCACAGATACGGGATTTTTTTGGTCTCTCCATCACAACCGTTCCCCCCGATTTTATTGATAAATTGAGTGTTTACGTTGCCCATTTGCATGAAACTAATTTTGCCGCAGTAGCCCTTGCGCTTGCCTCTATCGGTGTTATATTTCTTGCAAAACAACATATTCCTCGCATTCCAGGCCCTATCATCGTCGTTACCCTCAGCGCACTTGCCGTGTGGGGGTTTACTCTTCCCGTAGAGACGATAGAGAGCCGCTTCGGTTCTATCCCCTCCATGCTTCCTACTCCCGTATGGCCTGATATTACGTTTGAAAAGCTTCGCCTTCTTCTACCCGATGCCATCACGATAGCTACACTTGCCGCTATTGAATCACTCCTATCTGCCGTTGTAGCCGATGGAATGACCGGAACACGACACAAGTCCAATGCCGAACTCTTGGGACAAGGTATTGCCAATGTTGCTTCAGGCATTTTCGGCGGTCTCCCTGCTACGGGTGCAATTGCCCGTACCGCTACGAATATTAAAGCCGGCGCAAGGACTCCCGTAGCGGGAATGATGCACGCATTTTGGCTATTTCTCTTTATGCTCTTATTATCTCCGTTAATTATTAAGGTGCCTCTTGCGGCACTTGCCGCTATTTTGATGGTTGTGGCATGGAATATGTCGGAGATTAAACATGTCCGTGAAATCATGAAAGCACCCCGAACCGATCGGATCGTCCTAATCGTAACATTTCTCCTCACGGTATTGGTTGATCTAAACTTTGCCATTCAAGCGGGTATTGCATTAGCCTCTATTTTGTTTATCAATCAGATGATGCAATCAACCCAAATACGTTCGGTAGAATCCGAAGAAAGCGATCCTGATTCTACCGCCAATAAGATCATCCCTCAAGGTGTTGAAGTATATGAGATACAAGGGCCCCTCTTTTTCGGTGTTGCAGAAAAGCTAGTAGATACCTTGTTATTATTTGAAAAACCTCCGCACGTCTTTATTTTACGTATGCGCTACGTTCCGCTCATCGATGCCGCAGGTCTGCATGCGTTGGAAATATTGCAAGAGAGACTCTCAGAAAACAACACGTGTCTCATCCTCTCCGGAGTCAATTCACAAGTACACCACTTTATCAGTGCTTCTCACATTGACAAAGCAATCGGATGCGAAAATATCGTCGATCATATCGATAAGGCACTCTTAAGAGCTAATGAAATCATCGATAATAAAGTAAGTTAATCTTACCCATGTGTAATGTAAGTCTGAATCAGCATCTCTTCAAATCGATGTGCTTGAACGGGTTTGCTGCATAAGTATCCTTGGTAATACTGACACCCGTGATTTTCTAAGAATTTGAACTGATCGAGTGTCTCAACCCCTTCAGCAATTACGTTAAATTTAAAAATGGACGCCATCGATAAAATTGTCTCTACCAGCGCCGCATCATCGGCATCGCTCATAATATCACGTACAAAACTCCGATCAATTTTCAATGTAGTAAACGGAAGACGTTTTATATACGCCAATGAGGAATATCCCGTACCGAAATCATCCATAGAAATATTGATTCCTGCCTGACGTAAGCGATTCATTTTATCGATAACCGTATCAATTTTTTCAATAACGGTCGATTCAGTAAGTTCCAACTCAAGCATTGAGGGGACAATACCGCTCTCCGCCACAATACGTATCACTTTATCCACAAAATCATTTTGACGAAACTGCACGGCACTTACATTCACCGCGATTCGATCGATAGAAGCGTGGCTTATGTTATCGGCACGCCATCGAACAAATTGTCTACACGCTTCACGTAATACCCACTCACCGATTGGGACGATCAACCCGCTCTCTTCTGCTATATCAATCATTTCATCCGGCATTACGAGACCGAGCTCAGGGTGATTCCACCGTAACAATGCTTCAGCACCGATAATTCTATTCATAGAAATTTCAATAACCGGCTGATAATAGAGTTCCAATTCGCCGTTTTTGATCGCGTGACGCAAAGCATTTTCCAAAAAGAGACGCTTTTTGATCCATTGATCCATCTGTTCTTGGTAAAAACGTGTCGTGTTTCTCCCCTCTTTTTTTGCTTGGTACATTGCGGTATCCGCAAATTTTAATAAATCATCTGCATTTTGGGTGTCTGAAGTCACTAAAGCGATTCCGATACTGGAACTGGTGCTAATCGGCTCTAACTGCCCGATATCAAACGGGACTGAAAAAGCTTCATGAATTTTTTCTGCAACGCTCTCCGCTCTGGTAGCGGCACCGTGAGTATCCTCTCCAAGCTCATTGAGTAATATAACGAATTCATCTCCGCCCAATCGGGCTACCGTATCCCCCTCACGACAAATGCGTGTTAAGCGTGTAGCCGTTTCGATCAGTAATAAATCTCCGACGTAATGTCCTAGGGAGTCGTTAACGCTTTTAAAATGGTCCAAATCTAAAAACATAACCGCGATCAAATTTCTGTGACGTCTATAGTGCGCAAGAGATTGTTCTAATCGATCTTTAAATAACAAGCGATTTGGAATGTCGGTAAGTGCGTCGAAATACGCTTGATGTTTAATTTTCTCTTCGGCATTAATACGTTCTGTAATATCCGATACGATTGCAACCCCACCGATAATACGGCGTTCGGCGTCGTAAATCGGAGAGGTGCGAAAACTGATCCACAAAGTCAACTTCATAATCATACTGGTATAAGGACCTTCATAAAATCCTTTTTTACCGCTTACCGGCAGTATTATGGCTTCGTGCAAACAACGATCAGGGAGATTTTTTAGATCTAATCCGATCATTTTTTCTCGCGGTATTTTAAGGATTTGCAACATTTCGTTATTGGTTTCAATCACTATAAGATTAGTGTCATAATAAAAAATACCTGCCGGCGCTTCTTTAAAAATGGTTTCAAAATGCTCTTGCGAAAGACTCAATGCCTCTGTTGCTTTTTGATGCAACAATCTAGAGGTAAGGGCACTCATAATATTAGAATGTATCCTTTTGGAAGCGCTAATTAATAGCAGGAAAAAAGCTAAAATCAACACCCCCATCATCCGCTGTTCGAATGCCCCGTGTACAAGCATCATGATAAACATAGGCGATAAAAGAAAGAGCAAAAATACTATTGATGCTCCTAATAAAGAGGCTAAAGTCCCTGAAGCGACGGAAGCAATCCCCGTCAGTAAAAAAATAATAAAAAAATGGTGGAGATGGTTAGGAGTCTGCATTATAAAAAATGCGGCACTTCCCCAGAGCAGTGCCGAGGTATACATCATATATTTGAAACGTATTTCCCATGTATGATTATTATGCTTATACGAATGATGTCGATAATCTCTGAGAAGAAGAAGACGCCAAAACAACGTACCCATTATCAGCGTAAACCACCCTACTGCCGATTCTGCCGACGAGGTATCGTAAAAGAGGTATAAAACAACGGATGCACCGAAAAAAAGGGGAAATATAGAGGCAAAAGCTTGCTTATAGGCGATAGCGATTTGTTCGGAACGGATACGTACTTTATCGGCACTATCCACTTCAGATAAAACATCTTTTTTATTTAAAATCATGCCACTTTATCTTTCAATTTTACGCAGTCAGCTAGCATAGCGTAAAGCAAATAAAAAACAAATTCCGTTATGCTACAATTCTCTAATGAATAACCTCTTTTTTTCCCTTATTATTTTATCGCTGACTACTCTTAGCGGCTATGAGTTGCAGGAAAGTTACACGTACGAGCATAGTACTATCTATTCCACTGACCTATTTCCCGATATTTCGAAAAAATTTGAAATCCTAAAAATTCCGGAAGATAAAACACAATACCGCCTCAATGCACAAATCATTTCAAAAACTTTTGAACTAAACGGGATTGCAGTCGATACGGGTAAAGTACGATACGTTAATTTCATCCAAAAAAGTCCTGTTGATTTTACTCCGTTAAAGGAGCAATTAGAAACACTTTTACGCGGCCAATACCCCTCTATCCGTATCGAAAATATCACCATTACCTCCAGAGGCTATCTCCCCTCATTAAGTCAAAAATCACGCGGAATCTTTGATGAGAATTTTTTTCAAAATTCAAAAGGGACATTTTATGTCGTCGATGAGCATGGGGTACGACGCTACCTTGATTATTCTGTTCGTGCGACAGTCAATGTCCTCCATTCCAATCAAAAAATTTCACGCCGCGACCGTCTAAGCGGATTTAATACCCACATCAAACAAGTCCCTTTCACTTCGTTCAAAGACACCCCTCTCACTACCTTGCCCAATGAGCCCTCACGATTTCGCTCTAACCTCAAAGCAGGGCAGCTTTTAACACTCCGTAATATTGAGTCCGTTCCTCTCGTTTTAAAAAATGAAAAAGTGATTGTCGAAGTCAAAAATGATACGGTAATTGTTGAGTTTGGAGCGACAGCGACGCAAGAGGGGCTACTCTATGATATTATTACGATCCAAAAAAGTGACGGCAAGCGCGTCAGAGCCAAAGTAATCGGAGAACATCGGGTGGAATTGCAATGAAAATCGTCGTAGGGATCAGCGGTGCGAGCGGAGCAGCACTAGGGTTAAAACTCGTCCGTGCCCTCCCCTCTGACATTCAAAAGCACCTCATACTCTCCGAACACGCCCAAATTGTGCTCGAAAAAGAAGAGAATCTCACCCTCCACAAAAACGATGAAATTTGGGCTTCCGTAGCCTCAGGCTCGTACGGTGCGGATGCGATGATTATCACCCCTTGCAGTATGAACACACTCGCGAAAATAGCGTGCGGTATTGCCGATAACCTTATCACCCGTGCCGCTGCGGTTATGATCAAAGAGCGTCGAACTTTAGTCCTTGCACCGCGTGAGATCCCATTTTCACCCATCGCGCTGGAAAATATGCTCAAACTGTCTCGTCTGGGGGTCATCATCGCTCCCCCCGTACTTGCCTATTACGGGGATCAGGAAGATTTAGAATCGATGGAAAACTTTATGATCGGTAAATGGTTTGATCTTCTCGGAATACAAAACGATCTCTACAAACGATGGGATGACAGCCATGCATAAAATAGCCCTTTATCCGGGGACATTCGATCCCATCACCAACGGCCATTTCGACATAATCGAGCGGGGAATCAAACTTTTTGATGAAGTGATCATCGCCGTAGCCGATTCTCAGGAAAAAAAACCGATGTTTACGTTGCAAGAGCGGGTTGATATGGTTAAATTAGCGGTTCGAGGGTTAGAGCGGGTACAAGTTGTCGGATTTGACAACCTCACAGTTGAGCTTGCCAATACCCTCGGAGCTACGGTACTTATTCGCGGACTGCGTGCGGTAAGCGATTTTGAATTTGAACTTCAACTGGGGTATCTTAATAACTCACTTGACCCTAACATCGAAACGGTCTATTTGATGCCGAAACTCAAACATGCATTTATCAGCTCCTCCATCGTCAGAAATTTGCTGAAATTCAACGGTAAAACGGTGCATTTGCTCCCTGAACCCGTCCAAAATGTTATCGGGAGTATGAAATCATGTACGTTGCGATAGAGGGGATCGATACCGCCGGAAAAAGCACCCAGATCGAAGCATTGCGCTCCCTTTTTCCCGAAGCACTAATTACCAAGGAACCGGGTGGAACTCCCGCAGGTATCGAGATCAGGAACATGGTTTTATTTGGTAATTTGAAAAGTAAAATGGCGGAGATTTTGCTCTTTTTAGCCGACCGTGCCGAACATACCGAATCGGTCATATTATCAAATATGAACAGACTGATTATCAGTGACCGATCCGCCGTATCGGGGATGGCGTATGCCAGTGTCCAAAATCTATGTGATGAACCAACGCTCGTATCGCTCAATCGTCTCGCGACGAACGGAATACTCCCCGATACGGTATTTATCCTCAAATTGACACCTGAGGAGCTTGAACATCGTCTGAGCCAAAAGGAGCACGATGTGATCGAATCACGGGGAGTTGATTATCTTCTCCGTATCCAAGATGCCCTCATCGCTTCAGCGTATGCACTGGGGATCCAAACCGTTGTAATCGATGCGACACAATCTATCGATACCATTACAGAAGAAATTACCACCTTTATCAAAGGAGCCTTATGATCCAATCTTTGCGCGGAATGAACGACATCCTCTCCGAAGAGTTCGAGCGTTTTGAATACTTTTTGAGTGTAGCTTCCACCATCGCCAAGCGATACGGATTTCATTACATCGAAACCCCCCTCCTTGAAGAGACGGCACTGTTCAAACGCTCCGTCGGAGAATCGAGCGATATCGTCGGCAAAGAGATGTATCAGTTCATCGACAAAGGTGAAAATGACGTTTGTCTCCGTCCTGAGGGGACAGCCGGAGTTGTACGTGCATTTGTACAGCATAAGCTCGATAAAAAAGGGGGAATCCACCGTTTTTATTACCATGGGCCGATGTTTCGTTATGAGCGCCCTCAAAAAGGGCGTTTGAGAGAATTTCATCAGTTCGGGGTGGAAAGTTTCGGTGTTGATTCCGTCTACGAAGATGCATTGATGATTATGATGGTTGCCGATATCCTCAAAACATTGGGAATCGGGTATCGCCTCAAACTCAACTCTCTCGGGGATCAAAACTGTATGCCTGAGTATCGTGAAAAGCTTGTCACCTTTATCGAGAGTTGCGGCGATGCGATCTGCGGAGACTGTGAACGTCGCAAACTCACCAACCCTATCCGTGTATTGGATTGTAAAAATGAAGCATGCCAAAGTCTCTACGTCAATGCACCGAAATTAATCGACAATCTCTGCGATGGATGCCAAAGCGATTTTGATACCCTAAAATCTATTTTGGATCAGCACACTATTGCTTATGAGATCGATACCAATCTTGTACGAGGTTTGGATTATTACTCTAAAACGGCATTTGAATTTGTCAGCGACAATATCGGAAGCCAAAGTGCCATTGCCGGAGGAGGACGCTACGACCGCCTCATCGAATTTTTAGACGGCAAACCTACCCCTGCGGTCGGATTTGCTCTGGGAATCGAGCGATTGATGGAACTCATCGTGATGCCTGAGAGCGTACGTGAGGGATACTATTTCGGTGCGATGGATGCTCAAGCCATTACCCCTATCCTTTTGGCTGCCGAAAAAGTACGCCGTACCCATAAAGCGGTCGTCGAATACGAGCCGCGTTCTCTAAAAGCGCACCTCAAAGGAGCCGATCGCATTAATGCTCGCTATTGTGCCGTAATCGGAGAAAATGAACTGGCTCAAAACAGCATATGGGTGAAAGATTTGGTTGAAAAAACTGAATCAGTTCTCTTATTAAACGAACTATTATCTCTTTAGCCATCCAAAGGACAAACATGCAAAATTATGGTATTGATATTTGGGGTGAAAATAACTTTATGATCGATCAGGGAGTGGTTAAAGTTAACTACAAAAGCTCCCCTTCTTTGATTGAAATCAGCCAAAAAATTCGTAAAACCAACCTTCGCGGGCCGTTGATCTTACGTTTTCCCCATTTGATCGGTAAACAAATCGATCTTTTATATTCCAATTTTCATCGCGCTATCTTTGAAAACGATTATACGGGTAAATTTCGTGCCGTTTTTCCTTTGAAAGTTAATCAGTTCCCCGAAGCGGTTGATGCCATCGTTGAGCATGGCGAACGATACGGTTACGGCCTCGAAGCGGGCTCCAAAGCCGAACTCGCCATTGCCATGGCAAAAACGGCTCTCGGTTCCCCTATTACCGTCAACGGATTTAAAGATGAAGAGATGGTACGCCTCGGATTTATGGCGGCGCAAATGGGTCATGATATCACCATCACCATCGAAGGGTTGGGTGAGCTCGAATGGATTATCGACGTAGCCCAATCGTGTAATCTCAAAATACCCAATATCGGAATCCGAATCCGTCTTCAATCCGAAGGGAGCGGTATCTGGGCAAAAAGCAGCGGGCTAGGCTCTAAATTCGGCCTTACCTCCACGGAACTCATCGAAGCAATGCATATGCTCCAAGAAAATAATCTGGTTGAGCATTTCAGTATGATTCATTTCCATGTCGGAAGTCAAATGGAAGATATTTCGACCCTCAAACGCGTTTTGCGTGAAGCCGGAAATATCTATGCCGAACTCAAAAAAATGGGTGCGGATAAGCTTGGTGCTATCAACATCGGCGGTGGATTGGCGGTTGAGTATTCCCAACACACGGCAGGCCGTTTGCGCAACTATACCCTCGAAGAGTTCTCCAACAGCGTCGTCTTCTTGCTTCGTGAAATTATGAATGCGAAAGGGGTATCCCATCCTGATATTTTCACCGAATCGGGACGTTTTATCGTCGCTTCGCACTCCGTACTGATTGCCCCTGTTCTGGAACTTTTCAGCCACGATTACCAAGCCAAATCACTCAAACTCAAAGAGAATAATCCGCCATTGATCGAAGAGTTGCGTGAACTCAATTCTCTCCTCTCTCCGCGTACCTGCATCGAGTATATGCATGATGCGCTAGATCATATGGAATCACTCCTCACCCTCTTTAATCTCGGGCATATTGACCTTCAAGACCGCTCGAACGCCGAGATTTTAGTGCATCAGATTATCAAAAAATCGCTCTACCTCTCACAAGATAATCCGATGCCGGAGATCGAGCGGCTGCAAGTAAAACTCCAAGAGCGCTATTTGATCAACAGCTCTATTTTCCAAAGTATCCCCGATTATTGGGGATTACAACAACAGTTTCCTATTATGCCGCTGGATCGTCTCGATATTCCCGCCATCCGAGCCGCAAGTTTATGGGACATTACCTGTGACAGTGACGGTGAAATCCGTTTTAAACCTGAAACACCGCTGTATTTGCACGACATTGATTTGGATGAAGAGGAGTATTTCCTCGGCTTTTTTAACGTAGGAGCTTATCAAGAGACATTGGGGATGAACCACAACCTCTTTACCCATCCGAGTGAGTGTACTATCCTTATCAGTGATACGGGGTATGAAATCGAAAACTTTACCGAATCCGATAATGTCCTCAATATTCTCGAAGATATCGGCTATGACGCTTCAAAACTTCTGACTAACCTTAAAAATAAACTGGCAATCAGTGATTTTAGGACAGAAGAAGAAAAAAGTGATACACTTCAAAAACTCGAAATGTACCTTTACCAAAACGGGTACCTGCGAACCACACGATAAGGATTGAATTTGGGACTTTTTTCAGAAATTGCCGAAGATTTTTCGAACGTTTATAAAAATGATCCCGCCATCAGTTCCCGAATCGAACTCTTTTTTAACTATCCGGGGGTTTGGGCCATCTTTTGGTACCGAATCTCTAACCGACTCTACCGCAACGGTTTCCGTGCCCTAGCTCGTATTTTAATGGGGATAAATCAACTTTTTACCAATATTGATATCCATCCGGGGGCTACGATAGGGCGACGTGTTTTTATCGACCACGGTTTCGGCGTTGTTATCGGTCAAACGACGGTGATCGAAGATGATGTCTTAATCTACCAAGGAGTTACCCTCGGCGGAGTCAGCCTCACCCCAGGAAAACGCCATCCTACTATCAAAAGCGGTGTCGTTATCGGAGCGGGAGCCAAAGTACTCGGTAATATCACCATCGGAGCCAACTCTAAAGTTGGAGCCAACTCGGTCGTCGTCCGTGAAGTTCCGGATAACTCCACTGCTATCGGTATTCCCGCCCATGTTATCCAAAAAGGACGTGATAAAGATCCGTTCAGCCACAATAAACTCCCCGATATCAATAAAGAGATGTTTGAATATCTTCTCCGCCGTGTTGCCGTACTCGAACACTACATGGTTCAAGACAACACGGAGATTCTCGAGCAAGATCTACAGCTTGAAAATATCTATGAATCGTTTATCAAGGCTATGAAAAACTAGTCTTCTTCTTTGCCACTTTTAGATTCAACGCTGTTAAACAATTTTTAATTCATAAACCAATACAATCATTAAATACAACTCTACATGCACCAAAAGGTTCCTAATGGCTAATAAGCTGCAACTCATCAGCTGTTCTTTGCTTTGTTCACTTCAGCTTAGTGCGACGGCCTTAGACTCAGATACCCTTAGATCGAGTCTATCCAAACCTCAATTTGAGCAGACACTAGCCACATTAAGTGCAGATACTTCCGATCAAGATGAATTTTGGTATTGGCTTAATCTTGCACGGCTACAGCAGGCAAACGGCGATTTCAACTCCTCTATCCACTCTTTTCAAAAATCATTTGAGATTTTAGACGAATATGAAAATCGTGCAAAAGTGAGTTTGCGTAATGTCGGCTCTTTTTTAGGCTCCGCTTTTTTATCCAAAGGTGCTGAAAGTTACTACGGCAAAGGGTATGAACGTACCCTTATGCATACGCTGAATGCTCTCAACTACACCATGCTCGGTAATTTTGAAGGGGCAGCCGTTGAAATGCGCCGCATGGAACAACGTCAAGAATTTTGGCTCTCCGAAACCGAAGAGAAAATAAAAGAGGCGGCAGAAGAGAAAGCCAAAGCAGAAAAGAGCGGAAGTGATCTCTCAAGTATGCCAAGCGGGTACACTATGGCTTCTATGCTCGAAGATCCGAGTGTCCGTAACCTAGCAAACAGCTATCAAGATCCTTTTTCTTATACCCTTAGTAGTATTATCTCCTCCATTGCTTTTCCCCATGAGAATCTAGGCGAAGTGAGTTTAAAACGGGCACTTAGCCTCAATCCCGATGTCTCAAAAGTATTCGTAACACTCCCTCAAGGCGTAAAATCTGCCCAGAAATCACCGGTACAACCAGCAAAAGGGAAAAATGCCGCAAAAGGAAAAAAAGGGGGTGAAACGCCGAAAATCGAGAAAATGGATATCACGGTAGTTATATTATCAGGTGAGGCACCGTCGGTTAAAATAGAAAAAATCCGTTTTCCTCTTTTTAACGGTGCCAATTACACCAGTATCGATCTACCGGCCTTTAATCCGCCGATCAATGATATAAGTGTAGTCACGATCTCTACCGACAAACTCCGTCTTCAGCCCCCTAGACTTTTGCAAACCAACGCAATGGCGTACAAAACACTCAAAGACGAATTGATCGGTGAACTCTCTAAAGCGGTCGTTCGTGCCACGACCAAAGCGGTCGTAGCCAAACAAGCCTCCGATAATTTTGGATTTTTTGGGGGACTTGTGGCATCATTAGCAATGGATGCCGGAAGTTCATTAGCCGATTCAGGATTCCGAAATTGGGAACTTCTTCCCAACTCAGGGTATCTTTCAAAATTTGAAGCCTTTAAAGGGGAGACTTTTACGATAACCATGAACGATCGTCAAGAATCGTTCACCCTTCCAAAAGACAAAAAAGGGGTTCTCGTTCTTGTCTCCTATTTAACCAACGATAACATAAGGATTGATCATGTCGCTTACTAAAAACACCCTCCTCTCCCTCACGCTCGGAAGCTTATTGCTTCTCGGACTAAGCGGATGCGCCAGTAAAAATAACGGAAATTTTATTGGAAAAGAACGCGTTGTTCTGAAAGAGCATAAAAGCTTTCAAGAAGGCAAATTTTTAAAAGTTACCGCTACTTTTGAAAATGAAGACGATACCGAAGTCGAAGGTATGGTTTATCAAATCCAATGGCTCGATAGCCGAGGTATCATGGTCGATCAAACGTCATGGAAACCGTTTACCATTATCGGAAAACAACAAATTCATGTAGTCGATATGGCAAGCCGTCCGGATATAAGCGACTATCGTATTATCATTTCAACCCCAAACAAATAAGGAAAATTCTCTATGACAACATTTACAAAACTTTCACTCACGACAACTTTGGTTCTCTCATCATTTTTAATGAGCGGATGTGCTACAGGGGGAGCCGGAATGGTAGGTGCTTCTTCTAACGTAAAATACGGCGATGCCAAAGCGGCAGAAACGGTTACGGCTGATTTCGGTTCAACCGACCTTCAATCAACGGCGGAAACATTGACACAGTCTCTTCTTGAGTCACGTTACATTGCAAAAGCGCAACAGCCTCCGAAAGTGCGTCTTCGTACGGTAAACAACCTGACGTATGAACACATCGATACCAAAGCGATTACCGATAAAATCCGTATTAAATTACTCAAATCCGGACAAGTACGTTTTCTAGCCGACACGGCTAATCTTAATCAGGTTAACAGTGAACGTGATTTGACTACTACAGCGACTACCAAAACAAAAATGAAAGCAATGACCGATTCGGATTATATTATTACCGGAAATGTCCGCTCTATCAAAAAAGCTAACGATGATGTCAAAGATGTCTATTACAATGTTTCTATGGAACTTGTAGACCCGCAAAGCGGAGAAATTTTGTGGGCTGATGAGAAAGAAATTCGTAAAGTAACGGCTAAATCTTCGGTTGGATGGTAAATCATGAAACCGATACATTCTGCAATTCTTATCCTCTCAAGTCTCTCCTTATCGCTATGTGCTGCTATTCTCCCAGCGGGGGAAAGTGTTGAAGTAAAACCGCTGACCTATAATTACACCGTGGTACAAGATTTTGAACACAGTGTGGCGGAAGCTTCACACAATCAAGACGGTGTGGTCAAAGAAAACGAAAACGTTGAACACAGCGCACAAGCCAGCGGAGCCGGATTTTTCTCGTATCATGCTGCCGGATCGGCCAAAGCAAGTATGAAGCGGGATAATGAATACAAAGATTATAAAGAAAATCGCAAGTTCACGGCCAGTACCTATAACGATACGGTTATCGTCGAGAAAATAATGTATTCCGATAAGATGACCAGTGTTATCGAAACCGCTTTCCATGACGCAGGTATCTTAATGTCAAAATCGGGTGAATACGTTTTAAACGGATCAATCAAAACGATGCGTTGCAGTAAACCGCGTCTCGTTCCTGATGGGAGTAACGTTCGCTATGCGATTACAGCCACGACTTCGGTTCATATTCAGGTTTCGGATAAAAAAAGCGGTAAAGTTGTTTTTACAAAAACTTTCACCGGTACAGGACAACAAACGTTTAATAGAAATGACCCAGTACCGGTTGATGATACCGTGGACGAATCGGTAGAAGACTTAACGTCAAAGATGGTTGAAGCCCTAACCGGTAAAAAAAGATCGACCGAAGTTGATTATCAAGATTCTCCTGGGAAACGGCTCGTCGATTAATTGAAAAGGATCGTTATGAACGCCTTATATACCCTCATTTCACTCTCCCTTATCGCTATTACAGCCAATGCCGATGCGCTGAATACGGGGAGCAACGACTATTATATGACATCGCCCGCTTCCAACTCTTCCTCGGTGACGTCGCTGCAAAACACGGCGCCCATAGAGCAATGTTGGTATGAGCAAGTACCGATCAGCGGTGTTCCTCAAGAAGACAATTCCCCGAATGTCGCCGGTGCGGTTGTCGGTGGAATCATCGGAGGGATTGTCGGTCATCAATTCGGTAGCGGAAGCGGAAATACCGCGGCTACAATCGGAGGGGCGGCTATTGGAACCGCACTGGGTGCGAACTCAGGCAATGCCCCTGCCACACCGCAGTATCAGCTTATCCGTAAATGTAATACGGTTCGCTAATTAAATCCCCTCTGTGGGATTAATCGTCTCTACAACATTCAATCCAAATCCGCTTAACCCTGCGAAATCCGATACTTTAGAATCCGCGATGAGACGCATATGTTTGACCCCTAAAGATTTTAGAATCTGTGCACCGATTCCGTATTCTTTCATGTTAACTTGCTGGTGGTGAGGCTTATTGATAAAGAGCAATACGCCACTGTTATGTTTGAGATAGTGAATCGAATCGATTAAATGACCGTATTTGCTTTGATTGAGGAGTAAATCGATATCAGGGACAACATTATGGACTTTAACATTCGCCGTTTCACCCGCTTTATAAAAAACGACGGCCGTATGTCGGTTATCCTGATGATCGGCAAACTCATATTTTTTCACGTGGACACCGAAAAACTCAATCTCCTCTTCCGATACGGCTTTAACCAATGTTTCATTCGCAAGACGAAATTCGACGATATCGGAAATATAAACCGTTTTAAGATCATGTTTAGCGGCAAACAGATCGAGATCGTCACGGCGTGCCATCGTTCCGTCTTCTTTCATGATCTCACAGATAACAGCCGATTCCGCTAATCCGGAGAGTCGGCACAAATCAACAGAGCCTTCCGTATGACCGATACGAACCAGTGTTCCCCCCTCTTTGGCGATAAGAGGAAAAATATGTCCCGGCATAACCAACTCTGACGCGTGGGAAAGAGGATTGGCCAAAATTTTGATCGTCATGTCACGCTCGTAGGTTGAGATACCCGTTGTAGCTACCGTAGCGTCCACTGAGACGGTAAACGCCGTCTCATGCATAGAAGTATTCGATTTTACCATCGGCTCCAAGCTGAGGCGTTTAGCGATGCCGGGATTGATAGCGACACAAATTAACCCTTTGGCATGCGTAGCCATAAAGTTGACATGATCAGGAGTCGAGAAAACAGACGCATAAACAAGATCGCCTTCATTTTCGCGATCTTCGTCATCCACCATAATGACCATTTTCCCTTTTTTAAACTCTTCGATTGCCTCTAATACCCGTTGCACTGCTGCCATTGAATACTCTTTTTATATTAATATAGTAAGACAATTATAGGGTAAAAGGGTTAAAAAACTATCACAATCAAAAAAATGATATTTTTTAAGTGCGTTGTTTACGAAACACTTGACAAATTTGAGAAAAATGTCTATAATTTCGGCCTCTTAACGAGAACATTGGGGTGTCGCCAAGCGGTAAGGCAACTGGTTTTGGTCCAGTCATTCGGGGGTTCGAATCCCTCCTCCCCATCCACCTTTTTTTACCGCGGAATAGAGCAGTCCGGTAGCTCGTCGGGCTCATAACCCGAAGGTCGTAGGTTCAAATCCTGCTTCCGCAACCAATCTAGACTTACAAAAATCTACCCTCTAAATTTAGACACTAGAAACTAAAACTTTTTATACCGCGGAATAGAGCAGTCCGGTAGCTCGTCGGGCTCATAACCCGAAGGTCGTAGGTTCAAATCCTGCTTCCGCAACCAACCATCCACCATTTTTAATTACTATTCATACCTTCTCTCTAAATTCTGTCTTTTTAATGAATCCTATTTATCATGTCCAGTTATCAATCCACACTCTATTCATTACTCCCCTTCTAATAATCAATTATTAAAACTATAGTGATACAATGAAAATTATAAACTCCTGCAATGAGGTAAATATATGACGAAAACGACACTGATGATTGCTCTTTTATCTCCGTTATGTGTAAGTGCAGCAATGAATATCACAATAGATGAGCAGGTTTCACACTCATTAAAACCTGATGTACTGCAAGTAAATCTCAGTTTTGAAGAGCAAAGTAAAAATGCCGATACGATAAAAAAACATCTCAATGCCATTGTAACTGCAGTAAAAGGGTTCGATCCGCAAGGAGAGTTTTGCCAAGGGGGTGGATATCACCTCTCACCCTATTATAGTTATAAAGATCAAAAACGAGAGTTCATTACCTATAGCGGCAATCTAAATTTTAGGTGCGAATTTAAAACGCTTGAGGAATATAACGGACTTATCACTAAACTCGATAAGGCAAGTACCCCGAGTATTCGCAAAACCGAGGGAGAATTGTCATGGGGGGTAAGTGAAAAAACCAAAAAGATGGTAAAACAATCACTTCGCTTAGAGTTATTACGTACCGCGAAAGCTCAAGCGGATACATTTTCCAAAGAGATGGGGATGGAGTGTAGTGTGGAATCGGTGAAGTTCGAGGGTATAGCGCAATCAAGACCTGTGATGATGAAGACGATAATGGCAGAATCGGTTCCTACCGAGAGCCCGATTCAACGTGATGAGACATCATCCCTCGATGCAACGGTAAGTTATAGCTGCTCAAAACGGCTCCCGTGAACGAGGAAATATTATCTAAGTACGAAACTTTTCTAATTTTTGATTGATTTCCGCCGTGCTTTGATCAAGACGATACGCAACATCCGTAATTTCCTGAATACTATTGGTATTTGAAGACGCAATCGTATTTAGTGTATCAATTTTGTCCGATATCAAACGCATCCCCCCTGTCAGATTTTCAAGATTATCACTTGACTTATGAACGCTATCCGCGGCAACCGAAATAAGAGAAGAGGAATCATTAATAATCTGTTGGACGGAATTGGAATCTTTTGAAACGCGTAATACCGATCCCGTAGATTTATCCATTTTATCGCTGGTATTGATAATAGCATTGACAATAGTGCTGATCGTACTGTTGATTTGTGCCAAACTCTCTTGCGTTCGCTCCGCTAATTTCCGTACTTCATCCGCTACAACGGCGAATCCGCGTCCGTGTTCACCTGCCCGTGCCGCTTCAATAGCGGCATTAAGGGCAAGGAGATTGGTTTGATCGGCGATGTCTCCGATGATACTTAAAACCCCTTTGACCTGATGTGCTTGAGACGAGAGTTCTTGCAGTTCATCGGAGAGGCTTTGTTGAATTTGGGCAACGGTTTGTATGTCATTGTTCATTTGCGTAATTTGCATATTGGCTTCACTCAAATTGGAATTGGCTTCGTCAATTTTGCAGGTCGTATCACGCGCCGAAGAGGTTGAAACATACACGATAGATTGGAGTTCCACAAGCTGTGAATGGGTTATGGCGATGTCTGCGGTACTCGTTTCAAGACGTTGACGGATCGTACCTGCTACATTGTTAAGCTCTTGCGCCGTAGCGATACTCTCAAAA
Organism: Sulfuricurvum sp.; assembly: GCF_031427015.1. Taxonomy (GTDB): domain Bacteria; phylum Campylobacterota; class Campylobacteria; order Campylobacterales; family Sulfurimonadaceae; genus Sulfuricurvum. Next base: position 430,799 of record NZ_JASJOW010000003.1, on the reverse strand, counting down.
GAGGAAGCTTTGATATTGGTAAGGATTTTTTGAAGTTCTTCCATCGAAGCGTTCATTTCATAAGCAGCCGTAGAAAGCTCGTCTTTTCCCTCTACGTTGATCCGTTCTTGGAGATTTCCTTTGCGTAAATGGTGAATAATCTGCGATAGAAGGGTTATTTTATGGATAAGCTCACGCGTAATAATCCGAAGGGTGATAAAGATGACGATCATACCGATAGGAAAGATGACCGCTATCAGAAGAAGCGTTTGGTTGAACTGAGTTTGGGCATCGTTGTAAAGCGACTGAGTATTTTCCAACTGAACCGTAATCAGCGTATCAAAAAGATCGCTTAAAGGGGCGAAGCTAAAGGGAAAATCGCTTTGCACCAAATCATGAATCTCCATGATCTCACGATTACTTATCGCCGTTTCAAGTGCACTCATCGAGCGATCTGCCCGTGCGACTTGGTTTGTAGCCTCTTCGATTTGCAGCCGCTCTTTCTGCGTTTTAGGCGATTTTAAATAGGCGTTCCATTGTATATTAAACTGTTTATGCGCTGCTTTAACCGCTATTAAATCCTTTTCATAGTCCCCCTGCCCTTCAGAAATCAATTGCGCTTTCGCCTGAATCACATTGACCATTGCATGTTTGCACTGTCTAAGCTGATCTAGCGGATGGAGACTTTGATCATTTATCCGTTCAAGTGAAGCGTTAGATAAAAACATACCTATGATACCGATGGAGATGGCGATAACCGCAAATAGCTGTGTTGTAGCAACGATAAAAGTAATTTTTTGTCGTATGGTGAGACGTGAGATAAGATGGAGGGATAGCATGAATGTACCTTCAGAAAAAGTGCAGAAGTGTAAAACTCAAAGGTTACAGAAACGAAACAGAGTATCCTTAAACTTCATTCCTATCTTTTTTTTCCATCTCACTCTTAATACGATCGGTGCTAAAACGTATAGTGAAAATTCAATAAAGGAGAGTTTTCATGAAACGGATCATCAGTATCTACACCGAACATAAAAACAGTGTTCAATTTTACCTTCGTACCACAATGGAAAATTTTCATCCTCTCTCAAAAGATGTCAAAGATATGCGACGTTTTTTTGAATCCGAAAAGTCGGCGGAAGTGATCTATAGCGTTAATGACACCTTTGTGCAATGCTCACCCAGTTACGGAAGAAACTACATCGACGAAAATCGCAACGGTGCCGATAAATCATTCTATTTTAAATGGGTCAGCTTTACCAATGAACCGATCCATATCAGTAATCCCTACCTTCATCATGTTACAGGCTTACCGACCCTAAGTGCCGTAAAACGTGAAAAAGATTTCTATTTTGTCGCCGATTTTGATATGTTAAAGCTTCTCGAAGAGCTCCGCCTAATCGAACATAACAGCGCTTATGAGCAAATCAACCGATGTGTAATGGGAATCGGCGGATTATTACTGGGGATCGTATCGGTCTTTTTAATCTTATACGGCGGCTATATTTTTTACGGTATGCTCATTTCATCGAATTCTGCCGAAATGGTTATGCATAAAATATTTACCTCTATTATCTCCATTACAATCGGTCTTGCTATCTACGATTTAGCTAAAACACTGATTGAAAATGAGGTACTCTTTAAAACATTTCATTACGGCAATGATCTCCAAAATAAAACCCTCACCAAATTTCTAACCTCTATTATTATTGCCCTCTCCATAGAGTCGCTGATGGCGGTATTCAAAATTGTTTTGGATGATTACACCAAACTGATAAACGCTTTTTATCTGATTATCGGGGTAACGCTCCTTATTGTAGGAACCGGTATATACAATCTTCTTTCTCGTCAAGCGAAATAAATCTAAAAGTTAGATTATTTTTCGGTATAATTTATAAAAATGAATGATTATTCATAATAGATTGATGGACGACAAGCTTTGAAAAATATACAAGGTTCCTTTAGCGAGTACTTTAGTAATAAGCGAATACAACAAACTCCTTATTATCTTATTCTACTTCTCACTTTCAATATGATTGTCGTAGTTACCCTCACTATTGTGCTTCTTTATAACCTAGGATTTAATCGACAAAAAGCCCATTTAATCGAACTGGTTGAAACACAAGCCGTAATGATCAATATAGTAGCTCAGCAAGAGCTTCTCCTTCATAAGAATATTTCTGCCGAAATGAAAAAAAAGGTTGCGGAAAAAATTATTCAAAAAATCTCAACTGCTCATTACCAATACGCGAGTTTTGGCAAAACAGGTGAATTTACACTGGGAAAACGTGAAGATGACCAAATCCGATTTTTAATAAAACAACGCCATTTTAATATTAATAAACCGGCGTCAATCCCATGGAATTCAAAACTGGGAGAGCCGATGCGCCGTGCTCTCAATGGAGTAAAAGGGGCGGATGTTGCCTTCGATTATCGTGGTACAGTCGTTTTAGCCGCTTATGAGCCTATCAAAGAGCTAGAGTGGGGACTGGTTGCCAAAATGGATCTCTCAGAAGTGCGTGCTCCTTATATCGAAGCAGCGCAATATGCACTCGGTATAACACTTATTTTAGCTTTTGCAGGAAGTCTATTTTTTTGGTATTTTCTCCACCCGCTCGTTCAAAATATAGAAGATTCACGCCATTTCAGCAGTATGTTGATTACTACTTCGACGGCAGGACTTGCATTATGTTCATTGAAGGGAAATCTTATCGATGCCAACAGTAGTTTTCTAAACCTAGTCGGTTTTAGCGCAGATGATATAAAACGAATAAATTATTTCAGCCTCATTTCTGATAGCTTTTTAGCACGTGAAAAAAAACATTTGAACCTTCTCGTAAAAAATGGGAATGTTGATCCGTATGAAACTCTTTATATCAGTAAAAGTGGTAAACATACGTGTGTAAAAGTCTCAGGTAATATTGTTTCAATTAAAGGGAAGCCCTATATATGGCTGAGTGTCGATAGTATTCAAGATTATAAAGAACGTGAAGCGGAACTTTTACTCTCAGATGCAGTCTTTCACAATACTTCTGAAGTCATTTTTATAACCGATGCATCTGAAAATATTATCAAAATTAATGAAGCCTTTACCCATGTAACAGGATTTGAATTTGAAGATGTTGTTGGGAAAAACCCGAAAATCTTTAAATCCGGTAAACACGACAATCAATTTTACGATGATATGTTCCACTTCATTCACACCACAGGTAGATGGCGTGGTGAAATATGGAACAAACGGAAAGATGGAACCCTCTACCCCTCATTGCAAAGCATCTCTGCAATTCATGACGAACAAGGGAAACTTATACGCTATGTTGCCATTCTTAGTGATATTACTATTCAAAAAGCGTATGAAGAGCAATTACTAATAGACTCTCATCACGATGCTTTAACAGGGCTTCCGAACCGGTTATTTTTAAATCAAATCCTAAACCAAACACTTGCACGTGCGCAACGCTCCCAAAAAATATTTGCACTCTTTTTTATCGATCTCAATCTCTTCAAAGAGGTTAATGACACGTATGGACATGAAACGGGAGATACTCTTCTAAAAACAGTGGCATTACGCTTACAAGAAAATATACGCTCAGATGATTTTGCCGCCCGTTTTGGGGGTGATGAATTCACCATTATTTTTGAATCTATCAATGAGAAAAATGATGCGATTAGCGTTGCTAAAAATCTTATTGATAAAGTTGCACAAGCTATTTATATTAATGAGATCAAATTTACCCCTTCCATCAGTATCGGAATCGCTTTTTATCCTGAACATGGAACGGATGCGGCAACATTGCTAAAATGTGCGGATCAAGCAATGTATTTTGCAAAACATCATACCGAAGAACATTATTCCCTATTTAATTAACATAAAATGCAACACAAATGCAACACTAATACTATAGGATACAAACTTGCATAAATTTTATAGTGATAAAGGGAGAAAGTGATGTTAGAAAAGTTAAAATTATTTCTTTTCAAAAGAAAAAGCCTCCATTCCGATACTCTGGCACAATGGCTTGTATCTTCAGGAACCATACATGAAACAACCTATCTGAAAAAAAGAATATTTCTTAAATAAACTCAATATCAATCCGCTTATTTCTATAGGGTTTAGAGTTCCCCTCCTCCGCGTACAATATCCATTCCGTATTTATCTCTTACCTTGGTTAGGGCATCCGTAAGACTCCGCATTATAGTATCGTTTTGGATTTCAAGCAGATCAAAGCTTTTGGGATCATGATGAATAAATTTACTCGCACTCATCGCGATATGCGTCACAGGAATATGGGGATAAATGTCAAGTTCTTTAAACTTTTCAATCGTAAAATTTTGAAGAAATGTTTCGTTAAAAAGACGGTAGAGAGTATATTGTTTTTTAGAACTCCCCCAATTCTCATACCCTAATGAAAAAGAGTAGGTCGTGGGATTCACCCCAAGCTTCATGATGGTGTGGCTCCAATGACGTATAAGGATATGAATACGTCGAAAGAGTTCATCCCGCTCTTTGATCGGGTGATCCATGGAGCGCGATATCCCTATCCCTTTTCGTGATCGATTCGCTTGCACCGCTTCATTATCACTCCCTCTGAGCCTCGTATAAAGGTCTAAACCTTGTCTCCCCCACGATTGGATTAGGGTTTTCGATTTCCATGCATCACCGACCGTTTTGATCGCGTAACGCTCCATCTTAAGGGAAAGAACTTTTCCGACGCCGGGGAATTCCCTTATGGGGATATCTTTAACAAACGATTCGATTTCATCTTTAGGGACGACACAAACACCGTAAGGCTTCGCCGCAGAGGTAGCCAGTTTTGCAATCCATTTGGAACTGCTCGCACCGATAGAGACGGGAAGCTTAAACTGCACGGAAATATCATTTTGAAGGTGTCGGATAAACTCGTGCGTATCTTCTTCCGCTATCCAGCCCCGAAGGTCTCCGAACATCTCATCAATACTGTACTGCTCCATTACGGGAACGACGCTCGAGAGATACTCCATCAATTCGTGACTCATCGTGTGATAGAGGAGATGATGGGGAGGGAGGAGAATCAGATGCGGACAAAGACGGAGGGCCTCATGAACACTCATCGCTGTTTTAATCCCGTAAGCGCGTGCTTCATAGCTTGCGGTGGTGATAATCCCCCGTATCGTATCCCCGTCTTTAAAATAGTTACGGCTGTCATGGTCGGCATGAAATAAGGAGGGGACAAACGCTCCACTATTCAACGTCATAAGTTTTTTGGCACGCGAGGGCTTTTTATCGAAGATAAACGGATCGCCCCGTCCTCCGACAGCCACACATTTCCCCTCTAATAAGGGATTGCGAACCCGCTCGCACGAAGCAAAAAAACAATCAAGGTCCAAATGGATAATCATAAACACGATAATAGAGTGATTTTAGAAAAAACCTCTATTACCTGTCAGATTGACATAGAACTACAGTAATTCGAGTTTATAAAGAAAGAGGCGTTCTTTATACGAGGGGATATCGAGTTCCTGACGGTACTTCGCAATGACACGGCGAACCATTTTTACCCCGAAGCGTTCCTCAATCATCTCATGGAGGGTTTTATCGCTGAAAGGGTCGTCTTTATTCTCACTGCTGACGAGACGTTTGAGAAAATGTTTAATCTCCGATGTCGATACCTCGCCGATAGAGTTGGAGAAAAAATCTTTAAACGCGAATAATCCCCGTTCGGTCTGGATATATTTATCGGCAATCGCACGGGAGATCGTCGATTCATTAAATCCCAACTCATCCGCAACATCCTGAAGACGGAGCGGTTTTAGCTCTCCTCCCATAAAGAAACTGTATTGTTTCTCCAATAAAACCAATGCGACGTTATACAAAGTCGCTTTACGCAAATCGAGGAGTTTAACAAGCTCACGCGCTTCTTTGAACTTTTGTTTGGCAAAATTATCGTATTTATCGATCATATTGACCTGTAAATCGGGATAAAACGCATGATTAATCCGAATATTGAGTTCCGATCCCGAAAATTCGACAAACAAATCGGGGGTAATCTGTGCTTCAGGCTCCATATACTCCAATGCGGGAGGATTTTTCAGATGCTGCAATACATGTTTAGCGTCATGAAGACGGGGATGGTTGATAAATTTTTCCATTTTATCAAATTGTAAAATCATCGCTCCAAGCAAGATACTGAGCTCATCATCCAAATCATAATCGCTGAGTTGAAATAAAAAAGATTCTTTATAATCCACCGCTCCGACACCGGAGGGCTCCAAATGGGCAAAACGCTGGCGTACCCGCTCTACCGTATGGGCATCGGTATCACATTGGCTGGCAACCTCTTCTACGGAGCCTTCAAAGTATCCCTCGTCGTTAATGTAATAGACGATTTGACGCGCTATCTTTTGGGATATCGGCGTAGGAAAAAGAGGAGCTACGATCTGCTCATCGAGCTTTTCATAGAGTGACGTCGAAGAGATGCTCAACCACTCGATTTGCTCACTCGAAGAGTTGGAAACATAGTTTTGGAATGCACCGTATGCCGCAGTACCGCCGGCTACGGCGTTAGACTCTTCAAAGCCCGATTTGACTTCTAAACAGGGGTTTTCATTGGTAATAACTTGTAGATGTTTTTCAAGGTCGTTTAGCGAACATTGCAATAAAGGTAGCCACGTCTGCATGGAGAGTCGCGGGAGTTGTTTTTGTTTATAAGAGAGTGAAGTTTGCATGATAATCCGCCTAAAAAAATACACATTTATTCAATTAAATGCATATGTTGTTCTTGTGAAAAGTATAGGCTTTTTTTAAGCAGAAGAGTGATCAAAAAATAAGCAATAACTAAATCTGCCTCGAATGAGGCAAGCTTTAGTGCCTTAGCGGCAAGCGTAGCCAATCGGGATGAATTCCGATGGCGTTCAAAAAGGTAAACTTAGTATTTAATACGTACCAATCCGTTTGGCGCGACGACTTTCATTTGACAAGCAAGACGAGCTTTCGGGTTACTCTCATTGAGAGTTTTAAGTACCGCTTTCTCTTTATCGTTGATTGGACTCATAAATTCCATACCTGACTCGATCATTACGACACAAGTACCGCATTCACCGTCACGGCAACCGAATGGAAGCGCACTTCCAGAAGCTTCTACGATATCTTGGATCGTTTTGCCCGGGTGGACATTGATCGCCAAAAAGTCATTCATAATTTCTACACGTGTTGTCATCCCAACTCCTTTAATGATTATGATGTTCGCTAAACGAATTGTTTCCGTTTAGATGTTAGCCCGAAGGCACTAGAAATACTTAATACGGTTTGACTAAGATTGTATCTTTGATAACACATTGGCAAGCCAAACGTATCGGAGTAGGACGATTGAATTGTTGCGCAATTTCAGCCTCTTTTTTAGAGATAGCACCCATTGAAATCAACGTTTCAAGCTCTTTGTCATCCATATAGACCGCTTTGCCTTTTGACGCGTATTCTTCTGCATTCGGATCCATTGACTCGTTTGTAGCGATGTCTTCGATCCGTACGATACAGCTACCGCACATACCGTCTTTACAGTCTGTCGGGATTACAATACCGTTGCTTTGGGCAACTCGTAATAATAGATCACCGGCTTTAGCGTACACACGTTTATTTTGACCTTCGCCGAAGCCGCAAAAAATGACACTGACCATCTTAAACCTCCTCATATTTCCCACATGACATGCTCATGACTTCATGTTCAATGTAGTATGCACAAATCTCAAAAAGTGCAGATTACTCCCCCTCTTCTTGAGATTGCGCCGCTTTCTCAGCCGCTCGTGCAGCCCGATGCTCTTTGAGCCATTTCAACTCTTCTGCCACTTCATCGTATCCATCTTCTTCGAGAGCATTTTCAAGTTCCGCTTCACGACAGCCGAATGTCAAACCTTCTTCGATAAAGTTTACTTCATACACACGAATAGTCTGCAAAAAATCGCCGATTTTGCGAATATACCCCTCAGAGCCTGCATCAACTAGGACATCACCCACACTTGCGTGAGGATAGGTACCGTCATTTCGTATCGCTTTTACGAGTCGAACTCTTTGACCGACTCTGAATACAGATAGAATCTCATCTTTAGTCGACATCTTGTAGAGATTTGTTTTTCGTGCCTCATTGTTAATCGGCATTGTTTCATTATCACGCTCACACGACTCTAATCCGGCTTGTGCGGCATCCGCCGTTTGCTCCAAAAAATCAGAAGCTGAGGGTTTGTTGGCTTGTACAGGCGTGGACTCCATGACTGACCTCCTCTACATCACTGCAACTGCTCGATGTGGAACATGTTCCGCAAGCACTCGGCTTATCAAACATTGCCCAAACATCGGCGGCAGAGGGGCTATAACCGTTTTCGAAATTTTTATATACGGTGAGAAGGGCAAATTTATAGTATTCAAGCAATTTAGTGTCACCACCCATATCATGCCCGCTTGCTTTTTCAACAAGCTCACCAAACTTTTTCATGATATGAAACCGTTTTGCATTTACAAGACGCTCGTCGTATGCGAGATCAAAAAACTCAAAAAAATCTTCCGTATCGGTTATTTTTTGAAATTCAGCTAACGTTCCCATGATAAACTCCTTATAGTCCTATCTCACTTTTGAGTTGACTTGCCCATAGGGTTACACGTTCCTCGGTCAAATCTTCTTGATTAACATCATCGATCCCAAGTCCGCAAAATTTACCCTCACGCTCTGCGAGTGAAAATTCATATTCGTATCCGGTTGTCGGTATATAGCCGTAAGCTTCAGCACCGAGAGAAACAAATAAATCGTGCATTTTTCCCAAAGCACTCAAAAAATGTTCACCGTGTGTTTTTTGATCACCCGCACCGAAAAACGCTACTTTTTTACCGCTTAAATCAGGACGGTCATTACTCAAATCATAAAGCGGATCAACCCAGTCGCGCTGAGGATCACCCTGACCCCACGTGGATGAACCGAGAATCAATACATCGAAATCCTCGAACTGCTCAATCCCGTCAAAATCTTCTTCCATATCAATCAGTTCTGCACCTTTGATCTCATCTGCTAAAAGTTCTGCCGCACCCCGTGTGACACCGCTGCTGCTTCCGAAAAAAATTCCCACTTTTGCCATTGGTTACTCCTTATCCTTGTTGTATACACGGTTTGTATTGTTCATAAATTTCTACTGCACTTGAGAGCATTTTGTCTCCATCTTCAAATAACGCCTCTAGTGAGCGAAAGCTGAAACGGTGTGCATCTTTAAAATATTTATTAACGATACAGATACGATCGGCGATAACCGCACATCGGCCGAATCCCTCATGGCTCATCTCCATGATGACATTACAGACAACCCCTGTTTTACGCTCAAATGAAAGTGCTACCGCTTTATAAATCATTTTGATGTCATTGATCATCATCTCATCGATGTCGGCGATCAAAGGTACGAGCTTTAGCTCTTCTTTGGTTTTGACGTATTTTTTGATGAGCAACTCTTCATCACTGATTCTCGACCAATTACCGAATTGATCAAGTGCACGAATCTGTCGTACAATCTCCAACCCAAATTCACTCAATTGTTTTTCTGCTTCCATTTTCTTATTCTCCCTCTGCCCATCGGTCTTGTCGTACATCGTGTTCGGTTTTCATTTGTATAATTTGTTTTACCCATGGCGGCGGGTTACCGTTAATCATTTGAACTAAATTTTTGAGAATGTCTTCGATCAATGTAGATTCGCTGACTTTCATAGGGTGGATCCCCGCACGGATAACTTTTGCCGCTGCCGTCCCTCCGATACTTTCACAATACATGATATTGACCCCTTTAAGGGCACGTACACGAAAATCGGTTTTATCATCATCTTCAACGTCGGCGTTATCGGTTTTGATCACTTCGGAGACTTCATATCCCTCTTTGGTAACGTTATAAACGACAAACTCTTTGGCTCCTCCGAAATGGGCGTTTACCTCTTCCATATCTTTGGTTGCAAAAGCAACTCTTAAAGCACTGTCCATCGCACCATTCCCCTCTATACTGATTTTAGTGTTCATGTTTAACCTTTCTCAATTCGTTAGCAATCTCAAACAAAAAGTACGTGCTTCCCTCATACAGTTGATCGTTTTTAAGCTGATTACCTAACTCTTCATAATTAGGAAATCCTCGAATAACGAGCGCCGTATTATCTATACTATGCAAGATTCGTTCTGCATGAAAATTACTGATTACCATGTCCGCAGAATCAAAAAATCTTCGTGCATCTTCCAAATCTCCGACAAATACGCTCTCCGCTTCTATCGTATGCAAAACATCGCTGAATGTCGTGGAAACTGCGGCATCGACAGTTCCGCCGACACTGCGGATGAGCGCGCACATTCCACTGAGCATATCAGGTTCTCCCGTAATAACGAAATGGGAACTCCCGATCAAAAAATGGGCATCCAACATCGCATCTTGCAATCGTGCGCGCCATCGCTTTATCATCGGTTTTGGTTCCGCTTGTCGTATTTTCATCAAGCATGCTACAAAATTGTCACACCCGTCCAATCCCATCACATGATCAAAATGAAAGTGTTCAACAAGGGGATTTTTCTTTTGCAATGCCTGCGCCGATTTTTTCATCGATGCACCGATGGAAATTACGACGCTTGAGGTTGCTAAATCACGTATCTGATCGACCGTTATTCCGCCGTTGGCCAACTTACCCTGCCCCGCTTCCCAATATCCGTCCAGTGAGGTGGAGAGATCGGGGAGTGCATAGGTCTCAAACCCGAAATCTTCGCAAAGGGTTTTGATCTTTTCTACTTCAATCGGCTGCATACTCAAATGAGGTAAAAAAACGAGTTTATTCGGTTTAACTTCGGTAGCGGCCTCGGTGAGCTGTTCGATCATCGCCGTGACCGTCAATGCCCATCCGCTCTCCATACCCCCCTCGTAATCGGGGGTGTTGACAAATACGTAAGGAATCTCGATGTGCATCCCAACACCTCTCACGTCATCCCCTTTGGTCTCCGTCAGCCCCGTCGTATGCAACCCTATCATGGAGGGTTTGAGATTTTTCTCTTTGTTCTGAATATTTTCAATCGCCATCAGGATCGAGTAATCTCCGCCATCAAGTACGGCTGTGATATCACTCACGGAAGTATTATTAATCGCGATGGGTTCGTTGAAGTGGCGAGTAAAGAAGACTTTGGTATACGAGGCACACCCTTGAGCGCTGTGCATCAGCGGCATACAATCTTTTACCCCCAAATAGGCGAGGGTCGCTCCCATGGGTTGGGAGTGTTTGATCGGGTTGACTTGAAGCGGTTTGTGTTCATGACGCGAAAGGGAGAATTCCATTATCCAACCTCCCACGGTGCAGGTTTTCCGACATTGGCAAACACGGGATTACGAAAGGCGTATTTTAAATCTTCTGCGAGGTTTAGCAATCCGCCGTATCCCCCGTAGCTCGTTTTTTTCTCCTGATTGACATCGATAAAAGAGATTTTCTTCTTGATGGCGGTGTAGAGACTCCGTCCACCCGCGAGAAGAATGTGCGCCCCCGTAGAGTCGATAATTTTCCCTTGTTCAGAAGCAGGTTTCGTCATCAAAACACCGTTTTCACCCAAATATTCCCGTGCTTTATCGATATCATCCTGCGTCGATTTCGCCACACTCGTCGCGACCACTTCAATCCCCAAATCCTGCAATCCCGATGCTATCGACCACGCTTTGTTCCCTCCGGTGTTGAGAACCGCTTTTTTACCTTCAAAGAGGGCTTTATAGGGAGCAATTTTGGCTTCTAAAGCCGCTTCTTCTTCGGCAATAACCGTTTCGGCACGTGCAATGAGTTCAGGATCACCCAAAGCGTTTACAATCTCTCGAATCGCAAATGTCGTGTCACGTTTACCGTAAAATGAGACCGAAATCCACGGGATACCGTACTGCTCTTGCATTTTACGCGTCAGCGTTATCAGTGATTTGGCACACACGATGACGTTGAGTTTCGCACGGTGGGCGCTGCGAATATCCCCTACCCGACCGTCACCGCTCATGGAACTCAGCACTCGAAGTCCGATCTTCTCGAAGATAGGGAGATACTGCCACATATCCCCAGTAACGTTATAATCACCGATCAGGTTAATATCATAGGGGGTCGTAAATTCGGGTTCTTTGGTACCGATGAGATGTTCTAATACCGCTTCACCCGCGAGACGAGATCCGAGATTTTTACTCCCCACAAATCCGGCGGCATGAACGGGTACGACCGGTACTCCATGTTTTTCGCTTCCGAGTTTACAGGTCATATCGATATCATCACCCACAAGCGCCGTTACACAGGTCGAATAGACAAAAATAGCTTCAGGGCGGTAGTTTTCCATAATGTAATCGATCGAGTCAGAGAGTCGTTTGTCACCGCCGAAAATAACGTCATTGGTCGTTATACCCGTCGTAAATCCCATCTGTGTATGATCACGCCCTTTAAACGACGTTTTTGTCTCACGTGTTTCCCACGATGCCCCCAAACATGTTTGAGGGCCGTGGACGAGATGCACCGCATCAGCGTACGGAAAAAGAGAGATTTGAGCACCGTCAAAGGCACATCCACCCGCCGCAAGTCCCGGTTTAGGCTTATCACACCCTTCTCCCGGTTTTTTGTCTTTGCTATGAGAGCAGGCGCTCTCGTTCATGAGTTCTTTGATTTTCGCACGGCTGACCATAGGATACTCCTAGAGCTGAAGTATCCATGATAATGCAAGAAGCGTGCGAGATAAGGGTTTTAGGACTTTTTGGTGGCGGTTACGAGGAATATTGGATAATTTCCATTCTCTTTTTCAACCGTATAGGCATGATGGAAACGGACATGTTCAAATCCTGCGTTTTCAATTGTTTCACGCAAAGGATCGCGTTCAAACCCGAAATGGTGCACCCCTTCATTTCCATGCGTATGAAAAGTTCCGTCTTCCGCTTCGAGATCGGCAATCGCTATAAAACCGTCTCGTTTAAGGTGAGCATGAAAGGTCTCAAACAATGCCGCCGTATCTTCGACATGATGCATCGCCATCGAACTGACAATTCCATGAAACTGTTTCTCCAACGGCTCTTCACAAATATTTTGACAAACGGCTTCGACCGACAAGCAAGGAGAGTTTTTGTTATGCAGCTGCTCAAGCATCTTTTCGGAAAGATCCACCCCTACGACATTTTGAACCATCGGAGCGATTTTAAAACTCAGCAATCCCGTCCCCGCACCGAAATCCATAATACTCATATGATTCAATAATGAAATTCGGCTCGCAATCGTTTGAAATACCGCATGGGCTATGTTTTGACGCATATCCCCTTTATCCCACCCTTGCGCAGCTTGGTTGAAACGCTCACTCATTTTTGCCCTTCGATATTAGTTTGTCCGATCATTCGAATCTCCCTCTGCGGATAAGGGATGGTGATTCCTGATTCTTTTAACGCTTTATAGATTCCCATATTGACTTCAAACTGCGTCTTAAAAAAATTTCGAGTCGGCACCCAATAGCGTATCCCGATATCAACCGAACTTTCTCCAAATTTCTCGATTCCGACAATCGCTTTAGTCTCCGTAGAGACATTTTCAAATCCCTCAATCACTTTTTGGATCAAAGCTATTGCTTTTTCAGCATCCGCATCGTAGGAGATTCCGACACTCGATTCGACTACACGATAATTAAAAGAGTTGACGATCACCTCTCCAATCATATTTTTATTCGGAACCGTGATTAACTCTTCATCTTCGGTACGAAGCGTCGTGTAGGCAAGACGGATCTCTTCAACTTCCCCGTATACCTTGTTAATCAAAATCGTATCGCCGATTTTAAACGGACGGGTGATAATCAGTGAAATTCCTGCGGCGTAGTTGGCAACGCTTCCTTGTATCGCTAATCCTGCCGTTAAAAAAACGGCACCGACCGCCGCAATAAACGGAGCGATAGAGATACCGAGTTTTCCGATAGCGACCACCAACATCGCTCCGAAAATCAGTATACGTACACCGTTGGCGGCAAATTTGCTGAGAGTCGGATCGAAGTCATGCTGCTGAAAAAATTTCATCAGTAGGTTAAAGACGTATTTTGAAAAGAACCACCCGATGATTACGATGATCAATGCTCCGATGATCTGAAAACTGTAGTTGGCTAGAAAATCGATCACTTTAAGATAAAACTGATTCAGATAGGCGAGTTCTTGATCCATTAATAACTCCTAGCTCTGTGCTTCATGTTTTTTACGGCTCACGTAGTTAAGTATCGCCATAGAGACGATCAAAATACCGACTCCGCTGATAAGATAAAACGCGAAATGCATATTTCGGATATCGTTGATCGCAACTTTAAATACTACCATCAGCGATTCGATCGAGAGGGCGATAATGATCGAAGTCAAAAACTTGGTTAAGGTTTTATATTCGTTCCCTTCTTCGGGGGTTAAGGAGCGATAAAACACCTCCTGCTCCAAAATCGTTTTTGCCAAATCATAAATCGCTATCGCGAGGGTAATCCCGATAATGGATTTAAAAACGTACTGAAGCGTTTCATCACCGACACTCATAAGTGCTTTGGCAAATCCTAACAATCCATATCCGCCCAAAAACAATGCCAGTAAGACAAGTCCTCCGCCAAGCAGACCGTAAACCCATACGGAGAGTTTTGAGATGAGTCGCGTACTCTCAATCAGATGCATTTTGCCCAGTACCGCAACAAGATCGAGATCGAATACGGCAATCTTCCCATCGGAGTATTTACGAGCGACCGAGACTTTCGGCTGACCGCTGTTGGCACAAATATAAGGGTTGGAAATATAGTTGCCTTTATCGTCAAACTGAATACGGTTGATAAAATAAGCTCTATCGGAACCTTTCAAACTCATATCATGGCCGCTTCTGCGCCATGTCGGGGTGATCTGTTTCCCCTTTTCATCCATCAAATACATATCAGTGAGACATGGAAGACGCTTAAAAAATTTATCGACTTGAACATCATCGAAATCGTGCTGAGGCGTGTCACTGATGGTACTCAGCAAAAATCCCTCTACCGCTTCTCGGTTTTCACGGTATATCTGCATCATTTGTTTCATTGGTACTCTTTCGCCGTGTTAAAGTTCTTTAGTGTACCCAAATCGACTGCGTGATGTCAAAAATAGTTAAGATGGATTCTTATTTTGTTACCATTATTGCGTTATCATTTATCAAGGTTAAGTTTTTGTAAAAGGGGCATACAATGAGTACACGACACGATTTGGATCTCAATGCATTTGAAGCGATCCTCAAAGCAGAAAAAGCAAAAATTGAAAAGAATATCGCTCTTATAAAAGTGGAGCTTAGCAGTATCGGAATGGACGGCGAGTTGGATGAAATATTGGATATGGCCGAGATTGAAATCGAAAATTCCACCGACCATATGCTCCTTGAAAAGCTCGAAATGGAGCTGGATGAGATCAATGCCGCACTGAATCGGATTGCTCTGGGAAACTACGGTATTTGTGAAAAAACCAACCAACCTATTCCGATTGAGAGACTAAAAGTAAACCCTACGGCACGAACGATTGTAGGGGAATAAAATCTACGAGATAGAACATGAATACGAACGAGCAACTTATCCGTCATCTGATAGCCTCAGGCGTACTCTATTCCCCTTCTCTAATTTATGCTTTTAAAGTATGCGACCGTATCCATTTTATTCCCGAGGAGCTCTATCCGAAGGGATACGATGATCATCCCCTCCCGATCGGTGAATCACAAACGATTTCCCAACCTACCACCGTCGCCTTTATGCTGGAACTTTTAAATCCGACAGCAGGAAACAAGGTGTTGGATATCGGATCAGGATCGGGATGGACGACAGCTCTTTTGGCCGCTGCCATAGGAAGAGACGGATATGTTGAGGGAGTGGAGCGTGTCGCGTCTCTTATCGAACACGCCCATGAGAATTTAGAAAAAGTTCATATTCATAACGGATCGATTAGTTTGGCAAACCCCTCTGTTTTAGGAAAACCGGGAGAGCATTACGATCGTATCCTGGTTTCTGCCAGTGCAACTGAAATGCCGACCGAACTGTTTGATCAGCTAAAACCCGGAGGGATTCTCGTTGTTCCTGTTCAAAACACTATTTGGCGCATTACCAAAAAAGAAAACGGTTCACTGGAATCTACTGAATTTCCGGGATTTGTTTTTGTACCGCTTATTACCTCGGTGTAGTTCTACTTCCACACCCCTTCGATTACCGTAGTGCAGTAGGGACAATGATTTTTTTCTACCAAATGGTTAGTGACGAACTGTCCGATATGACCGTGACGGTCAATAACCATTTTATAACAGCTCGGACAATAGGTCGATTCGCGTGATTCATCATCGATATTCCCGACATAAACATATTTCAATCCCGCTTCTTTACCGATCTCATAGGCACGACTAAGCGTTGATGCGGGGGTTCGGGGAACATCGTTCATCTTGTACATCGGATGAAACGCACTGATATGCCACGGCATCGAGGGATCAAGTGAGGCTTGAAATTCGGCTATGGAGCGAATCTCCTCCTCCGAATCATTGAGCCCTGGGATCAGGAGGGTCGTCGTCTCGATCCATATCCCTTTTTTGTGGGCGTATTCGATGGTATCTAACACGGGCTTGAGCGATGCTCCGCAAATATCTTTGTAAAATGGTTGGCTATACGATTTAATATCAATATTCATTCCATCCAAAAAAGGAGCTATCGTATCAATCGCCTTGTGAGTCTCATAACCGCTGGTAACAAAAATATTTTTCAAACCTGCTTCGCTCGCCAATCGCGCCGTATCATAGGCGTATTCAAAAAATACCGCAGGTTCGTTGTAGGTGTAGGCGATGCTTTGGCATCCGTGTTCGAGTGCCAAGGCTACGGCATCTTTCGGTGAGAGTGGACGTCCGATGATTTCGTGATGGTGTTCTTTGGGGTATTGGGAAATATCGGCGTTTTGGCAAAACGTGCACGAGAAATTGCACCCCACGGTACCGAATGAGAATACTTTTGAGTCGGGTAAAAAATGAAACATCGGTTTTTTCTCGATCGGGTCAATATTCACCGCCGCCGCAAGGCCGTAGGTGAGGAGATAGAGTTCACCGTTTTCAACTTTGCGGATACCGCAAATGCCGTATTCTCCCTCCGAGAGTTTACAGTGTTGAGAGCACGCTTCGCACGCGATCCGTCCATCAGAGAGTTTTGATGATAGCCATGCTACGGATGCCATTATTTCCCCCTCTTTAGAGACAGAGTTCTTTCACTATTCTATCACTCTTTGAGACTCAATCCTACTTTCCCTTTGGCAACATCGACTTCAACCACTCGGATACGGCTGAGCTGTTGATTGACACTGAGTACTTCGAGCGGGTGAGAGATCCGTTTCTCCGACATCTGAGAGATATGGATCAAGCCGTCATTTTTGAGTCCGATGTCCACAAATGCCCCAAAATCGGCGATGTTTCGAACAACGCCCGAGACGATAGATCCCTCACGCAACTCTTTGATGTCGGTGAGATCGGAGCGAAACATGATCGGCGGCAAACTCTCGCGGGGGTCAAATCCCGGTTTGCGTAACTCTGCGATGATGTCGCCGAGCGTCGCTTCCCCTATACCCAATTCCTGCGCAATATGGGGAATCTGGTCTTTGGTGATAGAGGGGAGATCATAGCATTTTAAAAGGGTATTCGCCGCTTCGTAGCTCTCAGGGTGAACACCCGTGTTGTCCAGCACACTTTTCCCCTCCCGTATCCGAAAAAATCCCGCACACTGCTCATATGCTTTCGCCCCCAGCCCTTTGACTTTGAGGAGTTCTTGTTTGCTTTTAAACGCTCCGCTTGTCTCACGGTACTCCACTATCGATTTAGCAACTTTTGCCCCCACCCCCGCGACGTAGGAGAGGAGTGAGACCGAGGCACTGTTAGGATCAACACCGATGCGGTTAACCAAATCTTCGGTGACATCGCCCAGCTTCTTTTCAAGCAGTTTTTGATCGACGTCGTGCTGATATTGCCCAACGCCGAGCGATTTTGGATCGATCTTCACCAATGCCGCCATCGGATCGCGTAGCCTCTGAGCTATCGAGATTGCTCCGCGTATCGTCACATCGAGTTGCGGATACTCCTCTTGGGCGATTTTGGAGGCGGAGTAAACTGATGCCCCCGCTTCAGAGACAACCGTATAAGAGAGGTTCAATTCCTCATCACGGTTCACCCTCGCAAAAAATTCCTGTGTCTCACGCGATGCGGTTCCATTCCCGATGGCTACGGCATTGATACCGTAACGATCACACAACTGTTTCACCACCTTTGCACTCTTCTCATAATCGCTTTGGGGCGGTGTCGGATAGATAACGGCGTGATCCAGATACATACCGTTCTCATCGACGACGGCAAGTTTACACCCCGTCCGATACGCCGGATCGGCACCCAAAATGGCACGCTTCGTGACGGGAGGGGAACCCAAAAGCTGTGAGAGGTTTTTGCCGAAGGTATTGATCGCTTGAATATCCGATTTTTCTTTGATCATCGCGTGCACTTCCCTCTCCAACGAAGGAAACAACAACCGTTTGAACCCGTCGAGGTAGCTCGCTAACAGCAGAGTTTGAGAGCTTTTGGCGTTGCGGGGGATTCGATGGTTTTTAAGGCTATTTTCCACCCGATCCATATCGAGGGTGATCTTGACGCTCAGCTCTTTTTCGCTCACCCCGCGCATAATCGCGAGATAGCGGTGCGAGGGGATGGAGGCTATCTTCTCACTCTTTCCGGCGAGCTTGGCGAATAGCCCCTCCTCACTCATCCCTTTGGTCGCTTTGATCTCAAACGAGGAATAATCCAGTATCTGATGACGCCAGTGGTCGCGCTCACGCGGGTCGTCACTGTAGCGCTCCGCTAGAATATCCTGAGCCCCTTTGATCGCATCTTCGCGAGAAGTGATAGAACCTTTTACAAAACTCTCAACACGCTTCGTAAATTCTCCCAACTCCAACTGCGCACGCTCCAACAAATCAGCCAACGGTTCTAGCCCAGCGGCGATAGCGACACTGGCACGGGTATTTTTCTTCTCTTTGTACGGACGATAGATGTCTTCGACCTCTTGGAGGCTCTGGGCGTTGTTTAGCCGTGTACGAAGATCACTACTCAACTCCGAGCGCTCTGCGATCAGCCGTGCCACCTCCTCTTTACGCTCCAACAGTTTTTTCGAATAGCCGTAGATGCTCTCGAACTCACGCAACTGTTCATCCGTAGCACCCCCCGTCATCTCTTTGCGGTAGCGGGCGATGAAGGGGATGGTAGAGCCCTCTTCGAGGAGTTTTAGGATATTGGTAACGGTTTTGAGAGAGAGTCCCGTCTTTTGGGCTATGAGGTCATTAAGGCTATTCATCGGTTTCCTGAATTGTTTGCATTTTTGGCGGCAAGTTCACGTGCTTTGTCTTTTTTACTCTTCCCTTTCCCTTTTACCGGTTCTGGGCCTTTGACTTTCGGCGGTGGAGTCCCCACGAGTTCAAACCCCTCGATCTGCTCACGTGGCAATCTGATAGAGGAGCGTTTTTCGATCAATCTAAAATGATCCCGTTCCTCGTAACCGATAAACGAAATCGCGAGACCTGACTTACCTGCACGACCCGTCCGTCCGATACGATGGATATAATCCGCAGGTGAGCGGGGAAGATCAAAATTGATAACACAGGTGATGTCGTCGATATCCAGACCGCGCGCGGCGATGTCGGTGGCAAAAAGGATACGGATTTTTTTCGCTTTGAACTGCTCCAACACATAGGTACGATCCTCTTGGAGGAGATCGCCGTTAAACGAGTCGGCCGAAAAACCGTATTTGCGAAATTTTGCGGCGATGTTGTCGGAGGCTCGCTTGTTCGCCATAAAGACCAACACTTGCTCCCATTTTTCACTCTCAAGAAGATGTCTAAGCAAAGGCCCTCTATTTTCGGGATTCACCTCGATAACCCGCTGTTGGATACTCTGTACGGTTGGCATTTCCGCTTCTATGGAGATATGGATCGGGTTTTGGGTGATGCGAGAGGCGATTATCTCCATCTTCGGCGGATAGGTCGCGGAGAAAAGGAGATTTTGACGCTGTGTGGGGATCGATTCTAAGATCAGCTCCAACTCTTCGGCAAATCCGAGATCAAGCATCTTGTCCGCTTCATCGAGGACGAAAAATTCCAAGTGCGAGAGGTTCATCTGCTTTTTTCTCAACACATCGAGAAATCGCCCCGACGTTGCGACGAGAATATCGCACCCCTGCTGGATGGCATAGAGCTGATCGCCGATCCCCTCACCCCCGATGAGACTCACCACTTTGGGAGTTTTAGGCAAATATTTCCCCATCGTCTCGAACGTCTGAGCCACTTGGAGGGTGAGTTCGCGTGTCGGGGTGAGGATGAGGGCTTTGATTTTCCCTTTTCCCTCCCCTCGCGCCTGCGACCAAAGCTCTAAAATCGGCAAGACGAAACTCGCACTTTTCCCGCTCCCCGTTTGTGCCTGAGCCAGAATATCACGGCGCTCTAACACGAGCGGAATCACCTTTTCTTGGATCGGCGTCGGCTGTGTATAGCCGCTTTCGCTCACGGCTTTAAGAATAAACGATGATAGGTTAAAAGGTGAAAATGGCATGGGGAATCCTCGTAAAGTGTGAAAGAAGTATAGTTGCTTTTGGTAGTCAAGCGGCTTATTAAAGCCACTTTTTTTTGCGAAAGTATATGAGAGGGATAGCGCTGGAAAGTGCCATCAAAATTAAAGAAAACGGATACCCTAGCGTCCATTTCAATTCTGGGATAAAATGGAAATTCATACCGTAGATACTTGCTATCAAAGTCGGAGGCATTAACGCAACACTGGCTACCGTGAAAAGTTTAATAATTTTATTTTGCTCGATACTGGTTTGCGCCAGAAAAAGATTTTGTAAATTGTCCAAAGTATTGTCATCAATAGCAATAAATTCGATCAGTGAGTTGATATCTTTCATCATAATCGAGAGATCTTCTTTTATGGTGGGAGGGAGTTTAGGTGATTTTGCCATTGCGGTGAGAATCCGCCGTTTATCAAAGACCGATTGGCGTACCTTCAGAGTAAATTCCTGAAGAGTAGAAATTTTTCTCAACAGCTCTATCGAATGACTGCCGTGTTCCCATAAAAGTTTTTTTCGGATTTCGTCACTCTCTTTGGAAGCATATTCGAGTAAATCGGCATCTTTATCGATACGAATATCAAAAATTTGGATAAAGATATCGTATCCCGAAAAAAGCTCTTTAGGATGTGACAGTAATATTTTACTCATCATTTCAAATGTTTGGAGTTCACTGTCACGAACCGTAAAAAGGATATTATCCTGTAGAACAAAGCTAACACTTTCGTTGTAGTGTGATTTTGCACTCTCAACAAAAAAGAAGGAGACAAAAAAATAGGAGTTTATCTTAATGGATCGATTGTCTTCCCAGTAACGTGAACTAAGTTCTATCTCTTCACGATCATGTTTTGTGGGTAATTTAATATCAAATAATATTTCAATCCGTTCTATCTCTTCCGCATTTGGCTGAAAAATATCGATCCAAAAAATAGTCTTGGAATCGATAGGTTCTTTGAGATTTTTGAGCGGGTGACTTTCAAAGGAATCATCATGTCGTAGGTATATAGTAACCATAGTATCCGCTCTCTTTATTTACGATCAAGCTTTTCAAATCCGGGGAGAATTTTCCCCTCCAAAAGTTCCAAACTCGCCCCTCCGCCGGTAGAGATAAAACTAAATTTCTCTTTTTCACCCGCTTTTTCAACTGCATCAGCGGTATCTCCCCCTCCGACAATACTAAACGCATAGCTATCCGCAATGATAGAAGCGAGTTTATACGTCCCTTTTGAGAATTGATTAATCTCATAGATTCCCATCGGTCCGTTCCAAATAATCGTGTTAGAGAGTTCAATCGCTTCTGAAAAAAGTTTGAGCGTTGCGGGCCCTATGTCTACGGCATGAAAGCCATCCAATACGTCTTGAACGGGGGTAATCTTTACATCAACGGGATGTTCGATCGAATCGGTCGTGACGACATCAACGGGTAAATAGACTTTTACCCCTTTCGCCTTGGCTTCACTCAGTACCTCTTTCGCCACTTGGACGAAATCATCTTCTACCAATGAGGCTTTCATGTCGTAACCGAGCGCTTTCAAGAACGTATTGCTCATCGCGCCGCCGATAATGAGTTTATCGATTTTCGGCATAACAGAGGTCAGCAGCGTTATTTTGGAGGAGATTTTAGAGCCTCCGACCACGAGTGCAATCGGACGAATCGGTTTTTCAAGCGCTTTAGTAAATGCTTCGATCTCCCGCATCATTAAAAAACCCGCTACTTTGATCTTGGCGTAATCAGCGATCCCGTAGGTCGATGCGTCTTTGCGATGCGAGGTTCCGAACGCGTCGTTGACGTAAACATCACATAAATCGGCTAATTGTTGACAAAACACAGGGTCATTTTTTTTCTCCCCCTCAAAAAAACGGATATTTTCGAGTAAGAAAATCCGCTCAATGGAACAGTGGGTATTTTCTTCTTTGAGAGTTTCGAGATTATCGATAAACTCGATCTTTTTCTCCAATAAACGCTCTAAGCGCTTTTGAATATGGCGGAGGCTAAAACGCTCATCATATCCCCCCTTCGGTTGTCCCAAATGGCTTACAAGGGTAATCGAACACGCTTTGTGATCGATACAATAGTTGATGGTCGGAAGCGCCGCACGGATACGGCTGTCGTCAGAAATATTGAACTGACCGTCCATCGGGACGTTGAAATCTACCCGTATGAGAATTTTCTTCCCCTCAATCTCGATATCTTTAAGACTCTTCACACCGCTCATCGTGATAATGTTACTGATCATAGATTCCCTTTTCTTTGGGTTGCATAGGTATATAGCGCTAATATAGTCCAATGCGGTTACCTGTATATTACACTAGAATAACTTGAACTTAAAAAATCACTACACACTTGTAATCTTTTTATCGTACTATTAGAGCAATAGAGTCCAAAAACAAGGAAGAGCAATGAAAAATACTTTGTTAACAAAGTTATTTACTAAATTATCGGATCTGAAAGAAAAAATGTCTTTTGAAATCGATCCTGAGATAACAGATATCTCTCTACTCAATATGAAACATTATCTCAACCTCCGTAAATATGATTTTTCACAGCTGCAAGATGATTTAACCAAAGTCGGATTATCCTCTTTCGGTCGATCACAAGCTCATATGGAAGCAAGTATCAATGTAGCGTTAGAGATGCTGGCGCTTGCTCTTAAAAAGGAGCTGCATCTTCCAAAACCCCGATTAAGCTATGAAGCTTCCCATGCGATTATGGATAAAAACGCCGAAATATTTTCTACCTCCAACGACAAAACTAAAATCATGATCACCGTCCCTTCCGATTTTACAAAAGATAAAGCGTGGTTTAGCAATCTCTCTAATGAGGGAGTACACCTTTTTCGCATCAATACCGCTCATGATGCTCCAGAGGCATGGAATCAAATGGCTCAATCGATCAAAGATGCCCGATGCGAGGATAAAGATTTAAAGATCTATGTCGACCTCGCCGGTCCTAAAATCAGAACGGTTCTGAAAAAGTCCAAAAAAACGGGAAAATCAAAAAAAATCAAACTCTTGTACGGAGAGCGTGTTTTGATCCGATCCTCCCATCAACCGCTTCATGAGGAAAAATCAAAACACTACGATGCAATCATCGGATGCACACTGGAGAAACTGGGAAGCTTAGTCAATATCAATGATACGGTGTTCGTCGATGATGGAAAGATTGAAATGGTCATTGATGAAATACTCGGCGAAGATATTCTATGCCGTGTTTTAACCCGAAGTGAAAAGGGAGTTTCGTTAAAAGATGAAAAAGGGATCAATTTTCCAAACAGCGATATAGCGATCCATGCGATCTGCGACCATGACAAAGAAGTTTTGCCGCATATCTGCGAATATGCCGATATCATCGGAATTTCTTTCGCACAAACGCCTGAAGATATTGATGACTTGATCGAACAATTAGATCTATTGGGGAAAAAAGGATCGATCGGTATTGTTGCTAAAATCGAAACAAAAAAAGGGGTTGAAAATTTACCCCGTATCCTCGAAGCGCTAATACGATACGGTAATTCGGGGATTATGATAGCACGGGGAGATTTGGCAATCGAGATAGGATTTGAAAACTTAGCCTACATGCAAGAAGAGATTCTTGATCTTTGTACTGCAGCGCATATGCCGGTGATTTTGGCGACCCAAGTGTTGGAAAATAAAATGAAAACCAACATCCCAAGCCGCGCTGAAATATCCGATGTCGCATTTGCCCATAAAGCAGAGTGTATTATGCTCAACAAAGGGGAATATGCCCTAGAGACCATCACCATCCTCACGACTATTTTGAAACAGATGGATCTTATCTTCCGTAAAAATAAGTTGCTCTATAACCCAAGCTTTCAGTGGAAATAGCCCACTTGGATTCAGTAGCTATACATTTTTACATAATACTCATGTGCCATACGGCCTGAATCAAAGGCCGGGATAACGTCTGACATGGCATTCTTCATAATTTGCGTCCATTGCTCAGGTTTGTCGTAATACATCGGAATAATCTCATTTTCAAGCATATCCATCATATTTTTATTATCCGCTTCATCCTGATCTTCAATCGGACAGTTGTGGTCAATCGGCGGAATGGTAAAAGAGTTGATCGTATGTTTTGCAAATTCAGGGTGCCAACCGTCATCGGTGGATAAATGGATAGAGCCGTTCATACTCGCCGTCATACCGCTCGTTCCGCTCGCTTCTCGTGATACACGCGGTGTGTTCAGCCATAAATCAGACCCTTTTTTGAGCATTCTGGAGAGGTCAAGCTCATACCCGACCAAAACCGCCATATTCGGATAATCGTGGCTGATATGAATCAATTCGTTAAACACATTGATCGCATTGGTATCAAACGGATAAGGTTTTCCTGCCCAGATGATTTGAATCGGTTTATCTTTGCGTTCAAGGAGTTTTTTAAATCGGGCAAAATCGTGTTTGATAAGTCCCGGGCGTTTGTATTCGGCAAAACGTCGCGCCCACACAATCGTCAACACGTCAGGATTAAACATTTTTCCGGTTTGATCGGCAACAACGGTAAATAATGACTGTTTAAGATGTTTTTTTCGACTGATTATTTGGTAATCTTCGTGGTCATCCAATGCGGCCAAGAGGGCTTTGTCTGTCCAAAAACGGCGATTTTGTGCATTGGTAATGTAGATGATTTCAGATCGCCCCTCACAATCTTGCCACATACGATTTGCCACTTCGCCATGAAATTTTGATACTCCATTGGTGATTTTGGAAGCACGCAGCGCACCTACGGTAAGATTAAAATCATGATCGTTTTCCATCAGCATAATGGAGCGAACCGTCTCCAAATCTAACCCGTTAAAAAATCCGAATTTATGGAGAAGATCAATATTATGCTGTTCATTTCCCGCGTCTTCAGGGGTATGTGTCGTAAATACCACCCGTTTTTTTACCTCTTCCATATCACGATATTTTGCATACAGTTCAAATACAAGCGGTAATGCATGTCCCTCATTCATGTGATAAATGTCAATTTTTTGCTTAAGCGCTTCGAGAACTTTCACCCCGCCGATCCCTAAAACGATCTCTTGAGAAATTCGGGTCTCTTCGTTCGCATCATAGAGTTTATGGGTAATCGTCCGCGCTAAAAAATCATTTTCGGGGATATCGGTTGAGAGGAGAATCAAAGGAGCTGATCCGAAAATATCAGGCGACAGATAAAAAGCTTTAATATGCACTTCCTGCGAATGGATCATCACGGTTGCCTGTATTCCCAAATCTTTGAGAAAGTAGTAATGTTTACGAACAAATTCGGCTTTGAGACTCCGATCGGGACTGCGTGTCTGATCGTAATAGCCAAAGCTCCATAAAATACCGACACCTACAATATTCTGACGTAGATCATACGCACTTCGCATATGTGAACCCGATAAGAAACCAAGGCCGCCCGAATAGGTTTTAAGCCCTTGATGAATCGCAAATTCCATTGAAAAATAAGCGACGCTTTTTGCATATTTCGAGTCGTATTCGTAATCGTGTAAAATCATTTTTGCTTCTTTACTATCATTATTCTCATCATTATTCCCTACTAATCCTTAACGATTTGCTTTAGGTAAAGTACGCCAAGCGGCGGAAGGGTCACTCTTAGTGTATGTTCTCGTCCGTGCATCGGATATTGCACCGAGTGTAATACCCCTGTATTTCCGATATTCCACCCCTCATAATTAGAAGAGTGTGAGTTAAAAATCTCCACATATTCCCCCTCATTCGGAATACCTATCGGGAAATCATTCCGTGTCTCATCCGAAAAATTGCATACCACATAGATATTTTCCAGCGGATTATCACTTTTACGGATAAAACTGATGCAATTATGGGAGTAGTCACGATCATCAATCCACTCAAATCCCTCACGCTTCTCATCATACAGATGCAAAGCAGGCTCTTGTGCATAAAGGGCGTTGAGGTCGGAGACCATTTTTTGTAGCCCGCGATGAAGAGGGAAATCGAGTAGATGCCAATCAAGCGAGCGCTCAAAATTCCACTCCGCAAACTGGGCGATTTCTCCCCCCATAAAGAGAAGTTTTTTACCCGGATGCCCCATCATATAAGCAAATAGCGCTCTGAGATGGGCGAATTTTTGATTGGTATCCCCCGGCATTTTATTGATCAGGGAACCTTTCATGTGGACGACCTCATCATGACTCAGCGGGAGCATAAAATTCTCATCAAATCCGTACCACATGCTAAAGGTGAGCTGATGATGGTGATGCTGGCGATAAATCGGATCAAAACTCATGTATTTGAGCGAATCGTGCATCCACCCCATGTTCCATTTAAACCCGAAACCGAGCCCTCCGACATCGACGGGACGCGTTACCATCGGATACGCGGTTGACTCTTCGGCTATCATCACAATATCGGAAAATTCTCCATAGAGGCTGACATTGAGTTTTTTCAAAAACTCAATCGCTTCCAAGTTTTCATTCCCCCCGTATTTGTTGGGAATCCACTCCCCTTCTTCGCGAGCATAATTAAGATAGAGCATTGAAGCGACCGCATCGACACGAATACCGTCTATATGATAATAATCACACCAAAACATCGCCGAGCTGATTAAGAAAGATTGTACCTCATTACGTCCATAGTTGAAGATGATACTTCCCCATTCGGGATGGTACCCTTGACGCGGATCATCGTGTTCATAGAGTGCGGTTCCATCAAAGTTAATCAACCCGTGCATGTCCACCGCGAAATGCGACGGTACCCAATCCATAATCACACCGATACCGTTTTGGTGCAGGGTATCGATCAGGTACATCAAATCCTGCGGTGTTCCAAAACGTGCGGTTGCCGCAAAATACCCTACGACTTGATACCCCCATGATCCAAAATAGGGATATTCGCTCAAAGGCATAAACTCGACATGGGTATAGTTCATCTCTTTTAGATACGCCACCAATTCAACCGCAAGTTCTCGGTAGGTGAGAAAACGGTTATCCTCTTCCACTTTACGTCTCCAAGAGCCTACATGCATCTCATAAACACTGATAGGAGCATTATGGGCATTATGGCGGTGACGCTCACTCATCCATTCGCGATCACCCCATGGATATGCTTCTAAACTCCATACACGTGATGCCGATTTGGGAGGTTCTTCCGCATAAAACCCGAACGGGTCACTTTTATCATGAACGATATTGTGAAACTTCGAGACGATATGGTATTTGTAGGTAATCCCCTCCTCTACCCCCTCTATAAATCCTTCCCATATCCCTGATTCATCTGTACGCAATACAAGAGGGTGAGAGTCGGTACTGTAGTTGTTAAAATCGCCTCTTACACTGACATACGCCGCATTAGGTGCCCAGAGCGCAAAATAGATTCCTCGAACCCCCTGATGCTCCATAGGGTGAGATCCCAATTTATTGTAGAGCTTGGTATGCGTCCCTTGTTTAAATAAATAGACGTCCAGCTCGCTCAGCCGTGAGAGCGTATACGTTATGGGGTGATGTTGGATACTCATTCTCCTCTTCTCCCTAATTTAATTCTCGTATAGAGGGCTTCATACTCTTTTGCCGCACCGTCCCAATCAAACCGTCGCTCCATTGCGTTACGCTGCATTTGTTGAAAACCTTTTGGGTCATTGTACCATGTGTAAACTGCCCATCCCACCGTATTGATCAGCGCATCGGGTGTCGCATCGTAAAATTTGAATCCCGTTCCGTGTTGAGAGTCATTATGATAGTTTTCAATCGTATCATCGAGTCCCCCCGTTGCACGAACAATAGGGAGAGTTCCATAGCGGAGCGAATAAATTTGATTCAACCCGCACGGTTCAAAGAGTGAGGGCATCAAAAACAGATCGCTCCCCGCTTCGATGGCATGTGCCAGATCGTTGCGATACCCTATATAACATCCGAATTTCTGAGGGTAACGTCCTGCAATATCGCTAAAGAAATGCTCTGCCCACTTCTCCCCTGCGCCGAGAAGGACAATCTGTATCTCCATATGCATCAGTGCATGGATTGCATGGGCAATCAACTCAATCCCTTTTTGCTCTACCAGTCTCCCCACCAATCCGATCACAGGAACCTCATCACGTTGCGGAAGACCAAAACGCTCTTGCAAAGCTTTTTTACAAACTTTTTTCCCCTCCATCGACTCCGTATCAAACGTTTGAGCAATGAACGGATCAATACTCGGACTCCACTCCTCATAATCGACACCGTTGAGGATACCGTGCAGTTTATACGCATTGCGATCAATCAAATGCTCCATCCCCCATCCAAATTCCGCCGTCCGTATCTCCTGAGCGTATTTACGACTCACCGTACTGATAACGTCGGCATGGACGATCCCCCCTTTGAGGAGATTAATCCCGTCATACTCTTCAATCTCATTGGCATTGAAATGGTCCCATCCGATATCCAAAATCTCCATCGCTCCTTTGTAAAATCGACCCTGATGTTGGAGATTATGGATGGTTAGAAGCGATCCCGTATAGGCGAAATCGCCATCATAGGCATAGTGGGTATTAAGCATTATAGGGATCGCTGCGGTATGCCAATCGTTTGCGTGGATCACATCGGGATGAAAGCGAATTTTTTTGGCCAGTTGCATCACCGCGCGCGAAAAGAAGAGAAAGCGGTTGTCATTGTCAATATAACTGTAGCCGTTCTCCTCATACAATCCGCCCCGTCCGAAAAATCCCTCATGGTCGATAAAATAGACGGGAATATCGGTGCCGGGAAGTAACCCCTCATACACCCCTCCCCATATCTCTCCCATAGCCCCCATCGGAACACCGAGGCCTCCCTCCAAAAATCTCAATCCGTATTTTTCACGATCAACGATATAGTAGCGCGGCATAACAATGCGCACATCATGTCCGAGTTTCCTAAGTGCTTTGGGCAATGCTCCGACAACATCGGCTAAACCGCCGCTTTTAGCATAAGGGACTACCTCTGATGCGGCGATTAAAATATTTAATTTAT
Organism: Sulfuricurvum sp.; assembly: GCF_031427015.1. Taxonomy (GTDB): domain Bacteria; phylum Campylobacterota; class Campylobacteria; order Campylobacterales; family Sulfurimonadaceae; genus Sulfuricurvum. The sequence goes on along the minus strand of NZ_JASJOW010000003.1, from coordinate 401,257 downwards.
CCATGATGTCTCTCCAATAATTTGGCTCCCATCAAAGGAGCATTTTCCAATACACTTATCTCGATTCGTAACCCTTGCAATGCAGGTGAAAGGGCATAGTGTCGTAACTTTTCTCGCAACAGTGTAGCCAAATAGGGATTTTGTTCTATTACCCCTCCCCCTAATACCAAAATCTCAGGGTTAGCTAACGTCACCAATACCCCTGCGGCATGAAGTAACGCTTCTTCAAACTCAGATACGATCAAGCGCTCATTTCTGTCCGATCCGATTTTTAATTGCGACAATACAGGCTCCAAACGGCTTCCGTAATGGCGAAGCCATTTGGCCATTCCCGAACCGGAGGCATAGAGCTCAACACAATTATTTCGTCCGCATCCGCAAACAAGTGGTGTTTCGCGGTAGGGGATATGCCCTATCTCAAATGCCATATTGGCATTCCCTTTTATCAATATTCCCTGATCGATTACCGCCGCACCGATCCCCGTTCCAATGTAGAGTGCCGCAATATTAGACGATTTCCAATACGCCGCTTCGGCACGCAAGGCACAGTTGAGATCATTATCGATCTCCAAAGCGATACCGTAGCGCTGTTTTACTTCCGAAGTGATTTCATATTTATCAATATTAATATTAGGAGCCGAGATTATGACCCCCTTATCTACCTGACCCGCATACGAAATACCGATAAAGTCGATGCTAGGATGCAGTTTCATTTGTTGATCGATATAGAAGAGCAACCCCGTATCATTAGAAGAAACCGATTCTTTGATTATCTCATTATCGCTGCACACTTCACTGCGTAGATGTGTCCCTCCGATATCGATAAAGAGTTTTTTCACTTCATCAGTCTCGTATAGATTTTGATATACGCTTTGGCACTCTCACTCCATGAAAAATCACATTGCATATTGTGATTGGCAATCGTTTCAAAGCGTTTTTTCTCCGTATAGAGTTCACACCCTTTTTTCACCGCCGATAAGAGCGATTTGGACGTCGGTGTAGTAATGAATACGCCAAATCCTGATCGACTCTCCGTATCAAACGATTCGTATTTTTTTACCGTATCGACTAACCCTCCCACTCGGCTGACAATAGGAACGGCGCCATAAGCAAATGCGATCATTTGATTGAGACCGCACGGCTCGAAAAGCGAGGGCATCACCAAAAAATCCGCCGCCGCATACATTCGTCTCGATAACGACTCATCGTAGCCATACGTAAGGGAGATATTACGGTAATCCTCAGCAATACTCTGAAGTACCGTATGATACGCTTCATCACCCTCTCCGAGTAAGGCGATGTTACACTCTAACTCGGCCATCTTCGGCAACGTTTCGATTAAGAGGTCAATCCCTTTTTGGTGGGCAAAACGGCCGATAAAGACAAAGAGCGGTTTCGTGCCACCTTTAAGTCCGAAATGTTTTAGGATATCGATTTTGGAAGCTTTTTTCCCTTTGGGATGCTCATAACACTCAACCAATGCTTTATCCTTTACAGGTGAAAAGTGCTCTGAATCAATCCCGTTAAGAATACCGTGCAGTTTACGGCGATGAAGCTGTAAAAATCCCTCCAAACCGCATCCGAATTCGGGGGTTAAAATCTCTTTGGCGTAGGTAGGGCTCACCGTCGTTATCGCATCCGCATAGACGATTCCGGCTTTCATAAAGTTTACTTGATTATAAAACTCCAGAGCCTCCATCGTGTAGTAGCGCTCATCAATTCCGATCTGAGGCAATACGTGAGGATCAAATACCCCCTGATAAGCAAGATTATGAATAGTATAGAGTGTTTTCGTAGAGATTGTGGGATCTTCTTTGACCAACAGCGCGACCAAAGCACACTGCCAATCATTGAGATGAGCAACGCAGTAACTCTCCCGTCGAAGCATTTCGGTAACAGCATAAGAAAAAAGGGCAAAACGAAGAGCATTATCCTCATATCCGCACTCCGGAGGGCCGTACAAAAATTCTCGATCACATAACAAAGGTAGATAGAAGAAGCGATACTCTCCATCCTCATATCGCGTTCCGTGCAGTTCAACCGCGTAGGTGATTCCCCCCATTATCACTTCAAACGACTCCATCAGTTTGATGTTAAAACGTTTTCGATCAATCGATTGATAAAGAGGCAGTACAACACAAACCTCATACGTCTCTCCCAACGCTTTGGGAAGCGAATGGGAAACATCGGCCAATCCTCCCGTCTTGACAAAAGGGTAAACTTCGCTGGATGCGAACAGTAGAGGTTTTTTATTCATGACTCTTCTCCCGTAATAATTTTGCCGCCAATTCCGGCGTGACCGGATTGATCAAGATGCCGCTCGTCTGCTCAAATCCGCCGTGACGATAGAGGCGCGGCATAATTCGGATTGCAAAACGGTCGACATCGACAGAATCGATCCCCTCGTTAGGAATCAACGAAGGGGTAGATATCCAAAGATTAAAATGGAACACCCCCAATTGCCGTTTTAACCGTTGCAGAGTAGAGATAAGAAGTGCGGCAATCTCTCCTATCTGCTCCTCTTTTAAAGTATCGATATCGCCTCGTTCATGGAGTGAACTGAGTATCACTTCAAACGGATAACCGCTTGCATAAGGACAATAGGCACTAAATCCACCCCTCTTCTCGATGATACGGCTCTGAGTCTCTTCTTCATGCGAGAGGATCGATTCCATCAACGGATGTCCGTTTGTTTGAAAATGCTCTAACAATCGGCGATATAACTCATTTTGCGATTTTGGAATCAAAGGCAATGCGATGAGTTGCGTATGGCAGTGAGCCATTGTCGCACCGGCATTTTTCCCCTCGTTTTTAAAGAGCGAAATATACGTTATCCGATGATCTCTGCGCAAATCTCCAACCCGTTGGCTCAACGTTTTTAGCCACGCAATCGCATCCTCTTCACTCCATTCACACATCGACGTAGTATGTCGAGGGGTATCGATGATGACTTCATGAGCACCGAATCCTTCCCAATACTCGAACATTCCAAAATGGTGATGGAGCGGAGTTTCGATCTGAACCGCTTTAAACAGATTGGGAACCACACGGGTCTGCCAGCCGCTCTCGTTTGGAAAACTCCCCTCACGCCGTATGGCATAGATTTCCGGAGGGGTCATCGACTCATTTTTCTCACAAAAAGGGCACGGTTCGCTGGAATACGGCTCTTTGGCAACTTTATTGAGAGATGACTCGGTTTCATCGGGATGATGGAGCCTCTCCGGTGCTATGACGACATGTACATCGTGCAAACGGTCATAGCGAATCTCAGACATTGCGTATCTCCAATGATCCATTAAGGGCAAACGAACCCTCAAAACGATGCGCTATCGCCAAACTGATACCCTGTACACTGAGATCGAATCCTTGTTCGCTTTGGGAAAGGGTTTTGAGTTTAAAATAATTAATACGGCAAGGCTGATTGAGGGTGATCGCTATCTCTTTCCCTAAAACGGTGTCACTAAGAATAAGAGAGTCGCACAATAGTATCTCCCCCTCCTCTTCGATCGTCCTAGCATTAATTTTCACCGCGTCCGTATCGGAAAAATGGAAATTATATTCTAAACAATAGAGCAAACTTCGCACGGTCTCACTCTCGAACTTTATCGAGAAGTTGAGACAATTTCCGCTAAAAGTGTACTCTTTGGTTAAAAATGCTTCGACTTTTTCGGGGAAATAAAGACCTCCGCGCCGTGAAAATAGGACTTTGTTCTGATTATAATCCGTTTCAAACGGCTGATTCGCAAAATCACCGTACTCCGGAAAGTTGCAATGGCGAAAATTCACGCATCTGAAACGTTCATCACTGATATGATCGATAAATGAGTTTTTAAGATACCAATCATAAATGATCGCATCACGCAAAGAGTCATCGATTTGTACCATTGCGGTATGAATCGTATCTATCCCCTCTTCCGTCGCCGCTGTTTCTTCATTGCCTTGCCCCTCATGGCACAAAGGTTCTAACACCCGCTGATGATACGCTTCTTCACGGCGGGTTAACGTATTTTGATAGTTAAAACATTGATCGCGTACATCCAGTTCTACCAACTGTCCTCCGAAAGCGCTGTCAAATCTCCAAATCAGCTCAGGCGTTACCGCTTTTATCTTCTCATATCCGTCCAACTCATTATTGTATGATTCGATAATACGGGTTGCACCGTAGCGAATATTCTCACATTCGATGAGGTAGCGGTAGGAAGTATCTCTCAGATTGGGCAAATAGAGTCCGCCGAATACTCCATGCCATAGTGAATCGTTGGTTTGGAGTTTAAAAAGTGCGGTGTCAAAATCTTCACGCCCTATCTTCTCTCTGAGCGCAGAGAGTTCAAGCATCCGTTTGTGGATACGGTTGCTTTCGGGATATTTGACGAAAAAATTCTTCCAAATTCCCCCTTTGAGGAATTTTACCCCCTCGCGTTCATACCGATCAAACCCCATCTCCGCTTTGAACGTTTCGAGAGCGTGCGCATCCTCGGCGCGCAGACTCCACTCCCCCATCTCGTAATACGATACGTTTGGCAAATAGGCGATCCCGCGCGGTTTTTCCTCTCTTTTATACTCTCCGAAATGGGATGTTTCGATGGTCTCATCGGCCAATACCGCTTCGACAAATTTTTCCAGCCATCGCTTTTCATAGACCCACGCATGGGTTCCCGGCCACATCCCGAATTTTTCGGCATCATCGAAGATAATCGCCGCAGAGTTTTTCTCACGCGTATAGCTTTTGATAGCCTCTAATGCTTTCTCGACACTCAAAAACGGCAGTGCATAGCGAAGTTTTTTGCTGATTGGAAAAAGAGCGATAGCAACGCCCCCCTCTTCGCTGAGATAATACCCATCCAGTAGTGCTTCATCGAATCCTGCACATTGGAAATGGTAATCGTCCATTACCGTATACTCAATCCCCCCCTCTGCCAAATCAGGAATAAGAGAAGATTCCCATACCCGCTCGGTGAGCCATAACCCCTTGGGATGCTGGTTAAACCGATCCGAAATAGAGTGATTAAGTTTTTTGATTTGTTCAACGCGATCACGTGAGGGGATAACGCTCAAGATCGGTTCGTAATACCCCGCACTGAAAAACTCGATACTTCCCGATTTGGAAAGTTTTTGAATCTGTTTGTAGAGCTTAGGATCACGCTCTTCGATCTGCTCCATCAGCCATCCGCTGCAATGAACACTAAAACGAAACGAGGGGTAACGGCTCATCACCTCAAAAAAAGGTTTGTAGCATACCTCAATCGCATGATCGATTACCCAGCCGAAATTATCGACCGGCTGATGCATATGTATCCCAAACAGTAGTGTAGTTTTAGACATCTCTCTTCCTTTTCCTATACAAACCAGTTGGCGGCATAATGCTCATCCAGATTAATACACAATGCGCCGTTGCCGGGCATCGTCTGAACTATTTGCGTATTGCGTACCAATTCAAAGCGTAAATGAAACAACCGCATATCACCGAAATGGAGCCGTGAAATCGCAATTTCGAGCCGCTCATCAATAGCTACCGTATCTTTTTCAGGCGACGTTAGATTTTCCAAATCATACTCCAGCGTCTCGCCGTTCTCTTCGAGGATTACCAGTAGTTTTAAACCGCGTCGATCAACCTGTGCGATCTCCCCCTCAAACGCGACATAGATCGCTTTTTTATCATGTCCGTAATAGAGGATATCGATAGGGCCGCGTACTCTATCCATGGTTGAGTAGAGCTTTCGCTCATCCATACTTCCGCATCCGAGCCACTCAAAAAATGAGGAGTATTTCCCGTCAATCACGGGTGTGAGCGAAGATGAGGGTTTCACCCAAAACGCAGAAGCGGTGTTCATTGAGATAATTGCCTGAAACAGGTTTGCAGGGGGTGCTATCCCTAACAAATCGTAAATCGCGATCAAGCGCCCCCGAAACAGCAGATCAAATTCGCTCGCGAAATCACTCGCATGATCATCACCGTACCACCAAAACCAATCACTGCATTCCGAAGCTAAAAAGTGTTCTTCGATTTTCTGTTTCGTCTCTTCACTAACTGAGCCGTGAAAGTTCTCCACATCCCGTTTGGTCTGATAGATCAATTCCCACGCACGATTTTTTTGAGGATGTCCGGACCACGTATCAAACGTCCCGTGAATCCAGCTTCCGGGATGAAGTTTTTCCAGTTTACTGTGGCGCTTGGTATCGGCTATTTCATCCATTGTAGCCGTTTTGCACCATGAACTCATCTCTAAACGCGAGTACAAAGCGTTAAAAAAATCAAAGCCGTTCTTCTCGTAAAACTCCCAGGCATTCTCCCCATCGACGATTACAGATACACTCGGGTTGTCGTTCTCATCATAAATACTCTCAAGATTTTTGAGAAAATGATTTGCCGCATCTTCAGCACCTTTAAACCGATAGGTGAAACCGATCAAATCGCTCAAAGCGTGATCGCGAAATCCGATAGTTATCCCCTCGTAATCGTATGTTTTATAAAGGTTCCCCCTATCTTCATTGCCTAATGAGCGAAAGAGTATCGCTTCATCGGTTGCAATCCATTTGAGATCGTATTGACGATAAAGTTCCACACTTTTAGGATCAACCGCCCCCTCGGCAGGCCAAAATCCACTCGGTTTTTGGTTGAAATTTTGCGAATACAACGCGATTGAGCGTTCTATATGCTGATGCGCGTCCTCCGTGAGTGACATAGCTCTTTGGGGAGGGGTAGTATGCGAATTAGCCGCCACCGCATTCTCCATATCGATCAACAACGGCAAAATCGGATGATAATAGGGAGTCGTCGAAACCGAAATTCGTCCCTCATTTTGTAATCGGGCATAAAAAGGGATAATAGTTTGGATAAAAGCGCACAAGCTCTCTAAAAGACGTTCTTTATCGTTTTGGCTAAAAGATTTCCCCTTTTGCAGCATCTCTTTGACGACGCTGTTTTCTTGGCGAAGATAGTTTCCACACCATGCCACGACAAATACGACCTCCAAATTAATCAGTTCATCGTCGCTGTACTCCGCTTTGCAATAAAGCGATTCATAAGAGGCCATCGGTCTCACCATTGTCTCAAATTGACTTGATTTACACAGTTTAATGAGCCATTGTCGCTCTTGGGCATTCAGCTGTGAGGGGTGTTTACTCCATAACTGTAAAAAATAATCGTATTTAAGCGGATCACGATAGAGTGCCAACTGCTCCATCAGCGTTGCCGTGAGATTGAAGGTCGCCTTGAGATTCGGGTATTGCGTTAGAAGCCACGGCATCTCATAATAATCTTTAATGCCGTGCAAAAAAACCCACGGCATACTCATCACACCGTCCGCTCCGCGATAATCGGGCTGATGCATATGCCAAAAAAAAGAGAGTGTGAGAAGCTTGGAATCCATTAAGAGTGCATCCATTCCTCTATTTTAGCCGTGTAGGTCTGACGGATCAGCTCCCCGTTACTCTCATTTTTAGCTTGTATATAAAGATTGAGTCGATCGCTGTATTGATCGGGAATCATCAAAATCCAATCTTGCTTATCAAGCCATATTTTTACCCCGTCGAGCGTCGATGATTTTTTCCCTTTTGCATCTTCGAGAAACATCCGCATCATCTTCCCTTTTTTCGACTGCGTGCATTCAACATGGAAAGAGTGATAATAAAATCGAGGAAGCGCATCGATCAGTTCCGAGAGTTTTACCCTGTGGCTTACCAGCATTTCCAAAATTTTTAACGTAGCGTACATCGAATCGCGGTGGGTCGAAAATTCGGTAAAAGCGAAATTCCCCTCCCCCGTCGTAACCAAATCATACTGTTTCATCTGTTCGCTTTTAAAATTGGCGTACTCTCCATGCTCGATTTTAAGATGATCAAATCGGACGAAATCAGCCGCCCACGTCGGGAGAAATACCCTCTTCACCATCTCTTTGGATTTGGCCTCCATGTTCAGCAGTGTTAAGACCACAAATAATGAGGCTTGTTTGCTCAACAAAATCCCCTTATCGCATAAAATATCCAGCCTCTGACCGTGCGGATAGATCATAAATCCGGCATCCAAATCCAACGCGGTGATAACCGCACTCATATCTTCGTACGAACGCTTTGTCAGTGTATTGATATTTTCAAGACGCTGATCGTCGGGATGGGCATTAAACATGATATTATCGACACCCATTTCATTGAGAATATCGGGAAAGACTTCGGATGCGACGCCGTGCATCATATCCACCGCGATACGGCAATTGAGACATTTAAACATATGCGATTGGAGCAGCTCCTCCATCCCTTTTTTATACCCTATATACTCTTTCGTATGATCGGAGAGATAAATTTGACCGATTCGAGAATAGTCTACCCGTCGAAACGTCTCTTTGAAAAATGCTTTTTCAACTTTTTTGGCAACATCATTATTTATACGAAGCGCTTCATGATTGTAAAACGTAATAACGCTGCTGGTAGGATCATCTAGTTTTTGGTTGAAATGTACCCCTGCAGAATATTTATCATGATACGACAAACTGCATCGCATGACCGCCGAGGGGATGGATCCGTAATCGATCACGTCCATTCCTGATGAGAGCAATCCTCCTAAAAACGCCCGTTTGAGCATTCGAGAACTTTTAGCGCTGTCACGGGAGACAAGTACCGTTGATCCCACAGGAAGCTGCGCACCGAACGCTTCTGCGAGTTTTGTCGCCATTTCACACGAAAGCTCGACATTGCTTTTCCCGATCACCAATCCGTTTTCAAAAATCGAATTTTTATATTTGCTTCCCAAAATCACGCTTCGGCTGACAATCGCGGCATCTTCGATCACTTTATCCGGCCAGATCGTGACATCTTTTTCGACCGTCACCAACTCGCCGATTTCACACCCTTCCGCTAAAATCAAACCCGATTTGGCGGTTACATTTTTGCCGATTTTATTGTTATTACAAATAACGCAACCGTCGAGTTTCGCATTTTTCCCGATCTCTACGTCATTCCAAATCACGCTGTTGCAAACCTTTGACGATCCGCCGATACTCACATTGTCACCGATAACGACGTTGTTGAGTTTCACCCCTTTTTTGATCGTGACATTGTTTCCGATCACAACGATACCTATGATTTCAACACTCTCATCGATATTATTATCTTCTTCGACGATTAAAACACCGTCGGGATATTTGATCGCTTCGCCGCCGAGGTGGAGTTTGATTTTTCCGCTTAATATATCATCGTACACATCGCGGTAACTCTCAGGATTTCCGACATCGCGCCAGTACCCTTGCGCGTACCCCGCCATCAGATCGATCCCTTTGCGCATCAACATCGGAAACAGATCTTTAGCAAAATCAAAATTTTCATTATTAGGGATGTAATCGAGTATTTCTGGCTCGATAATATAGATACCGGTATTGATCGTATCGCTAAAGACCTCCCCCCAACTCGGTTTTTCGAGAAACTTTTCGATTTTCCCCTCATTGTTGGCGATTACTACCCCGAATTCGAGAGGATTTTCGACGGAAGTGAGGGTAATGGTGAGTTTTGAGTTTTTGGAGGTGTGGTAATCAAAAATGGCTTGGAAATCGAAATCCGTCACCAAATCTCCGCTGATAATAATAAAATTTTCATTTCCGATATGCTCTTGCGCACGTTTCACGGCCCCTGCGGTACCGTAATCATCATCAGGGACGACATAGGTTATATTGATCCCCCACGCACTGCCGTCTTTAAAATAATCTTTGATAATTTCAGGTTTAAAATAGAGTAAAACAATGAATTCTTTTATCCCCAAATCACGTAAGCTAACGATAGTATGTTCCATCATAGGACGATTCATAATCGGCAACATCGGTTTAGGAATTGAATTCGTGAGCGGTTGTATCCGCGTACCAAATCCCCCTGCCATCACAACAGCTTTCATCGGACTCCTTTTAAAAAGAAAAGCATAGCTTTATGCACTAAGCGTACGGTTTAAACTTACTTTTTGATATCTCCTTAAATCATAACACAGATTTAATACAAATCGATCATTTGTTTATAAAACATTAAGAAATGTGATATTTTTTCTCTCCTAGAGCGTCAAATTATTAAACTAGCTGAAAAGATTTGAATGATCATAAATGCTTATAAAATTCTCATCCGTATAGTGGCATACTACTTGCATTCCCTGTCATAGAATGCCTCCTGTTTAATACGTTCGGTGAAGTGATCTTTCGTGATCACTTTCATTCATAAACAGACGCTGTTTATCACCAAAGAGAGATCCTCTTTGTATGAAAGGTTACCTATGTTACGTTTTCTAAAAAGATTGTTTCGATTTCGAAGCAGAAGTACAAAAGAGTACCATATTACAAATATGGCATTTGGGTGTATTGAATAAACTTACATCATGACACTATTAGCCGATTGGAGTACCTAGTATGAAATCATTATGGATTCTGCTCATCTTTACTTCTGTGATGGTGTATGCTTCGACTTTGTCAAAAGCCTACTATGCAGGAGGGTGTTTTTGGGGTGTTGAATATCATCTTGAAAAACTCAAAGGGGTTAAAAAAGTACAATCAGGATACATGGGTGGTCATGTCAAAAATCCTACCTATGCACAGGTGGTGCGTCATACCACAGGTCATTTAGAGACCGTCGAAGTGATCTATGATCCCGCACTTATCTCGTATGAAACACTGACAAAAGCTTTTTTCGAGATTCACGATCCTACCCAGCACGACGGTCAAGGGCCCGACATCGGAGAGCAGTATCTATCCGCCATATTTGTAAGCGATGAAAAAGAGCGCCGAATTGTCCGCTCTTTGATAAAAGAACTGAACGCCAACGGTTATAAGGTCGCGACGAAACTCCTCCCGCTCTCTGTATTTTATCCTGCCGAAACCTATCATCAAGACTACTATGTCAAAAATGCCAAACAGCCCTATTGCCACGCGTATGTCAAAAGGTTTCGCTAAAGATCCCTATTTTTATACCTTTTTGTCAACCTGCAAAAATCGACAAAATCACTCAACATCAAATAGCGAAATTCTATATCTTCAAATTGTTTCATCATGATCGGTTCGCCTTGCGAAAAGTATTTCACATCTTTTTGAAACTCTTTTGGATACTCCAGTTTTTCTGCACCCACCGATGAGAAACACTCCACGAAATCGAGAAAAAGTTGTGTCACGATCTCCTCTTGCTCTTGTGACCTGTGTGTGAGAAAATCATTAATTTTTTCAAATCTCTCACATATACTTACCAAACACTGATTCAAAATTCTCCCTGCAAGCGATTGTTTGAAACAATATACATAAAGTATTCTATTTGAATAAAAAAAGTGTTGCAGTAGTGCCTTACATAGGCTAATTTAGGGATTTTTTAAGCTCAATAGTCGTTAAAAAATACCTCACTTTGGCACAACTTGGGCACACTAATTATTACATTTTACATCAGCTCTTATCTATGCTAAAATACATAAATAATCAGGGCACCAAAAAAGGACAGTTCTATGAGCAAACCTCCCTTTTCAGCACAAAAAGCACTTAAAGCAGTCAACGTCTCTCAAATGATTGAGGGGTACAAACCTGTCGATAAAAAAGAAGTGAAAGATCAAGTCAAAAAAATCCTTTCTCATAAATGAAATATTACCCTCCCTCTGAACATATTTACTACCAAGACAGCGACATCCCCATCAATAAACTCGACATACACAACTCTCAACTGATTCATGAGTTAGAGCGAGAGCTTCTTTTGCAAAGCTATGAGTATTTCCATACTACCTTAGAAGAAAACACCATTTTCGATAAAAACTATCTCACCTCGATTCATCACCATTTATTTAAAAAACTCTACACGTGGGCAGGTGACTATCGTACCGTTAATATTTCTAAGGGTACAAGTATGTTTTGCCCCTACATGAATTTGGAAAGCTTCTCACATGATATTTTCAAACAGCTTGAAGCAGAAAATTATCTACGAGATTTTGAGTCTATAACACTACGTGAAGAGTTTGTAAAGCGGTTGGCGTATTATATGTGTGAGCTTATCGTTCTACACCCGTTTAATGAAGGAAACGGTCGAACCTTACGGTTATTTTTTGACATGATAGTAACCTACAACGGGTACGAATACATCGATTATGCAGATACTTTGAATGATGATGCTTTTATTACAGCATCCATTAATTGCATGGAAACAGATTGTTCTAAAATGGAAGAGATTATTTTGGTTGGATTGTTGAAATTTTAAAAATAGCTATACTCGCCCCCCACTCTTCCGAAATGAAGATTGAATAGCTAATCCCACTTTTCTGCTAAAAAGTAGCCTGTCTTTATTTCCATTGAGATTTCATTTTTTAAGATTAGTCAGTTTATTTTGAAAGATGTAACGATGATTTTGTTGTGGGAAAAACGATAAAGTTTAGAATAATTAGCACAATTATAAATCATAAACAAATTCGTTTTCTAATTTATTTATATGATTTTTAATACCTTTAAAATCAAAATAAAGAAAACCTGTCGTAAAGCTCTCTTTAACATTACTATTTTCTAATTCAGGCTCTAAATGTATATGATCCGGTCCAAATTTTAATTTATCTTTGTGATGATTTGCAGAATCGATTCTTAAAATTTGTTTTCCATTTGTGTCATAAAACATATAGGCATAATCAAAAGGAGCAGTAATTCGCAATATTATTTTTAAATTTGATTTAATTCTTTTACAGGTAATTTCTTTTTTTGAATCATTTACCTTTTCGATAATACATTCAAGTCCGTCTTCAATTGACAGCTTTACTTCTTCATAAATTTCTTCTTGCGTTAATTTTTGAGTAGGAAAAATATTTTCAACTTTAAGTTGTTCAAAAAGCCAATCCATATTAGATTCCTTCGCTTGAACTTCTTTAAAGTGTTTATCACACGTAAAAAAAGCAATCATAATACCAGTCTCAGTATTTGTTACAGTTGAAGAGACGTGATGTGTAATTCTTTTTCCGCATACTAAGCAACCTTCCGTTTTTAAATAAAGGCAATTTGATGTGCTTGTATTTTCTTTTCTTCCGTCAAATAAACCTTTTACTGCTTTTAATTTATCATCATTTTTATTTCTGGAAATATAATTTTCAACTCTTTCATTTGCAGTTTTTGCACCTACAAGATTGTCAATATCACAATCTTTAAAAAAGTTCTCATGATTATTAAAAAACCTCATAGCAATTTGCATAGAGTAGATTAATTCTTTTTGTTTGATGTAGTAGCATCTACCTAATGGAAATTTTTCATCATAGCCATAATAAGCTACAAAATGAAAAATACCCCCACTTAAATACCAAAAATTACTTTCTGATTCATTAAAAAACAGTTGAAAGCTCTCTACAGAATTAAGTTCAATAGGCAAAAATGGGAATTTTTCGAAAGCATTAATTAGATCACTGCCTCTCATCAATATAATTGCATCTAATGTTTTACCACTAGTAATACCATTTTTAATGCTTCCATCTATCAATTCAAGCAAATTGTTCAAATAAATCCTCCAAAAAAAATTCAAAATCATATCATCTTGATATTTGTTATACCTACTATTTCAATTAGTGTCACTTGAGGGAAAAGGGGACATGCTACTTTTCCAAGTAAGTTAAAATCATTGTATCCGATATTTTACCCATGATTTAATCAACCAGTATTGCTCTCAACTGTCTATATTTATAGATTATTTTTTCACCGATACTCTCTACCTCTTCCTGCGTCATTTTTCCAAATGAAAAACTAATCGCCGTGCTGGCTTCTTCCGTTGAATATCCCATAACCTTTAGAATACGTGAGGGTTGAGACAACCCCAGAGAACAAAGCTCTCCGTTGGTTAAAAAAATCCCTTCAATTGCCATAGATCGGATCAAATCTCGGGCAAATACACCGTCAAATCCGATATAACAGGAATTCGGCAGAGTGAAGCTAGGATTTATCATTAACTTCACTCTGCACCCCAAAGCCTCCGTAATCTGTTTTACAAAACAATCTCGTATCTCTCCCATGTTCTCATACGAATCATTTGCCGTTTTCATATACGTATGATAAAAATGGTCATACACCGTTAAGTCGATAGAGGGAACCATGTCCGTAAAGGAACATTTACTGCAAAGGAAAATACCCGAATGTTTAAAGGAACCCACTTTGTAGCCCCAAACGAATGCGGCAAAAGCTTTGGGGATATTTTCGAGCTTCAACGCGTTGCTCAAATCCAAAATCAGATGTTTCATATCAAAATATCGGTTAACTCTTTTCATCGACTCGACATAAAACGTATCTTCATCGACCGCACTGCACACCAAATAGCGAGCTCCGCGCTCTTTTGCCGATGCCAAAGAATCCTCACTGAGTCTCCCCTCGGCATCAGCTTCTATCCAGAGAACAGTGCGTCCTGATTTTTCGAGAAATTGTCCGGCATGATAGAGATTATGAGGAAGTTTTGAAGAGAAGGCAATGATCTCTTTTGAAGGAACCGCCTGATCGATAAAAAAGCTCAAAGCCGCAGGTGAAAAATTGCAAAACACCGCTTCGGAATATCCGAAAGCCGATGCAAAGGAGCGATTTAGATTTTTTAAGAGTTCAAGACTTTCACCGTCGCCGCTGCGTAAGCGTATCCCTATGGGTGCGGAATCAAACGGCTGAAAGCTCGGTGCGTGGTTGACATCGAGACAATAGAGCTTTTTAAGAGGCTGCAACACACACCTCTTCTATGATGCATGGGGTCGAATCGGCTTGAATTACCGTATGCGCGGTATCGACGCGCGAGGAGTGGGTATAGAGATTCATTTTCCCCTCTCGTGCGAATCCGATCAATGTAATACCGTGAAGTTGGGCGGTTTTAATCCCCAACCGTGTCGGAGCCGCTTTAGAAATCACCATCGTAATACCGTGCATGACACATTTGACAACCATCTCCATCGAGAGTCTGCCGCTTACGATCAAGAAAGCGTCTTGGGTATCGGCACGGGACAATCTGGCTTTCCCGATCACTTTATCGATAGCGTTATGGCGACCGACATCTTCCGCTTCGATCGCTTCACCCTCTTTCAGTACCAATCGTGCTTTATGGACGCATCCGCTTTGGCGGAACAATGCACTGCTGCCGTAAAAACGATCCACTTCGTCAAACAGCATATCAACGTTATAGCTAACCGTAGAGCGATTAAACTCTTTGACGATTTTATCTTCCACATTTCCCGTCACACCGACGCAGCATCCTGTGGTGAGAGTCTTCTCTTTAAAAAGGTTCTGAATATTATCTTCATTAACCGATGCGTCAATGTAAACCGATAAACCGTTATCGGAAATTCTTAAAGAATGGATATCTTCCACATGCGTAATAACCCCTTCACTCATCAAAAACCCGACGATATGGGCATCTTGATCCTGTGCGATCCCCATGACGGAGAGGAGTTTCATTCCGTTTAGATAAAAGTCGATTCGCTCTTCGGCAATAATCTCATCTTCTTCGATCATCACGGAACCGTTTCGATACACTTTTTCGATAATCAATTTTTTAAGAACTTCTTGTGACATGTCGATACCCTATATATAAAATTGCGGAGGAGAATTCCTCCGCTTCGAACCAATGCTAGACGCTATGCACGTCCCGCTTTTTTCAAATCTTCCAATACATCCGGAGCTACCTGTTCAAGATATTCTCTCGGATAGTTACCACTCCATAGCCCTTTTAGATATCCTTTGACTGAAACCGCCGAGGCGTAGACAAAATCAAGAATAAAGAACATAATTAAAACACTGGCACCGAAGTGTAGATAGAGCAATACACGTCGGAATTGAATGACATCGGCATGCGTCAATGAACTCGGATGCAATGTAATAATCATCGCACCGCTGAAACAAAGCGCTGCCCCCATAGCCGCATAGAAAAACCAGATAACTCGCTTGGAAGGTTTAAAGCTTCCCGGCAAGAAATGGCGGAAAGTACTGTTTTTTCTCCACCCTTTCATATCTTTAGCCGCAATAACGGTAAAGACGAGCCAAACACCGATCCATGCCAAACCGGTTAATTCATGGAATTCTCTCAAGATACGAGGAAGATCTCCCCCCTCAGAGCGTAAACCCCATGTAATATTAAATCCGCTCAAGACGAGTATCGAAATCATCCCGATATTCAGCCAAATCACCGTTCGTTGGAACGGTGTCAGTACTTGAACTGTGTCGTTAGGACGTGTAATCGTCGGCGTAACTCGACCGTTTTTAATATACAAAAAGACAAAAATCAGTATCTCGGCAAAGAATACGTACCAGATATACTCTTGTCGCTCATTGCTCGCACGAATAATTTCAGGAGCAACGCTATTGTAAGCCGGACCAAAAGCGGCGTTCACCATTTGCTCCAACTCTGAAGCGGGAGCAGTAAGTACACCGCTGGTATCACCGATCATTGCATGCATCGTATATTGGATCAGGTAACCCCAATCCATAATCATCAAAAATCCGACAAAAACGAATCCGACAACACCAAGCCCGAGTGCCGTTAGAATGTAGGCTTTATTACACTCCCAAAAAGTTTTACTTTCCATTGTTGTACGCCTCCCATCCGTATGGTTTCAACGATGTATTATCACCGCGTTTAGCAGTGCGATACTCATAAATCTTATCGACTTCAGAGGCATCACCGGCAATGAGCGCTTTGGTTGAACACATCGATGCACACATCGGGATTTTTCCCTCGGCAATACGGTTTTGTCCGTAATGTTCAAATTCATTCTCACTGAGCGTTTCATCCGGTCCACCGGCACAAAAGGTACATTTATCCATGACCCCTTTGACACCGAAGATACCTTCATGTCCGAACTGAGGCGCACCGAACGGACATGCATAAAGGCAATAGCCGCATCCGATACATTTATCTTTGTCATGCAATACGATCCCGTCCGTTCGGATATAAAAACAATCCGTCGGACACACTTTTTGGCACGGTGCATCGGAACAATGCATACACGCCACCGAGAGAGATTTCTGTTTACCTTCGATCCCCTCGTTGATGGTTATAACCCGTCGGCGATTCACGCCGACAGGAATCTCATGCGCTTCTTTACACGCGACGACACACCCGTTACAATCGATGCATCGGTAATCGTCACAATAAAATTTCATACGTGACATTTATCAGCCCCCCTACGCTTTTTCAATACGCACGAGCGTACATTTGGTTTCAGGGCAAGCGGTGACAATGTCATACCCGTAACTTGTAACCTGATTCGAGTTTTCTCCGAGCGCATACGGTGCAGTCCCCTTCGGATATTTGTCTACGAGGCTTTTACCGCTCCATAGACCCGAAAAGTTTTGCGGCATGAAAATATCCGTTTCAGCGACCGAATAACTGTAGACCGCCTTCACTTTAATCTTACCTTCGCCCGTTCCATGTACCCAAATCATGTCACCGTTATCAACCCCATATTTTTTGGCGAGTGTCGGATGGATATGTGCGTACATTTCCCCTGAGAGTTCAGCCAAATATTTTGAGGCTCGAGTTTCGGTTCCCGTACCCATGTGTTCAACGATACGTCCTGTGACCACATTGATCGGGAAATCCGCAACCCAGTTTTGTTTATTTTGCTCACTGGCGTAACGAATGTTCGTACGGTAGTGATCTTTTTTATCTTCAAACGTCGGATACTTGGCAACCAAATCCTGACGGAAGCTGTGAAGCGGTTCACGGTGTTTCGGAAGTTGGTCAGCCCAATCCCATGCACGCGCTCTCGCTTTTCCGTTTCCGTAGGGACAAAGTCCTGCTTCCAACGCTTTGTTAACCAGAATATACGTATTATCGTTTTTCCAGTTTTTCCCTTTGACTTTCTCTTTTTCTTCAGCCGTTAGAGTGATACCGAAAGATTCGATATTGTCTGCGGTAATCTCAAGATGTCCCCCTTTAAATCGTGAACCGACCGGTTCATTCACCGCAAGTAGGGTTTGTCCGTTTTTCTCAGCAACCACCACCGGTTTGCCATCTGGTCCCTTATCGGTCCAACCTGCGCGGAATCCCATACCACCTTCCATAACCGACACATCGGTTCGGTACATGATCGGAGATCCAGGGTGTTTATCACTCCAGCACGGCCACGGCAATCCGTAATATTCCCCCTCAACCACACCGGAGCCTTTTAGAGTAATCGGATCAAACAGCGCCCAATTCTCTTGTTGGCGTTTCATACGTTCCGGTGTTACCCCTTGTAGACCAATCGTTTTAACGGCACGATTAAATTCTCTCGTCGCATCTTCCGGCCACTCGTAACTCGGTTTGCCGTTTTTCAACGAACGGGTGAACTCTTCATAGAACCCGAGACGTTTTGCAAATTCAAATAAAATGTCGTGGTCTTCTTTCGCTTCATAAAGAGGTTTGACAACCTGTGAACGCCATTGATAACTGCGATTTGTCGCCGCTACCGAACCTGAACTTTCCACTTGGCTGGCTGCCGGAAGCAAGAACATATTATCGGTACGATCGGTAATAACCGCCGCATCATTGACATACGGATCGATAAAGACGACCAAATCGAGTTTGTCCAATGCTTCTTTCGTTTTATGGGTCATTGTAATGGTTGAAATACCGTTACCGATACAAATCAACGCTTTAAGAGGCGTTCCTGCATTGTTTTCAGCATTCTCATCATCAATAACTCCCCAAGGCCATGTAGAGAGGGCAAACCCTTTTTTCTCCATCATCTCTTTGGTTTTGAATCGACCTTTTAACCATTCGTAATCGACTTGCCATTGTCCTGAATAATATTTCCAAGACCCCTCATTGATCGGGTAGTATCCCGGCAAAATGTCGGATAGGTTGGCCATGTCGCTCGCCCCTTGAACATTGTCATGTCCGCGAAGAATGTTACATCCGCCACCCACTTTTCCGATATTTCCGAGGAACATTTGCATAATCGGCCCTAAACGGGTATTACTGGTTCCGATCGTATGCTGTGTCCATCCCTGATTCCAGATCAAACAACCCGGAGAGTTTTCAGCAAAAAGCTTGACCACTTCAAGGAATTTTTCCGCTGTACATCCGCACACGTTCGCAACGACGTCCGGCGTATACTGCTCTGCTTCGACAACAATGGATTCCCAATCGAAAACACGTTCATCCAAATACTGCTTGTCATGCAAGTTGTTTTTAACAATGTAACGGATCATTCCGTATAAAAATGCGATATCGGTTCCGGTTCGGATACGTGCAAACAAATCCGCATGTGCAGATGTTTTCGTATATCGAGGATCGATCGAAATAATTTTCGCACCGTTCTCTTTCCCTTTTAGAATGTGTTGCATTCCGACAGGGTGATTGACCGCAGGATTAGCTCCCATAATCAAAATGACTTTCGAATTTTGCATATCTCCCAGATGGTTGGTCATACCGCCATACCCAAGTGTATTCGCCACACCGGCGACTGTAGGGCTATGTCAGATACGAGCCTGATGATCGATATTATTCGTTCCCATAAACGCGGCAAACTTGCGGATATAGTACGATTGTTCGTTCGAAACTTTTGCTGACCCAAGCATCATGATGCTATCAGGTCCATATTTTTTTTGTAGAGCTTGGATTTGAGCACTCACTGAATCAAGCGCTTCATCCCATCCGATACGTTCCCAGACACCGTCTTTTTTGACTGTCGGATAGCGCAAACGGTTCGTTGAGCGTACTTTATCGATCAGGTCGGCACCTTTACAGCAATGACCGCCGAGACTTACAGGATGTTCTTGAGCGACCTCTTGTCTTACCCAGACACCGTCTTTTACTTCCGCAATAATTCCGCATCCGACCGAGCAGTGGGTACAAATAGTTTTCACTTTTTTTGAACCCGGATAGGCTTCTTTCAGCTGACTCGGCGTTGCTTTGACTATCGGTTCACTTGCTGAGCAAACAGCAACCGCACCGACCGAAGTGAGCGCGCCCATTTTTAAAAATGATCGGCGTCCCATCTTCGAATTCAACAATTCCGTTGAGTTTCTTGGACTCATTCGTTCTCCTTTTCATAAAAATTAGAGGGCAGATTTATAAAATTTGTCCCAATATTCCGTTTTAGTATAGAGTGTTTCATCTTTGCGGGAATTCCCGACAGCAACCCCATCACCTTCGGTGTGTTCACCCCGATGGCGACTGGGATGCGTCGCGGTGATCAAGCCTAAACTTCCCGCCGCAACAACGCCTCCGATCCCTAACCGTTTGAGAAAATCTCGTCGTCCGTTAGTGTCCATTGTTACCTCCTTTCCTAAGATAAATAGAATTCAAAATACGATTTTTCGAATGCGATAAAAAGGGCTAAAAACGAAGCACACTCTTGGTAAAAATCAGCTCGATCACTGTTAAACTGCGCATCGATAAATCCTCCGATATAAGGCTCAATAACATTTTGGAAGAGTTTTTTATGCAACTGGATATGTCCATCGTTAAGCAAGCTGGCGGAAAGACCCAATACTATACCGGCTTCATCTTCCCCGACACTCACGAAATCGGCTTTAATGTATCCGGCTTCACACATAATCTCTTTGGTCATAATGGTCGGCATCCCGAGTTCGCGTTGATCATGATAATACGACATGGAAGAGTTGATAAAATCGCCGAACGGGAGATTAAACAAAACATGCGCTTCCCGCGCTACCTCGTCTTTATGATCTTGCAATGCGGTGATCATCCGATCGGTGTATTCCTTGATCCCCTCGGTAAACGGCGATTCACTCACAGCACGAAGTACCGTGAGGATCGATTCTGAATCTTTCTCTACCCCTTCATTTCGGTATAACGAACCTAAGACACTATAGATTGAGGCTCTAGCGCCAACAAGCGATTCCATTAATATTCTCCCTTAGCCGTATTATCAAAGTGATCTTTGAGCATCAACTTCGGTTTGCACTCGCCGCAGCAATAGAGCGTTCGAGTTTTAACATCGTCCCACATCAATGAGGCAAACATACCCGCCACTTTCGCAATGGCTTTTTCCGTTGCAAACGGTTTGCCGCATTCGACACAGCAAAAGACGTCATCTTTGGCAACCGCCGAAAAAGTTACATAAGTTTCCTCTTCTCTAAAACGCCCCGGTGCCAAAGAAATAGAGTGTTCAGGGCAAATACTCTCACAATGACCGCATCCGGTACACAATGCAGGATTAAGAGCCAGAGATTGATTCTCCGGCTGCGCTTGAAATGCACCGCTTTTGCACACATAGGCACATCCCATGCACAAAGTACATTTATCATCGACGTACAGATCACTGAAAAGTGAATTCGGCAAGGTATAGACGTTGTTGCTATATCCTTTTAGAGATGCCAACCCTTCGCTCACCGCCATACGAAGCGGCATATTGTCCAATCGTCGAGCAATCGGTGCAAAACGTTTGGGATGGCGCGACGCTGAGACGATATCGCCGATCACATCTCCACCGAAGCGTTCGAAGATACGGTTAACGTTACAAATCGCTGCTTGGGTGGATACCGGCAGTGTTGTCATATCAGGGAAGTAAACCTCTCCCCCTGATTTGAGAACCAACAACGAGAGATAGAGTTCATTAAAAAGAGAATAATTCGGAACGCTGAGTATCACCGTTTCGCTGTAGAGAGGGGAAGAGAGTTTCATCAAGTCGGCATCGGTTGCGATAAGAACACCGTAACCTTCGCTGTTTTCCAACGCTGCAATTAATCCCGCAACATTAAAACGGGAATTTTGGATCGCTCCGGATGGGCAAACCGCAACACATGAACCGCATTCGGTACAGTCGCTTAAACGTAAATGGATGGTTTTTGCCTCTGTATCTTCGACAAGAGCGGAATACTCACAGCTCTCCAGACATGCACGGCAGGCAGGTGTATCTTTGGAAGCGTAATCGCATTGTCCTTCCGTGAAAAGAAGGCTCTTAGTGAAGGTGTTTTTGGTTGCTCTGGCAGTAAGCTGGGAAGCCGCACGGGAGAGATTACCGTGAATCTCAATCGCATCGTATTTAATCCATGGATTGTTATCTCCGCAGTAAATCAAAGATGCCGCAGGATATTTAACGATCTCGTTTCCCACTCGAACGTTTACATGATAATCGCCGGCACGTCCTTCAATCCGAACAATTTTAGAAGCATCGACAACTTGTACCTTGAACCCTTCATCTAATGATCCTATTAAACTGTACGTACCGTCGTTTATCAGAACAATAGAATGTTGATCATTGAGAGGATAAGAGAAATCAAGTGTATTATCAAATAAAGTGTCATCCACACTCTGTTGAATACGGATCAGTTTATCTTTATCGGTATCAGGTGAGTTTTCTAATAAATACATACAGGCGTATGTCATAGCGCTATAATCGGTCATAAAAATCCTTTGTCGTCTATTACGATCAGATTTTTGCCAACGTGTAGCGATACAGCCTGTATCTTTTTGGGCAATAAGTAAACTATTTTTTTACGTTTTGTAATTATTCTTCATTGTAGCTTAAATTAATATTAAAATTGTTTATTTAATATTACAGAAAAATCAAGCAAAATATAAGATAATTAGGTTAAAATATTTTTAACCTTTTATGTTTTTTGTGGAATGAGAGTAAAGAGGAGTTGGCGAGAAGGTGAAGGAATTGAACCTTCCTTCGAACAGACACCTGCCCGAACAATGGGTTTGAAGTCCATGGTGCCCACCAGGGTCACATACCTCCCATCTCGAAATACCATTCTAGCTAAATAAAAGTTAAATATTTTTTAACCTGTATCGGAGTACTACGATGGAGACCCTTAGCAGACCTGCCATCCCTCAATTGGGAAGATTTTTGGATCGAGCGGAGTTTATCACCCTTAATCGCCAAACACTAACCTTCTTGGCTCGTCAACTCTTTGAAGAGATTCGTCACGGTAAAATCGATATCGAAAATGGCAGCGATGAGTCCGTTTTGGTACAAATAGTCTTATCCCGGCTGGATGCGCTGTGTCATGATTCATTGATTCCTCTCATCAACGCTACAGGGATAGTTTTGCATACCAATCTCGGGCGAAGCCCCATCGAAAAATCAATACTCGATGAAATGCAGGAGAGCATCGGGAGCTACTGTAATCTTGAATTTGATATTGATAGCGGAAAACGGGGGGAACGCTACGGACATTTGACTAAAAAACTCTCGTTTCTACTGGGATGCGAAGATGCCATCGTCGTGAACAACAACGCGGCGGCCGTCTTTTTGATCCTTAATACCTTCGCCAAAGGAAAAGAGACGATCGTATCGCGAGGAGAACTGGTAGAGATCGGCGGTTCCTTTAGAATTCCCGATGTGATGAGAGAGAGCGGTACCCTACTCAAAGAGATAGGGACGACCAATAAGACCAAAGCCTCCGATTACACGGCGGCAATCACTCCGCAGAGTGCCATCATGATGAAGGTTCATCGCTCCAATTTCTCCGTTGTCGGTTTTACCCATGAGGTAGCGTTTGAAGAGCTGATACCGATTGCTCAGTCCAATAACATTATCGACTACTATGATGCCGGCAGTTTGAATCTTTTCGAGGCTCCCTATCTAGGCAATGAAGCGTGCGCGAAATCGTTATTTGAACATGCCCCTTCTCTGGTCAGTTTCAGCGGAGACAAGCTGCTCGGATCGGTTCAAGCCGGAATCATTGCCGGAAAAAAAGAGTTGATTGATACCATCAAAAAAAATCAACTCTTGCGGATGCTTCGAGTAGATAAACTCACGATGGCCGTATTGGAAAAAACTCTTACACGTTATATCCAAAAAGGGCCTCAGGCGATCAAAACCCATAAACTCTTATCTAAAACACTTAGTGAGATGCAAATACAATCTGATGCTATCCTCTCAGCTATTGAGCACCCACATAAACTTTCTACGGGCAAAACATCCACCTATGCAGGAGGGGGATCACTTCCTCAGCATTTACTAGAGAGTCTCGCCTTGATTATCGAAGATCACCCTAAAAATGCCGAACGCTTAATCAAAGCACTCCGTGACCAAGGTCTCATTGCCCGAATCGAAAAAGATAAAGTTCTTCTCGACTTACGCAGTATCGATGATGATGAGCTCTCACACGTCAGTGCAATTTTAAATACCGTTTTGAAGGAGCGTCCATGAAAACCACTATAGTCGGTCTCGCCGGACATGTCGATCATGGAAAAACATCCCTTATTCGTGCTCTCAACGGTTTTGACGGAGATCAGACCCGCGAAGAAAAACGGCGCGGTTTGACGATGGATCTCAGCTTTACCTTGATGGATCAAGAGGAGAAACGGATCTTTTTAGTCGATGTTCCCGGACATGAAAAATTTGTCAAACACTATTTGGCAGGGGTTTTCGGTTTCGACGTTCTTCTACTGATTGTCGCGGCTAATGAAGGGATTTGTAAACAAAGTATTGAGCATCTCGAACTGGCTCATCTCGCCGGCGTTAAAAGTGTTATTTTGGTTCTAACCAAATGTGATCTGGTAGAATCCCGCGTTGCGGCAATCGTCGAACAAGATATTTTAAACCTCATCGAAAATATCGGTTTGGAGAGCCTGTTTTCTGCCCATGTAGGACGACATGATCCCTCATCCTACGAACAGCTCAAATATAAACTCTTCACGTATGATTTACCGCAACGTCCGCAAGAGCCTTATTTTCGTTACTATATAGATCGTAGTTTTTCCAAAGACGGTTATGGCACTATTGTCACCGGAACCGTTTTAGGCGGGTCGTTAAAAACCAAAGATAAAATCACGATCCCGCGACTCAAAACTTCAGCGATTGTCAGAACGATCCATTCGGGATTACACCATGTCCCCACAGCCCTTCCGAATGAGCGTATAGCCCTTAACCTCTCCGGAGTCAAATCGCATGATCTTAAACGGGGAGATATCCTCTGTACCCCTAATTTTCTCCGCGGTTTCATGCAGATTGATGTCATGATCACTCCCCTCAAAGGGATAAGCCTGAAACATCAAAGTGAAGCGACCCTCTACATAGGTTCAGCCCGCCACAGCGTCGTGTTAAAAATTATCTCCGAACATGACTCTTACGCTATTGCCATTTTTGAAAGTACGACTCCGATTTACGCCATGTATCGTGAAAAATTTATTCTGCGTGATGCGCAAGGGACGCTCGGCGGAGGGGAAGTTCTTAATCCCATAGCCGATCCTATGAAACGAAAACAAAAAAATGAATTTCTTCTTTTACTACAGCAGAAAAAACTCTCCGAAGCGTTTGCCATGCTGATGGAGATTCATAAGAAAGGTTTCGGTTTGATCGGAGCCTATCAGCGCTTCGGGATGGATCATGCCTCTGCGCTTGAAATAGCTATGGGGGTTGCCGATTCATACCTCGATCATGATGAAAAAGTACTTTACCCCTCTAGCACGTTAGAGATGCTTAAAGAGTATGTTCGAGCGATTTATAGAAAAAATAGACGTGCCCTCCTCTCTAAAAACTCACTTCATTTACGGTTTACGTGGGCATCTGCCAATCTTTGTCAGGAACTCCTTACTCAGCTCGAATCGAATGACGAGCTTATCTTCAGTGAAGGGTTATACCGAAGTGTCCATTGTGATATTGAGGATATGCCGCAGTACATGGAAGAGTCTCTCTATGGTATTTTAGAGACACAAGGGTGGACGCCTCATGCACCGTATGTGATCTATGAGAGTCTCGATCTTGATCGTATTCACGGAGATGACACGATGAAACGGCTCTGCAGTGCCGGAAAAGTGATCCGACTGGCACACAACCTTTTTATCAGCGCACCTCACCTATCCCACACCATGCAGTATCTGCGCGGAGTGATTAGCGAATATGGATATGTCGATATTGAGCTGGCTAAAACGCAAACAGGGCTAAGCCGAAAGTATTTGATAGCCTATCTCGAGTATCTTGATCGATTTGAAGACATACAGTGCGAGGGTACTCGCCGATCTTTGAAGGCAGCATGATGGAAAACTGTCCTATTTTAAACCAAATTTATCGATTATAAAGTAAACTATTTTTTTATTTTTATTCCTAAAGTGTGATGATGCCAAAAAACGTTAATCCTATCTCTCTCATCTTGTTTGCCATCACGCTCATTATTATCTATTTTCTATTTTCTTTTGAACGCGAAAACAAAAAAGATATCGTATTTGGCTGTAGTGCCGCACTTTCGGGTCCATTGCAAGAAAACGGTATCGATTATACGAATGGAATAGTGTGCGGATTTAAAGCGGCTAACGATGCCGGCGGAATACAAAATCGCCACGTCAAACTGCGTGTACTGGATGATCAGTACGAACCTTTCATCACGAGTAAAAATATCACATCGTTAATGCTTGATTCGGATTTATTCGGTATTTTAGGTGTTGTCGGAACACCTACGTCCGAAGAGGCACTAAAAATCACTGCCAGAACGCAAATCCCTTTTTTAATGCCCCTCAGCGGCGCCGAGTTTTTATATAACTACCCCTATAAACATCTCTTTACTCTTCGCCCGAGCTACGCCGATGAAGCACGCCGAATGGTTAAACATATGCAAAAAAAGAATATCCATAAAATTGCCATCTTCTACCAAAATGATAGCTATGGACTCGCATCGTTATACGCCCTCCAACAAGCGGTACGCTCAACACCTATTAAAATAGTTGCCGAAGGTGTTTATAATCGTAATACTCTCTCTATTCATTATGCGTTTAATGAGATTACCAAAGCACACCCTGAAACTGTTATCATCGGTGGAGCATTAAAACCGACCGTCGAGTTTATCCGTAAAACAGCACAGTTTAATCCAAATCTCACCTTTTATACCTTCTCTTTTGTCGGCTATGAGCCTCTTCGCAAAGCACTGCTGTCGGAAAATTTAAAGAATGTACCGATGTACATGACCCAAACCGTCCCTCCATTAAGTAAAAATCTCCCTGAAATTGCCCTTTTCAAACGTCTTTATAAGCACTATTATCCCTCTAAAGAGCCGACTTCCATAGCATTTGAGGGATATCTAGCATCACAAATCATCCTTAAAGCACTAAGTAATTCCTCAACGCTGTCGCGTTCTTCATTTGAACATTCCCTCTCTAAACTTGAATTTTCTCTTGTTGATCGACAAATGGTCCGTTATAGCAAGACATACCATCGCGGACTGCAAAATGTCTACCTTTTACCGTTAAACTCCGAAACCGGAGGTGATGTCGATGAGTAAACAGTGTCGTTTTTTGAATGTCTTTTATCAACTTTCATTAGGGATGAAGACTCGAATATTGATCGCTGTTACCGCATTGGGAATTTTGATCATCGGATTCATTGCTACATTGACCCTGTATGGAATGAAAAATAGCTTCGATAATTCCTTTCATCTGCGCACTCTCTCAATCGCGCGCCTCCAAACGATCAAAGATGTTCATACCCTCAACATCCTCAATACCTACCGAGATATTATCGATAACCACACCGATGTCGAGAAAACCTATGAAGTTCTTAATATCCTCAAAAAAAATCTCGATTTGCGTTGGAATGAATACTCTTTATCACGACACGACCTACAAACCAATTTTTTTGATACGATGGATGAAACGATTCTTTCAACGTTTCTTTCTCCTATTCCCAATACCATTATGATCGATGAAGACGAAATCTATACGAAAGCGGATCTCAATATTCACCGTCTTTTTACAACAATCGATACGATAACGATTCTTTATAAAAACAACCAACGTCCACAAGCCGATGCACTTATAAAAAGTGACCTCTACCCGACTCTGGACACAACGAATATTTATTTAGAACAGCTCACGGCCTTTCATTTGCAACGCTCACTTTATGAAAAAGAAAAAACAGATCGGCTGTTTGGTGCTACTTCGTGGGTTATATTCGTTATGATATTTGTAGTCCTAGGAATTTCAGTCTTTTTAGCCTATTTCATATTAGAACATATAAAAACATTGCACCAATCACTGGAAGAGCGGGTACGCGAGAAAACCAAAGAACTTATTGATCTGAACACTTCCCTTGAACTTCGTATCGTTCATGAGATTCGCCAAAGCCGTCTAAAAGACGAGATGCTTCATCAGCAAGCTAAACTAGCCTCAATGGGAGAGATGATTTCCAATATTGCCCATCAGTGGCGACAGCCGCTTAACGCACTAACCATACTGATACAAACGTTCCGACTCAAAAGCCGCAGTAATAAATTGACGCCGGAGTTTATCGACTCTCAAGTCACCGAAGGGCTCCGCATCGCCAACACTATGTCCGACACAATAGAGAGTTTCCAAAACTACTTTAAGCCGAATAAAGCCAAAACCATTTTTCCTCTCCTCGAGACAATTCGCCATGCAGTTAGTTTGATTGAGGGAATATTGCATCATGCGAATATAAATGTTGAATTCAATACCAAAGCGGAGATCATGATTTCAGGCTATCCGAACGATTTCACCCAAATCATTATCAATCTACTCAATAATGCAAAAGACGCATTACTAATCTCACCCGACAAACTCAAAGTTATACGAATTCACATCACTCACAAACCGGAAAAGTCACTCCTAATCATCCGTATTATCGATAATGGAGGGGGTATTCCACCCTCCGTACTTAAAAGAATATTTGAACCCTATTTTACGACGAAACATCAATCCAGCGGGACGGGTATAGGATTGTATATGACTCAAAAAATCATAGCCGACCAATTCGAGGGAATGATTAGTGCACGAAATATCAGATTGCTTTTTAATGAAACCTATTATAATTGTGCTTCTTTTAAAATCACTATACCGCTATACGAAATTGAGAGTAAAACATGAACCATTCACTTAATAAATACAACATCCTGATCGTGGACGATGAAGTACCTATTTTAAATCAAATGTCATTTATTTTAGAAGACTTTGCCGCCAAAGTCTATACGGCAACCGATGGAATTACCGCACTTGAGCAGCTTTCTAAACACAAAATCGATATTGTTATTACCGATATTTTAATGCCGAACATGAATGGTATAGCATTCATCTCCGAAATAAAAAAACGAAATATTTCTCTCTCAACCATCATTATCACAACAGCTCATTCAGAAACGAACTATCTTCTTGATGCCATTAAATTACGCGTGGACGGCTACTTACTTAAACCGATCATGGCAGATGAAATGCTCGAATTGATTGATAAATCAATAGCCCTAAAAGCTAAAGAGGATGAACTGTGGATCAAAGACCGTATGCTTGAGGGGATCAGTACATTTGTCGGAGGGAAAAAAATAGAGATTATCCGCTATCTTTTCGAACATGTTGATGAGGAAAGTGTCTTTTACGGTTCTTATGAAGATATCATGCTCGCACTCAACGTCAGCAAACCGACCGTTGTTTCAACGTTTAGACAGTTGATTGAGGTCGGTATTGTCACCAAGCTCAAAAATAAAATTTACCGTGTAAATACTTCATCAAACAGCGAAAAAAGTGGGGTTGCATCTTAAAATAGATTCAACCACTCCATTGCGTTTTCAAGCTCATCATAGCCACGCAGTTCATACTCTCCCGTTTTCACCCATTTGGACAAAGCTTCCATCTCCATCATTTTGGTGATATCGCTACGCTGAGTATCCATCCCCAGCATAAATTCGACAAATTCATTGACATAAGATACGTTAGGGGTAATGTTGGTGAAATTGCAATGCGAATACCCTCGACTTTTGTAAAACGGTCTGAGCGACGAACCGCTCAGTCCCAGTTCGATCATCCGCATCCATGTCGATGTGGCAAGGGCAATAGCGTCATATTCGTTATTTTTGAGTTTTTCCAAAATATCGTATTCGCTTCGTCCGGTATCGCCGTGTTTCCCTAAATCACTGTCCACACGATTCATCGTATAATCGCGATTAGGCTCTAACCCTTGCTCTTTTAAATAATACGCGGGAAGGATAAACGCCTGTGCCGAGTCACCACTGCCGAAACAGACCCGTTTATTTTTCAAATCTTCCAATGTTTGGATATTGGAATCTTCATGGGCGATAAACATCGAGGTAAAATTGACATCGCTATCGCGCATCAAGAGTGCTTCCGCAAACGGAGCACGTTTTTTCGTCCGAAGCCACGCGACATTCGTATTCCATGCCAAGTCCACTTTTTTATCCAATAGCGCCTGTACCTGTGTCTCATAATTGGAAAACAATACATAATCGAGATCAAACTTTTTCTCTTTGGCATAATCACGGATGATCTCCCAAATGAGGACTACTTTCGGGTCATACGCGACCACACCTACCATTAATGATGCCATGTTAATTCCTTTTATTTAGGGTATTTGTTGTCCGGTTAACGCTTTACCGAGCCATACGCTGAGGACATCGGTTGAGGGAGCCATGATTGCAGCGGCATACGCATCTCTCAAATAGCGCTCAAGCGGAAGCCGTTTGCTGTATGCGTGCCCTCCTCCGATTTTCATTGCACGGCTGCATACGTCCACCGCATTGGTACTCGCTTCCAATCGAGCCGATATAATCAACGCCAGAGCATCGCTTCGTCCTTCCAGCGCGGCTTGTGCCGCATTGAGCGTTAACGCTTTGGAAGCACTGGCCGAAGAGAATATAGAAGCAATATGCAGCTGTACGGTTTCGATTTGTGAGAGGGTCGAGCCGTCCGTATACGCACGTGACGCCGCATGATCGATTACGCATGCACTTGCCGCAAGCGACAATCCCGCATAGACCGATGCAAGCCCCAGAATAAAGAACGGAGCAACCACATTAAAGACGATTCCGACTCCGTCTCCGTGAGCCCCTATGAGATGATCGTCGCAGACGGGCACATTCTCATAATAGACAGGGACACTGGCATTTCCTCGCATCCCTAATCCGTCCCAAGCACTATCGTCATGACGCATCCCTGCCATGTTATTTGCAGTTGCGAAAACGCTCAGTCCTTCTCCTTCGGGATTTGCGGCTAAAACGAGATAATAATCGGCATGATGCGCCGAGGTCACAAAGCTTTTTTTACCGTTGAGAAGATATCCGTTCTCCGTTTTTACCGCTTTAATTTCGGGATTGTAAAAATGGGTTCCCGTCCCTGTTTCACTAAAAGCAAGTGCCAAAGCCAACTCACCTGAAGCGATTTTCGGCAGATAAAACTCTTTTTGTTCCGATGTTCCGAAAGCAACAATGGACATTGTCGCAACGTTATGCATCATGTAACACAGTGCGGTCGTTGCACAGACACTTCCCAGAGCCATACATGTTTCGACGTGATCGACAATACTCCCCGAGCCTCCGCCGTACTCCTTGGGGACGAGCAATCCCGTATACCCCTCTTTTTTAAGAGCCGCATAGGCTTCTTTCGGAAATACACCTTCTCTATCGGCTTGCACCGTATACGGCGCGACATGACATTGTGCAAAAGTGCTCACTTCTTCAAATAATCCCATTCATTTGTCCTTACATAAAATTCGCGGTGTGAGACATGGATATCTCTTTGGCTGTTTCTTCATCAAATCCGCATTCAATCATGCGGCGCACTCGGTTTTCTCCCATCCTTTTTTTAAGTTGCTCCACCCGCTCATAGCCGAGAGCATACCCCTCTTCATCGCTTCCTCCCGCTAAAATAGCTAAAGAGGAGAGCAAAAGTTCATTATCTTGATTCATCTCATCCAAATACACTTTTCGACTATCTACCGCCTCTTTCAGGTACGCTATTCTTTTAGGATTGGCTTGGACAAGTGCTTTGACATGTACCAATCCGTAATTGACATGACGCTGTTCATCTTTTTTGGCAAGGGTGACAATTTTTTTCGTGACCGGATCGGGTGCGTATTTGATCAGAAAATCGAGCAGATCCAAAAAGGTCCCCTCTCCCAATACATGAAGTAAAAACGAGGTTTTGAAATAGTCTTTTTCGATAAAAAGAGAGTAGAGGGAACGCTGTGTTGCGGTCGTCGAGTATTGCAGTCCTATTTTTTTTGCATTGGCACGGCGTGAAAACGCTTCGATATGACGCGCTTCATCATAAATGATCGTTCCCAAAAACATCACCAATTCCATATAATAGGGGGAAATCTTGGACAAAATTTTTCCGGGAATATACAAAGCAGAGAACTCATTTTCCGCTAAATAGGTCATCACCTGACATATCGCCGTTTCAATCACAGGATCAAGATCGGGAATCGCCGCCCAATCGATATCGGTATCGGCACTCCATTGATTCTGCTTCGCTTCTTCATAAAGCCGCGTGACATTTTTCGCCCAAAGAAACTCTTTTTCGCTCAGTTCAAAAGGATACAGAGGAGAAGAGTTCTCGATATGGGCACCGCGGGGCATTAAACCAAAAAGTTTCGGCGCGACATCAAGCGTCGGTTCGCTCCGACCGTCAAACCCGTGTTCATCCGATAGGGTATGCGATTCAAAATCTTTTCTCACGAGATACGAAAAGCCCTCAAGATCGGAACCGGTAGCTACTAAAGAGCATCGATTGACCTGTACCCACCCTTCAAATTCAAAAGAGACGGAGCGCTGGAGAACGGTAACTTTAAAGAGTTCCCCCATCCGAAGTGTCGGAAGAAGTGCATTAAGGCGCAAAAGCCAAGCCTGAGTGAGGGAAGAAGAACGTATCGTATATTCTGCGACATACGTGTTCATTAAAAATAGGTCTTGTCGTTCCATAACGTCTCCGATAGAGGCAGGAACAACAGCATGATCAAAGCGACGGCTGTTGTTTGTCTAAGCCTTAGACCTTATAGCGCCAAAAATTAAGTTAAAAATATTTTAACCTTTTTATCTTTACAGTAGACTTAATTACTATCGGTGACTACAATATCATACCCCTCATAGGCTACAACATCACCGACAATAGCAGCATTTAAACCTGAATCGATGCATTTTTCTACCATTTGTTGTGCAAATTCCTGAGGTACGCTTACTAACAACCCACCCGATGTCTGTGCATCAAACAAAATCATTTCCCGCTCAAATTCAATCGACGAGGCTAAATAGACATGCGGTTTATTGTAATCACGGTTAGCATGCGAACCTGCGGGGATAATTCCCATAGAGGCCATTTCAATCGCTTCGGGAAAATAAGGAACCTTAGCAAGATCAACCCGCATCGTCACATTTCCCGCACTCATCTCCCGCATGTGTCCCATAAAACCGAATCCCGTTACATCCGTACACGCCGAAGCATGGGACTCTCTGGCGATCAATGAGGCTTTATAGTTCAGAGTTCGGAGATTCTCGGCTACTTTCATAGCAAGTACCGGATCAAGAAGATCGGCTTTTATCGCCGTAATCAAGATTCCCATCCCCAGAGGCTTTGTCAAAATCAGGACATCTCCGATCTTCGGGGTATTGTTACGCAGTACTTTTTGCGGATGGAGAAAGCCCGTACATGAGAGGCCATAAACCATTTCAGGTGTTCGGATCGTATGCCCACCGACGATTACCGCTCCACACTCAATCGCTTTATTCTGCCCTCCTCTCATTATTTCAGAGAGGATTTCAGGCGTATGGTGTTCAGAATCAAATCCAACCACATTGAGCGCCGTTTTGGCATCTGCTCCCATCGCAAATACATCACTGAGTGAATTCGCAGCGGCAATTTGCCCATAGATATACGGATCATCCACAACAGGAGTAATAAAATCAACGGTCTGTACAATTGCCAAGCCATCATTGATTTTATAGACTCCCGCATCTTCATTCCCCTCGAAGCCTACAATCAAGTCTTTGTGAAACGATTGGATATGACAAGTCGATTCCGCTAAAGATCCGGGTGAAAGCTTGGCGGCACACCCTGAAGCACGGACAAATTTTGTGAGTTTAGCATCGGTATTCATCATCATACAATTCCCTATTCTTTTATTTCTTATTTAAGAATTGTAATGGTTAAAATTGAATTTAGACTGAAAAAGTAAAATATTACTTTACCTATAGCGTTTCTTTTGTAAAGATTAGACATCAAATATATTGAGAAAATTACTATTATTTTAAAATTGGTTGCACACATTGAGCAAACGATTAAATATTTGGAAAGGATTAATAAAGGGGGGTGGTACCAGTGGGCGGACTCGAACCGCCACGACTCGCGCCACCGGATTTTGAATCCGGCGTGTCTACCATTTCACCACACTGGCATGTCTTGTGAAGAGGTGGAATTATAGGGACTCTTTGCTTAAAAAGATGTAAAAGCATATTGGCTAATGTGGAAGTTACTTTTGCCGATATATAAGGTATGGAACTTTTATTGCTTAAGACTCTATAAGATTGTGCAAAAGGATTTGGCATGAGGATTACTTCATCATCTTACTATAACAATATTTACGGTGAGAACAATAAAATTAATAATCAATTATTTGATGTCAATAAACAAATTTCATCCGGTCTAAAAATTCAATACGCCCATGAAGATCCGGGCATCTTTATCGACACACTCCGTTTGGATGATGAGATTACAACGCTCACCCAAGTAAAAAGCAGTGCACAAAGTGCCTACAAGCTCTCCACACAAACCGATACCTCAATGGGTGAAATCGTTAAAACCATTGAATCGATGAAAGTCAAACTCATCAATGCCGCCAATGGAATTCATTCCGATACGAGTATGCAGGCGATTGCGAAAGAGTTACGCGGTCTTCAAAATCACCTTATGACGCTGGCAAACTCTTCCATTAACGGACAATATCTTTTTTCAGGAACCGCCACTTCCGTCAAACCGATTGCCGCAGACGGCTCTTATCAAGGAAATGACAACGATTTGGAAGCCTTTTTAGGTTCAGGAATCAAACAAAAATACAACGTCAGCGGTACTCAGCTCTTCTTAGGTGATGAAAGCACCACCAACCGAACTATAAGCTCAAACGTCTCCCATATGAGTTTGACCGATCTCTACCCCGATATTATGCAAGACACCACTCTCCCTCGTAGCACTGCGCAACAGACCTATATTAGCGGCAGCAGTACCCTCCGCGATCTTATGGGCGATACGGACGTTGATCCTGCCAGCGCTTACGCTCCCCACTTTTACATCCAAGGGACGAAAAACGACGGAAGCACGTTCAAACAGCACATTGATACCTTAACGATGGGCGATACAGTTGATGATCTGCTGAATACCATTAAAAATGCCTACG
Source organism: Sulfuricurvum sp. (assembly GCF_031427015.1). Lineage (GTDB taxonomy): Bacteria > Campylobacterota > Campylobacteria > Campylobacterales > Sulfurimonadaceae > Sulfuricurvum. The sequence goes on along the minus strand of NZ_JASJOW010000003.1, from coordinate 366,246 downwards.
GCACCGATCAAGTCGATGTGACGATAAATTCGAACGGTCAAATCGAAATCACCGATAAGATAGCAGGTTCCAGCAAACTGGATTTTCATATGGTCGGGGCGGTTGACTTTGACGACTTAAATGCAGGAGATGCCGCAGATATTTCCGATGCGGCGCTCTATGCGGCTACGTTAGGAGAGATTGATAACCTCCAAGCGGGAAGTACCAATTTTGCATCCGCCGCACTCACCACTCCGGGGCTCTTTATTAAAGAATTTACCAAAAGCGGACTAACTACTCCGACCGGAACCCCTAATACGATTGAAGGGATCAATTACGATCGTACCAATTTTACAAAAGACGGGGCAAAACTCCTCTCGAATGTAGCCCAAATACTCAAATCGGACAACTCCACCGCAACGGCCGCGACTAAATTAATCGACGTTACCGGGAATAGTACTTTGGTGGGGACAACCCTCAATCTTCAAGGAACCAATATCTACGGTTTCGATTACGATATACAAATCAACCTTGCGGCGGCCTCCTCCGTGAGCGGTACCGTCAACGGCTTACCGATTACTCCGTTTAATATCTATAATGCCGATGCGACACGAACCGTTGCGGGGGCGGATGAAATGACGTATCAACAGCTTCTTGATGTCGTTAACATGACAATGAGCGGTTCACTTCCGACCGCTAATACCGCGATCCAATACGACGCGGCTACCACCGCTGCCAATACCCTCTCCTCTACTAAACTTAATTATGCGGGGGAAATGGTTTTTGAGGACAAAATCAATCCTGTCACTACGGCCTCTATCTCGCTGTATGATTCAACTTCTTTGGATTATTCGCTCACAACAGGCGCGGCGCTTACCTTTAACGCCAACAGCGCCCTGACCATTCGGGATCCGAAAACGGACTTTTTTTCCCAAATCGAAGAGATGATACAGTCGGTCGAACAATCTAAAACCCGAGCTGACGGCTCAGATCCTTCTGATCCTCGTAATATCGGGATACAAAATGCGATTAAAATGATGGACGATATGAGTGATCATGTCAGCCGTTTACAAACCGAAGCAGGATCGTATTCTCAGGTTTTACAAGCATCTGCCGACCGTACCAGCCTCCTTATCGTCAGTACCAAAACACTCCAATCGGAAGTTATCGACACCGATATCGCCGAATCGCAATTAAAATTGCAGCAACTCACGCTCAATTATCAAGCGATGCTCTCCACTATCAGTAAAGTTTCACAACTTTCACTCGTTAATTATTTATAGCACATTGCAATAAAAGGGGGTTCTATCCCCTTTTTTGCTATAATCAATCTACTTTTTATACTGAATTTCTAAGGATCTCCTATTTTACGCGATACACTATTTATTGCCGGTTTCGGTATTTTATTTTATTTAGGGATTGCCACCATTATCGGCGATGCATCGATTATCGGTGCATACGGAGCCTCTTTCGCCCAAACAAATGTTTATATTTTCGGCTACGTTGCCTATATTTATCTTCTCCTTTTAATGGTTCCACTGCTGTTTTGGTATAAATACGACGGAGAAATGCATCGGCGTCTTGAAATGGGCGGGGTATTTGCTCTATTGTTTATTGCGCTCCTCTTTTTTCAGGCGATGGTCGTAGAGGGGATCTATCGAGGTACGTTATTCGGTAGTATCGTCGATTTTCTAGGCATCTATATCGGCTCATTCGGTTTATGGATTGTATGGCTTATGATGGCAACGGTCTCCATCGTTTTGGTAATGGAGCAAAGTTTATCCGAACTGGCTCAGCCGCTGAAAGAGTTTATGGATAAACCCCTAACCACAGCCCGTCCGACCCCGGCTACAACCTATCATGAACCGCTCGCAGATGAAACTTATCCCCTTGAAGAGAGAAACGAAACAATCTACCCTTTGATTCAGGAGGAGATTGTCTCTCTCACGAGCGATAAAGTACAAACTTCCTTGTTCGAGACCGAGACGGTGCAAGAACCCGTTTCAGAACCGCTCCCCATTGCCTCGAGTGAAGCACCTGTTCTTCCCAATGAGAAAGAATCAACCATTCTTAGCATGGCCAAAAAGGTCAAAGAGTCAAAACAGCATGCCCTTGTTGTGGATGAGCTCGAAGAGAATAAAATGCTTTTAGATCAAATCGATAAAGGGGTCAGTGAAAAACCGAAAAACTTCAAACTCCCCTTAGTTGAATTCTTTCAAAACCCTCCGAAAAAACAGACACTCGTGGATGAAGCGGAACTTGATGACAAAATCCGTGATTTGATCGAAAAACTCAAACATTTTAACATCGAGGGAGACGTGGTACGTACCTATGCCGGCCCTGTCGTCTCGACGTTTGAATTTAAACCTGCCGCTAACATTAAAGTCTCAAAAATTTTGGGGCTCCAAGATGATTTAGCCATGGCATTAAAAGCCCAAACTATCCGTATTCAGGCTCCGATACCCGGAAAAGACGTTGTAGGGATCGAAATACCCAACAAAGCCGTTGAAACAATCTACCTTCGTGAAATGCTGGAGAGTAAACTGTTTCAAGAGGCGGCATCACCGCTTACCCTTATTTTAGGCAAAGACATTGTCGGCAAGCCTTTTATTACCGATCTCAAAAAACTCCCCCATCTTCTTATTGCAGGGACTACGGGAAGCGGCAAGAGTGTCGGTATCAATTCTATGATTTTGAGCCTCTTGTACAAAAACTCCCCCGATCAGCTCAAACTCTTGATGATCGATCCGAAAATGTTGGAGTTCTCTATCTACAATGATATTCCCCATCTGCTGACTCCCGTGATTACCAAGCCCAAAGAGGCAATCTCTGCACTTAATAACATGGTCTATGAGATGGAACGACGCTATCAGTTGATGTCTGAAACCCGTACCAAAAATATCGAAAATTATAACGATAAGGCTAAAGCGGATAAACATGATCCTCTCCCTTATATCGTTGTTATTATCGATGAACTTGCCGATTTGATGATGACCAGCGGCAAAGATGTCGAATACTCTATCGCACGACTTGCTCAAATGGCACGTGCCAGCGGTATCCATCTCATCGTCGCGACCCAGCGCCCGAGTGTCGATGTCGTAACAGGACTTATCAAAGCCAATCTCCCCTCACGTATCAGTTATAAAGTGGGACAAAAGATCGACAGTAAAATCATTCTGGACGGGATGGGTGCCGAATCGCTTCTCGGTCGAGGGGATATGCTCTTTACCCCTCCGGGAATGAGCGGACTTGTCCGTCTCCATGCTCCGTGGAGTACCGAAGTGGAGATCGAAAAAGTAGTCGATTTTCTCAAAGCCCAACGCGAGCCCGAATACGATCGCCGTTTTTTACGTGATAAAGAGGACGTTATCGCTTCCAATGGAAGCAGCGGAAATGACGAAGAGAGCGATGAGCTTTATGAGGAGGCTAAAAACATCGTCTTAAGCGAGCAAAAGACCTCAATCAGCTATTTACAACGACGTCTTCAAATCGGCTATAACCGCTCAGCGCGTCTTATCGAGCAACTCGAAAATAACGGTATCCTCTCTTCTCCCAACTCCAAAGGCAATCGTGATATTATCATCAACGATCCTTTTTAATTCTCCACCGGAGAATCCCTCTTTCCCCTTTTTGTAACTTTTTATCCTATCTTAAACTATTTTATTTTATTTCAGCTTTTCATCAAAACCAATATATGTTACTTTATTTCACATATTTAGCACGATAGAGTGAAACTATTGTGTAATTTTGTAACATATGAATAAAACTGATTTTTACTTCTGATATAATCATTCAAAATTAACATGCACAGGAGTCACTATGGCTTTTATGGACGAATACAAAGCACACGTAGCGGAACGCGCGGCGCAGGGAATCCCCCCTTTCCCCCTTACAAAAGAGCAAGTTACTGACTTAGTTGCACTTATTACTGCTTCAACTTCAAAAGATACAGAATTGGTTGAAATGTTGGCAGAACGTGTCAATCCGGGTGTTGATGACGGTGCGCATGTTAAAGCGGCATTTTTACATCAAGTCCTCCAAGGTGAAGTAAAAGCTTTCTTGGCGGACAACAGCGATATTAACAGTAACGATCATAAAAAAGCGGCAATCAAAATCCTTGGTAAAATGGTGGGGGGATACAATGTTAAACCTCTTATCGATGCCCTCAGCAACGACGCTATCGCAAACGAAGCGGCACACGAACTCAAACATACTCTTTTAGTATACGATGCGTTCAATGATATCGTTGAACTCTCTAAAACTAACAGCTATGCTATGGATGTTCTAAAATCATGGGCAGATGCAGAGTGGTTTACGAGCAAAAAAACATTGGCTGAAAAATTCAGCGTTGTTGTTTTCAAATTCCCGGGTGAAACCAATACCGATGATCTCTCTCCTGCGAGCGCGGCATTTACCCGCTCCGATATCCCTCTTCACGCGACTACTATGCTTTCGGCTAAAATGCCTGAAGGTATCGCTAAAATCGCTGAGTTGAAAGAAAAAGGGATGCAAATCGCGTATGTCGGCGATGTTGTCGGAACCGGTTCTAGCCGTAAATCAGCGGCGAACTCAGTGCAATGGCACATGGGTGACGATATTCCGGGTATCCCGAACAAACGTACGGGTGGAGTTGTTATCGGTAGTATCATCGCTCCGATCTTCTTCGCAACCTGTGAAGACTCAGGTGCGCTCCCTATCGAGGCCGATGTATCTCAAATGGAGACAGGCGATGTACTCGATATCGATACCAAAGCGGGAACCATCACAAAAGGCGGTTCGCTCATCGCTAAATTCTCTCTTCGTCCAAATACTATCGAAGACGAAGTACGTGCAGGGGGACGTATCCCACTCATCATCGGTCGCGGTTTGACGGCAAAAGCACGTACAGCGCTTGGCATGCCTCCGGCAACCATTTTCGCAACCCCTATCCAACCTGCCGATACCGGCAAAGGGTACACCCTTGCGCAAAAAATGGTCGGTAAGGCATGTGGAATGGAAGGTGTTCGTCCGGGAATGTACTGTGAACCGATCACTAGCACCGTAGGAAGCCAAGATACCACCGGACCGATGACCCGCGATGAGATCAAAGAACTTTCAGCACTTGGGTTCTCGGCTGATTTCGTTCTTCAGTCGTTCTGCCATACGGCGGCATACCCTAAACCGTCTGATGTTAAATTGCACGCGACGCTTCCTGCGTTTATCAGCTCACGCAGCGGTGTTGCGCTTCGTCCTGCAGATGGTGTTATCCACTCATGGTTGAACCGTATGGTTCTCCCTGATACCGTCGGAACAGGCGGTGACTCTCACACCCGTTTCCCTATCGGGGTCAGCTTCCCTGCGGGTTCAGGTCTTGTAGCGTTTGCGGGTGTTACGGGTGCTATGCCGCTTGAGATGCCGGAATCAGTATTGGTTCGCTTTAAAGGTGAAATGCAACCGGGTATCACACTTCGTGACTTGGTTAATGCTATCCCTTACTACGCTATCAAAGCTGGTCTTTTGACCGTAGAGAAAAAGGGGAAGAAAAACATCTTCAACGGACGTGTGTTGGAGATCGAAGGGTTGCCTAACATGAAAGTAGAACAAGCGTTCGAGCTTTCCGACGCATCGGCTGAGCGTTCAGCGGCGGCATGTACCGTTCGTCTCAACAAAGAGCCGGTGATCGAATACCTAAAATCGAATGTTACGTTGATCGAAGCGATGGTAGCCGATGGTTACGAAGATGCGCGTACACTACAACGTCGTGCCGATAAAATGAAAGAGTGGTTAGCCGCTCCGACTTTGATGGAACCGGACGTCGATGCGGAATACGCGGCAATCATCGAAATCGACCTTAACGACGTTAAAGAGCCTATTTTGGCGTGCCCAAATGATCCGGATAACGTTAAATTGCTCAGCGAAGTAGCGGGTGAAAAAATCGATGAAGTATTCCTCGGCAGCTGTATGACCAACATCGGTCACTACCGCGCGGCGGGTGAAGTGATGCGCGGAGAAGGTAAAATCGCGGTTGAAAAATTTTGGATCGTGCCGCCGACCCGTATGGATGAACAACAACTCATCAACGAAGGGTACTACGACGTTTATAAAGCGATTTCCGCTACAACCGAAGTTCCGGGATGTTCACTCTGTATGGGGAACCAAGCAAGTTCACGCGAAGGCTCAACCGTATTCTCAACATCAACCCGTAACTTCGATAACCGTTTAGGTAAAGGGACACAAGTGTATCTCGGTTCTGCGGAGCTCGCATCGGTGTGTGCAAAACTCGGACGTATCCCAACGGTAGCTGAGTACATGAGTATCGTCCCTGAAAAATTGGCAGGGAAAGCAAATCAAGTGTATAAATATCTCAACTTTAATGAGATTGCATCCTACGCACTTCAAGCGCGTAATGTTGCTGAAGAAAAATACGGCGTCACGATCAAAGCCGTATAAAATACCTCTTTTAATCCCCTTTCCCATGGGGATTCCTCCATCTATGCTATAATCTCCTATCTATATTATAAAGCGACACAATGTCCTCATTCGATACTTTACCACTTCGCGCACCTCTAAAAGAGGCATTAAAACGTCTTGAATTCACCACCATGACCTCTATCCAATCGACCGCGCTCCCTGTTATCTTACAAAAAAAAGATTGCATCGCCCAAGCCGCTACCGGAAGCGGAAAAACCTTAGCCTTCGGTTTGGGGATACTGGAACGGATCAATCCCAAATCTTTCGGTATTCAATCCCTTATCCTCTGCCCTACCCGTGAATTGGCGGAACAAGTAGCCAAAGTACTCCGCTCACTCGCTTCCGAAATCGGCAATATCAAAATTCTTACCCTCTGCGGCGGTGTCCCTATGCGTGGACAGCTCCATTCACTCAAACACGGAGCCCATATTGTTGTCGGTACGCCGGGACGTGTCCTTAAACTCCTTCAGATGGAGGCCTTTGATCCGGCTCAAATACAAACCGTTGTATTGGATGAAGCCGACCAAATGATCGATATGGGATTTATTGAAGATATCACCGCAATTTTAGGATATACCCCTCCATCACGCCAAAGCCTTTTGTTCTCAGCCACCTTTCCCGAATCAATCCAAACCATCACCTCAGAGTTTATGAAAAATCCGGTGATGCTTCAAGCAGAACAAAGTATCAATAAACCAAAAATTGAAGAAATAGCCTATATCTGTAATGATAAACTCTCTGCACTTCCAAAAATACTCCATCTCCACGAGATTACGAACACCATTATCTTTTGCAACACAAAAGTGGATGCCAATGCCCTATGCGATGACCTTAACCGTCTCGGTATTCATGCCCTGACCCTGCATGGTGATATGGAACAATTTGACCGAAACGAAGCAATCATCCAGTTTCGTAACCTCAGTGCCCCTATTCTCGTTGCCACCGATGTAGCGGGACGCGGTATCGATATCGAAGGGTTGGATGCCATTATCAATTACGAAGTGCCTATACAAAATGAACGCTATACGCACCGTATCGGACGAACAGGACGTGCAGGTAAAAACGGCATTGCTATTACTTTGGTCAATCATCACCAATACGATCGCTTTATTGATCTCAAACGCTCTATCACACCGATAGAATTCCCTAGCATTAAAGATGCATCTTCTCTAAAAACATTAATGCGCACCATTTGCATCGATGCCGGTAAAAAAGAGAAGTTACGTGCAGGTGACATTGTCGGAGCACTCATTCATGAATGCGGCTTAAGTCAAGAGGAGATTGGTAAAATAGATCAACTCGATCACCTAAGTTATGTTGCGCTTCCTCGTAACAAAGCAGAAAATATTTATCAAAAATTTCTTAATCGACCAATCAAAGGGAAAACATTCAGGAAATGGTTGCTAGACTAACGGAAACTGTTCATATGATTTTATTACACAGATTGAGGATTTTTTATGTCTAATCAAGAGTTAACCTTTGGAGAGGAAGAGTTTATCGTCTCTAAAACCGATCTAAACGGTAAAATTACCTACGGTAATTCCTTATTTATTGAAATGTCGGGCTACGATGAACTCTCTTTACTCGAAAAACCCCACAATATTCTTCGTCACGAAGATATGCCTGCAGTTGTTTTTAAACTCCTCTGGAGTCGTATTAAAGAGGGAAAAGAGATATTCGCTTACGTTAAAAACAAAACAAAAAACGGCGATTTTTATTGGGTTTTTGCCCATGTAACCCCTTCTTTTGATACCGACCGAAAAATCAGCAATTATCACTCTGTACGCCGTAAACCGACACAAAAAGCACTTGATGTCATCAAGCCTCTCTATGCAACTTTGCTTCAAAAAGAGAAAACAGGCGGGATTAATGCCTCTGAAGCTGCGTTAAATCAACTACTCAAAGAAAAAGGAGTGTCGTATGACGAATTTATCCTCTCTCTCTAAAGTTCAATACGCCAATATCATATCGATTGCACTTTTTGTCGTTGCACTCATCGTTGAAGTAGTTTTATACGGATGGAGCTGGATCCGACTTATCAATATTGCCAATTTTGCACTCGCATGGTTTGTATTTATCAATATTCGTAAAACACAAGAGACGATCAATGAAGTGGCTTCGGTTATCAAAGGTGCAGAGATCGGCCACTTAGAAAATCGTGTTACCCATATTAAAGACTACGGAGAGCTCAACGATCTGTGCTGGAATACCAATAACATGTTGGATCAGACCGAAGTATTTATCCGCGAAATTCGCGCCAGTGTTGAAGCGGCAAGCCGTGATGAATTTCATCGTAAAATTGATACACAGGGATTACAGGGAGAGTATAAAGAGGCAAGTAATTTTGTCAATATGGCGATTGGATCAATGCACTCTAACTACCTGCATATACAAAAATCATTATTAAACAGTGCATTGGGACAAATCGGTGCAGGTATCGGCGGAGGAATGGAAGTAATTCAAAAAGATCTCCAAAATACCATTCAACGCCTTCATACTATCGCTGCAATCAGTCAAACGACTTCAGATAAATCATCGAACAGTGTCAATGAGCTTGAAGAGATTATTACCAAACTCAGCCGACTTATTGAACTGGTTCAAGTCTCTGTCGAGGCAATCAATTCCCTCAATGAAAAGACGGGTGAAATCAGTTCCGTTGTTAATCTAATCAAAGATATCGCAGACCAAACCAACTTGCTTGCGTTAAATGCCGCTATTGAAGCAGCGCGTGCAGGTGAACACGGCAGAGGATTCGCCGTCGTAGCCGATGAAGTTCGTAAACTTGCCGAACGTACGCAAAAAGCTACGGGAGAGATCGGTATAGCCGTTCAAACCCTACAACAAGAGACGACTGAAATTCATACCAATTCAGAAGATATGAATGATATTGCCCAAGAATCAAGTGAAGCAATCGGATCATTTCGCCAAACCTTATATATGTTCAATGAGGATGCGAAAAAAGCAGCCATACAAACGACGGCAATTGAAAATACTACCTTTATCACATTGGCTAAGATTGACCATATTATCTTCAAATCAAATGCCTATAAAAGTATTGCCAATGGTCATGCAGATATTGAATTCTCCGATCATCACGGCTGCCGCTTAGGAAAATGGTACGATACCGGAGCCGGAAAAGAACGCTTCTCCCATCTTCCAAGCTATGCAAGTATGCAACCGCCTCATGCATCCGTTCATGCTATTGTTCTTGACAATATGAAATATATTCAAGACGGAGACCAAACGATATACCATCAAGATGAAATTCTAAATAGTTTCGAAGAGATGGAACAACAAAGTCAACTTCTCTTTAATTTGATGGATTCCCTTAATAAAGAATCCGAAGAATATTTAATGACTAAATCTTAGGCACCATTGCCTAAGAAGCTATGCCTCGAAATAGGTTCCTAAAATTTTCTTTCCTATCTCTACGCCGGGTTGATCATAAGTATTAATTTCCAAAAGAGCCCCGCTCAAGGAAGTAAGCAGTTCATAATAGAGAATCATCTCCCCTACAGACGCTTCATCAATACTCTTCCACGCGATCTCATCCACACTGACACCGCTTTGCAGTACACTTTGCATCGTCGCTTGACATTGTGCATTAATCAAGTCATTAAAGCTTTTTCCGTTCACAAAATCACTTTTTTCCAAATGCTTTAACGTTAATTTCGGAATCATCAAATGCTCTTCTGAATGTTCAATATGCAAAAAAGTGACCGTTTTATTCAGCGGCCCTTCGATAATAAGTTGTAAAAATGAGTGCTGATCTACAGAACCGATCAGAGATATCGGAGTTAACCCAACCCGCTCACCCCGACGATTGCGTTTTCCCAACGATTCGCCCCATATTTGAACGACCCACTTACCGAACTCTTCAAAAGTATCCGAATAGGCAAATAAAACGTTCATAGGGTATTTATCGCTATTGATCACATAAAAAGCCGCCTTTTGAAGCATATGATCTTCTTTTCGACTCCAAAATCGTTCTAAAAAGGTTTGAGCCCCTTTTAAGATGGCAGCGGTATCAAACCCTGCCAGCGTCAATGGAACCATCCCAACGGCACTTAAAACCGAAAAGCGTCCACCGACATTACTCGGAATTACAAAGCGGCGGAGAGAGTGATCGTCGGCAAAACGGGCAAGTATTGAATCCTCGTCACTCACAATATAGATCTGATCTGAATTTTCGAGCGGTAATTCAAAACTGACGATAAGACGCTTAAAGATGGAAAGTGTTTCCACCGTTCCGCCCGATTTTGATATAACGATAAACAGGGTACGAAACTTATCAATTTGTTTCATCTCGCTCATAATACTGATAGGGTCGGAATTTTCAAGATAAATGAGTTTTTTAGCATTAGGAGTACTGGAACGTAGCAATCGCTCAATCGCTTTAATCCCCAAAGAAGACCCACCTATACCAATAATAGCGATGGTATTAAAACGACGATCAATCGTTTGATCTAGGGCTTTAAGCTCTTCAACCAAAAGTTGTGAAGCAAGCGGAAGGTGATAGTAACCGACCTCTCCCGAAGCGGCTTCATAATGAACCGCCTCAAACCCTTTTTCAAGGGTAAAAGGGTCAAGTGATTTAGTATCGAAATGGTTCGTATACCGAAGCATTAATGTGTTCCGATAAGAACCGTCATATCAACGAGGCGACTGCTGTATCCCCATTCATTGTCATACCATGCCAAGACTTTAACCGTTGTACCGTCTACGACACTGGTCATATCAGGGACATACGTTGAACTGTAAGTAGAACCGATAAAATCGCACGATACCCGCTTATCATTGTCTACTTCGATAAGTCCTTTAAACGAACCCTCAGCCGCGGCTGAAAATGCGTTATTAATATCCTCTTTGGTCACCGCTTTTTTCAAATTAACCGTCAAATCGACAACCGATACGTCGGGAGTCGGTACACGCATCGCGTAGCCGTTTAATTTACCGAGCAATTGCGGCATTACTTTGCCGATCGCTTTTGCGGCACCGGTAGAGGTCGGGATCATATTCAAAGCCGCCGCACGTGCCCGACGCGGATCTTTAGAGTGCTTAACGTCCAAGATATTTTGATCATTCGTATACGAGTGGATCGTTGTCATCAAACCGTTTTCAATCCCAAACGCATCATCCAAAACTTTACAAATCGGTCCCAAACAGTTCGTGGTACAACTTGCATTAGAGATAATGGCTTCACCTTTATAGGCATTTGAATTTACCCCGTATACATAGGTCGGAGAATCATCTTTTGCGGGAGCCGACATAATAACTTTTCGAATACCGTTTTTAAGATGTTTAGCGCAGCTCTCTTGATCTAAAAATACTCCCGTACATTCGATTACTACTTCTGCACCGGCACTGCCGAAATCTACCTTGTCAATATCTCTCTCGCGAAACATACGAACATTTTTACCGCCGATAGCAATCGTGTTTTCATCAATCACTTTTGCGTCGATACCGCGATGTACACTGTCAAATTTCAGCAAATATTCCAACATGTCAGGTTTTGACGTGGTGTTTAACGCTACCAGCTCAATATCACTCCGTTCTGCAATAATTTTTGCTACGATAATTCCAATTCTGCCTGTTCCGTTAATTGCCACTTTAAGTGCCATAAAAGCTCCTGTTCTTGTAGAAAATTTATATTATGATTAATTCTAACAGATTATCGTTAAAAAGAGGGTAATAAAAAGGAAATTTTCTCCCCAAATAGGGAGAGGAGGGATTAATAACTGTATGTTGCCGTAACCGGAATTTGTTTGAGCGGAGTATCACTCTCAACGCTGATCTCTTTGCCTTTAAATTTGGCAATATTTTGATATCCGCTGAGAACTTGACGTGTCTTATACGTTTTAACCGTCTCACATTTTCGAACAACTTGGTAGGTTGGATTACCGCTACCGCTTCCATAGGTACTTGCCGCTTTTTGCCCGGCAATCGTTCCCAATACGGCACCTCCGACGGTAGCAACCGTCTTGCCGCTACCGCCGCCGATTTGGTGACCTATGACGCCGCCGAGTGCCCCTCCGGCTACAGCGCCGACAATATCGTTCACCGCAACACCACTTTTGACCTCTTCTTTGACGTCATAACATTTTTCTTGCGGTACTTCTTCTTGGATTGTAGAGTAAATCGGAGTTGATTTAATAACCGAGACATACTCTGTCGTTGAGAAACTCTCGCCCATGAGTGCAGACCCTGCAAACAAGAGTGCCAGTGTCAAATGTGTTGAATATTTAGATGACATAATCGTCCTTTTAGCGTTATTTATTACACGCAATTCTAAAGTACTATTGTTAATCAATAGTGAATTATTCTATTTTTTGCCGTATAAAAGGGTATTTATTCGTTCATAAAGATCAAGTATTTCACTTTTTTTCTCAAAAAAACTATTTTTATTGGCGATGAGATGAGTCGTTGATTCCATAATTGTTTCAACGACTTCCAATCCGTTTTGTTTCATCGTACTTCCCGTTTCGACAACATCAACGATCATATCGGCCAATCCTACAAGGGGTGCCAATTCGATTGAACCGTAAAGTTTGATGATATCCGCCGCTACCGCACGTTCGGCAAAATAGCGTTTGGTAATATTCACCATTTTTGTCGCTACTTTGATCTCGCTTTTCGTAAAGTCCGGCTTTTCTCCTGCACGCATCCCGATAGCGACACGGCATTTTCCTTTTTGCAAGTCCAGCAAACGTATAACATCCAACCCTTGCTCTTCGAGGGTATCGAGACCTACAACCCCGATATCGGCCGCTTGATGATAGACATAGGTGGCAACGTCTTGGTTACGAACCAATAAAAATTTAAAATTTTCCGTCTCTAAAATTAATTTACGATCATCAAACTTAAAACTGCTTCCGAAAATCGTTTCGAAAATCTCCAACGTATCTTCGGCAATTCGCCCTTTTGGGAGTGCGACACTTAGCATTTAACACCTTTTTCTATCAACTTTGTCATCCCCTTGAAGATTAACTCTTCATCCACGATTGCCTCGCTAAAAAAATGAGCTATTAATCGTGCATCGCCTCCGCTCAGATAAAGCGGTTTTTCCAAACGCTCAATCTTTTCGATCAACGGAGCCAAAAAACCGACTGTCAGGGCATCAGGGGTATTTTTCGCCATTTTAGCCAAATCTACCTCAAAGTTAAATGACACGTCCAACGCAGACGAGACTCTTGCATACGCTTCTTCCGCCGCACGAATCCCTAGAGAGATAAATCCCCCCTGATAAACCCCGCAACGCATCACATCGACCGTTATAGCACTTCCCGCATCGACAATGACTCCGTCCTCTACCGCTTCACACACCATGATCCGATCAATTCCCATCGAAGGATAATATTTATCCCAGTCGATGAGTTCTCGCAAATCATGCCAATTCGGGAAATCTCGAATACGTTTATTCAATACTAAGTTGACACTAACGTAATAAACATCCTCCTGAAATACCGCTGGGTCAAAATCAACGGCACGAAGCTTGGAGCGTTTGCCGTCCATAAACAAATCAACCGAGGTATTGCCGATGTCGCATAAAATCATACTGCTATTATAACTTAAGTACTCCGTTTACCCGTGCAACACTGTCGGCTTTATGAAGACTAAGACGGACAATAGAAGATTCAATCGCATTTAATTCATGCATTACATTACCTTCAAGTGCAACTACGTCACCTGCCGACAAGACGTAACGCTCCTCTGCAACTCCGAAATCGATACACCCCTGCACGATCATTACGGTAATCGGAAACGATGTTTTATGCGCTTTCATCGATTGCCCTGCACGAAAAACAATACGGATCTCTTTCGTAAAATCGTTTGTAATCAAAGGAGTAATGACCGGTTGTGTCTCTCCGTAGATAATATCCGCTAAAAATGAAGCCTGATCCATGTGTAATCCTTTTTTACCAAGGATCATAACGGGATTGATCCGATATTCTCTTGATTAAAATCAAGATTTTGACATAGGGTGATGTTTAAATACGGTCTCTTGCAGATTATGTTTTTGCACATGGGTGTATATCTGCGTCGTTAAGAGTGATGCATGGCCAAGAAGCTCTTGGACAACACGTAAATCAGCCCCTCCCAAAATCAGTGCCGTTGCATACGAGTGGCGCAATGCATGAGGGGAAATACCCAAATATTTTTGGGTGATCTTAAACGCCGAAATACGGCTGAGAGGCTCTCCTCTATAGTTTAGCCAAAGATGGGGACGGTTTTGATACGGTGAGGCATCCTGATACGCACGAAGTGCCTTTAATGCCTCCTGTGCGATAGGGACGTAACGCTCTTTTTCCCCTTTACCGTGACGTATACGAAGCCACTCCCCCTCGATATCCCCCTCCTCCACAATCAAACACTCACTGATACGAGAGCCTGAAGCATAGAGAAAAAGGATCAGGGCATAATCGCGTAATCCGATCCATTCACTTCGATCAATCAATGTAAGTGAAGATTGAATGGTCTCAAACGGTACATATTTAGGGAGATTTTTCGGTACTTTGGATAAAGAAAATTTGGCCGAAGCAGAATCATATCGGTGGCGGTGACAAAAATCCAAGAAAGAGTTAAAAGCGGAGAGTTTACGGTTAAGCGTTCGTTTGTTAGCCACTGTTGCGAGAATGTGAAATAGAGTTTTCGACTCAATTTCGGTAAGACTTTTATCTGTATTTTTTTCAATCTCGCTCAAATCATGGCGATAGGCCTCGATGGTTCGAGGACTTAGCGCTTTGATGACGGTAATGTATTCGATAAAAGCCTCAAGCTCTTTCGACATTATTTGATATTAATATAGCGGTCGTCAAAATAAAAACGTCCGTCTCCTACAAAGATTTTATTATCGCTGTCCATATCAACATCATAAATATCATACGCCAAAAGGTTTTTGGTCAATGCCATCATATAACCTTGTTGCTCCAATACATAAACACGGTCATTTTGGACACTGATACCGACAAAATGGGCGAACGGAAATTTTTTCTTTGCTTTGAACTGCAACGTCGGGCTCAAAGCAATAACTTCGCCTTGCTTGGTTGTCAACCAAATACCCTCCGCGGTATAAGCGATATTGCGAATCTCATATTTTTCTCGCGCCTCTTTTTGAGAAAGTGCCAAAACAGCCGTCCCGGTTGAAGCAACAAGATGATTATCGATAACGTTTAAATAGGTGATATTGTTAAAGTACTCATCCGAACTTACAACGACCGAACGTAATACCTGTTTTAGCTCAGAGTTAACGATAACGATCTTTCCATCCAGGGTTAAAAACAAGACCAACTCTTTTATAAAATAAGGGTTAGCGATACGGGAGTCGACGGCAATCGGAGCATTCGCACGCTCTTTAAAAAGAAGTTTTTTACTCTCAAGCGAATAGAGTGCCATTTCGTTATTGCCGAATAATACGGCTACGATATCGTCTTGGATACTTGCTGCGGCAATTTGGCGTTTAAATTCAAAGGTTACTTTTGCATCGCTACCGTTCTCCGGAAAAAGAACCAAGTTCCCCTCCGGACTCTCGGTAATAATCCAAGCATCGTTAGCATTAAGAAGACGATACTCTTCAGGGACTTTTATATTTTTCTCCCCATCTTTTGTCAATAAACGGCCGTTGTCGAGTAAAGCGGCTGTTTGTGTCGTTTGGGTGATTGAGGCACTTAGGTGGCCTGCATTACGCCATTCACCTTTGACATTTTCAGGTTTGTATACCTCTTTTTGAGAACATCCGCTTAACAGTAAAACTGCGCCGATGGATAGAGCGATTGTCGTTAATTTCATTCTTTTACTCCATAATGCGAAAGTGCACCGGCAACTTGGTAAAGAGGTGACTCTTCACTGATTAAGGCGAGTTTTTGATGTGCTGTTTTCACATCACCTTTTTCAATCGCACTGATTGCGAGTTCAAGTAACGCTAAATCTTTATAAAGAGCACCTTGTTTTTTAGTGTACTCTTCCAAAGATTGAATGTCGCCTTTAATTGCGGCAGCTTCATATGAGGCGATATCAGAGACGCCGAAAGTTTCAGAACTCTTCAATCCCTCAAGAAGGGTTACATCGTTTTGAGCAATACCGCGAGAAAGCTTCCATAAATCGTATAATTCAGGATTATCATTTTTCAATGTTTGTTCTGCTTTTGTATCCGTCGGATTCACCATAAGGAGATTAAACGCCGTGTTTGAACTCTCAATTTTTGCATTCGTATAGGCTTGATACCCTATTGCCCCGACTACCGCGAATAACGAAACAGCTACCGCGGCAATCAAAGGTTTTTGGTATCGCTTGACAAAACGTTCCGTACGAACGGCGCTTTCGAAAAACTTCTCTTCCGAACTCAGTTCTTCTTTAATGGCTTCCATATTCTCTTTTAGACTCAAAACGTCTCCTGTCATTTACAATCATTAATTAGAGCAATAATATCTTACCCTATGTTAAAGTTTTGTAAACCTATTTTTTGGGTACAATTATTTTCATAAATTTATCACAACTTAGGTTAACCATGCAAATTGACGAAGCCCTCTTACAACGATTAGAAAAACTATCTTATCTCCAAATTCCGGAAGCCCATCGATCAGAGATGATTGAACAGCTCAGTGAAATCGTATCTTTTGTCGATAATCTCTCTGAACTCTCAACGGACGGGATAGACGCAACGTTCGCCATGTCCGATGCATCTACCTCTCTTCGTGAAGATATCGGAAATGTTAATCAAGCCATAAACGACGATATTTTAGCGCATGCTCCCCATTCTCAAGAGCACTTTTTTATCGTACCAAAAATAATTGAGTAGAGTATGACACATATTTACGGGATTAAAAGTTGCGGAAGTGTCCAAAAAGCGCTCCGTTTTCTTGATACACACGCTATTGAATACACTTTTCATGATTTTAAAACATCTCCCGTATCTCGTGAAAAAATTGAAACTTGGGCACAACAATCTCCGCTGTCCGTTTTGCTAAATACCAAAGGGACAACCTACCGTACCTTAGAACTTAAAAGCCGCGACTTGGACGATAAGGGTAAAATTGAGTGGATGAGTACGCATAATCTTCTCATCAAACGCCCCGTAATAGAATATAAAGATACATTGATTGTCGGATACGATGAATCTCACTATCAAGGGATTTTTCATTCATGAGTACCGCATTGGATATCTATAAGCTCCTCAAAAGCGTCGTCGCGTATAAAGCATCTGATTTGCACCTCGTCAGTCGATCCGAACCGCAAATTCGTATTGACGGCAGACTCGTCGCGCTTAACCTGCCGGTACTGGATGGGCGTATTATTGAAGAGATGGGGTATTCTCTTCTTACCGAAAAACAAAAAAAAGCGTTTGAAGAACATAATGAACTTGATTTTTCCATTGTTATTCCCGATGTCGGCCGCTTTCGTGCAAACTATTACAAAACTATGGACGATCTGGCTTGTGCCTTTCGTATCATCCCCGTCACCATCCCCTCTCTCGATGATTTGAATGCAAAAAAAATATTTAAAGAGCTTATAAAGCGAGAAAAAGGGCTTATCCTTGTTACGGGGCCGACCGGGAGCGGTAAATCGACTACCCTCGCCGCTATGCTAAATGAGATTAATTTAACCGAAGCACGTCATATCATTACCGTTGAAGATCCGGTTGAATTTGTCCATACCAATAAGAAATCTCTTTTTTCACACCGCAATGTCGGAACCGATACCAAAAGTTTCTCGGCAGCGCTTAAATACGCTTTACGTGAAGACCCTGATGTTATTTTGATCGGGGAGATGAGGGATCGTGAAACCATTTCCGCTGCACTTACCGCAGCAGAGACAGGGCATTTGGTTTTTGGAACGCTCCACACCAATTCTGCGCCACAAACCATCAACCGTATCATCGATGTCTTTTCCGGAGATGAACAGCCTCAGGTTCGAGCACAACTCTCTACCTCCCTCATCGCCGTTATTTCACAAGCTCTTTTACCGAAAATCGGCGGAGGACGGGTTGCGGCACAAGAGATTATGATTACAAATCCTGCCATTGCCAATCTCATTCGTGAAGATAAAGTGCATCAGCTTTACTCGCAAATGCAGCTCAACCAACAAGAGACGAATATGACCACACAGACCCAAGAAATCGTTGAATTTTTACGTAAAAAACTGGTTAATAAAGAGACGGCGCTGCAATATTCCAACAAACCGGACGAATTGCTTCGTATCCTTGGGGCGATGTAAATCACCCCCTATTTAGAGTGAAATCTTAAAATTTATTTCAAAACTCCGCCCTTCTCCTCTTTTTTATGAAAGTTGCATCCCTTTATAGTTTATAATTAGCCATTATGAAACATGAACATTTACTTAAATCTCATCAACTCAAAGCAACACCGCAAAGATTAGCTATTATTCAGCTTATGCACACAGCGGGGCATATCAGTATTGAAGAGCTCTATCAAGCGATTCGAGAAAAATTCACCTCTATTTCATTAGCTACTTTGTATAAAAATGTTAATACTATGTTGAATGTAAGCCTTATCCGAGAAGTCAAAATTGCAGGACAAAAAACAAAATATGAGATTGAAAAAGAATCCCATGCCCACATTATGTGCAAGTCATGCGGTGAGCTTAAAGATGTCCCTTTTGATCCGACATTGTTACTTCAAAAGTCAGTCGATATGGGACACTATATTACTGAAGATGTATCGATTATTATTTCGGGGATTTGCCCCGAATGTCAGAAGAAGTAATTCTAGCGATGCGCTTCTTTAAGCGTATCGGCGATTAGAAATGCCAATTCTAAGGATTGATCGGCATTGAGACGCGGATCACAATGAGTATGGTAACGACTTTTTAAATTTTCTGAAGTAATCTCAAACGATCCGCCAAGACACTCGGTAACGTTTTTCCCCGTCATTTCTAAGTGAACGCCCCCGGCATAAGTCCCTTCCGCTTTATGAACTTGGAAGAATTGTTTCATCTCTTGCAAAACTGAACTGACTGGACGAGTTTTATAGCCGTTACTGGTAATCGTATTGCCGTGCATCGGATCGCAACTCCACAATACTTTTTTCCCTTCTCGCTCTATCGCACGAATCAGAGCAGGCATACCATCAGCTACCTTATCGGCTCCCATACGGACGATGACATTTAAACGACCTGCTTCATTACTTGGATTAAGTACGTCACACAAACGTATTAAATCATCAGGATCCATAGACGGTCCCGCTTTAATCCCTATCGGGTTATTGATACCGCGCATAAACTCGACGTGTGCACCGTCAAGTTGACGGGTACGATCACCGATCCAAAGCATATGCGACGAAACATCGTACCACTCGCCCGTGAGTGAATCTTGACGCGTAAACGCCTCTTCATAGTTGAGCAATAACGCTTCGTGAGAGGTGTAAAAATCGGTCTCTCGTAAAGTACGATAATTCTCAGATGTAATACCGCATGCCGCCATAAAGCGGAGAGAATCATCTATTTGACGAGAAAGCTCATCGTATTTTTTCGTCATTTCATTTTGTCCGACAAAGCCCAAATTCCACGCATGTACTTGATGCAAATCGGCAAAACCGCCCGATGCAAAGGCACGAAGAAGATTCAATGTAGCTGCAGACTGATTATAGGCTTGAACCATACGGTTCGGATCAGGGATACGGGCAGATTCATTAAAGTCAACCCCGTTAATGATATCTCCGCGATAACTCGGAAGACTCACACCCTCAATCGTCTCCATATCTGAAGAGCGCGGTTTAGCGAACTGACCGCCGAGGCGGCCCACTTTTACAACCGGAACGCCTCCTGCAAAAGTCATTACTACCGCCATTTGCATAATTACTTTAAACGTATCTCGAATATTGAGGGCATGAAATTCTGAAAAACTCTCCGCGCAATCGCCCCCTTGAAGTAAAAAAGCTTTTCCTTCGCATACATCCGCTAAATTCTTTTTCAGTGTACGTGCTTCACCTGCAAACACAAGAGGTGGATAATTACGAAGCTGTGACTCGATCTGCTCCAGTACTGCCGTATCGGGATACGTCGGCTGTTGTTTAATCGGTTTTTCTCTCCAGCTTGATCGGCTCCATGTGCTCATATCGTCTCCTGCGTGCTCTCGCACCTTATTGTTAATGGACGAATTTTATCCTTTTATCCTAAATCGGGACTGATTGAAAAAAGCAAAAGTTAGATTTATGTTTGAAAAAGTATAATGGCATTAATTTTAGCGACTCTCATTTTTGCCCTTTTTCCCTAACTAAGAGGAGCTTTTTGAATGTCAAAATCTGTAAAGGTTAGTGGTGGAAAAAAATCAAATCAACCCTTTTTTATTTCACTTCTGCAAAGAGCTCTCTATCCATTTGGAATCGCTTGCCGCTCGTCAGGTAACAATTGAGCCTTCCGAATTTGCCGAATTGGTCGCTACGGCAACCCATGAAGTATTAGAGTCTTATTCCTCCGGAACTATCGATTTGCTTGCTTATCGAGATACCTCTTTGGATCAGTATAAAGAATTGGCGATGAAAAGCATCGACTCCTATGCGGATACCAATGAGAAAATCGGGAAAATCACGGAAGAACAAGCTGATTTATTAGAACAAAGCAATGCAGAACCCCTCATAAACTTTGAAAAAATCAATGCGAAATTCTCGGATATTCAAGCCCATCTCAGTGATGAAGTTTCACGCGCCAATGAAGTTATTTATACCCTATTGGAACAAGTCAAAACGTTGGAGATCAAAACTTCACTTGATCCTTTGACGAAAACCTACAACCGTTACGCTCTGCATGAACACATTCGTGCCCTTTTAGAAAAAGAGCAGTTAAATTTTGAAATTTTTGCCCTAATGGTAGATGTCGATAACTTCAAACTCATCAACGATAAATTCGGCCATATCGCAGGTGATAAAGTACTGATATTTTTAGCCAAACTCTTTAAAAAAGCTCTGCGTGAAGGGGATCGCGTATATCGATTCGGCGGGGAAGAGTTTATCATTTTACTCAATCGTACGGATATGGAAGGGGCGCATTTGGTAGCCGAACGGCTCCTAACCCTTTGTCGTAATAATAAACCTTTGTTTCAAAACCAACAAATTGCGGTTACTTTGAGTATCGGGATGACAAAAATTAAAGAAAAAGATACGATTGATACCATTATCGAACGTTCAGATACGGCGTTATATAGAGCTAAAAACAATGGTAAAGACCGTTTGGAAATGGAGTTATAATGGATTTAAATTATTTTGATGTTGCGGTTGGTTCCGTTATCCTCTTATTAGGTTTAAAAGGGCTTTTAAACGGCTTTTCGAAGGAAGTATTCGGATTAGCGGGAATCGTCGGAGGGGTCTTTGTCGCTTCACATATCGGCGGAATTATCGGGAAGTTTTTAAGCGATACTCTCTTTCATTTTGAGAGTGCTACCGCCGTTAATCTCGTCGGATTTATTTTTGCGTTGGGAATTTTTTGGCTCCTCATGGTTGCCTTGGGAACAGGATTTAAAAAACTCACGGCTCTAAGCGGTTTAGGGCCGTTGGATCGCGTATTGGGTTTTGTCGTCGGAAGCAGTAAATTCTTCTTTATTATCTCGATTATCGTGTATGCACTCTTCAGTGTTACGGCAATCCGAGAGAATTTTGAAGAGAAAATGGCCGATAGCTTTTTTTATGAACCCATGTTTGCAACCGGAAATTTTATTTTACATATTGAAACGGATGATGTCACATCCCTTATGGATGATGAGAACGAGACCGATATCAATACCTCTACAAAGGAGAACTAATCGATGAATTCTTATACCGATTTTACGGAACGAACCGTTGAATACAATAAACTATTAAGTGATTTCAAACAGCTTCTAAAAGTCAACGGGCTAAAATTCACCATTCAACGTGAAGTCATTTTAGAGATGCTTTATAATTCCGACGAACACCTCACACCCGAGGGGCTTCACCATCTGATTCAACAAAAGCATCCTGAACTCAATACCGGCATTGCTACCGTTTATCGTACGCTATCTTTGCTTGAGAGTTCTGATATGGTAACGTCCCTCTCTTTCGGTGCGCAGGGAAAAAAATATGAACTCGGTGCCAAAGATCATCATGATCACGTTATCTGTACCCAATGCGGAAGTATTACTGAATTTGTGGATGAGCAAATCGAACAGCGTCAACGAGAGATTACCGAAGCGTTGGGTTTTGTGATGCAAGAGCATTCCATGCAAATTTACGGTATCTGTAAAAATTGTCAAAATAAGTCTAAAAAATAATTCTATAGTTACGAAAGGAACCCCATTGGCATTCGAAAACCAATACGTACAACAACGAATCGAAAAAGCTGAGGCACTAAGAGCGCTCGGTATCGATCCATATGCAAATAACTCTTTCCGAAATACGACCATTGATAAATTTCATAACGTCAACTCAGATTTATTCCAAAGTGAAGAAAAACGAAATGAAAACCGTCACTATACGGTTGCCGGACGGATCAAACTTTATCGTCTGATGGGAAAAGCGAGTTTTGTTAAAATCGAAGACGAAAGCGGAATGCTCCAAATCTACGTTGCACGTGATAATCTTAGCGAAAATTTTTATAACGACGTTTTTAAAAAACTGATTGAAGTAGGCGATATCATCGAAGTGAGCGGTTATCCGTTTGTAACCCAGCACGGAGAACTTTCGCTCCATGCCGATAAACTTACCATCCTCACTAAAGCAATCTCCCCTCTCCCGGAAAAATTTCACGGAATTGTCGACAAAGAGATGCGTTATCGCCAACGTTACCTTGATCTTATTATGAACTCGGAAGTGCGTAAAACGTTTCATATCCGTTCACGTGTAATCAGCCTTACCCGACGCTTTTTCGAAGACAAAGGGTTCCTTGAAGTGGAAACACCGATGATGCACCCGATCGCCGGCGGAGCCAATGCAAAACCGTTTGTAACCCATCACAATGCCCTCGGCATTGATCGTTTTTTACGGATTGCCCCTGAACTCTATCTCAAACGGCTCATCGTCGGAGGATTTGAAGCGGTATTTGAAATTAACCGTAATTTCCGTAATGAGGGGATGGATGCAACCCATAATCCTGAGTTTACCTCTATCGAGTTTTATTGGGCATTCAAAACCTATAAAGATCTTATTGTTATTACCAAAGAGTATTTTGAATATCTTTTTGACCACCTTGATCTTCCAAAACGCCTTCCGTACGGCGATTTGGAAGTCGATTTCGATCAATTCACCGAAATTGAGCTGATTAAAAGTCTTAGCGTCATCGGCGGTGTTCCTGAAGCAATCGTTAACGACAAAGAGGCAATTTTGGCATTTTTAAAATCCAAAAACCTCGAAGCCAACGCGGCTATGAATCTCGGACAACTTCAAGGGGAGCTTTTCGATGAATTCGTCGAAGCCAAACTTATCAATCCGACCTTTATTACCCACTATCCGGTCGAGATATCGCCTCTTGCGCGCCGCAATGACGAACGTCCTGAACTCACCGATCGTTTCGAGCTCTTTATCGCGGGACGCGAAATCGCTAACGCTTTTAGCGAACTTAACGATCCTGTCGATCAATTGCAACGTTTTGAGGGGCAAATGGCGGCTAAAGATTCGGGTGATGATGAAGCTCACGAAATGGACGAGGATTTCGTCACCGCACTCAGCTACGGAATGGCACCGACAGCGGGTCAGGGGATCGGGATTGATCGTCTCGTCATGATGCTGACCAACCAACACTCAATTCGGGATGTATTGCTCTTCCCGGCTATGAAACCGCACCACAACAACCAAACCAACCACGGAGAAGAAGAATGAGTTTCCTCAAAGAATACGACAACGAAATTTACGCCCTATGTGAGCAAGAGCTTGAACGTCAAACCGACCATTTGGAGATGATCGCGTCTGAGAATTTCACCCTCCCTGCAGTTATGGAAGCAATGGGATCTGTATTTACCAATAAATACGCGGAAGGATACCCTGCGAAGCGTTACTACGGCGGATGTGAATACGCGGACGGTGTTGAACAGCTGGCGATTGATCGAGCTTGCAAACTATTCGGTTGTAACTTTGCCAACGTACAACCGCATTCGGGCTCATCGGCAAACGGTGCAGTCTATGCTGCCCTACTCCAAGCGGGAGACAAACTCCTCGGTATGGATCTAAGCCACGGCGGGCACTTGACTCACGGTTCAAAAGTAAGCTTCTCCGGTAAAAACTACCACAGCTTCTCATACGGTGTCGAACTTGACGGACGTATCAATTATGAGCGTGTCATGGACATTGCTAAAATCGTTCAACCGAAAATTATCGTCTGCGGTGCGTCAGCCTACGCTCGTGAAATCGATTTCAAAAAATTCCGTGAGATCGCCGATGCGGTCGGAGCACTTTTATTCGCCGATATCGCCCATATCGCAGGTCTTGTGTGTGCGGGTGAGCACCCTAGTCCGTTCCCATATGCGGATGTCGTTACCACGACAACTCATAAAACTCTCGCAGGCCCACGTGGTGGTATGATTATGACCAACGATGAAGAGATCGCGAAAAAGATCAATTCTGCTATTTTCCCAGCACTTCAAGGGGGGCCGTTGGTACACGTTATCGCGGCAAAAGCGGTCGGATTCAAATTTAACCTCTCTCCTGAGTGGAAAGTATACGCTAAGCAAGTAAAAGCCAATGCGGCCGTACTGGCTAAAGTGTTGATGGAACGCGGCTATGATATCGTCAGCGGCGGAACCGATAATCACCTCGTTCTCGTATCTTTCCTCAACAAGCCGTTCAGCGGTAAAGATGCCGATGCGGCACTCGGTCGTGCAGGGATCACCGTTAATAAAAATACCGTACCGGGTGAAACACGCTCACCGTTCGTCACTTCAGGTGTTCGTATCGGAAGTCCTGCTCTGACGTCACGCGGTATGAAAGAGAAAGAATTTGAACTTATCGCCAATAAAATTGCGGATGTTTTAGACGATATCGAAAACGTCACTAAGCAAGCCGCTATTAAAGAAGAGCTCAAAGCTCTCGCTAAAAACTTTGTTATTTATAAACAACCAACGTATTAATTAAGGAAAAATGCCCATGACATCGATGGATATGAAACTAATCAAAATGATTTCAGACCATTACTGGCTGAAACATGATAACGTTGTCGATAAAATCGATTTCAAAGGGCGTACATTTTTCAACAAATACGAAAAGATCGATAAAACGCTTACCCAAGCGGTTATCGATCAACATCTCAAAAAACAGATTACCGTAGCTCACTCTCTCATTAATAAAATGAATAAAGTTGAAAACATCGTTATCGACTACAACGGGACTGATCCTCAACGCTTTTACCATAAGGCACAATTATTGCTTAGAGAAGAGGGATTCATCAATTTCACCGCATTTGAGACCAAAACACCGGGACATTTGCATGTTTATATCCATAAAGGGCATACTACATTCCAAGAAGCGATACAATTGGGTAAAATGCTTTCGATGAAATTGGCTGCAAAGCAACCGAAACAGTGGAGAATGTTTCCAACGGACGAACTGCCGCCGGAATATAATATTCTCAATCTTCCCTACGAGGTATACGCAAAAGAGCGTGGAGCTTCGTGGTCGAAGCATATGTAACACGATCAATACTTAATAAGGAACGGCACATCAATGGAAGAAAAAAATGAACTTAATGACATCATTCTAAGTAAAAGCGGATCAAATTCCAATAGTAAAAAGCTACTATTGGCTATTGCGGCCTTAACCCTTATTCTCATCATTGTCTTAGTGATTATGAACTCACTTAAAACACAAGTTGACGAACAACCGCCGATTGCTGCCGTTCCCCCTGAACCGACTGCTCCAACCGAAATTATCGATGATCCTCTTTTTGAGCCCGTAGAGGTGATCCAAGAAGGTGCAGGAAATGTATCTACTGCAGAAGGATCTCAAGATTTAGGACAAATTGCACAAAAAATCAAACAAGAATCTATGCAGAATGCACCCGGATCAGAGGTTATTCAACCCGTAACAGCAGCCGTAGTTCAACAAAGCGCCCCTGTAGTCAAACCTGTTTCTGCCCCTGTAGCGACAACGCCTGCACCGGCTAAAATTGCACCGAAACCTATCGTTCAAACTGCCCCTAAAGCGGCACAACCTGTCGTCAATACCCCTACAATCAAAACTGCCAAACCGGCTGAAGTCAAAAAAACTCCTGAACCGAGAGTCGCGGCATCAACCCCTAAAGCGGTGAGTGAACCGGTGAAAAAAACAGCTGAAAAAGTAACTACGGAGCCGGCAAAAGCCGTAACCGATACAGCCCCTAAAACCGAGGCCAAAGCGGCTGACACAACCGGAACGTACTACATCCAAGTCGGTTCATTTACCAAAGAGCCGAGCAAAGTTCTTTTTGATCGTTTGAATGCCAGCGGACTTAAATACACAACGGTCCCAAGTGGAGCTGCGACAAAAGTGATGGTAGGCCCTTTCCAAGGTGAAAAGGCGGCGCGCGACGTTCTTGGAACCGTAAAACGCAATATTGAATCCGGCGCATACATAACAAAGGGGTAACGTGATCACTTCACGCCATTTTTCTCTCGATCAATTTGCCCCTATCGCCGTCTACGAAAAGGCCAAAAGCCTTTTTTCTCACGAAGTCAGTTTTTTATTTGAGAGCGCCGGAAACAGTGAAGGCAACTACACTATTATCGTTATCGGTGCCCGAGAACGTCTCCTCTACAAAGACAAAATCACAACTTATATTAATGCAGAAGCCCAAAGTCAACAGCTAAGCGTTTCACCGTTCGAATTTTTAAAAGAGTATTATGCCCACCTCGATCAAAAAGCCTATCGTGAGCGCGCGCGTGAGTTGGGTGTCGGGTATATCGACGGATTTATCGGCTATATCGGATACGATATGGTGCAGGTTTTCGAACCTACTCTCGAAGAGTCTATGAATTCGCTCATCGATCAGACCAATATTCCCGATATGGATCTCATCCTCCCGAAACTCACCCTCGTCGTCTCTCATAAAAATGCAAGCATTACGATGCTCAGTTGTATCGAGTCCATAAAAGGGCGTTTTGAAGAGATAGAGAGCTTTTTAAAGTCTCCTTATCACTATACTCCTCTAAAACCGATACGTGAAGATAAAGGGGGAGAATTTATCTTTTCAAAAGAGAAATTTTTCTCAATGGTGGACGAGTCAAAAAAAATGATCCTCAGCGGCGATGTGTTTCAAATCCTAATGACAAACCGCTATATCCGTCATGCTGAAGTGGATCCTTTTAGTTTTTACCGTATTTTAAGACTTAAAAACCCCTCTCCGTATATGTATCTGATGGAATATGAGGATTTCAGCATCGTCGGAAGTTCACCGGAGGTGATGGTACGCCTGAGTGATGGCGACATCTTACTCCGACCGATTGCCGGAACCCGTAAACGCGGCGGTACCAAGCAACGTGATTTGGAACTCGAAGAGGAACTTCTCTCCGATCCAAAAGAGCTCTCCGAACATCTTATGCTCATCGATTTAGGGCGCAACGATGTCGGTCGTGTTGCTAAAACGGGAACGGTAAAAGTCGAAGAGATGATGCACGTCGAGCGCTATTCGCACGTTATGCATATCGTCTCCGACGTCCACGCTCAAATTTCCGAGGATAAAGATATGTTCGACCTCCTCGCCGCAACGTTTACCGCAGGGACGATGACGGGTGCTCCGAAAATACGCGCCATGGATTTGATCGCTCAATTTGAAGGGGTTAAACGGGGCTTTTACAGCGGAACTATCGGCTATTTCGGCTTTGATGGCAATATGGACAGTGCCATAACTATCCGCACCGCCCTTATTAAGCCCGATACCGTTATTTTACAAGCGGGGGCAGGAGTCGTTGCCGATTCGGTGCATGAACTCGAATACCTCGAAGTGACCAATAAACTCGGTGCACTTATGAGTACATTGGATGATTTGGTCTCCCCCAAATGAAACTCTTTAGTATCTTCGGTGATCCTGTAAGCCATTCACGCTCACCGCTGATGCACAACAGTGTTTTTAAATGCCTCGATCTAAATGCTTGTTATACCCGTACTCATCTCACTGAGGGATCGCAACTTCGTGACGTTTTTTTTGCGAAAGCCCTTAGCGGTGCCAATGTCACGGTACCGCATAAAGAAGCCGCGTACGCACAATGCGATGAAGTACGCGGAATCGCTAAAACGATCCAAGCCGTCAACACCCTCGTTTTAGAAAATGGTAAACTTATCGGTTACAACACCGATGCAGAGGGTTTTATGCGTGCGATAGAATCTTTTGGAGCTCTCCGTAACGCTCTTATTCTCGGTGCGGGTGGAACAGCGCGCGCCCTCTCTATCGCGCTGCGTCAAGGATCAATTACGCCGACCATTCTTAACCGCTCACAAGGACGTCTGGAGTATTTTAAAAATGAGGGGATTGAATCCTACATCTGGGATAATTTCACCCCTACGCCGTATGATTTGATTATCAATACGACTTCGGCAGGTTTATCGGATGATGAGCTTCCTCTCGAAAAATCACTCCTAATGACACTCTTATCACAGACCAAAGGGGCTATTGATGTCATTTACGGCAAAGAAACCCCTTTTTTACGCGAAGTTAAAGCCACTGCCCTCCCCTATAAAGACGGTTCGGATATGCTTTTGGCGCAAGGGGTACTCGCCAATCACCTCTTTTTAAACGGTGCATATCCTCTCAGTGTCATCGAACCGCCTATGAAAGCGAGTTTTAGCCTCTCATGAAAATCGACGGACGTTTCTGGCTTACGAAAGAGGGACAAAGCTTCTTGGGTGCAGGTCGTATTGAGCTGTTGGAGCGAATCGATAAAATCGGTTCAATCCATGCCGCCGCAAAAGAGATGAAAATGTCCTATAAAGCGGCGTGGGAGAGAATCAATAGCATGAATCTCCTTGCCGATCAGCCTCTCATCGAGCGTACTACCGGAGGCAAAGGGGGCGGAGGGACGAAACTCACCCCTTATGCTCGCGAACTCATTGCCACCTTTCACCGTTTTAACGAACTCCACCGCCAGTTTATCGACCGTTTTGCCGAAGCGGGAAATGATCCCGAACGTCTCGCCCGCATCCTCAGCCGAACGTTTCTCACCACCAGTGCGCGTAATCAGCTCCCTGCCACCCTCCTCTCTATTGAGGAACAAGGACTAAACGCTCTCCTCACCCTCTCATTGACGGGTAGCCATACAATCCAATCCGTTATTACCCTAAAATCAGTTCGAAACATGGGGTTGAGCGTCGGATGCGACCTCTACGCCATCATCAAATCAAGCGATGTCACTATCGTTACGACTCCCCCTAAGGGTAGTGAGCCTCTAAACTGCCTCAAAGGGACGATCAGCCGTATCGAATCGCAGGATGAAACGGATGAGATTAGCTTTGCACTTGATCTCTTTACCGAGCTTATCGCCCTGATGAATCCCAAAGATACCAAAAAGCTCTCCGAGGGGATGAACGCCTACGCCCTCATCTCTCCGAAACATATAATTATTGGGTTGTGAATCCAACCGAGACTGCGGAATCGAGGTGAATGATTATGCCTATTAAAATACCAACGTACGAAGATTTTTATAATTATAACGGACTTCATTGCCATAGACTTTGGGAAGAATTAGATGATGGATGGATATGTCCATCTTGCAAACGAAGCAAATATCAAATAATGCGATGGGCAAAAAGAAACCCAAAATCACCAAGTGCTTTTTATGACTGGGTAGCTTGTCTACATAGGCATCATGATCATGCACAAGGTATTATGAATACAAACAAAGGACGTTTTTCAGAAACCATCATTTGTGATCAGTGTAATTCCGCTGATGGAGTTGCAAAGCGAAAACTTAATCTTCCAAAGAATTTTTCATTTTCTCCAGAAGAAATAAGTTTTTTTGTTATTGCCATACCGCATGGAAAGCATAAAGTTGATACAGCAATAGCAAAAATAATATATGATTCAATTTCTCAGAATTAATTTCTTATTCCAATGTATTCGAATAATACTATCCCCATTCGTGGTGAGCCTGTCGTATCATGAACGTCCACCCTTCGACTAGCTCAGGGCGAACGGAACATCACTCTTGATTTGTTTCCATAATAACACTTTTTTATCACTCCCTACAAAAACTTTAAGCCTTTTTCTCTATAATTTCGTTATATCCTACAAAGCATAACGAAATTGTCGCATTTTCTTGCGAACCGTTTTTGCACTGTAGAGTTTGTGTTTATCGTTATATCAAAAAAGAAATAAAGGAAAGCAAATGTTAACCTCTGCTAGAAATACTCTTTATGGAACCGTCGATTCGGTGGTGACCGGTGCGGTCAATTCCGAACTCGTACTCTCACTCGGAAATGAAAAAATCGTCGCTACCCTAACCAATGAGTCGGTTAAACACCTCGAGATCGCCATAGGAAGCAGTGCCTATGCTCTCATCAAATCAAGTTCAATCATTTTGGCGAAGACTAAACCGTTACGTATCAGCGCACGTAATGTCCTCCCTGCTACCGTAAGCGATGTCATCAAAGGTGCCGTCAATTCCGAAATTAAAATGACAATCGGGAATACAACGCTCACCTCAATTATTACCAATGAATCGTGCGAAGAACTGATGATGAAAAAAGGGGATGATGTCTACGCGATTTTCAAAGCCTCAAGTGTTATCATCGGTATGTTATAAAAAGGAGCCTCTATGAATCTGTTAAAACTCATCCTCACCTCTCTTGCCTTTGCTTCGGCATTAGCGGCTCAAACGATCACGGTTGCCGCCGCGGCTAATATGAAATATGCGGTGAGTGATATCGCAAAAGAATTTACCAAAGAATCGGGAATCGGTGTCAAAATCATCACCGGAGCATCCGGTAAACTGACTCAACAGATTATGAGCGGTGCTCCGTATGATGCATTTTTGTCTGCGGATGTCGAGTATCCTGCCAAACTGGCACTTGGGGGATACACCACAACCCCTGCTCAGGTGTACGCCTATGGAACATTGATCCTCTGGAGTGATACGGGTGCCGATCTCTCAAAAGGGGTTGCCATCGTCGCTGATCCATCCGTCAAAAAGATCGCCCTTGCTAATCCTAAAACAGCACCGTACGGTATCGAAGCGATGAATGCGATGAAATACTACAAAGTCGCTGACGATGCAGCGGGTAAAATCATTACGGCTGAATCAATTTCGCAAGTGGGTGCCTACGTCACGACCAAAGCGGTCGATGTAGGGTTTATGGCCAAATCGATTGTCCTTAGCCCAGAGATGAAAAACGTAGGAAAATGGGTAGAGGTAGACGACAAAGCCTACAATACCATCGATCAGGCAATGGTTGGGCTCAAAAACGGTTCACCTGCCAATCAGATCGCCGCTAAAAAATTCCTCCGATTTATGTCCTCTCCCAAAGCATTAGAAATTTTAAAAGCAAGCGGTTACGGCTTGCCGAAAAAATAATAACTTAGCCTCAATAGAGGCTAGTGGAATTTGTCCACTTACCGTTATATCAAAATATAAATAAGGATAGATTATGAGAAAACTGAGTATAGCAACGGCACTCATTTTAGGGACGGCAGTATTTGCAACAGCTGCAGATGATTTAGTAGGTGCATTCAAAGAAGGGAAATTCGACGGACGTTTACGAATGCAGTATTTCAATACCATTTGGGACGATAACAGCGCTGCTACCGGTAAAGGTACCGCTAACGGAACCGGTATGGCCGTCGGTGGAAGTTTGATCTATAAAACGGCTCCATTGTATGGTTTTAGTGTCGGTACCGGACTTTATACAACCCAAAATTTGGGAGGTATTACCGGTGCTAATGACGGTGCAGGTGCTACAACGTCAGCTGACCTTTTTTCACGTGATTCTCACTATGAGGGGACAACTAAAGTGACCGATACCTACGGTACAGGATACGCGATTTTAGCCCAATCCTATTTGGAATACGGTATTCAAAAGAGTAAAGTCAAAGCAGGTCGAATGTTAATGACCAATCCTTGGATTACCCCTAATGATACGAAAATGATTCCGATCGCTATCGAAGGTGCGCAAGCTATCTCAAACGATTTGCCAAATACGACGATGCAACTTGATTATGCGGATAAAATCAAAGAGCGGGGTATGACCTATTTCGGAAATATGGCCGATGGTTTGGATGTACCTAACGCGATTCGTAAAAACTACGATACCCACTACAATGCCACTTCAGCTGAGAAAAATGACGATGCACCCGGAGTCATGATCGTCGGGATTAAAAATAAATCCATAGACGGATTAGAGCTTCAAGTGTGGGGAATGCATTGGAATGATCTTGTAGATCAAGCTATTATTGAGGCCAATTATGCCCTCGAAGCGGGTGATGTAATCCTCGGATTCGGAGGTCGCTATATCCAACAATATGATAAAGGGGCAGGTAATTTAATCCTTCCGTTGAGTAATAACGGCGATAACGATAACAGCATCGATACCTCTTTGTGGGCATTAAAAGTAAGCGCCGATTATCGTGCGGCTAAAGTGTTGCTTGCAATGTCCGACACCAGTGCCGATGGGGATATGATTGCACCATGGCGCGGATTTTCTACGGGTGATTATACACGCAGTAAAACCGTTACGGATTGGAATGCCAATACACGGTCGTATAAAGCACTACTGAATTATGATTTCGATGCCATGGTTTCAGGGATAAGTACTATTGTCAGTTATTCATTTTATGACCGTGACCCAAGTAAAACCCCTTATGCTTCGGCTACTAATAGAGGATTTCAAAACGGTGACACCCGTCAGTGGAATCTTGATGTGATTTATAACCTTGCAGGAAATTTTAAAGGGACAGAATTAAAAGTCCGTTTGATGGATCAAAACAACGACACGACACAGGCATACCCTAAAGATACCTCCAATCAAGAGATGCGTCTCGAAGCGAACTATCGTTTTTAAATGAACACAAAATTGCAAGCCATAAAGGAGATTCCATGACGTTTTTTACAACTTCTGAAGGAAAACCCGTCTCAATGTTTAGTGCGTGCAGTACAAAACCGTTTCAGAGTGCTACTGAATTACAATACATCGGTGAGGCCAAGATCGATTTTGTCTATCCCGAAGTGCCGTTTCCTAGAATATATCTCTATCGCGCATGGGGAGAAGAGAACATTCGTAAGATGGTACATTATCATCACCGACTATTACGAAAAAGTGCTATCGGAGATCTCTTCCCAAGAAATGATGCCATGTTTGCATTTGCAACGGAAAAAACGGCAGACTTCTTTGTGGAAGCCCTCGGCGGAGAAAAGCTCTATACTCCGGTACATGGTCATCCAGCTCTTCGAATGCGCCATTTTCATATCACCATCGATGAAAAAGGTCGTGAAATTTGGCTGATGCTGTACAAAAAAACGCTCCAAGACCTCGCTATGCCACCAGAATGTATCGAAGAGTTTTGGAACTGGATTGAGCCTCTCTCCATTCGGATGATTAATCGACGTACAACCGTTTCTGCAATAGAACGTTACCCCTATTCGTCCGTATTTCACCAGAATAAAATTGAGGGTAACTGAGATGTATTTTTTAAACCCTACCGTTATATCTAAAAAGATACATAAAGAAAATCATTTTACAAAAAGTAAGTCATTCGCCGCATCTTTTGGGGTTCATGCTTCCCTTTTGGCTGCCGTAACGTATCTTACCTCAAGCCATCCGATCCCACTTCCGCAATCCGAACACAGCGTAGTGATTTCCTTAGCACAATTGGATTCGGCATCCGGCGATATCAATCGTTTAGAATCATTATCCAAAGATACCCTCCTTCCCACCGCAAAAAGAGACCCTCTAAAGGTAAAAAAAACTCCATTATCTCCTACGACTAAGACATCTTTGGAGAGACCGTTACCAACTCCTTCGGTCTCTCCAGAGGCGTCAGCGCCCCTAGCTCATGCTGCAACGTCGGCTTCGACTCCGCCGAATACAAGCATTGATTCTCCTCTAGCAACACCTTCTGCACCTTTACACGAATTACCAAAACCTTCTATTACAGGAAATGAACTCGGCGGTGCGGCGTTGGGGCATATACGAGCTATGATCGAAAATGCTATCACCTACCCCTCAATCGCTCGGAAATTGCGACTGGAGGGTGTGGTATTGGTAAGCTTTGTCCTCAAACCCGACGGTACCGTTGAAACCGCCCACGTCAAATCAACCAGCGGCAGTAATCTGCTCGATACCAAAGCAATCCAGACGATTCTCAGCCTCAGTGGTGATTACCCGGCATTGGGTAAAACCTTTGAATTGAGTATCCCTATCGCATTTACTTTACATAAATCCTAAAGGAGCCACTATGAATCTTTTACTGAATGCATTCCTTATAATGTTCATCAGTTTAACGCTAAACGCTAAAACCCTGAACGATATCGATGGAAAAACGGTTACTCTCCCCGATCAGACCGATCGTGTTTTCGGTTCTTCTCCGCCGATGAACTATCTCCTCTATACCCTGAATCCCGACAAAATGATCGGACTCAATTTCAAAGCAAAAAATGGCAATAACAGTGCAGATGAGATATTTTTGAGTAAAAAGTTTCTCTCACTCCCACTCATCGGATCATTTCACGGTGGAGGACAGAATATCAATCTTGAAACTCTGATGGCGTATAAACCCCAACTGGTATTGGTATGGCAAGACGATATGTTGGTTCAGACCGTAGCGAAAGAGATCGAAAAAACGAAAATACCCTCTTTTATGATTCCGTTTCGTGAGATCAGCGATATGTCCCGCGCATTTCGTCTCGCGGGCAATGCCATCGGTGAATCCAAACGGGGGGAAGTTCTCGCATCCTACTCTCAAAAGATTATCAGCGAAGTTCATAAAAATGTCTCAAAAGCTAAACCGATCCGTTATTACTATGCTGAAGGGATTGATGGTCTCTCTACCGAATGTGATAAGTCGTTTCATGTCGAAGCGATGAATTTTGCTGGCGGTGAAAATGTCCATAAATGTCAACAAAGCGGGATATTGGGACTAGAGAAAATCAGCTTTGAAACGCTTCTAAATTACAACCCTGAGGTCATTATCGTACAGAATCGCTCAGTCTACAACGACCTCATCAACGATCCGATGTGGCAAAATCTCCGTGCCGTGAAAACAGATCGGATACATCTCGTTCCCGTACAACCCTTTAACTGGATTGACCGACCGCCCTCATTTATGCGGGTTATCGGAATTCAGTGGTTGGCACAGCTCTTCCACCCCAAAGAGTATAAGGTCAATCTTCCTCAACGAACCAAAGAATTTTATGATCTTTTCTTACACGTCAAGCTAAACGACCAACAAACGAAAAACCTACTAGGAGCCCAATAATGAAACCATCCGTTCTTATCCTCTCTCTTGCTGCGTGTGCAGTTCTCGCCGCTGATCCTCTCGGGATTGAGCGTATCGTCGTCAATGACCTCATCGATGATGGCGATACCATGATTGCCGATTCCAATCTCAGCGGTTCCAATCAGACGTTCGGAGTTAAAAGCATCGCTACCCTCTCTACTCAGGCGAACATGAACCCCTATAGCGTTATCGCCTACTCACCCTCGGTTAATTTTACCCCTGTCGATCAGGCAGGTTCAAACGAACCCTCCTACCACGATCCGATCCGTATTCGCGGAAAAAGCCAATCAGGCCCCGGCGGAGTCTATATGATTGACGGAATGCCGATTTCCAGTAATCCCGGTGGCGGCAAACAGCTTATGGATATGGAGAACGTCAGCTCCATCGATCTGCTCAAAGGGTATCTCCCTATCGATAAAAATCTCGGCTTTTCCAGCTTGATCGGTAAAGTCGATATGAATCTCCTATCCGCCCGTTCTAAATCGGGAGCTGAAGTATCGCAAAGCTTCGGAAGTGATGATTTTATGCGCTCCTTTGTCCGCTTCGATTCAGGTAAACTCGGTGATGTCGCCGTATTCGGTTCATTTTCATACCTTACCAATGATAAAACAAAAGGGGATGGTGACCTTAAACGGCTTAACGGTACCCTCGGGCTTACCTATACACCAAATAATGCATTTAAAGCCAAAATCACCGCTATTCGCAATTCAGACGACCACCACAACTACTATAACCTCTCTTTTGCTGAAGCAAGTGATTTAGGGGCGAATTTCAACAAAGATTTTGCGACCGCGAAACCGACCGCTTCCAATGATGTCAACTACTACGACTGGAATAAACAAAATTTTGATACTACTGCGCTCATGGGAGAAATTGAGTATAAGCCGACATCGAATGATACGATCACGATCAAACCCTATTATAAAAAAGACAAAGGAGACTACTGGTATTCCAACGTCAGTAGCGATGGCAATACCAGTAAAAACCGCGTCATTAATTGGCAAATAGACCACGATCTCTATGGAGCTACTGCCGCATATGAGCACACCTTCTCCGAAGCACTCAAAACCAAGATCGGATACTGGTATCACAAACAGCTCCCTCCCGGGCCTCCAAGCGATCAGGAAAAATACAAAGTTGTCAACGGCGCTTTAGTATTTGACGGATACAGCGTCCTCGCCGACAATGATTATCATGTTTTACAAGCCCCGTTTGCACAGGTTAGCGGTACACTCAGTAACTTTAACTACGTAGCAGGGGTTCAATATCAATCCTTTAAAATCGGCTCCCTCCAAAGCCATACCGCGAGCAGCAGTGCCGCAACCAGCTCTGATTATGATGCCGCCATCGCCGCAACCGCAGTGGATCCTTGGGCAAGCGTCGATGCTAAAACATTCTATACCTATATCCCTTCTCTCTATTTAGGATACAGTCTCTCACCCTCAACCGCCCTTTATCTCGATTACTCGCGTACGTACGGATTTGATGTTAATCTCTTTCCGACTTATGTCTCCAACCGAGCCAATTTCGTGAGCAAAAACGTCACCCTCCAGCAGTTGTGGGATAAGCTTGATCTCGAACTCTCCGATAACATCGATGTAGGCGTTAAAACAACGGTAGGCTCTCTTACCCTCAATCCGAGTCTGTTCGTCTCCTTCGTCCAAAACAAACAAGCCAATATCTATGATCCCACGTATGGGGTTAGCTACCCCGCCAATATCGGCGATGCGCTCGGCTACGGAGCGGAATTTTCAGCCTATGGCCCAATCAGCGAACAACTCGAAGTTCTACTCGCGCTCTCTTATAACCGCTACAGTTTTACCCAAAACTTCCAAAGCGGCGCGGCTACCACGGTCGATACCGACGGTAAACAACTCCCAGATGCACCGAAATATATGGCGAAAGCCGCCCTCTCCTACCACGTAGGGGATTGGACGCTCACCCCTAGCGCACGCTACACTTCCAGTCGCTACGGAGATGTTCAAAATACCCAAAAAATCGATGACTATACTTTGGTAGATTTTGATATAGCTTACCGTATGGCACAGTTTATGGGTTCACGCAATGCCCTGTTCCGACTTACCGCGACCAATCTAACGGATGAGAAATACATCGCGACGATCAACGCCACCGATAATTTCTTGGCTGCCTCAACTACGGCAAGTACGTACCAAACCGGAGCTCCTCTCGGAGTTTACGGCAGTTTAAACCTAAAGTTCTAAGATGCTGAACATCAAGAGTTTCGGCATCGTTTCAGTATCGCTTGCACTACTCCTACTGATCACTATCGTATCGCTCCTTTGGGGGCAGTACCCTATCGATTTTCCTACCTTTATGGGGTACATTGAGTTCAAGCTGCTCGGAGGAGCAGAAAACGATACCTATACGCTCCTCGATAATATCATTTTGCAGATCCGTTTACCGCGCGTACTCCTTGCTATCTTGATCGGTGCATCGTTAGCCGTTTCGGGAGCGGCGTTTCAGGCTATGTTCGTGAATCCTCTCGTCTCACCCGGTATTCTAGGTGTCCTCGCCGGTGCATCCTTCGGTGCGGCGCTGGGGATGCTCCTATCGGAACAATGGTATGTTGTCCAAGCACTTGCTTTTCTTTTCGGATTTGTCGCCGTCGGTGTAGCCGTATTAATAGGGGGGATGGTGAGTAACTCGCGTTCCACCATCATGCTCGTTCTCGGCGGTGTCATCAGCGGTTCGCTCTTTACCGCGCTGCTCTCTGTTATTAAATACGTTGCCGATCCCTACAGCACCCTCCCCGCCATCGTTTATTGGCTGATGGGAAGTTTGACAATGGGTGATTTACACGGTGTATTACTCGTCAGCATTCCAATGATTTTGAGTATATTGGGGATGATTGCCCTCTCTAAATACTTCGACCTTCTCAGTCTCGGAGATGAAGAGGCCAAAGCATTGGGCGTCAACGTTCCCCTGATCCGGTTTCTCGCCATTCTCCTCGCGACATTAGCCAGTTCCCTCTCCGTCGTCATGGCAGGGATGATCGGATGGGTCGGACTGATTATCCCCCATATCATCCGTATGGCGGTGGGGCCGTCGCATCGATTACTGATCCCCCTCTCCGCGATTGTAGGGGCTATCTTTTTGTTATTGGCGGACACGATCTCCCGATTGGCACTCAGCGTCGAAATCCCTATCGGGATCCTCACCTCTCTCATCGGTATCCCCGTCTTTATTATCGTACTAAAAAATGCGAGGGCAGCATGGAACTAAAGAATATTATTACCGTTAACGATCTCCACTTTTCCTACCCCAAACATTCTGTTTTGAATGGAATTGTTTTTAACCTTAACCGTGGCGAGGTTGTAAGCTTGCTCGGACCGAACGGATGCGGAAAAAGTACACTTATTCGCCTCATCCTAAAACTGATTCAGCCTCATCAGGGGGAGATATGGCTGGAGAATAAAACACTGCACCGCTATTCCCACCGTGAAATTGCAAAGCATATCGCCTATATCCCCCAATACAATAATGTCCCTTTCAACTATTCCGTATTGGAGATGGTAATGATGGGAAGGGTTGCAAAACACGGATTTTTCGCTTCCCCCTCCGCGAAAGATGCAGAAGTTGCGCACGAATCACTCCGACGTATCGGGATTGATGACCTCGCATCACGTCCGTTCGGTCATCTCAGCGGCGGACAAAAACAGATGGTACTTCTCGCCCGAGCCCTCACCCAAGAGGTCAATACTTTTATCATGGATGAACCCGTATCGGGTCTGGATTACGGCAACCAAATCCGCCTGCTTGAACTCATCTCAGATTTGGCAAATCAAGGCTACACCTTTCTCAAAACGACCCATTATCCCGATCACGCCCTCATGGTCTCCAGTCGTGTCGTCGTGATGAACGAAGGTCGTATTATCGCGAACGGCCTCCCCGAAGAGGTTATTACCTCGAATAGGATCCGTGAAGTATACGGCATTGAAGCCGACCTCATCACCCATAATACCCGTACATGGTGTATCCCCTCACCTACAAAAGGAATCCGATGAAAACTCTCCTAATACTTGTTATCGTATTGCTTATTAACGGACATGCGCGAACGATCACCGACGATTATGGAAGAGTCGTCACTGTTCCGGAGAAGATCACTAAAATCTATGCCGCTTCACCGCCTCTGACGATGAGTCTTCTCGCGTTTGATTCCACTCTCGTCGCAGGGCTCAATTCTCCGCTTAGACCTGATCAAAAGCCCTACGTCGGTATTGCCGCATCACGTCCGGTGGTAGGAGGATATTTCGGTCAGGGAAATACCCCGAATTTCGAAATCTTGGCTTCGCTCAAACCCGATGTGATCCTTATGTGGGGCAAAGCTACGGGAGCCGAAACCCACCTCAATAAATTCAGTGCGCTCGGTATCCCCGTACTAATGGTGCGTAATGAATCGATTAACGACCTTGTAGGGCAATTCGACCTTCTTGGAAGACTCACCGGCAATACGAAACGTTCCACTGAACTTATCGCCTATACTCGTGAAACACTGGGACTGATTAAATCGCTTCAGAGCAAAGTCAATGCCCGCAAAGAGATACGCTATTACTTCGCAGAAGGGTTAGATGGGATGTCGAGCGAATGCGAAGGATCGTTTCATCTTGAACCTTTTACCTACGCCGGAGCTAAAAATGCTATCGACTGTAAAAGTTCCTCGAACTACGGTATGGAGAAGATCCCTATGGAAACCATCCTTCTCTCTAATCCCGATGTTATTATTGCCATGGAAAAAAGCTTTGCTGATAGTATTGCAACCAATCCGAAATGGAAATCACTCCGCGCAATCCACTCAGGGAAAATTCTAATAGTACCGACAGTACCGTTTAACTATATCAGCCGTCCTCCCTCCTTTATGCGACTGATGGGAATTCGCTGGCTCATTCATGTATTTTACCCCGATTTAATCGCCCCGGTAGATCAGGAAAAAAAACGGTTTGAAAAGCTATTTTTCCCTGCCTATCGTGGATAAAAGAGTTTTTTAGTTATCGTTATATCAAAAAGGATATAAAATGAAAATAGGATTATTTTGCCTGAGTGAAAATTACTCCGGTGATATTCAAGAGTGTATTATGGAACAGCTCCGTCTCGTCGAACTAGCGGATCAACTCGGATTTGATGAAGCATGGTTCGGCGAACATCATTTCAACAATTTCAGCGTCATTCCCGATCCTGCTCTAATGATCGCTTATGCTGCCGCACGTACCGGATGTATCCGACTGGGAACGGCAGGTTTCCTCGCCCCGTTTTACCATCCTGTCCGTCTGGCTGAGAGTATCGCCATGCTCGATAACCTCACAAGAGGACGGGTCAATGCAGGCTTTGCCAAAGGGGGATTTGCCCCCGATACCCGCCATTTCGTACGTTCTAGAGAAGAGTTAAGAACCGTTATGTTTGAGACGGTAGAAGCCGTCGATCTGCTACTTCATGGAAAACCGACTACGTATCACGGAGAATTTGTTCAAATCGATCAAGCGCTTATAACACCTCTCCCTATCCAAGATGAAATCCCTTTTTATGTAGCCACCTTCTCCTCGGAAGAGAGCATCGCATTTGCCGCACAAAAGGGATATGGCTTACTAATGTCTCAAGGGGCGACACTTCATGAATGCGTCGAAGCTAATAATTTCTACCGCTCCATTGCAGGACACGATCCTGAAATGGTACTCATGCGGGTTTTTTACGTTGCTTCAACGACTACGGAAGCACACCACGGCGCTATCCCCGGAATCGATCATTTTGTTAAATGTATGCGTGCCGTTCAAGCAGAGCAATCTCAACCTCATTTTGACCAGGAAAATTATTCCCTCTTACTTCGTGAGCGTGAAGCTTTCTTCGACGGTCAAAAATTTTTCGACAACGGCATCATCGGAACCTCCTCCGAGTGTCTTGAGAGTATTAAAATCATCCAAAAGGAGCTTCCAAACGTCCATCTTGTTCTTAAACCCTCATCTGCCGATTCACTACAGAATCGCGAAATGCTCTGTGTCTTCAATACACAGATTAGACCCTACATTTAAACTTAAGGAAAAAACATGAAGAAACACGTATTACTTCTATCGCTGGCTGCTTCAGCGGTACTGGCCGATACTTTTACGTTGGGACAAATCAATGTTCTTGATACTCCAATCAATGAAAATCCATTTGAACAAACCATGAGTTCAGAAACTATTGAACAACAAAACAGTGAAACAGTAGCTGATGCTTTAGATAATATCAGCGGTATCAGTTTAGGGATGATGGGAGCCCGTAACGAAACTACCGTAAGTATTCGCGGACATGATGCGAAACGTGTCGGAGTCTTTATTGACGGTATCCCCGTCTATGTCCCGTATGATGGAAATTTCGACTATGACCGTTTTCTTACCAGCGATATAGCCCAAATCGACGTTGCCAAAGGGTACTCGTCCATCGCCTACGGTGCCAATACAATGGGAGGTGTCATCAATATCATCTCCAAACGTCCTACTAAAGCACTTGAAGGTGAAATGAAAGCCGGTATGGTGTTGGACAGTGACGGCGATCTCTCTCGCCGCATTGCATCCATCAATGTCGGTACACGTCAAGATCACCTCTACGCACAACTCGGAGCCGTTTATAGCGATCAAAATCATTTTCGTCTTAGTGATGACTACACACCCTCAGCATCACAACCGGAAGGGAATCGTTTACGCTCTGAAGCAGAAGATTACAAAGTAAGTTTTAAAACAGGATACATTGCCGATGATGGTAGTGAAATAGCTATCGGGTATTCCAATCAAAACGGACAAAAGCAACAACCACCTAGTACAAATGGTGCATATAACACAGTACGATACTGGGATTGGCCGTATTGGGACAAAGAATCGTTATTTATAACAGGACAAAAAAACTTTGGAAACAGCTACCTCAAAGCACTCGCCTATTATGACAACTTCCAAAATTCGCTATACAACTACAACAATGCAAATTATCAAACCTTCACCGGTGGTGCAAGCTTTAAATCCAGATACGATGATTACAGT
Source organism: Sulfuricurvum sp. (assembly GCF_031427015.1). Taxonomy (GTDB): domain Bacteria; phylum Campylobacterota; class Campylobacteria; order Campylobacterales; family Sulfurimonadaceae; genus Sulfuricurvum. The sequence continues at coordinate 323,446 of NZ_JASJOW010000003.1, read as the reverse complement.
GCCGGAGCACGTCTTGAATACGGTGTCGAATGGGATAAGCATTTTCTCACTACTGCCGCAAATTATAAAAAGGACGGACATAAAGGGTATGATATTAGCAAAACAACGGATGCGGAAACGATGAGTGAGAACTATGAAGACCATACGATTTCATTAGGTATCGAAGATACCTACACCCTCAATTCACAGTGGCAAATTCTTGGTGGAGTAAGTTACGATCGTCGTGAAGCCGATAAAATATATGACACCAATACCGCTTATCTCAATATGCTCGCACTCGAAACCCAAAGTGCGTATAACCCGCAAGCAGCATTAATTTTTTCACCGGATACAACCTCAAAAATTCGTGCCAGTATCTCCCAAAAAACCTATATGCCGTCTATGAAAGATCGCTACTCGCGCAGACTCGGAACGTCGGTTCCCAACCCAGAACTCGAAAATGAAGTTGCTACCCATTATGAGCTAAGCTATCAAAAACAACTTGGATCCGTTTCTGCACGCCTTAACGGTTACTTTACCAGAGTCGATGATGCTATCCAAAGCGTTACACATGTAGCGACGGGATTACAACAAAATCAAAATGTCGGTAGTTTTGATCACCGTGGTATTGAAGCAGAGTTAAACTATAAATCAGACTTTCTAGAGGCAGGTGGAAATTACGCTTATGTTAATGTGAAAAACAAAACCAATGAGAGTATTAAACGTACCGATGTCCCTAGACATCAGATATTTGCCTACGCTCAAACTGAACTCGGCTCAGGAATTTCACTTTATGGAGATATGAAATTCCGTAAAGGAGCGTATGACCAGATTACAGACAGTTCTTATGTTATCAGTTCAACCTTTACAACGTTTGATCTCAAAATGGCATACAAAGTCTCCACGGCCATTTCAGCAGAAATAGGTGTAAAAAATCTGACGGATAAACTCATTCAATATGATTTAGGATTTCCTGTAGCAGGACGAGAGTTCTTTACAAATATAGGCTATAAATTTTAATCTATTATTTATCTCCCCGCAGGGGAGGTAATAGAGCAAATCGTTAAATCAATTATGATACAATTTAATACTTTTGAAGGATACCCATGTTTTTAGAACCGATCAATTTTCCTGCGATGTACCGCGAGCATAAAGCTACTACCGATTTCAAAGGTAAAACGAGCAGTGATTGGGATGAAAAGTCCGCCGATATGGCGGCATCCGTCATTAACAGCCCCTATGTGGAAGATTTTATCTCTCGAATGAATCTCATCGGTGGTGAAGTGGTCCTCGATATCGGATGCGGGCCGGGAACGTTGGCAATTCCCTTGGCTAAACGGGTCAAAGAGGTAATTGCCATCGACTTCTCCGCGCAGATGCTCGAGGAGTTAAAAGCCTATGCCGCGCGCGAGGGTGTTACTAATATTAAAACATATCATATCGGATGGGACGATGATTGGAGTGGACTGCCTCAAGCTGACATCGTTGTCGCGTCACGCTCCATGGAAGTTTCCGATGTCGAAGCCGCCCTCACTAAAATGTCCGCACACGCGGCTAAAGCATGCTATCTCACCTACAAAGTGGGGGGAAGTTTCGTCGATATGAACATACTCGATTACATCGGTAAAAAAGTGAAAACCAAACCCGACTACTGGTACATCCCGATCATCCTCTACTCACACGGTTACCTCCCTCGCGTCGATTACATCGAAACGGGTCGAGGAAGCGTCCGTGCAAATTCGGAGGATGAGTTTGTCGAATCGCTGATTTGGAGCGTCCACACCTTGGACGAAGAGCAACAGCACAAAGCGCGTCAATACTACCGTGAGATCGTTATAGCCCAAAACCGCCCTCCTCGTGCCGTTAACTGGGCATTTATCGGATGGGAGACATCAAAATGATTACCCTTAACGATTCTGAGCTTGAAGCCTTGCTAGGTGAAGATGTCCCCTACGGCGATCTAACAACCGCATCATTAGGAATCACCGATCAACGCGCCCGTATCACCTTCTCTACCCGTGAGCGCCCTCTCGTCACGGCGTGCATGGAAGAAGCGGTACGTCTGTGCGGACTGTACGGATTAGAAATCGACGGTTTTGTTAAATCGGGAACTTTGGTTCCGCCCAAAAGTGTCTTTCTTGAAGCACACGGTGAAGCGGGTAATATCCACCGTATCTGGAAATCGGTTCAAAACCTCCTCGATTATGCAAGCGGAATCGCTACCTATACCCGTGAAGCGGTGTTATTAGCTCGAAGTATCAATCCTGATATAGTGGTTGCCACTACCCGAAAAACAACCCCGTTTACGAAAAAAATCGCGATCAAAGCGGTTGAATCGGGAGGTGGTGTCGCACATCGTTTGGGACTCTCTGAATCTATCCTCGTATTTGAGTATCATCGGGTATTTTTCCCGCATGATGAAGCATTTGCGGAAGTGCTAAACCGTGCCAAAAAATCTAATCCTGAGAAAAAAATTGTAATGGAAGCCGAAGATATCGCCCAAGCATTAAAATTTGCTCTCCTAGGAGCTGACATCCTCCAACTCGAAAAATTTTCCCTCAGCAAGCTCTCCGATGCTGTCCGTATCCTCCGCACCGATTATCCCCATATCACCCTCATCGCCACGGGGGGAATCAGTGCTAAAAACATTGCCGAATACGCGGCTACGGGAGTCGATATGATCGTCACCTCATCGCCCTACAACGCACAACCTGCCGATATAAAAGTGAGAATTGAACCGTTATGAACATCCTCCCTGCCACCCTAACAGCCATCACCGCCTCCGAGCACCTCAGCATCCTCACCGTCGCCGTAGGGGAAGATAACTTTCACCTCCTCCTCGCCGAACAGTGCCATGATGAGATCGGGACACCGCTCACACTAGCTTTCAAAGAGACCGAAGTGATCCTCTCAAAAGAACTCTCCTCAAGTACGGCCAATGTACATCGTGCAACCGTGCAAAAGATTGAGCAAGGTCTAGTCCTCTCCCAAATCACCCTCGCCTATCATGAGATGAACCTCGTTGCGTTAGTCCCTACACTAACGTTTAATACCCTCACGATACGTAATGACGATGAAGTGTGCTGGATGGTACAACCCTCTGAAATATCACTCCTGCGAGGTCACGATGGAATCTGAATTTTTAAGCACAATGGCGCTCACATTTAAACTCGCCGCCATCACCACTGTAATACTTTTAGCCATCGGAATCCCCCTTGCGTCATTTTTAGTCTTCTCCAAAATGCGGTTTAAAAGTATCATTGAAACCATCGTTAGTATGCCCCTCGTCTTGCCTCCTTCGGTATTGGGGTTTTATCTCCTCCTTGCATTTAGCCCTGCCTCCGCACTCGGGAGCTTTTTAACCGAGCACGGACTCCGTTTGGCCTTCAGTTTCGAGGGATTGGTGATCGGCTCCGTCCTCTTTAGCCTCCCGTTTATGGTGCACCCGATCCAATCCGCACTCTCCCAAGTTCCCCTCTCGATCTTTGAAGCTTCCTATACCCTCGGTAAATCGAAAGTGGAGACGATGGTGCGGGTTATCCTCCCCACCATCCGTCACGGTCTTATCTCAGGTATCGTCCTTGCGTTCGCCCACACCGTCGGCGAGTTTGGGGTAATATTGATGATCGGGGGAAATATCCCCGATGAAACGCGCGTCGCATCCATCGCCATCTACGACGAAGTCGAGTCGCTCAACTATGCCTTAGCGCATCAATATGCCCTCACCCTCTTTGTCGTGACGTTTGCGATATTGCTCATCGTCTATACCCTCAATAAAAAATCACTCGGAGGGATTCGATGATAGCAGTTAATATTACCAAACGTCTCAATACCGCTGAGGGGCCCTTAGAAGCCGTTTATGAGTTGAATATTAACGATGGGGAGTTCCTTACCCTTTTCGGCTCTTCGGGGGCGGGAAAAACAACCCTGCTACGTCTTATCGCAGGGCTAGAGCAGCCCAACAGCGGTAGAATAGAAGTAGACGGTGAAGTATGGTTTGACTCGGAAAAAAAGATTAATCTTCCGCCACAGCGCCGAAGCATCGGATTTGTTTTCCAAGACTACGCCCTCTTCCCGAGTATGAGCGTTCGGGAGAACCTCCTTTTTGCGGCCGAGAATACTGAACAACGCAAAGGTGTCGATGAACTGATCGAACTTGTTGAACTCTCCCAGCTTGCAGAGCGCCGTCCCGATACCCTCTCGGGAGGACAAAGACAACGTGTTGCACTTGCCCGTGCATTGGTACGTCGTCCGAAGATTTTACTTCTTGATGAACCGCTCTCAGCCCTCGATCCCGCGATGCGTACGAAATTGCAAAACGAACTCGCCCTTATTCACTCCCGCTTAGGGGTGACAACCTTGCTTGTGAGCCACGATATTGCCGAAACGGTAAAACTCTCCGACCGTCTCGCATCGGTAGTATCGGGACGGATAGAACGCGTATGTCCACCGATGGAGTTTTTCAGTCCGCAAACCCTCAGCGGTAAACTTCAGCTTATCGGTGAGGTGCTCAAAATCGAAGAAGATTTCCCTGCTGTGATTGTTACACTGCTTGTCGGCGCTTCCATCGTCCGCACAGTTCTAAGCGCAAGCGAAGCTTCAGAGCTGAGAATGGGAGAACACGCTATAATCTCGACCAAAGCATTCAACCCTATTCTTATTCCACTCCCCTAAGGAACCACATGACCATCACAAAAGACTGTATCGTCACCCTCGATTATCATATCAATGACACAGAAGGAAATCTTCTCCATGAAGAGGAAGAATCACTTGTGTATCTCCACGGTAATTACGGTCACATTTTCCCAACCGTAGAAAAAGCATTAGAAGGGAAAAGCATCGGAGAAGCTTTTAAAATCGAGCTATCCGCCGACAAAGCATTCGGGATCTATGACCCTTCGTTAGTGGTCACAGAAGCACTGAGTGAACTGCCGTTAGAAGTAAGTGTCGGAATGGAATTGGACGGATATTTCGAAGAGGATTCTGAGGATGTCATCATCTATACCGTCACCGAAATCGACGGCGATCATGCGACACTCGATGGAAATCATCCTCTCGCAGGGATGGATCTCGTTTTCGAGGGGACGGTTTTAGATATTCATGAAGCAACCCCCGAAGAGATCAAAGAGGTATTAGAGTTTCATCATCACCATTGATAACTTAGGGTGCCAACCACCCTTCGATCTCTTCAATAACAAACTCCATTGACCCGTCTAAAACATGGTTAGCACCTTCGACACCGTATTGTCGGTAATGTTCCCCGATAAGCGGTAAACGTAGTGTGGCAAAACTTTCATCTTCACCATTGTCTCTGCCCCAGATATCTAATGTTTTGATCTTTATTTTCGGCATATTATCGGTACACGAAATCAGTTTACTCTTATTCCCTCGACACCCGATTGCAATATACCCTTTGATCGGTGCATTTGGATGAGAGACCAAATAGCTACTCATCATCCCTGCACCCAAAGAATGTCCCATCAAATAAATCGTTTTTACCCCTTTACTCTGTAAAAAAGCGATTGATTGATCGATCATGGCATCGACTTTTGTCTGTTCCTTCTCATAATCTTCATATACTTCATATTGATTGGGCATTTGTAACGATAAAGTGTGAAACCCCAAATCTTTATTGAGGGCTAACCGTAAAGGTTTTACTACTTTAAAATCAGGATCCATCCCTTTACCGTGCGCCAAAATGATTCCCTGATCGATTTGCCCTTGCAAAAAGAGTGCCTTATCCGGCATCGATGCGGAGAATACATAGAGGGGAATTAAGCTCAAGAGTAGCAACAAACGCATAGGGTATCCTTCTAATTTTAGATAAGCATACTTAAATTACGTAAATTTTATATAAAAGAAATATTTGATTAACACTCGCACTTCATATCGGAAGCTTTGAATCCTTCACTGATCTGTCGATGGGTGAGAAAAAATTCATCAACCACAGCGCGGAAGTGGACGGGATCATCGATACGGTTGACGAGATCACGCAATGCCGATGCCCCTTCATACCCTTTTGAATAGGTATGAACGTGCTTACGGAACGTCACCACACCGCGAGCCCCGTAACAACTCACCATACCGTCCAAATGCTCCATTATGATTGCATGTTTAACCATCAAATCGACCGTAGCACTGCCGGTTTTGAGCTGATGGAAAATCCACGGTGCGCCCACCGCTCCGCGACCGATCATAACACCGTCCGCTTTCGTATGCTCCAGTACCCATTGCGCCTTCTCAAAAGAGTCAATATCACCGTTGGCAATCACAGGAATACCGATAGCGGCTTTGATCTCTCCGATAGCGTCATAATCGACGGGAGCTTTAAATTTCCCCGCACGGGTGCGCCCGTGAACGGCAAGGAAATCGGCACCGCATGATTCGACGAGCTTGGCAATCTCGATATGGTTTTTCGACTCAAATCCCAAACGAATTTTGACGCTGAGGGTTGATTTGTTGGAACTCTTTTTGATCATCTCGATAATGCGTGCCATACGGGGTAAATCGTTGAGAAGTGCGCTTCCCGATCCGTGACAAACGATTTTAGGGACGGGGCATCCGCAATTAAGATCGATAATATCGATGTCATCTACGCTATTGAGTACTTCCACGGCGCGGCGAACTATATCTTCTTCTGCTCCGGCAATTTGAACCGAATAGGGATCTTCATTGGGGCTTTTCTCCAACATACGAATCGTTTTAGCTGAACCGTATGCGAGGGCATTGGAGCTAATCATCTCACTCACCGTCAAATCGGCACCGAATTTTTTAACGACATTGCGAAACGGCAGATCGGTGTATCCGGCCAATGGGGCGAGAGCATATACTGGATTTGTGAAATCAAGTTTGGGAGTCATAAAAAATACCTTGGAAGAGGAAAGGTAGCAAAGCTACCTTTTAATTACTTAGCAACTACGGCGTAGGAAAATAGCAATATCATAGTGTTTATTAGCACGTTTAAGATCACGGTACGCTTTGAAGATTTGATAATCATTATGGGCAGTATTGTTTAGTATCTCATTAGCCGTATCGATCATTTGCAAATCATAAAGAGTGTATAAATACCCTTCCATCGCATCGTCGTTATTTTCACTCAACATTTCAAATAAACGGATGCGTTGTTCAGGAAGCATGTTTTTAGACATAGCCGCAGAGAGATCAATCCAATCGTTTACGTCCATTTTGACGGCACTAATAAGTGCAACCAAATCTTCATTCGAAATTTGGATTCCGTTTTCACTTGCATTGACACGTTGCACGAAATCGTGCAAAGAAGCTTTTGTAAAAAGATGTTTAAACTTCATAATTGATCCGACCGATGCCGTTTTGACATACGATTCATACGCTTTGGCACAAACAATTTCACCATAGCTCTCAGGACGGGAAAGGATACTGTCGGCATCAATCTCACCGCGTTCAAAACGGTTGAGATTATTTTGGATCATAATTGAGGTAGTGGTTGCCAAATGGAATTTTTTAATATCTACTTTTTTCTTCTCTTTGACATTTCGCATCAATTCAAGAGCTTCATCGATTTTTTCATTCCCGATAATGCGAAGTGTCTCATAAGGTAAGATAAGAGCATTGTCGATCAATTTGCCCATAAGCTTATAGGCATCACTTTTATAAACGTAATTACGTTCATGAACGCCTAATAATGAATCACGAAGCGCATCGATCATCTTTTCATGATCTTTATTCAAACGGCGAAGTTTGAAGTTACCGACCAATGCATAAACACCCATATGCAACAAACTGGCAAAATACATAATAATGAGAGGAACAACTACCCAAAACGCAACCGGTAAGTTTGGAAAATGCATCCCTAACAGATCGAATGAAATCGATTCGTTATCGATTGAATATACCGCCGCAGCGACTAAAATCATTAAAATCAGTGATGCGATGCTATAGCGTTTTAGTTGCATTTTCTCTCCCTTTTAGTGTTTGTTTTTTTCAACAATTGGACGACACACGATGCAATATTTTGCATGCGGTTTAACTTTCAAACGCTGAAAACCGATATCATCTTCACACATTTCACAAATACCGTATTGTTTCGATTTGATTTTATAAAGAGCCGCTTCGATCTCTTCTAGCTCATGCATCTGTTGTGAACCGATAGCATTTTCAACCATATTATCATTGCTGGCAGATGCGTAATCACCTTCATCATTGAGTTCCATCTCACGTAATTGATTCATTTCGCTCTCAACGCCGGTAAGATTTTTGATAATCTGAGCTTTTCGCGTCAGCAATATCTCCTCGAAATACTGCAACTCATGGTCTCTCATCAATGCTCCTCATTTGTGATACGGATGGTTTGCTAACAGTGAATAGGCGCGGTAGATTTGCTCTAGCAATACCGCTTTTGCGATTTTGTGGCTCATGGTCATCTCGGAAAGACTTATTGCCACATCACATTGGTCTACAAAACTCTTTTCAAAGCCGTAGGCTCCACCTATAAAAAATTGCAACGAAATTTTATCACTTATAAGCTTACTAAATGCAAAACTATCCATTTTTTTTCCCTCAGGATGCAATGCAATTGAATAATTTTTACCTAGCATAGGGGAAAGTAGCTTTGAATACGCTGCTTGTGAGGCCTCAGCACTGATTGTGTGAGCTTTTACAATCTCTTTGGGAAAGAGTTCTATATCTTCACATTTTGCAAAACGGGAGATCATTTTCATCTGCTCTTGATAAAGAGGATCGTAAAGAGAACGCTCTTTTTTCGCAATCGAAATAATCGAAATGTTCACAGTAGCCCACTGCCAATGACACGGTACGTGATGTGTTGAAACTCATCATCGAGTTTTACCCCTCCGATAGCGGCAACAGGGTGTTTGGAGTGTGATGCGATCTCATCGAGATGTTTTCCTAACACTTTGGCATCCGATTTCGTCGAAGTAGCACGATAAGCTCCCAAGCCGATATAGTTAATATTCAAATGGTTAGCAATCGTAATCTCTTCAATATTATGGGTAGAGAGACCGATAATTTTATCTTCGCCGATCGCCATTTTTAAAATTTTGATCGCACGTGAGGGATCACGATCAATCGCATATAGATCTTCTTGACCGATATGAACACCGTCACAAAACTGCGCCAGCTCATAATGATCGTTAACGATCAAAAAACCTTCCCATACTTGTCGTAATGCAATCAAATCGGCTTTAATAGTAGCAATATCAGAGTGTTTATTGCGGTATTGAAGTACCTGAGCACCTAATGATTTAGCCTGCTTTGCAAAAGAGAGGATATCTATCCCCTTTTGACGAAGCGTATCAATGTCACAAAGGGCGTAAAGCTGCATATTTAGGGGAGGAGCAGTTTGAGCATATCGCTCAGAGTCTCTTTGAGTTCACTCCGTTCTACGATCATATCGATAGAGCCTTTTTCAAGCAAAAACTCGGCACGCTGAAACCCTTCAGGAAGATCGCTCCCGATGGTTTGTTTAATAACCCGCTGACCTGCAAATCCGACCAAAGCGCCCGGTTCAGCGATAATAATATCACCGAGCGTTGCGAAAGAGGCACTGACTCCACCCATTGTCGGATCGGTAAGAAGGGAGATATACGGAAGCTTTTCGGTAGCCAACTTTGCCAAAGCCGCAGAAGTTTTAGACATTTGCATCAAAGAGAAAGTACTCTCCTGCATCCGTGCTCCACCGCTGGCGCTCACAATAATAAGCCCCATACGCTTCTCTATCGCACGATTTACCGCGCGGACGATTTTCTCCCCTTCAACCGAACCGAGAGAACCACCCATAAAATTAAAATCGAAAACGACAAGCTGTGCCGGAACGCTATTAATCGTACATTCGCCGCTCACCACCGAAGAGTAGGTACCGTTTTTGGCATATCCCTCTTCCACGCGGGCTGCATAACTTTTTTTGTCCACAAAATTAAGAGGATCAACCGGACGAAGATTTCCGTCAAATTCAACGAAGCTCCCCTCATCCGCAATAAGGGCTAGACGTTCTTTAACGCCGATACGGAGATGAAATCCGCATTTCGGACATACATGGTTTTGTTTTTCAATCTCTTTATAATACATCAGTGACTGGCACGAAGGGCATTTTACCCAGTGAGAGGGAGCCTCACTCTTAGTGGGTTGTTTTTTCTTTTCGGAGTCCCCGAACAGGTTAAATAGACTCAAAAATACTCCTTTTCTACAATCAAACGTATCTGCTCAAAAAGCTCTTTATCCGCACTTATAAGGATATACCTATCGTCGCTAATCACATGAAGGTGTTTGCTAAGATAGAGTCCGGCTTGGATATCGTAAGGTCGCATTGTACCTAAAAATAGCACATATTTAACATAAGGGGCATACGCCAAGGAGAGTGCCAGCGCTCCGGGAGAGCGAAATTTCAACTTTTTCATCATGAGTTTCTTGACCAATTCAGGATGCTCAGGTCCCTTTTCAAAAAGGCCGATTTTGGCAGACACATTGGTCATAATTTCGATTTTATTTTCCGGAGCATGTAGCATAATAGAATAATACTCATCCTCGGTTCGAATAAATACTTCGCCGTTTGCCAGATTGCATACAACCGCTTCAGTCGTTTTTCCCTCAGTAACACGCGCTATCGAAATCCCGTAATAGGGAAGTCTGGAAATGAAGTTGTCACTCCCGTCAATCGGATCAAGAAAAATAGTAATAGAGGACTCAGGAGACATCCACCCGCTCTCTTCGGAAAAAATCGATCCGAAAGGGGAGAGATGTTTAAAACAGATCGCTTCGGCTTTTAAATCGACACCGTTACTGATATCTCCGCCAAAACCCTGCTCATGCAGAATAAATAAAGTGTCACTCCCCTCTTTGATAAGAGAAGCGACTTCTTGAGCGGCAAGAAGTGACGCTTGTATAAACGCGTTCATTATCCCAACAAGGATTTAACGATTGATCGTGCCGCTTCACGCCCGTCATACGCAGCCGTAACGACTAAATCGGCACCGCGATAACAATCGCCTCCGGCATAAATTCCCGATGTTGTCGTTTCGTGTTTCTCATTAATGATAATACCGCCCCAACTGTTCACCGAGATACCGTTTTCAGCCAAAAACGGAGGGACACACGGATCAAATCCGAGTGCCATAATGATAACATCGGCGTTGACGTTAAAATCGCCCCCTTTGACCTCTTCCATTTTTTGACGTCCGGATTCGTCTTTCGCTCCGAGAATCGTTTTTGCCATATGAATACCGACCGCTTTACCGCCGTCATTCAAAATGATCTCTTTCGGAGAGGCATTAAACACAAAATCAACCCCCTCTTCAATCGCATTTTTGTACTCTTTGACTGATCCGGGCATATTGTGTGCATCACGTCGATACAGACACGTTACACTCTTTGCCCCCTCACGTTTGGCGCTGCGAACACAGTCCATCGCCGTATCACCGCCACCGACAACGACAACGTCAAGATCTTTAAAATCAAACTTTTTCTCATACGAAAGGGCAAAATTCTTACGCTGAATGGCGGTGAGATATTCCATTGCGGCATAGACATTTGAAGCATTTTCACCCGCAATTTTTGCCGATTTGCTTTTCGTTGCACCGATTCCGATAAATACAGCATCATGTTTATCCGCAATCGCATCAAATTCGATATCTTTGCCCACTTCGCAGTTTAGAACCAGCTCCAATCCCGCTTCCAAGAGAAGATTAACACGGCGTTCAACGATTTTTTTATCGAGTTTAAAATTCGGAATACCGTAGGTAAGCAATCCGCCTGCACGATCTGATCTTTCATACATCGTTACCGCGATACCGGAGCGGAGCAAATAGGTGGCCGCCGATAGACCTGCTGGGCCTGAACCTATAATGGCTACTTTTTTATCTGTGGTAATTCCCGGAAAATAAGGCTTTAACCCTTGCTTAAATCCCTCTTCATTAATAAACGTCTCAACCGAACCGATTGTGATCGCTCCATGACCGTCATTAAGGGTACAATCCCCTTCACAAAGTCTATCATGCGGGCATACGCGTCCCATTACTTCAGGAAACGGTGAGGGCTCATTGGAGAGGTTAAATGCAAATTTTAAATCTTTTTCCGCTACCGCTTTGAGCCATTGGGGAATGTAATTGTGTAACGGACATTTATTCAAACAAAACGGATCGCCGCATTGGATACAACGGTCGCTTTGGGATGAGGCATCACTCGCGGCCATCGGTTCATAAATCTCGCTAAAATCTTTTAGACGTTGTAGTACAAGGCGTTTTGAGGGATCGAGACGCTCAATCGTTAAAAATTCTCTCATTTAATTAGTCCCCTTTATCCGGATTGAGTGGCAATTTAGTTAAATTTTTCGGGCGAACAAGCCAGAAGTTTCGGATTTCAACACGGAAGTTTTTAAGCAGCTCTTGCGCCATTTCACTCTCAGTCTCCGCAACGTACTCTTTGAGGAGACGTTTTAGATAGTGGCGTGCTTCATCCCCGTCATCGGTATCGATGCGAAGCGCATCAATCAATTCACGGTTAACATTTTCCACGAAACTGTGATCTTGATCGTATACGAATGCAAAACCGCCTGTCATCCCTGCACCGAAGTTAATACCGGTTTTACCGAGAATAACGGCAACCCCTCCCGTCATGTATTCACACGCGTTGTCCCCTGTCCCCTCAACAATTGCGAGAGCCCCTGAGTTACGAACCGCGAAACGCTCACCGACGGAACCGGAAATGAAGAGTTTTCCTCCCGTTGCACCGTACAAACAGGTATTACCGCCTGCGCTAAATCGCTCCCCTTGGTTTTTGGATTTGATTACGATTTTACCGCCGTGCATCCCTTTACCGATATAGTCATTGGCTACACCTTCAAGATGAATAGAGACACCGTTGATCAAAAATGCACCCAATGCCTGCCCCGCAATCCCTTTGAGCTGCAGGCGGATCGTATCGGATTTAAGACCGCTATCTCCATAGTATTGAGCGATTTCACCGCTGATGCGTGCACCGAAACTTCGGTTAAGATTACAAATATCGCGTCCTATTCGTATCGGCCGTTCAGGATTTTTAATCGCATCCATCGCTTCAGCGAGAACCTCTTTTTCAAATTCATTCGAATCAAACGGTTCATTGCTTGGAGCTTGAGCGGTATTGAACCCCTCTTCACGGTGTAAAACAGAACTAAAATCGAATTTTTTTGCAAATTCGGTATCGATTACACGGAGCAAATCGCTTCGTCCGACAAGCTCTTCTATTGTTTTGTATCCCAATTGCGCCATTATTTTACGAACATCTTCCGCCAAATAGGTGAAATAGTTGATAAGCTGTTCGACCGTGCCGTTAAAATAGTCGTGTCGAAGCGTTTCATTTTGCGTTGCGATACCGACGGAACATTTGTTGACATGACAAATACGGAGCATTTTACATCCGATAATCGTAAGTGCCCCCGTACCGAACGCATAGCTCTCAGCACCTAGTAGTGCCGCTTTAACGATATCTTGACCTGTTTTGAGACCGCCGTCCGTTTGAACATGAACCAATCCGCGAAGGTTATTTACTTTGAGGGCATTATGCGCTTCGGAAAGACCGAGTTCCCAAGGATTCCCCGCAAATTTAATCGAAGTTAGAGGAGCCGCACCCGTACCGCCGTCTCCGCCGGAGATGATGATTTTATCGGCATACGCTTTCGCCACACCCGCCGCAATCGTACCGACACCCGCAGAGGAGACGAGTTTAACCGCCACTTTTGCATTCGGATTCACTTGTTTCATGTCGAAAATGAGCTGTGCCAAATCTTCGATTGAATAGATATCATGATGCGGTGGAGGGGAAATCAACGTCACGCCAGGCATCGTGTAGCGAAGACGTGCGATAAGACCGCTGACTTTATGGCCAGGAAGCTGTCCCCCTTCACCCGGTTTAGCCCCTTGAGCTACTTTAATCTGAATCTCTTCTGCTGAGCGCAAATAGGCCGGAGTAACCCCGAAACGTCCCGATGCGACTTGTTTGATTTTAGAGTTTTTGAGGGTTCCAAAACGTGCAGAGTCCTCTCCGCCCTCTCCCGAGTTACTTTGCGCTCCGATGGTATTCATGGCGACGGCAAGACACTCATGTGCTTCCGGAGAGATAGAACCCAATGACATTGCTGCCGAAGCAAAACGTTTAAAAATGGCCTCTTTAGATTCAACTTCGCTGATATCGATACTTGGACGATCGGATTTAAATTCAAAGAAGTCACGAATGAATTTTTGACCGCGACCGTTGATAAGGGCACTCAATTTATCAAAATCTTCACGCTTGCCTGTTTTAGAAACTTTATGAATAGCGTGAATCACATCCGGATTGAAATCATGATGCTCTTGTCCGTTGTAAAATTTATAATAACCACCGATTTTGAGTGGAAAAATACGGTTAAATCCACCCACTTCAAATGCATCTTTGTGATTTCTCTCAAGTCGCGCATCAATATCTTCATAGCTAAGGCCGGGAATCATCGCATGAGACTCACCAAAACAATCGTGTACAATCTCTTTACTTAAGCCGATGACATCAAAAAGACCTGAATTACGGTAAGAAGCGATAGTCGCAATCCCCATTTTCGACATAATTTTCAAGAGTCCCGCATTCAGTGCATGATGGACTGATTTAAACGCTTCCGAGCAGTTGATATCATTAACACTGCTTTCTGCGCGTGCGGCGACCGTTGCGAACAAAAGGGTCGGATACACCGCGCTTGCACCGTAAGCGATCAACGTTGCCGCACCGTGTGAATCAATCACTTCAGAGGTACACGCGACGATTGAAGCGAGGTGACGGATTTTAGCGTCCAACAAGGCACGGCTGATGCGCCCCACTGCCATGGCCATCGGAATTGCTTTATGTTCTTTATCAAAACCGCTGTCATCAAGGATAACAATACGGACACCCTCTTCCCGTACCGCTTTGATTACCCGTTCAACTAACGCTTCAAGTGCCGGCTTCAAAGCACCTTGATACGCCGTAGAAAACTCTTGGTTAGCATAGAACGATTGATAACGCGGTGATTTTTTATCCCCGAATGATTTGAGTACTTCCAGCTTCTCACGGATAATAATCGGTGAGATCGCTTTCAGACGATTCGCATGAGAGGGAATTTCATCTAAAATATTATGGGTTTCACCGAATCCGGTGTTCAAACTCATTACCACTTTTTCGCGGATAGGGTCAATCGGAGGATTGGTAACTTGGGCAAAACGTTGTTTGAAATAATCAGTAAAATGACGTTGTACGCTACTGAATGCCGCGAGAGGAGTATCATCCCCCATCGATCCGACCGCTTCTTTACCGTCACGCATCATCGGTTCAATCACTTGTTCAACGACCTCTTGGGTAATATTGAAATAGCGTTGACGTTCTACCAGATTCGAAGCATCATACTCACAGCGGGTACTGTATTGCTCTTCGACATGCTCTTGAAGATAGATCATGTGATCGTTTAGCCATTTCATGTAAGGGTTAGACGATTTTAGATATTGGTTGATATCTTCATCTTTAAGCACTTTCCCGAATTTCAAATCCAATCCGATCATTTGTCCCGATTGAAGACGTCCGCGCTCTTTGATCTGATCTTCCGGAATATCAATAACACCGTATTCGCTCGCGATCAGCAAGGTATCATCATTAGTGATAATGTATTTGGACGGACGAAGACCGTTACGATCCAGTACACACCCGATATAGCGTCCATCAGTCAAAGAGAACGCTGCAGGACCGTCCCATGCTTCGAAAACCGTCGAGTGGTATTCATAAAATGCACGGAGCTGTGGATCCATGTGCGGAGCATTTTGCCATGGTGCAGGGATAACCGCACGTGCCGCTTTGAAAAAATCCATCCCGTTAATAATCAAAAATTCAAAAAAGTTATCGGCACTCGCACTGTCCGAACCGCCCGGCTGAAGGATCGGTAAAAGACGCGCGATCTCTTCGTCGGTGAAGACTTCACTTTTGATGGATTCAGATTTTACCGCAACGTTAAAACGGTTGGCTTCGACCGAGTTGATTTCACCGTTGTGGGCAACCGCACGGAACGGTTGAGCCAAACGCCATTTCGGGAGGGTATTGGTTGAAAAACGTTGATGGAATAATGCAAAAGAGATTTTAAAATTTTCGTTTTGTAAATCGGTATAAAATTCTTTAATGTGCGTAGGCATAATGAGCCCTTTATACGACACGACACGCGCCGACATAGAGGCAATGTAAAAGTCACTGTCACTCACAAGAGCGTGCTCTATCTCTTTACGGCTAAGATACAACAATGCATCAAAACGCTGGCTGGCCATAAGGGAGTTCGGAGTAATAAAAATATGGTGGATTTCAGGCAACGAGGCAAGCGCTTGTTCGCCCAGTGCATTCGTATCAATCGGAACGATACGATCCAAAACTACTTTAAGATCATTTGCCATACAAATTTTTTCAAAATGTGCCAACGTTGAAGCATCGCGGGTAAATACGACGGCAACGGCATACATTTCAGGGAGTTCGACTCCCGCTTCAGCCGCTGCTGTTCGCATAAACTCATGTGGAAGAGACAAAAGCAATCCGCTTCCATCCCCCGTTTTACCATCAGCGGCAACGGCTCCGCGGTGCATCATTCGCTCTAAAGCCGTAATGGCGTTTTCCAAGTTTTCATGCGAAGGACGGTTTTTGATACTTGCAATCAAACCGAATCCGCAGTTATCTTTAAATGATCGTAATAGGTCTTGGTATTCCACTCTAATCGTCACCTTTCACCAGAAAATTTCGGCAAATTATTATTTTTTAATCTCTTTTTAAACATAAGTAGTTTAAAGGGAGATGAAATTTTCTTATTTTAACAATACTCAGGTTAAAAAAGGTTAAAATGGCGGGAATTAATGAAGATTTTGAAAAGAAACGTGTAAAGTAGAACTAATCATGCAGGGCTTTATAATCAAACTCAACCGTGCCCGCGAAGAAGATATGATCGTCACCATCATAGCCGAGGAAAGCTTACAGACCCTTTATCGCTTCTACGGAGCACGCCATAGCCCTATCAATATGGGGTTTAAAATTGACTTTGAAGCGGAGCACTCTTTTAAATCTTCTATTCCAAGAATGAAAGATGTCATACATCTAGGATTTTCGTGGATGGGTCAGTATGAGCGTCTTCGATTATGGCAGCAGTTCATTACCCTCTTTTACCCCCATCTCAAAGACTCCGAGTCAATCGGTGATTTTTATTTCGCCCTCTTAAACGACGCTTCCCTTCGATGGAAAGATCAAAATCCTAAACGTGTCGCCGTCGAATCGTATGTCCGACTTCTCGAGTATGAGGGGAGACTCCACCGTGAACCTAACTGCTTTTTTTGTGATCTTCCCATAGAAGAAGATATCTCATTGATTCGGGCTTTTTTGCCGGCTCATCAAAACTGTTCCCACACCCTCTCCATTAATCCAAAAGGGCTTGAATGGCTTTATACGAATGCTTCTACTTTGTTTTTAGACGATAAAGAGATTGACCGTTTATGGTACGTACTCAACGAAGGGTTTTAAGCACTTGTGTAAAACTTCATCCCATCATCATAATGTTCTGCTAAAGCGGGGGGCGTTTTAACAAAATCAGCATGCCCGAAAAAAAATAGCGATTCCTTACTGCGCGCTAACCTACCAAGGCGCTCAACCGCTCTTGCAACAGTCGGCTCATCGAAATAGATTAACATGTTACGTGAAAAGATCATATCGAATTTTCCTAACTCAAACAGACGCTCATCGAAAATATTGATCGTATGAAACGTCACCAATCGTTTCACATCATCACGAACCCTTAGAATATTTTCCTCTTTAATAAAATATTTTTCTTGTAGCTCTTGCGTCGTTTTGTGTAATGATCTGGCTGTATACCGCCCTTCTCTGGCTAATGCCGTTACTTCACTGTTGATATCCAAAGAGACGATTTCGATCTTCAATGGAGAGACCCCGCGATCGAGTAGCGCGATAGCTATCGAATAGGGCTCTTCTCCGCTAGAACCGGGCGCACATAAAATACGTACTTTTTCTTTACTGCACACCACTTTATCCACCAAAAAATTAATCTGACGTGCCTCTCTGAAAAAATAGGTTTCATTAACGGTTAATACGTTTATCAGCCCTTCCAAAATTTCATGATCGTTTTCGAGACATCTGTACAACTCATCAAAAGAAAAAATATGGTTATTGCGACAAAAATAGATTAATTTAGAAGCCGTAATAGACTCTTTTTGATTAAAATGGATACCGGTGATGGCGGTGAATTTTTCCAATACGGCTTTGGGATTGACAAAGTTTTCCACATTCTGACGAATCTGATCATCAGCCTTTAGAGTTTTTTTTGTATTAAGCCATCCGAACATGCAATCCTCCGTATTCTTTTATACGATCAATAATCTCGCCGATTGAGCCGACATTTCCGCTGGAAACTAGCTCTTTTGCACGACGCGGCATCCCATACACAATAGCGCTATCTTCGCTTTCAAATAGACACTCTCCCCCTGAATCATAGAGGGATAACGATCCGATAGCTCCATCATCCCCGATACCCGTTAAGATCACCCCTAAACGTTTAAGCGAAGAGGGAAGTGCCGCGGCGGAAGAGAATAATCGATCAATCTGAGGGTTATAAGGATAATCCCCCTCTTCCATCGGCTCCAGCCAGATCTCTCCGTTTTTTTGGAATAAACGCGAGGTAACGGAACAAACGTAAATATGTCTGTTCTCAATTTTTAAAGGATGCTCAACCGACGATATCGGAAAAGGTACAATCGATTGCAACTGATTAATAAAACTTGGAATAAATGCGGCGCTCATATGCTGCGCAATAATAATGGTCCCCTCAAAATGATTGTCCAATGCTGAAAGGATCGAATAAATTCGTCCAGGGCCGCCGGTAGAAGCACCGATAAGAATTAAGGCTGATATATTCATAAACTTATTTTACACCATTCTCACTCTATTTATAGAGTTATCAAAATAGGCTTAGGCACGATTCTTGCTTGTATTTTGTATTGACACTAAAATCCAATATAAATGAGTCTCCCATGCGTATCAATAAAGCAAGTGAAGCCGTGTTAGCGAAATATGCTCCCCAGCCTAAACTTCACGTCGAATCTATCTCTAAACCCCACGTTATTAATAAAAAAGGGACATCCCTTCAAGACTTTTATCATGAAGTTTATGCCAAAGGTAATTTATACGTCGAACAAATATACAATGGGAAAAATGCTGAAGAGATTGAATCGATGATGGTACAAAACCGTAGACTGATTGAAACAAAACGGAATTAATACCAAACCGATTATTCTAAATTGAGTATCAAATCTCATAATAGTGAGGTTGATACGCCTGATCCAATTCGGAGAGTTTCATGCCGAAGAGAGAGCGCATTTTTTCTTCTATATCGCCCCAAAAATACTCTAAAATCAAACTTGATCCGGTATTTCCGTCTATTTTATAAAATGGCCCTTCTAACGCTTCAATAATATCTATCACTTCAATCTCATGACTTGGACGGGAAAGTTTATAACCTCCCGAAGCTCCGCGAATACTGCTTACCAAATTATTACGGCGTAAAATCGAAAGAAGCTGTTCGAGATACCCGTGTGAAATTTGTGTCATAGCTGAGATTTCACGTACCTGCATCGCGCGTGCATGGGGTGCATGAGAGAGAACATGCATTGCGGCAAGGCCATAAATCGCTTTAGAAGATAAAGCCGCCATTACGTAAAAGCTTTCGGGTAGATTTTTTTGGCAATGTAATATACCTTACATGCAATACAGTATCCGAAGAAGAGTTCTAAAGCGGCACAAAAAAGGAATATTCCCGCGATAACATCTACCGCTAAATAAGCACCGAGCCATGACGTAATTAATAAAGCAATCGTAAAACCCGTACCGAAAAATGCCGCAAGACGTTTGGCGCCGGCATCCTCCATTTTAGAGGGTAATCCTAATTTCTTTTGGATAAACAACGAGCTTATATTGATCGGACTTAAATGTTTGTAACCGTACAATCGAAAAATAAAATCGATAATCAACACAATCAGTACAACAGAATTTTGAGTCACTAAAAATGCAATAATTCCTATGATGACAAATAACGTATTGATTCTCGTAACCGTTGCATCAACTTGACGAAAGATTAAAGGGCATTGCTGAGCCATATGTATTCTCCTAAATTTTTCACCATTTTAATACACTCGTCTCTAATTGTAAAGTATTCATACTAAAATACTAAGGTATAAAAAATTTGATCAAAAAAAAAGAGGGGAACCCCCTCCCTTTTTAGCTGCGTTCTTGAATCAATTCACGTATTTTTTTCTCAACGCTTGCAAGTGAGTCAAACGGTTTAAGTAAATAATGATCCGCGCCTACTTTATGACTTTGCAATACTTTATCCAACGTTGAATACGCGGTCATCATCACCACCACACACTCAGGGTCTTTCACTTTTATCTCTTCTAAAACACTCAGCCCGTCTTTTTGAGGCATCATAATATCGAGTAACACCCCATCATAATCACCTGCACGAAAACGGCTGACTGCATTAATCGGATTTTCGATATAGGTGATTTTAAAATCTCCGGAACGGCCTAACGCTTTTTCTAGCATGGCACCGATCGAAGGCTCATCATCGACGATTAGCAAACGTATCATTTTAAACCTCCAAATAATTGATTAATCGCACTGCCCATTAAATCTTCCGTTTTCTCCGCGACCAAGATATCCAATGCTTCAAATACGCCATGGCTTGCCTCTTCAATCGTTTTAATCCGTTGTTCTATTTGATGGCGTGAACATAATTTTTTCCCCTCACCGCAATCCGCGATCAGAGCATTCGCCTGTGTATGGACGGCAGCATGAGGTTTTTCTAAGAGGCCATATGATTTAAGATGACCGAATTGTTCTTTACCGATACCACCCTCATACCATTTGCCTAAGCGGCATGAATGGTGATCAACCGCTTTAAAATCATTCTCTTGCCCGAATAAGAAGGCATATACATTATTTTTGAAGATAACATGGTCTATTTTTGCTAAATTACTAAAAATATAGTTACTGATATCCATGATTTCATAAACACTACGTGATGAATTGCGTTGAAACGTCACCATACGATCACTCAACAAAGAAACTTCATTTTTGGTGCTGGAGACAATGGTTGAAAGTTCTTCCGTTGCACTTTCGATCTCATTGGTATCTTGCTGCATCGATTGAATTACAATTTCAATCTCTTTGGTCGCTTTTTGGGTACGTTCCGCCAATTTGCGTACTTCATCGGCAACAACGGCAAACCCGCGTCCGTGTTCACCCGCGCGTGCGGCTTCGATAGCGGCATTGAGCGCTAGAAGATTGGTCTGATCGGCAATATCTTTGATCAATGCGATAACATTAGAAACTTCATTGGAGCGGGTAACCAAACTCGCGGTTGTCGAGATCGTCCCCTCCATAAGCTCAGCTAGTTTATTCATGTATTCATCGACACGGTTGGCAATTTTTAGCCCTTCATCCGAACCTTCTGCTGTTTCACGCGATTGTTCTACCATATCTTTAAGTTTTTCGAGAATATCAATAAAAACTTTTTGGGTTGCACTCAACGCACCTTTGATACTTTTTTGGTGCATTTCAAGCAATCCGCCCTCTTCACCGCCGACAACCGATGATTTAATGAGAATAAAACCCTTCATCCCGTTATTAAACGTTTTGCTGACAACCGAGGCTTCACACTCACCGACAACGATTTCAGACGATCCTTTGGATAATTCGCGTGCAACGGCTTGTTTATCGGAAATATCTTGAGCGCGCGTGTTAAAAAAAATCGGTTCCCCTTGAGTATTTAACACAACTAAAGCCTCTTTGGCACTGAGTGCCGCGATCTCTTTGTAAAGTTCCAATTCGGCTTTTAGTGCATTACACTCTTCTTGAAGAAGATGCTTTTCTTCCTTGAGTCTTACCGCTTCTCCATTAAACCACATCCAGTTTCTCCTTATATCTTTTTAAACTAATCTCGAAAGTTGCACCTTCATTTTTGTTACTCACTCGAATACCCCCTCCGTGTTTCTCAATAATCGCTTTGGCTACGTTCAATCCGATCCCCATGCTCTTTTTCTTATCTCCACTGATCGCATAATCAAAGATTCCCTCCAGCATTGTTTCAGGAATCCCCCCCGCATTATCACTGACGGTAACGGTAATCAGCTCTTCATCGCACTGGAAATGAATATCGATGTGACGATTTTCATATGATATTGTACCCTTTTCAAACTCATCTAACGCATTATTTAGGATTATTATCCATACTTGTTCAAGTCGATTGGAGATTCCCATCGTCATACATGAGTTTGAATCATACACACTGGCAAGGCTAAAAAGTTCTCCGTTGATCAAAATAGGAACGATATGTTTCGAACGATTCATAATAATTCGAAGGGCATAAATCAACGTCATATGGATATTGCACGGTTTCATCTCCTCTTTCCCCGTTCCGGCAAATTCATACATGGAACTGACGATGGATTCAATCCGAGATATCCCCTCCTGAATCGGTTCGAACAAAGGGAGCGCTTCGGGAATTTTATCTTCACATTCCCATTGAAGCAACTCCAAGTTCCCTTTGATGTAGGTAATCGGCGTATTAATCTCATGGGTTATTGCCGCAGCCAAACGTCCTACACTCATTAGCTTGGCATCATTGATTTTATCCTCTTTGATACGTTCAATCGGAGTCACATCGATAAAATAAAGGATGTAATACTCTTCGCTCGGAATCATCGGATTGGGCATCGAACTGATATGAAGCGTATAATATTCTCTCTTTTGATGGTGACTTTCTAATACAACCCGCCCTTGTATTTCACCGTTATGGACTTGTCTGAAAATAGATTCCAGTACCTCTCTTCTCGTGCATCCGTCAAAATTTATAGGTTCCAATCCATCCGAAGTTTCAGCCATCCAAGTACGTGTAGGCGATGAGGCGAAAAAATCATCATTGCGCTCGTATCCAATCAGATCTAAGTATTTTTGATTGACTAAAATCGCTTCATAACGATGATTAAACAATACAGTCAAAGAAGATTCATAGTCTATTAACTGCTCCATACTTGCCAAAATAGCCCGATTAACTTCACTCAAGTCCTGCGCGATGCAAACAATCTCTTCAATCTCTCCGCGCTGGTTACGAATAGCATATATGGTGCTGTCAACCGTAATGAGATCCTCTTTTGCACTTACCAATTCAATTATGCCCCGATAGATATCTCCCGATTTAAGCCTTTCGCGTACCAATGTACGTAAAAAAATCCAAAAACGACGCTCAACAAACCGCATCCAATGACTTCCGATCATCATATCGCTTTGAAATCCCAACAATCGGCATAACAGGTCGTTTACCTCAATAATAAGACCGTTTTCTTCCATCCGTATTAAAAGGGATGTTTTTGAGATAGCGCCGAACATCAGATTAATCTGCTTAAACGCTTTTTGCGCCTGTTTGGCTTCCAACGATTGTCGCATTAAACGCTCAGAGACTTTTTTCACCGCACTCGGAAGAAGAGGCTTTAATAGGTACTTATCAACCCCGACGTCGATGGCCTGTAAAAACAGATCGCTTCCGTGCGCGCTTGAGATTACAACGGTTTTTATCGCGGGATTTTCGCTTTTACTATGACTAATCGTTTCAAAAATTGCACTGTTCATCTCCATAGGATGGAGAATTAAAAGATCAATTTCCTCAAAATTATGGGGCAAAGAGTTTTGGATACTTACGTCTGCATCAAATCCTAACAAAACTTCTCTGAAAGGGTCTGTATTTGATAATTTATTATCTCCTAATACCCAATCGGTAACATAAACGATCTTTATAGTTTCAGTCATAGTTCCGTCATTATTTTTTCGTAATGTTACATTATTTTTTTTCATCTGAGTGTAATATTTTTGAGATACAATCTCGTTTATTATATTCCAGAGGATTAAATGATGAAAAAAATATTACTTCTTCTCCTTACCTGTACCTTTTTGAGTGCTGATGATATTTATGAAGGAGATCTCAGTGCGACGGAAGCACATGAGATGCAAAAAAAAGGTTCAGCTATTATTGTTGATGTCCGTACGACGCTCGAGTTTATCTACACAGGTCACGGGGAGGGATTTATAAATATCCCCGCATATGAATGGACGTATGTTCCAAAATCGGTCGAAGAACGGGTAAAAAGTGCCGAATTTGAACTTAAAACCGATAAGCCAAAGGGGCATGTAGAAGTACAAAAACTCTACGATGCCAAAGAAGTTTTCAATAAAAACTTCGTAGGCGAAGTCATGAAAGCGATGAAGCTGCGCAATACCGATTCCGTCATCCTCGTATGCCGAAGCGGCCCACGCTCCAAAGCGGCGGCAAATCTCCTCGCAAAAGAGGGGATAAAAGCCTACAATCTTGATAACGGATTTATGTTCGGATGGAAAGAGGCTAAAATGCCGTGGGACGGGTATTAAAAATACCCTTTCCTTTATCTTCGGATAACGTCGCTCTCTCTCACATACAAATTCTCACCTTCTGCCGTGCGCTGCCATACCCGATTAACGAAATACCCCGTAATATGCACCCATCCGCCTGATGGATTTCCTGCCGTAAACGATCGGCGCTCTTCCCACGTATCAACCACAGAGCCGCCCGGTGCGTTATAGATCGGAGCATTGGAAGCCATACGATAAGCGGACGACGACCCCCCTTTTTTCGGTGTTGCAGGTATAGTAGCAGATACTTTAGATTCCTGAGCAACTTTTTGAACTTTCTCAGGAGCGGCAGCTATAACTTTTGTCGTCTTCGGTGGAGTCGGTTTTTGCGGCTGCGCTTTGAGCTTGGCCAGTTGAGCTTCATTTTGAGCTAATTTTGTTTGCAAAGCTTTGATTTTATCGGTCGGCTCAACGACTTTCGTCACGATTTTCTCTTGAACCACCGGACGATCTTTATAGACTATTTTTTCAACAATTTTTTCTTTGACGATAGTTTTACCTGTAGCACTGTTTTTTAAGTTGGCGATGGTCGCCTGTGCACTGGCAAGTTCTTTTTGCAACGCAATGATTTTTTCGGTCGGCTCAACGACTTTCGTCACGATTTTCTCTTGAATAACCGGACGATCTTTATAAACTATTTTTTCAACCACTCTCTCTTGTACCGAAGCAGGAACAGCTGCTTTTGCCGTACTCTGGATTGGTGCGGTGCGTGAGCGAAGTTTCTCAATTTCCGCTCTGGCTTCGGCCAATGAGCTTCTCAATGCCATAACATCTTTATCGGTTTTTCCCATCGATTTTTCGAGCTTTTCCGCGTCCATTTTGGCTTTTACGAGTGCCCGTTTTAGATTTTCACGCTCTACTTTTCCCACTTTAATCGTATTTGTCTCTTTAAGCAGACGCTCATTTTGGACGGTTGCTTCAAGGTATTTTTGGTCTTTGGAAGTAAGCGATTTTTCTAGACTCTGGATAACCCCTTTTTTTTGGGAAAGTTCATGCGCTATCTGCGTATTGCGCTCTTTAATCCTCAAAAGTTCACTATCGTTTTGTTTGATTTGATTTTCGAGATGGGCTATCCGTTTTTGATACCCTTTAATTTTAGTAGCCGCATCACTTGAGGATAGGAGACTTTGTTCCTGACGACACTCTTCGTATTTCTCTCTAAGTTTAGCTACCTCGTTTAAAAGAGACTGAGGATCGCCGTTGGCACCGTAAAGATAAATTGCACTGATAACACTCAATAAAATCGCTCTCACTCGCATCCTTTTTTAGTTAACTTCACACCCATCTCTAAATGGTGAGTGTAAGGAAATTGATCAAATGCCGCCATCGCTGTGATCGTATGGGTTGTACTCAATATCTCTAAATCGCGCTGTAGTGTCTCGGGATTGCATGAGATATAGAGAATATGATCAAAGCGAGCCGCGAATGCGCACGGTTCTTCCCCTAATCCTGCACGCGGAGGATCTACAAAAAGAGTTTTAAGGCGATAATCACCTACTTCAAGCCCCTCAAGACGACGAAATACACGTGTACCGTCCAATGCTTGGGTGAACTCTTCGGCCGATAGGCGGACAAATTCGATATTCTCCACACCGTTAAGTGCCATGTTTTGTTTTGCCGCATGGATCGAAGATTTGGATATCTCTGTTGCCAACACCCGATCAAACTTCGCCGCAAACGGAATCGTAAAGTTCCCCGCACCGCAATAAAGTTCGAGGAGATCACCGCCGATACCGTTCAGCTGAGAGAGCGACCACTCAATCATCTGCTCGTTGACTCTCGGATTAGGCTGGGTAAAACTATTTTCGATGTGGATATAGCGGTATTCACGTCCGTTAATATGAAGTTTTTCGGTGACGTAGTCTTGGGAGAGGATCAGTTTTTGTTTACGGCTCCGTCCGATAATGTACACACCGAGCCGTTTCTCAAGTTCACGCGCTTTGTTTTGCCACTGCTCATCCAGCGCTTTATGATAGAGCATACTGAGGGTTACTTCCCCCTCTCCTGAGGCTAAAAAATCGACTCCAAAGAGTTTATGAGCAATCTCTAAATCGCTAATTTCGATGAGAAGTCTCTCCATAACCGCAGCAATATGAGGAGAGACGATAGAACATCGCTCGATTTTCAAAGCCCCCTGCCGATCCAGTCGGCTCATCGCGTAGGAGATTCCCCCCTCATCGTGATAAATTTTGAATTCGGCACGAAAACGGTACCGCTCGCTTGGGGAGGGGCACACCGTAATCTCACCCGCATACAAAGGGGAAAACATCTCTTTCACGGAAGCGAGTTTATGTCTCAATTGCCCCTCATACCCCTCTTCATAATCGCGGCAACTTCCGCAGATTCCAAAATATTCACACTGCATTCTGACCCTTATTTGACACTGGCGATCAGATTTCCGATCAAAAGATTCCACCCATCGACCATGACGAATACAAGGATTTTAAACGGCATCGAGATCATAACCGGAGGGAGCATCATCATCCCCATCGACATCAAAATGGAGGCAACGACCATATCAATGACGAGAAACGGCAAGAAGAGCAAAAATCCGATCTCAAATGCCGTTTTCAGCTCACTGATCATAAATGCAGGGATGACGATAGTGAGCGGTACCTCTTTGATCGATTGGGGATTTTCCATATGACGGATTCGGAGGAAAAGGGCCAAATCTTTCTCTCTGGTATTGCGCACCATAAAGTTTTTAAACGGTTCGGTGGTTTTTTCAAACGCCTCATCGTAGGTTATTTTCTCTTCACTGTAGGGTTTAATCCCCTCATCATACGCTTTAGTTGCCACCGGTTCCATTACAAATACGGTCAAAATAAGGGCAAGCATAACGAGAAGCTGTGTCGGAGGAACTTGCTGTGTCCCCAGAGCTTGACGCAAAAACCCGAATACGATGACGAAACGGGTAAACGTTGTCATAACCAACACTAAACTCGGAGCTAAAAAGAGGACGGTGAGTACCAATAAAACATTCAAAGAGCTGACGACTTCTGCCGGAGATTCGGGAGCCGTAAGATTGAAATTCATCGCGGGGATCTGCGGATCGGCGCCCCAAAGGACGAGTGGGATCATAAAGATAAAAAAAGCTAAACGACCCAAACCGGACTCCGTATATGAATAATAGTTTTTAAAGAGGCGATAATACCACAACCTAAGGGTCTATCTTCATTAAATTCTGATAAAATTGCATCAATTAATCTCAGGAGCCCGCAATGGTAAACTCTCTCACTAT
The DNA here is from genome assembly GCF_031427015.1 of Sulfuricurvum sp. Lineage (GTDB taxonomy): Bacteria > Campylobacterota > Campylobacteria > Campylobacterales > Sulfurimonadaceae > Sulfuricurvum. Next base: position 295,731 of record NZ_JASJOW010000003.1, on the reverse strand, counting down.
CGTTATTTTAGCTGCAGGAAAAGGGTCTCGGATGAAATCGCCAAAGGCGAAAGTACTCCATGAAATCTGCGGTCGTGAGATGCTTTACTACAGTATTAAAGCCGCACGTGCGATGAGTGATGACGTTATCGTCGTCGTCGCGCATCAAAAAGATTCGGTTATCTCAGCGATGGAGAGATATTTTACGGGACTTACCTTCGTTACCCAAGACACCGATAACTTTCCCGGAACGGGAGGTGCAATGATGGATGTTCAACCCAAATATCAAAACGTACTCGTACTCAACGGCGATATGCCGCTTATCACCCCAAAATCAATCGAACAATTTTTACACAGTGACGCCGATATCGTCATGTCGGTTATTACTTTGGATAACCCATCAGGCTACGGTCGCGTCGTGATTGAAAAAGGGCACGTAGAGCGAATCGTGGAAGAAAGAGATGCTGACAATAGAGAAAAAACGATCCAAACCGTTAATGCCGGAGTCTATGCTTTTAAACACAACGTTCTCAAAACCTATCTTCCGCTTTTGCGTAATACCAACGCTCAAGCCGAATACTATCTCACGGACGTTATCGCCCTCGCTCGACGTGATGGACTTGTAATCGCACCGTTGTATGTCGAAGAGGTCGAGTTTAAAGGGGTCAATTCGAAATACGATCTCGCCCAATCCGAAATGATCATGATGGATCGCCTCCGCCGTACATGGATGGATGCAGGGGTGATTATGCAGCTTCCTGAGACGATTTATCTCGAAGAGGGGGTAATATTTGAAGGTGAATGTATCATCGAAAACGGGGTACGTCTGTGCGGAGAGAGCCTTATCTCAAACTCTCATATCAAAGCCCACAGTGTCATCGAAGATAGTTCGGTAAAAAATTCCGATGTCGGCCCGTTGGCTCATCTTCGTCCTTTGAGCGTACTTGAAGATACCCACGTCGGAAACTTCGTCGAGGTAAAGAAATCAACTCTCACGGGAGTCAAAGCGGGACATTTGAGCTATCTCGGCGATGCAACCATCGGTGAGGGGAGCAACATCGGTGCGGGAACCATTACCTGCAACTATGACGGGGTAAAAAAATACCAAACGCTCATCGGTAAAAATGTCTTTGTCGGGAGCGATACCCAACTCGTCGCTCCGCTCGAGATAGCCGATAACGTTATGATCGCCGCAGGTACAACCGTTACCGCAGGTAAATATGAGAGCGGTATTCTTATCCTCAGCCGTACTCCGATCCGAAAAGTCGAAGGTTTTTTCTCTAAATTCTTCGGTAAAGGGAAATAATGAATATCCCGATGAACCTTTTAGCGGGTAAAAAAATACTTCTCGGCGTTACGGGATCGATTGCCGCGTATAAATCCCTTGAACTGCTTCGACTTTACATCAAAGCGGGTGCCGACGTGCGTGTCGTTATGACCCCCTCCGCTAAAAAGTTCGTTGCACCGCTCAGTTTTGAAGCCCTCAGCCGCAATCGAGTCCTCGATGACACCAACGAATCGTGGGCGGATGATTTCAACCATATCAAGATTTCTCAGTGGGCGGATCTACTGGTGATCGCCCCCGTTACTGCGAACACCATTGCCAAACTCGCCAACGGTATTGCCGATACGATCCTCACCCAGTGCGCCCTCGCCTTTTCGGGAATCAAACTCATCGCCCCCTCGGCAAATACCGACATGATCCAAAATCCGATGATTCAAGCATCGATGAAAATGCTCGCCATTGCCAACTACGAGATCATCGCAACCCAAACCAAAGAACTAGCCTGTCAAGTGGTAGGGGACGGTGCGATGGCGGAACCTCTGGAGATTTTTTGGCACAGTGCGCGCACGTTGCTCAAAAACGAGTTTTGGAGTGATCGTCGTGTTATCGTTACAGGGGGAGGCACCGTCGAAAAGCTCGATGATGTCCGCACCATCAGTAACCGTTCCAGCGGTAAAATGGCCTCGGCACTCGCTACGGCACTTTTTCTCAAAGGTGCCGATGTGAATCTGATCGCTACCCGTTTTGAGAGTGATCTTCCCGCATCACTGCATACCATTGAAGTTGAGAGTTCTGAAGAGATGAACGAATACCTCACCGACTCCATCCGTATTGCCAAAAAAGGGAAACTCTCAAAACCCTCACTCATCCATGATGAACCTATTTCTCTCATCCAAAAAGAGCCCTATCTCTTTATGGCGGCGGCAGTCAGCGATTATCTGCCAACCCATCCGCAGGAGGGAAAACTCAAAAAAGAGACCTTGGGCGAAACGTGGAGTATTTCGATGAAGCAAAACATCGATTTACTCACCGAGTGTAATAAAGAGGGGATTAAAACCGTTGCTTTTAAAGCCGAAACCGATCCCTCTGTCGCCACTGAAAATGCGAAAAAACTCTTGGAACGCAAAGGAGTTCAAGCGGTATGCCTCAACATTATCGATGAGAATAACCCTTTCGGCAGTGACACCAACCGAATCGACTTTATCACCCCCAACGCAACGATTCCCCTCCCCAAAAGCGATAAATTGACCCTCTCGCTTCATCTCTTAGAACAAGCCGAATCTTTATGAGCAACCTCCCCCGTCATATCGCGATCATAATGGACGGAAACGGCCGCTGGGCAGAAGCACAGGGAAAAAGCCGAACGTTCGGACATGAAAAAGGTGCAGAAACCGTACGTGCTATCACTACCTATTGTGGCGCACATAGCGATATCGAACGACTCACCTTGTATGCATTCAGTACCGAAAACTGGAAACGGCCGAAAATTGAAGTCGAATTTTTGATGAAACTCCTCGAACGTTACCTCAAAAGTGAACGCTCCACCTATCTCGAAGGAAATATCCGTTTTGAGCCGATCGGTGATCTCTCGATCTTTTCTAAATCGCTTCGCAACGTCATCGACGATGTCCAAGCCGCAACGATCCATTGTAACGGTCTGACACAATGTTTAGCACTCAACTATGGAGGGCGTGATGAGATTGTCCGTGCCGCCAATGCCCTCCGAGACAAGGGGGAGATCACCGTTGAGTCGCTTAGCGCACAGCTTGATTGTTCCCATGATGTTGATTTACTCATTCGGACAGGGGGAGATCACCGTCTTTCAAACTTTTTGCTATGGCAAGCGGCATATGCAGAACTGTTTTTTACCAAGACCCTTTGGCCTGAGTTCACTACCGATGAGCTTGAAACTATTATTAAAAAATTTAAAACGGTCGAAAGACGCTTCGGAGGATTGAACTGATGGAATTGGTATTTATCTTTATTTTTGGGGCGGCAATCGGTTCTTTTTTTAATGTTCTTATTCTCCGTATACCGCGTGATGAGAGTGTCTCATTTCCCGCTTCGCATTGTATGAGCTGTAACACCCCTCTGAGAGCTTGGCATAATATTCCGATTATTTCATGGCTTTTTTTGCGAGGAAAATGTGCTTTTTGCGGAGCAAAGATTTCGATCCAATACCCTCTAATTGAAATACTCAGCGGTCTTATTTTCCTCTTTAGTGCTCTAAAACTGGGACTGACATTCCAAGCATTCGGAGTCGCACTCACTTTTGATTTTCTCTTGGCCCTCTCGGCAATCGACTATCGCTACAAAATGGTTCCGGACAGTCTTAACCTCGCCGCCCTCACTCTTGCCGTCTTTAGCGTCACCTCGTTTGAGCAATTCGGATACAACGTTACCAATGCTCTGCTCTTTGCCGGAGGTTTTTCACTCCTTCGTTTTTACCTCTCCTACGCCATCAAAAAAGAGGCGATGGGAGAAGCCGACATTATGATCGCCGCGACGATGGGGGCACTGCTGGGGATACAGCTCGGCCTCGCCGCTATTTTTCTGGGTGCTGTCTTGGCACTTCCCGCATTAATGCTAACCCGTGATGAGAGCGAAGAGTCCAAACAACTCCCCTTTATCCCCTTTTTAGCGATGGGATGTTGGATCGTTTTAATGTTTGATACCTATGTCAACAACTTTATGGTGGGTATCTATGGATAAATTACGCCGCTACATTTTATCGCATCTGTCGATACTCTTTTTCTCGATTTTCCTCCCCCTCTTTGCGATTGCCTCGGTCATTTTTATGATCAAGCTCGCGACCTACACGGCGGTCATTCAGCTGAGCATTGCGGAGATGGGAAAACTCTACTTGTTTGTTGTCCCTGAGCTGCTGTTTTATACCCTCCCTATCGCGTTTGTCGTCGGCGGTTCATTAGCCCTATACCGCCTCTCCAATGACAATGAAATGGTCGTGGTCTTCTCACTCGGAATTTCACCCTCGTTTGTAGCGAGAGTTTTAGCCCTCCCCGCATTATTCTTGAGTATTCTCCTCTTTGTCAACTTTGTCGTCGTTACCCCATATATCAAAATCATCTCCGCGAACTTTTTAGAGAAAAAAAGGGCGGAAGCGAAATTCAACCTTTCGGCTTCGGAGTTCGGTCACCATTTCGGAGACTGGATGCTTTTTATCAACAAAAGCGACTCAGAGTCGCGTGCATTCGGAGATGTCGTCCTCTTTAACAAAGAGATGAAAAGTGAAATCCTAATTACCGCCGATAAAGCCGAATTGATCAACAAAAACGGTGTATTACAGCTTAAATTGGATAAAGGGGAGAGTTACAGCTACGATGACAACCTCCTTAAAACAATGCTTTTCAAAACAGCCTATATCAACGATATGATGAATACCGACACAACCATCTATCGCAACACGCTCGATTATTGGACCAATAATGAAAAACGGGAGAAAAAGAATCAGCTTCTCATTACCGATACCCTTTTAAGCCTTTTCCCCCTCCTCTCGATCTTTTTGATTATCGCGATGGGAGTAGTCCATGCCCGCCATCAAAAGCGATGGATTTACCTATGGCTTTTCCTCTCCATCGTCGGATTTTACTCTGCCGCGATTATCACCCAGCAATGGTTCGGATTTCACACGATTTGGATTGTTACCCTCGGATGGCTTCTCATCACCTACGGATTTTATAAACGTCTGGTGGGGAGCCGTTTTTGAACCGAGCTAAAATTACGATGAGCTACAACGGCTCAGCGTTTATGGGGTCTCAACAGCAGCCCACTACCCATGAAACCGTTATCGGAACCCTTATCATTGCCCTCAAACGGCTTAAAATCAACTCCACTCCTAAAGGCTCAGGAAGAACCGACCGAGGTGTCCACGCCACTCATCAGGTGATGCACATCGACTTACCGCTGTTTTGGAGCGACTTACAGCGGCTCAAAGAGATGCTCAACCTCCAGTTGCCCAATTCATTACGAATCTTGCGAATCGAATTTGTGGAGAGCGATTTTCATGCCCGCTACAGTGCCAAGCGTCGCGTCTACCGCTACGTTATAAAAGAGGGGACGACCAACCCGTTTGAGGACAATTTCGTCTCGTTTATTCCCACCCTCAACCGAGAAGTGATCGCCGATGCCATCCGATGTTTCGAGGGGATCCATAGCTTTGAGCTTTTTAAAAAAAGCGGCAACGATATGGATCATTTTACCCGCATCATCTACCGAGCCTACGCCTATTCGCATAAAGGGTATTTTATCCTCGTGTTCGAGGGGAACGGGTTTCTCCGCTCCCAAATCCGCCTGATGGTCGGTTTCTTGCTCCGTATCTCGGCGGGGAAAGCGACGAAAGAGGAGCTTATCGAGCAACTAAACTGCGTTAAGCGATACTCCACCGATATCGCACCCCATAACGGCCTTTACCTCACTCATATTAAGTATTAGTCAACAAGACTCAACTTATTTGATATCTCTTGCATTATTAAAACTATTTCGTTACAATCACAGCTCAAAATTTAACCTTTAAGGATAGTCATATGGCAAAACATCAGTTCCAGACTGAAGTCTCACAAATCTTGCATCTCATGATCCACTCTTTGTACTCCAACAAAGAGATTTTCGTCCGTGAGCTTGTCTCAAACTCTTCGGATGCTCTTGATAAACTCAACATGCTCGTCCTCACCGACGAAGCCTACAAAGGGGTCAATTTCGCCCCTCGTATCGATATCGTGATCGACAAAGAGGCAAAAACCCTCAGCATTTCTGACACGGGTATCGGGATGAACGAAGCCGATTTAGTCGAAAACCTCGGAACCATCGCGAAATCGGGAACTAAAGCATTCCTCGAAAAACTCAGCGGCGATCAGAAAAAAGATTCCAAACTCATCGGTCAGTTCGGGGTCGGTTTCTATGCCTCGTTTATGGTCGCCGACAAAGTCGAAGTGATCAGCCGCAAAGCCGGAGAAGAGCAAGCGTACAAATGGTCATCTATGGCGGGATCAGAATACGATCTTGAGCCTGCAGAACGCGATTCTCACGGTACAACGATCATTATGCACCTAAAAGACGATGAGGGAGAGTTCCTAGAGACTCACCGTATCGACTCTATCGTCAAAAAATACTCGAACCACATCCCTTTCCCGATCTTCATGGACAAAGAGGAGTGGGTAGCCCCGGCTGAGGGAGAAGAGAAAGGTCATAACGAAATACTTAACAAACAAATCAACAAAGCCAACGCCCTTTGGACGATCTCTAAATCCGATATCTCTGATGAAGAGTACAAAGATTTCTACTCCAGTATCGCCCACGACTCCAGCGAACCGTTAGCATGGATGCATAATAAAGCTGAGGGGGCGTTAGAGTACACCACCCTCTTCTACGTACCGTCCAAAGCGCCGATGGACTTGTACCGTGTTGACTACCAAAGCGGTATCAAACTCTATATCAACCGTGTCTTCATCACCGACGATGAAAAAGAGCTTATGCCGACTTACTTACGTTTCCTTCGCGGGGTGATCGACTCTGCCGACCTTCCGCTCAACGTCAGCCGTGAAATCCTCCAAAGCAACCGCGTTATGGCGAAAATCAAAAACGCTTCGGTTAAAAAAGTGTTGGGTGAACTCGCTAAAATCGCGGAAAATGATGCGGAAAAATACGACGCATTCTACAAAGAGTTCGGAAACGTCCTCAAAGAGGGTCTTTACAGCGATATGGGCAACCGTGAGCGTATCCTAGAGCTTCTCAAACTCAACACGCTCAACAGTGCCGAGCCGGTGATGTTCAGCGAGTTCGTGAAAAACGTCGATGAAGAGAAAAAAGAGATCTATTACATCTCTGCCAAAATGTCTCTCCAAATGCTCAAAAACTCCCCTGCACTTGAGCGTTTCAAAGCCAAAGGGATCGATGTATTGGTGCTTAACGAAGAGATCGACACGATCGTATTCCCGATGGTCACCGAGTACAATGAGTATAAATTCGTCAACGTCACGGATGCGAAACTCGAAGAGTCCGAAGAGGAGAAAAAAGAACACGAAGAGAAAGCCAAAGGGATGGAAAGCTTCGTTGGTCAGCTCCAAAATGCTCTCGGTGAGAACGTATCGAAAGTCGAAACGACGTTTGATCTCACCGAGTCTGCCGTATGTCTGAAAGTCGATAAAGAAGACCAAGGGTACATGATGGCGCAGATGATGAAGCAGTTCGGTAACATGGGCGGGGATTTCCCGGCTCCGAAACCGATCCTCCAAATCAACCCGAACCATGAGTTGATTAAAAAGCTTAGTGACTCAGCAGATATGAACCTCATCGACGATGCGGCGCATGTGTTGCTTGATCAGGCGAAACTCTATGAGGGTGAGACGCTTGCAGATACCGCAGGGTTTATTGCACGATTGAATCGTATTATGGCGAAAGCGCTGTAAGTTTTTCTCTCTGCCAACAAAAGGATAGCGTTTGTAGAGCTATCCTTTTACTCTATATCCTTCTAAAATAACTTTTTTATTTTATTAAGTTTATTTTATTTCCTAATTGATGTTGTTTACATCCCTTTCAGTAGCAAATTCTACTATTAATTAAGAGTATTTTTTATATAATCAAAATAATTTATAGCAAGGAATAATATGGAATGGTTAAAAAGTATTTCAGCATATTTAACAAATAGTCCATATCTTAATTTAATTTTTTTATTATTAGCCATTATTAGTGTAATAATATCTATATTTTTGTATTTCAAAAGTAAAAAAGTAAAAAAACCAACATATTTATATAAAAGCTTTGCTCTTATTAAAAATTCTATTTCAGCATTAGATGGTCTACAAATAACATACAATAAAGAGCAAATCCATACTTTGACATTAACAAAATTTGCATTCTGGAATAATGGAAACGATGTTATCGATGGAAATGATATAGCCCCGATTGATAAATTACGTATATCTATACCTGTAGATAAAAAAATTATAAATGTTAAATCAATCTTTAATAGAAAAATAGCAAATAACATATCTATTAATATTGAAAATAATGAAGCATATATTAATTTTGACTTCTTAGATTTCGGAGACGGTGCAATTTTTGAAGTCTATCATACAGCAGATGCAAATGAGAAAATAAATCTTAATGGAACAATCAAAGGTGTCAATAAAATAAAACTAGGAATGTATGAAAAAGATTTCATTACAAATACTATTGTTGCCAAATTAGATAATACTTTTCCAGAACCAGAAAATATAATTATAAAAAGTTTTTATATTATATTGATTTTTCCAATAGTAATACCTTTGTTTCTCATAACAATGAGCATAGACTCATTCTTATCTTTTATAAATAGAATACCTGTAGAATATAATTTATTGAATAATAAAGACGAAAATACTGACTAGTCGAAAGCTAAGAAGCTAAGGAGGGACAGGCTAATTTTTCTATTCCCCTTCCCTCACCCCACATTTCAAACTTTCTCCGTACTTTTCTGTTTAGCCGAAAAGTACCAAAAGAGCATACCGCGATCCAAGAACGCTCGTTCCTCTCAGCACTACTGCCTCCGTAATGGCTCTAGGTGTTGGATCACGGGGAATATACGTTCTTAAGGACAAACTCATTCATTTATACTAAAGAATACTTTATAGAAATAGATGTAGAATGTTTTGTTGTATATTTTTTGTTTGCATTAGCTTCTAAAAATCTTTACCTTAGGAATAAATAATGAAAAAGTTATTTGTGCCGCTTTCTATTCTTTTCTTGTTAAGTGGTTGTGCCGGACAATATTACACTGTAAACCCCATCATGAAGTCTACTGATATCTTAAATGATAATAACCAAAGCTTTTATCTGAAAAATGAAAAAATAATTAATACAGAAGGAACTGCCTTTAAAGAGGCGTTTCAAAATGCACAAATTGATCCAAATGCAAGAAATACATTATTGAGTAGATTTATACTACTATCAGATGAAGTGTGTGAAGAACACAAAGGCAATATTCTTGGAAATTCGGTAAATTTCAATGTAACATTAGGAGGGGCAACAACAATTTTTTCTAGCCTTGCAACCGTTGTAGGTGCAGAAACAACCAAAATGGCTTTCTCTGCTGCTGCAACCGTATCAAATGCTAGTCGATCCCTTGTAAATGAAGAAGTGTATTACAATTCTTTCGCCATAGCTATTATTAAAGCTATTGATAAAGAACGAGAAATAGAACGACTACATATAAAAAATGAAATGGATAAAAATACAAGCCAATATACAATTGTGCAAGGTATATTGGATGTCAATGTCTATCATAATTTATGTTCATTCCAGAATGGATTGAAAATTGTTTCTGAATCTGTAGATAGAAGAAAGCCCTCAGCAATGGAATTGCGTGAAAAAATAGAATTTATAAAAAATGCAATTAAGTATAATAATGAAAATGCATATACAAAAGATTTGAATAATACTGCCGAACTATATAAAAAATTACAAGAAACACAGATTATGTATTTACAATCTAGCTATTAAAAAAAAATATAGAAACAAAGAAATAGGGGTTAGGTAATAACTATAACCTCAAACCCTAATTATAAAGCTTCAACGTCTCCCCAACACTCACACGCGCTTCTCTTTGCTCCATACTGATACTCTCACGCCACGGCATCGGACTCACGTCAGGAGACATCAGCCCTTTGCTCTTATGGACACGGATCACATACTCGCCGCTTTGGACAAAATGGTCGTTGTATTCGGCAATGTAGGACATATCCCACACGATGCACCCCTCGGTCGGACAGACATCGGCACATTTCGGTACTGCCGAATCGACGCATTCGATACATTTTTCAGGTTTGACATAGGTGTATTCGCCGCCCTCAAGCGGTGATTCATCTGCACTGACGATCGCCGTTGCAGGACACTCCTCGATACAGGCGTCACAATTTATACAGGTATCGGTGATCAACACTGCCATAAATCACTCCTTGGAACTTAGCTACTCTCATAATTTTAGAATATGCATTATCTATTCTGATTTTTTAGAGAGACATTTTCACCTATCATGCACCTAAAAGAACGATGGAGCCTCATAAATCTGGATTTGATTTCTGCCGCTTTCTTTGGCTTTATAAAGCTCGTCATCCGCTCGTTGGATAATTTTCTCTGTCGTATCCCCCTGTATATATTCAGTGATACCTGCACTTATTGTGATATTCTGCGCAGGAGAAAAATCCTCTTCCATAATGGTAATTCGTATTTTTTCGGCAATTTGAAATGCTTGCTGTGCTGTCGTTTTGGGAAGAAGAATTAAAAATTCTTCTCCTCCCCATCGTCCTACATAATCGACACATCGAATAGAACTCTGTAAAACTTTCGAGATATTTGATATAACCCGATCACCGATATTATGTCCATGAGCATCATTGATCTCCTTGAAATAATCGATATCGATTAAAATCATCGAAAATATTTCGTTATACCGTTCGGCTCTATCAATCTCCATGTCGCAATACGTCTCTATTTTCATTCTATTATACAATCCGCTCAACTTATCGACAGTGGCCAATTGTTCCAATTTTCGAGCATCAAGAAAGATTCGTTTGTTATTTTTTTCGAGGATAAGTGCTGTCATAACCCCAAAAGAAAAAGCAGAAAACATCCACAATTGGTGCAGATAAAAGATCTCTTTCGGCATCAAAGAATAGAATTGATACCCTAGCGTCAATATAAAGCATATCGATGCACTAATAATGGCATAGGAAAATCGCAATCCGGAGATAGCAAAAATCCAAATTACGATTAAATAGACTTCTGTTGAATAGAGTTCAGATAAATAAATCGGGGATGAGCGTAGTAATTCGGTCAAATATAAATTACCTATATTCGCTAGTACGGGAGAGATGGCCAAGATCAGAATCATCGGCGTATAAAGCGTTCGAAAAAATGTCATCGCACTGATAAAAAATAGAAGGGGAGGTAAAAAATACAGATGGAGTGATGTCGCAAACGAGAGCGTATCGGATGATAAGATATCACGCTCTATGTAGGAAGCGGCGATATAAAGCAGACCCGTCAAAAGTGATAAAATGCGGATTTGAATCGTCCGAGCATGTTTATCCCATGCTTCAAACTCTTTTTTTAGGTTCAACGATTCATTTTCAAGAAGCGGGTCAAAATAGACTACGACTTTACGTATCAGTTTAAACATCTACCCTCAATTTTTATCTCTTCGCTTGCACCCTATAAACATCAATGCCGCTTTTTTGATTAATTATAGCATCATTGATTCAGATATTCTCTAACATAATTCCGTAAATTCTGAGCAATAGATCATCATCTGCTCATGATAGAGTGGATGACTTATCCTTTCCGTGCTTTCGAGTGAACATAAACACGGCTTTTGAGAGCAGTTGGGGCACTGATGGCATTCATACTCAGAGTAACAAATAAATGTCGGCGTGTTCTCGTTAAAATCAACTTTCCATGCACCGTTGGTAAACATCTTGGCAACTTCATTGCGTCCGTTAATTTGTTCCAAATGACTAAACCATTCTAAAGTATTCATCGTAAAACCTCCTCTCGTATTAGAAGAAAGCCCGTGTCCAAATATCTCTTTTTTGGTAAAATCATAAGCATTTCAGACACACCAAAGATTTAATTATGTTAAATCCTATACCGAAAATTGTATTCCTTAAATTCTTGAAGTTATATAAAAAATAAAGACTATATAAAAACGATTTTCGAGACAAGTGAGGAAAACATCTTCTCTTTCTCCGTATCTTCAGGCTAAACAAAATACGTCTATTGTCGATATTGCTTATTCAATATAATTAAACGAGCTGTATTCATGAAACTAACTAAACTTTATTCACGATTTATGACCTTATTTCTCCTTCTCCTGTTTGGATTCGCAATCGGAGCCAAATCTGCCGGATTAGAGAGTTCACAATTCGCAATTCTTGTCTCTGTCGTCGGAATTTTAGGTTTCTTGCATTATAGAATGATGCGAAAAAAACTCGCGTAAGCGATTATTTTTTCTCTTCCTTCATCATCACCTCATTGCCTAAATCGACACTGAGCCTGCGCGGTTTTTGAACAAAGCGATAGTAAAGCAGATAGATGAATAACCCGAAGTAGGTTAATGCCCCCACCGAGATAAATAGTAACCCGATATTGAAATGTTTTTTCTCGACGATGAGCCGTGATTCGGAGCGCTCGATACGTGTATATCCGTTTTGATAAAACATTTCATCGATTTGATCCATTTTGTCACTCTGCGGTAGGTCAGCATAGTACATCTGCGAAATATAATCTCGAAAGAGTAGAAGATTCTGCGCGTAATTACGGCGATCCCAAAAATAGACCAATATCCCAAGCGGCAATATGAACAGCATAATGATCGTACTCATAGAGAACTCCTTGTCGATTAAGAAATTTTTATGTAATGTTAACTATACAACAAATGTTGAGCCGTGTCATTAAGTAAAAATCACTACAATAGCGTAACTGATTACACGATACCAAGGATCACCCATCAAACCACCTGCACAAAACAGAAAACCTGCCCCTAAACGGGATTATAAGAACCCGCCTCAAAACTTTGCCCGTAAAGCACCCCCTAAAAAAGAGAACATCGAAACAACACAAAAAAATGAGATCAAAGCGATGTTTCTAAACTGGTTCAAAAGCAGCCGTGCTGAAGCGGGTCACATCATGACCAAACAAGACGTCATCAGCGCCATTTTGAAAAAACTCGATTCTAAGCAAGACCGCCCTTTTCAAATCGCAATGGATGAGCTGAAAAGCGACGGAATAATTACCGTCAATGAAGACGGAGTAACGGTTGTCTTGACTCAAAAAGGTGCCGAAAAGCTCTAAGGAGCTGCCGTTAGGCTATAATGCGGTAATTAAAACAAGGTTGCTTCTGCATGTCCAAACACCCTACCCTTCTTCAACAATTCCGATCCTTTTGCTTTCAAAATAATGCCGCCGATATCGAAAAAGCGATTGAATACTTCGCCGTGTTCGGCGGTATGGGATGGAATATCGATTTGTCTAAGTCACTCGAAGAGCTGATCGAGGAGAAGGTACTCGCGAACTACCGCTACATTCACGGCGATCTGACCAAAATCACCCAAAGCAACAAAGCGCATCATGCCCTCCTCTCCGCATTGGCTTTAGGAGACCGACGGGAGCACTCAGCCTTCCGACGTGCCGATCTAAACCGAAAAGAGGGGGAAGAATCGGCGGCCTTTTTGATTAAATTCGGCTTACTGACGCGTGAACACTCCCAAGAAGAGCCTGCCGATGAGTCTGAAGAGGTCTCGGATCGTCTCCTCTTTACCGCTCCGTTTTTACGCTTTTGGTTCTCCGCTATCTCTCCGTATTATAAGGGGATAAAAGAGGGAGATTTCACCGAAGTAAAAGAGCGATGGGAAAATAACAAGCAGAGCTTTTTTGATCCAGTGTACGAGGGGCTCGTCATTGCCCTCGTCAAACAAAGTTTCAAAGAGGATTGGGTAGCTAAAATCGGCTCATACTGGGATAAAAATATCGAAATTGAGATTTTGGGACAAACTAAATCAGGAAAAGTTTTGGCGGGATCATGTAAATACTCAAAAGCTAAAGCCAATAAAAGCGAACTGAGCAAACTCCAAGAGAAATGTACACGTGCTAAACTCAATCCTGATAAGTTCGTCATCTTCTCTAAAAACGGTTTTTCAAGCGAGTTCAAAAAAGAGAAAAGCGATACCCTTAAACTCTTAAGTCTGAAAAATCTAAAAACACTGATGGACGACTTGAGCGAAAAAGATATGCTCGTCAATACAAATAAAAAGTACTAATAGAGTAAAATTCCAAAAATACAATAAAGGATCATCATGGCATGGGCAACCGCACGACATATATTAGTAAGTAGCGAAGCAGAGTGCAACGCACTCAAAGCAGAAATCGAAGAGGGAACCTCTTTCGCAGAAGCGGCGGCAGAACACTCCCAATGTCCATCCGGTCGAAAAGGGGGAGATTTGGGTCGATTCACACCGGGTCAAATGGTTCCTGAGTTTGACAAAGCGGTATTTAACGGCGATGTCGGCGTCCTCTACGGTCCGATCAAAACCCAATTCGGCTACCACTTGCTCGAAGTCACGGCTAGAGGCTAACAATAGAAGCTAAGCCCTCTCTAAAATCATCTTTGCCATATTGGCAAAGATGAGATGGTGCAACGGTATTAAAATATACCAGTAAAGACGACCGCTCACCCCATCGGGATAAAAATAGGCACTCTGAATCAAAGTTCCCTGATGAATTTTAAATTCCAGCCATGCAGAGCCCGGAAGCTTCATTTGCGCATACAATAAAAGCCGCTCATTCTCCACCAAATCGACCACTTTCCAAAAATCGAGACTATCTCCGATCCGCAGTGTCTCAGAATCTCGGCGTCCCCGATTGATCCCCGCACCTCCTAAAAGTTTGTCAATCCCACCGCGCACTTTCCAAAGCCAATCATACCCGAACCACCCGTTTGATCCGCCGATCGCACAAAAACTTTTGAACACCGCTTCGGCAGATTTATCCCCCAAAGGGAGTATTCGACGGTCGGTAAAAACAGCGCTAGCAATATCGCGGGTATGATCTACCTCCCATACCCCGCCGCCGCTGTCACTCCAACGGCTGATGATCTGATGAGTTCGTATCTCCTCGATCGCTTTGGCAACCGATGCTTCCAATCCGATAGGACGGCGTTCGAACAACACTTCCGCACGATTGTTAGTCATCACCACTTCGCTTTTAAGCCCCTCGATCAGTGAACTCGCAACACTGTAGGGGACGGGAGTAAAGAGCGTGAGCCAATACGAAGAAAGTTTGGGTGTCAACAACGGTACGGGTATCAGCCAACGGCGCAGCCCCATCACGGAAGCGGTGCGAAGCATCAGTTCCCCGTAGCTCATCGCTTCGCTCCCGATATCGATCATCTCGTTGTGCAAAAGACTCAACGTTTTGGCATCATCAAGATACCCGATGACATCGTCCACTCCGATCGGAGTAATACGGCTCTTGACCCAGCGAGGGGTAATCATAATCGGGAGCTTTTGAACCAGATTACGGATAATCTCAAAACTGGCACTCCCCGATCCGATGATCACTCCGGCTCGAAACCACACACATCGCACCGCATCGGGACGGGAGCTGAGGATTTCACCCGTCTCTATACGGCTGAGAAGGTGTTCGCTGGCACTACTCTTTTCCCCCAAGCCGCCGAGATAGATGATGCTCTTTACACCGTTTCGGATAGCGGCATCGAGAAAGTTTTGGGCACTTTGGCGATCCAACTCCTGATAATTGGGACGTGCGAGACCGTGGATCAGATAGTAGGCGACATCAATCCCTTCCAATGCGGAGTCTAGTGTCTCTTTTTTCAAAACATCCGCCTGTACCACCTCAATATCGGACCCTATATCCGATGAAAGGCTGGCTCGGTTACGTACCATCAGACGAAGAGAGACATCGTGTTGCGATATCAGTACACGTTTAAGGCGGCGTCCGATATAGCCATCGGCTCCCGTTAATAAGATACGCATAGTTTCTCGATTCTGTGTAGATTTATAGGATAGAATATACCACAGAGCGAATAAATTTAAGAATTTGGATTTTAGCTCCTCTCACCGCTATAATGGCGTATGCAAAACTCCTTTGAAACTTCTTTTGATCTCATCGTTGTCGGTGCTGGGGCAGCGGGAATCATGGCCGCTATCACTGCCGCACGACAGGGGAATAAAGTCCTCCTCCTCGAAAAACTTTCCAAAATCGGTGCAAAACTCAAAGCGACGGGAGGCGGACGATGCAATCTTACCAATACCCTCTCTAACGAAGATTTTATGGTACGGTTCGGGCGCGAGGGGCGATTTATGACCCCCGCTCTAAACGCACTGGATCATAAAGCCCTCATCGCGTTTTTTGCCGAAATCGGAGTAGAGAGTCACGCACCTGATGGCTATCGTGTTTTTCCACTATCCCACAGCTCTGTCACTATTATCGATGCACTTGAGCTGGAGATGGAACGTCTTGGCATTGTGCTCATCACGTCAGCAAAAGTAGAACACTTAAAATATGATACAGAAGGTATCCAAGGTGTCTCTACCTCAGAGAAATGTTACTATGCGCCTAAAGTCATTATTGCCACAGGTGGATTAGGATACCCTCAACTGGGAGCAGAGGGGGACGGTTTTTCCCTCGCTTCTGAAGTCGGTCACAACGTAACCGAACTTTACCCCGCGATGATGCCTTTGCGTACTCGTGAGACATGGGTGGCAGAGTGCCGTGCCGATACGATCCCCAAAGTAGAAATTCGTATCGATCTTCCCAAAGCAAAAAATATCCGTGCATCAGGGGATTTGATCTTCACCCAAAACGGTATTCGAGGCCCCGTTGTTTTGGATGTTGCCCGTGAGATCACCCCGTTGATTGAAAAATACGGATCCGTTCCACTACTGATCAACATGACAAAAGGGCTCAATGAAGGGCAAATATTGACCCATATCAAAGATTCGATCCATAAAAACCCCGAACAATCAGTGCTCACCCATATGATGACACTCCTCCCCGAACCACTCTGCCGCGCTTTATGTACCCAAGCAGGTGCCGATCCTGACATAGGGTTCAACCGACTTGAGGGGATGGTACGTGATCGTCTCATCAAACTTCTTGCATGGACTCCGCTCACGGTCATCGGGCATGACGGATTCAAAATGGCGATGATTACCCGAGGCGGTATCTCCCTCAAAGAGATCCGTCCCGAAAGTATGGAGAGCAAAGTGGTAAAAGGGCTCTATTTTTGCGGTGAAGTGATGAATCTTGACGGTCCATGTGGCGGATACAATCTCCAATGGTCATTTTCCAGCGGATACCTCGCCGGACTTTCTAAATAATTTCTTACGCTATTAATATATTTAAAAATATTATACTTTACTAACATTTTCTGTCTTATCATTTAACCATAATCATTTCGAGGAGTATGTCATGTTACGCTTGATTTCTTCTGTTCTGTTAACGATTTTTCTCTCTACCTCTGTGCAAGGTGTCGAATACGACGGTGAAAAAAGTATTATGTTTGAAACCAAATACGATGTATGTATCATACCCCCACAAGTTGATGACGCCACAGCCAAAGGGGTTAAAGTCGTGGATGTCAAAACCGCAAAAAAACTGTACGATCAAAAATGTTATTTTTACGATGCACGTGAAAAACGGCATTATCAAAAAGAGCATATCAAAGGGGCACATCCCGTCTATTTTGATGTTTCAAAAGCAGAATACATTGTAATACAGCTTCCCAAAGACAAAGAGGAAAATATCCTTTTTTATTGCTACGGAGAAACCTGTGCCAACTCGTATGAAGCGGCTTTGGCAGTACGTAAACTCGGGTATAAAAATGTCTATTGGCTCCTTAACGGATTTAGTGAATGGAAAGAGTATAAATATCCCGTTACGGAAAAACCCTAAGTTCGTCTGATTATCTTTTAATCATCAAAAGGAAAATGCCCTCACGTTAATCCGATATAATATTTCCACTCACTTAATTTAATCGGCTCCATAATACGGAACTTTTTACGTCCATAGAGAGGTAAAAGGATGCCGATGTCACTCTATCATCTTGAAACGTTGGGGCGTGATGCCTATATCAACTCCATAGCCACGATTCAAGACCCGCAAACACTCCGATTCGCCGATCAATCCATGGCATGGTGGGATCGCCATTTTAGTTGGAATGCCCAAGGGTGTATCGTACTGTGCAATGATAAAAATGAGCATTTGTGCTATCTCTTCTCCAAAATCGACCGTTACAGTGAATATCTTACCCTCTACAACCTCTTTACCCCTGAATCACAGCAACGCAAAGGGTATGCTACCCATTTACTCCGAATGACACTCGCACTGGGAGTCGAAAAGCATGTTCGACGCATCACGTTCTCTTCGATATCAACGTCACTCGATTTTTACCGTTTGTTGGGATTTATCTACTGGGGAATCAACGATATCGGCGATTACTATTGCAATCTTCCTCTTCCTCGAGAGGGTTTAGATGGGATGAGAGAGATGATTCATAGCTCAGACATACAAACGCTTCTCGGCCGATATCTCGAAAAAATCTATACCAAAATTGACGGCAACGAATTGAAATTAAGTGTTGCGCAAAATCTCATTTACAAACAAGATATTCGTAATCTCGGCTCCAGCTACGTCCGAGAGGATCTGCGTATCTTCAAAAACACCCCTCAATGATTGCGGTATAATTTCACCTCTTGTCGATCTAAACCGGAAATGAGTGTATGAAAAAACTGCTAATCGCCCTGTTCGTCTTTTTCCAGCTTGCCCTTTTTGGAGCAAATGATCCTCTGTATGAAATTAGAGGTTCATCCCCTCTGCTGGATGCCAATCTTACTCAATTTTTGGATCGATGGCGTAATGAGACGACTGCACCTATTGCAGAAGGAAACTATACGAATATTTATCTGCACGGAGACATTACAAAAGCTAAAAATATTGCCCTCACGTTTGATGATTCTCCCGATGAAAACAATACCGATAAAGTTTTAGACATATTAAAACATTACGGTGTGAAAGCAAGTTTTTTCATGATTGCCGCAGCAATGGAGGAGAATAATATCACGGTTGCAAAGCGGACATTTGATGAGGGGCATTTGGTTCTTAACCATAGTTTTACCCATCCTCATTTTACCGCACTGACCTCGGAACAAATTATTCAAGAGCTCAATACGACTTCGGAACGTATACATAAACTCACGGGGAAATATCCGCTCCTTTTTCGCCCCCCATACGGTGCGATTAACCAAGAGGTTGTCGATACCGTCAACGCACAAGGATATACAACGATTCTTTGGTCTCTCGATTCCCTCGATTGGGGAATGCAGAATAAAGAGGCCATAATCACAAACATAATGACCTATGTATCCCCCGGAGATATTATCCTAATGCACAGCAGCCGTTCTAATCATGCCACGGTGGAGGCGTTAGGAGAGATCATTGAACGGCTCCGTGAACAAGGGTATGTATTTCAGCGGTTGGATGAAATGTTATCGATTAAAGCTTACAAGTAAAAGAGGGAGCTTTACGCTATAATACGCTTACCATTCGCGTCGCGCTCACGCGTCAGAGACTTCTTTTACTGATCGCCTATCCCCCCTCTTTAATGAGGCCTATGTACCCAAGGACTATTTAATGTCATCGACACCTATCAAACGCCAAAATCATCGTATCCACCCATGTAACCGCCCACGTAAAAATGAACTGATCCATTTTTTAATTGAGCGAAATAGCGGTAAAAACATCCTTATCGTCAGCTCAACCGAGACCGGAGAACTTCCGAATATCTTTAGCGGTAATAATATCACCGTTTTAAGCGATGCCGAACTGGCAAAAACCCCCGATCTGCAATGCGAGGTTCTTATCAGCTACGATCTTCCGGACAAAGCGATTGTCTATATGTCACGCTTCGCCCGTGCAAGCGAATATGCCCTTATTACCCTCGATGAAGAGGATCAAAAACGGCTCTATCCTATCGAATTGCTCAACGGACGAACCATTACCCAAGAGGTAGTAAAAGGGTTCGAACCCGATTTCGGTATTGCCATCGATAATCAACAAAAAGCGGAAGCAAAAGCTCGCCGCGATGAGCGTGAAGCTCGTGATGCTAGTGACCCTAGAAATCGTGATAAAAAGCCGGTTCGTGACACCAGACCTGAGCGTCTTCGTGAAGATTCACGCGGCGATAAACGCCCTCCACGCAATGAGGGGGATGGCTTTATGGCTAAAAAACAACACAACGCCAAACCCCGTTTTGTCGGAAAAGATGAAAGCGGTAAACCGATTTTCGAAGGTAAAACCCGCGAGCGTAACCACTACATCGACGGAACACCCCGTTCTGATGCGGAAAAAGCAACCAAAACCCCTTACAGCAGCAAACCAAAATTTTTCGGTGACAAAGAAAAAAGTTCGGATGATAAGAAACCGTTTGGAGACAAGAAACCGTTTGGAGACAAGAAGCCCTACGGAGATAAAAAGCCTTACGGTGACAAACCTGCTTTCGGTGAGAAAAAGCCTTACGGCGATAAGAAACCGTTTGGAGACAAGAAGCCCTACGGAGATAAAAAGCCTTACGGTGACAAACCTGCTTTCGGAGAAAAAAAACCTTACGGCGATAAGAAACCGTTTGGAGATAAAAAGCCGTTTGGGGACAAAAAACCTTACCAAGATCGAAAACCCTCCGAAGCACCTGCCGCACCAAAACGTGCCCCTCGTCGCATCGATGTGAAATCGTTCAAATCACCGAAAGAGAGTGAATAATCTCTTCTAAATCGATGTCCTTAATGGACTATTAACACTACCTCGAATACAATACCTCCACTACAATCCAATAGGAGAGAACAGTGGCAGGTATTTCTACTAAAGGAAGCTATGGCCTTGCCGCCATGTATGAGTTAGCGCTCCATTACGGGCAAGGACATCTTCAAATCCGTGACATTGCGGAAAAAGCCAATATTCCCCAAAACTATCTGGAGCAGATTCTCGCTACCTTGCGCAAAGAGGGATTAATCCAAAGTATTCGAGGTGCAGGGGGCGGTTATTTGCTCGCGAAAGCCCCAAATACGATTGCGGTGTTTGAAATTTTAGTAGCACTGGAAGGGGAGCTTTGCAACCCAACCGATGAGCGATTACAACCGATTCTGCATCTCTATTGGGATCGTATTCGTGAGGATATGAAAGGTGTTTTTAGCGAAACCCTGCAAGATCTCGTCGATCAAGGGAATGCGCTCGATCAGCAATCCATGTATTTTATTTGACTTCTAGCAGCTGTGATTGATATTGCGGCAATTTTCCATAGAAATTTACGACCTCTCCAAATACGATCACGGCGGGACCTTCAACACATTTAGCTGCTTTATCCAATCCCGCCAAAGTCGTAATGATACTTTTTTGTTCGGGACGTGACGCATTGGAAACAATCGCTACGGGAAGATTCCGATTAATCCCCAACGCGAGTGCTGCTGATTTTATCTGTCGAGCGAGACTTAACCCCATCAACACTACCGTCGTATGATTACTTAGCTGGAGTAGCGGAAACCAATCGGTATTCACTTTTCCCTCTTTCAGGTGTGCCGATACTACAGAAAAACTCGCCGCATATCCTCTCGCGGTCGGAGGTATCCCCGCACATGCCGATCCGCTGACAGACGAAGAAATTCCTGCGATCACATCAACTTTATACCCTTTTTCAAGCAAATACAAAGCTTCTTCCGCTCCCCGTCCGAAAATATAGGGATCACCGCTTTTGAGACGTGCAACGCTAAAGCCCTGATCGGCATAATCAGCTATCAAAGTGTTAATCCGCTCTTGGCTAATACTATGGGAATTTTTCGGTTTTCCAACATATATTTTCCGTGTTTCAGGAGGGATCAAATCTAAAATCTCTTTGGATATGAGATTATCATATAAAACCACTTGCGCTTCTCGGATAACCCGATACGCTTTAAGGGTCAACAACTCTACTTCTCCCAGACCGCAGCCTACAAGATAAACATTTCCTTTTCTCGCCGAAAACGAATATTTTGTTTCGGCCGGAGTTGAATGTATAATTTTAGTCATCCTAGCCTCTTTATAGAATTTTTAACAGCTTCCAATAACGCGTCGATATCCTCTACGCCTTGTGAATAATGGATACTGATCCGCAGCCAACCCGGCCGCTCTTGAAGAGGGGTGTCATCCTCCAGTCCTAATAAATCATGCCCGTAAGGTCCGGCACACGAGCATCCTGCCCGTGTTTGAAACCCTTGAGATTCTGAGAGAAGCGTACATAATGCGTACGGATCAACTCCTTTAATGTTAAAAGAGACAATTCCGATATTTTCTGCCCTGCGACAGCCGTAACATGTCGCTCCCTCAATCTCTTTTAATCCTTCGATAAAACGTCCATACAAACTTTTTTTACGTTCTGCAATCCACACAAATCCGATCTCATTGCGGAGTTGATAGGCCAAAGCGGCGCGGATAAGCTGTAAAATTCCGGGGGTTCCCGCGTCTTCACGCTCTTCCACCTCTTCCACAAAATAGTGGCTAGTACGGCTCACATAGCGTACCGTTCCACCCCCTGCAAAGGTCGGTTTAGCATCGGTATCAAACAGATCCTTTCGTATCGCCAGTAAACCGCACGAGCCGGGTCCCCCTAAAAGCTTATGGGGTGAATAAAACATCGCGTCGTACAGTTCACAAGGTATGTTGATATACGGTGACGAAGCTGCCGCATCAAAACATACTATTGCCCCGTAGCGTCGAAGTATTGCAGAGATCTCCGCATACGGTGTAATCGTACCCGTCACATTCGATGCAATACAAAACGATCCGATAAGCTCTCGATCTTGGTTCTCTTTTAATATCTCTTCGAGATGTTCCAAGTCCACCAACCCCTTGGTATTCAATCCGACTCGTACCGTCTCACAAAGTGCTTCACGGTAACTTATTTCATTGGAATGGTGCTCATACGGTCCGACAATTACCAACGGCATCTCATAAGTTGGCGGTAACTCCCTATAGCGGGCACGTGTCGCAGGGGGAATATAAAGTCCCAAAATCTCCTGAAGCCGCTTAACCGCACCCGTCGCACCGCATCCACAAGGCATTAATGCAAAAGAGCCGTCCAATCCTAAGAGTCCTTTTAAGTGCTCTCGCGCCTGACGATAATAGTGATCTGTCCGAGCCGCCATTGATGCCTCTTTCGAATGGGTATTCGCATAGGTCTCTAGCACCTCTCGGATACGCGCTTCAATCGGCTCATACGCCAAACCCGATGCCGTAAAATCGAAATAGGTTTTTTTATGGATTCCGATCGTATTTCGCCCTATCTGGGCGTATTTGTCACCCTCTTCAAGGAGTGGACGAAACAGTGGGTTCATAAGCGTATTTCTCCAATAAATAATGTCTAAAATCGATACTGTTGCTGGTCTCAAATTCATGTATCAGTGATTCTATCAACGGTGCAACTTCCTCAGCGGCAACTTTTACCCCTGTTTTTACGGCAAAACGGCTCTCTTCCCCTTCTAAATAACCTCCCACGATTAAATCGAATCCTTTAAGGCGTTCATCACCCCGTTTCACGATGGCTCCGATAAATCCAAGATCAACGATATGAGGATGGGCACACGAGTTCGGACAGCCGTTAATACTGATACTCACCGGTTCGTCAAAGTCGGGAAATTTGGTGTTCAGATATTCCACTACCTTAATGGCTAAATCTTTCGTCTCACTCACCGCAAACTTACAAAAATTGAGTCCCGTACAGGCCAAGGTTCGTGCTTCAAAAACTGACGGATAGGGATGAAATCCCACAGCCTTCAGAGTATCGATCATCGGCTCCGTAGCATCGCTATGAACGTTCAAAATCACAAAATTCTGCGTCGTTGTCAGGGTGATCCCCTCAGCTTTATACAGATCAAGGATACGTCCGAGTTTCAACAGGTTTTCACCCTTGATCCGTCCGCTGGTAAGTGCACACCCTATCGTGTTGTACCCTTTTTTAACACTCGCTCCGACACCGAAATGGGTGCGTCGCGGATACGGAGTAAAAGGTGCCGCGTCGTAACGCTCTAACGTAACATGGGATTCTTTTTCCAGCTCAGCGACAAAGCGCTCAACACCCCAATCTTCTACCAAATGTCCCAAACGGGCTTTGCTACGGTTGTCACGTCGGCCAGAGTCACGATAAATACGTGCAACCGCTTCGGCAATTTTTACAATATCACGACGTTTCACATACCCGATATGATCGGCGATACGTCGATTACTCGCCTGCCCTCCTCCGACGCTTACGCTGAATCGGAGTTCATCGCCATTTTTGAGAGCGGTAAACGCCAAATCCTGTACTTCGTGCTGAATACAATGTTTATTGCATCCGCTGACCCCGATTTTGAACTTTCTAGGCAAATTCGAAAAATCAGGATTTCCGCGATAGAGATTGTTCAACGCAACCACCACATCGCGGACATCGTCAATCTGATCGTGATCAATCCCGTTTACCGGACAACTCACGATATTACGAGGACAATCACCTGATGCCCCGAGAACACTTAAACCAACTGCAGAGAGTGATTCCAAAATCTCAGGCAAATCTTCTATTTTAAGCCAATGAAACTGAATATCCTGACGTGTCGTCACATCACCGCTTTCACGAGCGAACTTCACTGAGATTTCTCCCAATACCTCCACTTGCTTAACGTTTAAATATCCGCCTTCAAGTTTGACACGCAGCATGTAATACTGCGTCTCATCCTCCGCTCCTTGCAAGTTACGATTTTGGGTATAAAGACCGTACCATTTAAAACGATCAATATCCTCTGGATCGATCGCTTCACCGGTTTGAGCGTATCGATAGATATCCGCAATAACCGCTAAACCGTCTTTTTCACGTTTAATACGTTCAACCCTTTCCGCTTTTGTTTCGGTAGCCATTTCTACTCCTTAAACAACTATTGCGGCATTCCAATGAGGGAAATGTCGCTGTATAAGAGCATTAAGCTCTATCTCAAATGCAGACGGAGTATGAGTGTTCGTCTGCGTAACCTCTATTTCCGTACTTTGGGTAATCATTCCTGCAGCAACGGTATTGTTGGTGATTTTATCGATTAGGATAAAGCTTCCCATCTCACGATTATCATCGTATACATCAAAAGCAATCGGTTCACTCAACACCAAGCGGACAGATCCGATATCGTTTAGCCCCAAAGAAGAGGCTTCATGTTTTACCTGCGTATTGACATCCACACGATAATCAATTCGATCCGCATAAACCGTTGTTACGGTTGATGAGCGTTTAAACACATAACTTTTATTGGGAAGAAACTTCTCCTCATCCATCCATACCAAGTTGGCAACAATCGCATCACTGCTTAAAATAGTCTCATTCTCTTTGATCAAAACATTTCCGCGACTGATATCGATCTCTTCGTTCAAAGTAAGGGTAATTGCATCCCCACTCGAAGCCGATTCCAAATCTCCATCATACGTCACAATGGCTTTTACCGTTGCTTGTTTCAATGATGGATACGTTGTTATGACATCACCCGCACGGATTGTTCCCGATGCAACCGTTCCGGCGAATCCTCTAAAATCGAGATTTGGACGATTCACATACTGGACGACCATTCGAAACGGCCCGTCTATTGCCGCAGAGGCTAATGGAACCTCCTCAAGATATTCAAGCAATGTCATCCCTTGATACCATGCGCTACGTTCGCTTTTTGTCACGACATTATCTCCATCCAGCGCCGATAACGGAACGGAATAGATCCCTTTGATCCCTAGCTCTTCAGCAAATGCACGATACTCCGCATCGATTTTCTCATATACCGCTTGATCAAAATTGACCAAGTCCATTTTATTAATCGCAACAACGACATTTCGTATCCCCAAAAGACGGACGATATACGAATGGCGACGCGTCTGCGTCACAATCCCATAACGCGCATCAATCAAGATAATCGCTAAATCCGCCGTAGAGGCACCTGTCGCCATGTTACGGGTATATTGCTCATGACCCGGAGTATCGGCGATAATAAATTTACGTTTGTCAGTCGAAAAATAGCGATACGCTACATCGATCGTAATCCCTTGCTCCCGCTCACTCTGTAAACCGTCTACAAGGAGAGCCAGATCGATTTTATCTCCGGTCGTTCCCGACTTTTTGCTGTCATTTTTGATACTTTCGAGTTGATCTTCGAAAATCATTTTTGAATCATGTAAAAGGCGCCCGATTAAGGTACTTTTACCATCATCTACACTCCCGCACGTTATAAAGCGGAGCAACTCTTTGTGTTCTTGTTCTTTGAGATAGCTCTCGATATCGGTGGCTATCAGATCGCCTTGATGTGCCATTAAAAATACCCTTCAATTTTTTTCTTTTCCATGGAGCCTGAACTGTCCGCATCAATCAGTCTCCCTTGCCGTTCACTTGTTTTTGTCAAAAGCATCTCTTGGATGATGTCAGGAAGCGTGATTGCATCACTCTCAACCGCTCCGGTTAGCGGATAACATCCCAACGTACGAAAACGGACATTCTCTATTGTCGGAACTTCTCCCTCTTCCAGAGGAAATCGTTCATCATCCACCATGATTTTTACCCCATCGCGCTCAACAATCGGACGCGGTGCCGAATAATAAAGAGGGACAATCGGGATATTTTCGAGATGAATGTATTGCCAAATATCGAGTTCCGTCCAGTTAGAGAGGGGAAACACCCGAATACTCTCTGAATTATGAATCCGTCCGTTATAGATATTCCACAACTCAGGACGCTGATTTTTAGGATTCCAACGGTGATGTTTATCTCGGAACGAATAGATTCTCTCTTTCGCTCGGCTTTTCTCTTCATCTCGTCGAGCCCCTCCGAAGACAGCGTCAAATTCATAATAATTCAATGCCTGCTTTAACCCTTCGGTTTTCATCACATCCGTATGCACTGCACTCCCGTGGGTAAAGGGATTGATCCCTTGTGCGATCCCATCAGGATTCACGTGGGTTAAAAGTGTCAATCCCAACTCTTTGATCCGACGATCCCGAAACTCGATCATCTCTTTGAACTTCCATGTCGTATCCACATGCAGCAATGGAAACGGCAGCTTTGCCGGATAAAATGCTTTTAGTGCCAAATGAAGCATGACCGAAGAATCTTTACCGATCGAATAGAGCATAGCCGGATTATCAAATTCCGCGACCACTTCACGCATGATGTGGATTGCTTCGGCTTCTAACGCCTTAAGATGTGTTTTTTTCTCATGTGATATCATGGTCTCTCCTTTATTAGTGTTTTTCAATCAAATAAAAATAGCCCAATCGGCCAACTCTTTACGCTCGGAATACTCATCATCGAGTAATCCATCCAAAATATCCAACAAAAATTTCATTGTCAGTTCCTTTTTATGTGGAGTCCACACTCCTTATGTTCAGGATTTTCCCACCACCATCTTCCGGCTCGCAGATCTTCTCCCTCACGGATTGCTCTCGTACACGGAGCACATCCGATACTCGGATATCCTTGATCGTGTAGCGTGTTATAGGGGACTTTCTGTGTTTTAATATAGTCCCAAACCATCTCTTCACTCCACTCTATAAGCGGATTGAGTTTTATCAGACCGTTGGCTTCATCCCATTCGATCAGCCGCATTGTCTCACGTGTCGGTGACTGGGCACGGCGTAAACCGGTTATCCATACTTCCAACCCCTCCAATGCCCGACGAAGCGGTTCTAATTTTCTTACCTGACAACATGTTTTACGGTTTTCAACACTCTCTCTAAAACCGTTTATTCCCTGTATTCGGTAGAGCTTTTCTACTGCCGCTTGATCAGGAAAATAAACATCGATTTTAATTCCGTACTTCCGATTTGTTGTCTCCATCAGCGTATACGTCTCTTCCGCCAATCGTCCCGTATCGAGTGAAAAAATTTTCGCCGACGGATTAATGCGAACAATCATGTCGGTTAATACTTGATCTTCAGCGCCATAGCTTGTTGCTAGTGCGATTCTCCCCTTATACGTTTGTAAAAAATGGGAAAGTACCGTTTCTACCGATGCACACTCAAACCAAGAATTTAATAATTCAAAACGTTCACTCATCCCATAATCCTATATTTGATAGTCATTTTCAACTACTTTTACCCGTCCAAAATCGGTTCTGTTCCAAGCTCTTTCATGCACGTAATATAAAAACATCTTCGTGATCACTTCGATAGAACCGATGGATACCGCCATAACCAAATTACCGGTTATGAAATACGATACGACGATCGTATCTATCGTTCCAACCGTACGCCATGAGATTGCCTTAATAACACTTCTATAATGTCTTTCTTCCATTATGACCCTTCCTCATAATACGCTCACGTATTCTCAGACGGGAATTCATAAAGTTCCGTACTCAAATACCTCTCACCGGTATCGCACAAAATCGTTACGATAACTTTCCCTTTATTCTCCGGACGCAAAGCGACTTTTTTCGCCGCTGCGACATTGGCACCTGAGGAAATCCCCACCAATAACCCTTCAGTTTTTGCAATCGTTCGTGACGTTTCAATCGCTTCGGCGTTGGTTATACGAAGAATCTCATCATACACATTACGATTAAGTACTTGTGGGATGAATCCCGCTCCGATCCCCTGAATTTTATGCGCTCCCGCCAACTCACCGGAGAGGACAGCCGAAGCATCCGGCTCCACAGCAATAATTTGTATGTTTGGATTGTATTTTTTCAATACCTCTCCGACACCGGTAATCGTTCCGCCCGTTCCGATAGCGGCGACAAAGATGTCGATTTTTCCATCGGTATCTCTCCATATCTCTTCCGCCGTACTCTGACGATGGATCTCAGGGTTATCCGCATTATTAAACTGTTGTAAAACAACTGCATTTGGGATCGATGCACCAAGTTCAATGGCCTTTACAACCGCTCCTCCCATACCCTTTTCAGGTTCGGTCAAAACGATTTGTGCCCCCAATGCCGCCAAAAGACGTCTGCGTTCGAGACTCATGGAACTCGGCATTGTTAAAATCAATTTCAATCCAAGACTTGCGGCGACACTCGCCAAAGCAATTCCGGTATTCCCGCTCGTCGGTTCGATAAGTACGCTCTCATGGGTAATCTCACCACGTTTAAGGGCCTGGAGAATCATATTGCACCCAATCCGGTCTTTCACAGAGCTAGATGGATTCATAAACTCACACTTGCCTATAATGGTAGTCGATTCATCCGAAAAATGGTTTAACGTAATGAGCGGTGTATTTCCGATCAACTCCGTAACATTGGCTGCAATTTTCATTTTTACTCCTTTCCTTTATGAGGTTCACTTATATATGAATACTCATTCATTTTTTTAACTTGGGAAATTATAGGGGCATATTTTTATATTGTCAAGTAATTCTATTGAATTAGTAGTATTTATTGGAAAATAAATTTGAACACCCCTGTTTTACGGAGTTTTTAATACTACTTAATTCATACTGTTTTGCTATGGTATCGGGGAAGTTATTTCTAAAAAGGGGAAAATTGCTATAATTTCGACTAAAATGCTCTACTTATGCTACCATTTTCAAAAATCAGAGGGTATTATTCATGGCTATTATTTCAATCGCTTCGACTAAGGGGGGGGTAGGGAAAACCTCTCTTGCTTTTTCTCTGGCAAAAGATCTCCGTTATCGCTATGCAACGAACGATATGTCGGTCGTATTGACGAAATATAAAAATGCCCGCTATTACCCGAACAAAATTCCTCTCTACCCTGATACGGTCTATGATTTCGGCGGATTTGAAAATCCTCATGCCAATGAAATCCTTCGAGAATCAGACATTATTATCCTGCCCACAACCAATGATTTAAACTCAATTATGAAAAGTTTGATTTTTATTAAGAACTTTAAAGAGAAGACGATTCTCGTATTTGCCAACATGATCGATACCCCAAGCGACGCCGTGATGATCCGAGAAAAGATACATGAGCATTTTCCAAATCTCGCCTTTACCTATCTGCGACGAACGAAACTTTTGAAAAATGCGTTGGAGAGCGGGATGAGTGCGAGCGAATTGTATGAGAGTAATAATCACACCCAACATCTGTATAAACAGGCGTTTAGCGAATACTCGAAAATTCTAAACCTCTTTAGCAGTGAATCCGAGGGATTTTAAAATCCCTGAGCTTTTTTCATTTCCAATCGATCATACATACCAAGCATATTCAGATAATCGCTGTGCAGTGCAGTATCAACCAATAATGCTTCTTTATTGAGAATCTCTAATGCTTTATCAACTCTTTGAGGAGTATAAAGATCATAGAGTGCTTGTTGGTAGTCACAGAGGTCTAATCCCAGTTCTTCGAGGCGTATAAGCTCGATAATGAGATTCCCCATAATATTACTACCAAATTCCAAATAGCTCACCGCTTCGTCGATATTTCCGGCGGTGAGATGAAGCTGCGCTTTGAGTTCACCGATCGTAAAATTCTCCTCGAAAATCACCCCGATAAATTTCTCTACATTCAGATGATCTTCGAGGGTTTCGATCTCATCTAGCACCGTTTCGGGGTCATACTCGGCGAAGTTCAAAATCACTTCACGATACGCTTTGCCCCGATTACGGTTATTAAAGATCAAATCATCGATAGGATAGACCTCTGATACTCCGGGAACAATCATTTGGCAGGAGTAGAAGTCCAAATAATTATAATCTCGGATATAGACCTCTTTGTTCATGGATTCAAAAATTCCCGTGAGATAGGTAAACTCATCCTCGGTATTCTCTCCACTATAATTCCATGGAGCAAATTCAAAACTCTTTTTAGCACTTAGAAACTGTATCCCCATCTTGCCGTTGGAATCGATAAAATGGGATTCGAGATTGAAACTCTCAGAGACGAGCGACATATCAAACGTCGGTACCTCAAAACTCTCCAAATTTTCCAATCCGCGCCCTTGCATCAGTTCCGTCATCGTTCGCTCCAACGACACCTCCAAAATCGGATGGGCACCGAAAGAGACAAAAAGGGTCGCGTTGGCGGGGTTAATAAACGAAATCGCCGTAACGGGGTATTTGCCTCCCAGAGAGGCATCCAAGACGTTCACGATATATCCTAACTCCCGAAGCTTTGTCAGATCACTGTAAAGCCGCTCGAACTGGCTCAAAAATTCATCACTGTAATGGGACAGAGAATACCCCTCTTTAATGATTTTGATCTTCGCATAACGCTCCAATATCTCGCTCATGGCCTGAACCTGCGCTTCTTTAGCGGTGTTTCCCGTTGCCAACCCGTTACTGACGTAGAGATTGCTGAGGATATTGATCGGAAAATAAACTACCTCATCAGAATCAAGCGCATGAAACGGCAAGGCAACAATCTTATCCTCAGTATCGCTGTTAAAATCAATCAATTCATCCTGACTCAGTTCGTTGCTCGGATCATATAGCTCCATTAATTCAGGAGTTAAATATCCCCCCTTAAAATCAAATGCCACCTCATCGGGATAATATTTCCGTGCAGGGAGATGAAAATCGATAAAAAAGTTGTTGGTTTGGAGCCGCTCGATGTATTCGCCCAGCGCACTCGCCGTAGAGGCCTCAGAGTAAATCCCTTTACCATTGGAATAGATATGTTTCGGGGCTTCAACAGAAGCCAAATTTACAGAATAGCAGTGGTTCAGAGGATGTTTTTCGCTTGAGTAAGTGACGTCACACCCCATCTCGCTTAATATGCTCTGCATACGCTTTATGGAGACTTCGAGCGGGACATTTTTGGAGGCTAAATTCATATGGGTTCACTTCAGTTAAATTGTAGCTGAAGTATAACCAAAAGAGTTTACGCCTTGTTGTCATATCTACGTTACGATACCGTATCTAAAAACATTGAGGTTACGATGATGGAAATACTATTAGGATTGAATCTGTTTTTTCTCTTTATACTTGTCGGAATGTTCGCAATATGGATATGGGCAATGATCGATATCATCACCTCCAAATTCAAAGAAGATCTGATGCAGGTGGTGTGGCTTCTTGTCGTCTTCTTCTTACCGTTTATCGGTGTATTACTCTATCTGTTGCTCGGACGAAACATGAAACGAATCCCGCTAGAAGAGCAAAATCCGAGTCATAAATACGATCATCTCACGAAACTAAAATCGCTGTTGGATGAGGGTATCCTCACACCCGAAGAGTACGAAGCGGAAAAAGAGAAGATACTAAACCGCTCGTAAGTTTCTTCCGTTCGCCCTGAGCTTGTCGAAGGGTAGAACGGTTCATGGTTCGACACGCTCACCACGAACGGAAACTTCTCAGTCATTCCCGTGTAGACAGAAATATTTAAATCTTTGATAATTTCTCTTGCCAATATTCCACTTTTTCCTTATTTTCTTCTTTTCGATAAAGTTTTATTAATTCTGTGAATGCTGCTTTATAACCAGCATCCGCACATTTTATAAATAATTGCTTTGCCATATCAGTGTCTTTTTGAACCCCTTCCCCATTATTGTACATTGCTGCCAAATCATATGTAGCATGAATATGACCTTGATTTGAAGATTTTTCAAGCCATTTTTTTGCAGTTGTATAATCAACTTGACATCCATCTCCTTGGATAAGCATCAATCCTAAAGTCCATTCAGCATGGGCGTTACCTTGTAATGCTGATTTTTCAATCCAATATTTAGCCTTAGGGAACTGTTTAGATTCAAGATATTTATAACCAATTATTAGCTGTTCATTTGAATCTTTTATTTCGTTCTGAACGGTAGATGAAAATTTGAAATTTTTATCCTTTAAAGATAAAAGTAATCTTTTTGCCTTTTCATAATCTCGATAATCATTACGAGTTTCTAAAAATTGTTCAGACAATAGAATAATTTTATTCTCTTTAGCAAAAAACAAAACTCCTCTAGTCGCATTGATTCTATGATCGTTTACCAAAACAGATGAACCTTTTGGAAAATCATAAAACACAAAATAAACATCATCCGCTATTTTTTCTTTTTTTATTATTTGTACAGTGTTCATAAATTTTTTAAATAAAATTAATACTTCTTCATCTAATTCTTCTAATCTTTGCATTTGCGTTTTGTTTAAATGGTTGTCCCAAAAATCTATTCTAAATAATTGCCCATAATCATCAAGAAATGTTACGTTTCCATGTGATTTATCATTTGGATTAATAAAGTCATTAATTCTATATCCAGGCTCAAAAAGTGATGGAACTATAAATTCAAAATCTTTATCCGGTGGGGTATATATACCTTCTTTAAATGTTCCTTGAACATCAATATGATTTCTGTATGAACCAAGTAAACTTTCAAGAATATCTGCATTCAACTGCCCAAAATTAAAAAATATATATAAAATTGTAAAATAAATTTTGTATTTCAATCTTTCTACCTCATATCAAAAATGTTTTCTATGCAATAATACAATAAAATAAATAATAATATTTTCAATTTAATCTAGTTTGCCGTTTCAAACACACTCACAACTTGCCGCATTTTTAAAAGTGAATCGGGGTTGAGGGAGATCGAATCGATCCCCTCCTCTACTAAAAATCGGGTGATTTCAGGGTAATCCGAGGGTGCCTGACCGCAGATACCGATGTATTTTCCCCGCTCTTTACACGCACGTATCGCCATTGAGAGCATCCGCGTCACCGCCTCGTTACGCTCATCGAATACCGCCGCGACCAATGTACTGTCCCGATCGACTCCGAGGGTGAGCTGGGTGAGGTCGTTGGAGCCGATACTGTAGCCGTCGAAGATTTCCAAAAATTGATCAGCCAAGATAACATTGGAGGGGATTTCGCACATCGCGTAGATTTCCAAGCCGTTTTCCCTTTGCACCAATCCCGCTTCATTCATCACCGCAATCGCTTTAAGCCCTTCATCGGGTGTACGGACAAAGGGGAGCATCACTTTGACGTTACTAAGCCCCATATCATCACGCACCCGCTTCAACGCTTCGCACTCCCACTCGTAAGCTTCTCGGTATTGCTCAGAGTAATAGCGGCTTGCCCCGCGAAATCCGATCATCGGGTTCTCTTCATCCGACTCATAGGCTGCCCCTCCGACCATGTGCTTGTACTCATTGGACTTAAAATCACTGGTTCGGACAACGACAGGACGGGGATAAAACGCCGCCGCGATCATCCCTACCCCCTCGGAAATCTTGTCGATAAAAAACCTCTTCGGATCATCATATCCCAACATCGCGGCTCTAATCGCTTTGTGCTCACGAATCTTTTTCCCACGGGAAAGTTCAACCAATGCCATAGGGTGTGCTTTGACGGTGTTGGAGATAATAAACTCCATTCGCGCCAGCCCAACTCCGTCATTAGGGAGTTTTGCCACTTTAAAGGCGATATCGGGATTTCCGACGTTCATATAGAGTTTTGTCTTCGTCGGAATAAGATTGCCCAAATCGATTTTGGTAATCTCATACGAAACCGATCCCTCATAAACCACTCCGTTCTCCCCCTCCGCACAACTAACCGTTACGGCTTCACCATCGTGTAATACCTCGGTTGCATTGACCGTCCCCACGATAGCAGGAACACCGATCTCACGCGCGACAATGGCGGCGTGACACGTCCGACCTCCGCGATTGGTGATAACGGCGGAGGCTTTTTTCATAATCGGCTCCCAATCGGGATCGGTGATATCGGCGACAAGGACATCCCCTGAGAGGAAAGACTCCCCTTCAGCGGGTGAGTGGATGATTTTGACATTTCCTGATCCGATCTTATCGCCGATCGCTTTACCGCTAAGGAGTATTTTCGCACTCACTTCCCCTCTAAAGCGGTACTGCTCCAACGTCGTGTCAGACATTTTACGACTTTGTACCGTTTCAGGGCGGGCTTGAACAATAAAAAGCTCACCCGTAAGACCGTCTTTCGCCCATTCGATATCCATCGGACGGTATTCCCCTGCCATTGCGCTGTAGTGCTCTTCGATAATCAATGCATAGCTCGCCAGTGTCGCAACCTCGTCGTCGTTAATCGAAAAGAGTTCCTGCAGCTCTTTCGGGGTGGAGAGGTTCATCGTATAGTGACGTTCATCATAGGTCATCGTGAGAGCTTTGGAGCCGAGTTGGCGTTTGAGGATAGAGACTTTCCCCTCTTTGAGTGTCGGTTTAAAGAGAAAAAATTCATCAGGATTGACCCGTCCGCCGACGATGTTCTCCCCCAACCCCAAAATCGAGTTGATAAGGATCAAATTTTCCGAACCGTTCTCCGTATCGATGGTGAACATCACCCCGCTGCTGGCCAAGTCGCTGCGCACCATTTTTTGCACCCCCACCGAGAGGGCAACGGCGAAATGGTCATACCCGCGACTGTTGCGGTAACTGATCGCACGATCGGTAAAGAGTGAGGCGAAACACCGCTTAACGTGTTCGATAAGCATTGTCTCCCCACGAACGTTTAGGTAGCTCTCCTGCTGCCCTGCAAAACTCGCATCGGGCAAATCTTCCGCCGTTGCGGATGAGCGTACCGCCACATCTACTGATGCTGTACCGTACTCATGCTCCATAGCACGATAACTCTCGGCAATTTCGATTTTTAACACATCCGGCATTTCACCGCTGAGCATGAGAGAACGTATCGCATCCCCGCATCGGTTCAACGCTTCGATGTCACTCAGATCGACGCCGTTAAAAAACTGACGTATTTTCGGTTCAAACCTATTATGGGAAATAAAGAGACGATACCCTTCCGCCGTTACGGCAAACCCTTCGGGAACTTTTACCCCCAGAACTTTGAGGGAACCGATCATCTCTCCCAAAGAGGCATTTTTACCCCCGACCAATGCAATATCATTAATTCCTAATGAATCTAAAGTGCGAATATAACGCATAATATCTCCCTTTAGGGCGTAGTATCTGTAGAATACCATATAATACGTTATCTTTTATCGGAAACCTTATGCACACTATTCTTCTAACGACTTTAAATGCCCGCTATGCCCATACCGCATTGGGTTTACGCTATCTGTACGCCAACTTGCACGAGCTCCAATCCGAGACAAAAATCATCGAATTTACGATGAATGAACAGATACAGAGTATCGCCGAGGATTTACTCAAACACTCACCGCGCATCATCGGCATCGGTGTCTATATTTGGAACGCCGCTCAGAGTGCAGAGCTGATCCAAACCCTCAAAAAAGTCTCCCCTCAGACAATCATCGTCATCGGCGGTCCCGAAGCAGGATATCTGCCACATCGCGTCGATTTGAGTAAAGCCGATTACATCATCAGCGGTGAAGGGGAAGTGGCGTTTTATGATTTATGCCAAAAAATCTTTGCCAATGATTTGCCAAAAGAGAAGTTTATCAAAGCGCCTCTTCCCGATCTCAAATCAATCAGCCTCCCCTACTCTGCTTTCAACGATGAGGATGTAGCGCACCGTTATATCTACGTCGAGGCCTCACGAGGATGTCCGTTCGAGTGTGAGTTCTGTCTCTCCTCTATTGATGAGAAAGTGCGTAACTTCCCCCTCGATGAGCTGTTAGAAGAGTTTGAAACACTTTGGGAGCGCGGTGCGCGGAGTTTCAAGTTCATCGACCGCACCTTTAATCTCAACATGACCTTCGCCAACCGCATCCTCGATTTCTTTCTCTCCAAAGAGCCACCGTACTTTGCCCATTTTGAAGTCATTCCCGATCATTTCCCCGATGTGTTGAAAGAGAAAATAAAACAGTTCCCAGCAGGATCGTTGCAGCTCGAAATCGGGATTCAAACTCTCGATCCTATTATTGCTAAAGGGATTAATCGTCCTCTAAAAATTGAAAAGATTTTTGATAACCTACGATTCTTGGAAAATGAGACACGTGCACACATGCACCTCGATCTTATCGTCGGACTTCCGGGAGAAACATTAGAAGGGTTTGGTCGTAATCTCGACACACTTGTCTCTCTTACTCATAGTGAAATCCAAATTGGAATACTTAAAAACCTCTCAGGAACAACCCTTTCACGCCACGATCAAACGCATGGAATGATCTACAGCGATACTCCTCCCTATGACATTCTGCAAAACAATTTATTGCGTTTTGAACAAATACAAAAAATGAAGCGATTTGCGAGATTTTGGGATATTTTCTACAACAGCGGAAGCTTTACGAAAACAGTTCCTCTCCTTTGGAGTAAGGGAAACGTATTTGAGGGGTTTTACGCATTCAGCGAATGGATTTACACCCAAACTCTCTCCACGTGGAAAATCTCGCTGGATCGCCAAATAACATTGATCCATACTTATCTATGTGAACTTCATGAGACAAAGATTGTAGAAGAAGCCTTGATAAATGATTTATCCTCACGACCTGAAAAAACCATTCCGTTTTTTCTACGACAATCGACTCAAGAGAAAAAAATAAAAGATGCAAATACGATTACACCGAAACGGCAAGCAAAAAGAATTTAGTTTAAAAAGAAGTGTGAAGGTGCCTGAGAGTGACGAATTCTCAGGCGGAAAGCTTAACATAAGGAGAATTTAGGGCCCGAAGGCCCTGAAAAGGGAAAATTCTAAGTATTAGAATTTTAAAGAAGCGATGATACGAATAGAATCTGTCAAGTTATCACCTGCAGTTGTATTATCCACATCTTTTTCGAATTGTGTATAGATAGCAGTCAAACCAACCGGTCCAACTTGAGTATTAGCTACAACGTCCCATGCAGTAAATTCGCAGTTATTTGTTGAAGCACCTTTAGAAACAGCTACAGTACCTTCATTATCACCCGTTTTAGCTACACCGTAGCTTGTAGAAAGAGCAACACCAGGAACCAATTTAGTTGATGCACCGACTTTCCAAGTATTGGTATCCGGAGCAGCAGCGATTTCGCCATCTAAGTAGATACTACCAAGAGTAGTATAAAGACTTGATTTATCACCCGTTGCAACGTTGGCAAAACCAAGTGTACCATCTGTTACAGATGAATATGCTGCATAAAGATTTACACCCGCAACATCAACTGCAGCTTTTACAGCAGTTGCATCAGTATCACGTTGACTTGTAGCCGCAGTCAAATCTCTTGTAGTTCCATCTGGGTTCATACCTGCATATTGAACACCAAGACTTACCATACCAAGAACTTTAGCATCTGCTTGCAACCAGAAAGCATCCGCTACGTTATCAACATTGTAGTACCATGCTTGTACAGTTGTATCCGGGATAGATTTATTGATCGCACCGGCAGCATACGCACCGTCAAGTCCAAATGTACCAAACTCACCGCTGTTAGATACAGTTTTACCACGACCTGCGGCAAGAACAGTTGCACCAGCTTTTTCAGTAATCATACCCGTACCGTTATGACCGCCAACCCATGCAGCTACCAATGTTGTATCCGGAAGATCGTTATTTAGCAATACTGCCGCTTCGAATGTGTTATCTACTACGTTCCATGTTTCAGTGAACGCAAGTGGTGTATTCAATGCTTGACGACCGATTTTAGCCGTTGTTTTACCCATAGTGTATGCAAGATAAAGTTCTTCTACCCAGCTTTGATCTTTCAAAGGCTCAGTAGCAGCATCGCCATCCATTTCAGTAGTAGCAGCCGGAACATTACCAACCAAGTTGTTTTCAAGACCAAGTGTAGAAAGTGCAGTCATTTTAACACCCGCACTTAAGTTTTGAAGCAAATCAGCTGTTGCACCAACACTTAATTTAACTTCAGCCATTGAGTTTGTATCTTTATCGAAAAAGTCTTTGGTTGAATCATTGTTATTTTCAGTAGTTTGATACCAAACTTTTGCTTCACCGTTTACTTTTACGTTATCGATTGCAAATGCGCTTGTTCCAAGAGCCATTACAGCGACTAGACTAAGTTTTCCTAATTTCATTCATTCTCCTTCAAGAAACCGTCCGAAATAAGATTTACTTATTCCGAATCATGCGACCATCATAACAAGTATTTCTTAAAGATTTCTTGATATTTATAATAGTTTTTAATAAAAAGACAAATTTGTCATACAATGAGACAAAAATGTGATAAATAGTACCATAAATGTAACATTTAGGAAAAGGTATATGCATTTTAAATTAAAAAAAGAAATGATTAGTTAATAACAAATCAATATTAGAAGTTCCCAAGCCAATGCTTGGGATGAAGCGCTACTTTACCAGTTTCGGATACGAATATGGCATGAAGTACATTGTTTGAGTAGCTGATTGTAATCATCCAGCGCATTGTCCATACGACCTGCATCGATAGACGTAATCATATCGTCTGAATAAAGGCGAAGCATATGCGCTGATTTTTGAGCAAATTTGTAGGCATACACCTGATCTTTTGGGAGAATAAATTTAATCTCTTCGCTCTCAAGGGTTTTGAGAGTCCCCTGAAGCTTTTTTATCCCCGCTTTCATCTCATCCGTCGAACTGTAAAGTCCTCCACGCTGAATCTGTTCCATTGCATCCAACATCGTACGCATATCTTTCATCAACATA
Organism: Sulfuricurvum sp.; assembly: GCF_031427015.1. Classification (GTDB taxonomy): domain Bacteria; phylum Campylobacterota; class Campylobacteria; order Campylobacterales; family Sulfurimonadaceae; genus Sulfuricurvum. Next base: position 256,480 of record NZ_JASJOW010000003.1, on the reverse strand, counting down.
CTGCGGTGATCTGTTTCAGCCGCATTCAATGAACCGAAAATGATACCGCCTGCCACAAGCACACTTAGTAATTTTTTCATATTGATCCCCTTAGTATTGAATGACTTCTTTGGTAAACTCAGTCAACTTAACTGTTTTAGCCGAAATTGAAACCAGTTTTTTAGCTTCCGCCGGTCCACCGTAAAACTCTTTGAATTCAGGACGAAATTCTCTAAAATAATCGTGGAATTTATCTTGTCCTAAAATCCCGACAGCCCAAATGGTATCATCTGCAGCATGTTCCAACACTACAGCCTGAAGCGGCTGTGTCGCAGCACCACCAAGTACTTTAGCTCCCGCTCCGGCATCGAATGCAGAAAGATGCGATGAACAGACGATAACGCCGCTTTTATCGTACGCCATCGTTTTTTTAGCTTTCGGCACATACCCGATAAAACTATCATTAGGGGTCGGATGGGTCATTTGATGGGTACAGATCGCGACATAAGATACAATCGTACGCTCTTTACCGATACCGTTTTTCCAGACATACGATTCGCCGCTCTCAGATTTTAACGTAACTTCTTTTTCAGTCGGTTGCGGAAGATTGATCAACATACAAGGAGTTGAAGCGTATGGATAATTGAAAATATAGGTCACTTCTTTTAAGAGGGCAGATGCTTTAATCGGTTTGCCCGCTGCATCAACTAGCTGTGTTTTTTCATATGCTTTGTATAAAGCACCGTCGCTTGCGTAGAGATTTCCACGAATCAGTGATGGATTAACCGCCACGACCGTTGCACCGGCAGCAACAACTTTTAAAAAATTTCTTCTATCCATGATATTGTCCGTGTTGAGTAGTTTTGAGGGTATAAGTGTAGCAGATTTTAAGACGACATTCTCCCCAAATGGGGAGAAAAAGAGTTAACTAAACAAATCGCGCATTGCACCTTTGTACCAATCGTGAGTTGCTTTTGCAAGACCGGTTGAACGGAATTTATTATTCGCTTCGTCACCTTTTGGAACGCTTCCTTTTGAACCGATAACCGGTCCTGCAACCATAAATTCATGATTAACCATAATTGCTTCTTCAGGATTTTCACCCACCATTGAGTAACAAACGTTTGCACTTTTATATGGAAGTGCTGATGCCACACTGTACGATTTTCCGTGGAGTACATGCGCAATCTCTTTTGCACACTCTTTACCTGACCAGATAGCCGATTGTCCGCTTGGAGGGATAGCATGTCCGACAACGTCACCGACTGCATAAACAGCTTTATCACTAGCAGTTTGGAATGAAACCGGTTTTTCAGGACTGGTTGCCATTTTAACTTTCTTGAACCCGTCCGGAGTAACGGCAACACCTGCCATCTCGATAACAGGATTAGACATATTGTGAGGGATAAAATTGAAGACACCGTATTTGATGGTCTTAGTTGTTTTAGTCCCTTCGGTATCATCTTTATCTTTGAATACGGTTTGAACGTAAGTGATCTCTTTTTTATCAAAATCAACATCAGAAATTTTACAGTTGCTTTCGTGCACTACGGCACCTTTGTTAATTTCAGCCCATGCTTCTTTGAAAGCTGCACCTTTAGCGATTTCAGCCGTTTCATTAAGAATGATAACTTTACCGCTTAGTCCCTCTTTTTTCATGTAGTTTGCAATCATACTTGCGCGCTCAAACGGAGCCGGAGGACAACGATATTTACCTGCCGGAACCGTGATAACAACATCACCGTCTTCCATCGTTTTTACCATACGATCAAGTGACACGTGCTCACCGCCCGGAACCAATGCCGCAGGAGCTACACGACGTGCTTTTGCAATTTTAGCATCAGACCAAGCTGGGAATTGCCCTTTATAGTTATAGTCGATACCCGGTGCAAGAACGAGGATGTCATAACCTACTCCGCCTTTAGAAGTGTGAACAACTTTGTTGGCACGATCAATTCCTGTAACTACTGCAGTCAACATACCGTAACCGTTTTTTTCTACTGCTTGTGCATAGTCATGTGTCAATGTACTAAGGCTTACACCTTTAAGTCCGCCAAGATTACAGTTTGAAAACGGACACGACATAAAGCTGTCATTTTTTTCGATAATCGCAACATCGAATTTAGGATCAATTTTTTTCAACTCTTTGGCAACGGTCAAACCGCCCCAACCGCCACCGATAATAACTACTTGATGTTTACCGAGCATTTTGTTAGCTGCACCTTGTGCACCCGGAGTTGCGCCTGTAGCAGCTGTACAACCAGTTACGGCAGCAGCTGCTGCACTTAGACCGGCAAATTTAAGTAAGTCACGTCTTGAAATGTTCATAATGAGTCTCCTTCATTCTATGCAATATCGATTGCGAAATTTGAATTATCGCTCCGGACATCATAATAGCCTTAATCTTAAATATTTATAAGAAATAGTGAAATGTGGCGAAAAATAGCAAATAAGATATTATTATATATTTTTGTGTGATATAAATGTGATATAGTGAGAGAAATGATATTATATGGTATCATATCGATATGTTTGAAAAGGGGATTTTGAATGAAAATTGAAGAATGCCATTCCCTAGCGGAAGTTCGCAACCATATTGATCATTTGGACGATCAGATCGTCGAATTAATTGCTGCTCGCAACAGTTACGTTAAACAAGCCGCAAACTTTAAACACTCTATCGAAGAGATCAAAGCCAATGAGAGAATGGAAGCGGTGATGGACCGTGTCCGTACCCGTGCAATGGAGTTCGGGGTTTCTCCAAATCTCCTCACCACCCTTTACAAAATCATGATCGATGAAATGGTCGAAGCGGAAATTTCGGAATTTCGCAATGCTAAATCACTGTAATTAAAACGTAGTCACTTCTCCGCGACAAATCGCCATTATCACTTTTCCCTCTAATATTTCATTTTTATAGAGACTGTGGTGATGGGGAACTTCCGTTTTTTTAGACGGATCAAATACAATACAATTCGTACTCAATCCTACTGTAATTTCTCCCGATTTTATCCCGATATGTTCTGCCGGTGTACGTGAAGCCAGCCCGATAAATTTGCTCATATCGATAATTTTATTTTTAATGAGATAGCTATAGCACAACGGAAGGTACTCGGTAATAGAAGTTGTCCCGACATTGGCATCGTAAAAAGTGATATCTTTATGTACATCGGAGTTGGGTTGATGGAGCGACGTTAAAGAATGGATATCTCCTCTTATTAACGCATCGATAAGTTGAAGACGTTTAGATTCGCTCACTAAAGGGGGGTTTATTTTAGCATCCGTATCAAATCCTGCGCATGCCGAATCACTTTTCAGCAAATGGTGAATCGCTACTTCGCACTCTACCGATATCCCCTCTTTGCGTGCTTGTGCAATTAATTCGATCGATCGGGGCTCCGTAACACTTTTAAAGACGATTTTGATTCCGAAATAGCGGGCGATTTCAATCATAGAAGCGATGTGGACGACTTCGGACATCGGTGATATTCCCGGCAGACCAAGCTGTGAAGCAATCTCACCGTCACTAATTACGCCGCTCTCAAAAAGACTTTTATCTTCCGCCTTGTAAAACAAAGTTTTCTCTGCCATTTTCAGATACTGGGCAATACGATTAATTAGATTATAATCTTGAATCGTCGAAGTATGCACCGCTAGGCACCCTTTTTTCAGCATAATAGCGATATTGCTCAAAGCCCCTGAATCATTTAACGCACTTACCGCTGTCTCAATGGTTGCACCGTTTTTTGAATAACGGTGCTGTTGGACAAATTCCAGAGTTATCTCATTATCGATGCGTGGGATAGAATCACTGGCAAGAAGCACGGTACCGACTCCACCGCTAAGTGCTCTACCTGATAGTTTTTCAAGATTTGTTCTGTTGAGTTGCGAATCTTTTAAACGTACATCGGTATCAACAAGAGCAGGAATCAAATAGCATCCATCCGCTCGAATAATCTCATCGCCGCTAAGATTCTCTCCGATCGCGGTAATCACCCCATTTTCAATCTGAACATCACCATAACGTTCTCCATTGATATCACAGATAATTGCACCCGATATGATCATAATCTCTCCCATTGCTCTTTTGTAGGTATAATTACGGTATTTTAGTCCAAGAAATGTTAAAGGTACCTCTAAAGTGCTCAAGTTCATTCTGTTTTTACTCCCGATATTTCTCTACAGTGCTACTGACATCTATAAAACGGGTAAAAATCTCTATTTTTCAAAGGGGTGCAGCGGATGTCACGGGATATCAGCTACAGGGACAAACTTATACCCCGCTCTTGCCTATCGGCGCAAACCGTTTTTAATTTCAAAACTAAAAGATTATCGCGCTAAAAAAGGTTCTACCCAGCAATCGCAAATGATGATCCCTTTTGCTATGGGGCTTAATGACAAAGAGATCGATGCTCTAACCACTTTTTTAAGTGAATACCATGAAAACAAAAGCAATTACAAACCCGATATAAGCACACGAGGAGATGGAGGATCATGAAAGTATTAGTCAGCGCTCTTGAGCACTCTGCCAACGTTCATTTGGCCTATCTTGTGAAAGAACTGGACGAAGATGTCACATTACACGGTATATTTGACCGCTCATTGGGAGAGAGTATTGTCGATCTGCGTTCTACTTCCGTTATGGGATTTGTTGATGCGATTAGAAAACTCCCTTTTTTCTTCCGCCTCAAAGATCAAATGCTCAAGCTGGCTGAGTCTGCCGATAAAGTGCTTCTGATCGATTCATCGGGATTTAATCTCCCTCTGGCCAAAGCGATTCGCAAACGCTATCCGAAAAAAGAGATCATTTATTATATTCTCCCTCAAGCATGGGCATGGAAAAAGAAACGGATTCCCATACTGGAGAAAACAATCACCAAACTTTGTTCTATTTTGCCTTTTGAACCCTCCTATTATTCTCCCGATGCTCCTATCGAGTACGTAGGACACCCCCTCCTCGATGAGATCACCGTCCGTAAAGCCGATCTCACTCCAAGCGGAAAGATAACATTTATGCCCGGAAGCCGCCCGGGAGAGATTAAACGTCTTATGAGTGTATTTCGAGAATTACGTGCTATGTTGGAGACACGTGCCGTAGTTGTCATTCCTCCACACTTTAGCGATCAACAGATTCAAGAGCTGTACGGTGACATCTCTGATTTTGAAATTACCTATACCGCACATCAAAGTTTGGCTGAATCGGACTTTGCCTTTATCTGCAGCGGTACCGCTACATTGGAAGCATCTCTTATAGGGACACCGTTCATCCTCACCTATATCGCCAAATCACTCGATTATGCCATCGCAAAAAGGCTAGTTAAACTCGATTTCGTAGGGTTAGGAAACATCCTTTTTTCCCATGCATACGGAAGATCTCTGCATCCTGAGTTCATTCAAAACGAAGTCAATGCACAAAATCTGTATAATGCTTATCAACAAATGGATAAAATTGCATTTTTTAACGATGCAAAAAAACTCCGTGAGCTTTTGCGTCACGGCAGTGCAAAACGAATGAGCCAGATTATTAAGGAAAACAATGATTAGACTAGTTTCATGGATGAGAACAAAAATCGGTAGTTTTACCAACGATAAGATCATCCCCTATACTTTTAGCTTGAGTGATGGCCCGATGCTTTTTCGTGATCTTTTAAAAACGAATAAAATGTATCAAGAGGGACTCAAACTCGAAGGAAAAATTCCGGGATTCCGTCTCAGTATCGGACGAAGCTACCTCGTTTTTATAGCCCTTTGGCATTTAATTTTACTCCCTGCCTCGGCACTTTTCCATACCGTATTGGCAAAGATAGATTGCCATCTTCTGATTTTGATGGCGATACTCTTTACGGGGATGTTTTTTGCAACCTACGCTATTTTTAAAGAGTACCTTATTGATACGGTCGCATTAAAAATTATCAAAAGTGCATGGGTAAATCATTTTCCCCATTTTGATTACGATTTACATGCCAAAGAGGTAGCAAAGATTTATTCGGAAGCATTGGAAAAAGAGATACCGCATAAAAATATGCAGCTTTATATTTTGGATAAGTTAGTCGAAAATAAATAAATACCTAGCGGCTTAGGGTGATTACCCTTGCCAAATCGCTGTCCATATTAAGCAGATGATTGCGAAACCAATCACCTAGCCGATCCTTCACATACACTTTAGCAAACACCAGCTTCCCACTCACTACTTTCTCTCTGAAATAATTCATCTCATCGAGTGCTTTTTGGTGCTCTTGTTTATGTTCGGATTTATTCGGATAAACGACCCGTTCCATATCCGCCTCTTCTTCGGCAAAATGTCCCTGAGTATGAAGAATAACCGCATTAAAAGCTTCTAAAAAATCGCTATCTGTAGCATTTTTGAGTGTGTTGTACAACACATAGAACTCTTCATGCCGTTGGTCAATCGTATCTATACCGACTTTTAAAGCTTCCGGCAAATGAGACATTGAGAGCCTTTTTTATAAAGGTATTCAATTATCGTTCTACATCTAAGTGGAACTCTATTTTTTATATTTTCCCAAAATACCCATAAACGTCGGAATATTTGCGGCACCGTCATGGCGACCGATTTTCTTGCCTGAAGCATTTAAAAAATGAAATGTCGGTGTTCCGATGTATCCTAATCCCTCAGGAAGAAAGTCTTTGTGAATATCGAGATGAACCGGAACAAAGCTTTTGTGAATTTCACTCGTAACCGCTTTTTCTTCAAAAACGACATCATTCATGTATTCACACGCCGGACACTCTTCACGTGAAAGCATCACCATAATATTTTTTTTCTCTTTTTTTGCTTGTGCCAATGCCGCGTCATACGATGATGCCCATTTGAGTTCCGCCAATGCACAGCTTGCTAGAAGCGATAATACCAATATTATTTTACCCATTAGATTGCTCCTAAATGTTTTAGAAATTCTTGAGGATCTTTAAATCCGACAATATCAGAACTTTTAGTTCGCTCCCCTTTTTCATCAAAAAATAAAATAGCCGGAGGGCCGAAGATACCGTATTTTGAACTGATCGCACGTGCAGCCTCGTCATTGGCAGTTAAGTCTACTTTTACAAGAACATAGCTGTCCATTGCTGTTTTAACGGATTCGTCGCTAAAGGTTTTTTCTTCCAATTCTTTACATGCGGTGCACCAATCAGCATAAAAATCAACCATTACACGTTTACCTTTGTTGTCTGCCAAAATTGCATCCAACTCTTCGATTGAAGTAATACGTTCAAATGTTTTATGTTGATTTTGTGCGACAGAAGCTACCGCTTCTTTATTTGGCAAAAAAGGATCAAGCGGGTGAAGCGGGCTTTTCGCTCCGCTCATCCCTCCAAGTAATAACGACATACCGTAAAGTAAAATAATAATGCCAAGTGCTTTTTTGTTGGCACGATGACACTTGATGCAACGTCCGCGAATCGGTTCAAGTGCGCCGATATTTATCGCTACGAACACTGCCAATGCTCCCCACAGCATCATCGAAATGTTTTCATCAAGAATACGGCTAATCATCCAAATAGAGACACCGATCAGCATCACTCCGAAAATTGATTTTACGGTATCCATCCAAACACCCGGACGCGGCATAAATTTGCCGGCACTGGTACCCACTGCTACCAGCGGAATCCCCATACCGATGCTAAGGGCAAAAAGAGCAACACCGCCAAGCAATGCATCACCCGTTTGACCGATGTATATCAATGCCCCCGCCAACGGTGCCGCAACACACGGTCCAACGATCAATGCCGAGAGAAATCCCATAATGGCTACACCCACGATACCGCTTCGTTGTCCGCTAATTTGTGTAATACGTGATTGAATGACATTAGGAATTTGAAGCTCAAAAAGATCAAACATCGACATTGCCAAGACGACAAAGATCAAAGAGAATAAAGTAATAATCCACGGTGTTTGGAATGCCGCTTGAAGGTTCGCACCGAAAAGCCCTGCCAAAATACCGGCTATCGTATACGCAACCGCCATAGAAAGTACATAAACAACGGAGAGCCAAAATGCTTTTTTAGTCCCTAGCCCAGCCCCTTGTGCCACTATGACCGATGAGATAATCGGAATCATCGGAAATACACACGGAGTTAATGCTAACAATAAACCGAATCCAAAAAAGCTCAAAATAATAAACCAGAGACTTCCACCCTGAATAACACTCGCAATTTGATCTGTCTCGGATGTTTTCGCCCCTTTGTCGGGTTCGGTAACTGTCAAGGTTGCGGTTTCAACAGCCGGAGCCTTTAATATAGAATTATTTCCTCCGCTTCCGAGGGGAAGGTTATCGGCATTTATCCCGATTTTCAAGATTGTCTCTGTCGGTTCATAACATAACCCCGCAGAAGAGCACCCTTGATAAGAGAGTTTTACACTAACACTCTTTTCTCCGCTAAGACCAGAGTTTTTAGAGAGTTTAATGCGAATCGCCGGAGATTCCTCGAAAACACGCTCACCTTCGTGTTCAATAGCTTCATTCATCTTTACTGAAACAAAGTTGATCCCGTCTTTTAGATCGCTATCCTCAACTTTCAATTTTTCGGCATAAAGATAAATTTTTTCTCCAAGCTCGATTTCGACACCGATAGTTTCCCCGTCAATCATGCTGATTTTAGGTTTAAACGCTTCATCGGGCTGTAAAAAACCGACCGCCCATACGTTCAATGAAATTAGTAAAAACAATAGCCAACGCATAAATAAACCTTATTCTGAATTTCTCTTATATTTTACCGCATTTAACTGTAACGAAACGTAGTGAGAAACATTGTTAATATTTTTCAGTTTATCTATAGAATCAGATGTTACACTACACCAACTTTATACGGAGAAACGCATGTCCAATCGTCTCGCACTCGAAGATTCCCCTTATCTCCAACAGCATTGTGAAAATCCGCTTGAATGGTATCCATGGTGTGATGAAGCCTTTGAGAGAGCACGAAGTGAGCACAAAGCGATCTTTATCTCTATCGGCTACAGCAGCTGTCACTGGTGTCATGTGATGGAACATGAGGTATTTGAAAATGTTGAGATTGCCGCATTTGTGAATGCGCACTTTATCTGCATAAAAGTTGACCGAGAAGAGCGCCCGGACATCGATAAGCACTACCAAGAACTTCATATGCTCCTCAATCGTAGAAGCGGCGGATGGCCCCTCTCTATTTTCTGTACCCCTGAGAACAAACCCTTTTACGCCGCAACCTACATTCCCCCTTTTAATCGTGATCGTATGATGGGATTTAGTGAACTTACCGCAATCATCGCTGAAAAGGTGGCTGAAAATGACGAGAAACTGTTTCAAAATGCTGATGAAATCACTGCTTACATGCGACCGAAAAACGAAAACGCTCAAGCAACCGCTTTAAACGAAAAAATCCTCACCCAATTTACCCTCCAAGCCGAGCACAACTACGATGAAATCAACGGCGGTTTCTCCAAATCACCGAAATTTCCTCATGTATCAACACTCCTAACCCTTATACGTATTCAATGGCTCTATCATGATGAAAAAATAAAGAACATGATTACCCATACCCTCGACTCGATGGCACTAGGAGGGATGTATGATCTAATCGACGGCGGGTTTTGCCGTTACAGCACTGATGAGTCATGGATTATCCCTCATTTTGAAAAAATGGCGTATGACAATGCCCTTTTGTGTGAGCTCTATGCTCAAGCGGGGATGATTTATCACGAAGACCGATACCTCCAAATTGCTAAAGAGACAGCCGATTTTATGATGCAATTTATGATGGAAGATGATCTGTTTTATAGCGCCAGTGATGCAGATAGTGAGGGTGAAGAGGGGAAATATTTCGTTTATACCTACAATGAAATTATCACCGTGCTCGAAACCCTATCCATCCCTAATATTCATGAAGCGGCAAAGATAATCGGAGCAACTCCCGAGGGAAATTTCGAAGGGCTTTGTATTATCCGTTTATCTTCACAGGAACGTCCTCTGTGGTTTGAAGATTTTTGCAAAGAACTAAGCCGTCTACGACTAAATAGAACCTATCCCTTTATCGATCAAAAAGTGATTACGGCATGGAATGCCATGATGATTAAAGCCCTCTTTATTTTAGGAAAATCGGGTCAAAACTATCTGCATCAAGCCGTCAAAAGTTTAGCAAAGTTAAAAACAACCATGCTTATCAATGAACAACTCAAACACTCTGCCCTCATTCATAAACCACCGAAAATAGATGCGTTTTTAGAAGATTACGCCTATCTGTGCAGTACCTTCATTGAAGCGTATCAATCAACCTTTGATGAGCATTATCTGATTGATGCTCAACGTTTTGCCAATAAAGCGTTGGAACTTTTTTACGAAGAGGGAAAATGGTATTTTAGCCGAGGGGCTTTTACCACGGTTGCGGAATTAGATGATAGTACCTATCCAAGCGCCATGGGGGTTATGGTAAATGTATTGCAGAGTCTCGGATTACTAGTTGATCCGAAATATAGCCGTTTTGCGTTTAAAAGCCTCGAATATGTATCCATCAAACTGATGAAAACACCTATTTACTACCCTACCCTCACCGCTGAAGTGATACGTTATCTCAAAGGACAACGTCTCATCAAACATAATTCTGAATATTTAAAAAAGATAATACACCCCTTTAGCCACCCTTTCACTCTCCTCAAAAATGACGAAACCTTACATGAATTTACTATTTGTGGAGAAAATAGCTGTTTTGCAGCGACAAAAGAGTTAGCGCAACTTGATGAATTAATCACTTCAACGTTATAATTAAAAAAATTAGGAATAAATGAATGGGCGCAAAACACTCAATGGCTACAGCGGAAATAGCCGAAGCCGAAAAGATCGAAGATGTTGTACATGATGATCGACGTCTCACTCCGGCTCAAGCAAGAGCTGAAAAGCGTAAAACCGATCCAAAAAATGTACGTCTTCCGGTATGGGTCAAAAAAGAGGTTTTAGATTATGAGAGTGAACTCAAAAATCTACAAATCGAATTGCTTAAACTTCAAAATCATGTCAAAGATAAAGGATTGAAAATCCTGATGATTTTTGAAGGGCGTGATGCTGCCGGTAAAGGGGGGACGATCAAACGGATTACCGAACATCTCAACCCTCGCGGTGCTCGTGTCGTAGCACTCGATAAACCGTCCGACGTCGAAAAAACCCAATGGTACTTTCAGCGCTATACCCAACATTTGCCAAGTGCCGGTGAAATCGTCCTCTTTGACCGTAGCTGGTACAATCGCGGAGGAGTTGAACCGGTTATGGGATTTTGTACTCCGCAAGAGCACCAAGAGTTTTTAAATCAAGTGGGTGAGTTTGAACATATGCTCGTTAGCTCCGGAATAATCCTCTTTAAGTTTTACTTTTCTGTCTCTAAAGATGAACAAGCCAAACGGTTTAAAGAACGAAAAACCGATCCGTTAAAACAGTTTAAACTCTCCCCTGTTGATGCCAAGTCACAAGATTTATGGGACAAATATACTGAAATGAAATATTCTATGCTTCGCGCTTCCCATACTGGAAATGCTCCATGGGTCATCATCCGCTCAGATAATAAGAAAAAAGCACGTATCAATTGTATAAAACACATTTTATCAGGCGTTCAATACTCAACTTCAAAACAACCCGATTTGAATATATCGAAAAAAATACTCATTTGGGGTGATGAAGAGATTAAGTTGATGGAAATGGCACTGCATCAAGGGGCGCTAAAAGCAAAATAGAAGTAAGCGATATTTTGGGTTACCCCAAAACATCTAGTTCAAAAAATTCAAAATCTCTTTTTCGATGTTCTCTTTGTCAATAACGCTGTCTTGCGTAATCGGTTTCGAGAAGAGCCCTTTTATCATCTCTGGAATAGCCGTTTGTGCTGTTTTACTGATAGAAGCAAGGGCATCAAGATCACACGTATCGACTTCCCCCGTGAGCGCATTGGCAATCGTCGGAGAAAATTTTGTCCACTCAGCGGTTGAATAGACGATAGTTTTAAGAGGTTTGGTGGCACAGCAATCATACGCTTTAAAGCAGGTCGCCGTATGCGGATCCATCAAGTAGCCATAATCAAATGCCTCTTTAATATACCCTTTTCCTTCTGCACCGTTACAATAATCCGCCGCAAAAAGATTTTGAAGTTTCATTGTTTCATTATCATCCAAGGCGTAAAAACGCTCTGCTTCCAATCCACTCATAAGCGCTTTTGTCCGTTCGCTTCCAAAAAGATCGAATAAGATACGTTCCACATTACTGGAGATTAAAATATCCATAGCAGGGGAAGTTGTGGCGACAACATGTTCACCGCGTAAATCATAACGTCCCGTATTGATGAGACGGGTAAGAACATTGTTTTCATTTGAAGCAATAATAATTTTTTCAACGGGAAGTCCCATTTTATAGGCATAATATCCGCCGAGTGCATTCCCGAAGTTCCCGCTTGGAACGTCAAGATATACTTTTTCACCCAGTGTAATAGCCTTTTGGCGAACCAACTCTAGGTAGCTGTGAATATGGTAGATAATCTGAAAAATAATCCGTCCAAAGTTGACTGAATTTGCCGCAGACAAAGAGATGTTTTTTGCTTTTAGCGTATCTTTGAAGCTTGCTGAGCCTAAAAGACGCTTAAGGGCGCTTTGTGCATCATCAAAATCCCCTTTGATTCCGATGACTTTGAGGTTTTGTGCATCTTCAGTTACCATTTGGAGGCGTTGAACGTCTGAAGTTCCGCCATCAGGGTAGAGGCATGCGACACGAACATTAGGACGATTTTTAAATGTCTCTAACGCCGCGGGGCCTGTATCACCGCTGGTTGCCGCTAAAATGAGATACTCTTGGCCACGCTTTTGAGCGATAGAAGATAGAACCACACCAAACGGCTGCAATGCCATATCTTTAAAAGCACGGGTCGGCCCGTGATAAAGCTCACTCACATACAAATCATCACGTACTTTGACAACCGGCACTGGGTTGAGAGGATCATCGAATTTATCATAAAGGGATAATGCTTCATCAATGACTGAAGGTTCAATATCAATCGCAAGGGTCGTCAATAAATCTTTCGCCAACACTTTATACGAAGAGCCCAAATGTTTCGAAAGAAACGCTTCCCCTAAATTTGGAAGTTCACTGGGAACGTATAATCCTCCGAAGGATGCGATAGGGCTTAAAATCGCCTCTGAAAAGGCAACCTGCTGTGGATGGATTCCGTCGTTTCCGCGTGTTTCAATAAATTTCATCGGTTCACTTTATAAAATTTTTGTGATTATAGCAAAGGCACCATCAGGGAACGCTTAGAGAAAAAAAACGGGAGTTCACAGTGTAATCTGTGTCCCTACCCCCTCAGAGGTGAAAAGTTCGAGCAAGATCGCGTGCTCTATCCGTCCATCGATAATATGAGCTTTTTTCACCCCCATATCGACTGCTTCGAGACACGAATCGACTTTCGGTACCATCCCGCCACTAATCGTTCCGTCCGCTTTGAGCGCTTCAACCTGTGCTTCGGTAAGGGTTGAAAATAGCTCTTTCTCTTTGTTTAATACCCCCGAAGTGTCGGTCATAAAGATCACTTTACACGCACCGATTGCCGCCGCAATCGCCGATGCGGCAAGATCGGCGTTGATGTTATATCCCGGATGCCCTACGATAGGATCACAACCGATAGGGGCAATGACGGGGATGAAACCCTCTTGCAAAAGATTATGGATAACCGAGCCGTTCACACTCTCAACACGCCCCGTAAGACCGAACTTTGCCTCATCTTTCGGTTTAGCGCGGAGAAAATGGGCATCTTTTCCGCTGATCCCGATCGCTTTGGCCCCGTATGAGTTGAGGAGTGAAGTGATCTCTTTGTTGATCTCGCCGCTGAGAACCATTTCGACAATCCGCATAACCTCAGGAGTACTGACCCGTTCACCGTCGATAAATTCGGTCGGGATTTTAAGATCGCTCAGAAGCTGAGAGATACGACTACCGCCACCGTGAACAATAACCACTTTTACCCCTACCAAATGAAGCAAAACAATATCTTGGGCAAATTTAGCCTTAAGTTCATCGGAAGTTTGAGCGGAACCGCCGTATTTGATGACAACGATTTCATCACGAAACTCTTTAATGAACGGCATCGCGTCCATGAGAGTTTTGACGGTATCAATTTTTCGCTGCATTTACATAGTCCTTCACAGTAGTTATTAATGCCTCATCCAACGTGATGGAAAGTTCCAAAATAGAAAGATTGAGTTTTTTATAGGTCGACATTTTAACCAAGTCTTTTGAAGTTACCAAGAGACTCGTCGCACCGGTACGCTCAACAATCATTTCTAATTCCCCTTGGGTAAAGAAATGGTGATCTTCAAAATAGATTTTTTCACTCACTTCCGGCAGATAAGGATCAAGTCTCTCAGGGCGTGCAATCGCAGTTACCAATACCATCTTTTCCGTTGGGTTTTTAATACTCACGGAACGTTGAAAAGCCACTTTTTCCATCAACACGATAGCCTCTTTGCTACTCCACAAACGTTCTCTATACGGTCCTGCAGGAAGACAATAAGGGTTGGTGGTCGGAACGGCGATTACAAGATCAAGCTTCTCAATAGAGTGTTTGCCGTATCCGTCATCAAGCAATACGACTTCGCATCCCATCGATGCAGCTTCTGCGATTCCCCGTTCTCTAATTTCACTGACAATTACCGTAGCATTTTCCAAATACTCGGCATAAAGCATCGCTTCATCACCGCTTCGAATCACGTCACACAGTATCGTTGATTTATATTTAACAACAACCATTCCACGACTTTGTCGTCCGTATCCGCGCAATACTATAGCCGGCTTCTCAAAGTGTTTTGCCAGTTCAATGACGACGGGGGTTTTTCCACTACCGCCGAGGGTAAGATTACCGATGCTCACGACAGGAATCCCTAAAGATTTAGGGACACTCCGACGATAGCGTACGTAGGCCCCTAAGCAGTAGATCCAGCTAAGAGGTAAAAGTAATAGGGAAAGGATTTTTTGGCTCAGCGAGGGGTTGTAAAAATATCGTTCGCCCCATAGCACCCAAAAACGTTTCAAACGCGTGTTGAAGCTACATCCAAAATTGCGTCACAAATCTCTTCGACTTCATCGTCGCTGAGTGCGGCATAATTCGGAATTGAAAGTACTTGTTGATAGTTACGAAGAGCCACCGGAAAATCATTAACCCGTAAAGAGTATTTTGATTTATAATAACTCAATAAATGAAGCGGAATGTAGTGCAAACCGCACTCGACTCCCCGCGCAGAGAGCTCACGTGCAAATGAATCACGATTTTTATCGACTTTGATAATGTACAACGAATAGGCATGTTCTTCATTGGCGATAGGAAGTCTAATATGCGGTGCATCGATAAGACGTTCATTAAATATTTCAGCGATTTGACGTTGTCGTTCAATATTTTCATCTTGTTTCTCAAGCTGAATGATAATTGTTGCCGCATCGAGAGGACTCATCATGTATTGACTTCCGATATCGGTAACATCATAGATGTACCCTAGCCCCTCATCCTCTACTACCATTGCATGATTGCGAAGTGAGCGTGCACGCTCCATAATCTCTTCATCATCACAAACCATCATTCCGCCGTTACAAACATTACGACGTAAATGGGGGCTAAAATCAAAACAGGTAATGTCGGCACCGGTAGAACCGATTTTTTGCCCGTTATAGGTTGCACCTAGAGCATCGGAAGCATCTTCCACGATTTTGACATCGTACTGTTTTGCCATCGCATACAATCGATCCAACTCGACACTTTGACCTGCAATATGAGAGACAATGACCGCTTTGAGTTTTTTGGATTTATTTTCAGCCAAATACGCTTCGAGTTTATCCAAATCGATAGTAAAAGTGTCAGGATTAATATCGATAAAAATCGGCTCTGCATCGAAATGACGTACTACTTCGGGAACGGAAGGGTACGCATTGATGGAACAGAGCACTTTATCACCCCGCTTGAGATCAATCGCCAACATTGCCAAATGAAGTGCTGCCGTGCCGTGTGAAGTAGCCAAAGCGTACGTTGCTCCGATATACGATTCAAATGCCGCTTCTAAATCTTCAATAATATTCGGTGCTTCTCCATCTAACACTTCATCAATTTTTTCTCGTTCATCTCCGCCGACTTCGACACGATAGAATGGGATACTCATTTTTTGTTCCTTTTTTATAGGGTAATATCTCTGGGATAATTAAAATCATGATTGAGCGTTCGTGATGTCAATTTTGCGATTACAGGCATACGCCGTTTAAATTGATTTTGATAAATTCTCTTTACTATCATATCAACTAATTGAGAATTTTCTCCATCGGCAATCATATCTTCAATCGTATGCCGTTCTTCAACGTAACGCTTTAACACACGATCCAAATCTACATACGGAAAACCTATTTCCGTTTCATCACTCTGCCCTGCCCATAAATCAGCAGAAGGAGGTTTATCAATAATCGAGCTTGGCACCCCTAAATAACGGGCTAATTCAAATACTTCGGTTTTATACAAATCACCGATCGGGTTGAGCGCACTCGCTAAATCTCCGTACAGTGTTCCGTATCCGAGCATCAGTTCGCTTTTATTACTGGTTCCCAGAACTAAAGCCCCCTCGCGCGCCGAAATATCAAACAGCGTTACCATTCGTAACCGCGCCGAAAGGTTCCCTATCCGAAGCGGTGTCATATCGGTAGACTCATAGGCTCGCAGCATCGATTCAATACTTTTCGTCTCGGATCGGAGTCCGAATACTTCGCATAATTCATCTGCATCATCCAATGAATTTTGGGATGAATAGTGTGAAGGCATTTTAATACAGAGCAAGTCATCACCGAATGCACGATGCGCCAATACAGCCACAACGGCGGAATCAATACCGCCGCTCAAGCCCAAAACTACTTTTTTCAGACCTGTTTTACGAACTTCTTGATCCAAAAATTCGCGCAAGTACCGGCTGACAAGTTCGTATTTACCCACTACCTAACCTTACTTTAGTATTAACTATTTGCATTATAACTAATTTTCGTAACGAAGTTATTAACACTTTGAGAGAGAAATACGCTCCAATTCATCTTGATGAAATCCTGCTTGCGCTCTTGCCGTACAATTAATATCAATTCTTCGGGGAAAACTGTTAGGATAGTGTTTTTCAATGATTTCAAAATAGCTTGAAATCCCCTTATTCTCTTGTGAACAAGCGTATTCAAACCATACATCCCCTTTACGGACATGGTCAACCTCTTCCTCTAAAATAATATGAAGTGCCGCCATAATTTTTTGTATCATCGGATCGCTCTTATGCGGCTGTAATTTACGAAGGATGAGAGGAGTTGCATCCAAACCGTTGGCTTCAAGGTATCTCGGCACTACTGCCATTCGTTCATGTAGATCCAGTGTCCGCATAGAGGCTTCAAACAAGGCATCATGTACCGGATATTCCCCGTAAAAACTCCCCAAATCACGGAGTAATACCTCTATCATCTCAAAATGGCGCACTTCATCGTCGGCTACTTCTAACCAATCACGTTCAAAATTTTCACCTAATCCGCGAAAACGATACACGGCATCGAGGGCAAGATCGATTGCGCTGTATTCAATATGGGCGATTGCATGAAGAAGTAATATCTGACCTTGAGGGGTATTAAGTTTTGTACGTCTAGGCACTTCCTTGGGATCAATCACCGTACAAAAATCCCGATAGGAGGGGTGGCTAAAAATGATAGGCTTAATTTGGTCATCTCGTGTAATCTCGCCCCGACGATAGGTATCGTAAAACTCTCGAAAGAGGGCTATTTTTTTTCTGGGATCTGAAGCGGTCAAAATAGTTTCAAGGATATTGTAAAGTTTCATAGTTCTAATTGTACATTATGAGGATTCACTTATTGAGAAATCAATTCCATCATTTGTAGTTGAACAGCATAAATTTGTGCTTGAATAGAAATTTTTTCCTCTTCCCTTGCTTTTTGAAGTTTAACTTCTAAAGATTGTAACCGCTTTTTTAATTTCTCTAGCTTTATATCTATAGAGTCACTATCTTCATCAATATTAATTTTATATAAGTTAATCCCCTGAAGTTTTTTCATCGTATTGTTTGCCGATGATATCGTCTCTTGAACAGTATTTTCTCTTAAAACAGCCAAATCTATTTGTGAGATCATCCCTCCTTTTCCGTTTTCAAACAAAAAAAAGCTACTTTTTCGCATTACACCTAATAGCTCATTTGAGGAATTTTTAACCTCAAATGGTGTTACAATATCTCCCAAATATATTGCACCGATTCCTACTTCACCGATTGCAATAAGTTCATCCCTATTTTCTGTTTTATACCACACTCTTAATTTATTAAAAATGGAGTCGTTCTCATCAATCCAACCATTTTTGTCCTCATCATACATCCTAAGTTCTTGGAACCCATTACCGCTTTTTGCCCCAAATAATTCATTACCGTTATCAATTATTCCATTACTGTTTTTATCTAATGCTAAAAAAGCACTCGTATTTCCTAGCATTGATATTTGGTCTTCTGCCCCATCACTATCAATATCAAATGAAAAAGTTTTTGAATTTAATGAAGGGAAAGAACCTTTCAGCTCAATCACAAGAGGATCCATCAACGCGTTAAACTTCTCTTCGACACGTTCATGAACTATCTTCGTCTGCTCAACAAAACTTCGAGAGAGTGAAACACTTAGATTAAGTTCAATCTCACGATTATCGGTTTTTATAGTTGCTGTCGTATCAAATGTGAGTGCTTCAGCCTCTGAATGAATAGTTCTAAATCCAAAATTATCACCTAGCTCTATACTCTGACGTATCCCCTCTAGAAGTGAAGTGCTTAAATCTCTTATAAGAAGCTTTTCCTCTGTATTTGCAGATATCGTATTATCAGTTACGCTACTGCTTCCAATCGATTCATCCCCTTTAAAATTGTTTTGTGAAGAGTGTTCTTCCTTTATCTCATCTCTTTGAAAATCTTGCTTGTTTGAGCTTTGGTAATGGAAATAATCAGCATTGCTGAAAACATTATATCTTTCTACTTTCATACGATTATTCCCCCTTTTATCTAATGCTATAAAATCGACTAAAAGATATTTAATTTAAACTATATAATGAGTTCAATATGTATCTGTATATCATTTTATAAACTACTATTTTGCTATACTCACTCCATGAAATCATCCGAAAAAGCCTACACTCTTTATATTCTAAAATGCAGTGACGATACCTATTACACGGGGATAGCAATCGATGTTGAAAAACGGTTGATGGAGCATAACACGTCGGACAAAGGGGCAAAATATACCCGTTCGCGTCGTCCCGTAGAATTGATCTACCGTGAAGAATACAACGATAAAAGCAGTGCGCTCAAGCGAGAGCTCACCATCAAACGGATGAAACGCTCCAACAAAGAGGCTTTATGGACTTGTGGATAAAAATAACCCTTATCCTTCTGCTGGCGATACTTATCTATCGTGAAATTCTCAAATCAGCACTTCACCACCACCAACGTCCGAGTCAAAAATCGAAAGCGAATTTCCTAAACCTGCTCCTTGTGGGAGGGGTGGTAGGAATCTTTACCTATGCAGGGATTTCAATAACCTGGATTGAAACACGGGATTTACGCCCCTATATCCCAAAACATTCTCCTCAAATGGTCAGTATCTTTGATCGTGGAGTTATTGAACTGGAGGGGATGGTGATTAAAACGAATTTGGCACGTGAAGGAGAACTCTCGAAACTCGCCGATACGCTTACCGAAGGGTGCAACAACGATCAAGGATGCGAAGTTCAAAAAATGTTCGACTATGTCACTAATATCCCCTATAAAACGGACTATACCAGCCGCAATGCCAAAAAAGTGGTAGAGAGCAACTGGGGGGATTGTGACGACAAATCGAATCTCTTTGCCTCCTTATTGAATGAGAAAGGGTATGAGTATCGCTTTGTCTACGTGCCTCATCATGTTTTTGTCGTTGTCCACCTTAATGATACCGACGATCTCCCTTTTCTAAGTGCCAGTCTTAAAATTGAAGGAAAAAACTTCTACTACGCCGAAACCACTTCAGAAGGGGCTAGAATCGGTGAATTTAACGGCCAATTCCCTTATAACTTCGAGGGGATTTACGATATTAAAAAGAATGAACCGGTTGAACGTGATACCGTCTCATTCTCAATTAGCTGAAACCTCTTGTTTATGGTAAAATTTGACCAAAAAGAGCACCTATGGAAATCCTAAAACGCCCGATGGGCGATTATCAGACTAACTGCTATATTGTTAAAATCGATGGCAAAGAGATCATTATCGATCCGGGGATGGGGGCGACCGAGTGGGTACTGGCAAATGTCAAAAACCCGATAGCCATCCTCAATACCCACGGTCATTTTGACCATGTTTGGAGCAACAGTACCCTACAAGAAAAACTGAATATCCCCCTCTATACCCCTACAGGAGATGTGATGCTCCTCCAAAACAGCACATGGATGCCGGGGTTGCCCCCCTCGACCCCCGACGTCGAAGTCGAAGGAGACCAGACATTTAATCTCGACGGTATTGAAGTGAAGTTCCACCATTTTCCGGGCCATTGTCCCGGATGTTCCATGATTGAAATCGGGGATGTTATGTTTAGCGGGGATTTTTTATTTAAAAACTCGATCGGGCGGGTTGATTTTCCCTACTCCGATCCGGAAGCGATGAAGGAGAGCTTGAAGAAGTTTTCACAGATGAGAGAAGATAAAATTCTCTACCCCGGTCATGGGGAAGCGACGAGTGTCTATGCCGAACAGCAGCATGTCGCCTACTGGATTCGTTCGATTTAAGAGTCGATATTTTTCAAAAGATCCAGACGGAGTACATGACGTTCGGTTACAACCGTTTTAAACTCCCCTTCAAAAACTTTGATTTCATGGACGAAACCACGGACGGTAACGTTACGTTTCCGTCCCTCTTTTTGATGCTCCGTTGCTTCAAACGTAACCGTGTCCCCGACTCTAACGGGAGCTAAAAAAAGGCAGTTGCACGAAGCCAAGACAACATTAGGTTCATTTACGGCAACCATTGCGGAGAAATCGGCTGCACTGAAAATAAATCCGCCGTGAACCAATCCTACCTCATCGGCACGCATCACTTCATTGGTTTCCAGCATTACTTTAGAGTACCCGCTTTCCAGCTTAATAATTTCTCCGCTGTAAACGGTATTGATGCGCTCATGCGTATTCAGCGCCGTTTGCGGGCTGATCGCCACTTGGATCATCTCATTCATAATATCTGATGCTTGCTCTTTTGCCAAAATTACCCTCTTTTAATCCGTATGTATCCCCGCTTCGGCGCAGGGTATCCCTCTATGGTTTTACTACTATCGGCAGGATTCAGAAAATCTTCAAGGCTTTGGGATTCAATCCAATCGGTTTTACGCTGTTCTTCTGAGGTTGTCAGTACGCTCCCCAATACTTCAAACGATGTAAATCCGGCACGAATACACCAGTTTTCCAAAGCTTTGAGGGTCGGAACAAAATAAACATTCGTAATTTTCGAATAACTCTCACTCGGACAAAGAGCGTACGGCTCATCTCCGTCAATAATAAACGTATCGAGATAAATCTCTCCCCCCTGCGCCAAACCTTGACCAAGAGCTTTGAGCATCGCAACCGGATCACTACGATGATAAAGAACTCCCAAACAAAAAATGACGTCAAATTTTTCTTCATAATAGGGCAGATGCTCCACTCCGAGGAGTTCGTAAACAATATCACTTTTGACGTAATGGTTGATGAGATCAAACTGCGATTGAAAGAGCGCCGAAGGGTCAAATCCGACTATTTTTGCAGGTGCATCTTCGAGAAAACGGAACATATAATAGCCGTTATTACAGCCTATGTCGGCCACTTTTTTACCCGCTAGATTAAAATGGGGACGGAGAAAATTGTATTTAAGATCACTGCGCCATTCCGTATCGATAAAAAGACCGAATAGATCAAACGGCCCTTTCCTCCACGGCATCATAAGGCGGGCAACACGTTCAAGTTCTGCGGTATCTATCGTCTCTTTGGTCGTCAGCTTAACGGTATTGCCAAGTTCAACAGCAGATTCAATCTTAGGAAGCTTCTGTAGCGCTTCGCGCAGCGGAGCGATATTTTTCCATGTCATCCATTTTTGTCGCTCTTCTCGAACTGCATTTAAATCCATTTTCGCTCCTCACAATAATCTCGAAATTTTATCAATATTAGGCTAAAATGCCCCCATGCGTATAGAAAAAAAAGCCACCCTTATTTCGACAATTGTCGCCTTCTTGCTCGTAACGTTTAAACTGACGGTCGGGATCATTAGCGGTTCCGTTGCCGTATTAGCTTCTGCCATCGACTCGCTTCTGGATATGGTCGTTTCTCTTTTCAACTACTTTGCTCTTCACAATTCCGACAAAGAGCCGGATGAGCATTTTAATTTCGGTCGCCGAAAGCTCGAACCTCTCGCAGCAGTTATCGAAGGAACTATTATCAGTCTCTCAGCACTTTTTATCCTCTACACCGCTATCTCTAAAATGGTTCAAGGAAGTATCATTGAGCATTTGGATCTCTCTATCGGTGTGATGATCGCTTCACTAATAATTACCGCTGGATTAGTGATCTTTTTAAATCATATTGCAAAAAAAACCGGAAATATGGTAATTGCTGCGGATGCACTCCATTATAAAACCGACCTTTTAAGCAATGGAGCTGTTTTAATCTCTCTTGTTGTCATTACCTTTACCGAGTACACCTTTATTGATCCCCTATTGGGTATCGGGATCAGTGCTTATATGATCTATTCAGCTTATCCGCTTATCAAAGAGGGTATATTAATGCTTCTTGATGCGGCACTCGATCCGCAAAGTGTCGATAAAATCAATAGACTTCTCAACTCACAAACCGATATTAGCGGGCATCATGACCTCCGAACACGCCGTTCGGGAAGTGATATCTATTTGAGTGTTCATGTTGTTTTCAGTATCAGTACCTCTTTATATGACGCACATATGGTTGGAGACCGAATCGAACTCTCTCTCAAAAATCTCTTTCCCGAAAATAACGTTTACGCACTAATCCATCTTGATCCATACGATGATTCTGAAATCGATGATGTAGATTAACTTCATTAGTCAATCATTCTACTATATCTGTTAAAATTATCCATATTATAATACAAGGATATATTTATGAGTCGATTAAGTGCCATTTCATTTTTTTTAGCCTCTGCGCTACTTAGTGCTGAACCGCTCTCTCAAGAGCAAATGATACAAAAAGCTAACGCAATATCAGGAAAATTGCTTCAAACCCTCGGCGGTGAGCTAAAAACACACATGCAAGCGGGCGGTCCTATGCAAGCTCTGAATTTTTGCTCACACAATGCGCTAGCTCTAACCGATACTGTTGCTAAAGAATCATCTGTCGAGATTAAACGGGTCAGCAACCTCAACCGCAATCCGATCAATGCCGCAACCGCAGAAGAGCAAATTGTACTGAATAAGTGGCGTAATATGTTAGCCAACGCTCAAGCTCTCCCCTCAGGTGAACTGAAAAAACTCTCCAACGGAAAAGATGTTTATTACAAACCGATCGTCATCAATAATGAAGCGTGTTTAAAATGTCATGGTGCTCTTGAATCTGATTCACCGCTTACAAAAGCGATCAAAACAACCTATCCCGAAGATAAAGCAGTGGGATATAAAATGGGAGATTTACGAGGAATGGTAGTCGTTACATTTCCGAAAGATAAATAGTTCTTTTTAAATTATACTTCTGCCTCAGTTGAGGCAAAAGTATTTAACGCGCGTATTCTACCGCTCTGCTCTCTCGGATTACACTGACTTTGATTTCACCCGGAAACTGTACTTTCTGCGAAATTTCATCGGCAATTTCCCGTGCTATCAATGCCGTCTCGTCATCGTTGATACTTTGAGCACTGACTATAACCCGCACTTCTCGACCGGCATTAATCGCATATGCCTGTTTAACTCCCGCTTTTTGAGTAGCAATCTCTTCGATCTCACTTACACGGCGTAAAAAACTCTCCAGTACTTCACGACGTGCTCCCGGACGAGCCGCTGAGAGACTATCGGCAGCACACACTGCGGCACATTCGATACTCTTAATCTCTTCATGACCGTGATGGGCATAAATGGCATTAATAACCACCGGATCTTCATTGTAACGACGGCAGAGTTCAACTCCGATATCGACATGATTCCCGCCGTTTTCTTGCGTAAGCGTTTTCCCGATATCGTGCAGTAACCCTGCACGTCGAGCAAGTTTGACATCCCCACCCATCTCTGCAGCCATAATACCTGCCAAATGGGCAACTTCAAGCGTATGGGCAAGAGCATTTTGTCCATAACTAGCTCGGTATTTGAGCCGTCCAATCAGTTTCATCAATTCCGGATGGATACCTTGAATCCCCATCTCGAAAATAATCTCTTCCCCTTCACGTGCAGTCGCTTCATCAAACTCTTCACATACTTTTTGGTATACCTCTTCGATTCGTGAGGGTTGAATTCGACCGTCTTGAATTAACACTTCAATCGTTTTCGTCGCAATCGCACGGCGATAAAGATTAAATGAACTAACAATAATGGCATTCGGGGTTTCGTCAATAATAATATCGACTCCGCTAACCATTTCGAGGGTTTTAATATTACGCCCCTCTTTCCCGATTATACGCCCTTTAAGTTCATCATCATCCAAATGGATCACACTGATTAATCGCTCTGACGCATATTCTCCGGCAAACCGTGATGTCGCTTGTGCCAAAATGTAGTTTGCTTTGCGTTTGAGCTGTTCTTTGGATTGTTCTTCCAATGCACGCATAGTACGCGCTAATTCTAAACGCTCAGTTTCACGTATTTGATCCAATAAAATCGTTTTCGCTTCGTGTGCCGATAACCCTGCACGCTGTTCGACGATCACCTGTAATTGTTCACTTTTTTTGCGGTAGTCATCTTTTAATTTCTCTAAAGCACGTTCATTACGTTCAACATTGAGCCGACGATTTTCAACTCCGGCACGCTCAGAAACGATTTTTTCCTCTTCAAGCCGTCGGAATCGATCAAACTCGCGTTCTGAACGTTCAATCTTCTCTTCTCGTATGGATAAATCTTTTTTTACTTGTTCATACGTCTCATCGTAATGCTTTTGAGCCTCTTTTTCAATCTCACGAGAGCGGAAAGAAGCTCGCTCTAGCATCAAATGTGCTTCATTCTCAATCGCTTTGGCTTTCCCTTTCGCTTGTTCTACGTAAAGGTCAAAATGTGTAGCGGTAATCTTTTTTGAAATTAAAAATCCGACCAGCCCGCTGATGAGGGCGACTGCGCCCCCGACGAGAAGTTCGTTTAACATTGGTTTTCCTCATGCTTTGCACACCATGAGGGGTGATAAGAAGATCACCTTGCACATCGTAATCATCACATACATTTTCTTTTGTTCGGCATGCACATGATTGAATAAAAATCGTAAACGGTTTCGTTTTCAGGGTCGGAAAAAATCGATCATACATCCCTTTACCGAAACCTACTCGGCGCAGTGACCCGTCCACCCCTATCACAGGGACAATAGCTACATCTATTAAATTATATTTTCTATACGAATTCCGCGGCTCATAAATCCCAAAAGCTTTACATTCCAACGGGTATCTTAATGGTACCATTTTGAAACTGACGCCATCCATAAACGGCAAATATACTTCTTTTTCACGGCGTAGATATTGGATTGACTTACGAATATCAGGTTCAAATCCCATCGGCCAAAAGAATAATATTCTCTTAATTGAGAGTTCCTGAAGTACCCCCTCAAGAATAGTCCGTATTTTTGTGTCACGGTAATATCGAGTATGTGGACTAAGCGTTTTTAGCTGCTTAATACATTCGCTTCTAAAATCGTTTTTGGACACTTTTTACCTTTGCTTCGTTATAATCTTCATTATTTTATCGAAAAAAGGTTTTGTATGCGTTTTTCAACCCTCCTTATCCCTTTACTTTCCATAACTCTCCTCTTTCAAGGATGCGGTGAAGAATCAGCGGATGAAGCAATGGTCTCCACGGCTGAATTCACCCTTATGGATACTAAAGGTAAAAGCTATGTCGTTGAGAAACGAGGAACCAACTTTACCCTTGATGCAGGAGATGACAAAGTCGTCCTTTTCGATATCTTTGCAACCTGGTGTCCTCCCTGCCAAGCTGAAGTTAAACACCTCGGAAATTTGCAAAAAAAATACGGTGATGAGCTCATTATTATGGGGGTTACGATTGAAGATGACAAAAGCAATGCAGAGCTCGATGCGTTTCGTGAAAAATATCAAGGGGGAGAGTATCTTATCAGTAATAAAGCTGATAATCAGGAATTAGCACGTTCTATCGCTTCTACCATCGGTGTAGGACAACAATTCCCGATTCCCCTTATGGTTCTCTATTATAAAGGCGAATACGTCACCCACTACGCCGGAGCGACTCAAGAAGAGATTATTGATCACGATATTGCTCAAGCTTTAGGAAAATAAGTATGTTTTCATTCATAAAAAAAGGGCTTCAAAAAACAATTGATGCGATAGCCGCTATCGCACCGGAGCGAAAAGCAAAAATATCCAAAGATGAACTCGAAAACATCCTTCTCGAAGCCGATGTCGAATACGATCTTGTTGAAATAATTCTCCGTGAACTGTATCAAAACGATATTACCCGTGAACAGCTCCGCTCCAAACTTCTTGCTACACTCAATTTTGCCCAAAACACCCTCCCCGATAATCCCGATAAACCGACCGTTACTCTAATTATCGGTGTAAACGGTGCGGGAAAAACGACAACCATCGCCAAACTGGCGCAACACCATCTAAACAACGGTGAGCGGGTCATCCTTGGAGCAGGCGATACGTTCCGTGCCGCTGCTATCGAGCAACTCACGAGATGGGCGGATAAACTGGAAATTCCTATCGTATCTTCCCGACAGGGGCATGATCCGAGTGCCGTAGCCTATGATACCATCGAATCCGCAAAGGCACGGGGGTTTGAACAGGTCATCATTGACACCGCCGGACGGCTCCATACCCAAACCAATTTGGGTAATGAACTTAAAAAAATCGTCCGTATCTGTGATAAAGCCCATAGCGGAGCACCGCACCGCAAAATTCTTATCCTCGACGGTACACAAGGCTCATCCGCCATCGCCCAGGCCAAAGCCTTTAACGAGATGGTGGGAGTAGATGGAATTATCATTACTAAACTTGACGGAACGGCAAAAGGGGGATCGGTATTTTCCATCGCCTACGCCCTATCGCTTCCGATTCTCTACATCGGAGTCGGTGAACAACCGGAACATCTAATCCCGTTTGACAAATACGAGTTTGTTGACGGTATTTTGGATGCAATATTCGCAGAGGAACTAAACCCTTAATGGCTAAGAAAAAAAATGTTCTCTTCGAATGTCAGAATTGTGGGTTTACCACTCCGAAATGGATGGGAAAATGTACCAACTGCGGCGGATGGGATAGTTTTGTTGAACTGAGCGAACAACAACAAGAGGTGATAAAACTCACTTCAACCTCCTCCCCATCAGGCAATGTCAAAGCAAAAGAGATAACCCAGATCGTCGAAGAAAATACCGAGCGATTCACGAGTGATGATGCCGAACTCGATATGGTTCTCGGCGGAGGAGTCGTTCCCGGCTCGCTCGTTCTAATCGGAGGAAGCCCCGGGGTAGGGAAATCAACCCTGCTTCTGAAAATCGGTTCCAATCTGGCAAAGCAAAACCGCAATGTCCTCTATGTATCCGGTGAAGAGAGCGAAGGACAGATCAAACTCCGAGCAAATCGGTTAGGAGCCAATGTCGATAATCTCTACCTCTTAGCCGAAATTCGACTGGAGCAGGTGCTCGCAGAATTGCATGAGCGTCCCTATGAATGTATCATCATCGACTCAATCCAAACCCTCTATTCTGAAACTATTGCCTCTGCCCCCGGATCAGTTACACAAGTACGCCAGATTACCTTTGATCTGATGCGTATCGCCAAAGAGCGCCGCATCGCTATCTTTATCATCGGGCATATTACCAAAGAAGGTTCCATCGCAGGACCACGCGTATTGGAGCACATGGTTGACGTCGTCCTCTATTTTGAAGGGGACAGCGGCCATGAACTGCGTATATTACGCGGATTTAAAAACCGTTTCGGCCCCACCAGCGAGATAGGGGTATTTGAGATGCGTCATGACGGATTGGTCTCGGCGAAAGACCTCTCTTCACGCTTTTTTAACCGTAATAAATCCCAAAGCGGCTCGGCTCTCACCGTCATCATGGAAGGTACCCGCCCTATCGTCCTTGAAGTGCAAGCCCTCGTGAGTGACACCCATGCCCCGAATCCGAAACGTCAGGCAACAGGGTTTGAAAACAACCGTCTTAATATGCTCCTTGCCCTGCTGGAGCGTAAACTCGAAATACCCCTTAACAGTTATGATGTCTTTATTAATATCACAGGTGGGATCAAAATTACCGAAACCTCTGCCGATTTGGCAATTCTTGCCGCCATTATCAGCAGTTTCCGTAACCGTGCTATCTCCAAAGAGACGGTTTTTATCGGCGAAGTTTCTCTCGTTGGCGATATCCGTGAAGTATATCAACTTGATCAACGCCTGAAAGAAGCAGCCTCTCAGCAGATCACCAAAGCGCTAATTCCGAAAAAGCCGATTGAAAAAACTACCATTAAATGTTACGAAATTGACGAAGTTAGCAAACTTTTGGAGTGGTTTTAACCTAAATTTTCGTATAATAAACTCATCATAAACGAAGGATACTCTATGCCAGTATGTTCTATTTTTGCCGATCATAAATCCGAAGAGCGATACACCAAGCTCTCACTCGCTTATTCAACCGAAGAAGAAGAAAGAATGATCGAAAAAGCGATTGCAGAGTCTACTCTCCTTTGTTCACTTAAACCTAATATTTATGGCGGCTCCGTGACCGAGGGGAAACGGATGATAACCATAGAATATTATGATGATTGTGACCGTGAAGGGGGCAAAGTATATGAGGCTATTATCAAATATTTAGGAATTGAACAGTGCCACTAAGAAAAAATGCTGCTGATCAAAGTGTTCAACGTCTAAAAGAGTTTGCTGACGGTAACGAGACGTTTCAACAAACTTATTTTAAAAAACACGAAGCTCAGCTTTTAAATCTCGTCAAAGAGGGACAAAATCCAAGAGCTCTTTTTATCGGGTGTTCCGATTCGCGTGTTATTCCCGATCTGATCGTCCAATCTAATCCGGGGGATCTTTTTGTCGTCCGTAATGTCGGCAACTTTGTCGCCCCCTACAAACCCGATGAAGATTTCCACTCTACCGCGGCAGGGATAGAATATGCTGTATTGGTCTTGGAAGTATCCGAAATAATTATTTGTGGTCATTCGCATTGCGGTGCTATCGAAGCACTCTATAAATCTTCTTGTAATACCTCAATGATCCATACCGCTAAATGGCTTACTCTCGGAGAAAAAGCAAAATCGATGGCAATACTCGCATTAGGCGACAATGCTCCACGAGAAGAGTTATTACGCGCTACCGAACAACTCTCTATCGTAACGCAAATCGAAAATCTTCTCACTTACCCGTATGTAAAAAAACTGGTGGAAGAAGAAAAACTGTTTATCCATGGCTGGTACTATGATATTGAAACCGGTGCCATCGAATACTACGATCCGGATACTTATCAGTTTCGGCCTCTAAGCGAATTGGGAGATTGATTCCTACCAATCTAAATATAAGAATAGGGCGGACATAAAATAGTTGGTAATAAAAATTGCCACTGCCGAATAGACAACGGCATAAATTGTCGCTTGCCCTACTCCGCGTGCTCCACCGCTAGTGTGATACCCGATGTAACTTCCAATCGAACTGACAATAAATCCAAATACAGCCGCTTTAAAAACCCCGGTCATAATATCATCGAAATCACCCAAACGCATTAGTGTCTCCTGATATGAAATCGGATTAATTCCAAGCACACTGGTAGAAATCACATACCCCGAACCGATAGCGATAAAATCAAACCAAATGACCAGTAGCGGTAAGGAAATGACTGTGGCAATGATACGCGGCGTTATAAGATACTCTTTAGAATTAACTCCCAAAATATCAATAGCATCTATCTGCTCACTTACCCGCATTGTTCCAAGTTCTGCCGCCATCGCACTGATAGAACGGGAAATAAGCATCAAAGAGGCAAATACGGGACCGAGTTCACGGGAAATCGAAAAAAATACCGTATAGCCGATAAAGTTTTCAGCACCGAATTGATGAAATCCGTTATAAAGCTGAATCGCCAATACCATACCGGTAAACAATGCCGTGAGAGTAACAACTCCCATACATCCCAATCCGATCACTTCTATCTGTGTTAAGACTATTTTATACCGCTTAAGTGCAAGCGGATAGAGTTTAAAAAGTTTTAATTGAAATAAAATAAACAAACCAAATTTCTCAATTGTTTCAAAAACTTGGAGAAACGGACGACCGATATAACCTAAAAGTCTCTCTACCATAAGGATTTCCTTCTTTTCATCTGCTAAGTTTACCAAAATTTCCATTATGACACGTGGCAAATTTCATAAGTTTCTCGCTACAATAAAGAATTAACTTTACCTAGGAGCTATGGATGGCTGAAAAAGAAAAAGAAGATCACGAAAACGAAGAAGGGAAGAAAAAATCGGGAAATATGCTCCTGATTATTATTGTTGCCGTATTAGTACTTATTTTAGTAATCGGAGGTGTCGTTGCCGCACTCATGATGGGCAACCACGATGCTGAAGCCGAAGCCGGACATGGAGCCAAAACAGAAGTTTCCGCCGATGCACATTCAGAAGAAGGTAACGCAGCCGAAAGCAATTCACACAGCAGCGGCAGTGAGGCAACTACCGAAGTCGGACTCATGTACCCTCTTGATGGATTTACCGTTAACCTTTTAAGTGAAAGCGGCCGCCGTTATCTTAAATGTGAAATCAATCTTGAACTTGAAGGTGAAGAACTTTCACCGGAATTGGATACCAAAAAACCGGTATTTCGCGATATTATTATCCGTATTTTGAGTTCTAAATCGCTTGAAGAGATCTCTACCATCAAAGGCAAAGAGAAACTCAAAGAGCAAATCGTAAACGATTTGAATATGCGTCTTAAAGACGGCAAAGTGAAAAACGTCTACTTTACCGACTTCGTGGTGCAATGATCGGCATCGACCTCATCAAACTCGATCGGATGAAACGCTTTATTGAGCGTTTCGGAGATCGGGGTCTTCATAAATTTTTATCCGAAAATGAAATTCTTTTGGTCAAAAGTTATCGTAATGCAGCAGGTTTTTGGGCAGCCAAAGAAGCGTGTTCCAAAGCTCTCGGCTGCGGCATTGGAAGCGAATGCGGTTTTCATGACATCATCCTCTCTAAAACCCAAAAAGGGGCTCCATTGATTACCCTTTCCGAAGAGGTCACCCAACGATTCGGAGTCACAGCCCTCTCCGTTTCCATTACCCATGACGGAGATTACGCCATAGCCGTAGTCGCGTTAGAGTCCTATTTATTACTAAGGTAAATCCAATGCAAGAGCTTATAAGTATCCAAAAATACGCGGCAAAACATCATATCAGTATTTTTAACGTTATCAAAAAAACGATGAACGGTGAATTACCCACCGTTATCAAAGAAGAGAACGGCAAAGAGGTAACCTACATTGCTCTCAGTTCATCCTCAGCCCATGCCTCAATCGAATCTAAAGATACAAAGAGAGAAGAAGCGGCAGATATTGATTACAAAAAAGCGTATGAAGATTTGAATCAAGAGTATCTGATTTTAAAAACAAAGTATCAAAAACTCGTCGATATGCTGGAAGGGTAAATCACCCTCCTCCGACAAAATCGAGCAGTTCGATCGTGTCCCCCTCTTTAAGAAGAGCACTCCCCCATGCGTCTTGTTTGACGATCTCCATATTGAGAGCTGAGGCCATTACACGCTCCTCAACCCCTAAAGATCGGATAAGATCAAGCATAGTTGATCCATTAGGAATATCACGAATTTCACCGTTTACTTTTATTTGCATACTTGCTCCTACATTGACATTTTAATAAGTTGGGCGATTTGGAAATTTTTCTTCGCAATCGCAAAATCGTATGCAGTTGCGCCGTCATTGTTTTTGAGAGACGGATCCGCTTTTGCTTTGAGCAAAAAATCGACTACTTTCTCATTTGAGCTAAACGCGGCCTGATGCAGCGGTGTAATCCCATCATTATTGGCGAGATTAACATCGGCATGACGCATTACGACAAAGGTTACCAACTCCAAATCTTTTTTCTTGACCGCTAAAATCAATGGGGTATTACCTTGAAAATCCTGTGCATTGATGTCAGCACCGTTATCGATCAACAGTTGGGCTATCTTTAAGTCACCCATCTTTATCGCAACATGGAGAGCCGTAAGCCCGGCTTTGTTTTGTTCGTCAACACCTTTATGCATTCGTAAATGGGTACGTGTTTTTTCGATATTACCTTCAAATGCGGCGTCATGCAATACGCCGGCGAATACCACACCGCTTACCAACCATAAAAGCATCCACAAACGCATCATCTACTCCTTCACAAATCGTATCATTTTAAATCGTTCACCCATCAATGAAGGGGTGATTAGAATTTTTACTTTTTCGAGTTCTTGGGTATAAATTTCATCCTCGGCATGTTCTTTGAGCATTGCCAAAAGATCTAAAATTCCCATCTCCACCAACGCTACAAGTTGTGTGGCGTACTGAGCGCATTTGATCCCTTGAGATTCATATACCTCTTTGACGTGGGTAAAGTTGACATCATAAGTGATGTCGCTTTTCCCAAATGCTTCGGAGCGATTAAGCGCTTCATCAAATAGGGGAAATGTTTGATGTTCTTGATAAACACGGATGGAAAAATCGCTTCGAGCTGCAAGCTCTCCATAGTCAAAACTCATAAACTCAAAACGTTTTGCACACTTCGCCATCGCATCGGCAAACGATTCGTAGCCTACCGCTATCTCACCCCGATCTTGCTTATATTTTTCTGCCAATCCACTGATTTCAGGATCGTCAATATCGAAAGTAATCTCGTGATTTTTTACCTGCGCTATTTTTCCTTTGTAAAAAAGTTCACAAGGAAATGCATCAAAAATCTCATTCGCGATAAAAAAAACAGACGCTTCATCCAATTGAGATAAATCACTGTAGTGTTCTAACATAACTGCGTTGCCGAACGATTCGTCAAAATACGATTGTTGCGCGTTGCGGAGATTCTCAAACCGCTCAACAATCCCGAACCGAAGCGTTTGCAATAATTGCGGACGAAGGGTATGAAGAAACTCGATAATATCCGCCAAAAGGTACCCGTGATGGGCACCGATCTCACAAATTAGAGAATCACCGCGTAAAAAACCCTCATCAAGACGTTTAATGATATGATTGGCTATCGCTCCGCCGAAAAATTTCGATGTACTCACCGCCGTATAAAAATCCCCTTTTTTACCGATAGGACGATACGAAGCATAATATCCTTCATTACCGTAGAGCCATTCACTCATATAATCACTAAATCGCACCGTTCACCTTTTCATACAAATTGAGGAGTTCCAACTGCCGATCAACATCAATAATCTGAGTCTCGATCTCTTGAATTTTTGCCGAATTTGCGAGCATATTTACATCGTATTCTGTCTTGTATCCTGCTCGAAAAAGCTCACGCGTATCGCCCAGCAGTTTTTCGTAGAGTTTTTGGTTTTCCCGTGCCAACGCCATTTTTTTATCACTATTGGCTAGATTATGACGCACTTGCTGATACAAAGAACGAAGTTCTCGCTTTTTATCCGCCATCATAACGCCCGATTTCAACACATCGATTCTCGAAATTTCCATCTCACGAAACTCATTAAAATCCAGTGGCATAGAAGCGCTCACCCCATAAGTCGTATAACGGCTTTGCGCATGAATAGGCATAATACTCCCCGCAAAAGCCGGATTTTCGATTTTATTCCAGTTATACGCACCGTTGAGACTTATTTGCGGAAGATATTTAGCCCGTATCATATTGGCATTCCATCGATTTTTGTTAATATCGCTTTGCGCTAAGGCCAAATCAATCGCTTCAGACTCAAAACGCTCAACTTCGATCAAAGATAGCTTTGGAATCGTTGTCGTAGTGTAAGGGGCATCACTGATGCTCTCATACGCACTAATGAGCCGCTCTTTGAGCGTCTGCATATCGTACAATCCTTGAGTAAGGAGATTTTTTTCAATGATAGCATTATCCAAAAAACCGGAATCAAGTTCTCCGTGCAAATAGCTTTCTGTTTTCAACTCCAAATTGAGCCCCGAATTAGCAATCAAAAGTTCCTGTTTCGCCAAACGTAAATCACTTTGACGAATCTGCATCAGGAGTGACACGGCTTCTTTAATGAGCTTTTGGCGCGCCGCATCAATCGAGAGATTCGAATAACGGCGAGATGCTTCGGCAAATTTGATCCCGTAATAAATCCCGCCGCTTCTAAAAATAGGCTGGTCAATCGAAACCGTACCGTTCTCCGTCGTGCCGTCTCCATCATATTGATCACTTTTACTGTATGAATAGCGGAGTATTACCGGTTGAAGCCACGAATCACGAAGTATGTCGCTTTGCAAAGATGCTTTGCGATAGTCGAATCCGAACTGCTCCTCTTTGAGAGTAGAGAGGATCGGTTCACTCCCTAATAAAGGATATCCCGCTACGAGACTACAAAGAAGCCATCGCTTTTTCAAGACGTGCAAACCCTTCATCGATATCTCCTTTGGTAATCGTAAGCGGTGGAAGGAAACGGAGCGTATTGCGGCCTGCTTTAAGGACAATAACCCCTGCTTCACGCGCGGCATTTATGATTTTACCCAAGGTATCCGCATCAACAACACGAAGCCCGCGCATCATCCCGAGTCCCACATGGCTTAAAAAGATTGCCGGATGAGCGTTTGCAAATTTTCCTAACGCTGTTTCAAAATAGATAAGATGCTCATCTAATCCGCCGCTTTCTTTAAGCTCTTCAAGGATATCAAGCACCTCGTTTGCCGCGGCAGTTGAGAGATAATTTCCTCCAAATGTCGAACCGTGATCACCCGGGGCGAAAATATCTTTTTTGCTGGTCATCACGACACCGATAGGAACACCGCCGCCAAGCCCTTTTGCTAAAGTAATAACATCAGGTTCAATCCCGTACAGATTAGAAGCCAAAAACTCACCCGTGCGATAGATTCCCGTCTGAACTTCATCCACCATCAATAAAACATCTCGAGATTTCAGCATGGCCGCCAATGCTTGAATTTTAGCGCGATCTTGAGGCTGTACTCCCCCTTCTCCCTGTACCAATTCAATCATTACCGCAACCGTATGATCATCGATCAACGATTCAATCTCATCAATCGTTTTAGCATACACAAATCCATCAGGAAACGGCCCGAAATAGTTATGCATTGATTCTTGCCCCGTTGCTTTAAGGGCGGTAATCGTACGACCGTGGAAAGAGTGATCTAACGTAATAATTTTATAGCGCTTCGGTGTTCCTGCAACCTCTCCGTATTTTCGGGCTATCTTAATCGCCCCTTCATTGGCTTCGGCACCGCTGTTTCCGAAAAAACATTTCATATCGTAACCGCTTAGTTGGACGATGCGACGTGCACATTCGGCTTGAGGTTCGATGTAATAGAGATTTGAGACATGGATTACTTTATTGACTTGATCGCATATCGCTTTTGACAAACGCTCATTAGCGTGCCCGACACTGCAAACCGCAATACCTGCGGCAAAGTCGATATACTCTTTCCCTTCACTGTCGATCAAAGTCGCATTTTTCCCTGCTACGAAACTGACGTTTTGGCGTCCATACGTCGGTAATACGTAATTGTCAAAATTTTTAGTCATTTTTTAGTTACCTTTATTTTAATTTCTTGATACACAGCGTTTTCTCCCTCATAACTAAGGTACGGAGGAGTTAGCACGTTAACATTGGGTGTGCCTGAATAGATCAATAGACAATCGCGCCTTAAACACTCATTATGTTTTACTACCATTTCAACACTTCCAAAAGGTGATGAGAGTTGAACCGTTGTCCCCTCATCAAATCCTGCTTCAGGATGGAGCGAAACTCCATCCGCTCTTCTAAACTGTGAATTAAGTCCTTTGAGATATTTTAATGTGATAAGATTAAATCCCTCATCTTGATTGATATCCAAATCGACTTCATCCAAAAACTCAAATTCACCGCTTTCAAATCCCTCTTCATACGGAATATTAGGGGCATTTTTACGATACCCCACTCCCTCACGCATTTCCATCTGACGACGAAAAAAGTCTAAATAATAGGCTTCATTTTCGATGTTTATTTCAAAGGCTTTGCATAATCTATCGGTGAGTGCGTATTCACTAATCCCGATCTCACGCTCAAGTATCTGAGGCATCTCTTGGAGAGTATAATCCCCGTACGAACTGCGAAAATCATTTTTTTCCAAAAACGTTTTTGCCGGTATAACCAAATCAGCTTCTTGAGAAGTCTCATTTTCGTATAGCCCGAAATAGACGCTAAAGCCCGCATCCAAAAATGAACGTTTTACCGCTTCAGAACTCGGCATCTGCGCAAGAGGGTTAGCACCTTGAATGAAAACGCAATTATACTTCGAAAAATCGACAGTCGGTTTACTAACTCGATGAACCATAGAGTTAAACGGCAACTCTATGCCGCTCAGCGAGTTCCCCAAGTAGCTGACACCGCATCCGGGTTTCCCGAAGAGACCCATTAAGGCTCCAAAACTGTCAATCGCTCGAAGTACATCGGAACCGTTTCGATATTTTTGGACACCGACACCGACTAAAATTGCCGTCTTTTTCCCCCGTATAAGTTCGAGTATCGCCCCGATTTCTCCTAAACTCATATCGATAGTATCCAGAGTTGCTTTGATCCTTACCGTTTGGGTTAATTCGTAAAATTCACTGTATTCCGATCCGTATTCTTCTAAAAATTCCGTATCATGCAAACCTTCGATTATCGCAAAACGGCTCAATAATAGCGCTAAATGTAAATCGCAATGGGGTTTTATTTGAATATGTAAATCAGCTTTTTGGGCCATTGCCGTTTTCAACGGATCAATCACGATGATGGTTTTCCCTTCCAAAAAGGGCAAAAGGTGCGAATGCGTCGTATGTGGATTACGCCCCCAAAATACAACAACTTCACTCTCGCTTATCATCTGCGGCGTTAATACTTCGTTTCTCCCGCGCCCTAGAAGAACTCCCGCTTCACCGGCACCGTCACACAAAGAACCTGACGTTCCGACTGCTTTAATGGACGCAAAAAAATGTTCGCTTATGCGCTGCATCAAACCGACATTTCCACTCCCGCGATAATAAAGCGCTTGATCTCCCTTTGTGTTTTTTAACACACCGATGAGTGCTTCAATTGCCTCTTCCATAGAGATTTCTTTACCGTGCAGTCTTGGAACGAGCACACGTTCTTGTTCGCTAAAATGGTTAAGATTTGGACATAAATAACCGCGTGTTATCGGATGAGATTTATCTCCCTTTAACTTTCCGTTCTCATCGACAACGACTCGACAGGCATCGTAACAATCCAAAGGACACGCCGTTGTGGTAAAACTCATTTAAATTCCACTTTCATCAACTGAGAAAATTGGCCCGGAGGCGCTATCAAAATTTCGGCACGATAACTCGATAATTTCGAGGCATCGGCAATTTTCCATAACCGATTAATCTTGTACAAACTCTTTTGCCCGTTAAGATAAATTTTTTTGCTTTGAGCTTGCTGTGCTTCTTCCGCGCTTAGATAAAGGGTCAATTTTGCTTTACGTACATCGGCAATTTGTGCCAATAACGTTCCCGGATTTACAAAGGCAGAAGGCTTAACAGTAAGCTGATAAAGGACAAATCCGGGCGCACTAAGATGTTTGTCGGCGATACTTTTTTGCAGTTGCGAACGGCGAAGTTTCAAGTCCCCTAACTGGATAGTGAGCGATTCAATCTCTTTTTGAATACTTAAAAATGAGTTTCGGCTGCTAATAAGATCAAAATACTCACGATCTTTTTCGACGGAAGATTTGATTTTAAGCTCTTTAATGCGATCAAAATTTGCTTGTTTCATATCAATGATCTGCTGATAATTTTGTCCCATTTTAAGGTTATGTTCCAGCGTCTTTTGCACTGCGCTTATTTTGGTTTCGACACTGTGCAGCTCTATTTTATCGAGCTTGTCATCCATCACGATATAGGGCTTCTTGCCGAGTATTTTCCCCTGATGTGCGGTATCGGTATAGAGTACTTCTGCCGAAACGTTTGAAGAGACATTCAAAATTTCGTAAGGCTCAGCCTTAGCGTAATATTCTTTGGCAGATAGCTGGATAAAAAGGATCAAAATAACAATAAAAAAGCGCACATAATTCCCTGTCTAATCAATTTAACTATATTTTACACCGCTCACCCTTTAGAATTTAGTAAAAAAAACCCACGATTTGGATATGATTAAAGAATATAAATATTTTGAGGTCACTATGTCTCTTTTAGAACACGTCGACGCTGCAACAAACTTAGCCAAAAACAATGAAGTACAACTCTTGGTTTTTAAAATAGATATTGCTGAAGAATCTCCTTACTATGCTATCAATGTTTTTAAAACGAGAGAAGTGGTTGAGTCAAAACGTCATCATCTTACTCAAATTCCGGGTGCGCATCCGCTCCTAGAGGGAACCATTGTTTTACGTGAACTTCAAATACCGATTCTCAATCTTCCGAGATGGTTGGGGATTGAACTTGAGGATGAAAAGAGAAAAGCTTCTAATCTCCTAATTTGTGATTTCAACGGAATTATTATCGGGATTCGTATTATGTTTGCCTATCGTGTTATTAAAAAGAACTGGAATGAGATGCATTCTCCCGACAGTTACCGTTTAGGTGATGATGGACTTATTATTAACGATACACGACTTGATGATGGAAGCTTATGTCTCATCCTTGACTATGAAAAACTCTTAGCCGATGTCATTCCTCAAGCGATGGTGAATGTTGAAAACGCAACCAAGGCTCTGCGAAATATTACTATTCCCGATAAACTTAAAAACGGTGTCGTACTCATCGCAGAAGATTCCAAAACAGCACAGCGTCATTTACGTCAAATTTTCGAGCATGCTAATGTTGCGTATCAAATGTTTAACAACGGAAAAGATTTGGTTGACTTTATCATGAAACACCCGAATCCCTCTTCTATTCCTGCTATTATCACCGATATTGAAATGCCTGAAATGTCAGGTTTTACCGTAATTCAATACTTGAAAGCCAGACCGGAAACAAAAGCTATCCCTATCATTGTAAACAGTTCCATGACCGGAGAAAATAACAAACGCGAAGCCGCTTCATTAGGGGCAGATGGATTTATCGATAAAACAAAAAGTGAAAATATTCTCGCACTCATCATTGAAAAAATGGGTGAGGTAAGTACAAAACTTCTCCCTCGATAAGGGAAAAGAGAAGAAGAAAAATTATTCTACTACTGCCAATACTTGGCCTGCTTCGATTTTATCATTCACATTTACATTGATTGATGTTACTTTACCATTACGTGGAGCAACAACATCGATTTCCATTTTCATCGCTTCCAAAATCATAATTTTATCGCCGGCATTGACACTGTCACCAACTGCAGCAATAAGCTTGAATACTGACCCCGGAAGTTCAGCACAAATTGCATTTACATTTGTTGCCGGAGCCACTGGTGCTGCCGAAGGAGCTGCTACTACTGTCGGAGCTGCTACTGGTGCCACTGGTGCCGTACTCTGAACGGTTGCATTACCACCTACGATTTGTACATTATATTGTTGTCCATCTACGATTACCGTATAAGTTCCATTTGCCATAATAAGATTCTCCTGTAGTGTTGATTGAATTGTTTCTACTGCCGCTTTCGGGCTATTTTTTCGAACATTGACGGTTGCTTCCCCTTTGAGGAATGCAATCCCTTTAACATCACATGAAGCGGCGATGAAAATATTTTCATCTGTTACTTCAATGCCTTCATCGCTTAATCGTTTAGTCCAGTAAGCGATTGATTTTGTTTCATCACGATCGGCGATGTCAATTGCATGATCAGTAGTCGGTTCAAGTTTAAGCTGCTCATGTGCAATACGGACTACCATAGGATCAGGCTCAACCGGCGTCTTACCGAAATAGCCCAAAACCATTTTTCCATAACCTGGAGCGATTTTTTTCCACGGTCCCATAAGGGCATTATTAAGGGCTTGTTGAAAATAAAATTGTGAAACCGGAGTCACTGACGTACCGTATCCCCCCCGCTCAACCACTTCACGCATTGCACGGATAACTTCAGGGTAGCGGTCCAACATATTGTTATCACGCATCATTTGAGTATTCGCAGTTAATGCACCGCCCGGCATAGGTGAAAATGGGATGAGAGGCGATACTTGTGTTGCTTCCGGCGGCATAAAATAATCGCTTAAACAATCGCCCAAAACATCTTCGTATTGGAGAATTTTTTCGAGTTCAAGTCCGCCGAGATCGTAATTCATCCCCTTGGTTGCATGAAGCATCGTCAAAATATCGGGTTGTGACGTACCGCCGCTTACCGGAGCCGCCGCCATATCGATACCGTCAATACCCGCGTCAAGTGCCGCGAGATAGGCTGCAACACTCACACCCGCCGTTTCATGGGTATGGAGACGTAAATGGGTCCCCTCAGGAACAAGACGACGCGCCATTTTAATCGTTTCATGGATTTTATGTGGACTCGAAGTACCGCTCGCATCTTTGAAACAGATAGAACTGTATGGGATACCTGAGTCTAAAATTTCACGAAGCGTTTTTTCATAAAAAGCAACATCGTGTGCACCAACACATCCAGGAGGAAGATCCATCATTGTAACTACAACTTCATGTTTCAACCCATGATAAGCAATACGTTCACCGGAGTATTTAAGATTTTCGACATCATTAAGGGCATCGAAATTACGGATCGTTGTTGTTCCGTGTTTTTTAAACATTTTGGCATGCAAATCAACCATTTCACGACTACCCGTATCGAGCATTACCGTATTTACCCCACGTGCAAGGGTTTGAAGATTTGCATCCGGTCCGACAATGGCGCGAAAGCGATCCATCATATCAAACGCATTTTCATTTAGATAGAAAAAAAGGCTTTGGAAACGAGCACCGCCTCCAAATTCGAAATGTCGGATTCCCGCCTCTTTGGCCGCTTCAAGCGCAGGGAAGAAATCTTCCATTAACACCCGTCCGCCGAATACGGACTGAAAACCGTCTCGGAACGTAGTGTCCATCACATCGATGTATTTTTTTGCCATTTACGTAATCCCTACTTCTTTAGATTATTATGGTGGTGAATCACAGCTGCAAGAGCCGCGATTCCTAATAAACCGCCATTTTGAGAATTTTCCACTTCATGATGGTGGAGTGCAGCTGCAATGGCAGCGACTTTTGCCCGTACATCACTGTTTTCCGAATCATGGTGGTGCAATGCCGCTGCAATCGCCGCTACTTTAGCACCTTGGGCAACCTCACCTGCAAAGTTTTGAGATTCCGGGGCATTTTTGGATTGAAACATTGTAAAATATTTCATTACTTTATTCAGTAATTCCA
Source organism: Sulfuricurvum sp. (assembly GCF_031427015.1). Classification (GTDB taxonomy): domain Bacteria; phylum Campylobacterota; class Campylobacteria; order Campylobacterales; family Sulfurimonadaceae; genus Sulfuricurvum. The sequence continues at coordinate 214,804 of NZ_JASJOW010000003.1, read as the reverse complement.
TTTGCTGTCCCCTATATTATATTTGCACGCGTAATCTTTACACGATGCGTGATTCTAGTATAAAGTTCATTAAAATAGATTTACTGTGTACGGTTTCAATGAACCTTTTAGTTTCTTTCGTTACAATCCGCCTCACTATTTTATACACAGAGGTGCCTTATGGATCTAAGCAAAATCGGTTACGGAGAAAATCCGGATAAAGTGAAAGCAATTATTGAGATTGCCTGCGGATCAAACATTAAATACGAAGTTGAAAAAGAGAGCGGCGCCCTCGTCCTTGATCGTGTTATGCATTCAGCAATGTACTATCCTGCAAACTACGGATTTGTAAACAAAACACTTTCCCAAGACGGTGATCCAGCGGATATTTTGATTCTTACCGAGTACCCGATGGTTGAGGGTTGTGTAACGAATTGCCGTTTAGTCGGTGTATTGATTATGGAAGATGAAAGCGGTATCGATGAGAAATTGCTCGCTGTTCCGACTTCAAAAATTGATCCTACCTTCGAAGAGATTAAAGACCTCGAAGATATCCCGAAACATACTTTGGCAAAAATCAAAAACTTTTTCGAAACCTATAAAATGTTAGAACCTAACAAATGGGTAAAAGTAAAAGGATTTGAAAATAAAGCCGTAGCGACTAAAATCCTTGAAGACGCTATTAAAAATTATAAAGAGTAATCAAAAATGATCGATTTCGGCTCCAATGATGTTTTTGCCTATTCCATTTTTGGATTAATTTTAAATTTTGTCTTCTCCATCGCGTTTGGGCTCTATTTAAGCAAAAACATCGGTGTCGAAGAGATGATGCTCTCAAAAGGTGAGCGGGAGCAACCTTGGTGGCTCGCCCTCTCACTGGCTATTCCCTATGCTAAAATGATTATTACCCTCTACCGTGTCGCTATATTACAGCTCTACTTTCTCGATCAAGGCAAAAGTCATAAAGAGTATTGGATCTATCTTACAACGAATGATGATAACTAATACTATTTCTCTTCTTTAATACAAAACTTCCGTATCTGCGTATCATGTAACCCTGTTTTCTGTATCTGAGCACCTTGCTGTGCACGTTTTAATTTTCCGTTCCACTCACTGTTATTAAATTTTGGATCTATCAATGCCAAACCCTGCCGTAGGAGCATCTCACTGTAGCTCTCAGGCCCGTTTGCGTAAAGTACGCACCCCTCGCTAATCGTTTCATAATGGTAAGACTGCTGAGTGTATAAATGTTCACGTGCAAATTGTTTATCATGCGGATGAGATTTATAATAGGTTTCAATAGCTGCGCGGCACTCTTGCGGACTGGCACCGTTAAGGGCCATCTTTTCCAACGTCATAATTCCAAACGGCTCACACATAACGGTAGCATTTTGATAGAGCAATCTCTGCTTCGAATTATTCTCTATGGACGTTAGCAGCCCAATCGTAATTTCTCCATACAAAGGTGTCATACAAATTACTATCCCAAGTAATCGGACAAAAAATGTTTCATTTTTACTCATGAGCTACTTTTTTAACCTTTTTTTTGATACTTTTAGGAAACTTTTTACCTTGAAACTTAAACGCATAGGTAAGTTTATAACTTAATTTAACAATTAAAACCCATAAATTGGCTCAATCTTAATCACAGGTTTCCCGCTGTGCGGTAGCATACATCCCTTTTCTATAACTTTTTCTTAACTGATTCATTTAAGAAGGTCACACCATTGTTATACGCTCACTTGTACCCTAAAATTTCACATTCCATTTTACGAGGTATAACTTTTGAGATTTCTTTCCCTAATGCTACTCTTTGCTCTATCACTTTTAGCTGATGCAATGACCCCTAAACAACTCCATGTATTACAAACCGTACGAGACGTCGCCAAATCGATCCCTGATAAACACGGAAATACCTATGAGAATACTGTTAGTGCCATTTGTTTAACAGAAAGCAGTGCAGGTAAAAATACCATTGGTGATTTTAAACATAAGAAATCATTTACAAAAGCTTCTCTCGGTCCTATGCAAATTCAAGTCGCAACCGCACGACATGTCTCCCAAAATGTCAAAAAACTCCGTTGGCTTAATAATCTAAGCGATGTTCAATTGGCAGGACGGTTATTGGGAGATATCAAACTTTCGGCAAAAATAGCGACACACTACGTTATCTTACTTCAAGAAAAGCGACTTGACCATTTTTATGCTATTAGCGGCTACAACGGAGGATTTCACAATCGTCCTTATTACAACCGCGTTATGAAAAACATGGAAGTGGTAAACCGTCTTATCTCTTCGGGCAAGCTGTCATAATTTTTAAGCTATAATACCTCGATAGAGATTCGGAGGTTTTTATGGAAGACGAAAAGCTTAAAATGGTATTAGCACTTCTAAGCGGTATTATTTTTAGTTTAGTGTTTATTCTTCTTGCCTTTATCCTCCCTATCCATTCTCCAAAAACACCTCCGAAAACCATGGGTTCGGAGCTCCAAAAACTATCCCAAACCTACAAAGAAAACAAACTAAGACCGCCTCCAAAATGAAAATAGCCGTATCTTCTTGTTTGCTCGGTGAAAAAATCCGTTTTGACGGTGGGCATAAACATGATCACTTTGTAACCGACGAGCTTGGCCGTTTTGCCGAATTTGTCCCTTTTTGTCCTGAACACTTGGCTTTTGGTACACCACGCCCTTCTATCCGGCTTCTAAGGTCTGAGAATCAACTCTACGTACAATCCAATAAAGACCAAAGCGATCTGACACAACGGCTCTTTGAAACCAGTTGCAATGAGCTTTCGAGTATTTCAAATGAGCCGCTCAGTGGAATTATTTTCAAATCCAAATCCCCGAGCTGCGGTATGGGAAGTGCTAAAGTTTACCTCGAGAACGGTTTTTGTGAAGGAAAAGAGGACGGTGTTTTCGCCGCCATGTGTAAAGAACGTTTTCCACTATTGCCGATGGAAGAAGAAGGACGGCTCCAAGATGCATGGCTGAGAGAAAATTTTGTTATGCAGCTATTTGCCTTTGACGCCTATGAGCAATTTAAAGCCTCTGCGCCTACTCTCGGCGAATTAGTCCGTTTTCACACACTCCATAAATTTCTCCTTCAAGCCAAAGATGAACAGCTTTATCGGGAACTTGGCAATATCGTAGCCAACCACACTAATCTCTCTATCGATGTTCAGTTAGCTCTGTATGAGTTTGGTTTTAAAACGGCCATTTCTCGTAAAAGTTCAATCAAAAAAACGCGTAATGTTTTGGAGCATTTGGCTGGATTTTTCAAAAATAATTTGACAAAAGATGAGAAAAAGATTTTGCACAGCCACATTAGTGATTTTGCCGATAAAATCATCCCTCTGATCGTCCCTCTCTCGACCATCGCCCTTTACGCCCAAAAGTATGAGAATCGTTATCTTCTCGAACAAACATTCCTTAGCCCCTATCCAAAAACACTGGCCTTACGTTCTCATATCGATGCCGGAAAATAATTATGCGACGGATTCTATGGTTTCGTCGTGATCTTCGAGTGGATGATAACCCTCTCCTTTCCCTTGGGGGAGAAGTTCTCCCCATTTTTATTTTTGATATCGACATTCTCTCTGCTTTACGAACAAATGATCGGAGAGTCACCCTTATCTATAACGCTCTTATCAAACTCAAAGATTCCCTGCAACAACAAGGACTCAATTTAGCCCTCTTTTACGGAAAACCTCTCGATGTATTTCAATGGCTTTTATCACAGGGAGAGTATGATGAAGTCTGTGCATCCGGTGATTATGACACGTATGCATTAGAGCGTGACCGTAACGTATCCCACCTTCTCCCGTTTACTTATTTGCACGATACCTATATCTTCACTCCCGATGAAATCCTAAAAAGCGATGGAACACCTTATCAGGTATTTACCCCGTTTTATAACCGTGCAAAATCACTTTTTACGGCTGAGCATATGCGCCATTATTTCCCTTCAGATCAAAAACTTATTGCTTTTGATTATGAACCTTTGCATATTCTCCATGCAACATTGCACTCCGTATCCGTTTTAAACCTTGAAGCTATTGGATTTATACCTCAAATGCTGACAACAGCACAATTGTCTTCACCTGAAGAAAAACTCTCTATCTTTGCCGAAAAAATCGAAAATTATTCAAAAAATCGTGATTATATGGCGCTTGAAGGGACTTCAGGTCTAAGCAGTGATCTTCGATTCGGGACGATTTCCATTCGTAAAGTGTTACGATGGCTCGTAACGCAAAAGCAATCGGAAGTGGATACGGAACCTTTTTTCAGACAGCTTATATTTCGAGACTTTTATGCGATGCTCCTGTACCATTTTCCGCATCTTAGCCAACAGAATTTTCGCTATCCGTTCAAAGGAATTCCCGATGAAACGTATTTTCATGCGTTTTGCACAGCGCAAACGGGAGTCCCTATCGTCGATGCCGGAATAGAAGAACTTCTGCAAAGCGGTGAGATGCACAATCGTATCCGGATGATTTGCGCTTCATTTTTTACGAAAAACCTCCTTTTGCCTTGGCAATGGGGCGAAACGTTTTTTGCCGAACATTTGAATGATTACGATGCGGCAAGTAATATTCTCTCATGGCAATGGAGTGCCGGGACGGGAGTCGATCCACAGCCTTATTTTCGTATCTTCAATCCCTATACCCAAACTTCCAAATTTGATTCTAACGGTACCTATATTTATAAGTGGCTTCCTCGGTTGGGTCATGTCGCGCCAAAAACACTCTGTAACGAAAATTTATTAGCTCCGTTATCACTCAGTCACTACCCTCACCCTATCGTTAATCATAAAAACAGTTCGTACCGTGCATTAACTTATTTTAAAGCTATTCAAAACTAATTAACTCCCTTGTTTACGTCTTCAGAGGGTCATTATGTGATATAATTGCAACAAAATTGCAACAATCGGAGTGTATATGAATTTTTCAACGATCAAAGGGAAGTTAATTGCGTTAATGGTACTTAGCTTTATCACTTATGCAACATTGGGCTATCTAGCATATTCTAATAATAAAGATGCTACAAAAACGGCAGAACGTATGGTCTTACTCGGAGAGATACGGTCCTATACGAATAAAGCTGCTGTAGAACTTCGCGGATATCAACTTCTTTATACTACAGAAGTATTAGATAGTTACACTGACGCAAATAAAAAACTTGATGAATCTATTAATAAACTTTTAAAAATTACCCGTTCAGAAGAGAATAAAAAACGATTAACTAAAATGATTTCAGATCACCAAGAGTGGATCAAATTAAATGAACCTCGTATCCAAATCATCGGGGAAAATGAAAATGAAATCCATACCTACGAATTTGCTTTAACCGAAGATGGCAAAAAACTTAGAGAAATCACAAAAATATCGACTGATCTTTATCACAATTTTACTGAACAGCAAGAAGAGTTAGTCAAATCAATGCAAAAGAAAAATTTGGAAACACTCGATTCTAATGCCCTAACTGCAGAAATTATTACTGGCGTTAGTGCGACTGTGATGATGATAATTTTTTACTTTATCATTCAAAATATTATTACTTCAATAGGACGTCTTGAAGAAACTATTGAGGCTGTAGCGAAAAATAGGGATTTTACACGAACGACAAAAATTGAAGGAAATGATGAGCTTTCTAATATGAGCCGTAATTTAAATGAACTTGTCAGTGTCTTGCGTCAAGCGTTTAGCGGTATCCGTTCCGCGTCAAGCGAAAACCTTTCGGTATCGGCTGAACTCTCCGCAACCACCCTAGCTATCGGAAGAGCTGCGGAAGAAGAAGCAAAAATCGTTACCCAAACTACGGTAGAGTCCGATAGAATGAAAGAGACAATGAAAGCCTCTGCCGTAGAAGCTCAAAGCGTGCGTGAAAAAGCTCTCGGCGCACGTAATAACCTCCAAGAAGCGCAATCGGCTCTTCATAATACAATCGAACAGCTCTCCATTACCGTACAAATGGAAGGGGAGATTAATGATCGTCTGAACTCCCTCTCTCAAGAGGCTTCACAAGTTAAACAAGTCCTTACCGTTATCGCCGACATCGCCGATCAAACGAACCTTCTCGCACTCAACGCGGCGATTGAAGCGGCACGTGCGGGTGAACACGGACGCGGGTTTGCGGTTGTTGCCGATGAAGTTCGTAAATTGGCTGAACGTACTCAAAAAAGTCTCGTCGAAACCAACGCAACGGTTAACGTCATTGTGCAATCAATTAATGACATAACAGACCAAATGAACCACAATACAAAACGTATCGAAACCTTGGCAGAAGCCTCGGCAGAAGTGAATAATCACACTGAAACTGCGGTAGTAGCATTAGCCGATACGGTAAATGCAATCGAAAAACTCTCTAACGATACACAGCATAACGCATTGACTACCGAATCAATCATCCAAAAAATCGGTAATATCAATGAACTCTCGACTTCAAATGCTAGAAGTGTAGAAGAGATCGCCGCTGCAGCGGAACATCTACACCAAATGACCGAACAACTTACCGCTCAAATCTCTGTTTTTAGAACGTAACTCTCCATTTTTTCTTTCCCCTATAGGGGAAAAACTCTTTTTGCTTAATGACGTCGGTCATTATCTCGTCGCTTTGGTTCATGGCGGCCGCTATCACGCTTTTGCGTCGGTTTAGAGCTTCGATCACCGCCGCCGTTTCCGCCACGGTTTCCACCACCACCGCCGCCTGCGCCTCCGCGACCGCGTTGAATCGGCTCGGCTTTGATCGAAGGATCAGGTTCATACCCCTCAATAATACTGCTGTCAAGTTTTTTATTGATCAGTTTCTCTATCCCGCGCAAATAATCGGCTTCATCGACACATACGAGTGAAATCGCTTCCCCTTCGCATCCCGCACGTCCGGTTCGTCCGATACGGTGAACATAATCCTCCGCAATGTTAGGAAGCTCGAAATTCACGACATGAGGTAATGCATCGATATCAATACCGCGTGCCGCAATATCGGTCGCGACAAGAACCCTAACCGAACTGCATTTAAAATCATTCAAGGCTTTTGTCCGTGCCGCTTGACTCTTGTTTCCGTGAATCGCGGCTGCGGTGATACCGATCTTTTGAAGATATTCGGTAAGTTTGTTCGCCCCGTGTTTGGTACGGGTAAAGACGAGAACCTGTTCCCATTTATTTTTACCGATCATCTCTCCAAGGAGTGCACTTTTACGTTTACAGTCAACGAGGATAACGCTTTGTTTCACCAGTTCGCTTGAGGTATTACGGCGTGCTACTTCTACTTCCGCAGGATTGCGGAGCAATGTGTTGGCCAATGCTTTGATATCGTCCGAATAGGTTGCGGAAAAAAGGAGATTTTGTCTTGCTTTCGGCAAGATCGTAATGACACGGCGGATATCACGGATGAATCCCATATCGAGCATTCTGTCCGCTTCATCAAGGATAAAAAATTCAACGGCGCTCAAATCAACCGTCCCCTGCCCTACATGATCGAGCAAACGTCCCGGAGTGGCGATGAGAATATCGACTCCGTTACGGAGCATCGTGATTTGGGGGTTGATCCCTACTCCGCCGAAAATAACTGCACTTTTGAGAGGAAGGTATTTACCGTAAATTTTTACGCTCTCGGCTACCTGTGCCGCGAGTTCGCGTGTCGGGGTGAGGATAAGAGCACGAATTTTTCGATGCGGTTTTGAGGTTTTTTTATCACTCAAAAGTTGAAGCATCGGCAAGGTAAAGCCCGCTGTTTTACCCGTTCCCGTTTGTGCTCCTGCGAGCATATCGCGCCCTTCTAAGATAAAAGGGATAGCTTGCGCTTGAACAGGGGTCGGGACCGTATAGCCCTGATCGTGAATTGCTTTGAGCAATGACTCATTTAAATTTAAATCGTTGAATGTCATAAAAGTGTTCCTTAGGTGGTTCAGCCCAACCAAAGTCGCAACTTAGGACGGTTTTAGGCAAGTGGGGAAAATTAGGTGGAAAGTGCAGTTTAACGCAAGTTCGTTAGCAACGCCAACCGTAGGCGTAAATCATTGTGCGCATTGTAGCACAGGAGTGTCCGAATACCAACGAATTATGTTAAAATCAACCGAAAAATAGAGATAAGTGATATTTATGGCTCAAACAAACCATTTCGATTCTATTGCAGAGGTTTTTAACCGTATTTGGTATTTCTCCGATGATTACAAAGATTTTGTTATTCACCATATACGAGAGGATCTCTCCCTCACACCTGAGGATATTCTCGTCGATATCGGTGGGGGAACCGGAACCTTTACAAGCCGCTTGGCAGATGAAGCCCATCTGACTCATGCCTATTGTGTTGAACCTTCAAGCTCCATGTGCAGCGAGGCGGCAAAACACGAAAACATTACCGCCGTCTGCTGTGATGCAGATGATTTTTTAGCATCACACACCCCTTTTTCCAAAATGTTGTTCAAAGAGGTGATCCATCATATACCCAACCGTGCAGAGTTTTGGAAAACGCTTTATGCTTCGTTTCAAAACGGGGGGAAATTACTGATCATAACTCGACCTCAGGAGATTAAATTTCCTTTTTTTGAAGCGGCCAAAGTCGAATTTGCACGGAATCAGCCCCCTTTTACTATGATCGAAGCTGAACTCAAAGCATCCGGATTTGAGGTTAACGTCATACCCAGAAGCCACACCTTCACCCTCTCAAAAGAGAGTTGGTATGAGATGCTTCGACACCGTTTTATGTCTGATTTAAGAGTCTTTAGCGATCAAGAGATCGAAAAGGGGATAGCAGAGATCGAAGAGAACCGAAAGGGAAATGAAACCATCGATATTATCGATAATCTCATCTTTATAACGGCAACGAAAACATAATTCTGTGTTATCATTTAAGTCATGATAACCATCACACCCGAAGCGCGACTCAATATTATCCTCACAAATACCAATAAAGCCCTCTCGGAAGCAGTTAAACACGCTACCCCTGAGCAGCTTGAAACTCTCAAAGAGGGAAAAGATATCAAATCCCTTCTCACCTCCGTATTTCAAGATAAAGCCACTTCTTCTAAATCAGATCAAACGCTTCTTGATTTGCTCAAAAACTCTACGGCATTTAAAAATATGGGGAGCTTCAGCGATGATTTAAAGTCACTGGTGGGTGAACTTAAATCTTCTTCCGATGTAACGCCGAAAACAGCCGTATTGGAAAAATTTCTCAAAAATATCGCGACTCTTGACCCGCAAACGCTTAAAAGTCAGATTGCCGACAGTGGTGTTTTTATGGAGTCTAAATTTGCTTCGGCACTCCAAAAACTCCCCGACCTAACCCAAACCCTCGAAACTCTCAAAGCGGCTCTCTCCAAAGTCCCTCTGAACGAAGCTAAAACGCTGCAGACTCATATCACCGCCCTATTAGGAAGTACTGCACTAGCGCAAGCGCCCCTAAACCAAGAAAGTGCCGTTCAACTCACCGATACAATCAAAAAAATATCCGATTCTCTCCAAAATTTTCTCTCTAAAAGTGACCCTCTTTATTCCAAAGAGGTTGCCTCGCTTGCTCAAAAACTCGAACAGCTCAATGCTCTTCAAGAGATAAAAACCACCCTCTCTCAGATTTACAGTACCCTTTTAACCAGTAATACCCCCGCCAATCCCCTTCTCGACTCCATCGAGAACCTCTTTAAAAATCTGAGTACATCAACCGATGAGGATCTAAAAGCATTTACTCTACAACTCAAAAATGCGGTACACAATGGGGAAAACACTACCCTTGAAATCACCCATATGGTCGCAAAACTCGGTGAGTTTACCAATCCCAAAGAACTGGTTCTCGAAACATTTCTCAAAGAATCTCTGTCGAATGATCTCAAATCCAACCTACTCGCATTAAGTGAAGAGCTTCAACACTCCGCCGATCCTGCAGCTTCTAAAGTATTGGAGCAGGTTGACAAACTCTTAATACAAATCGACTATCATCAACTCATCTCCCATTTGAGTTCATCCAACTCGATCTATTTCCCTTTTGCATGGGATCAGCTCGAAGAAGGCTCTCTTGCGTTTAAAAAGACACCGGATAAAAAATTCTATTGTGAAATCAATCTGAAACTCAAAGAGTACGGTGAACTCGATCTTATGATGGCTTTGTATGAGGGGAATCAGATTGAGATCCAAGCTCATACCGAAAAAGGGGAATTAAAAACACTCATACATGAGAATCTTGCAACTCTGCGTTCACAACTAATCGATGCGGGTCTCACCCCTCGTTCGCTTCGAATCTTGGAGAGAAAGGAGATTAAAACGCCGCTCAATGATCTCTACCGTACCTCTGAGGGTTCGGATCTCGGATTTGAGGTTACGGTATGAAAAAAGCGGTTGCGCTGCGCTATGACCCTGAAAAAGAGCATGCGCCCAAGGTAATTGCAAAAGGAAAAGGGGAGAGTGCGGAAAATATCATTAAAATCGCTGAACTCCACAACCTCCCCATCCATAAAGATGAAGATTTAGTGGAGCTTTTGAGTAAAGTGGAGATCGATAAAGAGATCCCCGAAAAACTCTATGTTGCCGTAGTTGAAGTTTTCGGATTTATCTACAAAATTACCAACCCGAAATAAATACCCTTACGCGTGAAAACGACTGAGGTTTTGGTTAAGCCCTTCTGCAATTTTATAGAGATGCTCCGCCGTCGTTGCGATCTCTTCTACCCCTCGCGCATTCTCACGCGCCAAATCGTTCATCGTTGAAAGCCGTTGGGAAATTCCTTCAACCTCTTTCGTGTTACTATCCGCATCTTGGACTAGCTTTTTGATCGCATCGCTCGTTTGTTTCACCACATCCGCCGTATGCCCGATTTTCTCCCCGACAAGTTTTGATTTCTCTCCAAGCGACTCAATGCTTTTTGCATTGTGGCCCATTTGTATCGATGCCTCTTCGATCGAAGAGACAATAATCGAGATAGTAGCATCGGTCTGAGTCAAACTCCCTTGTGTCCGCTCGGCAAGTTTACGTACTTCATCGGCGACCACGGCAAATCCTCGTCCGTGTTCTCCCGCCCGTGCGGCTTCAATCGCTGCATTCAAGGCTAGAAGATTCGTTTGATCGGCGATATCGCCGATGACGGAGAGAACTTCTCGGATCTGACGGGCATTGCTGGTGAGTTCATGGATTTTCACTGCAAATTCAGCTTCTACTTCGACACTCTGGCGAATCATCTCAATCATAATCATCAATTCATCTTGTGATATTTTTAACATTTCGCTCGCGGCAACAACCTCTTTGCACGTTCGCTCATTTTCCCCTTTGGTAATACCCAAAAGGTTGATGATCTGTTCCGTCGTGTGATAAATCACATCCATTTGATTCGACTCATCTTCCATCCGACGCCCAATAGCCATCGAAGTTTTGGAAAGTTCCGTCGCGACCGAAGCATTCTCATCGGAAGAGCGTTTGGCATTTTGCACCATGCTTTGAATGACGCCGATAAAAGAGTTGATAGAGTTTGCCGCCAATGCCGGTTCATCCGTTCCCTCAATTCCGAGCCGTTTAGTCAAATCACCGTTACCGCTGGCTAGCTCTTCCGCCATTGTCTGCATTGTTGAGAGTTTATTGACGATTGAACGCTGAATTGCAACCATTAACATAAGCATGATAATGACTAAAAACGTGATAATGATCCCTTTTTGGATCACCGAATCCATAAATTCATTTTCGACGTCATCGACGTACACACCCGTTCCAACGATCCATCCCCATGCAGGAAATAAACGTACAAACGTTAGTTTCGGTAAAGGGGTCTCCGTATTAGGTTTCGGCCACATATAGGAGACATATCCCTCTTTCTCCGCTTTGGCTACTTTTGCAAATTCAACAAAAAGCGCTTTCCCCTCAGGATCTTTAATATCAGAGAGATCGGTATTATCCAATGCCGGTTTAATCGGGTGCATCACCCCCTGCACTTGCTCATTTAGAATAAAAAAATACTCTTTTTCATCATAGCGAAGGTTTTTAATGTGCTCTTTTGCCGCACTTTGTGCCGCTTCAAGACTCATACGTCCCGAACTTACTTCACCTGCATAATACGATAAGAGTGAGTTAACCGTATCGACCTGTGTCGTAAGCATGGTTTTTTTTGCATTCATAAGCCCACTTTTTGTCGCAACAAGAGACTCTATAGCAACTCCAAGCAATGATAGCGAGACCAACAGCGAAACGATCATTAATTTCGTTTTGATTGTGATTTTATCCATCAAGATTCCCTTCTCTAGCGCAAATAATATCTTTCTATATTATAGAAAGTTAACATAGCATGAGTATAGCATGAATATAACATACAGGCTAAATCGACTCCTCGACAATATAATCTTCCAAATCAATAAACTCATTATCCAAAATCGGGTTTAGGGCATACATTCCGTGCGGACGTACCGTATGAGGATCTTTAGAAATCAACGGATGCCAAGCGGGTAAAGATTTCCCCTCATATATAAGTCGATAGGCACAGGTTTCAGGAAGCCAGTCATACTCGGCTACCCTCTCCACGCTCAATCGCATACACCCCTCTACTTTTTCAAAACGGTTTGCATAATCACTGCATTGTCCCGCTTTAATGTCATAGCACTCACAGGCAACACGGGTCAAATAGATCGGTGCAGTGTCGTCCTCTTCATCCTGAAGTCGGTTTAGGCAGCATAAGCCGCAACCGTCACAGAGCATCTCCCACTCTTGGGGATTTAATGCTTCGAGTGTTTTCGTTTCCCAAAAAGGGGCAGTTTCATGTTGTTTCATAGTAGAAAAATAGCACAATTGGGATTAAAATCGCCCAATCGAGCGGTTCAAAGGGCAAATTAGATATGATTGGCAAAAGAAAAGGATCATTTATGGATAATGAACAAACTTTGAGTGAACTATTGCGCGAATGCTCTGATAAAGTCGGAGGCAAAAACTTTTTCCTTACTCTCGCCGAAACCATCCGCACTACGCGTGAGGGGATCATCGTCGGTGAAAAAAAACAAATCAACTACTCCAACGGTGTGATGACATGGAATAAAACGCTCCATGCCGATAACTGGAGACTTCTTGTCGAGTCGGCAAAAGTACGAACGAAAGACGGCAATATTCTCTTGGGCGCAGAGGATAAACGGCATAAAAGCATCCTCAACATGATCCGTACCCTCAAACCGTTAACGTTTACCGTTACACCGACGAACAGTGCGGATGGTGAGGGGTTTAGCTTTAGTGCGCTGGAAGTGATCGATGATAAAACGACACGAATATCACCGCTCTTTAAAGCGATGTTTGTAATGCCGCTCGATGTACTGAAAAAGAATATGGGGTAATCGGGGTCAGACTACCCGCGTTTTTATATATTTTTTGTGCTAATAGAAAATTATCTAGTTTTAATATCCAGATATTTTTTTGCTATTTGTTCAATAATCTCTTCAAATATAGAAAAATCATCTCCAAGAGTATCCCAAAGAACTTTATCATCTAATCCAAAATAATGGTGTGTTAGCACATCTCTCATTTTGGCAATTTCATTCCACGGCACAGTGCTAAATTCATCTTGTATATCTTTGGGTATCTGTTTGACCGCTTCACCGATATTTTCAAACGCTTTTGCCGTTGCATACACTTTTTCAGTATTATCCGTAAACTCTTCAAACGTGATATTTGCCGTAAATTTCCGAATGTTTTGACACTCAGCAAGAATATCTCTGAGATAAAATTTCCAATCCCTAGACATAAATTATGTCCTTATAAATATAGGGTTTCAGGTCGCTTTTGATAGTTTCGGCTCTGACCAAATCGACTTTATGATTGAGATATTTTTCAAGATCAGCGAGATATTTGAGATATTTAAACATCGAAAAGGTTTTCCCTTTTTCGATCTCATATACAATGTCAATGTCGCTATCATTCTTCTCTTCACCACGTGAAAAACTGCCGAATAATCCAACAAGTATCAAACCGTCTTGCTGATAACGGGGTTTTAGCGTTTTGAGTATTTCAAGAATTTCGTTTTTGTTCATACAGAACTTTCCCTTTGTCTCTCACATCATACAAGAATTATTATATCGGAAAATTGGTGCGAGGTGTAAAAAAGTGGGTTGTTTAAAAAGAGAGTGTGGAGCGGGAAACGAGACTCGAACTCGCGACATTCAGCTTGGAAGGCTGACGCTCTAGCCAACTGAGCTATTCCCGCATCACAAGGGGAATTCTACCACCCGTTGGCTTAATCATTCATTTGATTGTAAATATTTTAAGGGAGCGGAATATAGGTATATCCCTTACTTTGCCATTTTACAAGTCCCACCATCGCCGATTTAATCGGTTTGACAAACGGATAAATGTCTTCGGTTAAAATCCCCCGTTTATTCATCCCAACCTGACATATCTCCAACGTCACTTTATATTTACCGGTTATTTCCAAGAGTCTTTTATGGAGTTTCTCTTGATTCTCTGCCAACGATTGATCCACACCGTATTGGGTGTTTTCTAGATTTTGGACAAAAAATTTATACGCATCTCCATGGATTACGACCGCTATTTCAACACTATCACCCTGCGCGATAAAATAATCCGCCGTTCCGGGGACACCCCCTAAAAACTGTGTCGTAAACGCATCCATATTTCCGGTTTTAAGATCAACCATGATTTTTTTTGTCTCGGCAAATAGAAAAGTTACCGTTAAAAACAGCAGTATAAAAGCTAAACGCATCAGAACCGTCCTCCTTATTTAGAATATCCTATCAGACAGGATGCCCGAAGATTGTAAAAGTTATATAAAAAGGGCATTTATTGCGGCGATCTCATCCCCTTTTAGGGTAAATGAAAAAATCTCTAAATCCTCTTTGATATGGTGCTGTGAAGTCGATCCGATCAACGGAACAATCCCGATTTGCGTGAGATAACGATAAAGAATTTGCGCTTCGGTTTTATCGTACTCTTGGGTTAGCGCAAAGAACTCTCGACTCGCTAAGATATGGGGGTTAGCGGTTAAAGACCAAAAGCTCTGGTACACGATCCCTACCTCATCACACCACTGCCGCAGTTCAACATCGTATCCGCTATCGGCGTAAAAGCGGTTTTGGACGACGGAGGGTTTCACCTGTGCATCCGCATAAAGACGTTTGAGCAACTCCAAATCGTAACAGTTGCTAATCCCCAGCTGAAGAGCGCCTCCGCTATGAAAAAGGATCTCCATCGCTCCCCATACTTTTGAAAGATGGGCATAAGGAAACAGCGGTGAATGAAGTACCAACGAATCGACGTATTCGCTCTTTAGATTCTCCCTAGAAACGCTAAAAGATTGTGCGACCTGTGTCTCTAGCGGGGCATTGGGATCATACGGAATACGCTGCGGATCTTGTCCTGCGAGGGGGGTGAATTTACTCTGGAGAAACAGCTCTTCGCGCTTAATCCCCTGAGCCGAGAGCCGCCCTAACGCCTCCCCTACCCCTGCTTCATGGTAATGTTTGGGTTGACATGCCGTATCGATACCGCGAAAACCGCTCAATATCGCCATCTCAACCAAATCTGCCGTTTGTTCTTTTTTCCACGCCGTTCCGTAGATAAGAGGTGGCATTTTCATCTTTTAACCCTTCTGATTATCTTGTTCATACCATTATAACCTACCTCAAAACTTCCTACAGTTACTTTTTAAGGGTACACTGTCGCTTACTTTTAATCTCAGGATTTTCAATGACTCAAATGATCGTCTTAGCCGTTGTCGTTCTCCTCTTTTTCTGGCTCTCCCGAAGCTTTTCTAAAAACCAGCATACCTACTCCAAAAGCCAATTTTCAGGATTTAAACTCACCAAAGAGAACCTCGCTTACAGCGAACTCGGTCTTTTTGTCGCCCTAAGTGCCAAAGTGGCTAAAGCCGACGGACGTGTCGATGAACTCGAAGCGGAACTCGTCAGTAATATGTTCAATGACATCAGTCTCCTCTTCCCCAATCCCGAAGCAACCAAAAAAATGCTCAAAGAGATATTCGATGAGGAGAAAAATGCCCCTCATAATCTCGATCCGGTAGCGCAGGCACTCTATAAAGCGTTGGAAAACGATCCGCACAAACGTCAAAAGATGATGGAGTTTCTCGTCAACCTCACCTACATCGACGGAACCCTCAGCCATGCGGAAGAGGAGATGCTTCGTCTCATTTCCAAACACCTCCATTTTGGCGAAGCTGATCTCGCCGCTATGCTTGAGCGTTTCGGTTCTTATCACCGCCATAGCGTCAAAGAGAGTTCTATCGATCAGGCCTATGCTCTCTTAAATCTCACATCTGCATCAACCAACGATGAAGTCAAAAAAGCGTACCGCTCACTCGTGCGTGAATATCACCCCGATATTATCAAATCACAAGGGGCATCTGACGAATATCTCAAAGAAGCAACCGAAAAAGTGCAAGAGATCAACGCCGCCTACGAGATGATTAAAAAATCACGCGGTATTTAAAAACAACAAGGATTTTTATGGAAAAAAAACAACTGCTTAATATCGGATACTGGATACTCTTTATCGCCATTCTCGGCTACCTCGCCTATTCAAAAGGGTGGATATTCTCTAATTTTGAATCCATTACCCCCAAAGAGGCGCAAGCCCTTATCCAAAGCGGTGAACAGGTAACCGTGCTCGATGTCCGCACCCCCGATGAGTTTACCAAAGAACATATCGAGGGGGCGATCCTAATCCCGTTGCAGACGCTGGATAAAAATCTCGCTCTAATCGCCAATGTAAAAAACCAAAAGGTCATCGTTTATTGTCACAGCGGTAACCGAAGCGTGAGTGCTTCACGACTCCTAGCCGATAACGGTTTCACCCCCCTCAACGTCAGCGGCGGAATCACGGAATGGAAAGCCCAAGGGCTGAGTGTCACACACTAAAATTATCACCCCCTAAAGGAATGCGCAATGCCATTATCAGAGAGCCAAAAACAGATTATTAAACAATCAAGCGAGCTTTATCGTTCCGAGATCACCCAAATCAACACATGGATTTATAAAGAGGCCGATGATGCACGATGTGATCAACTCTATTTGCTTCGTGCCCTCTCGACGATCGAACACGGAGAACGTATCGGCTTGTTTGATGAGACACGTATTGAAGAAGATCTTGAAGAGATCGCGCATGAAGTAAATCTCTACTTTCCCGAAAAAGATGATGCGGAACTCTTCGATGACCTCTCGATTTTAGAGGATGACGTTAGAGAACGCTATTTTTCAAATCCCGCTCAGGAAAAACAGGCCATTTTAACGGTGTTAAAACTCAGTTTTTAATAAATAACTTTATTACGCCCGTTCTCTTTTGCTTCATAGAGTCTTTCATCCGCCCTTTTGAGAAGCTCTTCCCCCTCCTCGTTCTCTTCGAGTGTCGCCACTCCGAAAGAGCAGGTAACATTTCCAACCGTCTCAAACTCCTCGGTATCAATCGCCTTTCTAAGCATCTCGGCTACACTGATCGATTCTTCCAATGACGTATCCGGTAAAAGGAGAACAAACTCCTCTCCTCCCCATCGGGCGATAATATCACTTTTGCGGGTTCGTTGCCGTACGATAGATGCGATCTGTTTGAGAATCATATCCCCTTGTAAGTGTCCATATTGATCGTTGACATTTTTAAAATGGTCAATATCAAAAAAGATCACCCCTAATGGTTTCTCGGTTCGGTGTGCAATATTAACCGTATGTTGATACACCATTTTAAAATGGAGCCGATTGGCAAGCATCGTGAGCGGATCCGTCATCGTTTGGAGTTGCATCATCGAAATATCGTTAAAAATGACGACGTAACGTCTCTCTTCATTTACTTTCAAAACGGAGATACGAACTTCAAAAACCGTCGTTACCCCCTCAACCGTTATCTTGGCTTTATGGGTTTGGAGAGGATGCTCAAGCATGTATTCCGTCCAACGCTGATCATCATGCACAGGCATCAGATACTCATCGGTATCCCCTGTTTCAAAATACTCACACACGCATAAATGATCCCTTTTAAACGACGCAACGCTCTCATAATGCAAATACTCTAAAAAAGAGCTATTGGCGGCGATCAAATACTCCCCGTCCGTCACGATAACCGGAGAAGGGACCGAATCGAGTATCATTTGGCTGTAGCGTTCTTGAAAACTCATTTTTGCGGTTATTAGAGAATAGCCGCGATCAACCAAAAATGCAATAATAAAAATCAAAAGAAGAGCAATAAGTGCCGAGGCGACGATCATATGACGCAGATGCCCTTTAAAATCACCCGTAGGGCGAACAAACATAATGGCGCCGACGGAGCGGGCTCGATAATCTTTAATTTGGAGAACGTTCACCTCATACGTCTCTCCGGTATAGACGATAATGCCGTTTTGAAGTTTTGAATAGTTATCTGCGTATTTTCGTATAAAGGGGCGATAGGATGAGGGGATATCAATCCCGATATATTCATTAATTATGACCGAATGCCCCATCCGACCGAATGTTCCCAAAGCATTTTTGTGCACAAAGAAAAAAGAGTCATATCCGGCAAAGCGGCGAATTTTATCGGTGAAATACGGTGCGGCTATACCGAACTCAATCGACCCGATGTAAGTACCCTGATTAAATACGGGAATAAGGATACGAAATGCCAATCCTTGCCGCCCCTCTTCAAATCCGGCAATACTTTGTGCACTTTTATGTGCGTAAGCTACCATAGAGCGTTTTGACGCGATATTATCGCCATACACCTGCGGCTGATGCAGTCTGAGCAGCGATGTCCCGTCGGCATTATGAAATTGCATGACGGTAAGCCACGGGTTCTCATGCTGCAACACCTCCCAATCCGGTCGTATAAGATCATAGAGTTTGTCATGATCTCGTGCGGCGAACGATTCTATGATGCCGGGAATACGGAGATTGGCTTCGGCTCTTGAGTGATACAATCGGATCGTATCTTCCAATGTTTCATTATAGGTTCGATGAACATGCTGATACGCTTCACTCAGCCGACGTCCATTTTCTTCTTTTTCGTGATAAAGATTGTAAAACGTAATAATCGAGGCTACCGTCAGTATCAAGAGACTCAAAATTAAAATAATTTTATGTTTTAAATTTTTCATCTCTTCTCCTGCGGGTGCCGAGCGATCCAATCACGCTGATACGCCTCGAATGCGTCCCTATCCAAAGGACGACTAAACCAATATCCCTGATAAGCATGACATCCCAGTGCCAAAAGGGTATCTAACTGCTCTTTCGTCTCTACCCCCTCAGCAATAACCGAAAGTCCCATACTCTCCGTCAAAGCAATCGTCGATTTGCAGATAATGGCATCATTCGGATCACTTAGGATATCACGAACAAATCCCTGATCGATTTTTAGTTGATCAAGAGGGAGCCGTTTCAAATACGAGAGTGAGGAGTATCCTGTTCCGAAATCATCCAATGAGAAACAAACACCTATCGATTTAAGACGATCCATTTTTTCAATAACCTCTTCCACATCTTGAACCAATAAACTTTCAGTCAGTTCAAGTTTCAGCCGTTTAGGATCCGCCCCGCTTTTTTGGAGTGTTTTCACCACTTGATCCACAAAATCTTTTTGATTAAACTGACGAACACTTACATTTACGGCAACGCACAAATCACAAAACCTCTCATCCTGACTCCATTTCGAAATCTGAACACATGCCGCTTCCAAAATCCACTGACCTAATGGCAATATCAGTCCCGTCTCTTCCGCCATCGGTATAAATTCGGCAGGAGCTATTACACCCCGCTGCGGATGATTCCATCGAACCAATGCTTCTGCACCGAAAAGGGCGCCGTTCGCATAGACCTGAGGTTGATAATACAAAATAAACTGTTCCTCCTCAATCCCCCGTCGAATCTCCTCTTCCAACAGAGCACGTGCTTTCAAAGAGGATTCCATGATAGGATCAAAAAAGCTTAATCCGTTTCTCCCCGCCTCTTTGGATTTGTACATCGCTAAATCAGCTTGTTTCATCAATTCATCGTCACTGGTACTATCACCGCGAAAGAGGGTAATACCGATACTGGCGGTTGATTGGTATTGTCCCCTCTCTAAATCATACGGTTCTCCCAACACAGATAAAATTTTCTCACTGATCAATTCACACGTTGCGGCGGCGTATTTTTCTTCACTCCCCAAATCACTTAAAAGAATAACGAATTCATCTCCTCCCAAACGGGCGACCGTATCCCCCTCACGTACACATTTTCGGAGTCGTTCACCGGAGAGTTTGAGGAGATTATCCCCCACTCCATGCCCTAACGTATCGTTCAAAAGCTTGAAATTATCCAAATCAATAAAAAGGAGCGCCCCAAATTGATTATTTCGAGCGCTTAATGCCATTGACTGCTTGAGCCGATCAATCAACAATATCCGATTAGGCAGCTGAGTAAGAGAATCGAAAAACACCAGTTGTTCGACCTTTTCTTCGGTCATTTTGCGTTCACTGATATCCTGAACCGTTCCCATTGAGCGCAAAGCGTTCCCCTCCTCATCAAACTCACTTATCCCGCTCTCATGTACCCATCGGATACGCCCATCATCCATCAAAAGACGATGCGTAACGTTGTAAGGTTCTTTTGTTTCAAGTGAACTTTGATACGCATTCACTACCATCTCCCGATCTTCAGGATGGATACGATCCATCAAAATGTCATAATTGACTTCACAACGGTTCGGATCGATCTCAAAAATACGATAGACTTCATCAGACCATACCAACGCTTTACTCTCTAAATCAAATGACCAGCTTCCCATATGGGCAAAATGTTGCGCTTCGTTTAGTCTTTGGGCCGTCAAACGAAGAGAATTTTGCATCTCTTTGTGTCGGGTAATATCTTCGTATGTCCCTAAAATCCCGATGATCTCTCCATGATTGTTTTTAAGCGGTACTTTGGATGTACTGAGCCAAATCGTCTCTCCGTTTGGGGTCGTTTGTACTTCTTCATAAAAAAGTTTAGCCTCCCCTGAAGCCATCACGGCACGATCGTCTTCCCGATACGCATCCGCCTCTGCCGACCATCCCATTTGATAATCATCTTTTCCGATAAGTTCATTAGGTTTTTCAAGTCCGGCATCATGCGCAAAAAGGGTGTTGCAACCCATATACCGTAGAGTACGGCTCTTCCAAAAAATCCGAATGGGGATAGTATCAATAATCGTATAGAGAAGATTATGCGATTCGATAATTGCATCTTCCGCTTTTTGCCATTGTGTGATATCCGTATCATTCCCTCGATATCCGAGCAGTCGTCCATCCTGAGCAAGGAGAGGAAGAGCATTGGTCATAAGCCAAACAATGCCCCCCGATTTGTTCATCGAGCGATTTTTATAATTACTAAAAGACTCTTTTCGCGCAAAAATTTCAAGAGCTGCATTTTTAAACGCTTCTCTTCCGTTTTCAGGATGAAGTTCATAAAAATATTTTCCAATGAGTTCATCAGCGTGATACCCTAAAACTTCATAAACGACATCACTGATATAGGTAAATTTTCCATGAGCATCAACCTCCCATGCAAATGTCCGACTATGACGGGCAAGCTGTTCAAGGCGTTGCTGACTCTCGTACAGATAACGCTGCTGATTTTTGATCCCCTCATCGGTTCGACGAATAAGCAGATAAATAAAGCTTATAACAAATCCGATAAGGATCAGACCCGAGATTCCACCTAACACCGCTTGATCAAAAAATTCGAGATTTTCATGCGTGATGTTGTTCATAATGAACAAATTACCCACCTCTTTCCCCGATACGTCTTTGAGCTCCACCATCGACACTCTATACGTCTTCCCCTCTGCATATACCTCTTTATCGAGCTCTTGGAGTTTATATTGTATGCCTGTGGAATCGTTTATTAACGCGAGAAAGGGTTGAGGGATTTTCTCCATTGAAGAGTAGACTAACGCATCATTCTTGAAAAGATTCCAGTTCCCCTCACGCGAGAGCAACCGCATCCCCTCTTCCCATGCAGCGCGGTTGAGATACTCTTTATGTAAAATAACCGCCAGTTGAATATCGGATTGAAAATGGAGATGCTTGATCACATCTTCGATCTCTTTGCCTAATTCGATGTATCCGATCAGCTCATTATCTACAATCACAGGCTGTACTACCCGTAAGGTCAGCGTTCCCATCGGGCCGACTTCGATGCCTGATGAAATTTTTCGGCTCCACTCCGCTTCCAAAGCGGTAAAACGATCAATAACATCCCCTTTTTTGATAGGGTTATGTATCCGTGCCAGACAAACACGATTTTTATCCATAAAATAAAAATGGGTAAGACCATTCTCCTCTTTCATTTTTTCAAATATCCCGTGCCATTGGGCAAAAAGGGCTCGGCTGTTACCCTCGCGCAATGCTTTTTGAACGCCAAGATCAGCGGCTATAGGTTTAATTGCCAAAGAGAGTGCTGAAGATTGCTGATGGAGTAATATCTCCATGTCATGGTTCATCTCGGAAATATTGTCACTGGATTTGTCATGCAAAAAATGACGGTACTGTTGATAGAGTAAAATGCCGCTTCCGATAACACACAAAAGTATTAATATACTCAAGGGTGTCATCAGCTGACGCATTAGCGGTTTAGGCTGAATCTTTTGACGATCATACGTTTTCCACATAAACCTATTGAGTTCTTTCAATCTTAATTACCTTGTTCCAAATACGGTACTGTTTTTATTCGTTACAAGAGTACCTCTTTGATCCTTTGGGGATACTTATTTGCGTTCAAAGCCTCCCTTTCGAATAAAATTCCAATTATTGACTAAAAAAGACACTTTGAAGACACTTTTTGATTACAATTGCCTCCATGAATACTCACCACATAATTAAACTTTGCGACCGATGCTATTGGGACACCACTACCGAAACCATAAAATTGCATAACGAAAATGTACCGTTAACCTCTAATATGAGAAAAGTTTTAAAACTCCTCATCACCAATTACAATAAACCCATCAGCAGTATTGACATATTTTTTCATATATGGGAGAACTTTGAAAATGAGTATAAACCTAGAAATGTCCGTAATTTAATCAGTAACATTCGCAAACGTATCCCCTGTCTCTCGATCGTCAACTATTACGGCGGAAGCTATATGTTGAAAAAGAATCGTGAAAGCCACCCTCTATTTAGTGAGAATTTAATTGATATTCTCGATCAAGCCCAAAACGGTATTACGATATCCGATCCCAACCAAAACGATAACCCTGTCATTTACGTGAATCATGCTTTTGCAAATGCTTTCGGATATACCCCTGAAGAGGTGATCGGGAAAAATTGCCGTTTTTTACAAGGGGATGATCGCAATCAGCCTGCTCTCGAAGAGATACGTCAAGCTATGCAAGCTTTCAAAGATGTCACCGTAACGCTCCGAAATTATCATAAATCGGGTCAACTCATCTACAGTGAGGTAACGATAAGCCCTATTTTCGATAAAAAAACACACAAACTAAAATATTTTTTGGGGATACAAAAAGATGTCACCTCGCTTCAACAATTGATACAGCAGATTAAAGGGATGGTCTAAACAGCCATGCTAAAAAACTTTACCCTTCTCTATGTAGAAAATAACGAAGAGGCTATTGAGACCTTTCTAAGTGCATTCAAAGAGCATTTCAAGGCTATTTTTATCGCTAGAAACGGTGATGAGGCGATGAGCATTTTCGAATCCTCTCATCCTGATATTCTCCTGTGCGAGATTCAAATACCTGACATAAACAGTTTTGAGATGATCGAGCGTATGCGTGCAACGGATCCCAATCTTCCGGTCATTATTAATTCTGTTTTTAGCGATACCCCGTTACTGCTTCAGAGTATTGCACTGCACGTCGATAATTATATTTTAAAACCGACGGACATAGAGGTTATGCTCAAAGCGCTGGAAAAAGCGGCGCGCGTTTTAAATCTCGAGAAATCGTTGGTACGTTCACATAGGATGATGCAAACTATCATCGATGAGATACCCGATCCTATCATGTACATTGAGCTTGATTTCAGTGTCAGTATGATGAATAAAGCGGCCAAAGAACTGGGGGGAGAAGATGTCAATGCACTCCTTCCGAAATGTTACAAGATATCGAATACGACAAGCGGTGCCTGTGCTGACGGCTCCCCACTCTGTCCCATCGAGCATGTTTCCAAAACGAAAAAACCCTCTACTCAGCGACATATACATACCGATAAAAAAGGGAAAAAACATCATATTGACGTTGATGCTCGACCGATATTCGATAGTGAAGGTGCCGTTGTCGCCTACCTCGAAATTCGCCGTGATATCAGTAACTATCTCGATGTCCAAAATCAATTGCTCCATGAAACCAAGAAACTGACCCATATTTCCATGCATGATTCTCTAACCCATTTGCCTAACCGCCGTCTTCTTGCCGACCGTATCAATCACGCAATCGATCGAAAAACCCGTACCGGTGGAGAGTTTGCAATCTTTTTTATCGATCTGGATCATTTTAAAGAGATCAATGATACGTTAGGGCATTTGATCGGGGATCAGCTTTTGATTCATGTAGCCAAACGGATACGGCAAATGACCCGAAAAGGGGATACGGTTGCCCGCAACGGAGGGGATGAGTTTGTCCTACTCATCGATGACGGTATTTCCAAAAACCATTTTACTACGGTTGCTGAAAAAATATTACAATTATTCAAAACCCCTTTTCTCATCCAAGATACAGAGGTTTACAGTGCATGCAGCATCGGTATCAGTATTTTCCCCCAAGACGGGGAAACGGCAGAAACTCTACTCAATCACGCCGATATCGCTATGTACGCATCGAAAGAAGCAGGCCGTCAGCAGTTTGCTTTTTACTCACCCGCTCTCGTTTAAACAACACAGAGTTTATTGCCTCCGGCTGTTTTCGCCTGATAAAGCTGTGCATCGGCTTCGTTTATCGTCTCCGCAAAAGAGTCTTCGTGTTCCACGATCGCACCGATGGAAACACTCACAAATATCTCTTCTCCCTGCGTGTTTATCAGAGGTGTACACGCTATCTTTTGACGGAGATGTTCTAAAACATCCAACCCGTTTTCACGCCCCGTATCTTTAAGTACAACACAAAACTCTTCCCCCTCAAATCGGGCTACGATATCGTGATACTGTAACTCGGAACGAATAATCTCAGAGATGTGAATAATCGCATTGTCGGCACAATCATGACCGTAGGTAGCATTGATACTTTTGAAATTATCCATCGCGATCATCGCCGTCACAAAGGTTTCATCTTGAGCGCCCGCCGCTTGAAAATAGCTCTCCATAACCGTGAAAAAATGGCGACGGTTGTAGAGTCCTGTCAAAAAATCACGATGGGAGAAGTTGGTAATCATGTCGATATTTTCCAATGCCTCAATCGCATTGCATATACGGCATGAAAACTCCTCTTTACTGAACGGTTTGTTGATGAAATCGTTGGCACCTCGTTTGAGGAACATAGCGGAGACATCGGAATCCTCGGTGGAGGAGAGGACAAAAACACACAGCTGGTTCTTAGTGTATTTTTGGCGAACGGCTTTTGTCAGCTCCAACCCGTCCATAACCGGCATATTGTAATCGGTAATAATGATTTTAATGTCAGGGTGCTGTTCTAAAATCAAAAGCGCTTCTTCGCCGTGGGCAAGGGCAAAGACTTGAAAAAAGAGGTTCTCCACCATTTTTTTCATCTGATTGCGGAATACCGATGAGTCATCGACCACCATCACTTTATGATGACGGTTTTTGAGAAGTCTTTTAATAATATCAATGACGTAGTCGATATCATCAAGACCCCCTTTGTGGACATAATCGATAATCTCTTTTTTTAGCATCGCTTTTCGAAACTCTTTATCGATACTCCCAGTCAAAACAATCGAGGGGATGTTTTTTTTGAGGATTACATCAACCACTTCACCGTTAGGTGCATCGGGGAGATTAAGATCGAGAATGGCTAGCGTATAAGTATACTTTTTCGTAAAAAGCTCCGCTTCTGCCAGCGAATAGGCGATATCAATCTCTACGTTTAATTCACTTTTTACTTTTAAGCTGATCAATTTTGACAAGGTTTTACTATCATCAACCAATAAAATACGTTCCGTTATTATTTTTTTATCCATTTTTTTCCTTTATTCTCTTAAGCGACGGTTGCTGCGACTCTATTTTTTCCGCCCTCTTTAGCCTTATAAAGAGCATCATCGGCATTCTTAAAAAGTGTCTCTTTCGAAATTTCATCTTCGACCGCTTTAAATGCCATTCCGATACTGACCGTAACATGTTTGGCCGCCGATGAATAGGCATGCGGTATCTCCAGCTCTTCAACCGCTTGAATTAAACTTTTTGAAACCTGCAAAGCCCCTTCAAAATCGATATCTTTCAGTACAACAACAAACTCTTCTCCACCGTAGCGTGCGACTATATCACTGGAGCGCTTAAGAGATTTCTGAAAAACTTCAGCTATTTTGATCAGGCACTCATCCCCTTTTATATGACCGTAATGATCGTTATACGATTTAAAACTATCGACATCAATCATCAATACTGCCAATGTTTTTTTATCTCTTACCATCTCTTTATACTTTTTATCATACATCTCATCGAAAAAGCGGCGATTCGGAATTTTCGTCAATCCGTCAACCATCGCAAGTTCTAAAAGTTCCTCATTTTTGAGTTGTAAGGAGGCGTTTGCTTCTTCAAGTTTTAACTTTGTCTCCTGAAGCTCTTGGTATAACAAAACCTCTTCGGTAATGTCCTGTACCGTTCCTCTGGAAAGTGTTGCCAAACCCGCAGTATCATAGTCGGTATCTCCGACTTCCCGAACCCATTTGATCCTTCCGTCTTTCATTAAAAGCCGATGTTCAATAATATATTTTTGCCGATCTTGCAAAGAGTTCAGATACGCTTCGTTGACACTTTGACGATCATCGGGATGGATCGTATCTATAAAAGCGGTATAAGAGGGTTCAAAATGCAAAGGGTTGATTTCAAAAATACGGTAAATCTCTTCGGACCAAATCAGAGTATTAGTAACCAAATCGAGTTCCCAACTCCCGATATGTGATATCGATTGCGCTTTTTTAAGGCTTAATTCACTTCTTTGCAGTGTCTCTTGCAGCTCTTTTTGTTCTGTGATGTCTCGAAAAACGATAATAGCCCCATCATTTGCAGAAGCGACCGTGAGACTAACGGGGAAGTATGTACCGTCATAACGGATTAAAAGCTCTTCGCAGCTTCGGGTTTGTTGATCATCCAATGTGAGATAAATCGGACATTTTGATTTATTATAGGCTTCAGGGGAATCTTTCTGATGATGAAAGAAAGTGTGCTGATCCTCTCCTAAAACCTCTTTTTCCGTGAGTCCGATCATTTTAAGCGCCTGAGTATTAATCCACGTACATTTCCCCTCTTTATCAACACCGTAAACGCCGTCTCCAATGTTGGAAAGGAGCGATTCGAAGAGTTTTTTTCTCCGTCTCTCCCGCGTAAAATAGATCAAGGTAAGTACTAATGCCCCCACTGAAACTAAAATCACCGCTTTATAGTGTTCCCAAATATCCAAATAGGTAAATTCGGGAATTGTATCAAATGGAGGGAGACGCAAATGACGAGCGAGGTCTTCGACTTCCAAATAATCGGCAGGGAGGCTAAAGCCGTAAATCCCTTTTTTGAGCAATACCTGATTCGTCGGTTGTAGTGAAAACAACGCTGCGACAAACGCTTTTGTATCCGATTCTTCCGTATGCGGAAGGGCGAAAACAGGCCACTCTGGATAAAGTCTTGTCGATACGCGGTAAGGATGGTTAGGCCATTTTTGCTCATGGACAATTCGAATATCATCCGCCTTTATCTCACCGTTTGAAATCATATCTTCTAAAATACCGTCACGGATAAATCCGACTTCCGCTTTTTTAAGGAGGACATCTTGGACTACTTTTTGATGTGAATCATGCGTTTGGAGTATCTTATTGTTCTTTTCATTGATCTTGATCCCGTTTTCATACAACTCATATACTTGAGCCCTAAATCCCCCCATGTGTTTTAAACTCGGAGTTGAAATCGATTTACCTTTGATGTCACGAATATTTTCAATCATACTCTCGGGACGGACGATAATAACTCCGCCGAGCCTGCTGGTAGGCTTTCCATCCTCACTCACACTGATCAGTGTCGCGATTGCCCCGCTGAGCGCATATTGTTGACGTACAACAAGAAAATGGGTCGGATTAGTGGTAACGATATCCAGTTGGTTTTTAGCAATTTTCTCGTCCATCTCCTCTTGTGTAAGGATTTCAAGGAGAACTTCTTTATCTAATTTTGTATTTAAATAATCGACGAGAGGCTGATATTTGGCGCGTGTTTTTTCAACGCCGGCATAAGCGAATACGCCAAAACGGATCTGATCTTTTGCAGATGCGGAGACGAAGATAAGAAATAAGAGCAAAAAAGATATCGATTTATTCATATAGGGAACACTTTTGATTTAATTTTATCATGATACCCAATTCTCACGACTCTACCTTCAAAACTGAGCACACTCTATTACGCCCCCCGGCTTTCGCTTCATATAGAGCCTGATCAATTTGGGCAACACATTCATGGATACTTTCATTATGCGATAACTCTCCTACACCGATGCTGACGGTGACATTAATAGCACCGCGATAGTGGTGTGTTTCAACCTTTTTGCGGAAACTTTCTGCCACTTCTTTTGCCTCATCAGAAGTCGTATGCGGAAGAATAACCATAAACTCTTCACCGCCCCAGCGCCCGATAATATCGCTCTGACGGAAATTATTTTTCATAAGAGTGGCTATCTCTATTAAAATTTCATCGCCTATCTGATGCCCCATCGTATCGTTTATTTTTTTAAAGTAGTCTACATCGATCATCATGATCGCACAATGATGATTCCGATAGCGGCTGACTTTTTTCTCCTCTTCCATCAATCGCTGATCGGTTTTTTGACGGTTATAAAGCCCTGTCAACTTATCGGTAACCGAGAGTTTTAAAAGTTTTCGATTGTAACGATTAATGATGTAATGACGCCATAAAAATGCCGCAATAATTAATCCGAAAAGAATCCCTATTTTCATCATCATTTCATTATCGATCCATGGAACCTCTTCGACCGTCGATACCCATCGATTATAAATATCCTGCATATCGGCTTCGTCGGTATTCGTCACTAATTTTTCAAAAATAGAGTTGAGCAACGGTTCATCGTTTCGGGTTCCAACCCCCAGCTGCACTTTACTGTCTTCCAGACGCATCGATACTTTAAGCTGTCCGGTATGCTCTTTTTGAATATAAGAGGAGATCACCATAAGGTTATCGATGTAACCGTAAAGCTCTCCCCGCTCTACCATAGAGAGCCCCTCTTTAATCGATCCCACCTCGATGATTGTGAGATTCGGATAAGCCATTTTAAGCTGTTCCGTAATCGAATACCCTTTTACCGCCCCCAGTTTTTTCCCTGTCAGTGTTCCGATATCATCGATAAACGGTTGATCCATCTTTGTCGCCATCACGATAGGGAGGGTAACATAAGGGGAGGTAAAATCCATATACACCAGTCGGCTCGGAGTGCTAGAAGCGAGTGAAAAAATATCACACTTGCGTTCTCGTGCAAATTGAAGCGTCTCATCCCATGAACGGGTAGGAACCAGTTCTATCGAGATTTTTAGCTCACTTTCAAAACGATGCATCACATCCGCAGCAATCCCAATATGTTTTCCGTCACGAATCGCTTCGAACGGGTACCACTCCGGATCCACACACATCAAAATCTTTTTTTTGTGAAGGAGATACCCCTGTTCATCAGCCGTTAAATTGAGTTTTTTCGAAACATTTTCCGCAACGTCACGTAATAAAAACTTCCCTAATTTCTGTGTCGGGTCAATAATTCCGGCACGGATCAGCTGTTTAAACAATCGTGTTGTCAGCTCCGTATCGGCTTCACCGATTCGATAAAGATCCCCCAACATAAGTTGATGGATCACTTGTGCTTCATAGTGCAGTGCTTCTTCGGATTTTTGGACACCGTAATGAGTTTTGAGAAGCGTGATCATCTCCTTAGGATTTTTAATCGCATATTCCCATCCGCGATTCGTCGCATCTACCATCCGCTGTGCACGATCTGAATGTTCTATCGCCTCTCTTTGGGAGGTAAAAAGATTCCCCGAACTAACAACAAATCCATACTCTACCGGATCGATAATCGTGTATTCGACCCCTGCACGATCCAGTTCGTAAAGCTGATTCGAACGAAATGCGCTCATCGCGTCTACTTTTCCGTTAATAAAATCATCGACTCGAAACGTGTGCTCTACAAAACGGGTATTCTCCACAGTGATCCCAAAATGGGACATCAAGAGGGATATTGCACTATTTTTGCGTTCGCTATCCGTTACCATGATCGTTTTCCCGATCAAATCGATAGGTTTTTTTATCCCTTTTCGTGCGACGAAAATCAAAGGAGACTGCTGCATATACGTCGCCATCAAAACGATCGGTTTAATTTTCCCTTTTTCGATGGAGAGATTTGAGTTATAGACACCGTAAGTCGCTTTGCGTTGAAGTACCTCATTCACGACATCAATACCGTTTCGATATTCGCGGAACTCGACATCCAATCCCACTTCACGGTAAAACCCTTTTTCCTTTGCAGCAATAAATCCCGCAAATTCGAACTGATATTTCCAATCCAGTTGAAGAGAGACTTTTTCGAGAGAATTTTGAGAAAAAAGTGATGACGCCATCATAAAAAATAATAATAAATATTTCATTCAACCCCTACACACTGATTCTTAATTATTATAACGGAAATTGATATAAATATGGATCAAAATTCTTCTTTAAACGGTAATTTTGCAACACATTTGCGACACTAAAATGAAACAATTAACGTATGGAATCCGTTTGGAGGTAATACAATGTTATTGTCATACACATCCTTACATGCATTAAGAAGTATAGTTGCATCAACCGTGAATGAATCGGGACTTATTCTCATCGATTCGACACCCATTATTTATCGCTATTCGCTTGATGGACACTACCAAAAACATGCAAATATGAAAGGGATTCAATCCTATCCCAACCGTTACGGCAACTCAGTCGCCATTACTAACAACGGTAAATTCGGCTTGGTTTGCGATCCTTCTAATGAACGTGTCCTTTTTTTATCGCTTGATCCCGTAAAACTTCTCTCAACCGTTCCGATGGCCAAACCGGATATCGTCCGTTTCAGCGATGACGGCCGCTTCTTCGCCATCGGAAATATCTCCGGAAGATTAAAAGTATATGATTCTCTCACCTACAAAACGTTGGATGAATTACAGCTCCCCGATGGAATTGTTTGTGCCGCGTTTTCAAAAGACGGAACAAAACTCGCTATCTCGACCATGGATAAAAAAGTCCATTTATTCTATACCCATACCCAAAAAATAGGGCATGTTTTTCGTATAGACGACATTGTCGAAGCAATCATCTTTTCATCAGACAATAATAAAGTCTTAGGATTTAGCCGTTCAGGTTCTACCTACGTATTTAATATCATGCTTAGACAACAGTTTTTGGGTGATCCTTCCATGGAGTGGCCGACTCATATTGCCAGCGGATTTAACGAATATGCTCTCTTGCTCGGTTCTCGGAGTAATCAGCTCTTGATTTACAACCGTTCAGACGGAATAAAATTAGGATCAATAAGTTTCGATCATTGGGGAATTACCTCTGTGAGTGCATCGTCCGACCATGTTTTTGTCGGTTTTTCCAATGGAAACTGTATCGTCATTGACTTGCATGAAGCCGTCCAAGAAGCCACTAAAGCTCTCGAATCGGGCAATATAGCCAAGCTCTGTGTTCTCGTAGCAGAGAGCCCTTTGGTTTTTGTAAACAATGATTTGTGCAAACAAATCGAAAAACATCATGAAACTATTTTTTGCTTTTTACCCTCTACGTCTGATGAGAAAAAAGGGTATGAAGCGATCGTCTCCCTTATCATTGCAGACGGTGCGATACGCAAAGAGCTCATGAAAACCCTCTATGATTCCAAAGAGATCACACCGTTTATGGATAATATTTCTCAGGGAAATGCGCAGCAAGCGTGCGAAACGGCTGACAGTGCACCTTTATTAGGGCATCTTCGCGAGTTTCATGAAATACGTTCCAACTGTCTGAATAACCTAATGCATGAAATCAAACTTTTGGAAGTCGACGCTGTCAAATTCAAAGAGTATATCGAATCCGTACCGGATGCCTGTACGGAATGTGTTCATGAACTTATCCCCAGTACAGAGATTCTCGAAACAAACTATAAAAAGCTGGTTTCGTACGCTTCGGCTAATAACTACGCATCGCTTATGGAAATCACCGAAAAATTCCCTATTTTACGTCAAACAAAAATCTATCGCCGTCTCATGAATCACGGAGAATCGATGATCGATAAAATATTGATGATGATTGCCGCAGGTAAAATGCATGAAGCAGAAATGCTTGCCACAAATTTAACACGCCTCAAACCGTTTGCCTCCACCGGCAATGATTTTAAAACCCAGATTAAAGCGTTCGACGCATTTGAAAATGCCGCAAAAGCGAACAATCTCGTTAAACTCTACGCATTGGCATCTGAACACCCTGCTCTACGGACTACCGAAATATTTAGACTCCAAATCGAAGCGCACAAAATCAATATAATGACTCCCGCTCTTGTCTACGCTAAAAAAGGAGATGTAGCCAAAACGTTGGAGATCATTGCTCCATACGCCACAATAGGTTTTTTTGAAGAGAAAAATCTAGGCTTGCTCAAAAAAGCGTTGGTTCACGAGATTGAACTCTATGCCCCCTTAGGAGAAGAGCGCGCTTTACTGGATAATTATCATAAATGTTTCGGATGGGATGAAGATTACGATCAAGTGTGTTTAACCTTAGGTGTTCCTCCGAATGAACACAAAAAACTCGACGAAGTATCGTCTGAATGCAAAAAATTGACAACCTTTTTATCCGGAGACAAAAAGCGGAGAAACCTTTTAGCTTCCTAAATAAAAGTGATCAAAAATTTGCCACACAAATGCAACACTAACGCGTTAGTATAGTAGTTGAAATATAAGTGTTTCCTATAAATATTCGGTCACATCGGGAAGCGCAAAGATAGGGTCCCATGATTAAAGTAACCAAGTCATTTGAAGCGGCAGGGAGTATTATCGCTCTCCATGCTAATCAAAATTCAATCTTTTTCACGGATAACAAACACTTTTTATATTCCATCGATAAATCTACATGGGTACTTCGCGCCCATATCATCTCCGACAATTCAGCATCTCCCCTCCACCCTTATCAAAAAAGTTCGGCTTTCGGAACACGGGGGTCCGGTATTTACAGCGTTGACACTAACGGAAGTTGTGCCGTATGCTACACTCTCCCACCCGTCTCTTCCGAAGGGGTTGCTAACTCTATCCGAAATGTAACGGCATCGGCAAAATCCATCTCAGGGGAAAAGATCTTCCTCTACGGTCATGATCAGAGATCGGAAGTGATGACCTTCGGAGGAGAAAACGGTGAATATATTTTCACCGGTGGAACCGATGGAAAAGTCTATATGTACAGTTCCGCAAATGCCCATCTTTTAATGTCACTCCGCTCGCTTCCCGATTACATCGCTCACCTTACCGCCAATGAGAGCGGACGATACCTCTCCTACAGCGCTTATGATCACTCGCTTCATGTCATCGATATTCGCTATCAAACCGAAATTCTAAATACCTATCTCGGGGACGTCATCGAAGACTCTTTGTTTTTTAAAGACTCCCGCTGTTTGTATGCGATCAGCCGTGACGGCGTATCGTATATTTTTGACTTACGAGAACACACCGTCCTTAAAAAAGCGATCTTCCCCACTTGGCCTACCTGTTGTGTCATAGACAGTACGTTTCGTTATGCCGTTGTGGGAACACGCGGGGGTTATGTCCATATCGTCAAACTTTCCGATAATACGATCTTCGCTAATGTAAAACTCGATCAAAAAGGGATTTCATCGCTTTTAATCAATGATAATTATTTACTCGTCGGATTTAATAACGGATACGTCTATGTGGTAGACTTATTCGCCTACATAGACGATTTTTCCCAAGCCCTTGCGGAATACGATTACCCCTCTGCCAAAAAATGTCTTGATAAAAATGTTTTTCTCACCATTCATCCTATGTCTCAAATGTTTGAAGAAGCTTGGGAGAAATTACTGCATGAGATACGTGAGCAATTCTCAGTCGGAAATACCGCTAACGCAATGGAATCGGCAGCCCCTTTCTTGTCGGACGTATCGCGTAAAAAAGAGTTCGACTTTCTATTTCAAAAACAAAAAGAGTTTGAAAAATTTAGACAATTGGTCGAGAAAAAGCTTTATCCGGAAGCGTATGCTCTGCTTGAAGTCTCTCCGTATCTCCATAAAACAGACAGTGCACGAAAACTTGAAGCTGTTTTTACGAAAACGTTTGCGCAAGCTAAAAAAATTATTGCCGCCGATCCGCTCCGTAATTTTCCGAGAGCGCAAGAACTTCTTAAACCCTTCGGTAAAGTTGCTTCGAAAAAAGAGATTATTTTCTCATTAATCAAAAAATACCCTGTCTTTTTAAAAGCCGATAATTATGTCAAAGAGAGAAATTTCAAAAGCTATTTTCTCCTAACCGAAGAGCACCCTCTTCTCAAAAATGAAGATATTTATAAAAAGCTGTGTACGATTGCCGAAAACAATATCGAGAAAATCCAACTCTATATCAATACTCAACGCTACAACGAAGCCGTCGAAACCATAAAACAGATTGTTCCGTTTCTCCCCTACAAACAGCAGCTCTCACGTCTCGCGCATCAGGTGCAAATACGGAGAAAACTAGCGCAATTGATTCAAGACAACAAAATGGCGGAAGCGTATGAACTGGTCGGAATGTACCCTGCTCTCGAATCGGTTGATTTTTTTGTAGAGTACGAAAAGGTTTTTGATAAAGCGGTCTCTATCGCCATGATCTCTGTCGGAAGAGGGGATATCCAGCAGACCCAAAGTATTCTCTCCCCATTCAATAACGTAAAACGTTTCAAATCGAAAATCCGAGAGTGCATACGGCAATCCGCCTACAACCGCCTTGACTCCCTTTTTCAGAAACGTGAACTCACTTCCGCGCAGCCTATCGTCGCTTTCTATCTCAAAGAGTTCGGTAAAGATAACGATTACGAACGTTTGACAAAAAAATACGGACTAAATGAATAGCCCCTCAAACGCTTCATCACTCAGAGTATTCGACTGAAACGAAACGATTTTATTACGTCCGGTACTTTGTGCACTTTGCAAATTTGATTCGGCGATTTGAATAAGTTCATCTATACTCAATACTTTTCCCTCATAGGAACCGCCGGAAACGGTAAAAGAGACTAAGATGTCTTGAACCTGCGTAAGACTTTTTGCCGCTTTTACCCTGAGGGTTTCGAGCGCATCGTCAAAAATATTACCTTTGATATCTATCGCTAAAACACTAAATTTTTCATCTGAAAAACGTGCAATCAGCATGGGAGACGGAAAGCTTTTTTGAAGCATCTCCGCAAAGTTTTTTTGGATCATATCGCTCCCGCAAAAACTGCTTTCTTTATGGATCTCTCGCAAATTATCTATTTCAAAAAAAGCCAGTGCAACCTCATAATCATGCCGCTTCGCCTCCTCTAACATCCGCTCTGATTGTTCTAAAAAGTATTTACGGTTATAAAGCCCGCTTAAAAAATCTTTGGTTCCGTACTCTTCGTAATAATCAAACATGTCTAACAGTTCAAGATTTGAATTAACCCGCACAAAAAGTTCTTCTTGTTCAAACGGCTTATGGAGAAAATCGTTGGCTCCGTGTTTAAGAAATTTTGCACTTAGCCCTTGTTCATCCACTCCGCTGAGAGCGATAATACTGAGAACATTTTTACGATAATGCTGTCGAAGACGCAACGTAAATTCCAATCCGTTCATATTCGGCATATCATAGTCGGTAATAATCAGCGTAATATGGTTGTTTTTATCTTCTAATATCATCATTGCTTCCAGCGGGTCTTCCGCTTCAAAAACGTTAAGATGAAGTTTTTTGAGCTGTCTGCTAACCAAACTCCGCATACTTTTGGAATCATCGACAATCATGACATGGGTCATGTAATTTTTTAAAATGCGTTTGAGGGCGAAAACAACGTACGCGATATTATTGGAGTTATTTTTCAAAATCAATTCAAAAATATTTTTAGAAATAAGATCGCTGTGCAGGTGCGAATCGGTCGTCCCCGTTAATACAATCGTCGGAATCCCTAACGCAATACTCAGATCGATTGCTTCCCCGTCTTTTGCATCGGGCAATACGACATCAACAATGGCCGCATGAAAAAAAATATCGTTTACAATCTCTTTCGCCTGAGCAAAACTTTGTGCTTTATGGATGGTGATATTCTCGATATCTTTGAGAATCGCTTTTTCGATAATACTCAATACAAATGCACTGTCGTCGATAATTAAGATATTTTT
Organism: Sulfuricurvum sp.; assembly: GCF_031427015.1. GTDB lineage: Bacteria > Campylobacterota > Campylobacteria > Campylobacterales > Sulfurimonadaceae > Sulfuricurvum. Next base: position 178,353 of record NZ_JASJOW010000003.1, on the reverse strand, counting down.
ATTACTGGTATTTTCCATATCATTTACCCTAAAAAGACCTTTCTCTAACAACATTACCAAACTTTAGCACCTTTGTGTTGCAAATGTGTGGCAAACACTATTCCAACGAAATGCAACGTATTTGCAACACTAAATCATTATAGTGTACCTATGAAAACACTGAATGATCCTTTCATCGCGTACGAGTGTGTCAACGCCATCGGCAACTCTCTTAATTTGGATGAAATGCTCACAGAAGTACTTGAAACTTTTGTGCGATGTGCCAAAGCGGAGGGGGGGAAATACCTCGAAAAGAACATACATAATGCAACCTTGGCCCATTCCGGAAAAGAGATTTCCCCGTCTGAATCTTTTGAGTATGAGACCGATTCCTTTTCAATCCATGAAACAAAAGAGGGAAAAATCCTGAACATTCCTGTAAAACAAGGGCATTTTCTTTTTTTATTTACCCCTAAAAGCGATATTGACGCATTCGCAACGTTGTTCTCGGCATTCCGCATCAAACTCTCTAATGCGATTGACGCATGCCTCAGTGTCGAAAAACTGTGCAGTTCAAATCTGAGTCTCTCACAACAGATCGATAAGGAAAAAAATAGGAACCACGCAACCGAAAAACTGATGATTTCGCAATCACGTTTGGCCATTATGGGTGAAATGATCGGAATGATCGCTCACCAATGGCGTCAACCCATTACCCTCATCGGAATGCTGACCAACAATACCCTGTTGGATGTTCAGTTAGGGGATATTAAAGAAAAACAACTCATAAGCGATTTGCAGCTGATAGACAAACAAATCCATTTTCTCTCCCGAACCATCGATGATTTTCGGAACTTTTTTCGTCCGAATAAACTTCCGAAAACCGTTACCTTCGGAGAAATAGGGACAGAGTTGACTACCATAATGGGAAAAAGTTTTCTGAATCGTCGTATCTCCCTTATCTTTGAAGGAGAAGATGATACACCGTTTATTACCTACAAAAATGAGCTTTTGCAAGTTTTTATCAATATTCTGAACAATTCAAAAGATGCTTTTGCCGATCAGCATACCGAGTATCCGGTGATACGGTTTCATTTGGATGAAAATGAGCATTCATTCTTGTTTTTTATCTCCGATAATGCGGGGGGAATTCCACAAACCATTATCGCACGTATTTTTGAACCCTACTTCAGTACGAAAAGTGAAAAAAACGGAACCGGTTTGGGACTCTATATGTCGGCAATCATTGTTGAAAGGCACCTCAAAGGGAGTATTATTGCTTGCAGCGATGAAAAAGGGACTACTTTTGCCATTAAAATTCCGAAAAACAGTCCTACAAAGGGGTACGATGTCTACTAATACCGATCTTTTCGGAACGTCACTCGAAGCGCTGCTTGATATCGGAAAACAACTCAGTGTCCTTTATGTCGAAGACGATCCGTTGATACGAGAAGAGTTTGGTAATCTTTTAAAGCGTTTTTTCGCTCGGGTGGATATGGCAAGCGATGGCGAAAAGGGGTTGCACGCGGCACTACGACACCCGTATGATCTGATTATTAGCGATATCGAAATGCCGTATATGAATGGGCTGAGAATGGTCGAAAAAATCAAAGAGAATCAGCCGACTCAGGCAATCATACTACTCTCGGCGTATGAAGAGTCTCCTATGCTTCTGCGCGGAATAGAGTTAGGGATAGAGGGGTATTTACTAAAGCCCTTACAACCGCAACAAACCCTAGAGCTTCTCTATAAAGTTGCCTCACGTATCCTTTCCAAAAAAGAGAGTATCCATTATAAGAAACATCTCGAAGAGCTGATAGAGATAAAGAACAATGAGTTACTTCAGTTCTACATGATCGATCGTACCACGGGGCTCTATACGCTGGGACAATTTGAGCAGGATATTGTCAATCGCTCCGATGTGTCGCTTGCCTTGTTTAAAATTAACGATTTTAAAAATCTAAACGACTTTTACGGGTATGAAGTCGGCAACTCGATTCTTCGCCAAAGTGCCGATTTCTTACGTGAGATGATTTCCGGTCTCGACGATGCGTCCCTCTACCGTATCAGCGGAACCCATTTTGCCCTTCTGACACCGATGAACAGCTATGATTTGGAACGGTTAGCCCGATTAACCATTTACATGTTTGAAGAGCGTGAAATTCAGGTAGATACCGAATTCATGTATTTGGAGATGACCATCGGTATTGTCGATAAAAGAGATGAAGTCTCTCTTTCCAATGCCGATATTGCCCTCAGAGAGGCTGAACGTTTGGGAAGAGTCGTCGTCTATACCGATGATAAATCAAAAGACAAATTACGCTCGGATAAACTCAAATGCAAAGACGATATCAAACGGGCATTAAAAGAGGATCGTTTTCACCCCTATTATCAGCCGATTATCGACAACCACACCAAAAAAATTATTAAATATGAGGCATTGGCACGTTTGGTAATGCCGGAGGGGGAGATCATCACTCCCGCTTTCTTTTTATCCGTTGCCAAAGAGACAAAAACCTATAACCAGATCAGTCAAATGATTATCCAAAAAGCAATGGATGATTTTAGAGATTCTGAATGTAAAATCAGCATCAACCTCTCCATAAACGATATCAAAAATCCTCTGACTCGCAAGTTTCTTTTCAAAAAAATCGAAGAGTTTCCGGAACCGGAACGTTTAGTCTTTGAACTGCTCGAATCCGAAGGGATCGATTCGTATGATGAACTGGGTCATTTTTTAAACCGTATCAAACACTACGGATGCAAAATCGCAATCGATGATTTCGGGTCGGGATATTCGAATTTTGAACATCTGGCAAAACTGAATATCGATTACATTAAAATCGACGGTTCGCTGATCGTCAATATTGAAAAAGAGTTCCTCTCCCAAACTATCGTTGAAACTATCGCATCGTTTGCTCAGAAAATTAACGTCAAGACGGTCGCTGAATTTGTCGGAAATAAATCGGTTGAATCGATGCTTGTCTCGATGGGAGTCACCGAGTCACAGGGATATCTTTTCGGGCAAGCGATCCCCTATAACCCTTCAATGCGTTTTATCCAATCTCTCTAAGATAAGAGTAGTTAAGCTATAATCATTTAATACAATCAAAAGAGATAGATATGAACAATGCTGTCATCGCATTAAAAGGGCTCGCAAAAGAGAAACGTTTACTCATCGTAGAAGATGATAAAAACGTTTGTGAGAGCCTCAAACGTCTTCTTTCCCATTTTTTTACAACCATCCATACCGCTTTCACTCTCAAAGATGCGCTTGAATCCTACGATGAGCTACAAAAATCATTGCAGCCGTTTATCGTCATCAGTGACATCCATTTGGGAAGCGATAGCGGGATTGATCTGATTCGCCGTATTAAACAAGATGATCCCCACCAAAAAGTCATCGCTATATCCGGTACGGAAGACCGGGAGATTTTTATCGAATCGATCCGCTACGGAGTAGATCGGTTTGTCCTTAAACCTATCGACCAAGACGATCTCTTCAATGCCCTCATCACACTGCTGCAACGGATTAATTATGATCTTGAGCTTGAAGCATCCCGTAAAATGCTCGAAGACTCAAAAGAGTACGCCCTTAAACTCCTTGACGAACAAGATCAGTTCTTAAAAAATGCGATCCATGAGATCCACACACCCCTCTCCGTGATTATTACCAATATCGATCTTCTCCGTATGAACGGGATTGATCATGAGTTTCTTAATGCAATTGAAGCGGGTTCTCGAATCATTCAGCACAGCTATGAAGATATGACTTATCTCATGAAACGAGATCGGGTGCCCGATCACAAAACGACGATTAATCTGGTCGATTTTATTCATGAGCGTGTACGCTATTTCACCTGTATCGCCGAAGTCAACGAACTCTCTCTTGCCCTTCGTACCGGTCAGCCGAATCTTCCCTCAATCCATGTCAATGAGCTGAAACTCTCCCGTTTGATCGATAATACCCTCTCCAATGCAATCAAATACTCCTACCGCCCCAGTGAGATCAACATAACGGTAGGAATTCGCAAAGGGGAACTCTTTTTTGAAGTTCGTAATTACGGGCCGCTGATTCAGGATAAGAAGAAGATTTTTCGCCGCTTTCACCGTGAATCGGATCACAAAGGGGGATACGGCTTAGGGCTCAGCATCGTCGCCCATATTTGTGACGAGGAGGAGATTGAAATCGAGATCTCTTCAACGACTCTGCGGGGGACCTCTTTTCGCTATATCTTCAAAAATGCGACGCTCTTGCAACACAATTCATCTACAATAGTATCACTAAAGCAAAATGGAGTCGATGAATGAGAATCTTGCTTCTGGAAGATGAATTCATGCTGGCACGTTCCATCAGAACCTATCTTCTTGCTCGCGGGCATCTCGTCGATCATTACGATAACGGCCAAGAGGTTTTAGAAGTGATCGAAACACTCGAACACGACTTTTATATTCTCGACATCAACACCCCTCTTGTCGGCGGACTAGAGTGTCTAAAAGTGATCGCGGTGAAATATCCGAAAACTCCTAAAATCATCATCAGCGCCTACCATGACGTAGAATATATTTCCGAGGCATTCTCATCCGGATGCAGTGATTATCTAAAAAAACCGTTTAATCTCAAAGAGCTCGACATACGGATAGCACACCTCACGAGTCAGATACAACCCCCTACGAAAACGGTCTATGATCCGATGATCCACCTTAGCCGGCATTACACGTTCAATAAAGAGAACAACTTTCTTTTTTATGACGGAATCATCCAAAAATTTACAAAACGGGAGCTCTCGCTGATTACTATGTTTGTCAGTAACTTAGGACAGATTATGACCGATGAGAGTATCCGTTCTTTCGTATGGGACGGAGAAGAAGCAGAACCTTCTACCATACGTTCTTTAGTCAATCGAGTAAGAAGCAAACTCAAAGAGGAATTAATTGAAAATATTCGCGGATTCGGCTACACAATGAAAAGGTTAGATCATGCCTAACGAAATCCAAAGACTCAAAGAGGGATCCGAATCGCGTAACGTCTTGATTATCGATGATGATCACGAACTTGCCGAATCGCTCGGACGAATACTCAAAGTCTTTTTTAAAGAGTGCATCATTGCCTCCGACGGTGAAGAAGCCTATAATCTCTTTAATGCAAAACATGAAAAAGGGGAATCTTTTACCGTAGTTATCACCGATTTAGAACTCCCTAAAATGGGCGGATTACGCCTGATAAAACAAATTCGCTCCCTTAGCTCCCAACAACCCATCCTCATTTTATCGGCCCATGATGAAGCTGAATACATGGCCGAAGCAATCCGACTGGATGTTGAGGGGTACCTCATTAAACCCCTTGCCATGCCGAAATTGTTTGAAAGCTTAGAAAAAATTTTCTCCTCAACGACCAAAAATAATACGATCGTATCTTTCGATACCGATCCGGTAACAGGATGGAAAAGCTTTCAAGAACTCGCTAATAAAATCCAGACGTTAGAAACAACCCCGTTCACGTTGCTACGGATCAGAGTCAACCATCTCAATAATATTTTTAAATTTGTCGGGGAGGTCTTTGCCAATGAATACATCACAGAGCTTTCCGCCCTTTTACAAAGTATGTCTGTCGATACGGGAGGGGAATTTTACCGAATCGGAAACGATGAGTTTTGTCTCGTCTTGGAAGATAAAGTGATAGAGTTAGCGAGCACCATCGCTTCGAGTATGATCTCCGTCGCACGATATTTTCACACTTCGGAAAAAGGGATTGTCCTAAATTCCAGTCTCTCTATCGGTATTGCGTATGGAAAAGAGCAGATATTGCTTAACTCGAAATTGGCACTTGAAAAAGTACCCGATCGTATCGGCGGCGGATACAGCGTTTATACCCTAAGCGATCAAGATGAAACCTCCGCATTGGTTAAAAGCCGAGAAATTCTCCGAATGATATTTGATGCGCTGCATGAAGAGAACATTGTCCCGTTTTTTCAACCGATACGCCATACAGAGAGTCTCGAAATTTTTGCGTATGAGAGCATTGTTAAAATTCGAAAAGAGGGAAAACTATACGGCCCTGAAACCTTTTCATCGCTTGCCATCGATATGGGTCAGGTAGGGATGATTACCCGTTCGATGATACGGCATACGTTTGAACTCATCCACACCTTGCCTTCTCAAAAGCCGGTTATCCTAACCTTGAGTGATTTTGAACTCAACGATGAATCTATCTTCTCCTATATTCAGTTTTGGGCCTCTCGTAATAATATCATCCCTTCAAATATATGCTTTCACATCGCCGACGGAATCAAAATTCTCCAAAATAAAGTCCTTTTTGAGTATGTCCAATCCCTCCAAAAAAGTGGATTTAAAATTATGATAAGTGATTTCGGAATAGGTGAATGCAGTCTTCCGGTTATTCTGGATCTCCATCCTGATTTCATCAAATTCCATCCTGATATTGTTAAAAAAGGGTTGAAAGAACCCTATTTCGGATCGGTCATTGCAAAAACAGTAGAGATAATCCATATGACAGATGCTCAGGCTATCGCTCCGGAAATAACACAGGAAAAAGAGTTGCAATGGCTTAAAGAAGCAAAAATAGACGCTTTCGAAGGGGCCTTTGCCGGAGAAATATTTGAGGTGAACCGTGCATAATCAACTACCGCTTTTACTCCATTTGCAAGATACCGCTTCGCACTTTGTTCCTAACGATCATCTCCGCTCTTATTTTTCTGTTGAATCTCACCTCTTTGATCCGTTGCTGCTCGCTTCTGAAGAGCTCATAGGGGTTGTTTTAGAAACCGAAACTTTTGAAAAACATCATTTAGAGAGTTTTCAAACGCTCCATTCTCTCGGAAAAAAAATGGTCCTGATTCTTATCTGTGGAGGGGGAAAAGAAGAGTATATCCGTTCGGTTGCACTGATAACCCAATGTGTCACTTTTCCTCTTTTGCAAAATGGATCGGATTCTCTGTGTGAAATGATCTTGCCGATGCTCCGCGAACACGTTGATACACTACGCTATCAAGAGGCGTTAAAAATGCGTTCCCACCGTTCAGGTTCTGTTGATTCTCTCAACGTGGTCGCCCACCAATGGCGTCAACCGCTCAATCTTATCAGTATGGAAGCCATCAATCTCTCGATTCAATCTACCCTTGAGCCCTCCGTCCCCTCCGCATCCATTCAAAAAAGTACCCAAATGATCTCAGAACAATCTCAGCGGATGGCGGAGATCCTAAAAAGTGTTCTCAATATGGGCAAAACGCATCGGGGCAAAGAGCCGTTTTCCATTAACGCCATGCTGGATCGGGTTAAACTTTTTTTTGCCGATCAGCTCCAATTTGAAAGGATTGATTGCCGACTCATCGGACTGGAAGAGGATAAATTTCTCCACGGCTATTCAACCGACTTTGAAGAGGTTCTGGTGAATCTCATTGCCAACGCCAAAGATGCTTTTAAAACTATGGCGCTCGATTATCCCAAAAGCATCACGCTTGAAGCCAAAAGTGATGAAGCTTCCATACAGTTTATCCTCAAAGATAACGCAGGCGGGGTTCCTGAATCGATACGAGAAAAAATATTCGAACCCCATTTTTCGACAAAGGGACAGGGCGAAGGGTTTGGAATCGGTCTGCATATCGCACGGCTTATTGTCACACAGGAATTTAAAGGGAACCTTTCTCTGAACGTATCCGGTAATGAGACGACGTTTACCATTACGATACCGCGCCATGATACCAGCCAGCTTAAATTTATTTATTCGTAGAAATATATTAAAACTTTTCGGCATACATGGCTCGCGTGTAACAGGTATTTAGATTTTGTTGCACCAATTCGACAACCGCATCATCAAGCTTTAGATTGCGCATCGTGTTGAGGATTTCTAAAGCCTCCTGCGCATGCAAACCGACCCGATAGGGGCGATCTTGTACCAACGCCTGAAAGATATCGGCTACCGCTAAAATTCTCGCTTCTATAGGGATCTTATCCGCCATTAGATGGTAAGGGTAACCTTGCGCGTCTAATGTCTCATGGTGCATCGATGCGATCTTGGCAATCTCATGGAATCCTTTAATTTTACGCAGAATAACATTGGAATCAAATCCGTGCCGATTCATTTGTGCCCTCTCTTCATCATCCAACGGCCCCGCTTTATGCAAAATAGCATCCGCTACCCGAAGTTTCCCCAAATCATGGAAAAATGCCGAAAGCTCTACCGTCTCCTGCTCTTTTTCCGACAATCCGTACAAACCTGCGAGATAGCGAGCCAGTATGGCAACGCCATAGGTATGTTTAGCGGTAAACGGGCTTTTTGCATCGACAATCTCCGCAAACATCATGGCAATATTTTTCAGCTCTTGAAACGCTACATCCGATGAATCGGATTGGATGATCCAATCATCATAATACCCTTCCAGTGATTCGGGATCGAGATAATACCAAAATGAGTCTACCTGAGATACTTCGTTAAAAGCTTCCACAAACTTAGGTGAAAACATCTCCCCCTCATATTTTTGAATCGTCTCCCTGACTTTTCCTTTCTCCTGCAGCGTTGTTGATCCTAGCTGAACTCTCAGCGCATCTACCCGATCGGTCAAATAGATTAGATTAGCTTCTTCTTTTGTCTGCAAATTGAGCGTCTGAGGAAGCTGATTCCAATGGGTATGATGATATAAAATCACCTCGGCGTAATCTTCATACAAAGGGACTTTTCGAAGGAGAAAGGCACCTCTAACACAATGCACTTGAGAATTATCCCAATCGAGTTCACTCACAAGATGATGATGCACATCGGTTGACGAGACGCCGCAATCATGCAACATCCCCATAAGGATCAAACGATCAATCCGATCCTTCGACCATCCTAACCTTTTCGCGACTTCGGCAGACATATATCCGACCCGCTTGCCGTGCATCGTATCATCGATCCCAACAAAATCGAGTGCTTCCGAGAGAGCGTACGTCACTTCTCTAAGATTTAACACATATCCCATTCTAAAACCTTTTATTACTCTTTTAATATCATATCCGATTGAAAATATATTTATACAAAAATTTAACGACACAACTGCACCGGAGCTTCATTCAACATTGAATCTAGTTGTCTAAACAACTCCTCCGAAGAGTTTTCCATACGTCTAAACTGCTCCGTAATCACATCACACTTTTCACCTAAAAATGCAATATCCGTAATCGTCTCTTTAATCTCACCGATAATCGAATGGATCTCTTTATGCGGTTTCATAATTTTATGATAGGAAGAGACCCCTTCTATATCTTTTTTACCTTCACCCTTTTCATCCCATAGCCCAATACGACCGTTATGATGATTCAAAAAATCCTCATCGATTGAGCGGGTATAGACGGCATTATACGCCGACCCTTTCAGGAGCATATGGTCGATCTTAGCCAAAATAACAAATGCAGTGGATTCAATATCCCGTACGACTGAAGCGGTTTGGAGGGCATCGGTATTAAACAGATGAATCGTCTCATTAAAATTTTGGATCATGGCGCTGGAGCGAACGGCAATATTATTTATCGATTCCGAACCTGACTGGATTGCGATCGTATCCTCTTGAAGCGTCCGAATCGCAATCGATATTTCACCCGTTGCACTTTGCGTTTTTTCGGCAAGTTTTCGCACCTCATCCGCAACGACGGCAAACCCTCTCCCCTGCTCACCCGCACGTGCCGCTTCGATTGCCGCATTCAAAGCCAAGAGATTGGTTTGTTTTGCGATGTCTTCGATAATATTCACAACCGAGTTAATATCCCCCGCACGCAGAGTAAAGGTATTGATCGCCTCATTCGAATCTTGAACCAATTCACTCAAATTCAAAAGATTTTGGGATACCTCTTCGATCTCATTGACCGTCGTAGAAGATTGCGCGGCCGTACTGGTAGAGATTGACGCGATATCGGAGAGATTGCTCAAAGTAGTAACCAAATCTTTTTGGATAACGTCCAAACCGTTGGTAGAGCGGCTTATTTCAGCCAGCTTACCGTCAAGCTCAGAGAGCTTAAGCGCTTCATGACTCCTTTTCATTTTGGAGACATTCAAATTTATCGATTCGGCAGAGCGTTTAAATGCCCCTTTCAAACCCGAAACCTGTACCATTCGATAGTAATGATCTTGGCTCAATGCCTCGATGACGGCATACGTATCACGCATATAAACCTCGAGCTGATCGATCATATTATTCGTATTAAGACACAATGCCCGTAATTCGCCATGCTCATCGATCCTAATAATCCGTGACTCCATGTCCCCTTGTTCGATCTCTTTCATCGTTTCGGCAATAGCGTGAATCGTTGATTGTACTTTACGTATATTGATAAAAATAGCCCATGCGATTGCAAAATTAATTAGATTTAAAAGTCGTATCCAGTCAAAACCGATGGTAATGACTTCAATAACCAGTGCGATTGCAAAAACAATGATAGATACGATATTGAGATACTGGAGTTTAGCGAGTGAAGATAGCTTCATTTATAAAGACCTTCTCTTCAAATACTTTTCGATAGCGCTTTCGATTTACTCTACACATAATGTCTCACTTTTAATTTTGAATAACAAAATTATGCATTAATAGTGTTGCATTTGTGTGGCAATTTTCTAAAGACTACCCCTCTTTCGCCAAAAGCCGTATTGTAAAACAGACTCCGTTTTCACTGTTTTCGACGCTGATTTTCCCGCTCAAATGTTTTTCTATAATTGTTTTGGACATATATAGCCCTAAACCCGTACCCGTTTTTTCATCTTTTGTGGAGAAATAAGGGTCGAAAATATGGGGCATCACGTCGATAGGTATCGTTCCCCCGTTATTGCATAATCGGGTCACCACGTACCCCTTATCATCGAAAACATGGATAGTTATCCTCTTATTTTGCACCTGATTGCTCACCAACGCCTCTTTGGCATTGTTCACAATATTGATAATCACCTGAAGCAGTTCGCGTGAATAAATCTCAACGACGATCTCGGATTCATTCACAATCTCCAAAGCAATACCGTTATTGTGCAAACTCGCACCGATCATCGCTTCGGCTTCTCTAATAATGTCGATGATTCGAGTGGTATCTTTCTCTTTGTCTGGACGTAAAAAATTGCGAAAGACATCGATGGTTTGAGAGAGATAGCTGATATGCGACAATATCTCATTTCCATTTTTTTTGCACTGATCGGGATCGAGTCCGTCGAGATCGAGATCAATCAGGAAGTTGTTAATTGCCATCGATATCGTACTCAGGGGTTGACGCCACTGATGAGCAATCATACCGATCATCTCTCCCATTGCGGCATGGCGCGATTGGGCAATCATCATATCTTGGGTATTGCGTATCTCCTCTAACATCTGCTGATGCTGCGTAATATCGGTATGAAACCCGACCATACGGATCGGCTTATTGGTCTCATCAAAAATGACTTGTCCCCGATCCAGATTCCAGATATAGTGCCCCTCTTTGTGACGTAACCGATGAATATTCTCGTACGCAACTCCGGGGCTAGCGAGACTCGCTTCGATTGCACGAATAGCCTCATCCAAATCATCGGGATGAACAAGTGCATTCCATGTTTCTAAATGGTTCGTAAGCTCTTCGTCACGGTATCCCAGCATCATTTTCCATCGAGGTGAAAAATAGACCTCATTGGTGAGAAGATTCCAGTCCCACAAACCGTCACGTGATCCGTTGATGGCCAAATCAAACCGTTCTCTGGCACTTTCAAGTTCGGTAATATCATTGAGAATCATCACGTAACCCGAAAATTTTCCGCTTACATCATCCAAAGGGCGTATAAAAACATCATAAATGCTCCGTATTCCTTCATGCCCTTTTTTTTCATAGGTAAAACGGTAGTTCTCCCGCTCCCCTAAATCACCCATAGCATCAAATATCCACTCAGGAGTCGATATCGTTTTGTTTTTCATGTAGTAATAATGGCCGCTGGATTGTTTTTGATCAAATAGCACTTCACTCGCACTTTGGTTATAGTTGGTGATCACCCCAAACGAGTCGAGTAAAATAGCACCCGAAGAGAACGAATCGAAAACGGTCAAATAGAGGTTTTTTTCATTCGTTAGATGACGATTTTTCTCAGAAAGCTCAAAAATTTGTTCTTCCGAGCTTCGTCCATGCCATTCGATGGAATAAGCAATTTCTACGCGGTCAAAAAATTGTTTGACATACTCATAATAAAACTTCGGATCCTCAAATAGCTCTTTGTTTTCTTCGATCAAATCATGATAAGTTTGGCGATAGTATTTGAACAATGAAATAAACATCGCAAAATTGACCCCTCGGCTACGGTGACGCTGTGCTTCGAGAAGTCCAAACGCGGATGCGGGATCATCGTTGTAATGATCATCAGGCCCCAATGCCGGAGGGACAGGATGCGACTGCATCAACAGCTCCAGAGAATCGGTTAATCCTACGATAGAAATTTTCCATGCTTCGAGCAGCGTTGAGGTGTACTTCGTATAGTTATGTTGTTTTGCGTAGGTGAGGATCCGCTCCATTAACCACGTTTCATTTTCCCTTAGCCATGAGATAAAGAGAGAGTTTGAGTCAATCCGATGATCGTTCTCAGTTACTCTCATGATTGCCACACCCATAAAGTGCTTCACACTGTTCCGCTCCCCCTTCGACACGCTCAAACCATTCTAAAAAATATTTGACGTTTTGATCATGAAAGAGTGACCCGTGCTGAGGAGCGATGGTGGCTACATCATAGCGGCGGACACACTCGACCCATGCACGGCAAAAACGGTTCGATGCCATATAACGACTGTGAAACCCTTCCAAAAACGCTCTATGTTCCTCGAAATTATCTACCTTTTTGTTAAGGTTTTGAGGAGAGGCGATCGCCGCACCGATATCACCCGAAAAAAGGATTTTAGATCGACTGTCATAGAGTGAAAAATTACCGGGAGAGTGTAAAAAATGGGCGGGGATAAATCTCAGATAATCACTCCCGAACGAAATTTGTCCGCCGTGGTCTTCAAGCCCTATAATCCGATCCATATCCATCAGACCGTAATGTCCCATAAACCTGACCCAAAGTTGTGAGATGATGAGCTTTGCCGACGTGGCGACACTCCATTGATCGATAGCACCCGCCACATCGGGATCTTGATGGGAGAAAAATATGTATTTGATATGCGAAGGATCGATATGGCGGGAAATCGCATCGTAAAGCTCGCTGAATATAGCTCTGCTCCCCGGATCGATAAGTACCGCACTGCCGTTTTGTATGATCAAAAACTGATTCACCGATAACGAGTACGCTTCATGTTCTTCATCTTCGAGACTAAACATAATGCATTTGTGGTGAGCATCATCAAAAAGAAGCGTTTCATTTTTCATATTGTATTCCTTTAAATTCGCGGATTAATGTCATTTGCCGTTTTGCGATATAGTCGATCATATTTTTATGCCCCTGAGGATTCAAATCGTAAATAAAAACAACTTCAAAACGGTGATTCATCTCATTGATACGAAAAACCTCCGCTGAAGTATTGATAATCAGCGGACGCATATCGCCGGTGATAACGATGTCTAAAATAACAGTGTGTTTCTCCATAAATCCGGCGGGGAGAGAGGGAAACTGGATCCTCATCCCCCGAAGCGAAACGTCCATAATCTCCAAATCGACTTCAAATTTTCGCTCTTCATACAGCACCGTTACGGTTATATTGTTATCAGGGGTAACCCGTATCGCCTCTCTCCGCGTCGGAGAGGTCTGAACCAGACGATAATGATCAAAAACAACACTTTGATCGTCAAAATCGATCCGTTTAATCCCCTCCGCCAAAATCGCCATCGGAAAAAGCTCGGAGGTGAGATAAAAAATATTTTCATGCTGCATCGCTTTGAGCTGAACATAAGGAGCTTTGAGAGTGATCTTCTTTTTATCGATACCTATGACCAACCCGTCATTGGTAATATTCAGCCCTTTATAGAGGTTATGCACTTTGAGCTTTGCACCGCCGCGCATCGCCATTTCGATCAGCGCACGTACCGTTTTTTCATCTTTGACGATACTCTCCCGCTCTACCGCATTGCTATCATAGAGGTTCAGCAATCCCAGTTCGGTCACATCGTTCAGTGAGAGGACGGCATACCCCTCTTTCTCGGGTACACTCTGAAACGTGAGGATAAAATGGTGCGAAATATCCTGTGAATCTGCGATTTTAACATTAAACACTCTTCCCGGATGGGAAGAGATATGTTCGAACCATTGCATTGATTCATGATCGTAAACAAAACTTTTATGTTCAAGGAGAATTTCACCGAACGAATGAAACCGCTTCCGAAGTGCCTCGATACTGGGAACATTAAAAAAATCGAGACAAGGCTGATTGGCGATCACCACATTACGCTCATGCAAAAGCAAAACCAGATTATTTTGATAGTTAAACACGGCATGGAGATTGGCATTAAAAATTTTGCGATGAAACGATTCGGTGAGGATACTAACACATCGGGTAAAGGTGTCGACGAGCGTATCGATTTTTAGCGGTTTGGTAAGATAATCAAAAATACCTATTTTGATAGATTGATGGAGAAACTCGAGTTCGTCATGCGCCGTTGTAATGATGATGATGCTATCCGAATCGATCTCATGGATGGCTTCGGACATCTTCAACCCGTCCATTTTAGGCATATTAATATCGGTAATGATGATTTGAGGACGATGCTGTTGGAAAAGCCTTAGCCCCTCTTCTCCATCATACGCAGAGATGACGTTATCGAAAAACTTTTTAAATAGAATGGTTGCTTGGGTATTTAATCCCTCATTATCTTCCACGTAAAGCAGAGAATAAGAGTGCAAACTGGCGCGCAGCTGTTTGAGCACATTCGGATCACCCATCTTCTATCCTTTATTCAGTGATATAGAGTACAGAAGATCACTTAAAATCGATCTTAAATTTTCATAAAAAAAACTCCGAAAACAAGGAGATGCACTACCAATATCACCGATAGAACCCCTTTGAACTTTTGCGTTTTATGGTTAAAAAGTTTTTGCCCTGCAAGAGCGCCGACACTTCCGCCGAAAATAGTGAGAAGGAGGAGTCTGTTTTCACTAATACGCCGCTTTTTATGGATTGAGAGATATTTATCTATCCCGAAGGTTACAAAAGAGAGGAGGTTCAAAATAATGAGTATTGCAATGAGGTAATTCATATAGAGTATTATACGGAGATAATGATCGTTTTTTACCTTTCACACTAGGAGCTTATCGATATGAAAACACTCTACCTTATCCGTCACGCCAAATCAGACTGGAGCGATGCGTCATTGAGCGATTATGATCGCCCCTTGAACAAACGGGGAGCTAATGATGCCCCGCTGATGGGTTCGATACTTTTAAAGAGCGGCATCCGCCCCGATTTCATCCTCTCCAGCCCTGCCCTGCGTGCTAAAACCACCGCGATAGCTATTGCCCAAGCCCTTTCTTATCCGCCGGGTTCTATCCGCTACGATCATGCGCTCTATGCCTCTGACGTTGAGACGATCCTCTCCATTATCCGAGACGTATCCGTGAGTATCGATACCCTTTTTCTCTTCGGGCATAATCCTGAACTTACCGAATGTGCCAATTACATCTCAGGCGGCGATATCGACGACATTCCTACCTGCGGTGTAGTGGCGATGCGGTTGAAAAATGATAGTTGGGAGAGTATAGGGGCGAATTCAGCCAAAATAAGCGGGTTTGATTTTCCGAAGAAATATCGGTGATATGTTTTTTGGGGGTCATTCCATCATAATCTTTTTTGCGGTTTATTCAAAGAAACTGCCCAGTATTTTATCTACTTCTAAAAGATCTTGTTTCAAAGAGGTATCAAGTCGATCAAAAAGTTTTTTTCTCAATGATTCAAATGTCGGCGGTTCTCTATTATCGGTGAAGTATAAGCTTTCATCATCCTTTTGCTCTTTCATCGTATCGATACGATCGAGGACCCATGTCTCGTCTTTTTGTTTATAGTCATACACGGCCGCAAATAAATCATTTTCAGAGAGTATTCCTCTCTCAAGTATTTCCGATACATCATAAAGATCACGGATTTTTATACGGTCCATCAACGCTTTTACTTTCATCTTTGAGACATCAATGAGATTCAAAATGTTTACATGACTCCCGTTGTATTCGGTAAGTTCACCACTTAGGCACATTTGAGAAAACGGATCTTCCGGGAAAAAAAATTCCACCTTGACCCCGTCGATCATATAACGCATAAAGCGGGTATCAAAATCGATGCCGGAATTAATGGTGAATGCTGATGCTTTTGGATCCGGGATAAAACTGCCTTGATATCTCATCGCAAATGATTTAATATCAAAGACTGGGAGCGGTGATGTAAAAGCGAAATCGAGATCTTCGGATATTCGGTGCTCTATGTGATAACTCAGCGCAGTACCGCCGACGAACCGAAATGCATGCTTTTGAAACAATGGATCATTCTTAATCTTTTCAAGCAATAACTTGGCAGCATTGGTCATCGGATAGTTCGCATTGAGTAGTTTACCATCCGAACGACCGTCTGGTATTCAGGCAATACCGGAAGTTTACTTTTTGGTATACCGAATTCTTCAAGAACGGCTTGATAAACAGCTTTGGCGATCAATAGTACACGTCTACTACCGAACAAACGAACCAGTAGATGCATGTCATGCAAATTCGGAGATTTAACATATGTACTTATAACCCCATCGATATTTCGTACTTTATCAATCGGAGAACTCCAAAAAAGATTATGTCTGAACATTGAAATTTGGAAAAAGAACTCTTTTTGTGTCTCCGGAATTAAAACGTTTTTGTCCCGATAATTACCGCGTCTACTGCGTCGGATGATACTTACGGCGTTTGATATTGCTTCGGCATTTACCGTGGTGACGTTCCCGCCCGCTGCATATCGTTTAATTGTGCGCGTGCTTACTCCACTGGTTACGGCAAGCTCATCAAAGGTGATGTCTTTAGGTTTTGTGAAACGCATTTTGTGCCACTCTTTCTATTGTGTCATTTATGGCACTATTATAGCATGTTATCAAATATTTTGTATCATCAACTGACCCGTTAAATCCAACAAGCCGACCTCATTAACCATCATATCGTGATGAGAAATGTTTAATTCACTCTCAACACTTTTCATCTTGAGTTTAGCTTCCATAATGTCAAGTTGATTTTTAATCCCCTTTTCATATCCACTTTGAACCGATTGTAGGAATAGTTTCGAAGAGTCCAATGCTTGTTTAAGCACTTCAATCGATTCGTACAACGATTCACGTTGTGTCCATAACTCTTCAAACTTATCTTGAATTTGTAGTTGTGCTAATTCTTCATTGGATTCAGCAGCATTAAGTAGTAAGATGGCTTCTTGAACTCTCGAAGAGGTATATCCCCCTTGATAGATTGGGAATGAAAGTTGAATGAAGGCCTTATTGTCATATTTATGCGCTACGGGGTCATTGGTATAATTTTGACTACGCCCTAAACTCAAATCGGCTTTAGGGTAATGATCATAACGGCGAATTGCTACTTCATCTTCAGCCGCTTTTTTTGATAAACGGGCAATTCTGACATCTTTATTTTCATGGAGTCTGCTCATCCACTCCTCTTTAGACATAGAAAAGCCTTTATCGCTTTTGAGCGGAACGATGGAATCGAATTTCGCTTTGCACAGACGTTCCAGTTTGTTTTGTAGTGTCCAATACTCTCGTTTTTTAGCGAATAAATCAATCAGGGCTTTCTCTTTGTTCACTTTAGCTTCGATCAATTCAACACTATTGGACAAACCCATTGCAATCATCTCAGAGCTTTTGCGGAACTTTGTGTCATAGAACTCTTTTTGAAACTGTAATTTATCCATATTGGCTTGCGCTTGTAGCATTTGCATATAAGTCTTAATGACATCGACTCCTACCTGCTGAGCCTGTTTTTCGAGTTCCGTAGTGGAAGTATCGTACCTCGTTTGCATTTGATCAACTGCACGCCATAATTCGGGACGATACAACGGTTGAATTAGAGAAAGTGAGTAGGTTTTGTACACTTCAGATGTTTCTGTACCGTTGTAATACGTTTCGTACTCATATTTTCCCCCCGAGGCACTGATATCCACTTTTGGTAAAAGTCGTGATTGCGTCTGCCGAACATTCTCTTCGACCGCTTGAGTTTTAAATTTCTCGACACGATAACCCGGATGATTCATCAATGCGAGTTCATATGCCTTTTCCAATGTCAACACACTATCAGCAAAAACGCTGATACTGCACACTAATAATAAAAACAAATAGCGACTCATCGTTCACGCCCCGATTCTTGCCACGCTTTTTGTACAGGTGAGAGAAGATATTCCATAACCGTTCTACGCCCCAAATGGATTTCTGCAATCGTCTGCATCCCCGAAGTTAGTTTGAGCCGATTACCGTCTACTTCCAATTCTTGGATAGTTAATTGAATCAGTGCTTTATAGGTCATTGTAGCTGGTGCTGCTGCTGGATTAGAAGTATCCTGGGGAGATTGCTGAGCTGATTGAATCGCATCGGCACCGACATGGATAACTTCACCCTCAATCATCCCATATTTTTGGAATGGATAAGCTACCAGTTTGACTTTTACTTTTTGTCCTGGACGTACAAATCCGACATCTTCGTTTTTGATCATCACTTCGACTTGAAGAGGATCATTATGCGGAACCAAGGACATTAACACGGTCCCAGGAGATACAACGGAGCCTTGCGTGTGGGTCGCCAAATCTTTTACGATTCCGCTTTGAGGTGCTTTGAGTTCCAATAGAGAACTTTTATAAATGTTTTTACCCCATTCTTGTACCAAACGTTTATACTGTGATTGAGTATCGGAACGTTCATTTTCAAGTTGGCTTTTATCATTTGATGAGAGTTGTGCCAACCGCTTACGGGAAGCTTCTACCGCTGATCTCAATCCTGAAACCGTTGATTTTTGAGCTTGATAATCTTGCTCTTTTTCGATTTTCTCTCGCTCTTTATCATCCGCTTCGATACGACTGATGTATCCATCATTGGAGAGTTTTCTGTACGATTCGGCATTGCGGCGATACATCGGCAATGTTTTATCAAGTTTGCTTAATACTTCTTGAGCCGCAGATAGATCATGCTCCGTTTTTTTAAGCATTTGCATCTCTTGAGCGATTGCATCGTGATATGCTTGGCGGTGCGCTGTGTATTGCTGCTGCGTCTGAAGATACAAATCATCAGGATCTTCGCTACTTTTTTGCAACCCTCCCGTACCTAGCTCTGCATCGATTCGGCGTAGTTGAAGCGAACGAAGATGCATCTCCCCCTCGACACTTCGAGTATCGGATAACATAGCCGTGCCATCCATCCGCATCAATACGTCGCCTTCTTTAACCGATTGTCCTTCATATACGAGAATCTCTTTAATGATTCCCCCCTCGGCAGGTTGAACGATCTTTACATACGATTTGGGGATAAGACGCCCTTCAGCAGTCGCGACAATGTCGAGCTTGCCGAAAATCGCCCATCCAAGTAAAATGAAAAATAGAACAATAACCAGATAAAGAATGGTTTTTGGAAGCTTACTGGGTGGACTCTCCTGAATTGCCAGTAGTCCCGGAGCGAATTCAATCGCTTCAGGAGTCATTGTAGAGATACGTGATTCAGCCATTCGATACAGCATCCTTGAGTGGTACATCCCAGCTCATTAGCTGAAGCGGAGGATTGGCACCAGGCACGGGAGCAAATCCGTGTACCCGTTGACCGGGAAATAAACTGAGCGCTTCATTGATTGTCTCTTCACTCTGACCAAATGGGGTAACGATGTCGATCAGCCAAATATTTTCTCCCCCTTGCCATTCGTGCGGAGCGATTTTAGGGGTTCCAGAGAGGAGCCGATTATGTACATCGTCACTCACTTTTGCCCATGTGACGAAAGCAAACGGGATTTGACTTCGGGTATATAGGCGGCATTGATCGAGAATGATCGGAGGCATGATAGTAAAATCGGTTTCAGCGATAAACGTAAATTTTCGGATCGGATCTTTGGCATAAAGCCATATCGCCGGTCCTAAAATCGGCAGCTTGGCTAGTGCCTGCTGCGAATGAGCTAAATCTTCTTCGTTAAAAACGTGCGGCTTTGTTTCGTTAGGCATTATCTTCCTTTATATAGTTAATGATGGCACAAATTATTTTGTTCCGGTGTAAGCAACTGAGCTGCTATACCAAAAGCAGGACTGCTCAAAGTATCTTGAGCCGCTCCTATCGACATACGGAATAAATCCCCCTCTTTGGCATACGCAAATGCCAAATCTCCGCCCAGTGCCATTGAATCACTCGTATTCAAATGTTCTTGGAGCATCGTATTCATAGCATTCCATGCATTAAGACGCGGGTTGGATGCTTTAGCAGCATCAAAAGCGTCGACCAATGCTTTAAAGTCAAATGTCTCGATATGAGGCGTCTCTTCAACTGACCAACCGTGTCGTCCGAAATCATAGTCGTATTCAGATGAAACGATTTGTAGTGTATCGAAATTTTGGTTCGCCTCACCACCATACCAGCTTTTTAGTGTTACTTGTGAATTACATCCGATGTCGACGATCAAATCTGCCCCGTTTTTACGAAGTGAAATATCTCGATAATCGACATCATTGAGTGAGAGGGTATTATGTGCCCCTGCTGAGGGAAGGATCGTATCACGTCCATCACCTTTGTTAAATGCGAAGACATTGTATCCAGCCCCTCCGTTTAGGATATCGTTGTGATATCCTCCTGCAATAAAGTCGTTACCCTCACCGGCAGTAATCACATCGTCATGAGATCCACCTAACAATGCGTTATTTCCTAATGTATCAACCAATGTGTCTTCACCATTAGACCCACTGAGAATATCGATACCGCACCCGCCATCCAACATATCATTTCCTGTACTTCCGGACACTGTATCATTACCGCCTTGGGCATATATTTTATCCCCTCCACTTCCAGCATAAACAATATCATTTCCTGTGCCAGAGTAGATAATGTTGTTTCGACTATTACCGTAAATAATGTCATCATTACGCCCAGTAGTAATTGTTGTTTGACGATGGGATGCATACGTAACCTGCGTTTTAATCAGCAAGTCATCAAATGTTTTACTGCTGCCATCACTGAACATAAAATGCTCGATCGGTGATACGTAATTGCCTTTGGTATCTTTGGTAATGACAAAATCAAATCCTTGATCCGCTTGCTCGCATCCTCCTGCATTGAGTACTCTCACTTGCGCACTCAACACACCATCGGTATCAACGACACGAAGTGCTACGTTATCGAGACTGAATCCTTCAGTGAAATGTACCGTATCCTCTCCTGCTTCATCGCTGATCATATCAAGATCATCACTCATATTGATAATAAAGGTGTCATTCCCAAGTCCACCGATGAGAGTATCATTTCCGATCCCCCCTTCCAACGTATCATTACCTGCTTTACCGTCAAGTAAATCTTTACCGGCTCCACCTGAAATAGTGTTATTAGAACCGTTACCGATTAGGGTATTGTCCAGTCCGTTTCCTCCGGCGTTGATATTGCCATCTCCAATAAGGATGAGATTCTCGACGTTCTCCGGAAGTACATAGCTTACAGTGCTATAAATGGTATCAAGACCTTCGCTAACGTTTTCAAACACGGTATCATTTTCGGCATCGACGTAATAGTTATCATCTCCATCTCCACCGATCATCGTATCAATCCCCTCTTTACCGTCGAGGATATTATTCGCACTATTTCCGATCAGGGTGTTGTCCAGTACGTTTCCTGTACCGTCGATTGTCTCTGTTCCGACCAATGTCAAACGTTCTACATTATCCGAGAGAGTATAGGTGACGCTTGAAATCACGTGATCATCCCCTTCATTCAATCCTTCAGTAACGGTATCTCCGATATTATCGACGATATAGGTATCATCACCTGCACCGCCGCTCATTGCATCCATTCCCGATTGTCCATCGAGTCTATTATTGCCGCTATTTCCGATTAGAGTATTATCCAGCTCATTGCCATATCCGTCAATGTTGTCGGTGCCGATCAATTCCAGACGTTCGACATTTGCCGAAGCGGTATACGTCACCGTTGTTTTTATCGTATCGATCCCCTCGGCTATGTTTTCAAGCACAGTATCTCCGATAGTATCGACGTAATACGTATCATCCCCCGCGCCCCCGCTCATAGTATCCATTCCGGCTTTACCATCAAGTACGTTGTTCACGCTATTACCGATAATCACATTGTTCAGCTCATTTCCAGTAGCGGAGATATTATCCGATCCGCTAAGGGTAATATTTTCAACATGTTCAGGCAAAACGTAGCTTACTGAGGAGATGATCGTATCGATACCATTGTCCGCTGTTTCTACAGCAATGTCACCAATATTATCAACAACGTAGATATCGTTACCGGCATCAGCACTCATACGATCGGCTCCCGCTTTACCGTCAAGGACATTATCGGCGCTATTACCGATTAGAACGTTATCCAAGTTGTTTCCGGTTGCATCGATGGCATCGGTTCCGACCAGTGTCAAACGCTCCACGTTATCCGAGAGGGTATACGTAACGCTTGCAATTACATGATCATCTCCGGCATCGACCGACTCATATACAGTGTCTCCGACATTGTCCACGATATAGGTATCATCACCGCCGTATCCCGCCATCGCATCGCTTCCCGCTTTAGCGTCAAGTGTATTAGCCGCATCGTTACCTATGAGAATATTGCTCATGGCATTTCCGGTTCCGTCAATTGCATTACTTCCGCTCAACACCAAATTCTCGATTGTATCTTCGAGTGTCCGTGTCACGCTGGAACGAACCGTGTCAACTCCCTCACCTGCGTATTCGGTCACGATATCCTCAGTACTGTCGACAACGTAGAGATCATCCCCTTTGCCACCGATCATCGTATCGGCTCCCTCTTTAGCATCGAGGATATTATTGCCGCTGTTTCCGATCAGTGTATTATCTAAAGCATTTCCGGTAGCATTGATCGATGCTGATCCAGTGAGGGTCAGATGTTCGATGTTGTCTGATAGGGTATACGATACCGATGCTCGGACTGTATCTGTACCCTCCGTTGCGTTTTCGATCACTACGTCGCTGACGTTATCGACGATATAGAGATCATCACCGCTTCCCCCAATCATCGTATCTGCACCTATTCCGCCATTTAGGGTATCGTTCCCCCCTTTGGCTTCGAGGCGGTTATTGTTGGCATTACCGATGAGACGGTTGTCCGCATCGTTTCCGGTACCGTTGATCGCATCACCGCTGAGTGTGAGGTTTTCCAGTGTGGCTGCTAGGGTATAGTCAATCGAAGCAATTACTGTATCGTTCCCCTCATTTGCTACTTCGGTAACGATATCGGCTGTATTGTCGACGACGTAGGTATCATCTCCCGTGCCTCCAACCATCTCATCGGCTTCGCTACCGCCATCTAGCAGGTCGTCTCCCGCTCCGCCGTTGAGTAGATCGTATCCCTCCGTACCGAAAAGTTCATCGTTTCCGTCACGTCCGAAAAGTGCATCGTTTCCTCCTTCGCCGTAGAGCATATCGTTGCCCTCATCACCGCTAATGACGTCGTTACCGTATCCTCCGGTAACCATATCGTTGCCGCTTCCGGCAAAGACGACATCGTTCCCTCCATCAGCGAAGATCGCATCGTGACCATCACCGCCGAAAATCATATCATCTCCTAAACCGCCGTAAACGAGATCATCTCCCCCCTGGGCGAATACGATGTCATTATCGGCTCCGGCATAGACGATATCATTCCCCTCGCCCGCATCGATGACGTCATTTCCTCCGTCTTCGAAGATTACGTCATCACCACCGAATGCATTGATGATGTTGTTTCCGTTTTTGCCGAGGATTAAATCTTTATCCTCGGTACCGTTAATCTCTTCGCCATCAGGAGAGAATGGTGAAGCAACAACGCTTGACGTTGTACCCTCACTGTTATGAACCTGTGTCTCATTAGTATATTCGAGAGTCACGTCGGCGATCGCCATAGCACTGCCATCTCCCATCTGCATACTGCCAATACCGTGCAGCGTTTGCTCGTTGACGACCGAAAAGAGTCCGTCACTTGTCAATCCGACAGAAGCTACACCCATTTCACTCAATGTTTTAAACTCGCCGTCATCCGTGATGCCGTTTTGGTTGGTATCCTGCCAGATGCCGAATTTATCCCATTGTGCATCCGAAGCATTGAAGACTCCATCACCATTGGTATCAAATGCGTTCAGCCCTTCTAAATCGCTTTGCGCACCCTCTTTATAGCCAACAAAACTAATCTCAGATGCTTTTTCGATTTTTCCGTTACCGTCGCTATCAAATGCAAGTAATCCGTCACTTTCTGATACCCAGGCAGTGCGCCGTTTCCATCCATCACCCGTGACATCAAAAAAGACATTGGAATCATCTACACTGACAAACTCAAATCCATCACCGTTCAAATCGACGGCGATCGGTTTTTTACCGCCACCGCCACCCGGAGGAGTTGGCGGCGTATAATCACCGTAATGGTCGACGTATACAGTTTTTGTATACGATGCACCAGATGGGTCAGTGACTTTTACATCGAAAGCATCTGTCAATGTTGGAGAATATTCATCATAGTAATCTACAGGCACATTAGGGGAACTCCAAGCGGTATACTGGAACGTACCGTTTGAAGTCATCGATACGCCACCGTATTGAGGGTTGCCGACTATTTGATAGGTCAAAGATGCCGCCGAATTATCAATGTCAATTCCGATCACGGACCCACTACCTGTTTGCATTCCTGCACCATTTCTGCCATAAACGATATTAGCCCCGGACGGTGCATCGTTGATACCTTGCAATGTCACTGCAACATGCCCGGTTCCACTTTGACCGTTTGCCGTAGCAGTAGTCGTATAATCGAATCCTGCATCACTTCCGAAATAGTTGGCTTCAGGTCTGAAATGGACAAATCCATTTGCATCCACGAACCCACTGCCATGCCGGAAATTAGAGACTCCTGTCAGTTCCAAATCACGTCCGGTAAATCCTCCCAGCGTGTCGTTGGCTAACAGATCGGTACCGCTGACGATCATCTCGACATCTTCGTATCCGCTTATACCGTCTTGGTTTGCCTCTACCGCCGTCATATCGTCGATACGGGTCACCAACAATGACAAACCATCCGTACTTGAATCGATGAGTATCCCCTCCGGAACGACATTGACTTTTACCCCTGTCGTATCGGCTTCGAGATCGGGGCTAGAGAGGAGCTTTTTCACACCGTTTTGGGTGAAGGTGCCCATTGCGTAGTTGAGTTCGGTGATCCCGAGTTCATCCAGGGTCAGACTCTCTGCTTCGGCTTCTACGCCGTCACTATTAGCATCCTGCCACACACGCAGTTCGTTCCATACCGGGTCAGCTGCGGTGATCTTGCCGTCATAGTTGGCATCGACCCATCCCATCCCCGCCAGACCTCTACGTCCCAGTGCGACGGTAGAGTTGCTGAACATCTCCTGTCCGCTGTTGGTTTCGCCGTTGTAATCACGGTCAAGTGTGAGGAACGCGTCTCCGCTACCGACCCATCCCGTCTGTTTGAGATAGCCCGAATCGTCTACATCGAAGCTTACCCCTGAGGCAGCTTTGGAGAGGGTATCGATCATACCGTTACCGCTGAGATCGAGGGCAACTGGACGGAAAGTTTGCGTATCTCCTGTAATCTCTCCTGCGAGTTGTCCGTCACGTCCTGCGCGGGCTTCTTCGGTGAGTCCCGCTTTAGGATCGCCTGCATCGGTTTGTATTTTGGCAGTATTAACTTCCCACATAGGAGCGATAGCACTACGGGAGAGTGCAGAACGGATGATCGCTTCTCCGATAGATTGGTACGACTCGGGTGATCCTGCTGTAGCGTTGTACGGATTACCTGAGGTATCGAAGCGAAGAGAGGGATGCAGCTCAACTCCTGTAAGAGGATCGATATCGGTGTATCGGTATCCCGACATATCATAAGCCACACTCGGCATACGGTTAGGGATGATCCCAAGTGCGCTGGTAGGGTTGGTGAGCCGTTGTTGTTCGATAAGGGAGTTCATGGCGGTAATGACGCTTTGCATTACGCCGCTAACCGCCTCATTTCCTCCTGTTTCTCCGGCGCTTTGATAGGTAATACCGTTTCCGTTCCATACATACCGACCTGTTCCCCATGGATCGGGGATATCGTCGCCGCCGAAGAGACCGCTGATCATGCTGTAGACTCCGTAGGCAATGCCAACCCATTGCATTCCTGGAATTAATGACACTGCTGCTACGGCTATACCTACTTCATCCCCACTCTGAATAGCCAGTACAAGATTGAGATAAGGAAGAGCACCATCTGTCAAACCAAGTGCATTTGTCCCCATATGATCAATACCACTACCCATAAGCTGTTGTCCTATCTCATATGACAATCCACTCGTCGCACCAGCAAAACTGGCATAAGCACTTGCAGCAAAATTAATACTATTCACTGTCGCGCTAATTGCAGCCAGCGTATCACCACTTTTCAGTGCCGCATCTAAACTCATAATACTAAGAACTCCCGATGCAACACTAGATGCACCACTTAGTATTGTACTGCTTCCATGTGTTAAATCATTTGCTAGACGTAGTCCCGAAGTCACTATTGGTAAAGGTTCACCTGATTGGATTGCTTTGATAAGAGATAATGCGTCAATAATAGATGGACCATATGTTGAAACACCATCAATTAAATTACTAATTCCTGATGTGATTGGGGCAATTATTGCATTTATTTGTTTTTGCAAATCAATACTTAAACCTAAAATTGTATTAGGTTCTTCTTTGATCATTGTCCCATAACGATATAAGGATGCCAATTCACTATCAACCCCGAATGTCCCATCACCAGCCATAAAATCTGAATATTTGATTTCTCGATTTAATGTCTTGGTATAAAACCATTCACCCTCTACAGAGTTATGTATCACATACATTCCTTCATCTGTAGGAAGAGTAAGAGGCTGAATGATGTTTTGACCTAACATAGTGTTTAACACCGAAGCTGTCATATTGAAATTTAATGCAGGTAATCCATCTACATAATATCCGCCTCCAATGTCTGAATGAGCTCCGGTAACGGTTACATTCAAGTATCTTCCATCTTCGCTCATTCCAGGAGTAACAAGACTCATTGATGGAAACAATGTACGATACTCATTTGCCGCTGTAATTTGAAGAGCAGAAATAGTAGATGAAGATAGCGACAAATCACTACTTATTCCAGTTACAACAGGATCATATAGAATTACTGATTGGGCAATTGTGCCGGGTTGTTGAAGCACTTTGTCATATGTCGTAATCTGCTTCCATTGAGTCGGATCACCACTCGACATGTCTATAGAGATTACAGTTGAATCTGGGTCAACGATACCACGCTCATGAACCAACTGATTAAATTTTGCAATGACGGCAGAACCACGACTAAATCCCAATTCGCCTAATGAAATTTCAGCATTAGGATTTTCTATTAACCAATCTTTTGCTTGATAACAAAATTCTTTATATAATATTTCAGCTCGTTCATCATAAGAAAAACCAAAACCAGAATCCAAGCCACCATTTAAACCACCTTGTGTACCTGGACCTTCTTCATAAAAAAACCCTATATTAGAATTTGTTGCATTTATTGTTTCAAGCTGTCTACTTAAAATTCCTATGTTTGTTGCTGCACCCATTGCTGGATCATTAATATTATTCTCTGTACCATCTGCCAATGCTAAAAAAACACGTGAATTGATATTAGAAGTATCATATAGTTTAGGAAGACTCATTTGTTCAACTAAACGAATTGCAGTCATGTAGGTGTCGATTCCTGTCGATACAGGTATAGTTGTGACACCATCAATTAAAGTTGTCGTATCCGCCATTTCAATTCCTTTCTAATATATTTTTGAGAACATCAAAGTTCTATTACGATGGGAAGCTCTGTTAGACACATTACCGTCCTCGGGAACAATACTAATGTCGGCATCGCTATAAATACTAAGTGTTCGATCGTTAACTTCAATGACTATAAATGGTAATCTTGAAGTAGGTATAGGCCAATAAATACGATTAGGATCTTCTTTATTAGGAATAATTTTTCCTGGAAAAATTTCATCTAAATCGACCGTTGTATCAATAATACTATCATCCAATGCATGCCACTGAATTCTTAATGGACCTTCAAATGCTCGATAATATCCCATACCTCCACTTAAAAATTTAGTGTCATCATTTGATTTCTTTGATGGACAAATATCTCTTTGATGATTAGGGGTATATTCTCTATTATTTAATCCATGAGTACGATAATTACCATAACCAATTTTTAAATCACTTGCATCAAAACACTTTAATTTAATATTATGTTTCTCAAATGTTAAAACACCAGATTTTGCCATTGCACATCCTCCTAATGATAAAGTTGATAATATTAAAGTACTAAATAATGTACCTTGAACAATTTTCATACTGCTCTCCTAATCTCAATCAGATTATTAATGTACCCATATGTTTGGTCGGTTGCCGTAGCCCCCAGTTTATAGAGGCGGTTGATAAAATCAGCTGTGATATCCATTATTCATCTCCTTCGCATAGATTGATCATTTGAATGGTGCTCTCATTTTTGACACGGGGACCATCGGTATGTTTGTAGGCGATTTTGCATCCATCGGGGGATACCGCCAGACCTCGGTGAATATTGTCCAGTCCAGAACGTTCATTTCCGACGTACCAATCGTTGAGCCGTACGACCTGTTCTCCGCGAACTAGATAGGCTCCGCTATACATCTTACCGGGAGGCAGGGCATTAGCCTGTTCGTTTACAACAACAACTCCTTTTTTAGAGATAGCGGCTCGACTGGTGTATTTACTCCACCAGTAGGCATAAGGGAGCGGATAGTTCTCTACTGTCCCGTTTGGATGTAAAAATATCAATGCATCGGGACGGCTTGGGAGTTTACCGACCTTGTTTGCTCCGCTTAAAAGCATCTTAATGATATAGGTCTCTGCCCATTCATCCCACCAGACTCCCGATACATCTCCCGCTTTCAGCGGTAAATCAATCCGTTTTCCATCAGGTCGGATAACCCCTACCGGCGTTGAAGGGCGGGGATCGTTCTGGTCTTTTTTCCATCCCAGATCAACTACACCGTCTTGCTCGCGTAAGGGGTAAGTCCAGTTAGGAGTATTAGGTTTGAATGGTGGAGAGTTATATTTAAGACACATATGCATGTCACTATGCGTTGTAATAGGGTCTCCTTTCTGCCAAAAACGTTTAACTTTCTCTTTATGTTCAAATCCATTGAATCCATAGGCACTTTCTTGGGATTGCGCTCCATCGTTATAATATATACTTGAATATCCATTATACGAACACCACAACATCCCATCATGATAGGGAATGATTTTGTCTTTTTTTGTATCCCAAATTACCGTTTCACCGCTAAAAACAAAAGGCTTGAATGAAGACGCCTGCAAAAACGGCTCCCCTTTTTTCAGACGGGTAAAGATCACTCGGTCGTTATCAAGCCATGAAACGACGCTGGGGCAATCGGTACATACCTCTTCACCGCTTTTATGGATTGTATACGGGTAATCTTTTGTCGGGAACGGACCGCTGAATTCGAAGGCGTATCCGTAACAGCCTAATCCAAAAAGGATTAGCCGAAATAGTGTTTTCATTTTTGTTCTTCTCCTTTATTGGATTGATTGAGTGCCAACGCATAATTCCCACCCGTCTGAACAAACCCTAGACGTTTCATATAACGGTCCATAATCGATAAGTTATTCCCGCTATTGATTCCGGCATACAGTTCGACTGCACCACGGTTCTCAGCCCATTTTCTGAATGCGCTAAGAAGCCTAAGCCCAGCACCGCTCATTCTATGTTCTTGTAAGACCCCGATAATGACTATCGAAGCAATTATTTGGTCTGAAAAAATATGTTGCTCCGTCGAACCAATCAGTAGACCGACAATTTTATTTTTGCTGTTAACAGCAACAAAAAGACAATGTGTCTTGTTTTTATCTTGCCCTATCTGTATGATCGAATTTACTTGTTGCGTCACACGTTTATGATCAAATTCATACAGTTGTCCAAACCTGCTTAGTCGCTGAATTTCATATCCTACTTCTACAACTTGTGGTATATCTTCAACTGTTGCAAATCGTATTGTCATGCTGGCAGTGCCTCCTGTGATGGTTGGGATTCTCCGATCTGGACAAGTCGGTCTACTTTCAGATTTTTCGGAAGTCCATGGGTGATAAAGAGCATTGTTACTTTGCCGTGCAGCTGATTGACCGTCGTGGCAAAGTGCTCTGAGGTTTGTTCATCGAGCGCACTCGTTGCTTCATCAAAAATGAGAATTTTAGGCTGTTTGAGCAATGCACGTGCAATAGCCAAACGCTGACGCTGACCGCCGGAGAGTCCTGAGCCTCGCTCACCGATAACGCTTTGGTATCCGTCAGGGAGGGTTTCGATCGTCTCATGAATCTCAGCGAGTTTGCACGCATGGATAATTTGTTCAAACGTGGCATGCGGATTGGCGGCGAGAAGATTATCGTAGATCGTACCGGAGAAAAGAACCGTTTCTTGAGGCACTACGCCGAAATAGTGACGTAATTCGTTGGCGGAATAGTTTTGAATATCGTTTCCGTCGATACGAATCCGTCCGTCACTGGGTTGATAAAATCCCTGCAGCAGTTTGGCAAAAGTGCTTTTTCCCGATCCCGAGGGTCCCATAATCGCCACGGTAGAACCCGGAATAATAGATAGGTTAAAATCACGATATAAAAATGGGTGCTGCTCACTGTGACGAAAGCTAAGTCCTTCAATCTCTATGAGTCCTTTACCTTCTCTCAGACGTGAGGGCTGAATGGAGTACGGTTCAGTCGGAGCGTTCATCACATCCCCAAGACGTTTAACCGAGAGATCAGCCTGCTGAAACTGCTGCCATAATCCGACCAAACGCATCACCGGCTGAGAGAGTCGTCCTGCGAACATCTGAAACGCTACCAACATTCCTATCGTGAACTCAGTGCTGCTCATAACCATATAGGCTCCAACGACCAAGATAAGCAACGTCAAAAATTGCTCCATAAAACCTGCAATCGTGTTATACGTGTTGGAGAGTTGTTTTGTCTTGAATGTTGCGAGAAGGTATTCAGATAGATAGTCCGAATATCGGTTACGTAGCTGTGGTTCCATCTGCAAACTTTTTACCGTTTCGATACCGGAAACATACTCGGTTAAAAAAGCTTGATTTCGAGCACCCAGCAAAAATTGCTCATTGAGTTGATTTTGAAATAATGGGGCAACGAAGAAACTCATCAGTGCAATACTACCCAGAACCGCCAATGCGATGAGGGTCAGCATCACGCTGTAATAAAACATTATTCCTACAAAAATCAGTAAAAAGGGAAAATCGAGGATTAACGTCACCGCAGCCGAAGCAATAAACTCGCGTATCGTCTCAACGCCATGCAGTCGCGCGGCAATCACCCCGGTAGGGCGATGTTCAAAATAGCGGGGAGGCAGTTTGAATAGATGATCGAACACTCCTGCGGCAAGTACCGCATCGACCCGATTTCCAGTATGGAGAACCAAATACTGGCGTACCCATGAGAGGATTGCCGAAAAGACCATGAAAACTGCCAACCCGATCGCAATAACAAAAAGGGTACTCTCGGTACGATGGACAACAACCTTATCGATGATAGTTTGGGTAAAGAGCGGCGTCCCCAATGCCAAGAGCTGAATCACGAGTGATGCCATCAGTACATCTCGCCACACTTTTTTATGTTTTAACAGCTCAGGAACGAACCACTTAAATCCAAATGACCCCTTTTCATCCTCTAGGGCATCGGGATCATCCAATTTTCCCATCGATTTGGCCGCTAAAACAACAGAACCTAGATAACGCTCAGAAAATGCTTCCAAGGATAGTTTTACGGCAGCATTCGTTCCCGGTTCAAACAATACGACTTGCTCTGATGAAGCATCCGAGATAAGTACTACAGATGCACCCGAACCGTCTTCAGAATTCTTTGGTTTTACAAAAGCGAAACAGGGAAAAGAGAGATTTTGGAGTTTATGGGGTAAACATGTGATATTTTTACTTTTAAATCCAATATGGCGGATTGCCCGGATAAAAGCATCACTCGTATGAGGTAATGGAAATTGATTAAGAACCAGTTTAGGATCAAAAGCTACACGATTCAACGCACATAGACTTCCTAAACCCCATACGAATTCATCCGTGTGAAGGATATATGTATGAGTTTTGTTGGTTGATGATATGGAAAACTTAGATGTAATACGTTTAAGCATTCAGCATCCAATGGCAGACATTAAAAAACACAACTAATTGTTCCTTATAATTTTTAATACAAATTGTATTTTAAAGTTATCATAGTTTGCGTCACATTTTTTCAATTTAGCCTATATATAAAGCCGAAAATACTTTTTTTTGAATTTATTCTAGAAAGTGTTTTTTAAAAAAAGGGGATATTTCTTTCGGGTTCCATGAAGTGACTACAACATCGTAGTCTATATGTCCATAACCCTTCAATTCTTTTTCCACCTTAAACCCGCCAAACTTTGAATACAATTTAAAGTGACTTTGTTTCATAGCAGATACGGATGCGTTTATAGGATTATTTTCAAGTATCCGATAAATTCCTCGTGTTAAATATTTAAATTCCAAATTTAATCCGGATTTATCCTGTTTTGTAACAAGTCTGGATACTTCTCCTATAGAGGAATATTCTTCCCTTATATAGTCTAATGAATACTTTTCATCTGTAGGGAGTTTTTTATGGGTATCAAAAATAAGCCTGCATGTTCCGCTCAATTCATTGTTCGCTTTACAAAATATAATTGCGGCATGGTGATCAAATGTATCAAAATTTAAACCGCTTATACTATCCGGGAACTCATTCTCATATTTTAAGCTACCAAAAATATCACTTCGAAGTTTAAATACTTCAAGTAGTTCCTCAGCATTGTTTACAAGATGAACATTTTCTTCTTCATGATTCCAATTAAGACTTCTATTAAAATCCAATGTCTTTTCAATTGTACTTTCTAAAAAAACTCTTTGTCGAAATTGTTCTAAAATACTTATATTGTTTTGAGCTTCATGATGATCATTGTCAATTCGAAGTTCTAGTATTTCTTTTAGCTCTCTGAACACTTTATTTTTATTTATGTAGAACATGATTTCTCCTTATTTTTTTAAAGAGAAATTCTAAATATTAGCCGTCACAGTTAACGTTACTATTAACATCACGATAAGTATCACGTTTTAAAATTGAAATTTTTGATGTAGAATATTGTTTTCAAGGGGAAAAATTTGAAGCAGATTGCTCTAGTTTTACTGATCGTAATGAACTTATTTGCGGAAGAAAAAAATTTACATCTTTTTACAATTGAAAATCTCCGCTACGATTACACAGCAACTACAGAATCGCTTAACGATACACAGATATCTTATGATCTTCCTAGTCTCAACTATGTTTTTATGAATAAAAAATATCTAGCCTTAGCATCTTTTAAATACAGTCCTAAACAACATATTGGAAATACTGTTTTGGGAACTACAAATATTGACTTTGAACAAAACGGGCTGAAATATGAACTGGGAGCCGGATATAAGTATTACTTAACAGAGACCCTATATATAGGCCCTGCATTATTATTTAGCAATTCACACTCTACGCTTTATCAAATCATTAACAATAATGTAACGAAAACTGAAAAATATGATACTGATTTAAGAGCTTATTTTATAATGGGCTTGAATATTACCCATTCAACAATGTTGTTTTCTAGTTTAGAACTTAAAAATGATTTGCTGAGTAATGATTATGCGAAAGACTATTCACAATATAACACCTCTATGACTTTGTATCAATTTTTTTCTCCACAATTCTTTTTATATTTAAAATATGAACAATCATTAAGAGACAAAAACATACAAAATAATATTTCTGGAAATGAAAATTATAAAGGCTATGGAGCAGGCATTGGAATTAACTTTTAAACTTTCAATTTGAGTCCAAATGAGGGTATGGTCTCTATAAGCTCATAGTGTAGTTTCCCTCTTAATCTATAGAGTAATGTCCTATAAGACCCTGTAGATACAGGATAACCCCAGATCAATTTTTCCAATGTTTTAAATGGTACAATATTCCCTTTTACTTGAACCAGTTTAGTGAGTAGGATTTTTTCCTTCGGACTTAATTTTATAGGCTCATTTTTATAATACAAAAGCTCATACTCCACATCATAATAATACCCTGCTCCGATATCCGTCAATCTATTGTCAACGACACTATTATTTTGATCTACTTTATTTTTATACAAACCTAATGCAATGGTTGAATTAAGATCTTCACGTTTAAATGGTTTTTGTAAGTAACCGACAGGATCAGTTTGAATAGCTCGCTCTATCGTTTTGGAATCTGAATCGGCTGTTAAATAAATAACCGGTATATCTTGCGTCATTTTAATTTCTTGTACTGTTTCTATGCCATCTTTGTAACTATTTAAATTTATATCCATTAAAATGAGATCGGGCTTATTTCTTTTTACACTTTGTATCGCATCTTTGTAATTAGTCACGACAGCAGATACTTCATATCCGATTCGCTCGATAACTCTTTTAATTTCCATTGATACGATCGCTTCATCTTCTACTATCAAAATTTTAGAATTATTCATTGTGCAACTCCTAAAAATTTTTTAGCAGTTTAATGGGTATCCATCACAAAGAATATCACTTTTGTTGAACTTCCAACTTTAACCCAAACGTAGGAATAGTGTCAATGAGTTTATGATCTAATTTAGTGCGTAATCTATAAACTAAGTTTCTAAATGTGTTTTCAGACACTACTTCATTCCATATAAGATGTTCCAGTTCTCTAAATGTGACAATATGCCCTTTTGCTTGAACCAGTTTAGTGAGTAGGATTTTTTCCTTCGGACTTAATTTTATAGGCTCATTTTTATAATACAAAAGCTCATACTCCACATCATAATAATACCCTGCTCCGATATCCGTCAATCTATTGTCAACGACACTATTATTTTGATCTACTTTATTTTTATACAAACCTAATGCAATGGTTGAATTAAGATCTTCACGTTTAAATGGTTTTTGTAAGTAACCGACAGGATCAGTTTGAATAGCTCGCTCTATCGTTTTGGAATCTGAATCGGCTGTTAAATAAATAACCGGTATATCTTGCGTCATTTTAATTTCTTGTACTGTTTCTATGCCATCTTTGTAACTATTTAAATTTATATCCATTAAAATGAGATCGGGCTTATTTCTTTTTACACTTTGTATCGCATCTTTGTAATTAGTCACGACAGCAGATACTTCATATCCGATTCGCTCGATAACTCTTTTAATTTCCATTGATACGATCGCTTCATCTTCTACTATCAAAATTTTAATACTACTCAAGTTTGCTCCAGACAACTTCAACGCGGACTCCATTGTGTGAATCTGTTGAGATTTTCCCTTTTAGTTGACCATACACTAAACTCTCTACCAGTTCTAAACCTAAAGAATTCGTTGTTCTGCACTGATCATAACCAATGCCATTGTCACTGACAATCAGGCTATATACATTATCTTTTTCATCTAAACTGATGCTGATTGTCCCTATGTCATCTTTAAAAGCATATTTGCACGCATTTGTGACTAATTCGTTCACAATCAGTCCGCAATAAATAGCTTGGTCGATTTCTAATGACGCATGGATTTGATAGTTGATCTCCACTATCATCTCATAACTCTCTTGTATATCTTCAACGATACTATGAAAATATTGAAATGCATTGACGTCTGAAAATAATTCTTCTTTATACAATAGCTCATGGAGATGACTCATTGTACTTACCCTGTTTTGAATAGTCGTAAATGCATCTTGCAGTTTTGTATTGTCAAATTCATCGCTTTGCATTCTAATGAGAGAAAGTATGGTCTGCATATTATTTTTAACTCTATGATTTAATTCATTCAATAACAGTTGCTTGGTTGCAAGTACCTCTTGCAAATCTTCTGTTTTTTTCAATACTTCATACTCAAGTTTTACCTGTTCATTTTTTTGTTGTTCCAGAAGTTTTTGATGTACACTATCTTTTTCTAACTGAAGTTGCTTAATTCGGTATGCTAAAGCAATAGAAAAAACAATAGCTTCCAAAACTACTAATATCTCTATAAAGTAATGTGACAATTTATATATATCAAACCAGCCGATGCTTGAAAGATACATTGCAATACCCGCCACAATAAAAAGAAACCATCCAAATAATATGAATTTAGCTTGAGAATCTTTTTTTAGTGCAGCATATACCGTAATAAAAAGAAGTAACAGAAGTAAAACAACAGAAAATAGATTTCTAAATTGATTAAATTCATTCGTAAATACAAAAATCAGCAGTGTAAACGGAAATAGGATTAAATAATAGTGGAGTAACTTTTTAAGCTTTGGATACCGATTCATTTCCAACATAGAGTTTGTAAATAAAGCAAGAGCAAAAGCCGGAATACCGACAATTATAGCCGCTGCTTTAATAATAAACTCATTGAGTCGAGCATCGAGTTGAAATATATGAAAAAAGCCAGTATACACTGTATGGTGAAAGGAAATGCCGATCATATAGGCAACATAATATAAATAGGATTTGTCTCTTGTAAAAAAATAGAGCGATAGGTTATACAAGGCCAAAGCGATCATTGCACCAAAAAAAAGTGCCAGTTTTTTTTGATGATCAATTTCTGCTTCATAAAATTGGTTAGTTTTCCATAATTTTAAATCCACTATTAACGTTGTTACCTCAGAGTAAACTTTAACAAAATAGGTTTTTTCTTCATGGGCTTCCAGATTGATTTTAAAAATAGGATTAATACTTTTTTGACCAAGATTTCCAGATAAAATCCCTGATGTTTGCGGCGAAAAATTTTCATCAGGAGAATAGAAAAAAATATTTGTTGTCATAGGATTGTTGTATTCAAGAAGCCTAGAAATTTTAGCATCTGTTGTGTTTTTTACAGTGAACTTGACCCATAGATCAAAATCGGGAGAGTAGCCCAACAAGAGTCTTTTTGTATTGTTTTGGTTAAACTGAATATTTCCATTTTTTATTTCATTAAACCCTAAACTACGTGTATGGTCAATATAAATTGAACTATTTTCCAAGACATCAAATGAAGTCGTTTCATTGCCCACTTCTATAATACTTGCATGCATAGAAGTAATCAACAAAATCATGAATAAAAAATATTTAATCAATTACACCCAACTTTAATAAGAATACAAAAACATTGAGCTATTATCTCTTTTTGACCCTACACTTCTTCTGAAAACAATATACCATTATTACCTTATGCAACTTATATCTTTTCTTATCATTCTACAAAATACCAATGTAAAAAATATTCGTGACGCTAATCATGATGCCATATGGTTAGAATAAAAAATTTCAATAATATGGAGTAACAATGTCAGGTAGTAGTTCAAGTGGAAGGTCATACAGTGGTGAAAGAAGTTTCGGAGGTTTAGGAACTCCATCTATTATGGACTGTTCCAATCTTCAAGGTTCAACAAAAGTCATTTCACCTACTATGATCTATTTTGCCAAAGCATCTATTGGGAGTAAGTTAAAAATTGAATTAAAGGATGAAATAGTTTCCTTACTTGATTCATCTGACAATGCTGTTGGTGGAATAAACCCTACTTGGATTACACTTCTAATTGATTGTCTAAAAAAAGGTAATAACTATGAAGCAACTATCAATGATATAAATGGAGCAGCAATTGATGTCTATATCCAACCAATCCATTAAGGGCTAACAATGATACATATAGTTGGAGGGTTTTATAAAGAGTTATGTTTATATCCTAATTGGGATTATAATTTTGGTTCTGGAGGTAGAGCTGTAGCTATTCTCTCTCACTTTGGTGAAAAAATTTGTTTGCATTCATATGTTCATTCAGAGAAACAAAGTGAATTTAACTACTTTGCAAAAGCTTATAATATAGATATACAATCAATATCTTCAAGCGAAATAATTAACTTTGAATATTATCATGCATTATCAGCTCCTAATATACATACATTAAATAATCCTATTGAAATTCAGAAGTCTTTTACACTAAATGAAGATATTATTATTTGCTATGGCATGATGGAAGCTGAAAATCCTATATTAAATGCAGACTATGTCATTTTTGATCCACAATCTGAAAACAATCCTTCTATGATTTTTGACAATGGATCAGATATCAATCATCTTGCTTTAGTTTTAAATGTTGAAGAAGGGAAAAAGTTTACTTCTAAAGAGAACATTGACGATATCGCCAAAACTCTCTTTGAAAGATCGAAAAACTTAGAAGTACTAATATTGAAAGATGGACCATTTGGTGCACATTTATTTTGTGAAAAACAATATACTCATATCCATGCATATGAAACAAAAAATGTTTTCAAAATAGGCTCTGGAGATGTTTTTGTTGCTGTTTTTGGATATTTATGGGCTCAAGATAAACTATCCCCCATTGAAGCAGCTCAAAAAGCATCTTTAGCTGTTGCGATGTATTGCAATAATCAAATTTTACAAATCGTCAAGGATTCTTTATCTAATGATGAATTTTTCAAGAAGATTGCAATAAACGAAGAAACTTTTACAAAGAAAATTTATTTAGCAGGTCCCTTCTTTACTATGGCTGATCGTTGGTTAATTGAAGAAGCAAAATTTCAACTGGAAAAATTTGGTGCCAATGTTTTTTCTCCACTCCATGATGTAGGTTATGGTAAAGCAGAAATTGTTGCTAAAGCAGATTTAAAAGGTATTGAAGAAGCTGATATTTTATACGCTGTACTAAATTATTATGATCCTGGGACTATCTTTGAAATAGGCTATGCAATTTCAAGAAATATTCCTGTTGTTATTTTTATTGAAAATAAAACACCAATCAATATGACTATGTTTGAAGGGTCAGGATGTATTATTGAGAGTGATTTTGCTTCATCAATATATAAGGTCATTTGGGGAGCATCAAAAACATTATGACAGGCTTATTATTATCTGGTGGTCTTGATTCCATATCTATTTTATATTGGCAAAGACCTGATATCGCTTTAACAATTGATTATGGACAAAACTGTGCTAAGGCAGAAATTAAAGCTGCTGAGTATGCTTGTAAAGAACTAAACATTGAACATCATATACTAAATATAGATTGTTCCGTACTCGGTTCTGGAGATTTATCTCAAAACTCACCTCATAAACTTGCATCTCAAACTGATTGGTGGCCCTTTAGAAACCAACTTTTAATAACTTTTGCTGCAATGTACTTAATTAAATTTAATATTAAAAAAATATTGATAGGTTCTCTAAAACCTGATGAGCAATTTAAAGATGGTACATCGCAATTCACTGAGCTAATAAATAATCTTGTTTCATTTCAAGAAGGAGAAATAACTATCGATGCGCCTGCAATAGCGATGACAAGTAGTGAATTGATTGAAAAATCAAAGATACCATTATCCATTTTATTATGTGCCCATTCTTGTCATACTGGAGATACTCCTTGTGGTCATTGTCGAGGTTGTAATAAATATACAGCAACAATTGATAAATTATTAAAACAAATAAGCAAAAATATATGACACTCTCTAAATCTCTCTACACCCGCGGAATCCAATGCTCCAAATCCCTCTGGCTTAAAAAATACAGCTCTGGGGTGCTGTCCCCTCCCGATGCTACCGCACTCGCACGGTTTGAGATGGGAAATATCGTCGGCGATCTGGCATGTGCCCTTTTTCCAAACGGTCGTGAAATCCCCTATATGGAGAAGAACTTCGCAGGGATGGCGGAGCTGACACGGGAGTGGATGGATGAGGGGTTAGGAAAAAAGAAAAAAGGGGACAGGCTACTTAAAAGAAAAAAGGGGACAGGCTACTTATTCCCATTCTCTACTCCACTCATTCTGATTGAAAATACCCAACATAACGATATTTTCACCGTCGATCAAATAAGGGATTGTGCAACCTCTGTGGATTAATTTGTATGCTTACCTAATCCATTTAAAAACTCT
Organism: Sulfuricurvum sp.; assembly: GCF_031427015.1. Classification (GTDB taxonomy): domain Bacteria; phylum Campylobacterota; class Campylobacteria; order Campylobacterales; family Sulfurimonadaceae; genus Sulfuricurvum. The sequence goes on along the minus strand of NZ_JASJOW010000003.1, from coordinate 138,208 downwards.
TCTATCTCTTCCCATTCCTCATGTAACGGCGTAGTCTCCATCTTTCCACTTTTATACTCTTCGATTCGGCGCTTAACCTCATCAGCATGCCACGGGAGGCGCTGTTCATTTATAATCGACTTTTTATCTTCAAGAGCGGTCAATATAATGCATCTTAATTAAAGGTATTAAAATCATAACACGGTTTAAAGTATTTGAATTTAGGTGTGGAATGTTTTAATGAGGAGATATTAGACATGATGTGGTGGGTCAAGCAGGATTTGAACCTGCGACAACCCCGTTATGAGCGGGGGGCTCTAACCACTGAACTATTGACCCGTTTTTGAAAGAGCGCAATTATAAACGCTCTTTGATTAGACGAAGCTTTTTTTACCCGTATCTCCGTAAAGATATCGGAATCGATAGGCGAGAAGATTTTCCAAAATCGCTAAAATGACCATAAAGTTCACAAAACTGCTCCCTCCGTAGCTAAACATCGGCAGAGGAACCCCGACTACGGGGGCAAACCCGATCGTCATGGCGATGTTAACCGCCATATAAATGAAAAAGAGGAGCGATAACCCCCCTGCGACTACTTTTATATAGTAGTCCTCCGTCCAAAAGGCGATCATAAGCAGATGGATAATCAGCGCGGCATAGAGGGTGATAAGCAAAAATGCCCCGAAAAATCCGAACCGCTCTACCACATAGGCGAAAATAAAGTCACTTGATGCGATGGGGAGAAACTTCATCTGCGTTTGGGTCGCATCATCTTTATCTTTACCGAAAAAGCCCCCCGATCCGACGGCGATAATCGACTGCTCGACGTGGTAACTCGGTTTTTCGCCGACGAAATCGTGCAAACGCTGTTTTTGGTAATCATGCAGCTGCATGTAAATCAGCGGTAAAGAGATAACAAAAGTGACCGCCAAACCGATCCATACTTTCCAATGCACTCCGACAATAAATAAGATTCCGAATCCCAACATTGCCAAAACGGTGGCCGTTCCCAAATCGGGTTCTTTGGCGATAAGAAAAAACGGCATAATGATGAAAAATGAGAGTTTCAAAAACTCTTTAAGCCGATATCCGTCTCGCGGCGGGGGGTTACGGTTGATCAGATACGCAAGCATCAGAACAAATGCAGGCTTGAGAAGCTCAGAGGGTTGAAGGGTAAAATGGACAAACGGTATCTCAATCCACCGTTTTGCCCCCAGACGGCTATGCCCGACAAACTCGACCGCGATAAGAAGTAAGATACTTGTCCAATACGCAATCGGAATCATCCACAATAACCGACGGATGGGGAGGAGAAAAAGGGTAATAAATACCCCTAGCCCGATAGAAACATATACCATATGCTTTTGACCGAGGGTAGGATGGATCTCATAAATGAGCCAACCTGAAGTAAATATGAGCGGAATCAATAAGATAACCGTTATGAAATCAAAGTGTGCTAAAATTCGGCGATCAATATTAAGCACTACGATCCTTATTTTTTTGCTAATTGTAGCATAGCGGGCTTATATATATTTTTTTGAACGCAAATGGAATAAAATCCCTTTTGTTACGCTTGCCGCTATGGCACTGAAACTTGTCTCATTATGAGGCAGATTTTACAATGTCTTATCTTGAAAAAACGATACCAAAAGGCACCCTATTTTGACACAAGAAGAATCTTCATTCACGACTGACGAAGCCGTTCGTTTAGACGTTTTTTTAACGCAACAGCTGGCTCAGACCCGTAATCAGATCACTCAGCTTATCGAGCAGAACTGCGTTAGCGTGGACGCTAAAGCCACCGCTAAGTCGGGACTCAAACTCAAACCCAATCAAAAAGTCACCATCCGCTTCCCCGAACAAAAATCAACCCCCGCTCAAGAGATTGACTTCGATGTCGAAGTTTTATTTGAAGACGATGATATTCTCGTTATCAACAAACCCAGCTCCCTCACCGTCCACCCCGCACCCAGCGTCAAAGAGGCGACTCTCGTCGATTGGCTCAAACACAAAGGGATCGCCCTCTCAACCCTCAGCGGCGAAGAGCGTCACGGAATCGTCCACCGACTCGACCGCGGAACCAGCGGTGCGATGGTAATCGCCAAAAATAACGAAGCCCACGAAGCGCTCTCCTTACAACTCCAAGACAAGAGTATGGGGCGTTTTTATCTCGCCGTCATTACACCGCCGATGAAAGAGGAGATCACCGTGATCGACCGTCCTATCGGACGAAGCGCCCACAATCGTCTCAAAATGGCTATCAGCGAGAGCGGCAAAAGTGCCAAAACCGCCTTTGCCAAACTCCTCATGAGCCATGATGAAACCGAAGAGCTGATCGCGTGCAAACTTTTCACCGGACGGACCCATCAAATACGGGTTCATCTCGAATCGATCAGCCGCCATATCATCGGCGATCATCTCTACGGAACCTCCGCAAAAAGCGATAAAATGGAACGTATCTTGCTTCATGCCTATAACCTCTATTTTACCCATCCGACCACTAAAATAAGGGTCAATTTCACCGCCCCTTTAGGTTCCGTGGTAGAAAATTATTTAGAAAAACATTTTGATTCAAAGGAATTGCATGAACTCATCGATCCGTTACGCATTGAGCGCCTCTTTAGCTCTGAGTCTCTTTAGTTTTACCGGTTGTGTCCCTCAGCCTGTAGCCCCTAAAGCCGTTACGATTGACTCGACACTTCCGACTCCGTCCATGAACGGATTTATTGCCGATATCACCTCTATCGCTTTCGAGTGGAAGCCGGTTGAAGACCCTAGAGTGAGCGGCTATTACGTCTATCGTAACACTCCCGGTGCCGAAGATCAAAAGCTCCAGCGAATCGCAACCATCGATAGCCGTTTTGCAACCCATTATGTAGACAGCGACCTCAAACCCGCAAGTGAATACCAATACCGTTTTTCCGCTATTACCAAAGAGGGGAGCGAATCGGTTGCCAGTGAAACCATGCTCGTTGCCACACAACCGATGATCGCGCCGGTAAGCTTTTTCCAAGCGGTCGGCAATATGCCACGCAGTGCCAAACTCCTTTGGCGTCCGCATCCAAACGGTAAAATCAACAGCTACATTCTTGAGCGTCAAGATGCAACCGATTCAAAATGGGTCGCTATCGCAACGATTACGGGACGTTTAAACGCTGAATTTATTGACCGCGAGCTCAAAGACGGCCAAGTGTATCACTACCGCATTAAAGCCGTAACGTTCGATAAACTGGTAACAGAACCGAGTGAAGCGAGCAAGGTGATCACCAAACCTCTTCCTCCCGAAATCCGTAACATCACCTCGACCAACGATCTTCCGCGTGCCATTAAGTTAGGCTGGGAGCCGAGCAGTATCCCTGATCTAAGCCACTACAATATCTATCGCTCCGCTACGCCTAACGGTTCATTCGAGTATCACGTCAAACTCGAATCGACCAGTTTTACCGATACGATTACCGAAGACGGAAAATTTTATTTTTATAAAATAACCGCTGTGGATAAAGACGGATTAGAGAGTCTTCTCTCTTCGGTAGCGACCCAAGGCTCCACCCTCTCCAAACCGCAAACACCGATTGCCTATGAGGGGAAAATCGTGAACAAAGCGACGGAGTTACAATGGAAAAATACCGATCCGCGCACCGTTTCTTTTACCGTAATCAAAACCACTAAGACCAGTTGGATTAGCCGTGAAAGTATCGATATCAATAACATCATAGAACCGAGTTTCCGTGATACCGATATCCGAGCCGATGTCAGTTATCTTTATGAAATCATGAGCGTCGATAAAAACGGTATCCGATCTCTCCCGACCCAAGCTATCGAACTTAGATATGAGGCAAAATAGAGAATGCCGCATTTAAACCTCGAATCATTTCATCCCCTCACCTTTCCCGCTCATTGCGGTGAGGTAGAGTTTCTTTTTCAAGCGAATTACAAAAATCGCGACGAAGGGGCCCTGATCGCTACCCGATACAAAGGGAAAGAATTCTTCTTGGTTTACAAAAATAACGGCATCAAAAAACTCCTCAAAAGTGATAAAGTCACCCGCCCTTCCCCTAATTTCTTACTCAAACACGCACTGCTCGCCTATGCGAAGTGTTCAGGTTCCCCTGTTCTCGATTCCAATGTCGACAATGCCCCTGAAAACGCCCATCTCAAAACGCATGATGCCCTTAAATCAATCCAATTTTTCGCCGACAACTTCCCCAAAGAGCGTGAAGTAAGGATTGAGGTCGGATTCGGTTCGGCACGCCATCTCCTCCACCAAGCCCTCGCCAATCCGGATGTCTTGTTTATCGGGCTTGAAATCCATAAACCCTCAATCGAACAGGCACTTAAACAAATCGTTATCCAAAACATCACGAACCTCATGATCCTTGATTACGATGCGCGCCTCTTTTTGGAATTTGTCCCCTCCAATATCGTCGGTAAAATTTACGTCCATTTTCCGGTACCGTGGGATAAAAAACCTCACCGCCGTGTTATCTCCGAAGCCTTTTTAAAAGAATCGGAGCGGGTATTGCGTGTCGGCGGAACCTTGGAACTTCGCACCGACAGTGAAAACTACTACCGTTTCGCGTTGGAGACATTCAGTTCCCCGCGTCAAAGCCGTTTTGATGTTCGCAAAAACCAAGAAATCGCCATCGTCAGCAAATACGAAGACCGTTGGAAAAAGCAAGAGAAAAATATCTATGATGTCACCTTTACCTGTGACGTAGAGAGTCCCGAACCGGATATGGTAGGCGATTTTACCTTCTCCGAGGGGAATATCGACGCCGCTGTGGTAAATCGTCTCTCTAAAGAGACCTATAAACGCGAATGGGGATTTATACACGTAGAACGTACCTTTAGCGTCGGCGATAACGGAAGCATGATACGTATTGCTATGGGAAGTTTTGACCGTCCTGAGAGCACCTATGTTCTTATAGAAAACGGTACAGCACGCTATTACCCTTCCCTACCCGTTCGCTCTTCTGCGAATCTCAATGCCCACATCTTACTAGACGAGTTGATACATGGATAAAGTTATTATTGCAGAAAACCTTTCACTCTCCTATAAAGAGTTCGAAACCATCATCAGCAAAGCCAGTTTTGCTATCGACGCAGGAAGCTTTGTGTTTATTACCGGTGCCAGCGGAAGCGGTAAATCTACCTTGCTTAAATCGTTCTACGGAGCGATTGAACCTCGAGCGGGTCAGCTTATGGTCGGTGGAGTCAAAATGAGTCGTATCAGTACTTCCAAACTCAATTTCCTCCGCCGCCATATCGGTATCGTTTTCCAAGATTACAAACTGATCAAAGAGTGGACGATCGAAAAAAACGTTATGCTCCCTCTTATTATTTCAGGCTATACCAAAGATATCAGCAGTTCACAGGTACAAAAACTGCTCGGTCACGTCAAACTCATACATCAATCGGGTAAATTTCCGCTGGAACTCAGCGGCGGGGAGCAGCAACGTGTCGCTATGGCGCGAGCGCTTGCCCACAACCCTATTTTGATTTTAGCGGACGAGCCGACCGGAAATTTGGATGAATACTCATCGCAGGTGATTTGGAACCTATTAGAGGGTGCAAATACCCAGCTTAAGACGACAGTCGTCGTTGTAACCCATAATATCCCTTCCAGCATTACCGTCCCTTATAAACATTACCATATCGAGATGGGGAATATTCATGAAATCGCTTAAAAACCATATTTCACTCATCATTGCACTTTTTACCGTTTTGTTTTCGGTACAAATCTATGTCGCCGTTGATCGTACGATTGAAGCGTATGAAAATCGTCTCAAAAATGATTACTCTATTATTGTCGTTTCTAATAAAACGCTCAGCGGGGCTGAATTTAAAGCGATGGATTCGATCATCGAGCGAAGTGAGAGCATTGCTACCGATCAAGTACTCAAACGGTTGGAAGGGGAGATGAGCAAAAAAAATCTCGATCTTCTCAAACTGACATTGCCGAAGTTTTATCGTATCTATCTCAGCCGTTTTCCGACCCCTCAAGAGATTTCAAAACTTCAAAAACGGCTCCAAAAACACTCTGCGGTTGAGCGGGTTGAAGGGTATGCGCAAAGCCATGATACGGTTTATAAATTGATGCTTTTGTTTAAAGATGTTGTCCAAATTTTCTCGATTGCGATTGCGGCGGTCACTTCACTTCTCATCCTTAAAGAGATGCGATTGTGGCAATTCCAACATGCGGAACGGATGTCGATTATGGCGTTATTCGGTGCTCCCGTATGGCTTCGTTCGGCGGTACTCTTCCGTCTGGCAATCGTCGATGCCATCATTGCGACAATCGTGCTGTGCCTTGCCTTCTTTGTTATCGAACAATACGGATGGATGGATCTGCTCTTGCGCACCGTCGGCATCAGTATCGAACTTTTTGATTTTGTTAATGACGCTGTCCGATCCCTTCTCATTGCACTGGGGGTATCTATCGTCCTTACTTTGATGATTGTCATCGGAAATGAAGAAGAGGAATAAATGCGCACCCCTTTCTCGCTGATTCTCGTCACTTTATTGTCGATATCGCTCCCTGCGGCAAAAATTGATGATAAGATTCAAAATACCTCGAAACAATTGAACCAAACCAAACAGACCTATTCAACTTTAAATGCAAAACTCGAAGCAACCGCCTCTAAAATTATCCAACAACGTCAGATCGTCGGAACCCAGCAGCAGCATCTCAACACACTCGTACAAGAGCTTAAATCGAAAGAAAACACCTATCTCTCCAACAAAACGACGTTACGAGGACTCGAAACACAGCAATCAATGTTGATTAAAACTCAAAATGATATTGAACAACGTCTTGTTTTTGCAATCGCGCGCAATACTTCCATCTCATTACTCATCAATGACGACCGTGCGAAAGAAGCCGATGCTATCATTACCGAAGAGGCATTGAAACTTCATCTCAAGCAAATTCAACAAGAGATTAAAGAACTTAACTTCGTTTTTGCCGAAAATGCCGAAAAAATCTCCGGCCTTTCGTCACAAACTACGATACTGAAAAAATCGATTGCCGTGATTGATGAGCAAAAAAACAAAGTGCTAGAGACCAAAAAAGAGAATGAAAAAGCGATAGCGCTTCTCGAAAAAGAGAAAAATCAGTATAAAAAATCGTTAGACAAAATCCTGAATCAGCAACGCTCACTCCAAAACACCCTTGCCAACCTCAATATTATCAAACGTGAATCTCTAAAACCTAAAAAAGCTCCGCCATCTTTGGTAGCCCAAAAACCGGGTTCCAAACCGGTACCTGAAGATGTTAAACGTGCCGTTGCCCAATACAGCCCCTCTAATGTTGCGGGGTATTCGGGGGAACGTACCATTGCACCGCTTGATGGCTACGTCGTAACCAAGCGCTTTGGCCCGTATACTGATCCGATTTACGGCATCAAAATCTTTAATGACTCCGTCTCACTCCGTCCAACCGAAGCCGATGCCAAAGTCAAATCGGTACTCAACGGCAAAGTTATCCTTGCCAAACCGACTGCAATGCTTGAAAACGTTGTTATTATCGAGCACGATAACGGATTGCACACGATTTATGCCCATTTGGACAAAATTGCCCCTACGGTCGAAGTGGGAAAACGTCTTAAACAAGGTTCGATTATTGGGCGCGTAGGAAAAGAGTTGATGTTTCAGGTAACGCAGCGTAATGCACACATCGATCCGATGCAAATGATCCGCTAAGGATCATTCCTTAAAACGGCCAGACGGCTCCCACCATTTTACTTGCCCACCCTTGGTTGATAGAGCGGTCAATATCTCCTTCATTCGCATAAAGAATTTTAGCGTCAGAAATTTTAGCCGAGTTGATTTGGTTATTTTGATCGATATCATACGGTCGTATGACTCCGCTAAGTTGCATAATCTGCTTTTGTTCGTCTACCATTATCTCACGACGTCCCGTGATAAAGTAATTACCGTTTGACATCACTTTTACGATTCTTGCGGATACGGTCGTCGTAAAAGAGGCATTTTTACTGGAGGATCCCGATCCGGAATAATCCGATGACGATCCGGCACTAAACCCGACATTCGTTAAGCCGTTTAGTTTTCCGATTGCAGAATTTACGGCTGAATTTTGTCCTGCCGAACTGAAGAGCCCTCCGTTGAGACCCATAGTATCTTCTTCCGTCAATGCTTTATTCGCTTGATTCGAGCTTCTCGCCTGTTCAGAGATTACGACGGTGACAATGTCATTAACATGCATCGCTTTATGGTCGGAGAAAAGGGGACTGTCCCCTTGCCCAAAAAGACTACCCCGTGCAACGAAGCTGTTTTCTTCTTCACGGGATGGCATCTCTTCGACATATTTCGGCGGGGTAAACGTAATTTCAGGCTCAGTTAAATGGGCAGTACAACCGCTTAGTAACAAGGATGCTGAGAGTATCGAAAAATAAAGTGGTATGCGCATTATCCCATCCGAGTCATATTTAGCTATAATAAGCAAATATAGTTCCAAGGGATAGTTATGAGTTTAAAAGAACAAATCAATAATGATATTAAAACGGCAATGAAAGAGAAAAACGCTCCCCTGCGGGATGCACTGCGCCTTTTAAGCAGTGCGATGAAACAGATTGAAGTGGATGAGCGCAAAGAACTCAGCGATGAAGATATCATCAAAATCATCCAAAAACAAGTTAAACAACGTCAAGACGCAATGAGCCAATACCGTGATGCGGGACGTGAAGATTTGTATGAAAAAGAGGCTTCCGAAGCGGCTATTTTTGAACTCTATCTCCCGAAACAACTGAGTGATGAAGCACTAGAGAATGCTCTATGCACTATCATCGCAGAAACCGGCGCAGAATCGATGAAAGATATCGGACGTGTCATGGGTGCGGCGTCTAAAGCACTCGGTGCGACGGCTGATGGCAAACGTATCAATGAGTGCGCCAAAAAACTATTAAGCTAAATTACAAAAAAAAGGGGTCTGATGCTTCAATGGAAAAGTTATCTGCCGATTATACGCTTAACCTTAGAGCGTTTTACCCAAGATGTACAAAGCAGTGAATGCTTTGCCCACTACGATTCATCGTACGGACAAGTAATCAACGAGCAAAAAGAGCGGCTCCTCGTCGTATTTGACTCCTTTGATACCCAAGATGAAGCCGAAACCATTGAAGACTACCTCGATTTTTGTATTCACAATGATCTCCCCTATCTTTTCGTTCATAGTGAACTCTCAAGTGTTGCACGTGAAATTTTGGGCCTTTTGGCATCGGAAGAAAAGTGCTCTTCCATCGCCCAAGCTAATACCCAATTTACCCGTTTAGAATCCCGTATCGCAGAAGAGTATTACCATCAATTTTTACGTAAATTGGCAACCAAACATCATGTACGCCTCTCCCATCTCTCCCACCTGATTGAAAAACATCTGATGATCCATTATCAGCACCATCTAGAATGGATGCTCTTGCTCATCGCAGAGTTACAAGGAACCGCACGGGAAGGGAGCCATTGTGAACTCGACCATACCCAATGCTCTTTTGGGCAATGGCTACACAACCCATCCATCCCTTATCTCTCCAATACAAGTCATTTCAGCGATATTCAACGTCTTCATATCACCTTACATGAGTTGGCTTTCAATATTTTTTCACAACACAACTCCAAGCAACTCGATCATAAAAATATGATTCAGATGTTACAGCATCTGGATTACACTTCTTTAGAAATCGGTAATGAAATCGCGATTATCAATGATATGCTGATCATCGGAGAATATACGAAAGATCCGCTAACCGGACTTCTTGGACGGCGTCTGTTTGAAAAAATCGTCATGGGACAAATTGAGATCGCAAAAGCGACCGAAAGCGAATGCTCCATCATTATGTGTGATTTGGATCATTTTAAAGAGGTTAATGACCGTTTCGGCCATCTTGCCGGAGATGAAGTCATCAAAAGCTTTGCGGTGAGTTTACAGACAACTCTGCGGAAATCAGATTTTATTTTCCGATTCGGCGGAGAAGAGTTTTTAATCCTCCTCCCCTCTACGAACTATAAAGAAGCCCACCTTTTGGCTGAAAAAATATGTCGGCGAAGTGATGAAGCAAAACTCGAATACGAAGGAGCTCTTCTCACCTATACCGTCAGTATCGGTGTCTGTGAAATCGATACCCACGATCTCGCTTTCGTGACCAAAGATACCATTCAAAAATACATTCAAATGGTTGATTCCAAGCTCTATCTTGCTAAGCAAAACGGTCGAAATCGGGTCGAATAGCGTTATACCAGCTGATGAGGCTGACCGTAATGGAACCCTTGCGCATAATCGACGCCGATCTCTTTTAGGATGTCGAGAGTCTCTTTATCCTCTACATACTCCGCAATGGTTCTTTTGCCGAATTCTTTCGCGATCTGATGGATATGTTTCACAAAAATACGGTCTTTCTCATTGACCACAATATTTTTGACAAATTCACCGTCGATCTTCACATAATCGGTATCGAAATATTTTAGATAGACAAACGAAGAGAACCCTGAACCGAAATCATCAAGGGCAAACGTAATCCCTACTTTCTTCATCTCTTCAATAATATCCATCAATCCGTTCACATTGTGGATTGCTTCACGCTCTAAAATTTCGATGGTGACACCCGTGTTTTCAATCCCCTGAGGGTATCGTTCATAATGGGCTTTAATGACATCAACATAATCACCACCGAAAAGACTTTTGGTTGAAAGGTTAAAGAAAAAACGTTTATCCCACATCCCTTTCTCTTCACGTGCCAATAGCCCTTTTGTCAAAATAATCTGATCGATTTTCGGTGCGAATCCGAGGCTCTCCGCAACTTCGATAAACTGTCCCGCCGCCATATATCGCTGACCGTCACGAATACGCGCCAATACTTCGTATCCAAAAATATCTCCGCTTTTGACATCATAAATCGGCTGTACAAAAGGTTCCACTCTATCTTCATCAATCGCACGACGTAAGAACTCCCCTTTTTTCTGAATTTCGCTTGCCATCTCCTGATCACTCTGATCGGCGCGGGCAATCGTATTTTTCCCCGCACGTTTGGCCTTGTACATGGCCAAATCCGATCCGGTCAGCAATGTTTCGATATTCTCACCCTGTTCGGGATACTCGGCAATTCCGAAACTTGCGGTCAAAGAGACTTGATCGAACATCAATGAGATCGGTGTTACTTCAAGGGAAGAGCGGAGTTTTTCTACAACAGCATATCCGCTCTCATACGATGTTTCCGGCAAAATAACGGCAAATTCATCCCCTCCGATACGGGCTAAAACATCGGCATTTCGGAGATTCGATCCAAAAATATTGGTCACCTCTTTGAGTACCAAATCTCCCGATGCGTGTCCGTAGGTGTCATTAATGTATTTGAAATTATCCAAATCGATCATCAAAACGGTAAATTTATGACGGTGACGCACGGAACGCTTAACCTCATACGTTAAAAACTCTTCAAATTTTCGGCGGTTATACAGTCCGGTCAGATAATCGCGATCGGAAAGTTCTTGAAGCTTTTCATAGTAATCTTGGATCGAGTCCAACATTTTATTGAAATAATTTTCAATATTTTTCACTTCTAAAATTTTTGTTTTGAGGCTGATACGTTTCGCCATATCGTTATTACTGATAATATCTTGGATCATTACAATAAATTGCTTGATAGGCTGAACCAAAAGGGCGTTAAGTTTGTAGTACAAAATAGCAAAAATAATAATGGTAAAACTGACAAAAAAGATAATAAAGGAGTTGATCATCGTGGTCAGTGAAATTTTCAGATTGGCAACCGGAAATCGAACGTCAATAACGCCGTTGATATCTCCTACTTTTGCATTGGTGTGACAACTGAGACACTCTTTTTTAACCTCAATCGGGTAGAGATAACGGATTTCATCATCGCCCGCTAAAATCTCTTCACCCTTCATGGCACTGGCTACCATCGGGTCATGTTCACGGATATTTTTATCATTCTCGCGGTCACCGAAGAGTTCCGCAACGATCGGACTGCGATACGCATTGATACGCATATTCGGCTCTACATCGTTGAGCCGAACAATGATCGAGTCCAGTTCTTCTTTACTCCACCCTTTTTCCATAGCCGAATAAAGCGCTTCAAACGCCAATCGGCTGGTTTTTCGGGCATCGACACGGGCAAGATCGTCAATCGCCCGTTTTTTAATAAAAATACCGTATACAAAAGCGATTGCTAAACTGGCCAGCAGAGAGATTATAACGGTCTTAGCGATTAGACGCTTGTATGTAGTATAAGAATTCATAATAAAATTTACCTGATAATTAAAATTTTATTATTATATCACTAGATTTATAAAATCAATAGGTAACAACTATTTTTAGCTGCTTTTACCCGTTTTTCAATTGTTTCAATGCTGTTTCGACATCATCCTGACGCATCAAAGACTCACCGACTAAAAAGGCATCGACCCCCGCTTTATTCAAATCTTCCAATTGACCGTGTTCATAAATACCGCTTTCGGCAACAATGATTTTTCCGTTTGGAATAAGGGGAATGAGATCGTAGCTGAGATTCATATTCATCTCAAAGCTCTGGAGGTTGCGATGGTTAATCCCGATAATATCGGCACCTGCATAAATCGCTTTGGTGAGTTCGCTTTTGTCATGAATTTCAACAAGCGCTTCCATTCCCAAATGGCGCGTATAATTCAAAAGTTCTTTGAGTTCGTCCCTGCTCAGTGCCGCCGCGATAAGGAGGACGAAATCGGCTCCGTAGACGAGTGCTTCGAGAAGCTGATATTTGGAGATGATGAAATCTTTGCGCAGAAGCGGAATACTCGTGTAGCGGCGAATCTCCGCGAGATAATCGAGATTGCCTTGGAAAAAATGGGGTTCCGTAAGGATAGAGATCGCATTAGCACCGCCCCGTTCATACGCTTGCGCAATCGCGACGGGATCGAAGTCCTCACGAATCACTCCGCGTGAGGGAGACGCTTTTTTTACTTCGGAGATAATGCGGTAGGGCTCCTCGGGAGTCGAGGTGAGATACGGACGGACGTCACGGGGAGCACGAGAATTGAACGCAAGTGAGCGGCCAAGCCACTCCATACTAAATTTGGCTTCCCGCTCTTTTAAATCTTCTTTGGTTTTTGCGATAATCTCATCTAATATCATTAACTTATTTCTCCTTGGTTTTACACTTTTCTATGGCTTTAAGGTGTTCTCTCACCTCTTCTTCGTCACTGCCGATCATCGATTCGACCTGTTTGATCAAACGGAGTGCTTCGATACACTCCCCCAGTTTATAATGTCCCCATGCAAGCGAATCGATATAAAACGGAGAATCCGGTTGTTTTTCCAGTGCACGACGGACATAGCCCATCCCTTCGGAAACATTGACATCATGATCGATCATCAGGTAACCCAAATAATTGAGATACAGAGGCTCTTCTAAATCGCTATTGGCCCTTTTGAGCCCTTCAATCACTTCGGCGATCAATACGGGATCGCTTCGGTTGGTTGCACCTTCGTATCTAAAAACGGAGCTTTGTGCCAGATAAATAGGGTTGTTTTGACTTTCATAGAGTGTTTGTGCAAGGGCTGAAGCCTTATCAAACGCTTTGACTCTCACATACAAATCGAGTAAAAGGGGATCATTTAAATGGGATTTTTCAAGTAAACCCGTCATTTTTGAAAAATCTTTCTCATAAAGATATATTTTAAGCGCCTCTTCGGCAGATGCCGGATCTTTGAAAGCATCATACGTCTCTTCATACATGAGAGCGGCTTTACCCAGCTCGCCGTTGTCTGCGTATAAACTTCCCAGACGTTTACCGAGGATTTGACTGTTCCCCTGCGTTCCGATATGCTCTTTCAAAAACGTAATCGCTTCAGCCTTTTTCCCCAACTGGGTATATTGAATCAAGGCTATTCTCTCTGCCGTCGATTCATCATAATTCAAATCATACGATTTTTTCAATGCCGCCGTTGCCCCTGAAAAATCACCGAGCTTTAAACGTGTTTCCGCATACAAAAGATAATCAGGAGATTTTTTACCCTTTTCGCTCAATACTAAAGCTTTTTGCGACGCTTCTGCAAATTTCCCCTCTTTAAGCAAAACAATCACTTCAAACCGTTTTAACACTTCATCTTCAGGGAGAACTTTAAGCGATTCAAAGGTTAATTTTGAGAGTGTTTTCAAATCGTTAGATTGTTCCAACATACGCAAAGACTGGTAAAGATACTCTTTTTTTGAGGTCTGTTTGTAAAGTTCGGCAAAAAATACTGAGGATTGATGGTATTTTTGACGCATTTGGGCATCAAGCGCATACAGAGTGTAAGTATCTTCTAACACTTTTGTGTTGTACGCCACAGCAGGTGCGGCATGAGCGATAGAGATAGCCAATAACGCGGCAGAGAGATATTTAATCATGAATTATTCCCGGACATTCTAGCTTAAGCTCATCGATACGGTGACGAAAGTAATCCCAAAAAGGGAAGGTTCGACATTGCAACGGTCTAGCTTGATAAATAGTACACCCATTTAGTGAACGGTCAAAAAACACACAATCATAAGAGTCTTTTACCATCTTCTCTTTGAGTGAAAATCGAAACCCCTCTTTGCGCAAAAATGTACGACGAAACTCCCCCTCATCGATCTCCAGCAGTTTTGCGATTGCCGCTATCTCCGTAACAGAGACAAAAATATTGCCGCTCTCACCGGTACAGCAGTTTCCGCCGCATGCGGCGCAAGCAGAGGGATCGAATGCGTACGTGAAACCTTCTTGTGTCATATAATCGGACATTTGATACTGTGTGCCTTTGCTTTATCGTAAATTGCCTGCACGGCGACGGTATATCCGCCCTCTTCTTCCGTGATAAGCGGAGGTAACACGGTGAGAGCCGATTTACTGTTTTTTTTAACATGGATCATGACCAGCGTACTGGGACGATCTGCTTTAGAATGGACGAATTGTACCTCAACGACTCTTAATCCTCTACTCTCAAAAGCACTGCAAAGCTCTGCAAACTGGCGTGCATCGTAACAAATCGCCGCTTCGCCGGAGGATTTTAGAAGTTTCGATATTTTAGTGACAAACGGAACGATCGGGAGATGGACGTTGTAGCGGGCTTGGTGGAGAATCGGGTTCTCAGAGCGTGATGATCCCTCATGATAAAAAGGGGGATTGGAGACAATCCAATCATAGCTTCCGTGAGCACCGAGTTCTAAGAAATCTCCCTCATGGAGGGTATAGCCGATCCCGTTTATCTGTGCGTTACGACGGGCAAATTCGGCGTATAACGGCTGTTTTTCTACAGCCTCCAGCGTAACCTCCGAAAAATCGCGCCCGATCAAAAGCCCCACGATTCCGCTCCCCGCACCAACATCGAGCATTTTTCCCTTCGGGGTAAAACGGGAGATGAACCCGTACAGCAGTATCGAATCGCTGTTGTAACAATAGCCTCCGTCGGGTTGATAAAGGAGCATTTAGATACCTTTTTTAGTTATATATAGATTTTGCTGTTTTTTCGACACGTTTTTATAATATGTCGAAATTATTCACTTTTTTCGGTATATTTTCTCCGTTCGCCCTGAGCTTGTCGAAGGATTCACACTGATCGATTTTTGAATACTTTGATGATTTCTCTCTCTACTACTAAGATTTATTATCCCCATTTTATCCCTTAATCAATCCTAATTTTTTGTCTTTTTCCCATCGTGGCTCTACTAAATATTTTTGATACCATTCTTCTCCACTATAAAAATGGTCAACTATAATAATTTGGATTTTACTAAACATTGAAGTTTTATTTGCATCTTCAATAAATTTAATTATAGATTTATACATATCTTCAACTTTCTTAATATCGCCCGTTCCATTTTTAAAATCTTCTTCTTTAGGAAAATAAACTTGACTTGGTTGATCTAAAAATATTAAAGATGGTAATATTGATTGATTATGTTCCAATATATATTTATGAAGCCCTAAGAATACAGATAAATGAAATGACAAATGATTTTCGGCACTACCAATATCTGATAAGTAAAAAATATTATTGGTAGTTTGTTGATAAGCAGTTACATCTTTTATATCAAATTTTAAATTTGGCTCACCAAAATCTCTATCAAAAGGCAATGTTTTTAGCATTTCTGTGGAGTAATTTCCTATATATAATTCTGCTTCTTGTTTTTTCTTTTTTATATCTATTTTAATCAGTTCTTTTTCTAATATTTCTAATTCTTGTTGTAAAGCTTCTATTTGAGAATCATTCGATGATTTCTCTTCATACTCAATTATTGTTTGAATATTTTTTTTAATCATTCCTTTTATTTCATAAAGCAATTGTTCCTTTTTTCTAATTGTTATTGCTTCTTTAGAATCATGCTTTAATTCATTAAGTTCTTTGTTTAGAGCATCTAATGATACTTTTTCAGTATCTAATTTTTCTTTTATATCTTGTTTTTTTTCTTCTAAGATATCCCGATTCACATTGTGTAAAAAAGTCTTTTCACTTAATATTTTTTGTTTTGCTATTTCAAAAACTTCTATCTCTTTTTCAATCTCTGAATTACAAGTAGGACAATGTTTTGAATAATGTATATCTTGCTTAACTTGTAATTTTAAATTAGCAGTATCTATATGCTGAATTTGATTTTTTATATTTGAGTATTCAATTTTTAAATTTTCAACCAATCTGCTTTGCTGATTAGTTTTGTTTTCGAGTTTTTCTATATTTTTTCCTATATCGCTATCTATGTTATATTCTAGTTTTAAATTATTCAGATTCTCTTGATTGAGTAAATATTCCTTATCTAATGTTTCAACATCTATATTTTGATTTAAATGAGTAAACAATCTATGGTAACTACTTTTTAAATTAAAGTATTCTTTTTTTAGTTCATCTTCATACAGACTTTTACTGTTTTCAATTTTTTTTAATTCTTTTATAATTTCATTTTTTCTATTGATCTTATTGTAAATATTGAAATCAACTAAACCTAAAAATAATTCAAAATCTCTTTTAATTCCTTTTGATTTAATTCCTGACATTTGATAGAATAAATGACTTTGATTTTTAATCGTATCTTGCACTTGCAGCATAAAAGGTGGCATATTCCTTACGGTAGGTCTAACCATTTCCTTACCATTAAGTCTCGTTTTTGGAGGGAATGAAGAAAAATATTTAGGAATTTCTAATTCTATAAAATCATCTTTTGTAAAGTATTCTGATTGATTGTCATTAAAAAATGACATATCTATATCATATAAAGAAAAGTTATATTCAACTTTTTTTAAAAATATATATTTTTCACCTTTTAACTTTGTAGCATTAAATTTATTTCTAGCTATTAAAATATTATGAGTATCAATAGTTACATTGATTGAAAAAATATCTGGTTCATTTGCTATTTTAGCCCCAGGAATATTTTTACTTGAACCTAAACAATAGTTAATTATCGCTCCAATTGAACTTTTCCCAGTGTTTGACTCACCACTAATAAAATTTATTTCATCATTAAACTTTACAATGTCCTTCTTACCTTGTTGAAACAACCCAATTTCATTTATTCTAAATAACATTTATATCCACCTCAAAAAAATTATATAAACTTGCTGTTGATTTTGTTGAAAAAACTTTTCCCATATTAAAAATAATTTTAATATCACTTGTGAATTTTGTATTCATTGTAATATCCAACTTATCATCCATTACTATTAATTCTTTCTCTAAAGCGTATAAAATACCTTGCTTTATATGCCTGATACTCTTTTCATATTGAAAATTAAAATTTGAAAATATCTCTGGATTCCGTTCTACATCTCTTTGAAATGAATTTATTTGATTAAATACTATTCTTTCAAATTGTTTTTGTGCAGGGCTATAGCTATAAAAGGGAATGATAATGAATAAATCAAAATAATTGAGCTTTCTTATTTTTGAATTTTCAAAACCTTTAACAATATTCAAAACTAATTGGCTAATATTTTCAGGAGCTATTGAGTTATAATAAATTGCTTTAGCTAAATTCATCTTTCATCCTCTGGTTTTAATGACCAACATACTTTTTTCGGTTCATCTTCGTCATCTGCTAAAAAATGTAGATAACCTTTTTGGAAAAAAGTTGTTTGATCATCAAATTCTTCAGGCATAAACGGAATCTTTGTTGAACCCATGATTTTAAAATAGCTATCTTGTGATTTTTCAATATCTGTCAAATTTCTTTTATATCTACATTCGGTTTTTGTATCATTGACAAGCTTCACTAAGCTTTCATCATAATTTTCCAATCTTTCATCATATTCTAATGAAGAGCTTAAAGTCATTCTTTCTGCAACTTCAATAATTGTTTTTGCATAATTATCTATTGCTGATTGAAAGACATCTTCTTTGAACTCAATATTTTCAAGCTTTTTTATGAATTGTTTATTTTTATAACTTGTAATATTTGTATCTATATTTTGTGTATTTACACTGCTATTGGTTCTTAAAATTTTATCTTGAACTAGTCCAGTTGACTCAACAAGTTTTTGATCAAATTCACTTTTTGTAATTTCCCATTTGTCTTTATTTTCTAAGCCTCTCCCAATTAAACCATATAATTCATCAACTACTTTGTCTTTTTTTTCTTCACTATTTCCAAACAATCTAAAATGGGATGTTTGCTTTATTTCATTTTTGATTTCTAATATGTCACACAAAGAATATTGAATATCAAATTTTGCTAATATTACTTTTAATTCATCAATATTTTTATTGATTTTAAAAAAATACTTACTAATATTGACATAATAAGTTCCATCATTTTTAGTTTGATTTTCTTGTATAGTTTTATATTTTTTATTTGAATCAAATTCATTCCAATGTTCAAGTGGATTACCTGAAGATATGGTAGAAGTTGTCATTAAAATCAACTTAGTTTTTTCATTAAAAAGAGTTCTTATGTCAAACCAATTTGATAAAGTTTTTAAAAACTCTTCTTCATAAACATTTAATTCATTTTTATTTGTATGGTGTTTAACTTCAATGTTGTAGATTTGCTTTCCCGTATTATCAATTAAAGCAATATCGCCATATTTTTCAATTTTACATTTAACCCAATCATTATTTTCCAATAAAAGCTTTATGGCTACATAATAATGAAATATATCTCCCATTTTTTGAGATAAAGCATTTTGTTTTATTTTACCCATAATCACTCCTCATCAACCCCAACTCCCAAACATCCCTCTCTATCTCCGCCCTCAACTCTTCTTCCGTCGGCAAATAGAGCTGATATTTCGACACAAACAGGTTTAATAGACTCATGAATTCAACCTTTTTACAAACTCATAAACATCATTATTTAAAAAATAAAGCACTTCATCTATATCATTTTGAATTGTGTTAAATTCTTCTTTGTTTATTACTTTCTCAAAATGAAAAATTCTGTTTCTAAATTTTCGGATATGGTTCAGTTGCGCCGAAATAATTTTTCTATCGATAAACTTAACCTCTTGTTTTGGAAGATTTGAAAAAATCCCTTTGAGTGTTTGTAAACGCATCGTTTTATCGTATGGTTTTTGAAAAAGAGAAGTCCAAAAGCCTAACGTTAATTCAGCCGTAAGTTTAGCATGAGTGATATTTTCACGTCTTTCTGATAGCTTCGCTTTTGCATGAAAAATCTTTTCAAGAGCATCTCTCTGTAAAAATTGTGCTTCATTAAGAAGCCAATTATGACCGTATAGATTTACAAAATAGCTATCAATTGCATTTCTCAAAGATACTTCTAAAATCGATAGTGGAATATAAAATTGTTTTGATAAAATCAGATTTTCTTGATATTCATCAAATGAACTGTATTTATTAAAACGTGCATCTGATATGTATTTTTTAATAGCTATTTCAGTCATTTGAATCTTTCCCTAAAAAATGTTATAATCTTCTTTGAAATTCCCTTGTAAGTCTGCATACTTGAGATGCAGCCAAGGGTATTGAAACTTACTTACTAATTCTTTCAATCTCATCAATATAACTACAATACAGTTGTCATTTTAACCAAAAAAACTCAAACCACCCAATCTTTCACCCTTTGGGATATAATTCAACAATTATATCACTTCATATCAGGTTTAACTATGATTATCATCCCTGCCCGTCTCGCCTCCACCCGCTTTCCCGAAAAAGTTTTAGCCGACATCGGCGGTCTACCGATGGTGATTCGTACCGCCAAACGGGTCGCCTCCATCGACCGTGTCGTGGTTGCGTGTGACGATGAAAAAATCCTCGATATCTGCGCCGCTCACGGTGTCGAAGCACGTCTCACCTCGACCACCCATAAAAGCGGAACCGACCGTATCAATGAGTGCGCCCAGATCATCGATGTACCCGATGATGAGCTCATCATCAACGTCCAAGCGGACGAACCGTTTATCGAAACCGAAGTACTCGAACTCCTGATCGAACGGCTCAACGCCCTCAAAGCGCAAAACACACCGTTTATCATGGGGAGCTGTTACAACGCGATCAATACCGAATCGGCGCAAGACCCTAATTTGGTAAAAGTCATTACCGACGTCGATCATAACGCCATCTATTTCTCCCGCTCTCCTATCCCGTTTAACCGAAGCGGAGAAGCGAACTATTTCGGACATATCGGGATTTACGGATTTACGAAAAAATCGCTCCACGATTTCTGCGCCCTCGGCGAAGCACCGCTGGAGGACATCGAAAAACTCGAACAGCTCCGCGCCCTCTACCACGGCAAAAAAATCTCGATGGTCAAAGTGGCAAGTGCGGGATTCGGGATCGATACGGTGGAAGATTTAGAGCGGGCCAAAAAGATTTTCGGGGTTTAATAAGCTTTTGCTACGCTCTTGCTATACTTAAGGCGTACAATAGTTTCACGGATAAACAAGGAGAAAACATGTCACTCATAGAAACTTTTACTGATTACGTTCTCAACCGCAAAAATCTAAAAGAGTATGTAGAGATTCGTAAAACGATCAACGAACGAGGCGAGTTCAATGATACTAAGCTGATTCAGGCCGAAGAAAATCTCCAACGGCTTAAAGCGGAAGAACCTGCCATTTATGAGGGGATGTACGAAACTCTCGCTAAAATTTACGCACGCAATGCAGGTCTCTCAATCGAGTACCCTATCGATTTTATACGCCAAATTCTTAAAATGTATAAAAACTCTCTCACCCCTCAACAGGTGTATGAAGAGTATCAACGGATGTTACACCATTACCACCACGACGTTTAAAAAGAGAAAAGATTAATATTTTTGAGCTTTTGATTTAGCTTTTTCGGCTTTATCAAGCTCCCCCGCATTCTTATAAATAACAGACGCTCTCAAAAGATAATCGGGATCCTCATCCACTTCACTATCAAGTAGTATAACCGCAGTATCAAACTCTTTATTTTTTGCAAAACACTCTGCGATCACAATGGCGTGTGCCTGTTTGGCGTGAGAGCCGAGGCTGTAATACAATCCTCTCTTCACGATAATATCGCGCGTCTCTTTGGCACGGGCGTATTCAGAAGCCGCTTGCGTACAATTTCCCTCATTCAGATAATTTTCAATGTTTTTGATTTCTGCATGGTATTGCTCTTGCATCTCTTCACTTTCTATTTTTTCCAGTTCTGAATAGACAAGTACCCCGATTAAAGCGATGAGAGTGACAACCCCTACAATGATTAAAGCCGGCGATTTAGATTTATTAGATTGATATTCTTCCATCTCTCTTCCCACCTTGTATAAATTAAAACTTTACCCTCTTCTTCATTTACTTTTTGTTATAGATTTTTTGTGCTCTACCGATGCGATCCGAAAAGCAATCGAATTTTGAAAAATAAGAGGATGAGCATACTGACACGTCAATACACCGTCAATCGGCGCAATAATTTTTTCCAACTTTTCCCCGCTGAGGGCATCTGTGATCCGTCCCAACGTATCCCCTTTGGATACCGTAGTACCGCAAGATACCAAGGAGTCGAAAATTCCGGCGCGTGAAGCTTTCAGCAGAGTAATACTTTCCGGTTCAATGATATTGCTGACAAACCCCTCAAATACTGCGGTATCCAAGATTTTACGTTTGACCATAAACCGCACCAGTGCTCCGTGAACCTCCTCACTGCTTATCGGGTCAATCGAGCCGTTTTTACCGAATACGACCGAAAGTGCTTTCGTCCCCCACAACTGCCAGTTGTACTGCAGCATTACCGTCTCTATAGGGCTGTAAGGACGAAAATGGATAAAACGCATCCCCAAATCACGTGCCGAATCGATATCTTCATAATCGCTTTTAATCAGTTTTACATACGGAAGGCACATCCCCTGATCGCGGCGGCCTTCCAAAATAATGCCGTAATTAAACCCTTGCAATGCCTCAAAAAGCTTTGCGGCAATCCGCTGTGTCGTCTCCCCTTGCGCATATCCCGGAAACATCATGTTGATATCCGTTTTATCGAGCGGCCAAAAGGTCTCTCCCATGTTCAGCGCATACGAGTTTATGGCAGGGATAACTAAAATTTTTCCGCTGATTTTTCCCTCTTCCTCTTTTTGGCGCAGATACTCGACAAGACGTGATGCCACATAAAGCTGGTTGATATGATCACCGCTCATCGCTCCGACGATTGCGACCGAAGGGCCTTTCGACTCTTCTCCGAATAAAAATCCTTCGACTTTCAGCGGAGCCCGATTAGGAGATTTAAAATTGAATATTTCGATACGCTTCATACATTCTCCCCAAAAATCCGACCGACTAATGAGCCTTCATACACGATGGGATAGGCTCTAAGGGTAAAGAGAATCCCTCCGATAGGGGCTATGACCTCATCGAGGGTTTGACCGCTCAGAGGATCAACAATAGCCCCTACAATAGATCCTTTTTCAATCATCTGGCAATGCTCGATCGCGGGGACGAATAATCCCGGACACGAAGCGTTGAGATACGCCACCTCGCCGACATGCGACTGTATAGGCATCCGGACATCAAGCGGTTCGATATCTAAAAATCCCTCACACGCCATCAAATTTAAAATACCCTCGAGCAGTTGATGTCCGTAGGCTTTGCCCAGTCTCATCCCCACTCCCATCTCGACGACAAGGGTTTTCGTCCCGAGGGTATTCATCGCATGGGCAAATGTCGATTCCAAAACGGTTACCGCATCGTGTACCCAGACAAAATCGATATTGAGCTTATTAGCTAAAGGAACCAGTATCTTCTCTTGAGATTTAGCGATCCGTACCTGCGGGATTTCGCGCAAAAATACATTGCTGGAGTGAATGTCGATAGCGATTTCAGACCCCCTCATCGCACTCACGACACCATCGGCTATTTGTGCGGGGAGAAAGTCGTTTTTGCTCCCGGGAAAAATACGATTCAAATCAACGTCATAGAAAGGGACCGAGCGGGTGATACTATCCAACCCGAGACTGTTAATCGCCGGATAGATATCAATCGTCGCTTTGATTTTATCCGCATGGGCGCGAAGCCACTCTCCAAGAAGAAAACAGACATATTGCCCTTCTAGCTCGTCTCCGTGGATTCCACTGACGATAGAGATACGTTTTGAGGTTTCACCCCCTGTTGGGGTATATCGGCAACGCTGTATCCGAAACTGTTCCCCTACGGGAAGATCGATCGAAAAGACCTCTTCTATGACACCCATATCACAGCCGCTCACGATTGGGATTGAGTCGATGCCGAAACACAAGCATCCGTTTGTATCACACGATCAACAACGCTGTTTAAGAAAATAAGAAACTTAGAAATATCCGAAGTGGTCACATTGATAGGGCGATAATTACGGTTCAACTGTCTCGCAATCGTATTGATTACATCGATATCGGCCGTAACCATCTCAATCTCTCCGTAAAGTCGCAAAATGAGATCAAAACGTTCAATCTGTTGCCCGAATCGGATCAGCTGATAGGCTCTTGTGCGATCAAGCTCAGAGGAGAATATCCCCAAAATCAAACTGCAGTTGTCGATAATCTCTTCAAGATTGCTCGGACTCACCGCACGTTCTCTCCCTAAAGCCAATTGATTATGAATTTTATTGAGGGTAGCAAATCCTCTCTCGTCGAGTAAGTGACGTGTCTCTATCGCATTTTCGCGTGCCCAGCTAATAATCTGCTCGATACTTCCGCCGTAGGTTCCGTATACCCCTTGTTTGAGAAAATCGAGGGCATTGTCGTATTCGATTTCGACCCCAAGCTTACGATAGAGTTTTTGCCCCTCCTCAAAATCACGATCGATCACATAATCATAACTGTTCACCAACTCTTTGAGCATCGTCTCTGCCCGCTGAACGTAACGCCCGAACCAATAAAGCCGCTGTGCGGTATTCACCGAAATTGCTATACCGTTGATTATCATAGTTCTACCACCCATGTATCTTTAAAGCCGCCCCCTTGAGACGAGTTGACGAGATAGTTCCCCTCTTCCATCGCGTAGCGGGTTAATCCCCCCATGCTGACGGTCACTTTTTCGCCATGAATAACATAAGCGCGTAAATCGGCTTTGCGAGGGAGAATTCCCCCCTCCATCATACACGGAAGATCGTAAAATTCGATCACCTCCTGCGCGATCCAACGGCGAGGTTCCGCTAAAATCATCTCAATAATCTCAGCGCGTTTTTCGCTCGTTAGACGATTTCCGAACAATACCCCATATCCCCCCGCTTCCGCGACGTCTTTAATGACAAGCTTATCAATGTTATCCAAAACGTATTTGCGATCTTTCTCATAATAGGGGAGATAGGTCGGTGCATTGGAGAGAATCGGCTCTTCATTCAGGTAATATTTAACCATCTGCGGGACAAAATAGTAAATCCCTTTGTCATCGGCAACACCGTTTCCAATGCTGTTCATGATAGCGACGTTTCCTGCACGGTAGGCCTTAGTGATCCCTTTTACCCCAATCAGGCTGTCAGGTTCAAACTCCTCGGGATCGAGAAAATCATCATCAAGACGCCGATAAATCGCTCCGACACGGAGACGTTCTCCATCATACGAGCATAAAAAGACTTCATCGTTTTCGACCACCAGATCTTCACCTGAAGCAAGCGTCGCACCGGTGATTTTGGCTAAATAACTGTGTTCGTAATAGGCCGAGTTATAGCGCCCCGGAGTGAGGACGACATTAAGTCCCCCCGTATTGACGTAATCCATCGCCGCGCGGAGTTCATCTCCGTAATGTTTTATTTTTGCTATTTTCATCGACTCAAAAAACTCAGGATACGTATGGCGAAAGGCACGACGAATCGTGAGTGGATAACTTACACCGCTGGGGACTCGGAGATTATCTTCGAGAATAACCCATTTTCCGCTCATCGCATCTTTAACGAGATCAATCCCGCTGATATGGGTACGCACCCCTTTAGGAGGATTTACCCCCATAAATTCAGGCAAAAAAGCTTTAGCGGAATCGACATACTCGCGCGGTACGACCCCGTCTTGGACGATTTTTTGATCGTTATAAATATCGTTTAAAAAAGCATTGAGTGCTTTAACACGCTGAATAATCCCCGCTTCCAATTCATCAAATTCGGCTTTTGGGATAATACGCGGAATCATATCAAAGGGGAAAGAACGTTCAATAAAATTTCCCTCTTTGAAGAGGTTAAAATTCACCGCATTGGCTTCTAAGAACTCTTTAAACTCCGACACTTTGGTCTGATCTACGCTATCGAAGATATCATAAAATTTTTGTAATTCGGGACAAACCGGCTCAAGCATCAACACCCCTTACATCATTAGGTCTATGTCTATCATATCCTAAAGTAATCTCAACGGTTGCTTAAAAAAAATACAATGATTCGAAAAAAAGGGAATTTATCCCTCTAAAAGAAGAAATGCTATTCTCGGGAGACATCGACCATAACCCCTAAATGGCTTGAACCGCTTCCACTCACGACCCCTTGCATCGGTGAGATGTCACTATAATCCCTTCCGTATCCCAAAAGTATATGTTGATCACGCGGTACCATGTTATTGGTCGGGTCGAAATCAAACCATCCGAATCCCGGAAAAAAGACTCCGATCCACGCATGAGACGCATCGGAACCGAAAAGCTTTTCACCCCCGTCATGGGAAGTCGTTTCAATATAGCCGCTCATATAGCGGGCACTTAATCCGCTAGCGCGCAATGCCGTTAGAGCAAAATGGGCAAAATCTTGACACACCCCTTTTTTTTCACTAAAAACCGTTTCAACGGGGGTATTGAGATCGCTAAACCCACTCACAAAAGAAAAGTCATTAAATATCCGTTCGATAAACTCTCGAATTCCCTCATACAACGAGCGCTCCGGTTTAATCGATTGCAGCGCGTAATTCAAAATCTCCGCAGATGCAATCGGCAATAACGGACTTTTTAGAGAAAACTGCTTCGCGGCAATAATCTCAGGAGTTAGAAACATCATTCGCTCCAACGCTTGGGAATAGGTAAGAGTCAAAACTTTTACCCGATTCTCTTCAAGCTGCTCAAGGGCATTAAAATCGATCCTCACCCGTGATTGTGCTACAACATTCAAAACCGTATGGGGTTCACGTACCAGTAGATGGTGCAAATGGTTTCCGAAAAAATCATCATAGGACTCAATCTCCGCAGCTACCGGCTCAATGATTAGATCAAAATTAAGAACCTCTTGGAGGATTGTATCCCGTGGTTGGAGACGGATCAGATTATGGCTAAACCCTACCTCGTGCTGATAAAAAAAACGGGTGCTGTGGTAAATCGTATAGGTCATAGGCTACTCATCATAATGGGCAAAATAGGTTTTAGATATCTCACCGGAAGCCAGCAATAAACGCTCCGAGAGCGCTAAGAGGAGAGAATCCAGTTCACTACGGATATATTCATCTCCCGAAAGAGCACACAAGGTATCGAGCTTACTAAGGCGCATCATGGAAAACGCCTCAAAAATAGGCTCTTCGTATCGGCTAAGATAGGTTGCGTTTTTAAATTTCGGCAATTGGGGAAGAATGTTCATTAACCCCTCTATTTCACTGATCAGTGATTTTGGGAAATTGATATCAAGGAGTAAAAATTCAATAACGTTCCCCATCTCAAAAGAGGAACGATATCGGGCTCTGTACGCGTTTAGACTTTCACACGTGCTTAAGAGAGTCTCCAAAATTTCGTATTCACTCACCGTATCTTGTACGGGAGTCAACAATGCTCTGGCTTTTGAAATCAGAAGCTGTGAACGTTCAAAACGTGCCCCTATCTCATACAGCACCGATCCTTGATCGGCGAACAGAGACTCTTGAATCAACTCTTTGTACGCCATTAACTGCATCAAAAGCTTATCGAGATTATGAATCATGGATCGAGGAGAAGATTTTGCCTCATAACAAAACTGGCTCCACTCCCGATTCATCCGCTCAAAAATACGAGATGCTTCCAGCGGCAAAAGATTTTTCGCATAGGTATTGGTATTGGAAAGCATCGCAATGATTTGTGCCAAACTTCCTACACGCGCCATATTAAAACTTACCGATGCGATCTCATCGAACAAAGCCAAACGGGTCTCATCATCCAAAAAGCCCGGATACGTCATCGTTACATGCGTCAATGCATTCATCAGCATCTCTCCGGCTTGTCGATTGGATGACTGATCATAGCGTGAGGCGTTGGTCATATATTTCAATGTTGTTCGAATCATCCGCGCGGTAATAATAGAGCGCATCAGATAGCGCCCCAGCCAAAAAAGATTTTCCGCACGTAAACTCGGAATGTTTTCAAGAGAATTTTCAAAGTTTGCTTTCGGCTTGAAAAAAGGGATCGGCGGGATACTCTGCGACTCTCCCAATACCCATAAATCTTTACTGCTCCCCCCAAATTGGTTAGAGACCATTAACGAATCATTGTTCATTCCGACACGTACCAAAGCTCCCGGCATTAGGGTGTAGGTATCATTCTGAGCGATTGTATAAGCACGGATGACGGCACGACGCGCTTCGATAGAGTTTTGTACCATCGTCGGAGAGGTCGCGAACTCCACTTCCTCCTGTCCGACATAGCGGTGCGGCTGATCGAGAATATCATCTCTGAGTGCTTTGAGCTCTTTTTTGGATAAGTGTTTCCCCACATAAGTATGCTTTTCTCCGATACGATCAATCGTCTTAATAATCAAACGCTCAAGATTTTCCAACACGAATTCCTGCTCTTTTGCCTGACCGCACCACCACGTGGCAATTTGCGGCAAAATAAGTTCTTCATCCAAAAAGTAGCGAGCCAAATGGGGCATAAACGGATTTAACCCCAGATTTTCCAAAACACCGCTTCCCAGCGGATTGATCATCGCTACTCCGCCGGCTCTGATCGACTGTACCAGCCCAGCGACACCCAGC
Organism: Sulfuricurvum sp.; assembly: GCF_031427015.1. GTDB lineage: Bacteria > Campylobacterota > Campylobacteria > Campylobacterales > Sulfurimonadaceae > Sulfuricurvum. The sequence goes on along the minus strand of NZ_JASJOW010000003.1, from coordinate 109,922 downwards.
TGAGAATCGGGTCTTAGTTCTAATGGATCGCAATAGCTCTCATCCACACGACGTAAAACCGTATCGACACGGCGAAGTCCTTTAAGACTTTTGAGCCAGAGTGCTCCGTTTTTGGCAAGCAAATCCTGCCCCTGAACGAGGGTAAGCCCTAAAAAAGAGCTTAGATACGCATGTTCAAAATAGGTTTCATTGTGCGGTCCGGGAGAGAGAAGTACGTTAAGAGGCTCACCGTTTCTACCCCAATTTTCCCCTTGAAAAAGAGATTTAAACGTTTCGAAAAAGTCATAAAGGCGTTTAACCGAAATCCCTTCAAATAGACCCTGCATGGCACCGTTCATAGTCAAACGGTTCTCAATCGCATACCCTAATCCTGAGGGAGCTTGCGTACGATCATTAATAATCCAGATTTTCCCGTCCGGTCCTCGCGCCATATCGGCGGCATAAATGACCAGCGGGGTTTGCATACCGTGCATCTCACGCATAAATCCGCCGTGCGAATAAATGATCTCCATCGGGATAATCCCCTCTTGGATCGTTTTTTGTTCCCCGTAGATATCCTGCAGTAAAAGATTAAAAAGACGGCAACGCTGTTTTAGCCCCTCTTCGACAATATTCCATTGTTCCTCTTCAATAATCAAGGGGATAGGGTCGAGTTTCCACGGACGGTTCAGCCCTTCGGGGTCATTATAGACATTGTAGGTTACTCCGTTATCTTCAAGGCGCCAATCAATCTCTTTTTGCTTAGCATGCAACTGCTCTAGCCCCATCTTTTCAAGGTTATTTTTTAACGCTTCCCAATGAGGACGGACGTTTTTATCCGAATCGAACATCTCGTCATACGATGCGTTTTGAGAATAGCGTTCAAACATAGCGTCCAATCTATTTACCTTTGAAAGAGTATGGGGAATTTTACCCTATTGTGCATTAGGGCTCCATTTTCGACGTAAATCGAGGGTATGCGGATATTCCAATGACCCCGGAAGCTCTTGATAGGTGAATATTTTTTTCTGAGGGTGGTTCACAACGCTACGCGATGTCACCTCTTCTCCTGGGTCTTGAGAACGGATAAGCGGTTCATGCACCTCTTCCATCTCCCCTTGGGTATGTCCAAATCCCCAATAACGGCTGATGCGACGCGATTGCGCTTCGAGAGTATTGATGGGAATGGTATCGTATGCACGACCTCCCGGATGAGCGATAAAATAGGTAAACCCTCCCATTGAGCGTCGATTCCACGTATCGACAATGTCAAATACAAGCGGCGTATCGACCCCGATGGTCGGATGAAGTGCCGACCACGGCTGCCACGCACGATAACGCACCCCTGAGACGTATTCCCCCTCTACCCCCGTAGAGACGAGAGGAACCCGAACCCCGTTACAGGTGAGGACATAGCGCTCACTCACAAAATCACGCACCCGAACCTGCACCCGCTCCAGCGAAGAGTCGACGTAACGGGCGGTTCCTTGTGAACTCGATTCTTCACCCAATACGTTCCACGGCTCGATCCCGCCGCGCAATTCGCAGTGAATCCCCTCGATCGTACTCATCCCATAGAGTGGAAAACGGAACTCGAAAAACGGATCGAACCAATCGTTCTCAAATCCGTACCCCTCGGAGCGTAAAAACTCGACAATGTCCCGTATGTCCTCGCGAACATAATGTTCGATCAAAAATTTATCGTGAAGCTGTGTCCCCCACCGTACGAGTTTGTGTTTGTACGGTTTTTTCCAAAAGAGCGAGACGAGAGTACGGATAAGGAGCATCTGCATCAGCGACATCTGCGCGTGCGGCGGCATCTCGAATCCGCGTAGTTCTAAAATCCCCAGACGTCCCGTCGAGGAATCGGGAGAGTAGAGTTTGTCGATACAAAACTCACTGCGGTGAGTGTTTCCCGTCAAATCGGTGAGCATATGGCGGAAAAGACGGTCGGTAAGCCAAAACGGAACCTCTTCATTCTCAGGGATTTGATTAAACGCAATCTCAAGCTCATAGAGATTCTCCAACCGCCCCTCATCCACACGCGGTGCTTGAGAAGTAGGTCCGATAAACTGCCCTGAAAAGAGATACGATAAACTCGGATGGTGCTGCCAAAACGTAATAAGCGAGCGTAACAAATCAGGATTACGTAGAAGTGGGCTGTCACTCGGGGTGAGCCCTCCGATGGTGACGTGATTTCCCCCACCTGTCCCCATTTGCTTACCGTCTTGCATAAATTTGAGTGTCCCCAAGCGGGATTGATGCGCCTCTTCATAAAGAGTATCAATCACGCTAGTGAGTTCCTGCCAGCTCGATGTCGGATGAATGTTAACCTCGATCACTCCCGGATCGGGAGTAACCCGCATTCGCTCAAGGCGTAGATCATGCGGAGGCTCGTACCCCTCGATCATCACCGCCATCTTCATCGCTTCCGCCGTCTCCTCTATCGACGCGATCAGATCCAAAAAGGCTTCGGTATCGGTGATCGGGGGGAGGAAAATAAAGAGTTTTTGCTCACGTATCTCGATACTGATCGCCGTACGGACAAAGGTTTCATAATCGGCCGTTTTTTTCGTCTTTTTGATCACTTTTGAAGCCCGCTCTTTTACGGCGCTGTGATATTCACCCAACGAGGGGAATGCCCCAAACAAATCAGGTTCGAAACTCTGCTCCAACTCGACATGCGGTTTATGGGTCAACGAATCCAAAGGGAGACGTAGCCCTACCGGAGAGGTTCCCGGTGCGAGGAAAAGCTGTGCGCGTCTAAACTCCCATCGGCAGGTAATCCAGCGCGTGCTCCCCCAGTTCAGTGGCAGTACAAACCCCGCCGGTTTATCGATACCGCTGGAGAGACTATCCGCCAATGCTCGACGCTCCAGTGAGTCTTTCAACGTCACTTTCATCGGATCGACATCGACCGGAAGCAATGACTCTTGAAGCAGTGCTACAAGCGGGTCATTGTAGGCATCGTGGATATTTTTATCACTGATCCCCAGATTCAAGCAGAGTTTGGCTAAAAACTTCCGCGCATCCTCAGGGGTATAATCGAATGTTTGATCCAAACTCGCCAGTAGATCAGGGTTATTCCAGATCGGCTGTCCGTCTTTGCGCCAAATAATCGTAGACATCCAGCGTGGCAACGGTTCACTCGGATACCATTTTCCCTGTGCATGGTGGAGCAATCCCCCTTTTCCAAACGTTTTCAATAAACGTCGTGAAAGAACATTAGCCAACTCCCGTTTGTGTGGGCCGTCCGCTTCGGTATTCCATTCGGGTGATTCCATATCATCGATAGAGACGAACGTCGGTTCTCCCCCCATCGTAAGACGGACATCATTTTCCATCAACTCTTTGTCAACCTGATATCCCAGTTTATCGATTGCCTCCCACTGCTCAGTGCGATAGGGTTTCGTCACACGCGGTGATTCAAAAACACGCGTTACCGTATTGGAATACTCAAACTCCACCTCACATTTATCCATCCCCCCCTCAACCGGAGCGGCACTCTCAGGGTTAGGGGTACAGGCAAGAGGAATATGCCCTTCAGCGGCAAAAAGACCGCTCGTCGCATCCAAACCGATCCACCCCGCACCGGGGATATAGACCTCCGTCCATGCGTGCAGATCGGTAAAATCCTCACTCGGACCGCTCGGACCGTCGAGAGAAGCGACATCGGCGGAGAGCTGAACGAGGTAGCCTGAGACAAACCGTGCCGCGAGCCCAAGATGCCGAAGCACCTGAACAAAGAGCCACGCGAAATCGCGACACGATCCCAGTTTATTCCCCAATGTCACTTCACACGTCTGTACCCCCGGTTCGAGGCGGATCGTGTAGTTGAGATAGTTATGAATTGCCATGTTGAGTTCAACGAGAAAATCGTTGATATTACGCTCTTTGAGATCGAGGGTTTTCAGAAACTTTTTGAGTTTTTTCCCCTCTTCGGTAATCTCTAAATAAGGAGATAACTCTTTTTTGAGTTCCTTTTTATATTTAAACGGAAAGTTGGACGCATACTCTTCAACAAAAAAATCAAACGGGTTAATGCTCACTAACTCCGCTAGAACCTCGACGTCGATAGAGAGTTCCGTCGTCTTCTGTGGAAATACGATCCGTGCGAGATAATTCCCGAACGGATCTTGCTGCCAGTTGATAAAATGATCATCAGGTTTGATGTTGAGCGAATACGCTTCAATAGGGGTACGGCTGTGCGGCGCGGGACGGAGGCGAATAACATGAGGAGAAAGATTGATAGGTTTATCAAAAGCATAATGAGTTTTATGAGAGAGAACGACTTTAAGCGACATCGGATTCCTTTAGGGAGACATACCTGAGTGATGGGTAAAGGATAACACACTTTAGACGAAATGGTGTAGAACCGCTGCACATTAAATGGACAAACTCTGTAGATTGAAATTTTAAGGGGAAGTAATGGATGGATCTAAAAAAGTTTAGGTAAGAAGGGATAAAAATCCCCGAAAATCGGGGAAGAAGATTTAGATATTGTCGCGGATACCGAGATCAGCAACGAGTTTGTTGTAGCTTTCGCGGTTTGTACGTTTCAAATAACGCATCAAACGACGACGTTGACCAACCAATTTCAAAAGACCGAGACGTGATGAATGGTCTTTTTTAAATGTTTTCAAATGCTCAGTAAGAGCGGCAATACGAGTTGAAAGAAGTGCGATTTGCACTTCGCTTGAACCGGTATCACCTTCAGTTCTTTGGTATTGTTTGATAATTTGCGTTTTATTCGCCGTATCTAAAGCCATAATAGCCTCCTGATGGGTAGTTAATTTTACTTGAAAGACAATTTCGTTCAAGCAGGGTCGGAATTATAGCGGAAATTTTCCCATTTTGCGCTAAATTTATCCGCAAGTCACCTCTAATGATTTTTAGCTATAATAACTTTTCAATTACAGGAGGATATGCCACATGTTAATGACCCGTGCCAGCGAATATGCCCTATTATCGCTTATCGTTATGGCAAAAGCGGGTCGTGCACTCGATGTGGATACGCTCTCCCGTGAACTCGATATCTCCAAAAGTTTTTTAGCAAAAATTCTACAATCCCTCGCACGCCAAGGGATCCTTAACTCCTACAAAGGGGTTAACGGGGGGTTTGAGCTTGCCCGCCATAGCCGTGATATCACGGTACTGGAAGTAATGGAAGCGGCGGAGGGGAAAAGCCCTGCCGTATTCAGCTGTTCCCCCTCCCAAGAAGATTGCCCCTCCAACAAAGCGATGAGTTGCGGGTTGTGGCCGTTTCTAAACCGATTACAAGTGAAAGTGGACGGGTTTTTGGGGACACTGACCCTCGAAGCTATTTTAGAAGAGTAATTTTTGGCAAAAGCAAAGAATAGAACACCCGACATTAAAACGGTATTATCGGCCATTTTTGCCTCACGTGACCTTAGTGTCGTCTTTTTTGTTATGGCGATTTTGGCGATTATTATCGTCCCGCTCCCCAGCGGAATGCTCGACTTTCTCCTTGCCGTGGTTATCGCCCTCTCCGTTTTGATCTTGCTGATCTCACTCTATATTCCAAAACCGACCGATTTAACCACCTTTCCGACCCTTTTGCTCGTTATTACCCTCTTTCGACTGGCTCTCAATATCGCAACGACCCGTATGATTTTGAGTCACGGTCACGAAGGCCCTGAAGCGGTCAGTGATATCGTTACCAGTTTCGGAAACTTCGTCGTCGGCGGTAATATGGTCATCGGGGTCATTGTCTTTACCATCTTGGTTTTGATTAACTTTATGGTTATCACCAAAGGTTCAGGACGCGTCGCCGAAGTTGCAGCGCGCTTCACCCTCGATGCAATGCCCGGTAAACAGATGGCAATCGATGCCGATCTCAACAGCGGCCTCATCGACGAGAGCGAAGCCAAACGCCGCCGTGCCGAGATTTTACAAGATGCCAATTTCTACGGAGCCATGGACGGGTCGAGTAAGTTTATCAAAGGGGACGCCGTTGCGGGGATCATCATCACCCTTATCAACATCATCGGCGGCTTTTTAATCGGTATTTTCCAATTTGATTTGGATGTAGCTGCAAGTGCGCAAACCTATACCATCCTCACCATCGGGGATGGATTAGTATCACAAGTACCTGCGCTCATCATCTCGACCGCTACCGGTATCATGATCACGCGCGGTTCAAGCGACACGGGCGGAAACTTCGCCGAGGGCAGTATCAACCAGCTGATGGGAAATGCCCGCGTTATGATTATCGTCGGATTTATTATGATCCTTTTTGCTATGGTTCCGGGGTTACCGACACTGTCACTCGGATTTGTAGGGCTTATTTTTGCCGGATTAGGATACGCACTTTATAAATACGAAAAAGGGGATCTCGTCCTCACTTCCGCTCCGCTCATCAATAAACCCGGAGCACCTGCAGGAGCTTCAGGCGGTTCCGAAGAGGGAGGCGCTACCTCCAGCGCACCGCGTAAAAAATCAAATGAAGAGATCGCGAAAGAAGAAGAAGCGGCACTCGAAGATATTCTCAAAATTGAAATGCTCGAACTCACTCTCGGATATCAACTTATCCGTCTTGCCGACAGTGCGCAGGGGGGAGATTTGTTGGAGCGTATCCGCTCGATGCGGCGTAAAATCGCCTCCGATTTCGGCTTTTTAATGCCGCAGGTACGTATCCGTGATAATCTTCACCTCAAACCGACGCAGTATGAGATCCTTCTCAAAGGGGTCAATATCGGTGACGGACTTATCCAACCGGATCGCTATCTCGCGATGGACAGCGGAATGGCTATGGGGGAAATCGAAGGGGAAGCGACGAAAGAGCCGGCATTTGGACTCGATGCCCTTTGGATTGATCCTTCCCTCAAAGAGGATGCTATTATTAACGGCTATACGGTTGTTGATCCGGCAACCGTTATCTCAACCCATATGAGTGAACTCATCAAACGCCACGCGGAAGAGCTCCTCACACGGCAAGAGACCCAATCGCTCATCGAGAAAATCAAAAACGACTATCCGGTTGTGGTGGATGATCTTCTTAAAGTGGCCAATATCGGTCTTATCCAGCGTGTGTTCAAAGCCCTCTTGCACGAGCGTATCCCCCTTAAAGACATGATCACGATTTTAGAGACGATGGCGGATGTCGCGGAATACACCAAAAGCGTCGACATCATCACCGAACACGTCCGTGCCAAGCTTTCTCGTATTATCACCCAAACCTATACCAGTCCGGACGGTATTATCAGACTCTTAACTTTTGACACGATGAGTGAGCAGATGATGTTGGAAAAATCGCAAGAGCGTGACGGTACTCGCCAATTATTGCTCAATGTAGGTGAAATCAACGGTCTCATCCAAGCCACCAGTGCTAAAGCAACCGAACTTCTCCAAAAAGGGATCTCTCCGATTATCGTTATCGTTGATCCGAAACTTCGCCGCCCGTTGGCGGAGATTTATGAGCGATTCAGCCTCGACATCGTCACCCTCTCTCATGCCGAAATCGATTCAAATGCGAAGTTTGAAGTGCTCGGCTCCATTACATTAGATACAAAATAGGATATTCATGAGTACAACGTTTTACCACCTCTCCCACATTGATCTCGACGGTTACAGCTGTCAACTTGTCATGGCCCAAACCTCCCATACACTGTTCAGCTACAACGCCAACTACGGTGCCGAAGTCATGGATCGCCTCGAAGAGATTATCGATACCATCAAGAAAACAAAACAGCGCGCCACCATCCTTATCAGTGATCTCAATCTCTACCCCGACGAAGCGCGATGGCTCAATGCCGAAGTCAACCGTCTCAATGAAGGGGGATGGGAGATTACGATCACCCTCCTCGATCACCACGGAAGCGGTAAAGATACGGCGGCGCAATATCCGTGGTATTTTCTCGATACCGAACGATGTGCAACAAAAATTGTCTATGAATACGCGCTTCAACATTACGGACTTGAAAAAGGGGGATGGCTCGAAGCGTTTGTCAACGTCGTCAATGCCGTCGATTTATGGCACCAAAACGAAGAAGATGACTTTGAATACGGTAAAGTGTGTATGCGTCTTATCTCCGATGCAAAAGAGCTTAGCCGTGTGATGTTCAGTGATGAAGATCGAGTCTACAAACTGGCCATGCTAGAACAAGCCGCCATGATGCGCAATATTCCCAATGCCAATATCATCTTGGATGAAGCACTCCACAAAATGAAAAAAGAGTTTTTCAAAGACGGAGTCGACAACACGCTCGATAACCTCTCGACCAAATACATCGTGGCACTGTTGGGAACCAAACGCTCAACTATGACCATTTACTACAAAGGGTGGAGAGGATTTTTGAGCTACGGGTTAGGCAATACTTCAATCATCGGAAACGGATTTTTAACTTCATTCCCTGATTTTGATTTTATCGTCGATATCAGCACACGCGGAACTATGAGCCTACGCGGACATGACAAAGTCGATGTTGCGATGATGGCGGGCGAATGGGCGAACGGCGGAGGTCATCCGAATGCTGCGGGTGGACGAATCCAAGGGTTTAAAGAGCAATTTCGCTACGATAAAGTGAAACGTCAAATTGAAGATATGCTCTCCAATAAAGAGGCGATGCCCGGTAAACTCCCCCATAAAATAGAGGGATAATAACCGCTCACATGATTCAAATCAATAACCTCACCAAAAGCTACGGCACGCGGGTTCTTTTTGAGAACCTCTCCCTCAAACTCAATGCCGGAAATAAAGTCGGTTTTGTCGGACGTAACGGAAGCGGCAAATCAACCCTCTTTAAGATCATTCTTGATGAAGAGCCTTACGATTCGGGAGAGATCATCATCCCGAAAAACTATCGGATAGGTACGCTCCGTCAGCACCTCCACTTCACCCATAAGAGTGTCCGCGAAGAGTGTGCTTCCGTTCTCACAGGGGACATGGAGCACGAAGTCTATCGGGTAGAAAAGATTCTCTTTGGTCTGGGATTTACACAGGAAGATTTAGAAAAAGATCCCCTCAGTTTCTCAGGGGGATATCAGATCCGTCTTAACCTCGTCAAACTCCTCGTCACCGAACCGAATCTCCTCTTACTCGATGAGCCGACCAACTACCTCGACATCGTCTCTCTCCGCTGGCTCGCCTCTTTCATCAGAGCGTTCGAGGGGGAAGTGATCCTCATCACCCACGATCGTGATTTTATGGATTCAGTCACTACCCATACGATGGGATTACGCCGTCGAGGTGTCTCAATCATCAAAGGCAATAGCCATAAATATTATGAGATGATGGAGAGCGAAGATGAACTTTACGTCAAAACTAAAATAAATCACGACAAAAAGCGTGAAGAACTTATCGATTTCGTTGCCCGAAACAAAGCCCGTGCTTCCACCGCAACCCTCGCCCAATCGAAACAAAAAGAGCTGGATAAAATGGGGGTTATGGAGTCGCTTGAGGGGGAAAGGGATTTAAGTTTTTCCTTCTCCTACCGCCCTACCCCCTCCAAAATCACGATGGAAGTCAAAAACCTATCGTTTGGCTACCGTCCCGATGAACCGCTCTTTGAAAAGCTCTCCTTTGTTTTGGAAAAAAACAAATGCCTTGCTATTATCGGAAAAAACGGTAAAGGAAAATCAACTCTCCTCAACACTCTCGCAGGGTTACTGACGCCCGAGGGTGAAATACTGACCCACCCCGCAACCGCTATTGCCCATTTCGGTCAAACGAACATCGATCGTCTCGATAAAAACCGCACCATTAGCGAAGAGATACAAAGTGCCGATAATACGCTTCAAAATGTTCGTATTCGAGGCATTTGCGGAACGATGATGTTCAGCGGAGACGATGCCGATAAAAAAATATCTATCCTCTCAGGAGGAGAGCGTAGCCGCGTTATGTTGGGGAAAATTATCGCTACCCCTGCCAATCTTCTCTTCCTCGATGAACCGACCAACCACCTCGATATGCAATCCATTGACTCACTGTGTGATGCGCTCAAACGGTTCGAGGGTTCCGTCGTCATCGTCACCCACTCCGAAATGCTATTGCGTGAGTTAGCCGATCAACTCATCATTTTCCGAGAGGGGGGAGCGGAATTTTTTGATGGAAACTACGATGACTTTTTGGAAAAAATCGGATGGGATGAAGAGATATCCGACGCCCCAAAACCTCCAAAAGTGACCCAAAACAGTAATAAAAAAGAGCAAAAACAGCAGCGTGCCGAACTGATCCAAGAGCGCTCCCGCCTCCTTAACCCGCTCAAAAAAGAGATCGATTACTGCGAGAATACGATTATGAGCCTTGAAGATAAAGTGAAAACGGCGCATGATCAGCTCATCGTCTATTCCAACCAAGGGGAAAGCGGCAAACTGATGGAACTTTCCAAGAGTGTTGCAAGCGATGAGAAAATGATCGAAGAGTTATTTGAGCGGCTTGAAATCGCTACGAATGAATTTGAGCGAATCACCCAAGAGACCGATGAAAAACTCGAAAACCTCTAAAGTCCGCCTCGACAAGCTCCTCGGCTCATTGGGTTATTGCGTGCGCAAAGAGGTTACCGCTCTTTTACGCGATGGTGTCATTACTCATACCGACAATCTCCCCTTAAAAAGCGATACCAAAGTCTCTCATGATGAAATTCTTTATGAGGGTGAACCGCTTGACCCGCCTGCGGGAATGATAATTCTTATGAGCAAACCCTCAGGGCTTGTCTGTTCGCATGATGATGGCGAGGGGAGACTCGTTTATGATCTCCTCCCGTCGCGATGGAGACTGCGCGATCCGAAAATCTCCACTATCGGACGACTTGATAAAGAGACGAGCGGATTGCTCCTCCTCACCGACGACGGCGCACTCCTTCATCGTCTCACCTCCCCCAAACACAAAGTACCCAAAGTGTATGAGGCGACACTCGATCGACCGCTTAGAGGAGATGAAACAGAGATTTTTGCTTCAGGAACGTTGATGTTAAACGGCGAGAAGAACCCTTGTCTCCCTGCAAAACTCACCATCATCGATGAAACGAATGTGACACTGGAAATCGTCGAAGGACGGTATCATCAGGTACGGCGTATGTTCGCGGCGGTAGGAAATCATGTCATCGCATTACACCGCTCTACTTTTGGAAACCTCACTCTGAGGGATTTAAAAGAGGGGGAATACCGCCTCATCGACGCAGAATCCCTCTCCCGTTAATCGACTAACACAATTCCCATCGATTCAAGTAAAAACAGTGCCTCATAGCGATTAAAAATCGCCCCCTTGAGGTGGTTCGAGCGTACATCGATCATCGTATTGCTCGTGTCAGTAAAATTGGCACCTTCGAGGTGGGTATTGCCGAACAACGCCCCCTTGAAATCACTCCCGCTAAAATCGGATTTTTGAAAGGTTCCGTTGCGAAAATCGACCTCTTTGGCTCGACACTCCCTCATCACCAATCCCTCCAAGTTTAGACCGAAAAAGTTGCTGTCGTTGAGGATGCACTCACGAAAGCGGATCGGATCGGCATTGAGCAAACTCTTCCAATCCGCCATCGTCCAATCGATCCCGATCATCTTGCACGAGCTAAACTCGACATCGCTCATTTTACTACTGGTCAGTTTCATGAGGCTCAGATTACAGTTTTCGAAACGGCATTCGGTAAATTTGCAGGAGGAGAAAAAGGTTTCGCTGAAATCACATGAGACAAATGTACAGTCATCGAATTCAGCTTTTGTGATTTTTTTGCCGTGCAGATCAATACCCTCGAATTTTTCGGCGAATACGTCCATGGTGTCGGTGATACTTTCTACAGACATATTTAACCTTCGACACAATTACTAAATAAATTTTTAATTGCGAAAGCTTACTCTATTCGTTCTTAAAGCCATTAAAATTTCTTGCAATTTTCCTGCCGCAATCGGAAACTATGGTACGGCGTTACATCGCTCGTCATTTGGGAATTTGACACTGGTGGATTTAAAGGTAGGAGAGTATAAAATAATTTCTTTCATTTAAAAACTTAATTCATATATGGAGATATAGTGATAGACAATATTAAGGATTCAATTAAAGCTAAACTATATGATTTTGCCTACACTCCCTTTATGAGTTCATTTATCATTTCATGGATTATCCTGAATCACAAATATCTTCTCATTTATTTTGGTGATGAAAAACTCGCAGATAAGCTCAAACTACTTGATGAACATATTTTTAAGACAATGCCTTTAGTGGGATATGATTGGTGGACATATCAATTTTGGTATCCTCTTGCTGTTGCACTTTTTTATGTATTCATATATCCATGGTTTGCACTCAAATTTTATAATGCTACTCTTGGGTATAACAAAAAATCAATGGCAATTAAACAACGTATAGAAGATGAAACTCCCATCACTCAGGAAAGAGCACGCGAGCTTAAACGCGAACATTACAAATTGGCTGATGAACGAGATCAAGCACTTGATAGGCTCAAAGAACGTGAAAAAGAACATAATGTAATTTTACAAGATGCACTCAAACCTATGCAAAACGAGATTGAGGCTCATATAACTGCTCATAATGTATCTAGCAAGCTAATCGAAGCATTAAAAGCAGAAAATGAGTCGTTAAGTAAATCGTTGGAAACTTTGCCAGCTATCACAGCTGAACGAGATGAACTCAAAGAACGAACTAAGAATATAAAATATCGACTAGTTACTTCGGATCATCCTACAGAAACAGCAATTGCACAACCTTCCGATATCGAAATTCCAAAAGAAGTGCTTCAAACAGAAGATGATCGCACAAAAATTTTAAGATTTTTTTATGAAAGCAATTACAAAAAAACATTTGAAGACAATGTACTGGATAGCATTGTTCAAACGACAAAAGTTCGTCGTCCAAAAGCACAAATTCTTTTGAATGATATGATTGCAAATAAACTACTATCACGTTCAAACGATATGCATCGTTATATTTCGATTACAGAGCTTGGTAATGCAACCCTAATCAACATGTTTGATCATGAATAAGTAAATACTTATCATTGATTATCTATTTACTCGTCCCCACTCTCCTGAGTGGGAATGGACATCATCCTATAATCTAAGTGCTCCAACTCAAGAGAATAGGAGCAAGAACACCACCCTCGGACTATCAATTCCCTTTCGCTATAATCACACTATGATAATCGTATATGACCATCTCTCTTTCGTCATTGCTTCAAAACCCGCAGGTGTCAATTTCCACTCCGAAGAGGAAGCGGGATTCGTCGTCCAAATGAGCGAGCAACTAGGACTCCCCCTCTTCCCCGTCCACCGCCTCGATAAAATGACATCAGGGCTAGTAATCCTTGCCAAAAATTCCGAAACCGCCGCCGTGTTCGGCAAGATGTTTGAAAATCGCGAGATTGAGAAATACTACCTCGCGATCTCGATGCGTAAACCGAAGAAAAAAATGGGGTGGATAAAAGGGGATATGACAAGCGCAAGACGCGGTGATTATAAACTCCTCACCACAATGGAGAATCCCGCCATTACCCAGTTTATCAGCTGCGCTCTGCGCACTCATGAGCGGTTTTTTCTCATCAAACCGCATACGGGGAAAACCCATCAAATCCGTGTTGCACTCAAAAGCCTCGGCTCTCCTATCGCAGGAGATATGCGCTACGCGGCATCCGATGAAGCGCGTAAAGAGGAGCGGGGATACTTGCACGCCTATGCTCTGCGGTTTCGTCTTGATGATGAAGTCTTTAGTTTTATTTCACCGCCCGATGAGGGGGAGCGGTTTATAAGTTCCGAGTGCAGAGAACAACTCCACCTATGGAATCATCCGTGGGAACTGTTTTAACGAAGCCCTTTCAACAATACTCCGATACTGTATTCATAAATTGCTTCGAGATTGTCACGCATCATCAAATGTCCGTCGATCAACAAGGATGCGAGACCATGGATGGAGGCCCATATAGTTGCGGCTTGGATGATAGGATTTTCTTGCGCGATAATCCCCTCTTCCTGCGCTTCAAGCAAAAGTCCGATCAACGCATACAACCCCGTAGCTTGGCTTTCATCTTTATAATCACACATCTCTTCGCGCTCATGACGAAAATTCTCGCCAAACAATAAACGATAGAGATTCGGATGTTCAATAGCGAAATTAAGATACGTTTTCCCCATCACCTCAAATCGTTCCGCAACACTTCGGCTACGGTCTTGAAATATCGGGGTAATGAGGAGATCAAGCTCTCCGTATCCTTTTTCAATGACTCCGAGTATTAAAGCCTCTTTACTCACAAAATGTCGATATACGGCACTTCTCGATGTACCCAAACGTTGCGTGAGATCACGTAAGGTAATCGTATCGAGTCCTTCGGTATCGATAATTTCTAACGCTGTTTGCAACAACGCTTCTTTGAGGTTTCCATGATGATAAGGAGCGTTTTTTTTCTCTTTCATAGGTGACATTGTAGCACGCTAAACATCATTATGCATAATATGTTGACATTGTCCACATTAAATGTTAACATTGTCAACATAAAACCTCCACTGATTTAAAAAGGAAAATATTATGAGGAATACGGCTCTTTTTCTCCTCACTGCCCAGTCACTCCTATGCGCCGATCTTTCACTCTTACTCCCGAGTGCCAAAACCAATTTGCGGGTCGAATCGGCACGTTTGGAGATTCAAAAATCCGCAGCTCAACTCAATGAGGCTAAAACGGCCTATTTTCCGACGGTTAGCGCAACTGCCCTTTATAAGAAAAAAGATAAAACACCCGCCTTTGAACCCAATAAAATCCAAGGTGCCGAGATAGGGGCGCAAATCAGTGTATTTGACGGTTTTCGACGTGAAGCGCTTCTCGATGCCCTCCATGCGTCGATGAGTTCTGCCACCCACTCTCTGGCACAAGAAGAGCAAAACGTCCTCATGGAAACCATCACAGCGTATTACGACTATCTTGATACCCAAGACCGTCTACATGTAAATAAAGAGAAGAAAAATGAGCTTCTCTCCGAAGTGGAGCGGTACGAGATACTTGTTAAAAATGATCTTGCCACCACTGATATTCTAAAATCGCTTATTGCATCGAAACTGGAAGCCGATTATGATGAACAAAACCTCAAAACATTACTCGAAAAACATCGTAAACATCTTGAACTCCTGAGTGCAACACCAGTTCATGAGCCGCTCGTCTATCAAGAACTTGCGATGCCGACATTGCGTACGGTAGAGCGCCATGACCTGCAAAGTGATCGCTCAAAAATAGATGTTTTACGCAATAGCGAAGATCGCTATACCTACCTTCCCTCCATCACCCTCGAAGCGAAACACAAATACATGGAGTACAGCGGTTACGATACCATGGGAGGAACGAATCTCCAACCGCTAAACCAAAACGAAATAACCGCCTCCATGACTATGACCCTCTTTGATATGGGGAGAATCTCAAAAGAGAGGGAACAAGCCCGTATTGATACCCTAAAAGCCAAAAATCTACTGGATTATAAAACACAAAGCTTGGGTAACGATGCCGAAATAGCCCTCATGTCGATCCAAACCTCCCAAAATGCTTATGAAGCGGCTAAAGCTGAAGAGGAAGCGCGAAGTGAGGCATTCATCTTTATCAAAAAACGTTTCGAGGCGGGACTGCTCAATTCGACAACGTACCTCAGCGAACTCACCAACCTCACCCAATCGCGTGCAAAAGCCCGTAGTGCCCGCAATACCCTCCAAGTGGCAAAAGCGAGTGCCGCCTATGCCTACGGAATTGATCTTTTAACACTCATCGAGGATAAAAAATGAAAAAAATAGCCCTACTCTCTAGCCTCTGTACCTTATCGTTGTGGGCAGATGTATATGCCACCTTTGAATCCCAAGCCTACCGTGAAGCCTCTCTGGGGATGAATGCCTCAGGGATTGTGAAAAACGTCTCCGTCCAAAACGGCGATCATGTCAAAAAAGGCTCCCTCCTCCTCCAACTTGAGAGTACCGAAGAGCAGCTATCGCTTCAAATGGCAAAAGCCGATTTGGAGGCTATCTCCAAAGAGGTCGCCTTTTTGAGCGATCAGTATGCCCGCTATGAAAAAAGTGCGCAGGTGTTCGATAAAAATACCCTCGGCAAACTCAAAGCCGAATTGGATGCCAAACGTGCCCAACTAGAGCGGACTCGATTATCGGTCGCCTATGCTGAACAAAAACTCTCTAAAATGCGCCTTACTGCCCCGTTTGCGGGAAGTATCTCCGAAAAAAATATCGAGATGGGAGATATGGTCTCTTCGATGGGGGGAACACCGCTGTTTAAACTTATCAGTACTCAAACCAAGCTTCTCATCCAGTACGATTCCAAATTCGGCTCACAGGTGAAGGTAGGGGATCGTTTTTGTATCGCAATAGATGGTAAATCGACGGGCAAATGTTCGAAAATCATAAAAATTTATCCCGCTATCAATACCAAAAATCGTCAAATGACCGCCGAAGCCGACGGTTCGAGATTGCGTCCCGGCACGTTCGGCGATGGCATGATCATGGCTAAATAGGAGTTATTATGCATAAAATAGCCATTACCCGCCCTATCACCACCATCATGTTCGCCCTCGCGTTGATCTTTTTCGGGCTGGTCGAACGAGGCGGTATGCCCTCTGCACTCTACCCCAACGTCGATTTCCCCATCGTTATCGTCACCACCACCTACAAAGGAGCCAATGCCGACATCGTCGAGAGCAAGGTGAGTGACAAGATCGAAGAGGCGGTGAGCGGGATTTCGGGACTCGATACCCTAAGCTCGGACAGTTCCAAAGGGATCAGTGTTGTCGTCGCCCAGTTCAAACTCTCCAAAAATCTCGACGAAGCGGTCAATGACGTCCGTGATAAAGTCTCCAGTATTCAGCTCCCCAACGAAGTAGATAAACCCTCGGTCGACAAATATTCCCTTAACTCTTCTCCCGTTATCACCCTCTTTTTAGCCGGTAGCGATACACAAAAAGTGATGAAACACGCCGACGAGATACTCAAACCGCGCCTTCAGCGCATCGAAGGGGTCGGCGGTGTAACCGTCACCGGTTTACGTAAAAAACAGATACTAATCACCCCTGATCCCTCCCTTCTCACCAAATATTCCCTCACGATGAACGATCTAACCAACCTCATCCGTGCCCAAAATATCCGTATGGATGGAGGAAAGACGGTTAATCCTGCTCACGAGTTCCAAATTCTCATTGATAATGACAGTAAAACGGTAGAGGCATTAAGCGCACTTCGGATACGTGAGGGACTCAGTTTAGGGGATGTGGCAACCGTGAGCGATACGTTAGCCGAAGAGCGCAGTTTCGCTTCACTCGATGGGAAATCAGGTGTATTGCTGATGGTCAAAAAAATGACGGGAGCCAATGATATCGCTATTGCCGATGCCGTGCGTGCCGGACTCCCTGCCCTCACCGCGTTAGAGCCGACGATGACCCTCACTCCGTTGCAAGATACGACAGGATACATCCGCGACACCCTTGATGGAGTTCAGTTTGACCTCATTTTAGGTTCTCTCCTCGCCTCACTCGTCATCTTTTTGTTCTTACGCAACTTCACCCTCACGCTCATCGCCGCGCTCTCACTCCCCGTATCGATTTTCGGGGTATTCGCCATTATGGGATGGAGCGGTCAAACCTTCAATCTCCTCACCCTCACCGCCCTCACCCTCGCTATCGGGATCATCATCGACGATGCCATCGTCGTGATAGAAAATATCTTTAAACGGCTCGAAGCGGGATCGGATCGGATCAATGCCGCCATCGAAGGGGTAAACGAGATCATCTTCTCCATCGTCGCTATCTCGGCAATGCTTTTGGCGGTTTTTGTCCCTATCGCTAAAATGAGCGGGATTGTGGGGCGTTTCTTTACCAGTTTTGGGGTCACAATCATCGCCGCTATCGGTGTCTCATTCGTCATTGCTATAACACTTATCCCGATGATAGCTTCCCAAATTGCTAAAGGGGAGCACAGCCGCTTTTATCACAAAACAGAGTATCTCTTTGTACGGATGGAGGAGATGTACCGCTTTCTCATCCTGAGCGTTTTGAAATACAAAAAGACTACTCTCTTAAGCGCACTCGCTGTTTTCATCGTCTCCATCATCCTCTCAGGGACACTGGGAATGGTATTTATGCCTAAAGAGGACAAAAGCCAGTTCGACATCACCCTAAAAGCTCCTGTCGGAACCAGTATCGGGGGTATGAAACAACTCTCTCTTGATGCGCAACGCCGTATCGGTGAAATATCCGAAGTAGAATACTGCACCCTCTACGTCGGACGGGGAAATGATCAAAAAGCGAACGAATCAGCACTCTATGTCCGGCTCAAACCACTTGAACTGCGTGAGCGGAGCCAAAGTGACGTGATGAAAGAGACCCGTGCAATCCTTGAGAGCCTCAAAGGGTTCAGTATGAGCAGTGTCACCGAAGTCAACGACATCGGAGGCTACGAGATCAACACCCCCTATCAAGTAATTCTAAAAGCCCAGAACATGGACGATGCGGAAGCCTCGGCAGTGAAGCTAATGAAACTTCTCAACAGCATAGAGGGGACGACCGACGTGCAAAGTAACATTCAGCCTAAAGCACCGCAACTGAGCATCACCGTTCTCACTCAAAACGCTACCCGTCTGGGAGTTAACGTCGATGAGATCGCCCGTACCGTTGCCAGTGCTTATTCAGGCGATGGAACCATCACCTTTATCCGTGAACGGGGGAAAGAGTACGATGTCGTTATGCGTCTGAGTGATCCCAAGCGCGAAAATATCGACGCCCTCAATAGCCTAAATGTCCGTACCTCTTCGGGGATAACTGTACCGATCTCGGCAGTAGTATCCATCAGTGAAAGTTACGCACCGACCACAATTAAGCGGTTCGACCGCCTCAAAAAAGTGATCGTCGGAGCCGACATCACTAAGGCCTTGCCTCTTGATAAACTTGTCACAATTGTCAATGAACGTCAAGGTGAATGGTTGGGTAAAGGGGTGACATTCGAACTCGACGGCGATGCCAAACACATGCAGGAGAGTAATGAAGCATTCGGGATCGCGATCGGTGCGGCACTGGTGATGATTTATCTCATCCTCGCCGCATTGTACGAATCGCCTCTGCAACCGCTCATCATCATGAGTGCCTTGCCACTGAGCTTTACGGGAGCGTTTATCGGTCTGTGGGCGGCAGGGATGAATATGTCGCTCTTTAGTATGATGGGGCTGATGCTCCTGCTGGGACTCGTCGGGAAAAACTCCACCCTCGTCGTCGATGCCGCCAACCGCCTCCAAGATGCGGGGAAACCGCTCGATGAAGCGATCGTCGAAGCGGGAATCTCCCGTCTTCGCCCGATTTTGATGACGACGACGGCGATGGTGTTCGGGATGCTCCCCCTCGCCCTCTCGGTCGGAGAGGGTTCGGGAGTCAAAGGACCGATGGGGGTTGCCGTCATCTGCGGATTACTTCTCTCGACGCTGACCAGTCTCCTTGTCGTTCCGGCACTCTATAAAGTCCTCGCACCGCTGGATACGAAGCTTCGTAAACTTTATACAATTAAAAAATAGTCTCTTTTGGACTGTTTTTTGCTAGTACTCCTATAATATAATTATAAGGAGTACAAATGCAAGTACAAACGAACAGCTCTTATCTGTTTTCAAACTCTTTTGGTACATCCTCCTATTCCCCTCCACCCTCTTATAAAGAGATATTGCAATCTGGGGAAGTCGATCAGATTAAAAACGATTACAGTCTGATTTCCCAAGAGCTGAATCCTTCGGAGCGGAAGCTCTATAACACTTTACTGTATGAGGAAAATTACCAAGCGGCTAAAGGAATTGTAACCGTCGGATTTATGCGTGCGGCAGGTGTTTATCACGACAGTGAGGGAGATCCTCTTTCGGGTGAATCTCTCTCTACGGATTTAACAAAATTGTATCCGCCCGAATCTAAGGAAGAACAAAATACCCTTAAAACTCTGCAAGAGTATCTTACCCGTCACCCTTCTTCCCTCGAAATGAGCAAAGAAATCCGAGGCAATTTACTCGATCTCAAAGTCTAGATTTTTATCCGGAATATATCCGTCTTCTTTTTTAAGATTTCGGCGCATCGTTTCACGAACATAATCCATCCCGTTATAAAATTCTCGCATCATCACCGAAAAAAGATACGATCCTTTAGCCGTTATCTTCCTCTTTTGAACGTCGCCGAAAAGTTTTAAAAAGAAATTTTCTATCCCTAAATGTTCAGAGGAGGGAGAAAGACCGAATAGCTCCACCATCATCCGATATTGAGCGATTGCACGTGAAGGGAATGTTATCGCATGCGTAATCGGCAAACGATTTTTTTCTAATATCTGCGCATACTCAGGTAATGAAAAGGTGTTAGCATAGAGGGTATCACCGATAAAACTAAACGCACCGCTCCCTATCCCGACGTATTCGCTCCGCTCAATCACGTACTCATCGATAATCCCCTCATGTTCCAGCGACCATGCCCAAGATGAGCGTTGAGTATAAACGGCACGCATTCTCTCTATTATGATACGGTAGAGTTTCGCCTCATGCTCATCGCTCAGCCTTCCCCACCGTTTGTTCAGAGATTCCCGTATCCCCGGTGCGTACATTAGCGGATAAAAGGTCACTTGCGGTGGGCGGAGGGTGAGGATCGTATCGATCTCACGGTGCAGTGCCTCTTCGCTCTGATGCGGATAATTGTAAATCATATCAATATTGACAATAGGGAAACGGGGAATGGCTCTTTCTACCTTCGCATATTGCTCATCCGCTGAACCGAACTTCTTATACCGTCCGATCTGTTTGAAAGTTGCATCATCAAAACTCTGTATTCCGATGGAGAGACGATCAATCTTACCTATTAAATTTGCATCTTCAAGATCAGATAAATGTTGAGGATCGCTCTCGCACGATACCTCACGGATACTAAAGAGCGATTTAGCCAGATCAATCGTTTCTCCGAGTTCTCGCGGTAAAATCGTCGTTGTTCCCCCTCCGAAATAGATCGAATCAAATCGATATCCCAGTGCATGAACCATCCGCATCTCGTGATGCAATAATTTAAAATAGTGCTTGGCACTCGGCTCGTCAAATCGAAACTTATGAAATGAACAATACGGGCACAATGTTAGACAAAAAGGGATATGAATATACAGCAGTCGTGACGTTTCATCGGTGGCGACAGGTAACGATTTTTCGGTGGGTATGAGATGAAGATACTTTTTGACTGCCCATTGCATCGTTTTAGACGCAATCTGCTCGGCAAATCCCCAGCGGATATTCGAGATATTACGGTAATCTATCATAAACACGCTACCCCTCTAATAGAAAGCATTATAGCATGAGCGTGTCTCTAAATCCTCAACAAAACTCCTGCTATAATTGCATCATTTTGACCAAAGACGATGCTACTATGACATTGAACGATCTATACTGCCGTTTAAACACTGCCTCCTTTACTCTCACCAATGAATATACCCGTTTGTTCCACGGGCGGGGCAATACCTACGGCGGCTACCGATTTCTCACCGTAGACAGTGCAGACAAAGTTCTGTTTGCCGTACTGTTCGAGGCAGACGATGAGGAAGAGGCAATCATCTCCTTGTTACATGATTTTTATTCCGCCGAGGGGAAATGGGAAGCTCTCGTAGTTCAGCAGCGCTATCTCCCCTCCTCACCCTCTAGCGTCATCGCGGGAGCATTACCATACGAGACGTTTGCCATCGAAAACACTCTTAAATACCGTATCAATTTTCAAAATGCCCAAAACATCGGTTTTTTCCCCGATATGAAACGCGGTCGGGAATTTGTTCGCGACCATGCCAAAGGGAAAAAGGTTCTCAACCTCTTCTCATACACCTGCTCGTTTTCCGTTGTCGCGATGGATGCAGGAGCCCATAGCGTAGTCAATGTCGATATGAACAAAAATGTCCTTACGATAGGGAGAGAAAATCACCGTCTCAACGCCCTTGATACGAAAAACGTGGAGTTTATGCCCTACAATATACTCAAATCGTGGAGCCGTATCCGCAAAAGCGGCCCTTATGATCTAATCATCATCGATCCCCCCAGCTTTCAAAAAGGCTCATTCGCCGCAACAAGCGATTATGAGAAGATTATAAGGCGGCTCCATGAGTTTGCGGCACAGGAGTGCATTATCCTCTCGGCACTCAACGCCCCCGAACTGAAAAGCGACTTTATCAAAACCCTATTTCGTGAAAATGCAGCTGAATTTGAGTATATTGAGAGGTTAGAAAATTTGGAGAGCTTCCCCGAAATCGAGGAAGAGCGAAGTTTGAAAAATTTAGTTTTTAAAAAAATAATTTAATCAATATCATTACCTTTTAGGTGATATGATACTTAGGCATAAAACACCGCATACTATAAAATCTCACCTGATACAACCTTGAAGGAGCATTTGTGAAACACGTATTACTATTAAACCTGCATCAAAAATATGAAGGAATTGCTAACGGAAATCTGACCAGAGATCTGCTAAATGAAGCAAAAACTTTTTTTACTCTCAATGGATACGAAGTTAAAGAAACCACTATCGACGAGGGATATGACGTAGCTGAAGAATTAGAAAAATTCCAATGGGCTGATCTGTTTTTCGTTCAATCACCGGTCTACTGGATGGGATTACCGTGGCTTGGGAAAAAGTACATTGATGAGATTTTCTCTGCCGGGGTAAATACCGTGACATATGCCAGTGACGGGCGAAGCCGTAACGATCCATCCAAAACCTACGGAAGCGGTGGATTGATGGGAGGAAAACGGTATATGCTCAGTTTTACCTATAACTGTCCTGAGAGTGAATTTGACAATACGAAAGGTTTTTTTGACGGATTGAGTTTGGATGAGGCCAATATCGCTCTTCATAAAACTTTTCAATTTTGCGGTGCGACGCAATACCCGAGTTTCTCTGTCCATGACATCTATAAATCGGAATTTTCCCTTGAGAATACACTTAATGATTTACACCATCGCTTAGAGGAAAATTTTACCTCTAAATCTTGATTTTCTCCCCATAGCGCACTTTGCGCTCTGGCGTATAGTCCCACCACACCTTTGCCTCACCGCCGTTCATAAAATCGGTAATCGACATTAGTACATCAAGCATGCACGGGTCTTGCCTCTCGCCGAATGCTTCACAAAAACGAATATAAAGATCATACGGATCTTCACCTTTGAGCTGATCGGGAGAGGTGATGCCGATCAAAGTCAGATCATGAGCAACGGTTTTTCCGATATTGGGGAGATCTGTCAATTTGACAACCTTTTCACGTACTACTTTTGTAGGATTCATGATCTTTTACACCAACACCCGTTCTCATGATCATCCACCATCCCGCACGCTTGCATAAATGCATAAAGAGTGGTCGAACCGATAAATTTAAAACCCCGTTTTTTCAGTTCTTTGGTCATGGCATCGGAAATCTCTGAGGTGCATGCTGCTGTTTTGTAATTAACGACATCATTTATAATTGCTTTCCGCCCCACTTTACCCCAAAAATAGCTATCGAGTGAGCCGAATTCACGCTGAATCTCTAAAAAATTTTGTGCATTTGTAATGATCGCTTCGATCTTTGGACGGCTTTTGATAACCAGTCCGCTCTCCATAATTCGATCAATATCTTTATCGGTATACGAAGCCACTTTCTCTAACTCAAATCCTTCAAACACCTCACGGTACCCTGCACGCTTTTTAAGTACGGTTAACCAGCTCAAACCTGCTGATTGTGTTTCCAAGCAAAAGAGTTCAAACAAAGCCCGATCCTCATGCAGAGGTTTTCCCCACTCTTCATCGTGATAGGCGACATAAACCGGATCGCTTAACTTTACCCATCCACAACGTAAAACCGACATGCATTTCTCCGCTTTTAAATTGCGAATATCATAGCATAAGTCATTCAATTGCACTTTTTTATGTCACTATGAAATAAAAGAATAGGCTCACACTAAAATCACTATAATAATTCTCATGGAAAAAAATATTCGTATCATCCGCACCCCTATAGGCTCAATGATTGCCGAATGCAATGTTGAAGCAATCACTTCCCTCGACTTTACCGATTCGGAAAGTAAGATTGAAAATTCTGATCATCCGCTGTTGCTCCAACTGGAAAAAGAACTGCATGAATATTTTGAAAGGAAACGACGTAGTTTCACCCTCCCTCTTGCACCGAAAGGGACACGCTTTCAAGAGGATGTTTGGAAAACACTCCGTTCAATCCCTTATGCTCAGAGCATCTCTTATGCAGAGGAAGCAAAAATTTTCGGAAATCCTAAAGCAATCCGTGCCGTTGCCAGTGCCAACGGGCGAAATCCTATCGCTATCTTGATCCCCTGCCACCGTGTTATTGCCAGCGGAGGTGGACTCGGAGGATACAGTGGAGGGTTATGGAGAAAAGAGTTTTTGTTGGCTTTAGAGAAGAAAGAAAATTATGGTTCTACTTCATCGCCATCATCAAAAAACCTGTAAATCCGGCATTATCTGCACCGATCAGGGGAGATATGTGTGATTTCATCTCTTTAATTATCTGTGTATAGCACATATAAAATTCATACGTCGGTTTGGGTTTGTATTCCAAACCGCTTATCTCAAAGAATTTGATAATATCTTTGGTCGTGGTCGGTTTGATAAAAAACTCTTTATCCCGTGCGTAATAATAGGGGATCAACGTCACAATCGACCATTTTGCGAGCTTGTAGATAGTGAGGACATCGACGAGGATTCTAAACCCTTTCTCATGATTTGCGTGCAAAAGTTCATACAATCCTATGGCAAACATATCTTGCTGTTCCATACTCATTGCTTTTACCATATCTCGTACTTTTGGTTTTTCGAAAAGTGAGATCAAAGAGGACTTAGAGACAATCTTGGCGAAACTCTCACCTATCTCTTCGGTACGTGAAAATTTCTCAGGAGCGAAGAGTTCTCTTACACTTTCACCTATTTTTGCCGTATTGTGCCGTTTGATGATCGGCAATAGCGCTTCGTCTTCGAACCCTTTGGGGTAAAAGGTGAAAAAACTTGCCTCGGCTTCTTTTAGTTTTTGTAGATTCATAGATTTTCCTTTGTTATTCTATTCCAACAAAAAGTTCCAACCCAAAATACTCTTTAAGCGCACGCTTATACTCCACTTCGAGTTTCTCTAATTCCCCATTTTCGATGAGTTTGAGTTCATTATCCACGAGGATCTTCCGTCCATTAGGTGTTTGTATGATCGCGAGTTTCTTTTGCGTAAAAATCGTGTCGGGGTGGGTAGCGTTAAAATAGTTCGCGAGGCTAAATTCGATCCACTCCTGAGGTTGCATTGCAAATCCGTATTGACGTTGCCACTCCCCCTGTACGAGTGAACTCAAGACGTATTCTCCATCGATCAGTTCCAGTCGGAAACGATCACCGTCTTGGGTGATTTCACCCTCTTCTATCATCATAGGAGCACGCAGAGCGTACCCGCCGAATCCAGTGTCACAGAGATAGTCGTGCCCATCGATACGGACAATCACCACCATGTGGGTTTTAGGACGGCGCACGGCGTAGGTCATCGGTCGCGCACCCGCAAAATGCCACTCGAATCCTATAGCGGTGAGTGCCATCGCAAAGATTCCGTTTATCTCATAGCAATACCCCCCACGACGATTGGTGAGTACTTTCGTATAAATCTCCTCCGGAGTGAGTGAGGGGATTCGCCCCGCTTGTACTTCGGTATTTTCAAACGGGATACTTCGTAGTTGCTTTTGCATCAGCTGGGTGAGTGTCGCAACATCGGGACGTACTTCCCCATCAAAGCCGATACGGGAGAGATAGTCGGTGAGATTAAAATTTTCGGCTTTCATCGGGATTCCTATATCTTATGATTGGGGAATTTTGCTCTTTTTTCGCTTTGTCTGCCGTTAAAGCGTATACGGAAATTATTTTAAGAAAAACAGCGTAAAATGTTTGAAAGTATGTCAAATAGATTTCTAGTAAAAAAGCATATTTGAAGTATGAATAAATAGTTACATGTCTAATTCAATAAGGAATCAGATGGAAAGTAATGTTCACATTGATTTAAAAAGCATGATTTTAAATAAGATAAAAGAAGATGACTTCGAGACTTACTCAAAGATAATTCGGATCAAAGAGATCACCAAAATTGATAAAACGATAAAAGACCAATATAGCATATCCTTTTTACTTGATTTATTCTTTGCTTTTGAAAACGGTTCACTCAATATTGAAGCTGTCATGTATGAAATAAGATTTTTAGAAGGTTTAGAAGAAACAAGCAGAACTAAAGATTCCTCACAATTTCGTCGTCCGCCGCTAAAAGGACTTTGGCACAAACATTACTTTGATGGAAGTATTTCAGCCTTAGCTCAAAATGTGAAAAATGCATTAGACAATTACGGTATGCCTTATTTTGAGAGTATGGTTGATGAAGCTAAGACAAGTGGTGAAGAGCGGTTTATAACAGCTGAAGATATACCTCATATTGTTAATGACGTTGTGACATCAAATTTTCAGCGCCGTCAAGCCGATCAAAAAACGACAGGAGAGTGGCTGATATATGCCATACATGAAAATGTTAACTACTTTCTATGTTTAGCTAAACATGGCGAAGGGGACGAGCAGATTCGTACTAGAATAGATTCAACATGCGTTCATGAGTTTCCATTTCTCAAGAGTATTTTAGTATGAGAATATAGGAATATAGGGGTCAGGTGATACCTATAACCTTTCAATTCACTTCATTCCTCTTTCATCATCCCCTCATAAATCCCAAGTACCTCGTCACTGCTGATTTCACCGCCTCGTTTGATAATCGCACGTGTACCCACTACCGTCTCATCAAACACGATATCATAGCCGTTATTGAGTACGAGATTTTTAGTGATACTCAACCCCAAACCCAACCCGCTTTTCTGTCGATTTCGACTCAAATCAGCGGTGCTATAAGGCTCAAATAAACGGGGGAAAAACAGTGGATCGATTCCACACCCTGTATCTTCGATAATGAGTTTCTCATCGTCTGTACGAATCGTTATCACACCGCAAGAGGTAAATTTAGCACTGTTATGGAGCAGATTCATTAATACTTTTTTCAAATCCATCCGATTAAACTCGATAATCACTTCACGAGGTAAATCGATATTCCAACGTGTATCAGCAGAAATGACGATCAGTGGTAAAATCTCATGAACAACGTCATAGATAACCACCTGTTCACGTTCGCGTTTTGGATTCATAGACGAGAGATACACCAACACATCACTCGTGAGATCGTCGATATATCCACACTCTGATCCCATTTTATCCACGATTTTCGGTAAATCTTCGGGAGAAATCAAGCCGTCTCGTATCTCTTCGAGATAGCCGTTGATAATCATGAGCGGTGTTTTAATATCATGAGCTAGTGAAAGTGTCATGTTTGAGATTGTCTCGTTTTGCTTCTGTAGGGATTCGATCAGTTCCGATAAGCGTTCAGAGAGGAGTGTAATAGAGCGATGGATTCGCTCAACATCGGCGATACGTTCCTGTGGCTCAATCGAGACAAAATTACCGTGTGCGATCTGATCCAATCGGTAGCGTATCCCCTCAAATTTACCGAAAAAATATTTTCCTACTCCATAGCTGATAAGAGCGATAACTGGTAATGCCGCCACTACGACCAAGGAAATTTTAGAAAACATCTTCATCCCTATCGGCTCACCGATGATGAGATAGGTCATAAAGGCGCTGAAGAGTGCGATTAAAAGTCCCGCGAGAGAATATACGAGGATCAGAAGAGTTTTAAAACTCATGGATGGTGTACCCTAGTGAACGTTCGGTATGGATAATCGGCTGTGAGGTGATGGAGGCTATTTTTTTGCGGAGATTGTAGATATGGGTATCGATTCCCCGTGCATCGATTTCACCCATATCATTATCATAGATCGCCTGCGCTAACTGATCACGGGAGACAATGTTTTTGGGTCTGAGCAAAAGTGTCGCAAAAATAAGATATTCGCTCGGAGTCAGTGCCAGAACTTCCCCTTCGATCTCTATTCTTTTACCTGCCCTATCATGAGTGATGGAACGCAATACGGTGATATGATGGTTGATCATCTCGTAGCGTCGTTTGATCAGTGTATCGATTTTCGCAATCAGTTCACGTGGAGAGAACGGTTTAGGGATAAAATCATCGGCTCCGAGTTCATACCATCTGAGTTTGTTCTCTTCAGACCCCAACGCACTGACGATAATAATCAGAGTCTCTTTAGACTTTCGGCGTAACTGAGAAGATACTTCATAACCGTCGATAAAGGGGATCATGATATCAATCACCGCAATATCAAATATCTCTCTCGCCACTTGTGCCAACGCCTCTTTGCCATCTTTGGCAATCATCACCTCATAACGTTCAGGATCGATACGGTTACAGATGAGACGGAGGATTTCCTCTTCATCCTCGACGATTAAAATCGTGTTTTTCATCGATTAAAAGGTCTCTTGAAACCCGCTAAAGAGGTAATCGTTCCCGCTAACTGCACTATGACAGGCAACACACTCCGCAGAGCCGTTCGCGTACGGTACATAAGCGTCTCCTTTTTTCACATATCGGGCATATCCCCAATGATCGCCGTTTTGATTATACCGCGCAGAATCTTTAACCATATACTCAACCCTCTGAATTTTATCGGCTTCAAGAGCATCAGAAAATGCCCCCATCGCTTTTACCGTCCATCCGATTTTGACAATTTTACTCCCCTCAGGAAGGGGAATTTTTTTAGACTTCAATGCTTTATAGGCGACTGGATTTGCCAATACATAACGCAGCTCCTTTTTATCGGTACGCCAGTGGGTTGCGACGATTTTATAATCCTGATACCCTTCGATCATTTTAAATGAGAGACCGTTATCGGGCATTTTTATGTCGGGAAGCGAAGCCGCTAGTAAAAGCGATGAAAAGCTCAAAGCCGTTGTGAAAGTGATAAGTCGTGAAAACATAGAAGCTCCTTGGTTCATTTTCACCATGATAGAGCCTCTTTCTCAAGATTGTATGAAGATACCATCTTTAATTTAGCCATTGACACATCGATAGTAAAAAAGACTTTTATCTCAATCTCAAAAAATCGCTGGTGTATCCGTCGTATTGGGTTTGAATTTTATGATTACTTTTTCATCGCCATCATCAAAAAACCTGTAAATCCGGCATTATCTGCACCGATCAGCGGAGAGACGTGTGATTTCATCTCTTGAAGTATTTGTGTATAGCGCATGTAAAATTCATAAGTTGGTTTAGGCTTGTATTCCAAACCGCTTATCTCGAAGAATTTGATAATATCTTTGGTCGTGGTGGGTTTGATAAAAAACTCTTTATCCCGTGCGTAATAATAGGGAATCAACGTCACAATCGACCATTTCGCGAGTTTGTAGATGCTCAACACGTCTACCAAAATATTAAACCCTTTCTCTTTATCGGCATGCAAAAGTTCATACAATCCTATGGCAAACATATCTTGCTGTTCCATACTCATCGCTTTCACCATATCTCGAACTTTTGGTTTTTCAAAAAGTGAGATAAGCGAGGACTTAGAGACAATCTTGGCGAAACTCTCACCTATCTCTTCGGTACATGAAAATTTCTCAGGAGCGAAGAGTTCTCTTACACTTTCACCTATTTTTGCCGTTTTGTGCCGTTTGATAATCGATAGCAGTGCTTCGTCTTCGAACCCTTTGGGGTAAAAGGTGAAAAAACTTGCCTCGGCTTCTGTCAGTTTTTTGAAATTCATTGTCGCTACTTTTTTATAAAATCTCTTTCGTGCTGTCCAGTACCCACGCCGAGGGGTGTTGCGTAAAACCGATTTTTGGATAATACTCTACCGCTGCAGGTGCAGAGAGCAAAATCAGTTTGCATTTAGCCCCTAACTGTTCGCGTACTTTTTGGATAAGCATTTTACCGATCCCCTGATGTTGAAAGCTCGCATCGACTGCTAAATCTGACAGATAGCAGCAGTAGCTGAAGTCGGTAACGGCACGTGCCACCCCCACGATTTTCTCATCCAAAACCGCCGTAATAATGATGTCGGCATTTTTGATCATACTCTCAATACATTCAAGATCATCAACAGGTCTGCGTTCGCCCAACGTTGAACGATTGAGGATGTCGATGAAATCTTCGGTTGATAGGTTGGGGGTTATTTGGTAGGTAATATTCATATCATTCCTTCAATTTTTTTCTCAAACGAACACGCATCTGCCAGAGCGTAATTATCGAGTAAACCTTAAATCACTACCTTTAATTTTCGCCCGCCGCTTATCTCAAACCCTTCTCGTTCGTAAAACGATAAAGTCGCATCAAACTGTGGCAGTGGCGGTGTCGTGACTTCGAGACGTTTCCAGCCTCTCTCATCAGCGAAATCTTTGACCGACTGTATCAGCATTTTACCGATACCTTGTGAACGATACGGTGGACGGACATACAACTCTGCCATCGTTCCAAAAGCCCCCTCGGCATAAAGGGCAAATCCCTCATACACA
Organism: Sulfuricurvum sp.; assembly: GCF_031427015.1. Lineage (GTDB taxonomy): Bacteria > Campylobacterota > Campylobacteria > Campylobacterales > Sulfurimonadaceae > Sulfuricurvum. The sequence goes on along the minus strand of NZ_JASJOW010000003.1, from coordinate 79,484 downwards.
GTAACAAACCCGATCAATTCGCCATTTTCATTGTCTTCTGCGACAAATACGAAGTTTTTTTCCTGTTCGATAAACTCTGCCAAACGCGCTTTCGTCTCTTCAAGATCAAAATGGAATGCATCAATTCCTATTCGATCCATAATCTCTTGTAAAAGTTCGCCGACTAAGATGCTAATAGCATTCGATTGATCTTTAATAGCTCTAAAAATAATAGTTTTTTGCATCATACATCCGCTTCTTTCTGAAATTGTTGCATCAACTGAACTGTTGCGCTATCGACAGAGCCGTTTCGCACTTCTATGTTTTTGATAAGAGTATCGTACCGCTCTTTCGGTAAATTTTACCCCTCTACAAGCGGGGATCAAGCTCTATTTTGTAAAAGAGTATTCAGGTGGTGAATGGGATGCTTTACGGATGGGATTCGGCGGTTTCAAGATGGAGGAAATTGAACCTGCTGTTAGAGCGTTTGCAGAGATGTTTAAAAATCATTTAATTTAATTCATGCATATGTATTTAATCATGCCATACCAAGCCATTACAAAATTAAAAAGTAATCCTAACTCTAAAAAGGCTATAATTGTTAATCAATAAACACTTCATGTTATATTTTAAACAAGGCAAATTTATGATGCAGACAATAAAAGATTACATTGATAGTTCTCCAACATTAAAAATGGCAATTGAATCCATCACAAAAAATAGCTTTGTTCAAGTGTTATTGATTATTATTGCAGGCTTAACGCTTGTTGCTATCTTTCCAGATAAAACCCAATACACAACTATTGGAGTAACTCTTATTTCTGCAGCAGTATTTAAGTTTTTATTAACTTCAAATGCATTTACTATCCAAATGACAAAAACAATTAAACCAATCGTTTTTGATAATTTCGTTTCTATGAGTTTTTTGAAGTCTTATGACAAAACCAAACTTCTTGAAATCATTGAAACATCTATCAAAGTATTTCATGAACTCAAATATGGAAATAGACATGAAAAAATTAGTAACCAAATTATAGAACTTATCAAACACAATCAAGGTTACATTATCTCGGCAGATATTAAAATAGAAGATACTAATCAAGGTAATTATATCAAATCAAGAGTGACCAAAACATATACCGTATATGTTTCTGAAGATGGTGTGTTTAGCGGAGAAAGAAGATTTGCAACACCAAAAGTACCCGGTCTTACACCTGAAGAACATTTCCATTATGAAAAGCTAATTATTGATGGGCATGAGCAAATACCTTCATTAATTTACAGTACCTCAACAGAAAATGGAACTGATATTGTCAGAGCAACTCATGAATGGCCATTCATGTCTGCAGGAGAGCATAAGGTAGAAGAGATTGCGGAAAGTATAGATATTGAACACATTCATGTGTACTCTTTTTCAAAACCTTGCTTTGATTTTAAAGTGAGTTTTAGTCATGATGAAAGTATTATCATGCCAATGATTTATACCAAATATGGTAGAGAAAATCCAAATAAAATAAACGGAGCGCTTGAATATAAACTCGAAAATGCTATAATGTTTCCGAAAGAACAAATTTTTATAACATTCAATGTTGTAACAAAGGAAGGAATTTAAAATGCGTAGTACAGACACTATCTAATTCATTTTATTGTATCAGATTTTATAGATTTATTAGGCATTAAAAATAATGCGCCGCCGCTTTCACCACTTTCTCATTCTCATCGAAAAAGAAAATCTCGACCGCCTTTTTATCCAACACTGACGTATACGTGAGGGCAATCGAATCCGCTCCGACAAATACACTATCCAGTACGAAATGTAAATCGCTAAATTTCTCCAATGCCGCCGCCCAATATTGAGCGACCGCCTCTTTGCCTCTCAACGTCCCGCCTGATTCTGGGCTATACGCAATAATAAACGGAGAACTCATTTCGAAATCATCACTGTAATGCGATAGTACCGATTCCAAGTCGTGACTGTTCCACGCCTCGACCCACTCATGGGCGAAATACTCGGCAAATGCTGTATCGATCATAATTTTCCTTTTATGAGATATTGAAGTGCAATCTTTTTTGCTTCCGCACCGTTGGAACCCTCACCTCGAATCTGAAATGCAAAGACTTTTACATGCTCATGATGTTTGACGAATCCGACGAACCATCCGATACCACCACAACTTCCTGTTTTTCCTGCCAATACATAGTCATCCTTCTTTTCAAGCGTCAGAATATCCTTAACCGCACTCTGCGAACGTAGTGAAAAAGGGAGCTGATTACGTACCAGTTTGGAAAGGAAACCGGTTTGCTCATCGGGAGATATCTTGAGACTACCGCCACCTAGCCAAAAGTCGGTGAGGGTTTTAGAGGTATCCATATTCCCATACTCTGCTGCGCGTACCATCTCAGCCATTTTCTTCTCTCCAATACGGCGAGCGAGTTCTTGATAAAACCATACGGTTGAGACTCCGATAGCCGAACGCATCGTGTGATCATGATTCCAAAACGGATACTCCCGCACCACTCCATCCCATACAATCGTCTCGTTTTCATCCCGCACCGCACCGCTATCGAGCGCAATCATAGCGTTGAGGATTTTAAACGTTGAGCAGGGGTTGACACGTTCATCGGCGTGCTTTCCATAAATCGTTTTCGTCGAAGTGTTCAGATCAACGATGACCGCCGTACCGTCAAATTTTCCGAAATCAGGTTCGGATGCGAAAGCCGAACTTATCGAAATCCATAAAATAAAAAATACTCCTATTATTCTGCACATAACGCTACCATCTCCCCATCTGTTATTTTTACCAAATCATTCGGCGATAACTCTATTTCCAACCCTCTTCGCCCTGCGCTCACATAGATCGTCGCAAAATTTGCCGCCGAGCTATCGATAAACGTCCTAAGTCTCTTTTTCTGCCCTAAGGGACTTACGCCGCCAAGAATATAACCGCTGGAGCGTTCAACGTCTACACCCTTTGCCATTTCCGCTTTTTTGCCCCCTGATGCTTTGGCGATCTGCTTCATCGAAAGCATAGAGGAGACGGGGATGACCGCAACAACGAGTTCACGTGAGTCGATCTGTGCAACCAGTGTTTTAAATACTCTATCTGAAGAAATCCCTAATTTCTCCGATGCTTCCTCACCATACGAAGCCGATGCGGGATCATGGGTATAGGAGTGCAGGATGTAATCGATTTTTGCTTTTTTAGCGATATTAACCGCAGGAGTCATTGTATCTCGTTCGACTTTTTGATATTAAATAAAATCACCGCTGCAAACGCCATCAAACACCCGATAAGGGTAGAGATTGCCAACGTCTCACCGTACACGATCCAACTCGACACGATAGCCCCCACAGGGACGATAAACATAAATACCCCCGTCCGATGCGCCCCCACTTTCCCTGCCGAGATGAAATAAAGGGCGGTGCTAAACGTCCCCGGTATCACCCCGATAAAGATAATCGTCCACCAAAATATCGCGTCATACGCCTCGAAATCAAACGGACGGTGCGGCAGAGCAAAGAGCATATTGATAAACGTCGTGATCCCGAAAACGACCAATGTATAAAACATCAGATGCGCACGCGCTGCGGCTTTTTGAGAGACCACCGTCACTAACGCCCACACGAGTGCACATCCGAGGAAATAGGCACTATCAACATTCAAGAACGCAAACCCGTCAAACGGTACGCGAAGCAATATCAACGCGCCGAAAATACCGATGGAAAGCGCGCCGATTTGTCGCATGGATACTTTGGTTCCCAAAAACGAGATCGAGAGGATATAGGTGATGATCGGAGCGAGTGACGTAACCATCGTCCCGCCATAACCCGCATCGCCGTGTGAAAGCCCCGCAAAAAAGAGATAGTTAAAGAGAGATGTCAAAATCCCCGCTATCACCATATACATCAAACCTGCCCTATCGGTTTTAAGGGGTGTTCTCAGATACCAAATAATAGGAATGATGCTGATAAACGAGATCGCATAACGCCAAAAAGCGGCAACTTCGGCATTAGAGTGTTCCGCCGCAACTTTCCCCGCTGTCCACGCAAACCCCCAAAAGAGCATCGCGACGATCATCCATAGTACGTATTTAGTGGTATTTTTAGACTCATTCATGTGTATAACTTTCAATATAACTAATCAAACATTCCACACAATCAAGATAGTCTTGAGCATCCCCCGATGCTTTTGCCGAGAGGATTGCACCCTCTAATGTGGATGTCGTAAAAAGGGCGAGTTTAGCCGTATCACAAGAGCGTAATTCGCCGACACTAACCGCTTTATCGAAAATGATTTTGACACTTTGACGAAATTTTGCGTATATCTCTTTCATCGCTACATTAAAATCTTCATCGATATTGGACATCTCCTGAACGATGTTTGCGACAGGACATCCGCGACGAAAATCTCGTTGTTTGAGATCCCGCAAACCCTCAAAAAAATGCGCTAAATAATCACCCTCCCCTTTAGCTATTGCTAAATAACGGGTTCCGAATCGCTCTGCAATCTTCTCTTTTATCGCGGAAAGTGCCATCTCTTTTTTGTTGGGGAAAAAGTGGTACATTGACCCCTTATGCACCCCCGCATTGGCGAGTATATCGGCGAGTGCCGCACCTTGATAGCCATGCGAATAGACCTCTTCATAGGTAGCGTCGATCAGTTTTTGTCTTGTATTTTGTTCCATTTTAAAATTATAACACATTACTTGACTATTCGGTCAAATCGTTTTATAATGCCACTTGACCAAACAGTCAACATTCATTCAAAAGGATTCTCATGCCACTCATTCACACCATAGCACCATCCGAAGCGACAGGTGAGTTAGCGAAACTCTACACCATCATCGAAACGATGCGCGGGAGTGTCGGTAATAATGCACAGCTTTTCAGTGTTAGCCCCGAGTTATTGCGTCAGCAAATGGATTTCATCAAATTTTATATGAACCACCCGACTCTATCGATGCCGCTTCTCGCCGCTATCCGCATTATGGTTTCGAGTGGCGAAGAGTGTCAGTTTTGTATCGATTACAATACGGGGATGTTGATAAATCTCGCGGGATGGACGTTCGATCAGGTCGCAAAAATGCGCAAAGATCCGAATGCTGCAAATCTCCCTGAACGTGAAATAGCGATGCTCAACCTCGCGATTAAAGCGATACGTAACGCCCACGGTGTCACTGCAAATGATCTCGATACGTTGCGGGAGATGGGATGGAGTGATAGTGATATTCTCGATGCTGTAAGTCATGCGACGCGGATGTTGGCAACCGATATTATTTTTAATACATTCAAGATTGAAAATAGCTAATCTACTATGCTAAAATCCCATCATGTTATTTGCACACGCCACACTAACCGACATCCCTACCCTAATCTCTCTCCTAAACCGCTCCTATCGCGGTGATAGCTCCCGCGCGGGATGGACGACAGAAGCTGATTTGCTAAGTGGTAAACGGATCGATGAAACGGGGCTATACCAACTGCTGAATGATCCTGATTCTCTGATCCTAATCGCTCACTCTGAGGATAAGCTCTTCGCTACCATCCATGCTCATCATGAAAATGAGAGCGTCCATTTCGGACTCTTCGCCGTTGAGCCTTCGCTACAAGGTAGAGGAATCGGTAAAGAGCTGTTAGCCTACGCCGAATCCGAAGCGATCCGAGAATGGGAAGTTACTAGCGCGATTATGGAGGTGATTACCCACCGTAGTGAGCTGATCGAGTATTATGAGCGCAGAGGATATCAGCAAATGGGGAAAATCATACCGTTTCCTCAATCTGATTTGTGGGAAAGCGTAGTCAAGGGGTTAGCGCTTAGCGTAATGCAAAAGGATCTCCCCCCAATAGAGATTACGATTTAAACTGATTGAGTTTACCGCTTAAATTTTCTGTTAGTTGATACAAATGTTCCGCAGCTGAAGCAATCTCTTCAACACTGCGGGCATTTTGATTTGTCAAATCATTGATATTTGAAACCATATCCATAATTTTTCCGGTATCATCCGCAATCTTAAACGAATTTTCAGCGCTATTCGAAACGGATGTAACACTCGTAGTCATGATCGTACTGGTATCGACAATCATCTCTTCAACATCTCCGGAGACTTCCACCAAACGCAAAATATTTTCTGCATTTTTCCCCATCTGTTCAGCTGAATCCATAATGGATTGTACGATAACGTTGATCGTGGCATTAATCTCAAAAAGGGATTTTTGAGTCCGTTCCGCGAGTTTTCGTACCTCATCGGCAACCACGGCAAATCCACGTCCGTGTTCACCTGCACGTGCCGCTTCGATAGCGGCATTGAGTGCTAGAAGATTGGTTTGATCGGCAATATCAGAGATCACGATGAGAACCTGTTTTACCTGTTCCGCATCCCGACTCATCTCTTCAAGTTTAACAGCTAATGCCGATTCTGCTTCACTCGCAAGGTTTACCTCTTCACGAAGAGAAATAATCTCATTTTTAGAACGTTCAAGTTTCTCTCCGGCGACAATAATCTCTTTTTTCGTCACTTCAGACAAATCTGCCGTTTGTTGTACAAACGTTTTAATGGAACGCATATCATCAATCGTTTTATTAACGATTTTCGCGCTCTCTTCCGCATTTTTTCCGATTTGCAAACTTGTACTGCTCAACTCATGCGAAACGGACGAATTTTCATTAGAGGAGCTTTTTGCATCATCGATTGTCGATTCTAATGTTTCAACCAACATATTAAAACTATTGACAATCTCTTTTATCTCATTATCTTGATTGTACTGAATCCGAAATTTTAACTCTTTTTCCTGAACGAAATGGCTAATTCCGTCACGGATCATATGCACACCGTTCATAATACTTTTCACAATCGATATACTCATAAAAAGGGTTATTGCAATGGCGATCAATCCGATAATAATCATTAATAGATCGGCGCTATTTTTATGTTTTTCAGCCTCTTTTGCTTGGTGATTCGCCAATGTCGCATTAAAAGTGAGATGCGCTTCAATAGCATCATTTAAACTGCTCACCGTCTCTTTATGTTTGGCAAGCAAGAGAGCTTTTGCTTTTGCCTCTTCGCCTTGGTTACTCAAATCCATAATCTCTTTCAACAAAGAGATATACGCTTTAGCTGTATCCCGATCCGTTTTCAGCATCGCTTTGTCTTTATCATCCGATACAAGCTTGTCATATGTCTTAAATGCGTTTTCTAGATCCGCTTCAGCTTTTAAAAGACGCTCTTCATTTTTCCGTTTTTGCTCAGGATTCTCTTCAACATGATATTTATAGGCAACAACCCGCATGGTAGCGATATGATCGACCGCTTCGTCTAATGCTAAGATAGAAGGGATAGAATTTACATTTCCGTAATTTGTCTCTTCATATACTGTTTCCAGCTTAACGACCGCCAAGCTTAAAATACCGATCAATCCGATAATGGCTACACTTACCAACACAAGCAGCTGCTTATAAATTGTCATGGAATACCCCTCTAATTGTTATAACTCAAATTTAATTAAGCTCTATTCCAATAGTAGTACTCCATATCTTAATAAATTGTTAACTTAACCTTTCACTTCATCCTGTTTTTCTTCTGAATTTTTATTCGAAAGACTCAACATCTGTTCCAAAAATCCGGTATCCGCCAATCCAGACGTTTGCTCATCGTTACGTGTAGCTTGAATATTTTTGAGTATATCACTGCTCATCAATGTGGTATTCTCAGCAGATTTATTCTCCTCTTCCGTTTTTTGTGCTTCCATCAGTTCCTCAAGAAGCTGTTTTCTGAAATCACTCACCATTTGGTTAATATCCATAGGCTTATCAGGATTTTCCGCTTGTTCTTTGAGTAGTTTTTGGCGGTACTCTTCGACCATCGCTTCAATCTTCTCTTCATTCAACTCTTTTAGAAATACTGCGGCACCTTTACTGATCAAATCATCTTTGAATTTCGACAATGAGGTATCTTCCTCATTTATTTCATCACGGCTTTTATACTCTTCGGCTTGATAAAACTGCGCAATAAGCGCCAAATAGTCTTGATCAACACTTTCATCTTTCGTAGAAGTTGGCGTTGTATTCACAGATAAGCTGGAAACAGAAGATACATTCATACGAGACTCCTTGTAAGGTTTGTAAAACATGACAAGCAAAAATCGTTCTCTAATGTGATAAAATTGCATCATGAAATCATTCACCTCCGAGCCTCTCACGGATATCCTTGCATGGATGCAGCATGAACTTACAAACAGCGATACTCTCTCTTTTGAAGTGCTCAATCCTGACATCGGACGCGGAGTATATGCGGGTACAACCATAATACTCAATGAGACCGAGTATCTTTACCGCAGTATTAAAGCGTGGAGTGATCTAAGCAAGCTTCTCTTTTGCCGTCTCCTCGTCCCGAAAACCGCCACTGAACATACCGTAATACTCACCTATGAAAAACTCGATCTCAGCAACTCGTTTCACCATAGTGACATTCAAGAAGAGAAATACGGGACGGCATCCCTATTCGCAGCTATCCGTAAAAACGAAGAACCTGTTTTTTTAAGTGCCTATTTACGAGCGCTCAAAAGTGTCAAAGTGGAGGGGAAAAAACGGATACTTAATCTGGGGATCAATACGGGAGATGAGTTTGGCCTCATCCGTACACTTGTACCGAAGGATAAGTATCTCAATCTCTCCCTCGTTGGCGTTGATCATTCTCAGAGTGCTATTTCGGTTGCACAAGAGCGCTTTAGTGAAGGAAACGCCATTTTTTACGTCCATGACATTAACGATCTTGCTTCGTTATCTCTGGGACGGTTTGATCTCATAATCACCATCGGAACTTTACAAAGCGGCACATTGGAGTTTAAAAGCCTCTTTGCTTCTTTGGTGCAGGAATATCTCACCCCTGATGGAGCGATGATCTTGGGATTCCCGAATTGTCGCTGGATGAGCGGAGAGATGATCTACGGTGCAAAAGCTCCGAACTATCCTTACTCGGAGATGTCAATTCTTATCAAAGACATCTACTACTGCAAAAAATATTTGCAGCAAAAGAAATTTCGAGTGACGCTCACGGGAAGCGATTATCTCTTCCTTACCGCGACAAAAATCGGGTTATGAAAAACTTTATCCTTTTTGACAACGACGGCGTACTCGTCGAAACCGAACTTTGGTATTTTCGAGCGAATGAGAAAGCGATGAAAGAGCTGGGGGTCACACTAGAGCTTGAATACTATTTGGAGTTAATGAAATACGGCGGGAACTGGTGGGAGCTCGCTATGAAGCGTGGAGTGAGCTTAGAGGAAGTGAACCGTGCGCGTGAACGTCGAAGCCGTTACTATCAACACTATCTCCGCACCGAAAACGTTTTTATCGACGGAGTCGAAGAGGTACTTTCCGAACTTTCACACGATTATCGCATGGGAATCGTCACCACCTCGCGACGGGTCGATTTTGAGCTGATTCATCATGAACAAAAACTTACCCGATTTATGGAGTTTGTTCTATGTGAAGAGGACTACCCCCGAGCCAAACCGCATCCTGATCCGTATCTCAAAGGGTTGGAACTCTTTAATGCCCATCCTGATAGCGCTATCGTCGTGGAAGACTCTCAAAGGGGTCTCACTGCAGCTGTCTCTGCCGGAATAGAGTGTGCCGTAGTTCATAATGATTTTACCGCGAGTCATGATTTTAGTCATGCTACCTATCGTATCGACTCTTTACACGATTTAAGAGGATTGTTGACCTATTAAGTCGATTACGCTACGATAAAGGTTTAATATTGAAGGATAATAATGCAAAAACTCTTATTTTTACTCTTCCTATTTTTCTCTCATTTAACCCTTTTTGCCAACAGTGACGTTGAAGCAATCAATCAATCTCTCCAATCTCTTCAAAGTGAAGAGTCTCTTCTCGATACTGCCGTTTTAGACAATACACTGGATCGGTATCGCGGAACCATTTCCCCTCTTTACAGACGCTATCAAGCAACCACACAAGAGCTAGAACACATCCGATCCAAATTTACGGATGCGGGGATTCCTCCGTTTTTTGCTCTCATTCCTTACGCAGAGTCGAAATTTAATCCTACCATTCACGGATACGGTACGGCAGGACTATGGCAGTTTACAAAGCAAAGCGCTCGAAATTTTGGACTAACCGTTAAAAAAGGGAACGATGAACGACTCGATATCGACCGCTCCACCGATGCGGCGATACGGTATATTCTGTATTTAAAAAGAGAGTTTGGAAGTTGGTATCTCGCTGATTTTGCCTACGCGATGGGAGAGGGAACACTGCGTCGCATGATTCAGCGAAACGGGAGTAAAAAAATGTCGGTTCTCCTAAGCGATCCCCATTTTCCATCGGGGACAAAAGCCCATTTCGCTAAAACACTTTTATTGGATGCGAAGATTCATTATTCAAAAGTGAATAACGAGTAGTTAACCGATATTGGTATAAACCGCTTGGACGTCATCGTCCTCTTCAAGTTTATCGATCAATTTTTCGATATCCGCCATCTGCTCATCACTAAATTCTACCGGAGAGTTTGCGATACGCTCTAATGCCGCACTATCGGGTGCAATGCCCATTTTTTCCAACTCAGCGGACAAGGCGCCGAATGCGGTATATTCACCGTAAACACTCACTTCCCCCTCTTCTTCTTCGATACTCTCAATGCCTGCATCAATTAGGGCAAATTCAAGTTCTTCCAAATCCATAGCCGGCTTTGGAAAACGGAACACGGCTTTACGGCTGAACATGAATTCAAGAGAACCGTTGTTGAGGGTTTCCCCTTTTGCGCGACCGAAAATTGTTCGTACGTTTGAAATGGTACGCGCATTATTATCCGTTGCACACTCTACGAAAAAGAGGGCGCCATGCGGCCCTTTGCCTTCGATATTCATCTCCGCCAAGGAAATAGCATCTTTCCCCGAAGCCCGTTTGATCGCGGCATCAATGTTATCTTTAGGCATATTTTGCGCTTTAGCCGTCAAAATCGCACTGCGGAGTTTCGGGTTCATATCGGGATCTTCCCCACCCTCTTTGGCTGCCATTGTGATGATTTTACCTAGCTTTGGAAATACTCTGGACATATTTCCCCAGCGTTTCATTTTTGCGGCTTTACGATATTCAAACGCTCTTCCCATACGGTATGCTCCCTCGAATTTACATGAAAAATTGTGGAATTATAGCCTCTTTAGGAGATTAAGACAACTCTTACGCCTCTCTATATAATGTTCAACTCTATTATGCTATTCTGTTAAACCATTCTAAAATTTTTATCCGCCCAAAAGGAATATTAGTGTTGTTTTCAAACTATTTTTCATCTCCTTTTATCCGAACTCTTTGGCATACGCTTGCTATCTTACTACTTTTTATCGCTACCTTTATCGTCTATGTTTATGCTGAAAAACGGATCGACCATGCCAACAATGTACGACTGAACTCTTTTCTCCTAGCCGATGAACTCCGCCAATCCTCAGATGACCTCACCCGAATGATACGCACCTATGCTGCCACCGGAAACACCCTTTACAAAGAACACTATCAAGAAATTTTGGATATCCGAAACGGTAAAAAACCCCGTCCGATCCATTATGAAAATATTTACTGGGATTTGGTTACTCTGGATAACGCACGTCCTCATCCACTAAGTGATCGAACCCTCCCGCTTATCGAGATGATGCATCAGGCAGGATTTAGCGCGGCTGAGTTTGCCAAACTTTCCGAAGCAAAAAACAACTCTGATGCTCTGACGAAAACCGAATTCGCCGCTATGACGATTATCGACGGTGCCCCTAGCGAATCAGATAAGAAAAAAGCGCTTACTATGCTGCATGATGAAGCCTATCATCAAGCCAAAATATCAATCATGCGCCCCATCAAAGAGTTTTATACGTTGATGAATACTCGAACAACAGCCGCGGTCCATTCGGCTGAGAAAACGGCGCTCATGCTACGAATTATTTTAATTCTTACCGGAGTATTTTTACTTCTCATGTTTTGGCGTCTCCATAAAACCCTACACACGATTTTAGGAAGTTCAGTCGACAATGTTCATTCCCTTATAACGCGTATCGGAAGCGGGGATTTTTCCATTCCGATCCAACTCAAAAAGGGAGATGAAAACAGTATCTTAGGGTGGCTGAGTGAAACACAGCTCAAACTCAAAGAGCTCATCGCCCACAATCAACGACTTAAAAATCTCTACTCGGCCCTCAGCCAATGCAATCAAGCGATTATCCGTTCCAAAAATGAAGAAGAACTTTTTCCTATCATTTGCCGTGATGCGGTCTATTTCGGAGGGATGAAAATGGCATGGATCGGTAAAGTCGATGACTCCTGCGAATATCTAAAAGCCGTCAGTTTATACGGATACGGTACCGATTATCTTCAAAACCTCGCGATATCGCTCAACCCCTCAGATCCATCCGCCAAAGGCCCAACAGGATTGGCGTTTCATGAAGATCGTCCTATCTGGTGTCAAGATTTTCAAAATGATCCGATGACCGCACCGTGGCATCATCATGGACAAGAGTACAAATGGGGCTCTTCCGCCGCACTTCCACTACGCTCCAACGGTAAAGTAATCGCTGTTTTTAACCTCTATGCCGAAGATGTCAATGCGTTTGATGACGCAGCAAAAAAACTGCTGGAAGAGATGGCAATGGATATCAGTTATGCCCTGAATTCGTTTGCAAAAGAGCAGGCTCGTGAAAAAGCGGAACAGCGTGTTCAATACCTTGCAAATTATGACGAACTCACCGGACTGCCGAATCGTGCAAGACTCGATGGCCGTATCAACGATTTATTAAGCTTGGCAAAACATAACGATATCGCAATGACGGTTATGTTTCTTGATCTTGACCATTTTAAAGACATCAATGATACATTAGGGCACAGCATCGGAGACGGCTTGCTGATAGAAGCCTCCAAACGGCTCAAACAAATAATGCGAGAAGAAGACACCATAGCACGATTTGGAGGAGATGAGTTTATTATTTTGCTTCCCAATATTGAACTAGGCGGCGCTTCCCAAATCGCACAAAACTTTTTAAACGCATTCAAAAAACCTTTTCAAATCAATGAACATGAGCTCACCATCAGCAGTTCAATCGGAATTGCCCTTTATCCTAATGACGGGAGTGATTTTGAAACCCTTTATAAAAGCGCTGATACCGCAATGTACCGAGCGAAACAAGAGGGGAGAAATAGCTTTTGTTTCTTTACCGTCGAGATGCAGCAGCACTCTCTGCGCAATCTCGCACTGGGTAATGCCCTGCATCATGCACTCGATCGTAATCAGTTACAGTTGCACTATCAGCCTCAGTTTTCTACCCAAAGCGGAACCATAATCGGTGCCGAAGCGCTGATACGCTGGAATCATCCTGATTATGGGAATATCTCTCCGACAGAGTTTATCCCGATTGCGGAAGAAAACGGAACCATTTTATCGATAGGAGAGTGGGTACTGCGTACTGCCGCAGAGGCGGCTAAAGCATGGATGGAGCAAGGACGCTCACCTATTATTATCGCGGTTAATCTATCGGCCATTCAGTTTCGCTCCCCTAACTTACCGGCTTTGGTCGGGACTATTCTCGCCGAGGTGGGATTACCTCCTGAGTATTTAGAGCTTGAGTTGACCGAGAGTATTGCGATGCATGACCCGCAAAAAGCGATCAATGTAATGAATGAACTTCATTCAAAAGGGATCCGTATGTCAATCGATGATTTCGGTACCGGCTACTCTTCTTTGAGTTATCTCAAAAAGTTTAAAATATATAAACTTAAAATTGATCAATCGTTTGTTCGAGATATCAGTATCGATGCCGAAGACAAAGCTATCGTTTCGGCTATCATCAGTATGGCAAAGAGTTTAGGATTGCAAACGATTGCGGAGGGGGTAGAGACGATAGCGCAACTCAATTATCTTCGTGAACAGCAATGCGGCGAGATACAAGGATACTACTTTTCCAAACCTCTTCCAAAAGAAGAGTTTGAAGAGTTCAGAGACAAATACGCATTCTAAGAATGTCGTATTTCAGTTTACTCGTCAATAAATACGATATCGCTTTGAATGTTGTTAAAAAGAAGGGATCGATTATCAACGCGATGTTGATACAAAAAGGTATTCGGTTCCATCGATCGCAGAACCGTGGTGTTGTAATAATACGCGTTTGTACAACGACCGACAAAAAGAAATGAAAACAGCAGTTTGATACGCGGGTTTTCAAACATTTCATGCGGCTGTGCTAAAAAGGTGAGTCCGAATTTTTTGAGATTGACGAGATCGAAAATATAAAACATAAAATCTTCAAATCGGGTATAAAACCCTTCCAAACTTGCGATCTCCTGCATAATGTAGTAGTAGTTATCCAACAACTCACGTTTTTGCATCATCTGGGAAAGTTTACTTTTGATATCCCGTTTGCTCGCAAAAAAGGTAGGGCTAACCGCCATGTAAATATTTTGACGTGTCGCAATCGCAGCATCCAAAGCGGTATTAAATTCATCACTCTCATCAAAACACATATAGTGAAATTCACTGCTGATTTTGAATTTTTCTTCGACTTGATCGGGGGTTGGGTTAGAAAAATCGAGATAAAGAGTCGGTATTCCGCTATCGATTACGAATGCACGGATTTTATTGGCAAGATGTGTTTTCCCTGAACCCGGCTCTGCCAAAATGAGGGTGTTTTCACGCAATACGCGATCTTGAAGTTCGAGAGTAGCGATAGAACTTTTAAATTTTCCGATTTTTCGTTTCATGCGTTTATCCGTAATAGTGAGATAATAGTAGGGATAAGTATAGCTAAATTTAGAGATAAAGGGCGAAGGGGTGTAGCGAATAGTGACGTATTATTGCCACTGCTCTTGCATAATTGTAACATCTCCCCGTTCACTGTGAAAACTGAGCTCTCCATCGCTGATATTGCACTGAAGCCGCATAGAACGCTCACAGAGTTTCTCTATCTCTTCAGCGTGCAAATGGATCACTCGGAGATTTTTAAACCGCTCAAACGTCGCCCCGTATTGTCTCCACCACGCGGTTGCGCTTTTGAAGTTGTACGTATAGACGATGACATTCTCTGCCCGTCCGCACGCTTTACGCAACCGCTTCTCGTCCATCTGTCCCAAATCGATCCACAACACGATATCGCCACTGTAATCTTTCTCCCATAATTCGGGTTCATCATCACCGCCGATCCCTTTAGTGATGATCAGTCGATCAGAGGCGTTAAGAGCAAAGGCTACGAGACGGATCATAAGACGCTGATCGGTCTCCGATGGGTGCTGGGCTAACGTGATCTCATGGGTTTCGTAGTAGTTGCGATCCATATCGGCGATACTGAGTTGTGCTTTGTAGATCGTTGAACCTGCGGCCATAATAACTCCCTTGTAAGTGCCGAATTATGGCATAAAGGGGCTTATAATGGAGCTATTAGCGGATAAATGATAAAATTCGAAATGATACAAACTATACCGATTGAAACCTTTTTAGAATCCATAAATGGCTATGACCTCATCATAGATGCCAGAAGCCCTCATGAATACGATGACTCTCATATTCCCTTAGCGCAAAATTTTTATGCGCTAAGCGACGAAGAACACCACGAAATCGGGACAATATACAAACAAATATCCCCTTTTGAAGCACGGGTGAAGGGGGCGTCATACGTCTGCCTCAACGCCGCCCGCCATATACATACTATCTATCCCACATTTACCCCAAACTCACGCATCGCGATCTATTGCGCGCGCGGAGGTATGCGTTCCTCATCCCTCGGAACGATTTTATCCGACATAGGGTACCGGATCGACCGCGTTATAGGAGGGTATAAATCGTACCGAACCTTTGTAACCGGATATTTGGAAGACCTCCCGGCATTCAATTTTATAACCCTTAGCGGAAATACGGGATGTGGAAAAAGCGACCTCTTAAATGAACTGGATAATGTGATTGATCTTGAAAAAATGGCCAACCATTACGGTTCAGTATTCGGTGATGTCAACGGAGCGCAACCCACCCAAAAAGAGTTTCAAAATCGGCTAATGCACGCCTTTCTTTCTCTCAATCGAACTCAAAGTGCTTTTGTCGAAGCGGAGAGCAAACGGATCGGAAAGATTATGTTCCCCGCGCCCCTTTACAAACAAATGGAAACAGGATTTCGCATAGAAATCACGGCTCCGCTGGAACAGCGAGTTGAGAGGATCATGCGGATGTACGACTCGATGGATGAGCCTTTTTTCATGGAGCGGATGGAACGCATCTCCCCCTACATCAGCCGTGACGATAAAGCCTCCGCTATCGGCGCATTTGAAAACGGTGATCTCCCCCGTGTTTCTGAGATATTGCTCACACAGTATTACGATAAAGTCTACAAAGTGACGATCAAACCCGATATGACTCTCCACAACGATGACCCGCTCAAAACACTCGACATTCTCAGAGGAATTCAAGATGAACAACAGTGCTAAGCTGACAAAATTCGTCCGCGCTTCGGGATGCGCCGCCAAACTCTCCCCCGGCTCGCTCGAAAACGTCACCTGCCATCTGAAATCGTTTCACAGAGATCTCCTCGTCGGATTTGAGGGGAATGAGGATGCTGGGGTTTATCGGATCAACAATGAGCTTGCGATGGTGCAGACGGTTGATTTTATCACCCCCGTGGTGGATGATCCCTTCATCTACGGTCAAATCGCGGCCGCCAATTCTCTAAGCGACGTCTTCGCGATGGGAGGCGATGCGAAAACAGCCCTCAACCTCGTCGGATTTGACGGCAAAAACCACCCTACCGAAGTACTCACCGAGATTCTCCGAGGCGGTCAGAGCAAAGTACTGGAGTGCGGAGCGGTAATCGTCGGGGGGCATACGATCGAAACCCCTGAGATGCTCTATGGCCTCTCATGCACCGGATTCGTCCATCCCGATAAAATCCTCCGTAACAACACAGCCCATGTGGGGGATGTGATCGTCCTTACTAAACCGCTCGGACTGGGGATTCTGATCACCGCCATCAAAGCCGATTTGTTGGATGAGCCAACCGTGCTAAAAGTCGCGGAGACGATGCGCACCCTCAACTATAAGGCCTCCCTTATCGCGCGGGAGTTTGACGCCCACGCATGTACCGACGTAACGGGATTCGGTTTTTTAGGTCATTTGGCGGAGATGAGCGGAGGGACAAAATCGATCGAGGTGGAGAGTTCCGCCGTCCCGTTTTTTGCCGAAGCGTTGCCGATGGCTTCAATGGGAATTATCCCGGCAGGAAGCTATGCCAACAAAGAATATCTGGAATCCAAGGTATACTTTAAACGTGATATTGGAGCCGATCTAGAGATGATCCTTTTTGATGCACAGACATCAGGAGGACTTTTGATCGCCGCGACTCCTGAAAATGCCAAAAAAATTGTAGAACGATGTCTGAACGAGGGGATACCCGCAGCCATTGTCGCACAGGTTATCGCCAAAACCGATACCGATATTATTGTAGGATAACACGATGCACCGACGCGAATTCATTAAAAAAACAGCTATGACAGGGGCGATATGTCTTACCCCCTCTTTTCTCACCGCCTCTTCGACACCGACGCTCAAAGAGGGACTTGCGGTATATGAACTCCGCTGGAAATTTGATCTCTCCCACCATAGCGCCAAAGCGTGTGCACTCTGGATTCCCCTCCCCTCTGATATCAACGGATTTCAGCGCCTAATCGAGCTTGGAAATTCAACCGAGGCAGAGACCCATTTCGAAAGCGACCACAACCGTTACACCGCCCGTACCTTTTATGCCCGTTGGGACAAAAGTGCTGTGAGTAAAACACTCAAACTCTCAATGACATTGGCATTAAGAGATCGCCAATGTGACTTCCGCCCCAAACGGATCTGCCCCGAAATGCTTGAACACGCCCGTGAGTTTCTAGCCCCGAGTCCCCATATCCCCACCGACGGAGCCGTTGCCAAAGTGGCTAAAAAAATTATCGGAGGAGAAAAAAATCCCCTCAAAAAAGCCCGAAAAATCTACGACTGGATTATTGCCAACGGCTACCGCGACGAAAGTGTCCAAGGGTGCGGAGTCGGAAGTCCCAACGCTATGCTCTCTCAACTCGAACAAGATGGTCGTATGGGGGGTAAATGCCTCGATATGTCGGCGCTCTGCGTCGCACTTATGAGGGCATCACATATCCCCGCACGCGAAGTGATGGGGATTCGTGTCGGAGCCTCACGTCTCTCTCCTGCGTTCGGAGCGGGCGAAGAGATCACCAAAGCGCAGCACTGCAAAGTGGAATTTTTTATCCCGAATATGGGGTGGATACCGTGTGATCCCGCCGATATCACTAAACTGGTACTGAAAGAGGGAATCGATAAAAACTCCCCGCGCGCGATGGAACTCGCCAACAAGTTCTTCGGCTTTTGGGAAAACAACTGGATGGCACTCAACCACGCCCGCGATTTTGATCTCTACCCCGCCAATACCCAAGGCTCGCTCGACTCATTCGGCTACCCGTATGCCGAAGTGGACGGAGAATACCTCGACCCCTTTGATCCGAAAAGCTTTTCTTATACGATCCGCTCCGCAAAAGAGGCTTAATGATTCTCGACTGCCGTGATATGGATTGCCCGCGTCCCGTACTGGAGACGAAAAAAGCACTCGATACTCTCCCTGATGATGCGACCCTCACCGTAGAGGTCAACACCCTCAGCGGTCGGGAAAACTGCAAGCGGTTCGCCCTCTCACAGCACTGCACCTATAGTGAAGAGACTCTAAGCGATGGAGCGACACGCCTCGTCATCATAAAAGGGAAAGGATACGTTGAGAACGACGAAGAGAACCCCGTCGATGTGATGATGCAGCAAGAGAGACGCAGTGCGGTACTCGTGCTCTTCGGTGCACTCATCACGGCACTTCTATCCGCCTCATGTTGCATCGTTCCGACCCTTTTTATGGTGTTCGGCATCTCCTTCGCTGGGGTTATCAATGTCCCTGAACTCAACAGTTATCGGTGGCTATTTACCGCCTTTGCCGTTTTGATGCTGAGCATCGGATTTTACCAAATGGTGATCAAAAAACAGATCGAATGCAACTGCGTCCCGAGCCTCACCTCCAAAATCCTCCTGATCCTTTTTTGGGGATTGTTTCTCTTTAGCCTTGCCGCCCTCTTCTATCCCTATTATGAGGTATTAATATGGGGAGAATAGCCCTCAGCTTGCTTCTCTTAGCCTCTCTCGCGTACGCCAAAGAGTGGAAGCTCCATATCAACGGAATGCACTGCATCGCGTGTACACTGGCGGTCAAAAAAGCGTTGATGAATGTCTCAGGAGTTCAAGAGGCGAAAGTGAATTTCAAAAATGAGAGTGCGATAGTCATAGCGGATGAGAAAGTTACACTTCGGATGATGCAGGATGCTGTGGGGCAGACAGGGTATACAGCGATGCCAATAGTGCAGAAATAACATTTGCGTAATTCAATGCAAATTAATGATCTAAAGAAGATAGTATATAAATTGAATACTTATGCTTTGTCTGTTTCAATTTTTTTCATTAATGCAGCATGTTCCTCAGCTCTACGTTGTCTTAATTTTTCAGTTTTATCTTTTTCATCATTCATTATTTTAATTGGATCAAATCCACGACTCTCATATTTTGGGAGTTTGGCTAAATTACGTAATTTTTGGGCTAATTCAAATGCTTTAAGTCCTAACAATGCATATTGATATTGACGTTCTTCAAATCCTTCATCATAATCCGGTGGAAATGCCGAAAATTCAAATTCATTACTAATCAGGCGATTTGCTATTTCGATTTCATTTGGAAAATTTAAAATATCATACATCAAATTTGATGGAAGTGCTTTCCATTCAACTTTGAGTGACTGCGGTTCAAATATTGGCAATGATACTTGAGGATGTAGACATCCATCACTTTCACGTTGACCTTGATAGTAACCATCATCAGAGATAACATCAATACATCCATCTATAAATTTTTCAAGTAAACACACCATGTGTATTGAGAGAAATTCTACTTCTTTTTGATTTTTTTCACGTTGGAACCACCATTCTTTTAAAACAGTAAGTCCAACTGTTAAACCTGCTCCTAAAACTACCCCAAATAACCCAATAGAAGCCTTATCCATTCATTTCTCCATATGCTGCGTAAAAGTACTTATCGGCAACTTCAAGGTTTTATTCATAACTCTCTTGTCTGTGCAATACACGACCGATAAAAATCGTATCCTCAACCACATCAAACAAAACTCGATAATCTCCTACTCTCATACGATATGCAGGTTCGAAATTAGTCAATTTTTTAATATTGGAAACATCGGGGAAATTTTTGAGAGAGATGATTTTTTCGTGGAGTTTACTTTTAAAAGGTTCGTTGATTTTTTGGAGGTCTTTGATCGCACTTTTACGAATCTCAATGCGCATCTTTTAAATAGTCCTCAAAAGGGATACTCTCTTCCTCGCGTGTTTTCGACAATGCTTTTAAATCTTCAATATCTTCTTTGGAAACGACTTCCACACCATCTTTTTTAAAATGATCTAACAGCCATAAAAACTTGTCAAATATTTGCGGATTTTGAAAATTAATTGTTAATGATTGCATTCTATCACTCCTGCTATCGATGAAGTATTATAACACGTTGGAGGAAAATAGTTAAATGTGATTTTAAGGGATGGATCCCCGATCAGGTCGGGGATGACGGAAGAGGAGAGGGTAAAACTTACCCTTTGACTTTTGCTTCGATAGTCGCAACGATACTTGGATCTTCGAGAGTCGAAATATCCTGAGTGATCGCTTCACCTTTCGCGATAGAGCGCAAAATACGGCGCATGATTTTACCGGAGCGAGTTTTCGGAAGGCCGGGAACGAAAACGATATCATCACAAATCGCGATGTTACCGATCTCTTTCATAATCACTTTGTTGATCTCTTTAACCATCTCCATCTCTTCACCGACGGTATCATCGCCTTTGAGTACGATGTAGGCGAAGATCCCCTCACCTTTGATGTCGTGCGGTTTACCGACAACGGCTACTTCGGCGACGTTCGGATGTTTTTTACATGCCGCTTCCACTTCTGCAGTTCCCATACGGTGACCCGAAACGTTGATAACGTCATCGGTACGACCCGTGATCGTGATATAGCCGTCTTCGTCGTAGATTGCGCCGTCACCCGTGAAGTATACCGGCTGTCCGTCTTTTTTGACATCACCGAAATACGATTTCACGAAACGTTCAGGATCACCCCAGATACCGCGAATCATTGACGGCCAAGGACGGGTTACACACATATAACCCGCTTCACCTGCTTCGACTTTGATACCGCTCTGAGGATCAAGGATTTCGGCGATGATACCCGGAAGCGGGAAGGTTGCGCATGCAGGTTTGATCGGCGTTGCACCCGGCAATGGAGAGACGATATGTCCTCCCGTCTCGGTTTGCCAGTAAGTATCAACGATCGCACACTTGCTTCCGCCGACCGCTTCATAGTACCATTTCCATGCCGGAGGGTCGATCGGTTCACCGACGGTTCCGAGGACTTTGAGAGAGCTAAGATCGTATTTAGCCGGTTCATCTTCACCCATTTTGTGCAATACTCGGATTGCGGTCGGAGCGGTGTAGAATTGGTTGATTTTGTACTCTTCGACCATTTTCCACGGACGTCCTGCATCCGGATACGTAGGTACACCCTCAAACATAACCGTAGTCGCACCCATTGCCAATGGGCCATAAACGATATAGGTGTGTCCGGTAATCCAGCCCACATCTGCCGTACACCAATAAGTGTCGTTTTCTTTGACGTCGAATACCCATTCCATCGTCATTTGCGCCCAAAGGATATATCCCGCAGAATTATGTTGAACCCCTTTTGGTTTTCCGGTAGAGCCGGAGGTGTAGAGGAGGAAAAGAGGGTCTTCCGCATCCATCTCTTCCGCTTCACAAATACTTGATTGGCTTTTGATGAGTTCATTATACGAATAGTCACGTCCCGCTACCCATGTGATATCTTCGTTGTTACGCTCAACCACGAGGACTTTTTCAACCGGAGAATTCGCATCAATAGCTTGATCCACGACCGGTTTAAGCATATACGGTTTGTCTTTACGGAATGCTCCATCAGCCGTGATGACGACTTTCGCTTCCGCATCTTCGATACGATCTTTCAACGCTTCGGAAGAGAACCCGCCGAATACGATGGAGTGAATCGCACCGATACGAGCACATGCGAGCATTGCATACGCCGCTTCAGGGATCATCGGCATATAGATAACGACACGATCCCCTTTTTTGACATGGAATTCGTTTTTAAGCAAGTTTGCAAATTTATTGACGTTGTAATAAAGCTCAAGATAGGTAATGATTTGTTTATCACCGCGATCCCCTTCAAAGATGATTGCCGCTTTATTTTTGCGTGAGCTGAGATGACGATCAATACATTGATGAGCAACGTTGAGTTTCCCGTTCACGAACCATTTGTAAAACGGTGCATTGCTCTCATCCAAAACTTTAGTGTAAGGAGAAAACCAGTCGATTTTTTCATCTGCGAAATGTCCCCAGAATCCTTCATAATCTTCTTGAGCCCATGTTTGTAGGTCATGGTATTCACACATATTTTTAATTCGGGCATTTTTAGCAAACTCGCGGTTCGGCTGAAAAGTTGGTTTTACGATATCACTCATTGTAAAGGCTCCTTAGTGTAGTTTAAGTGTATTTTTTAATTTAATGTAGACCATAGCGGTCATGATTGCGTCATTCAACGCATTGTGCTGTCCCATCCTCGGGATATTTAAATCTCGGAGGATTGTATCAAAGCGTAAATCAATGTTTCCTTGAGGAATCAGCTCTATTTTTTTATCAAAATAGAGACCTGAAACTTCAATCTGTTTATTGGGAAGAGTTATCCCTAACCATGGCTTGATGAGACGATTCATCATTGCCATATCAAACTCCAAATAATACCCAACCAATGGGCGGTTTCCTATAAAATCAAGAAACTTTTTCGCCCCTTCTAACGGTACAAGGGCATTTTCCAAATCACACGGCCTAATATGGTGAATTTTAATGCTTTCAACACTGATTTCGTTAGAAGGCTTTAAAAAAATCTCGAAGCTCTCCGAGGTTAAAATCCGATCCCCTTTGACCTTCACCGCACCGATGCTAAGTACCGCATCTTTTTTGGTATTCAACCCTGTTGTTTCGGTATCAAATACAACCACTTCATCCCCGACGTAAGGGTCAAACATCCATGCGTAATTTTCATCGTTTAATCCTCTTCTGTTCCATGAACGTTGGAGTGACGCGAACATTACACCACCATTCCCAAATGAAAATGATAGGTCAGGAACTTTTTAAAGGTATTGACGATTTTGAACGCATCTTTGAGTAAATCCCGCTCTGCCTTGCTCAACAATTTCGGATTGACGTAATTTTGCTCATCATTTCCCTGCTTTTGTGCGAGGATAAAACGGAGCCGAATACTCAGTAGCGTATCATACGCTTCAATCAGTTCACTCGCGAATCGTTTATCGAATAATCCGATATTATTGAGTTCTTTGATCCGTTCCGTCGTATTGGTGTGGGTAATTTTATGCTCCAAAGAGAGGATACGGATACCGTGTACCATCGCAAATATCCCCCCCTTTTTAATATCAAATTCGCTTCCGTGTTCGGCACGCCCCAAAACAAATCCCGAAAATAGACTCAAAGGGGTTTCAAATGCCAAAGCGGCTTTTGCCAAATGCGCCAGCATATCGCTTCGCCCTTCAAATTGGCTAAAGAGCGAATCACGACACACATTTAAAAGTTTCTCATCCCCCGCGACACACTGAGCGTCCAGAAAAATCGATAATCCCATCAACGACTCTTCGTTAAGGGTGTCAATCCACTCCTCTATCAGCTTTTGATAACCCGATACGCTTCTGCGCCAGTAAGGGTTTGAAACCATCACGTTGCCGTTGCATTTTGGAAATCCTAATTGCAAAAGATGAGCGTTTAATTCCATCATATAGGACTCGAATTGCGCTTCATCTTCACCGTCTCGAATAATGAGAGCATTATCTTGATCGGTGCGGAGAATTTGCTCTCCGCGCCCTTCGCTCCCCATAATAATTAAGGCGCATTTCTCTTGAAGCGACACGGGTACGACCATCTCGAATACTTTACGATACACTTTAGCATTGAGTTCGCTGACGAGTTTGGAAACGTACCGAACCCGTACCCCTTTGGAAGTCAGAGAGCGAACCAAATGGCTAAGGGAACGCCCGGCATTTTGAAGTTCATCAATACTCACCGCTCGATCGATCGATGCGGCGATCAGATGGGTATGATTAGCAAAATGGCTTAATAAATCAAGCTGTTCCAAAATTCCGACTATCGTTTCACCCTCAGTCACCACCAGTCGTTTTACTCCATGCTTTGTAAACAGCAGCAATGCGTTAAAGAGAAAATCGCTTCGCTCGATACTAATCAAACCGTATGTCGTAATCTCACCGATGGGATCATTACGACTTTTATCACTCAACAAGAGTTTTTCCCGTAAGTTCGTATCGGTTACGATCCCCATTTTCGCGTGATCTTTTACCAAAATAACATTGGCATGCTGATCTGCCATTTTTTGTAATGCTTCACGAATCGGAGTATTGACGTCAACGATGCAAGGGGCATGGAGATAAATTTCATCAACACGGGAAACCATAAACGGAGTCAGCTCGTTTTGATGCTGCCGTTCTTTAAGGTTTTGGTGTTTAGTAATGAAATCTTGCATGAAATAGTTTTGAAACGGTTCGACATCTTGAAGGAGGTTGAGGAAAGATTCTTTGGGAAGTTCGTAGCAGATGAGATCTTCGGCGACACTAAAGGTGCTTTGGGTATTTCCGTATATAAGGGAGTTCGCGTCAAAGCTGTCGCGCTCCCCATACACATTTTGGAGTTCACCCTCGATGGTTTCGTTGACAATACCTTTGATAATGATGTAAAGCGATTCCGCCCGTACCCTCGGAGCGATCAATACCGTCTCTTTGGGGTAATAAGCAATATCCATCTGGGTCATCAATTTTTCAATCATCCTCTCGCCCAATAGGTCAAAAGGATGGATCGATATCAATAGTGCTTTTTGGTCAAACAGACTCAAAGCTAACTCCTAATTAATTCATAGAAAGAAATCTGCCTCGACAGAGGCAAGCTTCAATGCCTTAGCGGCAAGCGTAGTCCAAGGGATTTTATTCCTTGGACGTTCCAATTAATGTTCTACCGCACCTTCTGCACCGATACCCGTTTGACTTCGGATGTATTGTGCTTCATATGCCTCTTTCTCTTTTTCAGAGTTTTCACTTCTGTCGGTAATCGAGAAGAACCAGATTCCGATAAACGCTGCACTCACAGAGAAAAGAGCCGGATATTTGTAAGGGAAAATTGCTTCCGCATTTTTCAATACGTCCACCCACACGGTCGGCCCAAGTACCACAAGAACTGCCGCCGTCAATAGACCCAACGATCCACCGAGCAACGCACCGCGAGTAGTGAGTTTTGACCAATACATAGAGAGGAACAAAATCGGGAAGTTTGCAGATGCTGCGATAGCAAACGCCAATCCGACCATGAACGCAATATTTTGATCTTCAAACGCAATACCGAGATAAATTGCTACGATACCCAAAATAACCGTTGAAATTTTAGAAACTTTCATCTCCATCATTCCATCCGCTTTACCTTTACGGATAACACTCGCATACAAGTCATGTGAAATCGCTGATGCACCGGCCAACGTAAGACCGGAAACAACCGCAAGGATGGTTGCAAACGCAACGGCTGAGATAAACCCGAGGAAGAAGTCTCCACCCACCGCATGGCTCAAGTGAATTGCCGCCATGTTATCACCGCCGAGGATCGGAGCACCGCCGTCAACCGCTTGTTTAGCTAAATCAAGATATTGCGGGTTTTGGAATACCATAACGATCGCACCGAAACCGATGATAAACGTCAAGATATAGAAATACCCGATAAAACCTGTCGCATAGAAAACCGATTTACGTGCCTCTTTTGCATCGCTAACGGTGAAAAAGCGCATAAGGATATGCGGAAGACCTGCAGTACCGAACATCAACGCTATTCCGAGTGAAATCGCTGAAATCGGATCACTGACCAAACCGCCCGGAGCCATGATTGAGGTTGTCTCTTTCATTTGTACCGCAGTCGCAAACAATGATTCAAAGTTAAAGTCATAATGCGCCATAACCGCAATCGCCATAAACGTTGCACCTGAGAGGAGCAAGAACGCTTTGATGATTTGAACCCACGTTGTCGCCAACATTCCACCGAATGTTACGTAGAGAATCATCAATACACCGACAAGGATAACCGCGATCTCATAATCCAAACCGAAAAGAAGTTGGATAAGTTTTCCCGCTCCAACCATTTGAGCGATCAAATACAATACAACCGTTAAAATCGAACCAAACGCCGCCAAAGTACGGATAGGGGTTTGACGCAAACGGTACGACGCAACGTCCGCAAAGGTATATTTACCGAGATTACGGAGCTGTTCAGCCACCATAAACAAGATAATCGGCCAACCGACCAAGAATCCGATTGAGTAGATGAGTCCATCATACCCTTTCGCATAAACGAGGGCAGAAATCCCCAAAAATGATGCCGCTGACATATAGTCACCCGCAATCGCCATACCGTTTTGGAATCCTGTGATCCCTCCGCCGGCAGTATAGAAATCTTTTGCCGTTTTGGTACGTTTTGCCGCCCAATACGTAATCCCGAGAGTTGCCCCGACAAAGATCAAGAACATGATAATCGCAGACATGTTCAATGCTTGTTTTTCCACTTCTCCACTCAGTGCGTCACCTGCGAACGCAGCAAAGCTAGTAAGAAGTACTAATAATAACGTTTTCATTATTCTCCCTTTGCTTTAGCTTTGATTTTAGCGGTGAGTTCATCAAACTCTGTATTCGCACGACGGACATAAATCCCCGTCAAAATAAACGCACTAATAATAACGCCGACTCCCACCGGAATCCCGACCGTGGTCACTGAACCCGCAGAGAGCGGAGTCCCTAAAATAGAGGGATCAAATGCGATCACCAATACAAATCCGAAGTAAATGACCAACATGATAATTGTTAAAGTCCAAGCGAATTTGCTTCGTACCTTTACAAGGTGTAAAAAATCAGGATCGTTCTTAATACGATCAACCATCTCTTGTTTCATAGTTAAACCTCCTTAAAAGTTATAGTTTGCGATAACGCGGTATTCATCCCAGCTAACATCACCCGCAGTTGTCTCTTGAAAATCACGTGCGTAGTTTGCACGAAGACGTAACTGTAGATTTTTAACGGCTTGCGGGTTGTAAATAATGTCAAAACCGGATTCACTTGACTCATCCGATGCAGCAGCATTTGAATATCCATTCAATGGATCCATATCGTACTCAACATAGTATACACCGGTATTGAGATTAACGCCGTAATCTTTCCAATCATACGAAGCCGCAGCTTTCCATGTATCGGTTCCCGCCATAAACTGATGACGCGTTACCATCCCTTGCGTATATGCCGGCATACCGCCCCAAGGAGAAATCGTCCCTCCGTTGATAGCGGCATCTGAATTTTTAGTGTTGTGTGAAGCTGCAACCGAAAGATCGAAATTCGCAACTTTGACCCCTACTTTGGCACCGATAAAATCACTGTCAATATTCGCCAGTTTATTTGTTGAGTTTGCAACACCGTTAGAACCGATATCCCGCTCATTAATCCATTGTACCCCAACGTACGGTGCTACACCGCTCGCATACGACCAACCATAATTTGCCTCGGCATAGAGTGCATTGAGAATATCTTGTGCATAATAATCCCAAAGCTGTAATTTTAATCCAGGAATACCTGAATAGATAGCGGCTGCAACACTCACGCCTCCGGTATTCTCACCGATAGCATACGTTCCCATATCAACAAATTCACCGACATGAGTTTTTGAATCTACGAGAGAATATCCAGATGTGACACTCAAAACACCGCCATTATAAACACGGCCAAACGTCCCTTGAGCGAATTTCGTCACATGTGCCGCGATCAAAGTAGTATCTTTAATGTCCGTATTACTCAGTACATACGCTTCAAAAAGGTTCGGAAGCATACGAGCATCATCACTTCCCGCCATCGGAGTATCAAGCTTTTGACGACCCCCTTTAAACGTAGTGTTCCCGTTTTTATATTGAAGATACGCTTCACCCAAATACGTGAGAGATTCATTATCTTTACCCAACAGTGTCGGATCCACTTCCGGATTATCAGCAGTACCCACTTTTTTACTTTTTAGGAATAACCCGTTTGAGGTATAAAAAGCTGCACCGAGATTCAACCCGTTCCATGCACCCGTTTCATATTTCAAATACCCGCCGATAGCTGTCGCGTTACGATGGACTGACGTGGCATCCGAATATCCCGAATAATCACGATCGATATAGAAAGCACGGATTTGTCCGCTTGCTTTCCCCTCTTTAAACATTCCGGCCAAATCATCGGCCGCCGAAGCACTCAGAACCATTACTGAGGCTAAAAGCGAAAGACGTACTGTATGTCTCATTCTCACTCCTTGAAGTTTTTCGTCAGTGTTATTATGAAAACGAAACGTAGCATGAACGTAGCAATCGTTAAATTAGAAAAATTTATCGTCAAAAAGAGGTAACGGTAAGAAATAGTGTGTAAAAAAGTAACTCTAGTGAGAACGGGGGATATCGATCATGTAACCTAATGCGCGGATGTTTTGGATGAAATCTTCTTTGAGCGATTTTTTTAAACGGCTTACTTCAGCCCGTATCGTGGCATTATCCACGTATTCTTCGTCCCACACGTAGTTACGAAACTGGTCAAAATCAACTACGCGCCCTCGATTGCGTGCGAGAAGATCAATAATCTGTAATTGACGTTTCGAAAGTGGCTGTGTTACGTTATCACACATCAATGTTGAAGTTGAAGCATCGTATCCGTAGCTCTTGGAAAGACGCAAATGATTTTGCGGAGTGGCACAATTTTGCATCACTTTATCAATCCGTAACGATAGCTCTTTAAGATGAAACGGCTTTTTCAAATAATCGTAGCATCCCAAATCATATGCCCGTGATATCCCCTCGATATCAACCAGAGCACTGATATAAATGGCAGGAGGACGGATTTTAAGTTCATGCAGTTGTTCAAGTAGTTCAAGCCCGTCAATTCCGGGAACATTTATATCCAGTATCAGTAAATCAAACGTCTCTTTTTGAAGAGCTTCGAGTGCATCAGCGCCGTCATAGCAGGAGACGACACGATGTCCCGATGAAAGCAAATATTCATTAATGGCTTCACTGAGCATCTGTTCATCTTCAAGAAGAAATATTTTCAACGCCGCCCTTTTTAAAATAATATTCAAAACGGGTCAATTCACTGTCTGAGCGAATCGTAATCTCGACACCGTCTTCATCGCAAATCGATTTTACCAAACTTAACCCTAATCCAAATCCATCGGTTTTTTTACGTTCTCTATAGTAGGCTTCAAAAATCTTTTGCGGGTCATGAATTTTTTGAGAGCGGCTCTCGATCCAAAATCGGCACCCTTGTGTATCAGACACTACACCGACCCGAATCTCTTCCCCATTTTTCGTGTATTTGATCGCGTTGGTGATATTATTATCGATGACCCGCTGGAGCTTGGTTTCATTAAACTGTATCCATGATGGAAATTCCAACGCTATATAGTTGAAAGTAAGATTTGAGAAATGGGCAACCTCATCGAAAAACTCAAGCCGCTTTTCAACATATTCCCCCAAATCGATCGCTTTTTTAGGGTATTCAATCTGATCTTTTTTTACCAGATAGCTCAAATCATCGTAAATACTAAAAATATTTTTGACCGCCGCCTCAATCTTTGCCAAATACCGATTACGCCCCTCATTCATAGTAAACAACTCGATATTCGCCATAATAACCGATAAAGGGGTATGGGTTTCATGGATCGCATAGCGGATAAACTGTTTGTGCGATTCGAGCAATCCTTGCGAAAACTCACGCTCTTCTTCAAGGGCATTGTTTTTGATTTGCAATGCCTGTGTTTTAAATCGCACTCTCTCTTCCAACCCGGCATTGAGAGTTTGCAAGGACTCTTTTTGCTCTTGAATCGTCTGCGCCATTTCGTTGGCATATCCCGACATACGTTTGAATTCATTGAAATAAAGTTCATCGGATTGAATCAGCTCCGTTTTTTCATGAGCCGATTCAAAAAAAGTCATAAATCGTTCCATATCACGGGCAATCATACTGTTCAGTATTTTAGAGATCCCGATGATAAATCCGAATAAGATCAGGGCTAGTGTCGCGATTTCGACAATAATTTTGATCAGCCGCCCTTTAAGCGCATGGGGGTCACCTCGGATACCTACTAACGTATCGCCTGCCGCCATCGCAAATTGACGATATTCGTCATAGATAAGTAAAGAAGAGAAAATAACGGTAAAAAAGAGGATAAATACAATGGTGTAGAAATTGAGATCCCGTAAGGAGATGTTGTTCAACCGACGCTGTAACCAAGATTCCACTGCTCACCATTACCCAAATTAATTTCGTTCATTATAACGGATTCCCTTTTGATAGTTAAGATTGTTCCACTATAATTTCAAAAAATTCCTCCAAGGATCAAATACATGTTCGGACGAAAAGAACTCAAAACTTATACCGTTACTCCCGAGGAGATGGCAAGCTACCAATGGGCTAAAATGACCACGGCTAAAGGGGTTATGTGGATCAAACTCTATAACGACGAAACGCCTAACACCGTTGCTAACTTCGCGGCACTCGTGAATGACGGCTATTACAACGGTCTTAACTTCCACCGCGTAATCCCGGGCTTTATGGCTCAGGGCGGTTGTCCTCACGGCACAGGAACCGGTGGACCGGGTTGGGCGATTCCGTGTGAAACAGCTCTTAACAAACACAAACACGTCAAAGGCTCTCTCTCTATGGCGCATGCGGGACCGAACACCGGCGGAAGCCAGTTTTTCATCTGTTTCGTCAGCACCCCTCATCTTGACGGTGTACACACGGTCTTCGGCGGTATCGAAGCGGATGATAAAGAATCTATGGCAGTTCTTGATAGCATCCAAATGCGTGATACCATTGAGTCGGTTGAAATTCTCGCAGAGAAAAACTAAACCGTGCTCGTCCACATCTGCTGTAGCGTCGATTCTCACTTTTTTATCGAGAAGCTGCAGCAGGAATTCCCCGATGAAAAACTCGTCGGGTTCTTCTATGATCCCAATATCCACCCTTACAGCGAATACCGACTCCGACTTCTCGATGTTGAGCGAAGCTGTCAAAAGCTGGGTATTGAGCTGATAGAAGGTGAATACGATTATGAGAACTGGATGGACGCCGTCCGCGGTTTGGAAAAAGAGCCCGAAAAAGGGGCGCGTTGTGAGGTGTGCTTTGATCGTCGTTTCGAAGTAAGCGCGCACAAAGCGATCGAATTGGGTGAGCAGACAATGACCACCACCCTCCTCGTCAGTCCGAAAAAATCCCAAGAACAACTCATTCGTAGCGGTGAAACATTTGAAGCCTCTCACGGCGTCAAATTCATCCCGTTTGATTACCGTAAAAATAACGGAACCGCCGATCAGGGACGTGTTAGCCGTGAACAACAACTCTACCGTCAGGACTATTGCGGCTGTCTCTATGGTCTAAGTATGCAACGAGATCAACAGCATCGACTAATGGATGAGATGTTCTCTCCCCTAAATCGCCAAATCCTCCCCGCCTCAATCGAAGAGCGTTTGGAACTCTATACCCGTCGCAATGAGTTGGAAGATACAGGGACCCCGTACCGCATACTCAAAGAGCGATTTTTAAACTATCGCCTCCTCCGTGCATCGGTAAAAGTCGGTACAGAGTTCATCCCTGCTTATCCCCTCTTCTACTCCACCATCAACCGCACCTCTACTGAGGGGAAAATCGACTTTGAGATTGAGGGGCAGTTTTTTCTTAACCGCGAAGAGGTACGGTTTATTGCCCTCGATACGTTTAATACCCTCACCTCATCATCGTATAAAAATACCCGTGAATTGATGTTTAACGCACCATCTGTTGAAAGCGAGACGGCTTTGCGCACACAACTTACGAATAGCCCTTTCAACACTTCGGCGATCATTGTCGTAGATGAGATACCGACGGCTAAAATCACCCTCCTTTTAGAGACAAAAACATATCAGGATACTAAAGAGCAACTTATTACACTACACTAAAATATTCGTCATTTCCAACACTTTCCTCATTTTCTATTCGATATAAGCCTTACAAACAAAATAAAAACTTTTTAACAATATTCAATCTGTGAATTAAATATCTTATTCCTATCTTAGTTTAGAAAAAATGTAAGTAAGAATTATTTATAATGTTCAATTATTAAATAAAAAGGTTTTTTATATATGAAAAAAAATAATTTATGGAAATACATACAAATTGGTACTGATCTTAGATTTCTACAAGATACAGATGAAAATCATGCAGTTTTTGGTGAAGCAGGAATAGTAGGCAATATTGAGCGAATTTTAAAAGAAATGGATGATCTAGGGCTTAGTGTAACTATAACATCTTCTTATAAATTAAAAGAATTTCAAAAAAAATTACTTTCAGAAAAAGTTAAAACAGGAAGACAACTCTCTTCTGAAGAATGTAAAGAGCTAAGAGATATCCTAAGCTATATTCGCCACACAATGACTGCTGAAGCACAAGGAAAATTTGCATTTGTTACTACCGACAAGAGATATGATGTTATAAAATTATTAGATGATATGGCAGGAGTTTTTGCACCTAATATTTATGAAAGTTTGCCAGAAATGGCCAAATTTGACTTTTCTGAGTCAGGTAAGTGTATCGTCTTTGAAAGGCCAACAGCAGCTGCCTTTCATATACTTAGAGGAACAGAAGTAGTAGTTAGAATATACTATAAAAAGTTTTTACGCAGAAAATCTGAAGGAAAAACATGGGGTCAATTACTTGGAGAATTAAAAAATAAGAATACTGGGAAAAAACCTAATATCATTACATTAAATCATTTAGTTAATATAAAAGATTCATTTAGAAATCCAACTCAACATCCAGATAAAACCTATGATATACAAGAAGTACAAGATTTATTAAGTGTATGCTTAGACGTTGTAAATAGAATGATAAGTGAAATGAAATAATAATTTAATGCTTTCCCACTCTCATAAAATTAGAATACATATTATCACCGCAATCTTTTGATTTCAATATCTCTTCATAACCAATAGGGATTAAATATTTAATTTTGACTTTTCTTCATCACATTCCCCAAATAAAAATATTGCTAATGATATTATATTTTTTTATAAAACGCTACCGTGCAGTCTCTCTCATAATAGTGTCGTTTAAAAACAAGACGTGCATTGAGCTTTTTCCCTAACTTCTCGATTTGTGCAACGCTTAAATAATTAAAGATGCGAGAATACTCTTCCCCTTCTAAAAAGTTAAAAATAAACCCACGTGATGAAGCATGGAAACACCGTTCAATAAAACGAAACGATTCTTTTTTATCAAGAATATTTAATGCCCCGCTACACACATAAAACTCCCCCTCTAATAACGGGTCGGTTAGAATATCACATTGATAAATCCCCTGAGAGGTTCTATTGCGCGCCTCGGTCACCATCAGTTCCAAAGCATCCAACCCACTATAGCGGATTGATCTACGCCCGTGTTGTTGGAGATAGTGGTACAGATCACCAAATCCGCATCCCGCATCAACTATCGAAGCAGTATTAGAGGGCAATAAAGAGAGGATTTGATGAAAGCGCACCTTTTGTGACGTTTTAGAGTGCCATCTAAGCCCCTGCGGAGTGTACCCGTGTTTGGCTATGGCTTGATGGTAAAATTTTGTATTCGTTATGTGAGACATTGTTCTGCTGATTCTTTATAAAGAGATTGTTTCCTATATTGTACAATTCTGCTACCTTAAACAGATAAGAAATCCAATTAAGATCGAAATCGTCTACTTTTTAATCACCTTATGGAAAAGATAATCTACTATAATTTTATATGGAAAATCTATTACTCTCAATCTTTTTGACCGTTGCCGTAGCGACCGTTCTCAACATCATCCTAAAACGTTTCGGGATATCGCATATCATCGGCTATATCGCGACGGGTACGATCATCAGTACCCTTTTCGGTTTCAACGGATCTGCAAACGATTCTCTAAATCTCATCGGAGAGTTCGGAATCGTCTTTTTGATGTTTACCATCGGATTAGAGCTGAGTTTAGAAAAAATCAAAAAGATGAAGGATATCCTCCTTACCAACGGTCTGTTACAAGTCGTATTCAGCGTTGTAGTGATCTTTTTGCTCTCCTACACTCTTTTTCACCTCGATTTTAATACATCCCTGATCATCTCATTGGCATTTTCCCTCTCTTCCACCGCTATCGTCCTCACCTATCTCAAAGAGTCGAAAGACATCCATACCCCCTACGGGCAAAAATCGATGGGGATTTTAATCTTTCAAGATCTCGCCGTCATCCCTATTTTGCTCCTTATTACCTTTTTATCCAACGATACCCTCTCACTCGGCGAAGTCATAGGGAAGACCCTACTCTCCGCCCTCTTTGTCGTTGTATTTATGTTTACCATCGGGGAAAAAATCGTTAATGCCCTGTTGCAATTTTCAGCCAAAACTGAACTCGAAGAGCTCTTTTTAGGCTCGGTTTTTTCCATCCTTATCGGTGCGTCACTTCTTGCTCACAGTATGGGGTTTACCTACTCTTTGGGGGCGTTTATCGCGGGGATGATTATCGCCGATACCCGTTACAACGTCAAAGTCGAATCCGATATCGCCACCTATAAAGACCTCCTATTGGGTGCCTTTTTCTTCGGGGTGGGGACAAAAATCGACATCCTCTACTTTGCTGAAAATATCCACATTATCACGTTTGTTTTTATATTTGCGATGCTTTTCAAAGCGGTCGTTATTTATGCCATCATAAGACGCAACTCCGATAAAAATACTTCCGCGAAAACAGCACTTTCTCTGGCACAGATCGGGGAATTCTCCTTTGCTGTTTTTGCTTTGGCAGGCTCTCAAAAACTGATCAGCGAAGAGACGGCAAGCTTCTTGATTTTAGTGAGTGTTATTTCGATGATCCTCACCCCCTTTATCATCGGAAATATCTATAAACTCTCCTCCTATTTTGAAAAAGAGTTTTACGAGTCCGACGTCATCACCCCTATCGAGCGCCAAGATCATATTATCGTCGCCGGCTTTGCGATGTTGGGAAAAATTGTTGCCGCCAACCTCCAAAGCAAAGGGGCAAACTTCATCATTATCTCCGATAATCTCAAGCACGTTTTACATGCTCGGAAATTGGGATATATGGCCTATTTCGGGCACTTAAACAAACTCCCCGTTTTAGAATCGTTGCGAGTTAAAGAGGCCAAAGCAATCGTCATCACTATGAGCAGTGAACAAAACCGACGCCTCATCAGCGAAGCTATCTTAAACTACGATAAAGAGTCCAATATCATTGTCAAAATAGACAGTGCCGAAGAGCGAAAAAGTATGCGGGATTTACCGGAGTT
Source organism: Sulfuricurvum sp. (assembly GCF_031427015.1). Classification (GTDB taxonomy): domain Bacteria; phylum Campylobacterota; class Campylobacteria; order Campylobacterales; family Sulfurimonadaceae; genus Sulfuricurvum. The sequence goes on along the minus strand of NZ_JASJOW010000003.1, from coordinate 43,892 downwards.
AGAATTTGTCGATGCCAGTTTTGAAGTGGCGGATTTATTAGTAAAACATGCCCTAAAAAATTAGTATCTAACGAAAGAGTAACTTATTATCATTGATTAACAATTTTTGCGGTAAAATTGGGGGATTTTTTTACCCAAGGTGTCCCTTAATATGATAGATGTTGTTCAAATTCAAAAAATTTTACCCCACAGATTCCCCTTTTTACTGGTCGACCGTGTTACTTCTCTCACACCGAACGAGTCTCTGATCGGTTACAAAAATGTTACGATCGGCGAACAGATTTTCGAAGGACATTTTCCGGGTCATCCGATCTATCCGGGTGTTATGATTTTAGAAGGTATGGCACAAGCCGGAGGAATCCTCGCTTTCCAAAGTATGGATATGACCGAAGAAGAGGCAGCAAATAAAGTGGTTTATTTTATGAGTATCGACGGTGCAAAATTTCGTGCTCCCGTACGTCCGGGAGATCGACTTGAATATCGTATGAATGTGGTAAAGCACAAAGGATCGATTTGGGTATTAGAGGGGAAAGCGTATGTTGACGACGCGCTTGTCTCTGAAGCTGAACTCAAAGCTATGATCGTGGATAAGTAGGTCGCATGAGTCTAATCTCTCCACACGCCATTATCGAAGAGGGAGCCGTTATCGGGCCTGATGTCGAAATCGGAGCTTTTTGTTTCGTTTCCGCCAAATCAAAAATCGGTAAAGGGACAAAGATTGCTCAGGGGACTTGCATCTACGGCAATACCACCATCGGTGAATACAACGAAATTTTTTCCCATGCGGTTCTCGGTTCCGTCCCCCAAGATTTAAAGTACGCAGGTGAAGAGGTTGAACTCATCATCGGCGATTACAATAAAATCCGAGAGTTCACCTTGTTTAACCCCGGTACTGCGGGAGGCGGCGGGAAAACCGTTGTCGGAAACCATAATCTCTTTATGGGATATGTCCACTTAGGCCATGACGTCATTATCGGAGACCATTGTATCCTTGCCAATGCCGCCACATTAGCAGGGCACGTCGAGATGGGGAATTATGCAGTTATCGGCGGGATGACTCCGGTACACCAGTTTGTCAAAATCGGTGACTATGCGATGATCGCAGGGGCATCTGCCCTCTCACAAGATGTACCGCCGTATTGTTTGGCAGAGGGGAATCGTGCAATATTGCGCGGTCTAAATCTCAACGGCTTACGTCGTCATCTTGAACGTGCCGATATCGATGCGCTTCGCAGTGCCTACAAAGAGCTGTTTGAATCAGGAAAACCGCTCCAAGAACAAGCGAGCGTTTTACTTCAAGATGCAACAAGCGAGTTTGTTAAAAACCTGTGTACGTTTGTTGTCAATACCAAACGGGGTATCCCGTATGAAAGGAATCAATCATGATTCATCGCCATTGCAGTTTCTGTGACGCGGCAGAGAGCGATCACAATCCGCTCATTGCCGGAACAAATGTTTATATTTGTAAAAATTGTGTTTTCTCTGCTTATAAAATCATGTTCGGTGATTCAGAAGCAGAAACCGCTTCTACCCATGAGCATAAAAATACTGAACTATTAACGCCGAAAGAGCTTAATGCCTTTTTAGGAGAGTATATTATCGGTCAACAGCGAGCGCGTAAACTCCTCTCTGTAGCCGTATATAATCATTACAAACGTATTTTTAAACATACTCATGTTGAAGACGAGACCGAAATCGCCAAATCAAATGTCCTCTTGATCGGACCGACCGGAAGCGGTAAAACGCTCATGGCACAAACCATAGCCCGTGTTCTCAACGTCCCGATCGCCATTGCCGATGCCACCAGCCTTACCGAAGCGGGATACGTCGGAGAAGACGTTGAAAATATCCTCACTAAACTTCTTCAAGCGGCGGACGGTGATGTTGAACGGGCGCAACAAGGGATCGTCTTTATCGATGAAATCGATAAAATTTCCCGAATGAGCGAAAACCGCTCAATCACCCGCGACGTATCGGGTGAGGGGGTACAGCAAGCCCTGCTTAAAATTATCGAAGGTGCCGTAGTCAACATCCCTCCAAAGGGGGGGCGAAAGCACCCCAATCAAGATTTTATCCAAATCGATACTTCCGGCATCCTTTTCATCTGCGGCGGAGCATTTGACGGGCTGGGTCAAATTTTAGAACGCAAACGCGGTAACAACGTAATGGGTTTCGGCCACGAAAAACGTTCAACTACCGATATCGATGACAGTTTTGAAAACGTTGAGCCGGATGATTTGGTAAGCTACGGGCTCATTCCTGAACTGATCGGACGCTTACCGATTATTGCATCCCTAAACAAAATAACCGAAGAGGAGATGGTTCGTATCTTAACGGAACCGAAAAACTCTCTGGTTAAACAATACACCAAGCTTTTTGCTATCGATGACGTCGAGCTCTCTTTTGAAAAAGAGGCGCTTAACGCTATCGCGGCTAAAGCTTTGGCACGTAAAACGGGAGCCCGCGGACTTCGTGCCATTATGGAAGAGACGATGGGAGATACGATGTATGAACTTCCTGAGTACAGCGGTTATGAGGTGCTCATCACCAAAGATGTCGTAGAAGAAAAGACCCAACCTGTATACATTAAAAAATCAACTCAAAAAAGCGCATAGGAGAGTCAATGCTATTTAATAAACTTATCGGAATGTTCTCAAACGATCTCTCTATCGATTTAGGGACAGCAAATACCCTAGTGATTTCCAAAGGGCGAGGGATCATTATTAATGAACCTTCTGTCGTTGCGGTAAAAACTGAAAAATACGGTCAACAACGTGTTCTTGCCGTAGGGCGTGAAGCCAAAGAGATGGTCGGTAAAACTCCGGGCAATATCAAAGCGATTCGTCCGATGAGAGACGGTGTTATCGCCGATTTTGATATGACCGAAAAAATGATCCGAAAATTTATCGAAAAAGCACACGGTCGTACATCACTTATCAGCCCGCGTATTATTATCTGTATCCCTTACGGATTGACGCAAGTAGAGCGTAAAGCGGTTCGTGAATCGGCTATGAGTGCGGGAGCGCGTGAAGTGTACCTAATCGATGAACCTATGGCTGCCGCTATCGGTGCAGGGATCGATATTCGTGAACCAAGAGGGAACATTATTGTCGATATCGGAGGAGGAACCACTGAAATCGGTGTTATCTCACTCGGAGGACTCGTTCTTTGCCGTTCTATCCGTGTTGCAGGGGATAAAATTGACCGTGCGATCATGGATTACATTAAACGCAAATACAATCTCTTGATCGGTGAGCGTATCGCGGAAGATATCAAAATTAATATCGGTACCGCTATGCCGTTGGCGCAAGAGCTTAAAATGATCATCAACGGACGCGATCAGGTCGAAGGGCTTCTTACTTCGATTGAACTTACCAGTGAAGATGCGCGTGAAGCGATGCGTGAACCGCTTAAAGAGATTCTTGAAGCGTTGCGTGACGTATTAGAGAATATGCCGCCGGATTTGGCAGGTGATATCGTTAACAACGGTGTTATCCTCACCGGTGGCGGAGCACTTATCCGTCAACTGGACAAATATCTCTCTGAAATTATCAAAATTCCGGTTTACGTTGCCGATGAGCCCCTTTTGTGTGTTGCACGCGGAACCGGTCGCGCATTAGAAGAGATCGATCAACTCCACGAACTCTTCGATAATGAATAAACAATCGTTAACTATCGCTGCACTCCTTTCCATTTTGGTAGGCAGTGCACTCTATTTTACTAATTTTTTGCAATCTCCCATTCTTCGGATAACCCATACTATAAAGTCATCGTATCTTGATGGAGTCGAAACCATTCAGCACGCCGTCGACGAACATTTCAACCAACAAGCTACCATCCTCGAATTACGGAAAAAAAATCGTTACTATGAACAAGAGCTGTTAAATCTGCATCAAGTAGCCGATGAATACCAAAAAGTGCTTCAAGAGCATAACAGTAGCTTCAAAACAACACCGGATACCAGCTTAGTACGTGCCCTCTCTTATGTCCGTTTCGGAGATCCTCACCGCATATGGATTGAAATGGAAAAGTTTAACCCCAAACGTGTCTACGGACTTCTCTACCGCGGTTATGCGGCAGGTATTGTCGTATCCAAAAATGGACGCCCCCTAGCCCTCTTAAACGGCGACGTTAAAAGCTCATATGCCGTAAATGTCGGGACTTCACTGGCACCGGGAATTGTTCGGGGAAATAATGCGCGCCGTTTGATCGTTGAATTTATCCCGACATGGATTCCGATTGCGGTAGGAGATGAAGTTCTTACTTCAGGATTGGATCGTATTTTTATGGCAGGTTTAAAAGTGGGAAAAGTGATCTCAATTACAAGAGCAAGCGGCTACCAAAGTGCCGTCATCGAACCTTATTTTTACGGCAAAAATCCCGCCTATTTCCATGTTATAACACAAGTAAGATAGGGACTGTAATCGGATTTTAAGTGCTTCTCGTCTATAATAATAAAATTTTTATGACGAGGGGTCTCAATGCCAAAACGCGACGACATCAAAACGATATTACTCATCGGATCAGGCCCGATCGTCATCGGTCAAGCCTGTGAATTTGACTATTCAGGAACACAAGCGGTCAAGACGCTCAAAGAACTTGGCTACCGCGTAGTTTTGATCAACTCGAATCCGGCAACGATTATGACCGACCCTGAATTTGCCGATCGTACCTACATCGAACCGATTAAACCTGAAATCATCGCCGAAATCATCAAAAAAGAGAAAGTTGACGCAATCCTTCCTACTATGGGCGGGCAAACGGCTCTTAACGCCGCGATGAAAATGCATGAACTTGGAATGTTAGAGGGGATTGAATTCCTCGGTGCCAACCCAAGTGCTATCAAAAAAGGGGAAGACCGCCAAGCATTTAAAGAGTGTATGGTGAAAATCGGTATGGACTTGCCGATCTCCCGTTACGCTTACAATATGGATGAAGCCTTAGCGGCTGCCGAAGCGATCGGTTTCCCGATCATTATCCGCGCGTCGTATACCCTAGCAGGGGGTGGAAGCGGTGTCGCGTACAACATCGATGAATTTAAGCTTCTCGCTCAACGCGGTCTTGATGAATCCCCGATTACCGAAATCTTAATCGAAGAGTCATTGCTCGGATGGAAAGAGTACGAGATGGAAGTTATCCGTGATCGTAACGATAACTGTATCATCGTCTGTTCTATCGAAAACTTCGATCCGATGGGGGTTCATACGGGAGACTCTATCACCATTGCCCCTGCCCTCACCCTCACCGATAAAGAGTATCAACGTATGCGCGACGCATCGTTCGCTATTTTGCGTGAAATCGGTGTTGACACCGGAGGATCAAACGTACAATTCTCGGTCAATCCGGAAACAGGACGTATGATTGTTATCGAGATGAATCCGCGAGTATCGCGCTCATCCGCACTCGCATCCAAAGCAACCGGTTATCCGATTGCCAAAGTTGCAACCTTGCTTGCAGTCGGCTTTACCCTCGATGAGATCACCAATGACATCACAGGGACTCCTGCAGCGTTTGAACCGGTTATCGACTATATTGTGACCAAAGTACCGCGCTTCACGTTCGAGAAATTCCCCGAAGCGGAATCTACCCTCACCACCAGTATGAAATCGGTCGGTGAAGCGATGGCAATCGGACGTACCTTCAAAGAGTCAGTACAAAAAGCACTCTGCTCTCTTGAGACGGGGTTAAGCGGCTTCGACCCTATCGAGGGTGATCTCGAATTTGTGAAACATGAAATCCGCCGCCCGAATGCGGAACGTATCCTCTATGTGGGACAAGGTTTCCGTATGGGACTCTCTAAAGAGGAGATTTTCGAACTCTCTAAAATCGATCCGTGGTTCTTGACCCAAATCGAAGAGATCATCGCACAAGAAAAACGGATCACAACGGCAACCCTCACGGATGAGCTGCAACTTCGCCGTCTTAAAACCGAAGGATTTTCCGATAAAAATATTGCCCGCCTCATTACCCTCAATGGCGGAAGTGCAAAAGAGAATGATGTCTATGACGCCCGAAAAGCACTGGCAATCGCATTTGAATATAACGAAGTCGATACCTGTGCGGCAGAGTTCGGTGCATTAACCCCATATCTTTATTCAACGACCAATATTACCCGCCTCGGACTTCAAACACCGCGTCAAAGCGACAAGAAAAAAGTGATGATTTTAGGAGGCGGGCCAAACCGTATCGGTCAGGGGATCGAGTTTGACTACTGCTGCGTACACGCCTCATTTGCCCTCAAAGAGATGGGGATAGAGACGATCATGGTCAACTGTAACCCTGAAACCGTCTCTACCGACTACGATACCTCCGATGTTCTCTATTTCGAACCGATCGATTTCGAACATGTCCGCTCTATCGTCGAAGCGGAACAGCCTGATGGGATCATCGTCCATTTCGGAGGACAAACACCTCTTAAACTGGCAAACTCTCTCCACGCTATCGGAGCTAAAATTGCCGGAACTTCGGCAGAAGTGATCGATTTGGCGGAAAACCGTGAGAAATTCTCTGCCTTCGTGGTAGAACAAGGTCTCAAACAACCGGAAAACGGCATCGCCATGACAAAAGAACAGGCATTCGCCGTCGCTGAAGAGCTCGGTTATCCGGTTCTCGTACGTCCTTCGTATGTTTTGGGAGGACGTGCTATGCGTATCGTCTACAACGAAGACGAACTTCGTACCTATATGGATGTTGCCGTATCGGTGAGCAACGATTCTCCGGTTTTGGTCGATAAATTCCTCGATCAAGCGGTTGAGCTTGACGTCGATGCGATCAGTGACGGTAATGAAGTCTATATCGGTTCGGTTATGCAGCATATCGAAGAGGCAGGGATTCACTCAGGAGACAGTGCGTGTTCACTCCCTCCGGTAAGTCTTAGTGCTGAGTTGCAGGCACAAGTGGAGCAACAAACGAAAAAAATCGCATTGGGTCTCGGTGTTATCGGGCTTTTAAATATCCAATACGCGATCTATCAAAACGAGGTTTACCTCATCGAAGTAAACCCTCGTGCATCACGTACCGTACCGTTTGTCTCTAAAGCAACCGGAATGCCGCTTGCGAAAGTTGCAACCCGTGTCATGCTTGGAGATACGTTACGTAACGCACTCAAATTCTACGATAACTATAATGTTGTTATGGAAGCCGATGGGCTACTTAAACCGCGTCTCAAAGGACACGTTGCGATCAAAGAGGCGGTGTTCCCGTTCAACAAACTCTACGGTGCCGATTTGGTTCTCTCTCCTGAGATGAAATCAACCGGTGAAGTTATGGGGATCAGTCAAAACTTCGGTGTCAGCTTCGCAAAAAGCCAGCTTGCCGCAGGCAATAAAATCCCGACTTCAGGAACGTGTTTCCTCTCCTTTATAGAGATGGATAAAGCCCACGCCCCTGAAATCGCACGTGGATTGCATAAGCAAGGGTTTAAACTTGTGGCAACACGCGGTACCCAAAAGGTGATCGAGGCGGCTGGAATCCCATGTGAAGCCGTCCTTAAAATCTCTGAGGGGCGTCCGAATATCGAGGATGTCATGAAAAACGGAGAGATCTCTCTTGCTATCAATACCTCCGATAATAAAACATCGAAAAAAGATGCCGAGCAGATTCGTCAAATCGTCTTACGTATGGGAACCCCTTATTTTACCACTCTTAGTGCCGCCCGTGCCGCAATCGAAGCAATGACTCATATGCAAGATGACAGCTGGATGGAGCCTCATGCCCTCCAAGACTACCTTATCCCTTAAGTTATGAAAAAAATCCTCCTCGCTCAAACCGACACCACTGTCGGTTTTCTCTCTCAAGATGTTACTCGGCTTGAAGAGATTAAAATGCGTACAGGAGGAAAACCCTTTCTTAAAGTCTATTCCGAATTTAAAAACTTACGCCAAGACATTCGTATTCCGTCACTTCATAAACGTCGTGTTCGTCATGCGCACAAAACAACCTTCGTCGTTAAAAATCAAGCGTTTCGATACGTAAACGATCCGGAACATTCACGTCTCATTCACCCTTATAAATGGCTCTATTCCACCTCCGCAAACGAGAGTGGAAAGTCTTACGATCCCCTCTTTTGCCATGCCGCATGTGATGTCATCATCGAAGATTCTCGCGGTCTTCATGAACAAAGTGCATCTGAAATATTTTTACTCAACACAACGCATTTAAAACAATTACGATAGGAGATTTAAAATGAAACATATTACCTCAGCAAAACACATAATGATGGGGACAATGGGAGTTATTGTCCTAAGTGCCTTAAGCGGATGTCAAAGTGCACCGGAAGAGCAAGCCGGTAGTGAAGAGAGTGTTACCCAAAATAAATTTCTCGTGGTTGAACAACAACCAAACGGAAAATATGTCATTATCGAAGAGATGCCGACTACAGGGCCAAGCCGTGCTATCATCAAGGAGACGGATGAAAACGGCACCGTAAGCGAGAGGGTCATGAGTGAAGCGGAGATGAAAGAGCTCGCCGACCAAGAGTACAAAAAAATGGAAGCGGGACAATCAGAGCTAAACGCCGAACCTCAAGGTGAGGGGATGGGGCTTGCCGGAACCATTCTCGCCGCTGCCGGAGGTGCACTACTGGGTAACATGATCGGAAATGCCCTCATGAATAATAAAAATGTCCAAAGACATCAAGATGCTTCTAATCGTTCAGCCTATCACCGTTCATCTGCAAACGGTTCATCAACAGCATCCAATTCTCAGAAAAAAAGTTTCTTCGGTAATTCTGCTTCGAGAAGTACCTCTTCTAGCAGCAGCTTCGGAGGATGAATATGGTCTCTCTCCAGAACATCACGCCGATTGATGATCGTACCTTAGAGCAATTTGGATTCGGCTGGCATACCGACAGTGACGAAAGCAAATACGTTGCCAATGAACTGGTTGTGGTCTCGGATCGTGAAGCTGAAGCCTACTATGAAGCGGTTAATGAACTCTATGATATGTACGCTACTGCCGCTCAGCATGTCATCGACAATAATCTTTTTTTTGATCTCGGTATTCCCTTTAATCTTGTCGATTTGATCAAAAAAAGTTGGGAAAATGATGTTCATTGGCATTTATACGGACGATTTGACCTCGCAGGCGGAATAGGCGGGGTACCGATAAAACTGATCGAATTTAATGCCGACACCCCTACTTCTCTTTTCGAAACGGCTATTTTACAATGGGCCTTGCTTAAACATAACAACATGGACGAAGAGCGACAATTCAACAACGTCTATGAAGCGATCAGCAATAATTTTCGCCGTCTCGTCACCCTTTTCGATGATCCCGAAACATTTGAAAAACATTACGACGGATGGAAAATTCTTTTCAGCTCAATCAGCGGCAATATCGAAGAGGAACAAACAACTCGACTCCTACAGCAAATGGCGATTGATGCGGGATTTGAGAGCGGATTCGAACCTCTCGGCGGAGTGAAGTTTGATGATGAGGGAATCTATGATAGTACTGAAGAGCCGTATGAGTATTGGTTCAAACTCTACCCATGGGAAGATATCGCTATCGAAGAGCCGGAACTGGCTACACAGCTTAATACCATTATGCAAAACCAAAAAGCAATTATCCTCAATCCTGCCTACACCCTCCTCTTTCAATCCAAAGGGATGATGAAAATTTTATGTGATCTTTTTCCAGATTCTCCGTATCTCCTTAAAACCTCTTTTGAGCCTCTTAAAGGGGTACAACAGGTCGAGAAACGGATGTTCGGTCGTGAAGGTGCCAATGTACGAATCATGGATGCGTCTGGCTCAACTATTGAGTCTAATGATGGACCGTACGGCAACTTCAAACCGATTTACCAAGAGTACGTCGAGTTCCCGAAAGACAGTAACGGAAACAGCTATCAAGCAGGAGTCTTTTTTGCCTACGAAGCGTGCGGATTAGGTTTCCGTCGCGGTGGAAAAATTCTAGGCAATATGTCAAAATTTGTAGGACATGTCCTGCGTTAAAATATATCAATTTATTTTATTATGTATAATAGTTATCACTTATTAAGGTTTTAAAATGAATACTAAGCATATAGGTTCTTCTTTATTAGATTATTTAAAAATTATACGAGATGATTTTACGCCCCTAAATGGGATTGGTTGGATATATAGAGGACAATCAAATATTGATTGGGAATTAAAACCGAAAGCTGGAAGAAATGAATTTTTTGACCACAAATGGTCAAAAGAATATCCAGATAATCCACACCATGATTTATTAAGATTTAATGCGTGGAAAGATCAGGCTTTTGCATTTTTAGATAATATTCCTGAGCATGAATTAGAATTTTTAGCATTAGCACAACACCATGGACTTGCTACAAGATTGCTTGATTGGACGTCTAATCCTTTAGTTGCTTTATTTTTTGCTGTAAACGATAATAGGGATAAAGACGGTATTGTTTATTGTTACTTAGAGAATTATACTATCACTTATGATAATCAATATTTTAGAGAAATCAATCATATAGTTAGCTTTAAACCTAGGCCAATTAGTCCAAGAATACTCAATCAAAGAGGACTTTTCACTTATCACCCCAATCCAAGTATTGAATTAACGGGAAGTGAACCAATTGATAGAAAAGAAATAGCTTATAATAATTCAAATTTAGCAAAAATCACTATTCCAAAAGACATGAAAAATATGATAATGCGAGAATTATATGAAGTAGGAATAGATGAATCCTTTCTCTTTCCAGGACTAGATGGTTTGTCTGCTATGATAAATGAAGAAACCTCTCGTATTCTCAGATACGTGGAATGACCCAAAAATACTAGATACTTTTTAATTCGTTAATTTCGTCGATAATGAATAAACCAAATCTCTATAAAATCCTCATGCAGGGCTTCGCGGTCGAAAGCTATTAAGAGAGAGTGTTGAGAAGTTAGAAAGTGCGGGGGAAGAAGCTAGAAAAAAATAAGGTATAATTTTTCATAAAAAAAGGAGACTCGATGACAGCTTACCATCTCGATATCCGCGACGAATCAGTCACTGAAAAAATTATTGCATTTTTAAAATCATTGCCTGAAAATAGTGTTCAGCTCTCAAAAGAAGAGTATGATGAAGAACTCGAGTCGATGATTGACGAAGGGTTTCAATCTGATGTTATAGGGACACACGAAGAGGTTTTTGCCAAACTAGGCAAAAAATATGCCCTATAAAATCCTCTATCTCGAACACGCTTACACTGATCTTGAAACCATTTTAGATCATATCGCCGAAGATTCCCCCTCTCATGCCATCGAATACCTCAAATTTCTCAAAAACAGTATTTCAAAATTATCCAATTTCCCATACTTAGGTGTTACGTGCAAACGTAAACATATTCGTAGAGAGTGCCGTGTTCTCATCATCGAAAATTATCTCGTTTTTTACAAAACCAACGAATCTTCAAAAATTATTATCATTGGCAGGGTTTTGCATCGTAGTGTTAATTACAAAACAAAAAAGCTTTTTTAGCTTTTACCTTACCTCTTTTTGATTCATTTTCGCTTGAAGCGCGTTGGAAATATTCATGAGGGAAAAGGTAACGATAAAAATCATCAAACCTGGGAAAAAACTCACCCACCACGCGATGTCTATAACCTCTTTACCTCCGCTGAGGATACTTCCCCAGCTCATCTGCGGGGCAACGATTCCAAGTCCTAAAAATGAGAGACCCGATTCTGCTAAAATCGCCCCTCCTACGCCGAACGTAAAGCTTACCAACACAATCGGTGCCAGTAAAGGGGCATAATACTTGAGCATTATTTTCATAGGGTGTACTTTAGCAATATGTAAAATACGAATAAACGGCTTAGATGCGATGGCAAAACTCTCTGAGCGGATCATACGTGCTGTTCCCATCCACCCTGTAATCGAGATGATTAACACAAGAACCCAAAGGGAAGCATTCACGTAGCTCACCAGCGTTAACAATAAAAAGAGGGTTGGAAAGGTTAAAAAAAGATCAACGACCACGATAAAAACTTTATCAAAGCCACCGCGTAAAAGTGCAGCACTTACTCCATACAGCAATCCGATTAGAGTCGAAATAAGGGCACTGGCAAATCCAATTAACAGAGAAACTTGCCCACCCTCCATCAGTCGTGCTAATAAATCACGTCCTAATCTATCCGTACCGAACCAATGGTTTAGCGAGGGCTTGAGTAAAATAGCTTGAGAGTCTAAAAAAAGAGGATCTACCGTATAAAGAAACGGTCCGATAAAAGAGAAGAAAATCACCGTAACAAGTACGGTAATGCTAAAAAAAGGCATTATGCCTTAATACCCAATAGTGTTGTCATCATTTGATCGACAGTGGTAATAACTTTAGCGGCAGCACCGTATGAGGTTTGATACCGAATTAGATTTGCCAACTCTTCATCAATACTCACTTTACTGACCGTATCGTACTCTTGCTTGATTGCGTTATATTGTGCCGTCAGGGCATCATTGGTCAATATGACCGAATTAGTTTTTGTACCCACTTGCGTCACTAAATTGTCAAAATAACCATACAGGGTATCTGTAGATTTATTCAAACCACTTCCAAACGTAACTGAAGCAAATTGCAACTCAACCATCTTTAATGCCGTTTGATTATCACCGTTTGCAGGAGATTTAAATCCTTTGATCTTACTCGAATCCTCTTTTAATGCACTGTTGAGTGAAATATTCTTGGCATCCGAGCCGTCATAAAATCGATTAATACCGGTTACACCGGCGAAATTTGTCCCATTATCTTCAATCGCAAAAGTATACCCTTGCGCCAGTAATGATGCTTTTAAATCAACCTGAAATACTTTTTGATTTGTATTAAACGTCGCCAGTAACATATCATCAATATCATTCAGTGCATTTCCGTCTTTATTATCGTCGTTTGACAAATTGATCTGACCGACAATACTGTTCGTTGTCATCGGTAGATCATCGATCATAGTCCCCTGATCCATTGAAATAGTACGCCGACCGACTTCATTCCCGGCAATGTCATACACGATAATATCAAAAGTCCCCGTATTAAAGTTCTCGTCCGTACTCAGTAGTGACTGATTATTTGAAAAACTAAGCGGATTTGACTGCATCGAAGTAGTGGCGGTTTCAGCATACACATTATTGGTCGCTTCAATCATCCCTTTGGCAAAAGCATCAAGGTTATTAATGGTCTCTTGCAAAAATCCGTCTTCAAATTCACCGTTTGTCCCGATTGTTGAGCCTCTTAATTCGAGTAAAGCACCGATTTTACCACCGGTGATACTATCGGTATAAGGAACTTTAACCCCGTCTTGACGTTCATAATATAAATCATTGTATCCGTTTTGATTGCTGGCACTGTCCATCCCTATCGGATGGAATGAACCGCCGTCAACAATGTTGAAACCGCCGATTTGAATCGTATAGCTCCCCTGTTTTAAGGCGATATTACTATCAATGACATTATTGGTCTCAATCTGTCCCACAATCACTTTCGCACCGATAAGTTTTGACATAGTTAATTCTAATTGGGTTCGCTGATCACGTAAATCGTTAGCATTATTCGCGCTGCCGGACTCGGCTTTATTGATCTCTATATTTAATTCTGAAATTTGTTTTGCGATGCGGTTAACTTCGTCAATATTGACTTTTACTTGATCATTCAAAGAGCTTTGAAGAGTTGTAATTTGAGACCGTGTCTCTTGAATATGCTGTGTAAGGGTTTGTGTTTGCTGAGCCAATGCCACTTTTAAAGAAGTATTACTCGGATTAGCCGCAAGCGACTGCCACGTATCAAAATAGTTTTGCATATCATTTTTTATACCGACATCATCAATTTCCGGGAAATAGGAGGAGAGTTCTTCAAGATTTTTTTTCAAAGTATCTGAATTTTCTTTGTTTTGGGCGGCATTTGCTAAACGTCCGAATACAAACTCATCGAATACACGCACTATTTCCGTAATTTGAGTTCCGCCGCCGCGTTGTCCCGGGTCTACGCTAAGAGGAGTTGATGCTGCCGTAACGACACGTTGACGGGAATACCCTTCTGTCTCGGCATTGGCAATATTGTGTCCGGTAGTATCAATACCGATTTGAGCTGCGTTTAATCCGCTATAGCCAATATGTAACGCATTAAATATAGATGCCATGTTATGCTCGTATTTCCAAAAACGAGGCTTCGGAGGTTGCCACTTTTTGATACCCTTGCATTTGTGTCGGAACCAAACGCTCTAAGAGGGTATTATAAAATGAGCCTACACTTAAAACCATTTTTGCATATTGTTGATTTACATCTCTAAGCAGTGAAAGATGCTCTTTAAGGGAGTCGAGTTGCTGATGTTGTTCATTATCTAAAAGTTCAGAGAGAGGTGCTGTCGGATGTTGTGTCATCAGTTTTGATATTTCACGATCGATCATCGCTTTTTTTTGTTCAAAACTTTTTATTTTCTCTTCTTTAATCGCTAAACGATCAAATTGCGGGTTATGCTTCGCTTCTCGGATATCGGCGATATCTTCTTGCGACAAAGAGATGAGAGTCTCAAGATCTTTGATAGCACTCTGTAACTGATAAGACAACATCATAAACTCCTCTGAATTTAAGTCAGCTCTTGCGCAATACGCTTGGCTAACGCTTCGATATCGACACGGTATTCACCTTTTTCGATAGAAGCTTTCAGCTCTTCGATTCGGCTTGTGTCACCTTGTTTTGTAATAGATTGCGTGGATTTCTCCTGCTCTTTGGTTTTTAACGATGATTCTTGATATGTCGCTTTAAGTAGCGATCCGTTCACACTTGAGATCATGGTGAATCCTTGTTATCCGTTTATGATGTATACATACCATATCGGCAAAAACCATTAATAATTTAGTCTATTTCTCTATTTTTTCACCCTTTTGACTAAGGTGTTCAAAAAGCATTTGAGAAAACCCAAATCCTCCTGCACTGGCGTTGGACAACTCTTCACGATACATTGATTTAAAAATCTTTTCTCCCGGATCGTTCGCACTGAAAAGATTTTTTTCTTCTTTCATCGCTTCATCCAACATCATTTTCACAATGATTGCTTCAAACTGATCCGTTTTTTCACGTAAAGCGGCATCCCCTTCTTTGGTTCCGATAGTCGGAATCGCTCTTTGGTGCTGAACTGCGGTTATATCCATTAGATAATCTCCAAATCAACAGAGATGGCTCCGGCACTTTTCATCGCTTGAAGAATGGAGATCATCTCTTTAGGGGTAGCACCCATTTTTTGAAGCGAACGGGCGATATTCGCAACCGTCGTTGTCCCTCTTTCGGTATAAACTTCATTCTCGTTCAAGCCGATGACAAGACTTTTATCCATTGCTACACTACCTGCAGGTTTAGAGACTTCGTTTTGGGAAAGAATTTTTACGGTCATATCCCCTTGAGTAATGACAACCGGTTTTACTTCGACATCCACACCTGCCACGATTGTTCCGGTACGTTCGTTGATGATAATCTTCTGCTCTTGAGCATAATGGATCTCAAGGTTTTGCACTTCGGCTAAAAATTCAACCATCGATTTATTTTTTGGAAGCTGTAAGTTGATTGTTCTCGGATCGATAGCAGCGGCAACATTTGCACGGTATTTGGCGTTAATCGCATTTTGTATCGCAATGGAGTTTGCAAAATTAGATGTTTTCAAAGAAAGCGTCGCATTGTTTTGGTGATACAGATCTTGTTGGATTTCTCGCTCCACCAAGCCTCCGCCATAAACTAATCCAACGGTTGGATGTGATTCCGCGCCGGCACCTTTTTCATTTTTTCCGCCGATACTTATAGAACCTTGTGCAAGTGCATATATCTTACCGTCAACCCCTTTGAGAGGGGTCATCAACAGTGTCCCTCCTTCGAGTGATTTTGCATCACCGATAGAAGAGACGGTAACATCAAAAGCATCCCCTTGTCGTGCAAAGGGGGCAAATTTTGCCGTAACAACAACGGCGGCAACGTTTTTAGATTTAATGTCAACCGGATTCATATCGATATTCATAGCTTTGAGCATGTTCGCGATAGATTGGAGGGTAAATTTAGAAGTCGTACCGTCACCCGTTTTTTTCAAACCGACCACGAGAGAATAACCGATAATTTGGTTATCACGCACACCGACGATATTAGCTACTTCACTAATACGTGTTGCTTGTGCTAGGGTTAGTAAGCAAAAAAGTAATACGAAAATTCTCATGCCCGTCCTTTATGATAAAAGGATTAAGCAAAGGGCATTCCAAAAATGGGTTATGCGTAATAAGTAAGTGAAGTTTTTCCGAAGCGCTTGGATTTAAGGCGGTTAAAATGACCGATCGCATCAGGGAGTTCGAGGGTACTCATATGCTCAATGATAATTAAAGTCGCCATTTCAAGAGGGAGTGAAGCGATCATATCGATAGTTTTATCATAAATCTCTTCCATCCCCTCGCGGATTGAAAAAGGGGGATCAACATAGATAAAGGCACTCTCTCCGAGAGAAGCCAGACGCTTTTTTACCTGAATAATGTTACTAAAACTGTCCCCTTCGATAATCTCACAAGCTTTTGGATCGGTTTGGGCAATATTTTCACGTAGCGTACGGATCGCATCGCGGTCCCTCTCCATAAAAATGATTTTTTTAGCACCCCGACTGAGAGCTTCAAGCCCGATCGAGCCGCTTCCTGAAAAAACCTCTACCAACACCGAATCCATAACATCAAACTGTAACGTATTGAAAAAAGATTCCAAAACAATTCCCTTTGAACTACGGGTGGTCTCTTTAGAGGGGAGTTTTAACGTTTTGCCTTTATATTTTCCGGCAATGATTTTTTTGGTTATTGTTGAATTACTTTTCATAAAATGCCCGTATCGCTTTGAGTATATTGGATTGATACTCACGCGTCAATTTGTCGATATGCCGTTCTAAAATATCAAAACTAACCCCTTCTTCATACGAAAGAGGTTTCTCCTCTTCGATTGCAACAGGTAAATCTTTTTGAGACTCAAACTTTTGGTTTAATGAATGCATCAGCTGCGCTTTGGAAAACGGTTTGATCAGATCGGATGCTTCCCCTAATCCTATAACGAAAGTCAGATATTGATCGTCATAGATTTCCTTGTCACGAATCAAAATATCGCATTGACGAAGAGAGCTCAGATGTCCGTCCAGAAAAAGTTCCAAGGAACGTTGCAGTAATGGAGAATCACATTGGATAGCTACTTTCACGACGTTTGCCTTGTAAAAAATATTCTATATTAGTATGTTATTTTAGCATACTAAGTTCAAGCCGAAGATAAAATCCTTTAGAAAAAAAATGCGTTACAATAGTGTTTATAAGTAATGTACGGATTCGAGCCGATTTTTCAACTCGCCCCTACTCACAATTTCACTATAGATTGAGTTTATACAGCAAATGACACTAACCTTTAAAGCAATAGTATGAGTAGCACATGGCGTAATCTGGTAATCGGGATTTTTCTTTCAACTCTTATTATGGTATTCGGAGTTTGGCTGATTCACAGTGATATAAAATCTCAAAATCTCAAAATGCTACACCAGCAACACATTATCAATCGTAACTATATTCAAGAGTTTAAAAATACCCAAACTCAAGTTCTAATGACATTGGCACATAATCCTGATGTTTGCCGCTTTAATGCACAAAAAAGTTCGAATGTATCTTCTCTTTTTTATTCTTTTCTGAAGTCCGATAAAAAGATAATGCAGCTGCGATTTATCGATACCGATGGAAATGAAAAGATTAGAATAGACCGTCTTCCCGACGGAACAATCCGACACACTCCGAAGACTGAGTTACAAAACAAAGCCGACCGCTACTATTTTCAGGAATTTATGACACTAAATCAAAATACTGTCGGATTTTCAGAATTTGATCTCAATATCGAGAACGGTAAGGTTGATATCCCGTTTAACCCAACCCTTCGAGCGGGAATACCGGTTTATCACAACGGAATAAAAAATGGAATTATCGTCATCAACTACTATATGGACGACTGGATTAGACAACTAAAACGCTCTAACGCTTCAGCTTTTTTTATTGTTGATTCTGAGGGGTATTTTTTAGTACATACCGATCCTCTTTGGTCATGGTCAAAATATCATACGGTTCCCAAAAAAGCAACAGAGTTTTTTCATCTCTCCCCCTCTTTATTTGTCCCACTGCAAGAAACGGATTACCGCTGGATTAATGATAATACGGTCGCATTCTCTTTGGATTTGTACGGCCAAAAGCTTTTAGCTCTGTATCAGCCGAAAGTTTCCCCTAATGAGCTGCTACTTCGCAGACTCGTTCAATTCGGCTTTATCATTCTTTTGTCCTTGATGTTTATAGTGATTCCGTTAATAGGAATCATACGAGATAATTTTCGCCGTATTGAAGAAGAGAAAAATAAAAACGAAGCGATCTTGATTCATCAATCCAAATTGGATGCGATGGGAGATATGCTCGGGGCAATCGCACATCAATGGCGTCAACCGCTCAACTCGATCGGCCTTATTATTCAAGATATTGTAAGTGCTTTCAAATACGGTGAACTAAATCATGAATATTTGAAAACTTCGGAAAAAGGGGTGATGGAACAGTTACAGTTCATGTCACAAACTATTGATGCTTTTCGCAATTTTTTTACCGATGATAAAAAAGAAGAACCTTGTAATTTGATTGAAATAGTCAATAATATCCATACCCTTTACCAAAAACAACTCAATGAATATGAAATCACTTTAGAGATACTATGTGAAAATACTTTCGAAGAAATACATCCTTGCCAAAATGAAGAGGAGCCACAAAAGTTTAATCTAAACAGCCATCCGGCTCTCATTAAACAGATCCTTCTCAGCCTGATTACCAATGCTAAAGAGGCAATAATATCAGCAGAACACACCCTACAGAACCGTACCATCTCCCTCACCCTTTATACTGATAGCGATATATTTCGTATCGATGTAAGCGATCGGGCCGGAGGGATGGATCCTCTCATCACGGAGCGAATTTTTGAACCTTATTTCACCACGAAAGAGATAGGAACAGGCTTAGGTCTTACGATCGCGCATACCCTAACTAAACGCCATTTAAAAGGAAACCTCATAGTCCGATCTGATATGGAAAAAGGGATCACTACTTTTACCCTTACACTCCCTCGCTATCACGCCGATACAGAAAAACATACATTATAAAAAGGAAAAACATCTTGGATAACTATGCTGATTTTAATAAATACTCTATTTTAATTGCTGAAGATGACCCTATCGCGTTAAGTTCACTCGCAAATATTTTAAGACGCTATTTTAACCATGTCCTTACCGCGTCAAACGGCTATGATGCCTACGAACAAGTCTTATCACATAAGATTGACATCATCCTTACCGACATGCGTATGCCGTATCAAGACGGTGCTGATTTCATCAAGCAAGTAAGAGACTTAGATCAAAATCTGCCGGTTATTTTTATGTCGGCACACACCGATTCAAAAACACTTCTTAGAGTTATCCCGTTGAATATCACCGATTATCTAATAAAACCGATTCAAATTGACCAAGTTTTGCGCCTTTGCAAAGAACTATTCAAAAAAAAGAGTGAACTCAATGTACCATCTAAAACTACCAAGTCGCTCTATACACTCAAAAGCGGGGTCGATGTTGATTTAGACAATAAAATCGTAAGTAAAAAAGGAGAGATGCTTCTGCTCACAAAAAAAGAGTTTGAGTTACTCTCATTGCTAATCAAAAATAAACAATCCGTTCTCAGTAAAACAGAGATTGAATACCTTTTATGGGATGGTGAGATTGTCTCTGAGAGCAGTGTTAAAACCCTTGTCAAAAAACTGCGTGCAAAAATTGGTGAAGAGTCGATTACTACCGCTAAAAACATCGGGTATAAAATATCTATTATTCCCTAACTCCTTTTCTTACTTAAAATAACCAAAAAATAACTCTGCACCGCTACCATATTATCTATTCAAAGATTTAAGATATTTATCCTAATCAGTTGCCAAAAAAACTCTACGAAATGGGACTCCCGTTTTTTATAATAGATTTTGGGTTACAGAGTATAGATTAATACCAGTTTGTAAAACACGAAGGAAAGAAAATGGAATATACATTAAGTGATACCGATTTTTTAGTATCACAAACCGATTCAAAAGGGAAAATCCTTTTTGCTAATGAAGATTTTTGCAAAATTGCCGGCTATACACTCGAAGAATTGATCGGGCAACCGCATAACATCGTCCGTCATCGTGATATGCCAAAAGCGGCGTTTAAAGATTTATGGGACACCGTAAAAAGCGGAAAAGTTTGGAAAGGATATGTCAAAAATGCCACTAAAAACGGCGGTTTTTACTGGGTTTTTGCTACCGTCTATCCAAATATAGCCTGTGGTGACGGTGAAGGCGGATATATGTCTTGTCGTCGTAAAGCTTCCCCTGCTGAGATTCAAAAAGCGGAAACGCTTTATAAAACAATGCGATAAAAAAGGCAATTAAAGAATGAAAAACAACATCAAAATAATTATTTTATCCCTGTTAGGTATTGTAGGTTTGGTATTAGCCATAAGCGTTAACTCTATATGGATAACATCCGGAGTAATCGTTGTGCTTATGGGAACGGCAATCGTACTTAATCTCACCTCCTCCGGGTCAGATATTTTTTCTAATCAGTTGGAAGATTTCGAAGAATTATTGAAATTTAAACGTAATCAAATGGATATGATTCCTGCTGAAACAAACAGTATTGAAGAGAAGCTCAATCATCTTGCACAAACACATGAATTGATTTTGGAGCAAGATACCAAAGTAGCCGGTGAAATGGTGCTACTCGCGGATAAAGTACGCCGCGGTCATTTTATGTGCCGTGTTGCAAGTGATTCTACAACACCGCATGTTCACCTCCTCAAAAAAACGATGAACGCAATGCTCGATGCGACTGAAAAAAATCTTGATCAAGCCATCAGTGTTTTAGAATCTTTAAGCGAAGGGAAATTTTCTACTCGCGCTCACGTCAATGTTGAGGGGAAAATGGCTCAGATGTTGGAAAAAATCAACGATTTGGGTACAGCACTTCAATCGATGGAACACCAAAACAATGAAGCTAAAGAGGTGCTCAACAATAATACCCAACAGCTTAAAAGTACCCTTGAAAGTCTTCGTGCAAATCAGTTTGTCGAACTTAACGGAATGATTAACACCACAGTGGATCGGATCCAAAGAGTGGCAAACAAAGAGCATGAACTCTCCGACAATCTTCAAATACTAGCAAGTAACGCACAAGAAACCAAACAAATCTTAACTACTATCGGGGATATCGCTGATCAGACCAATCTTTTAGCGCTCAATGCAGCGATCGAAGCGGCACGTGCCGGAGAACACGGACGCGGATTCGCCGTAGTTGCCGATGAAGTACGAAAACTTGCCGAACGTACCCAAAAAAGTTTGGCGGAAACTGCCGCAACAATCAATATCCTTATTCAGGCAATAAATGACAACAGCGACTCTCTCAATAAAAACATGGATGAAATGATGGATCTTACTACGTACGTTGGAAGTGTTGATAACAAAATGGAAGAGCTCCTCTATTCAATGGATCGATTAAGCTAAAGGAGTTTATTTGGGGATTAAAAGCACACATTTTCATCAATATATTTCTTTACTGGAAAAATATGTTTCAACTTCCATTACAGACGTGGAAGGAGTGATTGTATATGCAAGTAAAGCATTTTGTGAAATGACAGGCTATACACAAGAAGAGTTAATCGGTAAAAAACATACAATTCTTCGCCATCCTGATATGCCAAATGAAATCTATACTGAATTATGGACAACCATAACACAAGGAAAACCTTGGCATGGACGTATCAAAAACCGTACAAAGTATAAGGAATCGTACTGGGTAGATGCGCACATTGAACCAATCTTTGATAATGGTAAAATCATTGGATATCAGGCAATACGACAGAATATTACCGAAGAAGCCCTATTCGAAACTCTTGCAAAAATTGATATATTAACAGGTTTATACAATCGTAAGACAATTGGGGAGTTTGCTCAAGTGTCTATAGATGAAGCACAGCGATATCAAACACCGCTTTCTGTAATCATGGTAGATTTAGACGATTTCAAACAAATCAATGATACGTATGGCCATCCAGCAGGTGATGAAGTTTTAAAAAAAATATCTGTAATATTTCAAAACTTAGTTCGTTCTAGCGACCGTGTCGGGCGTTGGGGTGGAGAAGAATTTCTTATCCTTCTCCCTCAAACAACTTACGGACAAGCAAAAGAATTAGCTGAACGGCTGTGTGTTGAATTTTCCTCTCATAAGTTTGAAAAAATCGGTTATAAAACCGCTAGCTTCGGAGTTGCTTTATTGGAAGCAGAGGATACCCTTGAGCGTTTAATAGAAAAAGCAGATAAAGCATTATACACTGCCAAAAAGTTAGGAAAAAATCGGATAAGTTGATCCGGATAAAATAGTCTATACTGTCAATTATCAATTCGCAATCAGAAAGAGTATACAATGAATATACAAGAACTCGTCTGGACTAAAACCGAATGGATTTCTACAAAGGTTTTACAGATTGAGCCTTTATCCGCACAACTCATTTTTGTTTTTGGGGATGTTGATGCGATAGCCGAAGCATTACCGATCACATTATTACAAACTTCCTATCCTAACGCTAAAATTGTCGGTGCATCAACGGCAGGGACAATCGAGTCAGGAAAATTGAGCGAGTATTCTCTTGTTGCAACTATTATTGCTTTTGAACAAGGGTGGGTTGAAGTCGCTACGATGGATGCCCTCGATAACTCTACGCTCGAGGAGCGTTCTCAAGAACTGATCCGACAGCTCCCACAAGAAAATCTTCAACATCTCTTTGTTTTGTTCGAGGGGCTGAAACTCAACGGTTCCTCATTTGTAAAAGGGATAAACAGTGTCGATCATGCATTACCTATAACCGGTGCACTAGCAGGAGATAATTTGGCATTCGACCATACCCTGATCCTCGCTCAGAAAGAAGCGAAAGAGTGCCGAGCAGTTGCAGTAGGATTTTATGGAGATTCGTTACACATACGTATCAAATGTGAATCAGGGTGGGAAGAGTTCGGGGCAGAAAGGGTCGTAACGAGGGCGGAAAGAAATCGTGTCTATGAGATTGATAATAAACCGGCGCTAAAGCTCTATCAAGATTATCTGGGAGATTATGTTAAAGATCTGCCGCTAAGCGGTTTACGCTTTCCGTTGAATGTCCGTGAACCCGGAAATGAAAAAGAGTTAGTGCGGGTAATGATGGGAGCCAATGACGATCAGTCGATCCTTTTCGGTGTCGATATACCCCAAGGCTCAATCGTACGGCTCATGAAAACCAACGTCAATAATCTCATCGAAGGGGCTGAAGCGGTAGCGAATCGAATTGATGACCATAACAATAAACCCGCACTTGCAATCGCCATCAGTTGCAGCGCTCGACGAAGCGTTTTAAAACAGCTTGTAGGGGAAGAGCTGGAAGCATTAAGCGAAAATGTAAGTGAAAATATCCACATATGCGGATTTTATTCTTACGGTGAAATTGCCCCTTTTTCAGATAATTTACTTGAGTGTCACCTTCATAATCAAACCATGACACTCACCGTAATTTACGAGGATTAAAATGCATAAGCTCCTCGAAATACAACTCAAAAAATGTTTTGGAAAAGAGTGGGGAAACAGTTCTACTGATCCTCAGTTTCAAAAATTTCTTAATCTAATTAATGAAAGTTACCAAGATTTTGATGATCACAGTGCAATCCTTCACCGTTTTCTTGAAGTAAATTCAAAAGAGTTGACAGAGGCAATCAAAGAGATTAAAAAAGGGCACGATCTTCTTCACAGTGTAACCGAATCCATTCATGATCTGATTTTTTATAAAGATCTAAATTTCAAATATATCGGATGTAATCAAAGCTGTGCAAAATTTTTCGATAAGAGCGAAGCCGAATTTCTTGGAAAAGACGATTTTGAACTCTTTCCAATGGAATACGCCTTAGGATTTCGTCAACGAGATACCTTGATCTTTAGCAAAGTTGAATCGACAACGAATGAAGAGTGGGTTAAAAACTCTAAAGGAGACGATGTCTTATTGCTAACAACCAAACATCCCTTATTCAACTCTCGTGGAGAACTAATGGGACTAGTCGGGATTGCACGTGACATTACAAAAGAATACTGGCTAGAGCAAGAGATTAAAGAGCAGCAAGCTATTTTAACCCAACAATCTCGTTTAGCAGCGCTGGGAGAGATGATCGGAAATATAGCCCATCAATGGCGTCAGCCGATTAATTCGCTCGGGTTGATTATTCAGGATTTGAATGAAGCCTACCGATTCGGAGAACTAAACCAGAGTTACATCGAAACAGTCTCTTCCAAAGCCATGGAACAAATTCATTATATGTCGAACACTATCGATGATTTTCGTAATTTTTTCAATCCTGATAAAGATAAAAAAATGTTTTCCCTCAATAAAAGTATTGAAAATACCAAAAATATTCTGAAACAGGGGATAAGAAACAGCTCCATTGAGTGTGAAATTTTAATTCCTAAAGATATTTTCATTTATGGCTATAAAAATGAATTTTCGCAAGTCATTTTTAATTTGCTCAGTAATGCGCGAGATGCAATTATGAGTAATAAACCCAAAATTCCTAAAATCAAGATTCATGTAAAAAATAAAAAAAATAGTGCTGAAATTTCAGTTTCAGACAATGGAGGGGGTATACCGCCGGATATTCTCCCCAGTATTTTTGACCCCTATTTTACAACTAAACCGGAGGGAAAAGGGACAGGTATAGGGCTGTATATGGCTAAAAAAATTATTGAAAATCATATGGACGGTTTATTGCTGGTTCACAACACAAAGGATGGTGTATGTTTTACCATCGTATTACCTATAGAGAAAAAATCAGCCTCATAAATAGTGCTCGATACTGTAGCGAAGATCCTCATCCATATCCATCAGACTCTCTACCATCCACTTCAGATAGGCGGGGTCTTTGAGGGCGATCTCTTCGATCCTTTTTTTGGCGTATTTCCCAAACGGCAGACGGCTCAGGAGAACATGGCTTTTGGATATCTCTATCAGCTTCTCAACATCCGCCAAATCGAGAAGATACTCTAATACCATTTTCGTATGGAGCGCATCACTCAGGGCATGATGAGGAACGAGTGATACCCCATGTTCTTGAAACACCCTCCCCTCCTCACGATAAAGTCTCAGCTCATACCGTAAAAACTGCAAGCTATACCCCTCCAAATCATCCATCAGCGATTTGGAACATTTGAGGGTATCGATAACGCTCCCCTGCCATGTCACCCCCTCTTTTTCCAACATTGCAAGTTCAAACGGGGCATTATGCGACACCAAAATATTCTCAGGAGTATTGAGGCTTTTGAGTTTCTCGGCACTAAAGGATTGGGAAAATGAGGGAGCATCACTCACCATCTCATTCGTGATCTGATGGATTGCCGAAGCGGCGGGAGGGATTTTTTTTCCGGGATTGATCAACTCGAAATGGGTTGACTCCCCCTCAATAATCCCCAAAGCGCAGATTCTGTCTTTGACCTCTAACCCTGTCGTTTCCGTATCCAGAAAAATCACGTTCTACTCGCTCGGGTAAGATTTAAGTGTTGCCATTAGATTATGATAGTGTTCTAACGTACGGAAGCTTTTCTCAAAACGCCACCCCAATACAAACGTGATTATATCTCTCTTCAAGGGTGCACTCAGTTTTTCGGCACGTCCGTAATAGGCCAGTGAGATATTTTTATTTTTGACTTTAGCCTCTTTATCGTAAATAATAGCGATAACTTGAGCGTATTTTCCCTCTTTAACGGTGCCTAAATCCTCATCGCCTAGCGATAATCCCGAGAGGTTAATCGCTTTAAACTCAAACAGCGCATCAAACTCTCCGACTTTGGTATCAATCCCCAATTTTCGGTACAGTTCTTCGAGTGATTTGAGGTTGCTTTTGCGTTCTAACTCGTAGCTGGAGATCTGTGCCGTCAGGTTTTTCAGACGATCGAGTGCCGAACTCACATTTTCTCCTTCGAGTATCGCTATATTTTGATAATTTTAACCTATGTTGACTTATAATATCAAACTTTTATACTTGTGGGAATTTAATGGACTATTTACGAATTCAAGGGCCGACTAAACTTAGCGGTACCGTCACCATCTCCGGCGCAAAAAATGCCGCATTACCACTTATTACCTTGGCACTCTTAGCTCATAATCCGCTAAAAGTCACCAACATGCCTGAAGTTGCCGATATCAAAACCCTGCTAAAACTTCTCCAAAACCTTGGAGCAAGCTGCTCATTGGAAAACCACACTCTCAATGTTGATACCTCTACCGTCAGTCATACGATGGCAAACTACGATATCGTTAAAACGATGCGCGCCTCTATTCTCGTCCTTGGACCGCTCCTTGCCCGTTTTGGACATTGTGAAGTCTCTCTTCCTGGCGGATGCGCTATCGGTCAGCGCCCAATCGACCTTCATCTTAAAGCACTAGAGCAAATGGGTGCACAGATTACCATCCATGCCGGATACGTCCACGCGGTAGCACCGGAAGGTCTCAAAGGTGCCCATATCATCTTCGATAAAATCACCGTTACCGGAACCGCTAACATCGTTATGGCGGCAGCACTGGCTCACGGTAAAACCGTTCTCGTCAACTGCGCAAAAGAGCCTGAAGTGGTACAACTGTGCGAAATCCTTCGCGATAGCGGTATTGATATTACCGGAATCGGTACATCAGAACTTACTATCATCGGAACGGGCGGAAAAACCATCGATATGGTTGATTTTGAAGTTATCCCTGATCGTATCGAAGCAGGAACCTATCTCTGTGCCGGTGCTATCACCAATTCTACCATTACACTAGAGCGCGTACGTCCCGATCACCTCGATGCCGTTACGGCAAAATTAGAGCAGATGGGATGCCGCGTCGAATGCACTGATAATACGATGACGATTCATCCCGCAACCGAGCTCAAACATGTCGATATTATCACCCAAGAGTATCCGGCATTCCCAACCGATATGCAGGCACAATTCTTGGCTCTTGCTACGATTGCCAAGGGAGCCAGCACCATCGAAGAGCGCTTATTCGAAAACCGCTTTATGCACGTCAGTGAATTACAACGTTTGGGTGCCGAGATCAAACTCAGCGGTCATACCGCCACCGTAATCGGGCCGTGCAGCCTTGCAGGTGCCGATGTCATGGCAACTGATCTACGTGCTTCAAGCGCACTCGTACTTGCCGCTATGGCAGCAGAGGGAACCACGAATGTCCACCGTATCTACCATCTCGATCGCGGATATGAAGACTTAGAAGGAAAATTACGCGCATTGGGCGCAAAAATTGAGAGATTAAAAGAGTAACAAAATCTTAATGGAGAAAAATAGCGCGGAATACTGCGCGTGAGCTCTCTGCTGAAGAGAACTCAGCGTTAGCGTAGCCAAGCGGGGCTTTTGCTCCGTTGGCGTTCAAAAAAGATCTTAAAGATCCCCCTCGATCACTTTTTGGAACGTACCGTAATAGACATTTTGCATCTCGGCAAGATCCATTTTCACATCATTTACCGCAAACTCTTTTCCACCTACGCTACCGATTTTCATACATGCTAACGCACCAACCATTGCTTCAAATGCAGCGCAGTTTTCAGGTGCGACTTCGATAATGGCGCGAGACATACTCTCAGCAAAAATATCACGAGAATCGGTTACAGAAATTGTCGCTTGTACCCCTTTATCACTTACACACGCCATTTTTGCCAATGCTATCGCAACACCGCCCGAGCTACAATCTTTTGCCGCTGAGAGAAGCCCTTTTTTATTCGCTTCAATAACGAGGTTCCATAATGCACGCTCTTTATCGTAATCGATAGCAGGAATAGTTCCCGCTACGACGTTGTAAAGCTCTTTCATGTAGAGTGATCCGCCGAATTCCGAGCGGCTTTCACCGACAAGGTACAATGCATTTCCCTCTTTTTGGAACGCAGACATCAATACTTTATTTTGATCTTCATTCACCCCTACCATCGCGATCGATGGGGTTGGGAATACCGATTTACCGTTGGTTTCATTATAAAGCGATACATTCCCACCGATAACCGGTGTGTTCAATTCGGCACACGCCTCTTTAATCCCCAAACACCCTTGGCCGAACTGCCACATTACTTCAGGATTCTCAGGGTTTCCGTAGTTGAGACAGTCGGTGATCGCTTTCGGGGTTGCACCGCTCATCGCGACGTTACGACCGCTCTCGATAACCGCCGCCGCCGCTCCCGCTTTCGGATCGATGTAGCAGTAACGAACGTTACAGTCGGCACTCATCGCCAAGGCTACGCCGTTTTCTTTGATACGGATAACAGAAGCATCGAGTTCACCCCCTTTTTTGACCGTATTGGTTTGTACCATTGAATCGTATTGCTGATAAATCCAATGCTTATCGACCACTTCCATTGAGCTAATCAATTTTTCAAATGCCGCTTGATTTTCTACCGCATCAAAATCGTTCAAAGAAACTTTTGCGATGTCATCGAGGTACGAAGGTCGTGACATAGGGCGATCCAAGATCGGAGCCTCTTCGCTTACAGGATCGACAGGAACTTCCGCACATTTTTCACCGTGCCAGAAAAGCTCCATATTCCCCGTCGCCGTTACTTCACCGATAACCGCACAATCAAGATCCCATTTTTCGAAAATATCGATAATCGCTTGTTCTGTCCCTTTACGCGCACAAATAAGCATACGCTCTTGCGATTCGGAGAGCATAAACTCATAGGGCATCATCCCCTCTTCGCGAGCAGGAACTTTATCGAGGTGCATAATCATTCCGCTGCCTGAGCGTCCTGCCATCTCGAATGAGCTCGACGTTAGTCCTGCCGCTCCCATATCCTGAATCCCGACGACATAATCGGTTTTGAAAAGTTCTAAACACGCTTCGAGAAGGAGTTTTTCGGTAAACGGGTCACCTACTTGTACCGTAGGACGAAGCCCTTTGGACGCTTCGGTAAAGCTATCCGAACTCATCACCGCACCGCCGAGACCGTCGCGCCCTGTTTTAGATCCGACATAGATAACCGGATTGCCGATCCCCTCCGCTTTTCCGTAGAAAATCTCATCGCTTTTAGCGAGTCCGAGAGTAAACGCATTAACAAGAATATTTCCGTTATAACACTCATCGAAACTCGTCTCACCGCCGATCGTCGGAACCCCCATACAGTTACCGTATCCGCCGATACCCGATACGACACCGCGCACCAAATAGCGCTGATGAGCACTGATGTCGTCTTTGTTTAATACATTTCCGAAGCGGAGTGCATTGAGGTTGGCGATAGGACGCGCTCCCATGGTGAATACGTCACGCATGATCCCGCCGACTCCCGTCGCCGCCCCTTGATACGGTTCGATAAAACTCGGATGGTTATGGCTCTCCATTTTGAAAACTGCCGCATATCCGCCGCCGATATCGATAACCCCCGCATTTTCACCCGGCCCTTGGATAACCCATGGTGCTTTCGTCGGGAACCCACTCAAATGTTTTTTAGAGGATTTGTAACTACAGTGCTCACTCCACATTGCCGAAAAAATTCCGATTTCAACGAGATTTGGTTCACGTCCGAGGATTTTTTTGATGTGATCATAATCTCCGAGTGAAAGTTTATGCTGTTTTAGAACTTTTTCGATATCTGGAAGGGGAGTGCTCACGGCAAATTCCTTAAAATAGTAATAGTAACGCGATTATATCAAAGGGGAATATTCATCCATCTTAAAGCAGTGTTATTTAAACCCGAAATCTTTTTCACTGCGGATATTTTTTTTGAGGGAAAAGATATCAATATAGGTAATTGCACTCACTTCGTAGCTCTTTTTTCCGCTGGGGAGATGAACACTAAACTCATCCCCCTCCTCTTTCCCCAGCATTGCACGTGCGAGCGGTGAATGAACGGAAATCAATCCGTTTTCAGGCTCACTTTCTAACGTTCCGCAAATACTATAGGAAAATTCCTCATCCGTGTTCACATCCAGTATCGTGATCGTAGCACCGAAATGGGCGCGGGAGTGATCGAGTAATGAGGGATCGATCATTTGAGCTTTTTGAATCATCGAGTTGAGATAAAAAAGGCGTTTATCTATATGGCGAAGTTTCTCCTTCGCCGCATGATATTCGGCATTTTCGCTTCGATCCCCAAGCTCTGCCGCACGCTGTTTTTCAACATTGACACGAGGTTTTTCGACATCTTTGAGGTATTTAAACTCCCGTAAAAGTTCATCATACCCTCGCGGGGTCATGGGTTCGTTTTGGCTCATTCAATCATCCTTATTCATACGCATATCGAATAATATCCTAGAAACTCCAAGATGATTTATAACATAGCACTTGACATTATGTACTAACTAGTCTACAATTACATCATGAGAACAACAGTAGGCAGACCGAAATCATTTGATGAAGATGAAGTATTAGCACTAGCTATGAACTATTTTTGGGAACATGGGTATGAAAACTCCAGTCTCGATGAGCTTCTCATAACGATGGGAATCAAAAAAAGTAGTTTTTACCACACTTTTAAAAACAAAGAGGATCTTTTTTCTCGTTGCTTGGATCTTTATGGAAAAACACTGTTAACCTATTTTGAAACCCTTAAAAATGAAGTTGGACCTAAAGCGGCACTTTTAGCACTGAGCGAGGGGATGATTAACGAACTCAAAGAGACCGGAAAGATAAAAGGGTGTTTGCTTATGAACTCCGGTAAAGAGTGCTATAACCGTCACAGTGCTCTGAGTCATCAGATAGGGGTTGGTCTTCATTTCTTACTTGAAGAGTGTGAGCGATTTGTCAAAGAAGCGCAAGAGAGGGGAGAAATATCTCAACAAAAAGAGGCAAAGATTATTGCGGGAAGATATATAAATGCTTTGAACGGAATGGTCGTCACAATCCAAGCAGGAGCCTCGCAAGAGTTGATCGATGATTTGAGAGAAAATTTAAGAGAGTTATTAGAGTAGCTCTAAAATCCAAAAAATGGGTTTTTGAGGTGCTCTTTTTATTTCACTATTTTTGTACTGATTAGTACATTAATATGACAATGAAAGTGCTCGCGTAAATTTGAGGTGTACATTTTTGTACTGATTAGTCTAATAATAAAAGGATACCCAATGTGTTTATTGAATATTGTAGAAGAAAATGATGCTACAGGTGTAGTCAAAGCAACGTATGATGAGATTAAAGGAATGTTTGGTGCTGTTCCTGCGGGCTTGAAAATGTGGAGTTTATTACCTGATGGGTTACAACACCATTGGGAAGGGATTAAAACAAGTTTTGCGAAAGATATGGAAACACAAAAGTTTGAAACGGTTTTGCGTTATTTGGTCTCTGAAGCCAAAGAGTGTGAGTACTGTTTAGGATTTAACGCCGGAATGCTTATCAACAATTTCGGTATGACACACGATGAACTCATCACAATGGTAAAAGACCCATCAACCGCCCCTTTGGATGAAAAATATAAAGCGCTTTTGCTCTTCGCTCTGAAAGTTGCCAATAAACCGACGGCAGTAAACAGCACTGATATTGACGAATTAAGAGCTCTAAATATGTCCGATAAAGCAATATTTGAGCTGTCGTATATGACATCCTATTTAGTTATGTCAGACGCATTATTGACCGCTTTCAAAGTCCAAGATTAAAGGAACTACTATGCATATGACAAACAATACGATTCTCATCACAGGCGGCACAAGCGGTATCGGCTATGAACTAGCACGACAACTTTGTGAAAAAAATACTGTCATTATTACGGGACGTAATAGTGAAAAACTAGAAAAAGTAAAAAAAGAGTTAAAAAACATTCATATCTTTAAAAGCGATGTTGCCGATCCGCAGGAGATAACGGCACTGTATGAGATGGTTTCAAAGTCATTTCCTCATCTAAATATCCTGATTAACAATGCGGGTATTTCGAAAAAAATCAATATGCATGATGAAAACGATTTCATCCATCTGACCCAAGAGATCAACACCAATCTCAGCGGTGTTATCTATATGTGCAACCAGTTTTTACCCCTTTTAAAGCGACAAAAAACTGCCGCCATCGTTAATGTCAGTTCTGCGTTGGCGTTTGTACCGTTTTCCAGTATTCCTGTATATTCTGCCACCAAGGCGGCATTGCATTCGTTTACAAAATCATTGCGTATTCAGCTAAAAAATAGCCATGTAAAAGTTATTGAATTAATGCCTGCAATTACTGAAACGCCTTTATTAGACGAGTTTGAACAAAGCGAAAAAGATAAGATGGTAGTTATGCCTGTGTCTCAACTCGCCAAAATAGCAATCAAAAAAATGGGTAGCGGTACGCTAGAGATCAGGCCTGGACAGAGTAATGCGCTTAAAATGATGAGCCGCATTGCTCCAAATTTTGCCCTTAATATGATCAATAAATAAAGAATATATCATGAAATTCAATCATCCTTTATTGTGTGTCACGATGCGCATACGCTTTGCATCGGCTTTCGGGGAAATTCCGTACATTCGCGAGTACTCCCTGCTAAACTGGGATGGGCTTTCGTAGCCTACCTCAAAAGCAATCTGAGAAACTTCCCTATCCCATATCATCAATCTACGGCGGGCTTCCTGCAATCGTAGCGTTTTTTGAAATTGCAAAGGGCTCAGAGCCGTAATCTTCTTAAAACTCGAATAGAGTGACGATTCGCTCATTCCGATTGATTTAGCAAGCTCTGAAATATTTAGCATTTCAGAAAAATTTTCTTTTATGTGGGCAATCGCTTTAACGACTTGTTGCGCCGAACTGCCATCCATAACATACTGCCGTATAAAATCTCCCCCCTCAGTGCGCATGATCAAATACAAAATCTCTTTGATAATCAAAGGCGAAAGTACCGCAATGTCTTCGGGTGTATCCAGTAACCGAACCAGTCTTAGAATAGGATTGAGCAATTTATCTTCCATCGTACCGAAATAGAGTCTCCGTTCTGTCCGCACAAGCCGTTTCTCCGTTTGATCAATCTCTTTCAGGACATCGAAAATCTGCTCCATCGAAAAAGTAATCGTCAGCCCCATATAGGGACGTTCACTCGATGCCTCCGTAATGCAAATACGTGCCGGAGTATGCACCGAAGCAAGGAGATAGGTATCAGGATCATAGCTGAAAAGATCATTATCGACACCAACCGCTTTTGAGCCTTGGACGATCACGCACAATGAAGGTTCATAAAGGATCGATAGCATATCCGTCGGCTCGGTATGAACAAAAAAACTTAACGGCTTCATGTTAGTTTGAATGTAGCTCTCACCGTCGTATCGGGAGGAGATATGGCGTTTCAGTTCTTGATGGCTATGGTTCAACGATTCCGGATTCATTTCTCCCCCTTTTTTTGCTATTTTATCTCTATTTGTAGAATTAGGCAAGAAGCAGCAACGAATGTGCTAGTGATGATTACACAATCCATTTATAATGACCTCAGAAAATATAGACAAGGAGGCATAAAATGCACCCCTCAAAAGATCCATCAAGAAGAGTATTTATGAAAACCGGGGCCTTGGCAGGTATTGGATTGGCATTGGCTAGCGGTTCAAATGTTTTTGCATCGAGCAACAAAACACCCAGTATGACAACAAAATGGGATAAAGTTTTCCCTAAAAGTGATAAAGTCGATCATAAAAAAGTAACGTTCAAAAATCGTTACGGGATCACATTGCTTGGAGATTTGTATTTACCGAAGAATCGGGCAAATAAGCCTTTGCCAGCACTCGCTATAAGCGGCCCGTTTGGTGCGGTCAAAGAACAATCTTCGGGATTGTATGCACAAACGATGGCGGAGAGAGGATTTGTAGCGATAGCGTTTGATCCCTCGTACATCGGTGAAAGTGGCGGTGAACCACGAAACATAGCTTCACCGGAAATCAATACGGAAGATTTTAGTGCGGCGGTGGATTACTTGAGCATTCAACACTTTATAGACCAAAATCGGATCGGTATTATCGGTGTATGCGGTTTCGGAGGGATGGGACTAAACGCTACTGCGGTGGACAAACGTATTAAAGCGGTTGCGGTTGCCAGTATGTACGATATGTCGAGAGTTATGGCAAAAGGGTACTATGACAAACTCCCCCTTGAAGAGCGGACACAGATATTGGAGAAAATGAGCCTGCAACGCACCGAAGATGCCAAAAAAGGAAGCCCTACGCTAGGCTCTCGCATTTTGCCGGAAAAACTCCAAGGAAACGAACCTCAATTTGTTGTGGATTATTTCAATTACTACCGCACTCCGCGAGGTTTTCATCCTCGTTCACTTAACTCAAACGGTGCATGGACGGCAACCAATGCATTCTCATTTATGAATATGCCATTACTAACCTACATCAAAGAAATATCGCCGCGTCCGGTTTTGATTATCGCAGGTGAAAACGCGCACTCTCGTTATTTTAGCGAGGATGCCTATAAAGCGGCAAACGAACCGAAGGAGCTTATGATTATCCCGAATACGTATCATGTAGATTTATACGATAAAATCGACAAAATTCCTTTTGACAAGCTCGCATCATTTTTTACAAAAAATCTAAAATAGGAGAATACAAATATGGTTAATTTTACCTTTCACAATCCAACAAAAATCGAATTTGGCAACGATAAAGAGAAACAAATCGGAGAGCACATTGCCGCGGAGGGGATAAACAAAGTCCTTCTTGTTTACGGTAGCGAACGGATCAAAAAAGAGGGGCTGTTCGACACGGTAACGGCAAGCCTTTTAGAAAACGGAATCGAATACGTCGAACTCGGCGGAATTGTCAGCAACCCCCTCCTCTCAAAAGTTTATGAGGGGATCGCATCTGCAAAAGCGCACAGCGTTGAAGCCATCCTCAGTGTCGGGGGCGGTTCGGTACTGGACAGTTCCAAAGCCATCGCGGCAGGAGCACTCTATGCGGGGGATGTATGGGATTTTTTTACGTTTAAAAGCCAAATTGAAAAAGCGCTCCCTATTTTCGACATCATTACCCTCGCGGCAACCGGAAGCGAGATGAACTCAACGGCTGTTGTAACCAACGAAACAACCCAACAAAAGCTCTTTATCGCCTCACCGCACGTCTATCCGAAAGTATCAATCATCAATCCCGAACTTCAAAAGTCGGTTTCCAAAGAGTATCTGGTTTATTCGGCGGCGGATGTTATTGCGCACTCGATCGAGGGATATTTCACCGCTTCATATCATCCCGATATTATCGCCGCCTACATCGAAGCCAATATCAATACCGTGATCAAAACGACCGAAATCCTGTTGGCTGATCCTGATGATTACAACGCCCGTTCCGAGTTTGCATGGGCGGCGACACAAGCGCTCAACGGCACGACCTATCTGGGTGTTGAGGGATATAGCTATCCTAACCACATGATTGAACACTCTCTCTCCGCACTCTATAACGTCGCACACGGTGCAGGACTCTCCGTCATAATGCCCGCGTGGATGAAATGGTACGTATCGCACAACGAAAAGCAGTTTATCCGTTTTGCCAACACTATTTTCGCTAAATCATCTGCTATGGAGGGGATCAACACATTGGAAAGTTGGTTTGAGAAGATCGGAACCCCTATCCGTCTGTCACAATGTGGTATCCATGAGTCGGAAATAGGGACAATCGTTGAAAACGCTTATGAAAATGCAAAACATTTCGGAATTGCTGATACGTATACGAAAGAGGTTTTAGCTGAGATTTTAGTGCTAGCACTTTGATCGCGGCAAAAGCCCCCTTCTTTTGTGCCAAAAGCACGTATAAATTCAACTCGATTGTGAAGCTAATTTATCCATCTTCTCAAGCCTTATTCATTAAAAAATCAGTTACTTACCCAATTCTCCAACCGTAACCCCTCAACCCGTTCAAACTCTTTGGTGTTATTAGTGACCAATATCGCATCGCACCCTTTGGCATGGGCGGCAATGAACAGATCATTTGAACCGATAATATTTCCGGTAGTTTCCAACTCGACCCGTATAGTAGCATAGGACAATGCACTGTTTTTATCAAAATCCATGATCTGAAAATTCTCAATAAAGGAAAGGACGAGATCAAAGAGCTTTTCAGCCCCCTTTTTCTTTGCGCCATAGATCAGTTCAGACACGACAACAGTCGAAAGAGCTATCGTATGATCTTTTTCCACGGATTTGAGTTTTTCTTTGATATTCTGGGGCTTATTGCGGATAATATAGCTGCAAATGTTGGTATCGAGCATATAGAGCATTAAAATATCTCTCTCGTTTGAAGAGGCAGTTGCTCTCGATCCTCAAGAAATCCCTCAGTATCAATATCCTCTAAAGCATCAAAAAATATGTCCCACTTTTTTTCTATTTTCGGTTTAATAATCAGTGTATCGCCTATTTTATCAATGCACACTTCATTCGTATCGACGCGGAACTCTTTTGGGATACGAATAGCCTGTGAACGACCATTTTGAAACACTTTTGCCATAACTGTCATCTCAGATCCTTTCCGTAAGATATATACTACAAGTATATACCAAACTATAGCTCGTGTCAATAGATATAAAATAGACTTCTTGCATAACCTACTTTTCCGTTCGTGGTGAGCCTGTCGAACCATGAACTACATACCCTTCGACTGGCTCATAGCGAACGGGATCATATAATTAGCCGTTTCGCTTTTCTATGTTTTTCTAAGAATATCGTACCGCTCTATCGGTAAATTTTGACCCACTATATTCATATGCAGAGGAAGCGGTATACAGAAATGATTTTAAGAAAAACGGTGTAAAATGTTTGAAAATATGTAACCCGTGGACGGCTTTTTGATTGCTCACATTAAACTAAAGCTGAAAAGAGAAAAATGTCACTAAGAAAAAAAAGTACCGAAATAAAAAGACTAATTGATGCTTTTGACTTTGAAGCAAAGAAATTTCACGATATTACATTTAGTACCTATACGATAACACAATCTACTACTAGTAACATGAAATTTAAAAGTCCTAATCATGCAATTAATCTTTGGCAATATTATGGAAAAATCAATGAAGAGCACACATCAGAAGATTTTATAGAAAATTTGAAAGAAAGTAATCCTCAATGGGGAATCCGTGGTGCCCAAATCTCTGCGTTCGGCTTAATTGAAGGCGATACATGTGACTTATTTTTAAAAATGGCAAGAAGAGCCTCTCATCTTTTCAGTAAAAGAGAAGCTGAAATTATTAATTCAAAAGTTGTTAATGAAATACGAGAAAGTGAAGCGGATGGAGTTTCTAAAACCATAGTTAGTACAAATAGTAATGCATTGGCTGTTTGGCTAAATTACCTTTTGTATTATTTGTCTATGACCTCACACAAAAAAGAAGGAATTAGAGTTATAGATATTGATCCTTTTGCATTATCATTACTTGCTTTAGAGCAACTACTAATTGAACCAACTATTCAAAAAATAGATAAATCTTTATCAAAAGTAGAAAATATAAAATTTGATGTAGCTTTATCTTTCCCCGGAGAAAAAAGGGATTATGTATCTGAAGTAGCAAATATATTGCGAGAAAATCTAGATAATGATCGTTTATTTTATGACTTCGACTATCAGTCACAACTTGCTCGTCCAAATGTTGATACACTACTACAAAACATTTATAGAAACAATGCCAAGCTAATTGTTGTTTTCCTTTCGAAAGAATATGCACAAAAAGAGTGGTGCGGACTTGAATGGAGAGCTGTAAGAGATATAATTAAATCAAAAGGTGACGAGCAAATTATGTTTGTTAGATTTGATAATACACTAATAGAGGGCTTATTTTCTATTGACGGCTACATAGATGCAAATATCTTTGAATCTAAACAAGTTGCTGAATTTATTTTGGAACGAGTAAAATTGCTTGCTTAACTATTCAGTGGAAACCAATCTAACACACGCAACATACGGGTCAAGTGTTAAATGTTAACTTATTTTGAAGATATAGAACACCTCAATAGGTGTTCTATTACACAAATTTACGCCGCAAATCCGAGGATATAGTAGGTCGGTTTTCCGTCTACTTTTTGGAGACTTACTTTGTATTTATCCGCGAAATGGTTGATTTTTTCCATTGCGTCACTTGAGCTGATCTCACTTGTCGCATCGATCTTGATTTTAAAGTAGTCGTTACTGTTCGACATCGCCACATACGATTCATCCGTTTTCAACGCTTCGTGCAAATCCAAAATATGTTTGATAATTTTCTCATACCCCTCAGTATTCTCTTCGATTCGACTGAGTTGGAGGCTTAATGCTTCATTCGGGGCATATCCGAGTTGGTTTAAAATCGCTTCATGTGTCATTAGTATGTTCCTTTGTAAAATTAGAGGAGTTATTCTATCATAGAAGTATTTATTGACTATAATAACTCTATGAAATCACTCCTAATTCGTCTTACCCACGGTCTGTATGACCAAGATATTGCACCCGAAGAACGTGAGCACATTAATGAGTGGCTTACACGAAAACTTCTAACGCATGAAGAGAACAAATATCAGCTCGCGTCTCAATACCGCGCCGGTATCGTCTCTTTGGCTTCTGAGAGCGGTGCATATCTTCAGACATTGGGAGAGAGTATCCGAGACCACTTTATCGAAACCAATAACCTTATGGGGGCGAAAAGCGGCGATTTAGTCATTGCCCAACGCTTACTCGGAAAACGGGGCGGTCCACAGGCAAAAGTCGTCGTCATCGCAGGGCGAAGCGAAACGTTCAGCGTCGCCGTCGTCACGATGAAAAACGGCTATTTGAGCCTCCAAGACATCCGCACCGATCATCCCGCAGGATTTGCTCTGAGCGATTTACCCGAAACAGCCGAGGGATCGCTCTATCAAATCAACAACCAAAGCGGAACCATAGCCGCCTATCTGGGCAACCTAAGTGATCCTAAAGTGGATGAGAAAATCGTCCTCGCCCTCTACAACAAACACGATGCGTTTGAAGATGACGTGTTAGCCATGGCACGCGAATTTCCCAAAGAGGTCGATGCCTCGCTCTATCCCCACCGCCGTGATCTGCGCCATTTACCGTTTTGCACCATCGACCCCGTCACTGCCAAAGATTTCGATGACGCGATCTGCTACATCCCCGAAACCTCCACCCTCTACGTCGCCATCGCCGATGTGAGCGAATACGTCCACCCGTTCGGTGCGATCGATGCCGAAGCGATTTACCGCAGTTTCTCCATCTATCTTCCGCATCGCTCCATCCCGATGCTCCCGCGTGAACTGAGCGAAACCCTCTGCTCGCTCCAGCCTCTCGTTGATCGCCTCGCCTATACGTTTGAGATGCACATTGACCCCGTAACCTATGAGATGGATTCCCATACCTTGTATGAATCGATCATCCACTCTCACCGACGCTTCAGCTATGAAGAGATCGATGCCTTTTTTGAAGGAAATCTCGAAGCCAAAACCGAAAAAGAGACCAAGGTTTTAGCCTACATCCCTCTACTCAACGAGCTAACCTATAAACTCCGTGAAGAACGGATGAAAAAAGGGTACAACTTCCGCTCCAGCGAGTTAGAAATGCGGATTGACGAGGAGCAAAATATCGTCTCCACCGAATTTGCCGTTGAGACCCCGTCGCACGCTCTGATCGAAGATTGTATGCTCCTCGCCAACAAAGCGGCGGCATCATTGTACGAGCGTGGAGTGTTTCGTATCCACGAATCCCCTAGCCCGATGAAGCTCCAAAGCCTCTACACCGAGTTGGCGAGTATCGGCATTTTCGTCGAGTCCCAAGGTTCGATCAAAGA
Source organism: Sulfuricurvum sp. (assembly GCF_031427015.1). Taxonomy (GTDB): domain Bacteria; phylum Campylobacterota; class Campylobacteria; order Campylobacterales; family Sulfurimonadaceae; genus Sulfuricurvum. The sequence goes on along the minus strand of NZ_JASJOW010000003.1, from coordinate 4,126 downwards.
GACGATCATGGCGATCCAAGCCGAAGCGGAGCGACGCGATCTCATCAGCGAGGTCGATACCCTCATCATCCGCGCTCAGATGCAAGCACGCTACGCGCCGTACAATATGGGGCACTTTGGTCTCGGGTTCGATCGCTACACCCACTTTACCTCTCCGATCCGCCGTTACAGCGATCTGATCGTCCACCGCCTCCTCAAAGCGATTGCCGCAGGAGATACCGAAGAGGGATCGTATGTATTGCGCAACATCGAGTCTCTTTGTACCTCGATCAGTGAAAAAGAGCGCGAAGCGAGCGACATCGAGATCCGATTCCAAGAGCGCAAATTCGCCCGCTGGGCGGCCACCGTGATCGGACAAGAGTTCAAAGCCCGTATCATGCGCGCCGAAGAGCCGTTCATCGCCGAAATTCACGACACCATCACGGGGGCAAAAGTACAGATTTCCTCACAATTTGGTCTGATGCTCTTCGATGACATCATCGTCAAAATCGAAACCGCCAACCTCGCCACCGCCAAAATTACCGCCTCGTTTGTGAGTCGGATAGAGAAGGAAACGGATGAATAGACAAGAGCTAGACCGTCACCTCCAAAATAATTCAGCACCACGAGCAATGGCACTCTTCGGCGAGAGCCATTTTCTGATCGACCGCTACGCCCACCGACTTTCCCAAATCGAGGGAGCATCAGTTCTAAGCCTCTATCATGACGAATACGATTTTAACACCGCCAAAGCCCACCTCTCCCAAGGCTCACTTTTCGGTGATCAAAACCTCCTTATCGTCAAACACGAAAAAAAGCTCCCCAAAGCCGAACTCGACACCCTCGTCGAACTCGTCGGGAAAAACAGTGATAACACCTTTATCTACTGTTACTACGGTGAGGATGTCAAAGGAGCCGATACCGCGTTCAAAGGCTCTCATACGGGTTCCGTTCGTTTCTTTCACCCCTTTGCCGCCGAAGCACGCGCCATCGTGATGCAAGAAGCGCAAAACGCAGGGGTTCAACTCGATAATCAAGCGGCATTTCACCTCCTCGACATCCACAACAACGACCTCGCCCTCGCCTGCAACGAACTCTCCAAACTCTCCATCTTAGGAAAACCGATCGGGATGAAAGAGATCGACGAGCACGTCTTCGGTCTCAGTGAAATCAAACTCGACCATTTCATCGCTCGTGTTATCGAGAAAAAAGAGTTCCTCCCCTCGCTGCGCCACCTCCTCGAATCGGGAGAAAACGAGATCCAGCTCCTCACCGCTATCAGCGGATTTTTGACACAGTTGTATCTTTTTAACAGCGCCATCAAAATTCACGGTGTCGCCGATTCGGCTCTGGTACTGGGGTACAAACTTCCGGGATTTGTCGAAAAAGAGCGTGCCGCCCTCTCGATCAAAATATCCCCAGAGGGGTATAAACGGGGGATAAATCTCCTCCTCGATACCGAGCTAAAGATGAAATCAACAGGAAGTCCCGATCAAGAATCATTACTTCTTTCCGCACTTCTTAAACTCCAGTCTATACTATAACCAAAACTTAAATTAAGCGGATTTTTAGTATAATCCGCGCGTTCCTTGCTCTTTGCAACACGACTGTCGTGCTGTATAACAACCATAAGGGGCGAACACCATAAGGAGACATACGCTATGAGACATTACGAAAACTTAGTAATCGTAAAACCTACTCTTACAGAAGAAGAGATTAAAAACACCATCGCTCTCGTTGAAGAAGTGATCACTGCAAACGGCGGTGAGATCGTTGCTCGCGACGCAATGGGAATGAAAAAATTAGCTTACCCGATCGAGAAAAACGCTCGCGGTTATTTCTACGTTATGTATTACAAATCTGCACCTGCTGCGATTGCTGAAATTGAACGTCGTTTTCGTATCAACGAAGAAATTTTGCGTTTCGTAACAATGAAATACGATAGTAAACGTGAAATTGCAGCTTGGAACGGTATGGTTGAAAAAACCAAAAAACCTGCTCCGACTGCTGCTGTTGCTGAGAAAAAAGAAGAAGTAGCTTCTTAAGTCATTACAAGGAAAACCTATGTATAACAAAGTCATTTTGGTTGGAAATCTTACCCGAGATATCGAACTTCGATATTCACAAAACGGTTCGGCAATTGCCAAAACCGCTATTGCAACCAGCCGTAAATTTACGGTAAACGGCGAGAAAAAAGAGGAGACATGTTTTGTCGACATTACTTTTTTCGGCCGCTCGGGTGAAGTAGCCAACCAATACCTTCGCAAGGGTTCTAAAATCCTTGTAGAAGGACGACTTAGTTTTGAACAATGGGTTGACCAAACCAGTGGCCAAAAGCGCTCTAAACACTCCGTTATCGTCGAAACGATGCAAATGCTCGATTCACGTGGTGAGGGTGGTTCTCAGGGCGGTTATAACGAAGATAGCGATGGCGGAAGCAATTACGGCGGGGGCTATGAAGCTCCTGCTCAAAAAGCTTATACACCGCCACCGTCGTATTCTAAACCCGCACCGGCAAGAATGCCGGAAAACAATCTCCCAGAGATTGATATAAACGAAGACGAAATTCCGTTTTAGAATAAGCACAAGGATAGAACCATGTCAGAAAAAAGAAAATACAAAAAACGTTATTGCAAATACTGCGAACAAAAAGTTGATTTCATTGACTACAAAGATGTAGCTTCATTGAAATATTCACTCTCTGAGCGTTACAAAATCATGCCACGTCGTTTGACAGGAAACTGCAAACGTCACCAAGATATGGTAACAATCGCTATCAAACAATCACGCGCAGCTGCGTTGATTCCATACACTGTATCACGTAAAGTGATCGCTGGTGCTCCTTTCGAAAATTAAGTAGCGCATGTCGGCATTTTTTGCCGACATACTGTTTCTCCCTTTTCTACTTTCCCTTTATGACAATCACTCCTCCACTTGCTATAATGTCGCATATAAACACGAAGGGCGATAATGTTTTTTGAACCGGGTATTTTGGGTACTAGAGCGCTAATGTACATGGATATTGTTACCCTTTACTTTGCAATACTTCCATTTTTATTAGGATTTTCCATTTACCAAGCCATCCGAAACAACATCAAGCTCCACTATCAAAGTCAGTTTTTTATACTAGCTATGACTATCGGGATGGTACTTATTTTTGAAATCGGTGTACGGCTTAGCGGAGGATTTGTAGAATACGCGAAACAAAGCCCACTATCGTATGATTTCCTTCTTCTATTTCTCGTCATTCATATTTTGATTGCACTCATGGCTGTGGGAGGATGGATCTATTTGATTATTTCTACCTATAAATCGTATCAAAACGGTACTATTGAAAACAGCACTAAGCACCGAAAAATAGGTAAATGGATATTTGGAGCATTAACCCTTACTTCACTTATGGGATGTTCCATTTACCTATTTTTATTTGTATAATTAATCCATCCAGCGTCTTGGATCATATCCATCAGATGGGCGTACAATTTCCGCTTTTTGAAGTTTTTTGATCAATGTAATAACACTCTTGCCATCAACAAAACTTTGTTCAGCTGTGCCGTTATCGTGACGTACAAACCCCTGACGCTCATAAAAATGAACTGCGGGTGAATCATCTACAACACTGAGACTAATTTGATCATAGAGAGCACCTGCTTCTATAAACAACTGTTCAATCATCAGAGAACCTATCCCATTCCCTCGAAACTCAGGAAGTACTGCAATATTCAAAATAGGGGTATTCTCATCAATGTAGCCGTTTGAGCCGTGATCAGCATTTAAACGGCGTATCCATACGGCACCTGCGAGTTGATTATCAACAAGAGCATACAAACCTAAGTCTTTACTGGTATAGCCATAAAATTCGCTGTAGATAGTCAGTTTAGGAATATCAGAGAGTGATTTATTGACGTCGTCTAAGCGCATCGCATAATGGAGCATATCGGTAAGTATTTTTTGTTCAGAAGATCTGAGAAAATAAAGTGTTGGTTTCATAAATGGAAGTATACAGTAACAATGCTAAGGGGTTAATTTTGAGTAGTTGTAAAAGGTTGTTATTTTAGTTAAAAAAGGGGATTTGTATTAGTAAAGAAGGTATAAATCTGAGGCCAGGCGGCGACCTACGTTTCCACACCTGAAAGATGCAGTATTA